>SVMM01000022.1 GCA_015067435.1 Oscillospiraceae bacterium | reverse complement strand
CAGGCTTATTTTTGGTGGCTCAAATATTCGTCAGCGTTTCTGGGAGAAGTGGCTCACTTATATATTAGCGTTTACACTGATATTTTAGCAGAAAGCGAACATGAAGTCAATCCGATTCGCTTAAAATCGGGACGCGGATTTGCTTTCGTTTGTGCGAAACCGACAAAGAAAACGGCGCCTCTCCATCCAAAACGGAGAGACGCCGCAGCGATTCGGTTGTTTACATCAGGCGGCAGAGCAGGATGGGGAAGAACACCGCGGGCACGGAGTTCATCACCTTGATCCGCGTCAGCCCCAGCATGTTGAGGGACAGCGCCACGATCAATAGCGAGCCGACCGCCTTCATCTCGTTGATGACCGTCCCGGTCAGCACCGGCGAGAGCAGCGACGCGCCCAGCGTGATCGCGCCCTGGTACAGGAGCACCGGGATCGCGGAGAGCGCGACGCCGAAGCCCATCGTCGAGGCGTAGACCGCGGAGGACACCGTGTCGAGCATCGTTTTGGCGTAGAGCGTCGCGTGATCGCCGGTCAGGCCGGATTCCAGCGCCCCGACGATCGCCATCGCACCGACGCAGAACAGCAGCGACGCGGCGACGAAGCCCTCGGAGATGCGTCCCTTGACGCCGCGCTTCGCAAGCGCGGCTTCGATACGCCCGCCCAGCGCCTGCAGGCCGTCGTCCAGCCGCAGCAGCTCGCCGACAATGGTGCCAAGCACCATGGAGACGATCATGACCAGCGTGTTTTCATCGGCGAGCGTCCCGCTCACGCCGATGTAGAGCACGCACAGCGCGACCGCCTTGGTGACCGCGTCGGACAGCCGCTCCGGGATCAGCCGGCCCAGCAGCAGCCCGACGGCAGTCCCGGCGAGGATGCCCAGCGCGTTGACAAGCGTTCCGGTCAGCATCAGGTTTCGATATACTTCATGCCGGAGAGAAGCTCGCTCTGCGCGTTCTCGGTGATCGCGCTGATGCGGTCGCTGGTGAGCTTGCTCGCGACGAGCTCCTGCCAGTAGGCAAAGTCGCTGTGGGCGACAAAGTACATGACGTGATAACCGTAATCGGTCTGGACGATGCCGGTGTCGCCGGTCTGGCGGCTTGCGTCGAAGCACCAGTCGTTGAAGGTCTCGACCATCTGGCCCGGATAGACGCCGGTGTAGAGGCCGCCGTCGTCGGCGTTGTCGGTGGAGTTCGCCTGCGCCAGCGCGGCGAAGGAATCCTCGCTCTTGTCCCCGGCGTTGAACTGCGCGAGGATGTCGTTCGCCTTCGCCTCATCGTCGACGAGGATGTGGCGCACGCTGACGGTGTGGAAATCGGCGCGCTCCTTGCTGTGGAACACGAGGACCATGGAGCCCATGGACATGCCGTAGTAGGTGTAGTCCACCACATCGGCGTCGCCGCTCTTGCGCGCGTCGTCAAACAGCCAGTCCATCATATCGTTGCCGGAGCCGTACTGCGTGGAGCTGTCCATATACGTGCCGTTCAGCTCGTCGGCGAGCGCGTCGAGCTTCTCGCCGGCCTTGTAGCGCGCAAGGGCATCCTGCGCGGCGGCGAGCGCGGCGGCGGAGCCGTCGTCCGACTCGGTGTTTTCGGTGTTCTCCGTCGTTTCCTCGGCGTCGGAGGCGAAGCTGGAGGAGCCGAACACGATCGCCTCGTAATCCACCGTGGAATAGGCGTTCGGATCGGCGTCGTAGGCTGCGTTCAGCTCGTCCGCGGTGTAGTTCGCGGGATCGGAGCCGGAGTTGGTGTAAGCCTCGGCAAGCGCGATCAGGCGGAGGTTGCGCTCAAAGACGCCCTTGGTCATCAGCGGGCCGTAGATCGCCTTGAGGTACTGCGTGGTCGAGTAGCCGGAGTTCGCGGCGGAGGACTCCAACGTGGAGAGGGTCTCCTTCACGGTGCTTTCGACCTCGTCGCTGCCGCTGAAACCGGCGTCCTGCGCAGCCTGCGCGGTCAGCGCGGTATTCGTAAGGGTATTGAGCGCCGATTCGACCAGATAGTCATACCATGTCTGCGTATCGGAATACGACTGCTCGCGCAGCGACTTGCTCGTGTCGATGCCGTAGGAGGTGGCGTTGCTCAGCAGGTTGGAACGGCCGCTGTAATAGTAGTATGCCATGTCGGCGGCGGTGTAGGCCTTGCCGTTGACGCGCACGGCCTCGGCGCTGCGCTGGATGACGTTCGAGTTCCACACCGCGATCCCGGCGACGAACAGCACGAACAGTACCGCGCAGACGGTGAAGATGGTCGTGACGCGGCGGTTGGCCTTCTGCTCCTCCAGCGCCTTTTGCTGCTTGGGGGACAGATAATCGGCGCCGCGCTCCTGACGGGCTTTCTTTTCTCTGGATGCACTCATGTCGGTTTGTTACTTCCTCTCAATGATTGTTGATGTTGTTATACGCAAAGGCGAAAACGCCAAATTGCTGACGAAAGGGGATAGGTGCGATTCCGCGGCGCGGAATTGCACAGCCACATTTTTCGGTTGCCGCGAAGCGGCGAGAAAAATGGCGATCAATTGCAATGACCTTGCCGCAAAGCGGCTAGGGTCATTGTTTCGCGGTTGCCGCGAAGCGGCGAGCGAAACGGCGATCAGTATCGATATTTGGAATGAAGTTTACTTCGTCCCGAATATACGGTCTCCCGCGTCGCCGAGGCCGGGGACGATATAGCCGCGGTCGTTGAGGTGGTCGTCCACCGCGCCGCAGTAGATGTTGACGTCGGGGTGCTTGCTGCGGATGCACTTGATGCCCTCCGGCGCAGCGACGAGCACCATCAGCTTGATGTGCTTGCAGCCGCGCTTCTTCATCTCGGCAATCGCGGCGTCCGCGCTGCCGCCGGTGGCGAGCATCGGGTCGACGATCATGATGTCGCGCTCGGCAATGTCGTGGGGCGTCTTGCAGAAGTAGACGTGCGGCTCAAGCGTCTCCTCGTCGCGGTACATGCCGATGTGCGCGACACGCGCGGAGGGGATCAGGCGGAGCACGCCGTCCACCAGACCGAGACCGGCGCGCAGGATGGGGACGACGGCAATCTTCTTGCCTGCCAGCGTCGGCATCTCGGCCGTGCACAGCGGCGTCTCGACCGTCGTGGTCGTCAGCGGCAGGTCGCGCGTCGCCTCATAGGTAATCAGCATACCGATTTCGGATACGAGCTCGCGGAAGTCCTTGACGCTGGTGTCCTTGTCACGCATGATCGTCAGCTTGTGGGCAACGAGGGGATGGTCCATCACATAGACATGGTCGTCGTTCTGGTACAGCATGATAAGCTCCTCCTGATTTCTATTTTAAATTGTTTTGCAATTGTTCCCGCTCAAGCCGCGCGTTCCGCTCGCGCTCCGCCTGCGACACACGCAGATAGCTGATGGCGAGCTCCTGCGCGGTGACCGCCTCGCCCCGCGCGAACGCCTGCTGCGCCGCGAGGGCGACGCCCGCCGCGTTCTGCCACCGCAGCGTCTCCGGCGCGAGGGCGCAGGCGACGCCGTTTTGCGTCAGATACCCGTGGGCAAGGCCAGCCCCGTCCCCGAGGACGATTTTTTGACGCGGGTCGTTTCTCAGGTCGCCCGCCAGCTCGTCCAGCCCGACGGCACGGTCGTCGCACAGGCGAACCAGTTCACCGCCGCGCAGCGTGAAGAGTGCGTTGTAGACCTGTGAGCGCCGCGCGTCCATCGCACAGACGAGCAGCGTGTCGTCCGGCGCGATCCGGCGATAGTTGTGCGCCATCGCCAGCAGCGTCGAGACGCCGGCGCAGGGCTTGTCCGCCGCCCACGCGAGTCCCTTGAGCGCGCTGACGCCGATGCGCAGCCCCGTGAACGAGCCGGGGCCGGCGGCGACGGCAAACGCATCGACCGACGGAAGCGGAAGCTCCGCGTTTTCCAGCATCCGGTCGACCATGGGCAGCAGCGTGCGGCTGTGCGTCAGGCCGGTGTTCTGGAAGCTGTACGCGAGAATCGCGCCATCCTCCGCGACGGCGGCGGAAACGCTTTTGGCGGAGGTCTCCAATGCGAGGATCCTCAAGGCATTCCCTCCAATCCCGTGACCGTGATGACGCGCTCGTCCTCACTGCCGCCGCGGGCAATGTCCACGGTGACGGCGTGCGCCGGCAGGGCGTCGGCGGCGCGCTCGCTCCACTCCACGGCGCAGACGCCGCCGCGCGCGAGGTAGTCGTCCCAGCCGATGTCGAACAGCTCGTCGGCGCAGGAGAGGCGGTAGAGGTCAAAGTGGAACAGCGGCGTCGCGCCCTCGTATTCGTTGACAATGGTGAACGTGGGGCTGGTGACGCGGCCGCCGCAGCCGAGGCCGCGCGCCATGCCGCGGGTGAGCGCCGTCTTGCCCATGCCGAGCGAGCCGGTGAACGCCACGACGTCGCCGGGGCGCAGCTGTCGGGCAAGCCTTTCGCCGAACGCTTCGGTGTCGGCGACGCTTGTGGAAACATACAGCATGTCAATGCCCCCTATCCGCCCATTCTAAATTTACAGTATAACACGCCCACGGAGTTTTGACAATTCTTTTTCGTGATACCATCTTCATAAAAAGTTCGGTTTACAGGGCGCGCGTTTCGTGTTATACTGCCATAGAAATGCGAAAAAACAGGAAAGGGGATGTGTGGGATGCACCGTCGCGGTTCGGGGCTGCTGGGCGATATGATCCGGCAGGCGGATCTGGTTTTATACGGTCTGTGCTCGCTGGCGACGCTGTACGGCATGCTGCTCATCCTCAGCGCGACGCACACGGTCTACCACGGTACGCTGCGCTATGTGTTCGTGCAGGGCGTGGGCTATGCGCTGGGCACGTTCTTCTACTTTGTGCTCTCCTCGCTGGACGTGGTGGAGCTGAGCAAGAAATGGAAGTGGCTGTTCGGCTTTAACGCGGGGCTGATTCTATTGCTGCTCACGCCATTCGGCATGACGCGCAACGGCAACCGCGCGTGGCTGGGCGTGAACGACCTTGGCCGGAAGCTCGGCGTCGGCGTGCTGGAAAACTTCCCCTTCTACGTCCAGCCGGCGGAGATCGTCAAGATCACGTTCATCATCCTGCTCGCGCGCCAGCTGGTCTGGCTGCGCGAGGAGCGCGACCTCAAGCGCTTTGTCAACGTCGTGCAGCCGACGGCGCACGTGCTGTTCATGTTCGCGCTGTACTATGTGATCTCGCGGGACGCGGGCAGCGGTCTGGTGTATCTGTTCGTGTTCGTGTGCATGGCGTTCGCGGCGGGGCTCGCCGCGCGCTGGCTGATCCTCGGCCTCGGCGGTGCGGCAGGCGCGATCGCCGCCGCGTGGCACTTCAATCTGCTGCGCGGCGACTGGTACAAGCGCATCATGGTCGTGCTTGACCACGACTATGACCCGCTGGGCAAGGGCTGGCAGCAGACGCGTGGCATCACGGCGCTCGGCTCCGGCGGACTGACGGGCATGGGCCTGTTCCACGGCACGCAGACGCAGTCCCCGTACCGTTCCAGCCTGCCGGAGCGGCAGACGGACTATATCTTCTGCGTCTGCGGCGAGGAGCTGGGCTTCATCGGCTGCGCGCTGGTGCTGTTGCTGCTGCTCGCCATCGTCGTGCGCTGTTTCATTGTCGCGCGCGACGCGAATACGCCGATGGAGAGCCTCGTGTGCGTCGGCATGGCGGGCACGCTGATCTTCCAGACGGTCGCGAACATCGGCATGTGCCTGTTCCTGCTGCCCGTCATCGGTCTGACGCTGCCGTTTTTCAGCTATGGCGGCACCTCGGTCATGACATTGTTCGCCGCCATGGGCGTGGTGTCCGGCATCAAGAAGCGCTCGCGCCCGGAATGGCTGATGAACACGTAGCTTCGCTTCAAAAAACCATAACAATCATTTGCCGCCTGCGGGCGGCAAATTTTTACGCTTGACATACCTAGAAATACTATGTATACTAAGCCTAGAAATTCTAGGTATCGGAGGCGCTTATGAAAAAGCAGAGCATTGAGCACACGCAGCTGCTGATCCTGTCCCTGCTCGCGGCGCGGGACATGTACGGCTACGAGATGATCCTGGAGCTGGCGCGCCGCTCGCAGAATGTGTTTGAGATGAAGGAGGGGACGCTCTATCCCGTGCTCCACGGTCTGGAGAAGCAGCGATATGTCGAGGCATACGAGCAGGAAGCACAAACAGGGCGGGTGCGCAAGTATTATCGCCTGACACGCGCGGGGCGCGACTGCCTCGCGGATGAGAAGGCGTCGTGGGAGCGCTACGCCGGCGCGGTGAACGCCGTGCTGCGCGCGGAGACCGTCTGATGCGGAGCGGGGAGTACCTCGACGCCGTGGAGGCGGAGCTGGGCCGCCTGACGTACAGGGAGCGCGCGGACGTGCGGCGGGAGCTTACGGCGCACATCGAGGATCACACCGAGGCGCTGCGCGGCATCGGCTGCACGGAGGACGAGGCGGACGAGCGCGCGGCGGAGGCGATGGGCGACCCGGCGGAGACGGGGCGCGCGATCGCGAAGCTCTACCGTCCCATCTGGCTGTGGATCGAGCGCATCGCGGCGGTGATCATCGTCTTCATGGCGGTCTGGGCGGTGCTGGGCTTCGGGATGCTCGGTATGGCGTGGAGCAGCATTTCCGCGCGCTTCTGCGCGCCCGACGACGCGCGCGCCGTCCGCGTTGACGAGCGCATGGTGATCGGGGACGACGTGCTGCGCGTCTACGGCGTCAGGCGTTACCGCACGCGCGACGCCTTCGAGGCAGAGCTGTGGATGTGCGCCTACGACCGCGTACCGCTCGGCGTCGTCTCGCATGCGATCTGGAGTTGGACGGGGCTGTACGCGAACGGAAACGGCGAGTCGCGAAAGCTCAATTTCAGCGGCGGCGGCGAGGGCGGCACGGGAGCGACATACAAGCAATGGGTCGTGCCGCTTGAGGCGGGGGACACGAGCCTCACGCTGCGGTATGAGCGCTTCGGCGTCATGGTCGAGCGCACATTTGCGCTGCCGGAGGTGGAAACATGAGGAAAGCGAAACGCATTTACTCGCGCCGCGAGCGGGCGCTTCGCGCGGCATTGATTGCGCTTGCCCTGCTGCTGTACTGCAACGGCGTGCTGCACCTCGGCTTCCTTCTGCCCGCGCAGGAGACGGCCTTTGCCGCGCAGTACAACGGCGTCTACGGGCCGGTGAAGACCGTTGCGGTGCAGTGGAAGCGGGGCATGATGCACTTTGCCGACCGTCTCTCCCTCGTCGAGGGCGAAAACTCCCTGTCGCTGCACGGCACCTATCTCGCGCCCTACGGCTGGGAGCCGTCGTTCCTGTGGCCGGTCGACACCGCGGACGGCGCGGACGTGCACGCGGGCGTCGTATGCATGTGCCGCGAAGCGCACGAGGACGTGCTCGTGTTCTTCGGACGCATCCGCGGAACGGACGTGACGTACCTGTACCCAAACGTGACCGTTCAGAGATACGATGACGCGGAAAAGCAGTTCGTTCATGTTCACGGGTATGCAAATGAGGTCGTCGAAGCGGAAAAGTATGTGAAAGACGGCTATACCTATTTCATTTGCGCCTTTGCCGATCCCGTTCCCGCGGAGTATATGGATTTGGAGCGAACCTTTCAGCTCGTCGTTAACCGCGAAAGCGGCAGCGAGGATCATGAGGTGGAATACGTCGCGGGCGTCGTGTGGGGCTGATCTGGAAATCATTTCGCATCGTATATTGCCGCGTTTTTCGTGAACAATACCAAACAGGTATCCCAATATTGAAATGAAAGTGCAAGGAGGAACCTGTTTTGGATCGTACAAGGGAAAACATGTGGCGGGCGCTGCCGTTCGTCATGGCGATGCTGCTCTCGACGCTCATGCCGCTGAGCGCGTCGGCGCTGTTCGGCAGCCGCAGGGCGGAGGAGACGCCCCCGCAGGGCGCGCCCATCGCGCAGAATATGGAGATCAAGGTCTATCGCGGCGTGCCGTTCACCGGCACGCTCAAGGCGACGGACAACGAGGGCGAGGCGGTGCGCTTCACCGTCGTCGAGGCGCCGGCGAAGGGCACGCTGGAGATCGGCGAGGAGGGCGTTTTCGTCTACACGCCCGACCGCAACAAGGCGGGGACGGACAGCTTCACCTTCACCGCGACGGACGCGAGCGGCAACGTCTCCGCCGTCGCGACGGTGAAGATCAAGATCGAGCGCGTGGCGAGCGGCGTGTGCTACTCCGACCTAGACGGGCAGAGCTGCGCGACGGCGGCGGTGGATCTGGCGGAGCACGGCGTATTTGTCGGCGCGCAGGTCGGCGGCGACTGGTTCTTCGAGCCGGAGCGCACGGTCAGCCGCGGCGAATTTGTCACCATGGCGATGGCGGCGGCGAAGCTCGCGGAGAGCGACGTCACCGTGACGGGCTTCTGCGACGACGCGGCGATCCCCGCGTGGGCGAAGGGCAGCGTCGCCGGCGCGCTCGCGGCGGGCGTCGTCTGCGGCACGCCGACGGCGGAGGGCGTCGCCTTCCGACCGGGCAGCGATGTGACGCTCTCCGAGGCGGCGGCGGTGCTCAACCGCATTCTGAAGGTGACGGACGTGGACGTCGCCGCGGCGGACGACGCGCAGCCGACGTGGTACGCGCAGGCGGTCGCGAACCTCGAATCGGTCAGCATTATGCCCGCGGGCGGCTACACCGGCGAGCGGCTTTCCCGCGGCCTGACACGCGGCGAGGCGGCGGAGCTTCTGTCCGCGGCGATGGCGCTGACGGAGGCGCGCGCGGCGCAGACAGGCTTTTGGAGCGGGCTTTTCTGATTTTTTCGCGAATTTTGAAAAATAGTGCTTGCATTTTGCATTTGCCTGTGCTATCCTATCAACTGCCTTTGTGAAAAGGTAGTTTCGGATCGGAAAGAGGTGAACACGAGCAATGAAGGAAGGAATCCATCCCAATTATCAGCAGACTACGATTCGATGCGCCTGCGGTAATGTGATTGAGACAGGTTCCACCAAGCAGGATATCAAGGTGGAAGTGTGCTCAAAGTGTCACCCCTTCTTCACGGGCAAGCAGAAGCTGGTCGATACCGGCGGACGCGTCGCCAAGTTCAACAAGAAGTTCGGTTTGGGCTGATGCACACAAAAAAGCGCTTCGAGGGATCGAAGCGCTTTTTTTCGTAAAGGGAGTACATATGGAAGGAACAAAAACCGAAGCGCCGCGCGACCGGGCGATCCTTGTCGGACTTGCCTCGCCGCGGCTGGAGAAAAAGGAAAACGCCGACGAGGAGAGCATGCGCGAGCTGGAGGCGCTGGTCGAGACGGCGGGCGGCGAGAGCGTCGGCGTCGTGCTGCAAACGCTTCCCGCGCCGAATCCGCGCACCTTCATCGGCGAGGGCAAGGTCGCCGAGATCAAGGAGCTGGTCACGGGCCAGGAGGCGACCATGGTCATCTTCGACAATGACCTCTCGCCCTCCCAGATGCGCGTACTGACCGATGAATTCGGCGTGCAGGTGCTCGACCGCAGCGGGCTCATCCTCGACATCTTCGCCCAGCGCGCCAAGACGAAGGAGGGCCGCTTGCAGGTGGAGCTGGCGCAGTACCAGTATTTGCTGCCGCGCCTGATCGGCATGTGGACGCATCTGGAGCGGCAGGCGGGCACCAGCGGCAAGGGTCCCATCGGCTCCAAGGGCCCCGGCGAAACGCAGTTGGAGACCGACCGCCGCCACATCCACCGCAAGATCGACAAGCTCAAGGAGGATTTGGAGGACGTGCGCCGCGTGCGCGGCACGCAGCGCGACCGGCGGCAGAAGAACGAGGTGCCCGTCGTTGCCATCGTGGGCTACACCAACGCGGGCAAATCGACGCTTTTGAACGCTCTCACCGGCTCCGACATCCCTGCGAACGACCGCCTGTTCGATACGCTGGACACCACGACGCGCCTGCTGACGGTCAGCGACACGCTGGACGTCGTGATCTCCGATACCGTCGGGTTTATCCGCAAGCTGCCGCACCAGCTGGTCGAGGCGTTCAAGGCGACGTTGGAGGAGCTGGAATACGCCGACCTGCTGCTGCACGTCATCGACATTTCCAACCCGGAATGGCTGGAGCAGGCGCAGATCGTGGATGACCTGATCGTGGAGCTGGGCGCGGAAAAGATCCCGTGCCTGCGGGTCTACAACAAGTCCGATCTCTTCTTCGGCGACATCCGTCCCCGCGGCGAAAACTGCGTCAACATCAGCGCAAAGACGGGGGAGGGCCTGCCGGAGCTGTTGTCAGCCATCGACCGGCTGCTCGACAAGGGAACGCGCCGCGTGAGCTTGCATTTACCATACGATAAAGGAAATCTCCTTGACATGCTTTACCGCGAGGCAAAGGTCGAAACCGTGGAATACAGCGAGACGATCGACGTCGTCGCGGTCGTCGAGCCGCGCGTGCTCGGGCAGGTGAAGGACTACGCCGAGGGCGTTGCCGGCGCGCTTGAGGACGAGCCGACATGAGCGAGACGTATTTCGTCCCCTGCGCGGAGGCGGAGAGCGAGTTCACCGAGAAGCGCTCCCGCTTTATCGGGCGCGTCTGCCGCGTCGAAACCGAGGCGGAGGCACGCGCGTACATTGAAAAGATCAAAAAACAGCACTACGACGCGCGGCACAACTGCTGGTGCTACATCCTGCATGAGGGAAACGTCGTCCGCTACGGCGACGACGGCGAGCCGCAGGGCACGGCGGGACAGCCGATGCTGAACGTCTTCCAGCGCGAGGGCGTGGAGAACGCCGTCTGCGTTGTGACGCGCTACTTCGGCGGCGTGCTGCTCGGCGCGGGCGGCCTGACGCGGGCGTACGCCAAAAGCGCGAAGGACGCGCTCGACGCCGCGGGCAAGGCGCGCATGACGCGCTGGACGCGGCTGCTCGTCCACGTGCCGTATCCGCTTTTCGAGCGGCTGGGGCGGCTGATCGACGCCCACGGCGGCGTGACGGAGGGCAGCGACTACGGCGCGGACGTCGCGGTGACGCTGCGGCTCCCGCGGGAACGCGCGGAGGCATTCTCGGAGGCGCTGACCGAACTGTCGGGCGGCGGGATCATTCCGGAAACGCTCGGCGAGGTCTTTTTGCCGGGAAATCGGGAGGAATAGCGATATGGTTTGCTTTTTGACCAGCTGCACGTCAAACGACGGCGCGCACCTCAATGCGCAGAACGGCTTTGTGGACGAGCTGCGCCGCGCGCTGAACGCCCCATGCGCGATGTTGTTCGTCTGCTCCGATCCCGACGTGCCGGAGTTGACCGACCACTTTGCAACAGAGGTGCGCGACAGCTTCACGGACGCGGGCTTCGCGTTCACGGACTTCACGGTGCTCGACCGCCGGAACGCAAAGGACGCGCCGGAGCTGGTCAAGCGGGCGGGGTTGATCGTTCTCGGCGGCGGGCACGTGCCGACGCAGAACCGCTTTTTCCGGGAAATCGGCCTGCGCGAACTGCTGCACGGCTTCGACGGCGTGCTCGTCGGCATCAGCGCGGGCTCGATGAACGCCGCGGAGACGGTCTATGCCCAGCCGGAGCGGCCGGGCGAGGCGGTCGACCCGCATTACCGGCGCTTTCTGCCGGGGCTGGGGCTGACCGAAACGATGCTCCTGCCGCACTATCAGGAGTGCAGAGACGACGTGCTCGACGGCCTGCGCGTCTACGAGGACGTCACATACCCCGACAGCGCGGGGCGGCGGTTCTACGCCGTCTGCGACGGGAGCTATCTGATCTGCCGCGACGGGCACGAGGAGCTGCGCGGCGAGGCGTATCGGATCGAAAACGGCGTTTTGACGCAATTGTAGCGCGACGGCGAAGCGACGTGCCTGTGACCGCGCCGGAGGCGGCCGCGAAAAAAACTTTGCCAAACCGGGATATTTACACTTGACATTGAACAATCGCCTGCGTATAATACACATGTTGCGCGTATGGCGCATCCGGGTGTAGCGCAGCTGGTAGCGCGCTTGGTTCGGGACCAAGAGGCCGTGGGTTCAAATCCCGCCACTCGGACCATGAAACTCCTCAGAATCGAGAGATTTTGAGGAGTTTTTCTTATTTTTCGGCGTCAAAAAATTTGGCATTTTGGTTTCGGCGCACATTTTAGGAGCACAGCCCTCAAAAGCGGGAAAAAGACGCGCGCCCGCTTCCGAGCGCCGCCTTTGCAGTCTTGGCTTGCGCCGTTATGCCTTTTTTCGGATAAGCAGCGTATTAGCGATGCACTCCGAGGCTTCCACTCTGGCCCTGTCGATGAGGTGGGAGTACCTGTCGCTGGTGGTGGAGACCTGCGCGTGGCCGAGCTGCTTGGATACGGTGACGATGTCCGTGCCGTTGGCGATCAGTACGCTTGCCACCGTGTGGCGGAAGGCGTGGGGATTGATCGGCGGGAGTCCGTGGCGGTTCGAGAACTTTCTTGTCCACGCCGTGATGCTTGAGGGGTTCATCGGCTCGCCGGTTTCCTGCGTGAAGATATATCCGGTATCCTTCCAGCGGTCACCGCACTTGATCCGCTGCTCGGCTTGCGCCGCGCGGTATCGTTTCAGCATAGCAACTGTTTCATTCGGGACTTTTAGGTAGCGGACCGTCCTTGTCTTGGTAGATGTTTCGTAGATTCCCAATTTCTTGGAGTAGCAGACATTGGCGCTGATTTCAAGCACCGCGTTTTCAAAGTCGACCTTATTCCATTTGAGACCGGCAATCTCACCTCTACGGCAGCCGGTTACGATCAGCAGGTGGGCAATCATCTGCCACTTGAGAGGTTCGGTATCCAGCGCCTCGAGGATATCCGCGACTTGATCCGGCTGGAAGTAGTTTGGATCAGATTGCGAGGATCTTGGAGGTATGACCTTGTCCGCCGCGTTATAAGGTATCAGCATTTCCCGCTCGGCCATTCCGAGGACGGTGTGGATCAGTCTGTGGTGCTCCAAGATGGTTTTGTCGGAGAGCGGCTTCATGTCTTTCCGCAGAGTGAAGAGATCGCCGACTCTACATTCCAGGGCGTCTGCTATCGCGCGGGCTTTTTCTTCTGTGATAGCTTCGCCGCGGCAGACCTTTGTTATAGTTGGATTGGATGTGTGGGAGGCGATTGCGAGGCGCTCCTGCGACATTCCGGCCGCTTTCATCGCCTCCTTGATCGTTGGCTTCG
Source organism: Oscillospiraceae bacterium (assembly GCA_015067435.1). GTDB lineage: Bacteria > Bacillota > Clostridia > Oscillospirales > Oscillospiraceae > Hominicoprocola. Next base: position 28,835 of record SVMM01000022.1, on the reverse strand, counting down.
CCACGGCCTTGACCGCCGTTTCACATACGGCCTTTGTTTGCAGAGCGCGATAGAACATATTCAGATGCTGCGGTCGGATATCGGTCAACTTCATTCCGCCAATCGACCGATTGATCCTTTTGAGCAGGAACTCATATTCTGAGATCGTATTCGGCTTGACGCCGTTCTGCGCCTTGATCTCCATTACATACGCCGCATACTCCGCGAAGGTCTGGCGGTTATCCACGACATAGCCGAGGTCGATGCTTTGCTCGAACTCGAATGCGACTCTTTGCGCCTCTTTCTCAGCCTTGCGCGGCGTCATGTCTTGAGGCGGCGTCCACGTCTTATAATGGCGGATCTGCTTTCCAAAGTCATCTCTCCCTCGCGTGACGATGATTTTATAGGAGACGCCATTTTTCTTTTCTATCTTCTGAATGTTTGCCATTGTCTGCTCGCTCCTTTGCTATGTGCTTGCGGATGCCGGTTTTACCCGATCATGCGGGCGTCGGCAGTCGTTCCGCAGCGATTTTGGGTTCCCGTGGTCAGGACCGCAACGATGTTGTCATAGTTGACGTATGCCTTCTTTCCAACGAAGGCGGCGGCGACCACGCCTTGCTTAACCCAAGTCCGGAGCGTATTCTCACTGATGTGATACCCGTCAGATACCAAGCTGCGATGCATCTCGCGGATGCTACCTGTTTTATACTGCATTGTTTTCCTCCGTAAATGAGAGGGCTTGGTATCGTGTGTCCCGTGCTGTAAGGAGTACGCTCCTTCAGCGACACACAATACCAAACCCTCGGCTGAATTGCTATTACCAAACCTAATGAAGAATTGTGCGAATCATTGGGTAAAAAGCTGCCAGTGCCCTATCCTATGATCTTGGGATCGTCGCAGCCCATACTGACCGCCACCGCTCTGTCCACCTGACGCATCGCGCCGGGGAGCAGGTGCCCGACGAAGTCCAGCAAACGGGCTTTGTCGATGGTTCTGACCTGCTCCAGCATTATGATAGAGCGGCTGTTCATACCACGCACTCTGCCCACGTTGACATGGGTAGGCAGATGTGATTTGGTCTGCCGTGATGTAATCGAGGCGACGATTACGGTTGGGCTGTGCAGGTTGCCTATGTTGTTCTGAATCACCAGCACAGGCCGGACGCCGTCCTGCTCCGAGCCAATTGTGGGGCGCAGGTCGGCGTAGTAGACATCGCCGCGAAGGATATGTCGTTCGTTCATGCTTGTCCTCCGTGGTCCGTGGGGAGCCGCTCCGCGATGGGAGCGGCTCCCGTAGATCGAGATAGGATGAAAAGATGAAAGGTTCGCTTGTTTTCGTCGCTACTCCCCCAAGCGGTAAGGCGTACAGCTAAACCGCGGCGGGCGCCGCGCTCCGGGAATCTCACCCCTCCGAGGATCTCTCCGAGCCGCCCTCATTGCTTGAACCCTGCGACGCAAGCCTCGCAGGAACTGTGACTGGGCGGGGGTACCATTGTAGACGAATGAGGTCTTGGCGAAACAGCCTGCCAAAGCTGCTTTTGGATGGACGGGAACACGCTTTGCACCTTGTATGGCCGTCGTTTTACGGAGTCCGTTGATGCTCCGCAGGTGGTCTTGGCGCGCCCTCCGCGTCGCTCGCTCATTCGCTGACGTTACTTAGCTGCCGGATATGCGAGTGCCCGAAGACACGAGCGGCCTCTTTTTTTGCCACCTACTTTTTATTGCTGACTTTTTTCCGATTTGGAAACACCTAATTTCATTTTTTTCAAAATTTTATTCTTTCGTCTGACGATAACGGTGTGTGAAACGCCAAGTTTATTCTCCATCTCCCGCGTCGACAGCGGGTTTTCAGCAAAAAAAAGCGAGTGGATGATGTAGTAACTCTCGTCGTCAAGTGATGCGAGGGAAGACCGCAGCGCCTCCAAGTCTATTTTGCGAAGCACATCTGCCTCCATATCGACCGACGCGTCCTTAATTGCACTCTCACCGCTTTCTCTTTCTGCATCTTCGTTTTCCGAAATCGACAAAACGGTTATACCATTGGCCTGCTTGCGCAGGTAGTCCCTGTGGTTCTTCTCCTTGAGCCAATCAAGGTATGCTTCTTCCGAAGCTTCGAGTATGGCGTTTCCCATGTTGACGAAGTATCTTCCCTTGCTTTCAGGTGAGGCAAGGAAGGCTGTGAACGCCTGCTTGCTTAATTCGATCCACTCAATGTCGTTTCCTTGAGCGGATGGGTTCTTTTTGATATAAAACCGCTTCTTCATGCGGTGTAACCTCCGTTTTCTGAAATATGGTAAAATCCAGATTTCAGAAACGGGGCGGGCCTCGCGGAAAACACCAAAAGCCGCTGTTTCTCTTGGTTAAACTGCCGAAATTTACATTTTTGAGCTTTTCCCGGCAGGGTGTGGCATTTCCCGGCAAGAAAAATCGACCGCCCTCGACGCTATTCCCCAAAAAATGATAGGGAACACTGTCGATGACGGTCGACAAAAATAAGGGTGTGGAAGGCCACTTGGCTTTCCACACCCTCACACCGGGCAATATGATATTTTTCTTCTCACGCCCCTCCCCGTAGAGAGGGGCGGCTGTATGTTCGATCAATCACATCGCCTGTTTCTTCCTGCTGCCAGCGCCTCCTCACCGCATGGGGCAGGAAAAAGATTTGTTATTTCTTCCACTTCTCTTCGCCGTTATCCTTTGTGAAGTCGTGTTCGTTGCTGGCCTCGACCATATCGAGGTAGTACCACTTCCTCGGATCTTGCAGGTCGGCGAAATACTTGATTTTGTCGGGGTTCGCCAGTACCCACTCCTGATCCGCGGCGCGTCCGAGCATGTGGTTCACGATGGTCGCAGCCTCGGCGCGGGTGATGCTGTCATTCGGCCCGAAGTAGCCGTTGCCGTACCCGTTCACCCAGCCGTAGTCCGACGCTGTTGCGATGTTGCCATACGCCCAGTGGTTTTCGGGAACGTCGAGGAAGCTCGCCGTGCCGTTGGTCGCCTTTGCAAACCGCGTGGCAATCGCGGTGAACTCCGCTCGCGTGATGGGATTCTGCGGGCGGAAGTCGCCGTCCTCATAGCCGCGCAGGATGCCGAGGTTCGACAGCACGCCGACCGCCTGTGAGTACCACTCGCCGTCCGGAACGTCCGTGAAGCTCTTGGTGATCGTCACGTCCTTGTTTTTGAGCAGACGGTAGAAGATCATGGAGACCTCCGCGCGGGTGATGTTGCTGTTCGGGCGGATCGTGTCGTCCTCATACCCATTGAGATAAACGATATGGTCGTCGGTGATGAGCCAGTCCGCAACGCCTGTCACGGTCGGATCGGTAATATCCTTTGCGGGCGTGGGCGTGGGAGTCGGCGTCGGCGTGGGGAACCATCCGCCGCCACCGCCTGTAGGTGCAGGTGCAGGTGCAGGCGCAGGCGCGGGCTTCGGCGTGCCGATGGCGTAGGTGGAGAAGTCCATTGCGTAAAGGAAGATATAGCCGTTATCCTTATCCACATAGAACTTGCCGTTGTCCGCAGCCGAGGGGTTGGCGATTCTGGCATCCACCTTGGTAAGCGCCGAGGCAGCGCCTTTATGGTAGCGATACACCATGATATCCTTGGCCTTGGCGTCAGCATAGGGGATGGCGATTTCCAGCACCTTAGTATTCGTGCCGCCGATGTCATCCTTTGTGCTGCCGGTAATGATGCCACCGCCCGAAAGCGTCGTTGTGGTCTTGTAGAGGCTCAGGTCGAGGTACATGTCGATCTTGCCGCCCGCGACGACCACGGCGTTGAGCGCGCTGACCTCGGCGGCGGGAAGCTCATTCGTTTCCTTCTTATCGACCTCCAGCACGACCTCAACATTTTTCGTGCCGGCCGCCGCATCGTCCTTCTCGGCCGTAGTGATGATATCGTTCAGGCCCTCGACGGCGATGGGCGGGGTATCGGCGTCCTTGATGTCCACCTCAGTCGCCAGTTTGCCGCTGGGGATGGTAAACGTGGTCGCCGTGCCCGTGCCGTTCTGAATGGCGATCATGCGCGTCTCAACGTAATTGCCGTCCTTACTGCGCACGACCACGTTGTAGAAGCCGTCGGGCAACTGAGTGAATGTAACCGAATTGTCCGTTTTGCACTCTTGAGAGGCAATGATGTCGTTGCCCTCCTCAACGGAGACGACCACATCCTTACCTGTGGGGGTAGAGTTTACCGTTACCGTGATCGAGCCGGTGGGCGGCGTCACCTTCGGCGTGCGGAACCGGATCGTGTTGCCGGGAAGCTCGCTGTCGTTTTTCAGCGTCACGACCAGCCGGTACAGATACTCGGTGTCCTGCGTCAGACCGGAGAGCGTGGCGGTTGCGTTGAACGGCTTGGCGCTTTCGTATGTATAGGTCGGGGTTTCAATCTCCGTCCAGCTCGTCGCGTCCGCGCGTTTCCACTGGTATTTCACGCTGTTGACGCCGGAGCCCTTGATGTTCGCGTCCGGGTCGGACACGCTGCCGTTGAGTGTCGCTCCGTCTGTCGCAAGGCCTGTCGGCTGGAGCGTGGAGACCACGGTGGGCTTGCCGACGGATCTCGTTGCCACCTCGCTGTCGTTGTAGTTGTTGTTGCCCTTGGTGTAGAAATAGTACACGCCGACGGCGCCCGTGATGCCGCCGTCCGGCATCGGCGTCCACTCCAACTTGGGCTTGGTGTTGTCCTGCGTGTAGTAGACCACCAGCGCGGGGTTCTGCGGAACCGTTCCGCTTGCGGGCGTTGCCGTGATGGTATAGGGATTGCTGCCGGTGACTTCAACAGTCGGCTTTGCCTGCTCCGCCTTGGCGATGCTCCACGGGAAGGTCTTCGCGTCGGTGGTACCGTCCGCCCAAATGTAATTGCCCTCGGCGAGCGTGGCGGTGGCGGTGTAGCTGCCCGCGTCGGTGGCCTTGCCGTTCGTGAGCGTGCAATTAGCGTCACTTGCCGTTACGCCGGTTTTCTCCGTGCCGTCATAGGTGAAACTGCTCGTCGCCGCGGCGACAGGGAGCTGCACCACCGTCTTGCTGCTGTCCACGAACACCGCCTTGAGCGCGGTATCGCCGTCCAGCGTGAAGGTATACGCCGCATTGTAGCCCAGCGTCTTGCCGCTGCTGTCCTGCCACGACGCGAACTGATAGCCCGTGTTCGCCGCCGCATTCAGCGTGACGGAGGAGCTGATGGGGTACTTGCCGCCGTTCGTCAGCGCGACGCTGCCCGCCGCGCCGTCCGGCGTGATCGTTACGGTGACGTTCGCGGTGGTGGCGATGTCCGTCCACGGCGAGGCGTTGTAATTGTCGCCGCCCGCCCAGCGGATCTTGTAGAGCTTCGCGGCGTCGATGGTGACGGGGCTGTCTTTCTTCGTGCCGGTCGTGTCTTCCGCACCGGTGAACTCGTAGACCTCGTAGCCCGTTTCGTTGTTGGCGGCGGTGTTCTTGTCCGTCTTGACCGTGATCTCGCCGCCGCTGATGGTGTAGCCCTCTTTTGCGGCGGGTGCGGTCTGATCCGCTTTTTTGATGGTCAGTGTTCCTTTATTAAATGTGCTGATCGTGTAATTCGCGGTCGCTGTCAGATCGCCCTGCGTAATGTCATAGGTGTTCACGCTCGCGGTGCTGCTGCCCGTGGTCGTCAGCGCGCCCTCCAGCGCGACAGAGGCGGTCTCGTTGTTGACCAGTCCCTCGACCGTATAGGTCAATGCGGGGACGGTCGTGCGATAGACCATCTCCTTGTCCTCTGCGGTGACGGTCAGGGGCGCTTTGCCAACCTCGACCGTGACCTCGATCTCCGTGGGGCTGTAGTCATTCGAGTTGGACGGCGTAAAGACCACAATATACTTTGTCGAGTTGCTGTCCGACACGGCGGGCTTGATGGCCTTGTCCTTCCACGCAAATGTACCTTCCACGGTCGCGCTGGTGTTCTTATCCTGCATGACCGCGCCGGTAATGGCGCTGTTCTCCAACGACTGCCCGTAGGTAATGGCGCCTGCCGTGACGGACTCCCCGGTTTTGATCATGGGCCGCGTGGGGATGACCTGCAGCAGATTTGCCTCCACATAGGTAATGTCATAGTTGCCCGTCACGACCGTTTCGCCGTCCTTGATGACCGCGCCATCAGCAACCAGCGGGAGATTTGCGGCAACGGCGGACGTATCGCCTTTGAGATTGATGGAGGTCAGCTTGTCGCCCTCCGCGAGCGTCGCCACCGTGACCGCCGCCGAGATCGCCGCCTCGACCATGGTGGCGGCAGAGCCGTCGCTCGTGATCTTGATATTCTCGTTGCCGTCCGCGTGGTCGTCGCCGCACTGCGCGGTCTGATCCTGCGCGGTGATGGTGATTGCCTTTTGCGCGATGGTGAAGGTCTGCGTCGGGTTCGTCGTACCTTCCAGCGTATAGTTCGCCGCGCGGTCGCCGGTCAGCCCCGACGCCGTGGCGGTGTATTCCGTGTTGCCCGCTTTCGCGTTGGAATCGGTCTGCTCGCCCGTGACGGTCACGGCAACCGTCTCCGTTGTGTCGCCCCTATCTGTGACAAGGTTTGTCACAGTGGCGGCGGGCTTCTGCGCCTCGCTGTTGTAGGTGAATGCGTTATTGCCCCAGTTCAGCTCAACAACGCGCTTTGCCACCGTGACAGGGACTTCGATGGTCGTTGCCTCATAGAGCGTGGCGAAGCTTTCGTCCGGTGTGAATCGGACTGTATAGCTTGCGGGGCTGCCCTGCGTCGCGTCGGGGACGGTCGTGCCTGTCTCCCATGCGAACGTGCCGGGTACTTCCGCGCCGGTATGCGCGTCCTTCATTTTGCCGTCCAGCGACAGATTGCTCATGCTCAGCGTATCGCCGTAGATGATTTCGGAGGCGGTCGGCGCGGTCACGTTCACAACGGGATTGCCCTTTGTGACGGTCAGATTGCCGTTGACATAGGTGATTTCATAGTTGTCCGTCGCGTCAGCGCCGCCGTTTTCGATGGTCGCGGCGCTGGGCGTGATCGTCCCTGTCGTGGTGAGGGCGTCCCGTTCGGTCGGCGTCAGCGTGATTGCGGTCAGGCTGTCGGTGGCGGGCAAAAGCTCGGTGTCGCACACCACCTGATCCGTGCCTGTCTCAATGGGGGCGTTCAGCTCCACGCTCTGCGGCTTCGCCGTGATGGTGACAGGGCGCTGCGCGATGGTGAAGGTCTGCGTCGAGTTGGTCGTTCCCGTTAGCGTGTAATTTGTATTGCTCAGTGCCGTTGCCGTCGCGGTGTAATTCGTGTTGCCCGCTTTTGCGTTGGAATTGGTCTCCCCACCCGTGACGGTCACGGCGCAGGTGTCGCCGCCTTCCAGATTGCTCACGCTTGCCGAGGGCTTCTGCGCTGTGCCGTCGTAGGTAAATTCGTGCGCGCCCCATTCCAGCGTGACCGTCTTTGGCCCCACGGTCAGCGACGCTACGCTGCTCGCCGTTTTGTTGGTGCCTCCACTCAGCGTGTTGGTCACCACGCAGTAGTAATAGTGCGTGCCCGCATTTGTACCCGTGCCGTCGGGGACGGTGTAGCTCGTTCCCGTCGCGTCGTCGATCTCGGTGCCGCCGCTGTTGCTGTTGGCGGTGTTGCTGTACCACTGGTAGGACAGCGTGCCGCCGTCGCTGACGGTGGCGGCGACGGACAAGGTGCGGCTCGCCGCGGCCACCGCGTCGCCGTAGGTCCAACCGGTGAGGCTGGCGATGGGCTGCGGGTCGATGACAGGTGCTTCCACATCCTTCGTCACCGCAGTCAGGATGATGTTGCCCTTCGTACCCGGCGCGATGGTGATGGTCGCGCCGTTGTCATACTCCTCATTGACCGTTGTCAGCGGGGGAGACACCTCGTTGCCCACAAAAGTACCCGCCGTGGTGACCTTCCATTTGTTTTGGAAGATTTTGCCAACAGGCGGCGTGTACGACGACGGTACGGTGACGGTAACGCCCTCTTTCCAGAACAGATACGACTGTTCAGCATTTGCGGAAGCGTCGGTAAAGGTGACCGTATAGTAGTTGACGGAGGTTGGCTGCACGGACGCGCCCGTGCTGCCGCCACTGCCCTTGGTTCCGCCGGTGGTTTGAGGTCCCATATTCCAATCAGAAGTCATATTGAGATAGCCGCCCTTCCCCCCGGCTCCATTGCTGCCACTCTGACCAGCGGTGGGATTCAAATTGGCATAACCAGCGGCGCCGCCTCCGCCGCCTCCGCCGCCTCCGCCGCCTGTGCCGCCGCTCCCATAGTTCGCACCGGCTCCGCCGCCCTGGCCGCCTCCGCCGCCTCCACCGCCGGTAGCCTGAAAAGTCATTCCACCCGAAATATGCTGCTTCGTTCCGCTGATTGCGCCTCCACTTCCGTTGCTGCCCCAGGATGTGGACTTGCCGCTGCCGCCCGTTGCGGTTATTGATAATCTGGTCTGGACATATATGCTGCCAAAGGCAGCGGCGGCAGTACCGCTACCTCCGGCGGAGCCATTTGTTGCCGAAAGCATACCAGTTGTACTACCATTATTCCAACCCAGTTCTCCCTTTCTACCGCCGCTGCCGCCGTTGCCGCCGTTGCCGCCGTTGCTACCGATCCCTGCGCCCGCGCCTCCGCCGCCGTTGCCGCCGTTGCCGCCGTTGCCACCTTGTGCGTAAGACCTACGGCCATTATCGTTAATGTAGTTCACTGTTCCGCCGCTACCATTGACGCCTGCCGTGCCGTTCGCCGCGTCGCCGCCTTTGGCTACTACAGAGCCCTCACCCAGCAGGTACAGGGTGCTGCCGGAGGGCACCAGAATACCCGCGCCGCCGCCGGTCTTTCCGCTCGCGTTCCCGCCCGTAGCGGTGAGCGTCTTATCCGCCTGGACGTAGATGTAGACCGTCGCGCCGGACGCGATAGCAAGGCCCGGGTTCCCCGCAGAGCCGGTAAATGTGACGCTCTCATTCACATAGTAAACGCCGGAAGAAAGCGGCCGCCCCGTCGAACTGGTCAGCGTCGTCACCGTTATGTTCGCCCGAGCGGGCAGCACCGTCGCGGGCAGCAGCCCGACGAGCATCGCCAGCGTCAAAAGCCAGCTTGTGAGTTTTCTTCCTGTTTGTTTCATATCCGGTACCTCCGTTTCCCGCCGTTGCGGTTGCGTTTACCACAGATTGTGTATTATGTGGTAAACGCCGCGCCGGGACGCGCCGAAACGGGCGCGGAAAACGAGCGGGAACGCCGCGTTTTTCCGAAAAAAGACAGCACGACAAGCCGAACGTCAAAAATGAAAGGCGTCCGGCTGTGCTGCCATGCCCGCAAAAACCGGGAAACCGCGAAATCACGCAAAAATGCGTTGATTTTTGTGCGGGTTTTTGCTATACTGTAGGCACTTTAGTTATGTAATTACCACATAATACACATTATGTTGTACTTATTCCCTTCGAAAAAAGTACGCTGGTCGCCATTTCGCTCGCCGCTGGCGCGGCAACCGCGAAATATGGCTTCATAAAATCAGGCGGAGCTGACCCAGCTGCCGCCTTTCTTCTTGCCCGCTTCGCCTCGTGTAGATGCGGGTGGTGTCCACGCTGCTGTGGCCGAGGATGTCCGCGAGGCGGGCGAGGTCGCGGAATCGGTCGTAGTGCGTCCGGGCGAACAGGTGGCGCAGGTTGTGCGGAAAGACTTTCTTCGCCGCTACCTTTGCTACCTCCGCCAGCTTTTTGAGCATCTTCCAGACGTTCGAGCGGTCCAGCGGCTTGCCCGTCCGGGTGACGAACACGCTGCCGCTGGTGACGCCCCGCCGTTCGCAGTAGGCTTTCAGCTTCTTCGCCAGCGCGTGGGGAATGAGGATGGCGCGGAGCTTGCCTTTGTTCTGGATGGCGGCTTCGCCGCGCCGCAGGCTCTCCACGGTGATCGCCCCCAGCTCGCTGACCCGCAGCCCGAGAGCGCAGAGCGTCTGGATTAGCAGCGCAAGGCGTTCGTCGCCGCTTTGTTCGGCGGCGCGTACCATGCGCTCATACTCCCTGTGGGTCAGTTCCCGGTCGGCTGGCAGGAAGGTCTTGCACTGGACGCGCTGATATTTGAGCCGCCAGTCCGAGCCGAGGAACGACAAAAAGCGGTTGACCGCGCCGAGAACGGCGTTGACGCTTGCGGGGGCGTAGCCGCGCGCCGCGAGGTAGTCCCGAAACCCCGCCAGCGCCGCGCGGTCGGCAACGCCGCCGGGTGAAAAGTCCATCAGCAGCCGCGCGCAGCGCGCATACTGCGAAACCGTGGCGGCGCTGTACTCCCGCTCGGCAAGGGAAAGAGCAAAGCAGTCTATGTCAGCGTCAGTAAAAACGAGCATGATTTGTTCTCCTTTTTCCGTAAAATGGGTAAAAGAATAGTATATCATGCCCGTTTTTCGGGGGTTTATGTGATCTGTTTATAGAAGCTCCGTGAGGTTTTCAACGCGCATTTCTCCTTTCGCTTGCCGCCGCAGCGCGCGCTTGACGAGCCTGCCGGTGTTGCCGACAAGCCCCGCGTCGTAGCAAATGAGGTATTCGCAGGTTTTTATCATGTACTCGTTGGCGCGGACGATGGCAAAGGGCTTCGGTACAGTCTCCATGCCCTCCGGGTAATAGGTGCGGTCATAGTCGCCGGTATCGTGGTCGAACGGATAGTAGGGCAAGAGCAGCGTGAGTATCACGTCCGGGTGGCGCTCCTTTGCCCGCCGCACCGCGCCCGCCGCCATATAGTCGAAGCGCCCGTAGTGTCCGGCGACAAACTCGGTAACGCCATATTCCGCGATATGGCGCTCTACTGCTGCGTCCAGCAGCGGACGCAGCGTTTCGGGCGCGTTGCGGTGCCCGATGAAAAAGCAGCTTGGCATAGCATCGCACCTCCGCGCTTACTTTATCATAGTTCAACACAATAGTACAGTTACAGGGACTATTTTTCAAACCACTTACCTATAATTATTGGTACAGTTACAGGAACGAGCGGTGATGAAATGCAGTTGAATGAGGCAATCAGCGAACGACTGATCGAGCTTTTGAAAGCGCGCGGAATGACGCAGTACCAGCTTTACATGAAAAGCGGCGTGCCAAAATCGACCATTGGCAATGTCATCAACTGCGCCTACGATTCCGTAAAACTCCGCATCATCCACGAGATGTGTCAAGGATTGAATATCAGTATCAGCGATTTCTTCAACTCGCCGCTGTTTGAGGAAAGTAATCTGGAGCCATGATGCCTGCGCCGCCTTCGGGCGGCGCTTTTGCTCTAACCGCAAGAATAGCACACTTTCATAAATTTGTCTATCATCGTAGACAATAAATCGAGGCTTTGCCTTTACTGTTGTTACGAGGGGTGTCTGCGATGATAGACTTTGACAACATGGCGGTTGCGCGAACCGTTTACAAGCTACGGCAGGAAAAGGGCTTGTCACAGGAAGTATTCAGCGGCTTGGCGGGATTGGCGCGCAGCCATATCTCCATGATCGAAAGCGGCGCGAAGCAGCCCAACTTCGAGACCATCTGGCGCATTGCCTGCGCCTTTGACCTCGCGCCGCACGAGCTGGTCGAGCGCATCGAGCGCGAGGCGGAAAACGGGAACGATTAACGCGCGTCCGAAGCGAATCGGGCGCGCGTTTCCATAAATTGCTATGAAACATTTGTTTGCTTTTTGCGTTCCTCTGTGATATGATGGCGTTACTTTCATCCGAGGGAGGCGGTCGGCATGGCGGGGCGTATCTACGTTGCAATAGACCTCAAAAGCTTCTACGCGAGCGTCGAGTGCGTGGATCGCGGGCTTGATCCGCTGACCACCAACCTCGTCGTGGCGGACAAGAGCCGCACGGACAAGACCATCTGCCTCGCGGTGTCGCCGTCGCTCAAAGCCTACGGCATCCCCGGAAGGCCGCGACTCTTTGAGGTCGTGCAGAAGGTGTGCGAAGTCAACGCGCAGCGCGAGCGTCGGTCGCCGGAGGGCAAGCTCTATGTCCGCATCTACGACGATACCGTGACGCGCTCCGATCCGACCGTGGCGGTGGACTACATTGTCGCGCCGCCACGCATGGCGCGGTATAAGAAGGTCAGCACCGACATCTACAAAATCTACCTGAAATACGTTGCGCCGGAGCATATCCACGTCTATTCTATCGACGAGGTATTCATGGACGTGACGGAGTACCTGACGCTCCACAAGATGACCGCGCACGAGCTTGCCATGACGATGATCCGCGATGTGCTGCACACCACGGGCATCACGGCGACGGCGGGCATTGGGACGAACCTCTTTCTCTCCAAGGTCGCTATGGACGTGGTGGCGAAGCACATCCCCGCCGACCGCGACGGCGTTCGCATCGCGGAGCTTGACGAGATGGAGTATCGCCGGCAACTTTGGGGACATGAGCCGATCACGGACATTTGGCGCGTCGGCCCCGGCATCGCCAAGAAGCTCGCGGCACATGGGATGTATACGATGGGCGACGTGGCGCGCTGCTCCGAGGGTTCGCCGCTTGGATACTACAACGAGGAACTGCTCTACGACCTGTTCGGCGTCAACGCCGAGCTGCTGATCGACCACGCCTGGGGCTGGGAGCCCTGCACGATGAAGGAGATCAAGGCATACCGTTCCGAGAGCAACAGCCTCGGCTCCGGGCAGGTGCTCCAGCGCCCCTACGACTTCGAGGGCGGCAAGCTGATCGTGCGCGAGATGACCGATCTTCTGAGCCTTGACCTTGTGGACAAGGGACTTGTCACCAACCAAGTCGTGCTGACGATAGGCTACGACATCGAAAACCTCACCGATCCCGCGCGGCGCGAGGCATACCACGGCAAGGTCATGGTGGATCATTACGGGCGCAGGGTGCCGAAGCACGCGCACGGCACGGAGAATCTGCCGCGCTACACCTCCTCGTCGCGGGAGATCGTCGCGGCGGCGATGAAGCTCTACGACCGCATCGTCGATCCAAAATTGCTGGTGCGGCGCGTTTACGTCGTCGCGGGCCGCGTGCTGCCGGAGGGCGACGCGCCGGAGGAGCCGAAGGCGGAGCAGCTTGACCTGTTCTCGGATTATACCCGCGTCGAGGAGCGTGAGGCGGAGGACAAGGCCGCACGGGAGCGTGAGAAGAAGCGCCAGACCGCCATTCTCGCCATTCAAAAGAAGTATGGAAAAAACGCCATCCTCAAAGGCATGAACTTCGAGGACGGCGCGATGACGAGGGAGCGCAACGGCCAGATCGGAGGTCATAAGGCATGACGAAGCGCAGCTATGACGATATCATCCATCTGCCACACCACGTTTCCGTCGTGCATCCGCAGATGTCGCTCTACGACCGCGCGGCACAGTTCGCCCCGTTCAAGGCGCTCACGGGCTATGAGGACGACGTGGAGGAGACCGCGCGCCTCACGGACGAGCGCATTGAGCTGGACGAGGAGCGCATCGAACAGCTTGACGCGCGGCTTCAGCTCTTGGAGGAGCATCTTGCAGATTCGCCCACGGTGTCGATCACCTATTTTCAGCCGGACGCCCGCAAGGACGGCGGCAGCTATGAGACAGTCAGCGGGATCGTTAAGAAGATTGACACGGTTCGCCGCGTCATCGTCCTGCGGGACGGGCGCGAGGTCGCCATTGGCGACGTCTACGGCATTTCGGGCGAGCTGTTTTCAACGATGGAGGCATGGTGAGCGTTATGTGCGGACGCTATCGTTTTACAATGGAGCAATGCGAGGAGATCGCGCAGATCATCCAAGAGGTGCAAAGCAAGTTCGGCACGCAGGCGGCAGAGGCGGTGCGGCAGGGCGAAGTCACGCCCGGCTGCAAGATGCCGGTGCTGATCGCCTCGGACGAGGGGCCTACGCCGGAGCTGATGGTATGGGGCTTTCGGACGCCGAAGTCTATGCTCATCAACGCAAAGGCTGAGACCGCGCTGGAAAAGCCGACCTTTGCCGAGAGCGCGCGTTATCGGCATTGTGTAATTCCTTCAACGGGGTTCTACGAGTCGGATGGCTACAAGCGGCGTTACCACTTCACGCTGCCGGGTGAGCAGGCGCTCTACATGGCGGGGATCTACGATGTGCGCGGCGGCGTTCCGTGCTTCTGCATCCTCACGACCGCTCCCAACGACTCCATGCGCGAGGTGCATGACCGTATGCCGCTGGTGCTGGAGCGGGAGCAGATCGAGCCGTGGCTGTATGATATGTCGGTGACAGAGTATTTCCTGAGTATGACGCCGCCGCTACTGGATAAAGAGCTTTTGGACGCGCAGATCGGGCTGTGGTAACAGGATTCCTTTCTCTGCGTTAGTTCTTCCGATAGAATGGGCCGTTCAAGGCGCGCCATGATGACGCGCCTCTCGCGTCAGGTTGAGGGTATGATCCTCCCTTGGCGGAGGGGCGCGTTTTTCGCGCTATTGTATCGTGTATAGATTCGACGTCCGGCTGCCGTTCTCGCGGAACCGCTCGTCGCGCCTGATATACCCGGCCTGCTCCAAGTCGGCGAGCGCCCTTTGCGCCGTCCTGCGGGAGAGGTGCAGGTCGGAAGCAATGCGCTTCACGCCGGGCCAGCACTTGCCGTCTGCGTCGGCGCGGTCGCGGAGATACATATAGACCGCCCTCGCGCGGTGCGTAAGCCGCTCGTCGGCATAGATGCGCTCATTCCAACTCATGGCTTGTACTCCCTTCTCCCGTACTGATAGGCGCTCTCCCGGCGCTCCTCGCGCGCAGGTTCCGCCCGCGGCTCCGGGACAGGCGGCGTTGCCGCCTGCGCCCTCGGTATCTGCGCCTGCGCCGCTGCCACGCGCATTCCGCCGCGCGGAGGCGCTTTTTTTGCTATGGGCTTCGGCTTGCGAACGGACGGGTTGGCTTCGTGGACGCGCCGCATGAGCGTGTCGCGGTCTGCGTAGGCGACCTTGCGCGCCGCGCGCTCCGGCAGGATATAGGGTTCGCCAAACGAGATGCCCCATTCGAGGAACAGGCGCAGCCGTGTTTTCATGGGGTGCGTGCCGGTTTTCATGACGATAAAGTTTCCTTTGGGAATGCTCTTGAGCTCGTCCGGCGTCATCAGCGGCCGCTGCATCATCTGTAGCGTGCGCGAGGTGTCCTTTCCCTTACTGACGGAGCCGGAGAGGATCGTCTGATTCCCCAGCGCCTTGGACAGCACCTCGGCGGTCTGCGAGTTCGGCGCGAAGCCGCCGAAGATCGTGTCCTGGCAGTTGTCCGTGATGATTTCCGCGCCCTCCTTGCCGTAGTTCTTTTCAAGCTGCGCGAGCGACTGGATGATCGGCACCAGCGTCAGCTTGCGCGAGCGGCCCGCGCTGAACAGCGGGAGGATATCGAACGCGGGCATTGTGCCGAGCTCGTCGCAGAAGAACACCACGCGGTTTTTGAGCGCGCCGCCGTTCTCGTCCGCCACCGCGAACAACTCACGCGAGAGCGTCTGGATCATAAGCCCCGCCATGAAGTTCTTTGTCGAATCCTCCTCCGGGAGTATCAGAAAAATCGCGGACTTGTTCGCGGCAAACGACTCCGCGTTGATGGCGCTGTCAAAGCACAGCACCTGCTCCAGTTCGCTGTCGAGAAAGGCGTTGAGGCGGGAGAGCACCGTGGACAGGACGGAGAGCATCGCCTGATCCGCGCTGTTGAGCGCCGCGCCCGCGAACCACTTCGCCTTGTGCGTATCGGGCAGAAGCTCCATGAGCGCGGCAAAGCCGTTTTTCTGCTCGGCGTCCTCGGACGGCTCCAGCATCTCCTGCACGAGCTTGAAGACGCTGACGACGTGGCGGCGCTCCGCGGGATCGGCGTCCGTGGGCGGGAGATACTCCGAGAGCACCAGCACGACCGCCGTGAGCAGACCCTCGGCGGCGTCGTAGAAAAACGAGTTCTGCCCGTACTTGGACGAGTCGCCGTCGGGGTTGATGATGGTCTTGGCGAACAGCTTCGCGTACTTCTCCGCCTTTGCGCGGTACGCGAGGTTGTCCGGGTATTCCCGAGCCTTATCCATGTAGGTGTTGATGAGCGTCAGCAGGTTGTATCCATCCGAGCGCGTGGGATTGCGTAGGTCGATCACGGCGACGTCGTAGCCGTAATGGCCTTTTGCCACCGCGCCATAGTTGCGCGCGAGGTCTCCCTTGGTGTCGAGCGCGAGAAAGCTCATGCCGCTGGCGCAGGCGTACTCCAAGTTGGGATAGAGGAAGAACGCGGTCTTGCCGATGCCGGACGCGCCGATCATAAGGACGTGGACGTCGTCGCTGTCCACGAGCGCGGTGACATTCCAACGTTTCTTCCGCACGTCGCGCCAGCTCTTGAGAATACGCTGACTCTCGCTGCCGAGGATCACGCCCTGCGTTTCGGGACGCGACTTTACATCCTTCCGCCAGAGCCTGGGGCGGAACGGGACGCGCCGGAAGCTCCCGTGGATCTCGTCCACGGTTGCCCAGCGCGCCGTGCCGTGCTGCCCGTCACCCACGGTGCGGGACTTGATGCCGTTGAGCGATTGCTGGTTGCTGACGGCGAGCACGACGCAGACGAACAGACTGAGCGCGGCAACGGCAATCATCAAGGGCCACACATTGCTTGGCATACCTGCCTCACCTCCTGCGTCTGGCTCTGCTCCACCAAGTCCTCGTTCCAATCCTTGCGCTCCGAGACGAGACGTTCGGTCTCCACGCCCTGTACCGCAAGCTCCGCGGCAAACCGCTCGCTTGCCGCATGGCCCGCGCTGTCGTTGTCGAGGCAGAGGAAAACGGTATCCACGCGCGGCATCCGTTCCAGCATCTTCTGCACGGGCAGGAGCGACGTGCCGCAGCACGCGACATAGCTGTGTTCCTTCCAGAGGTGCGGATGCATCGTGATGTACGACATCATGTCAATGGGCGCCTCGAACGCGAGCAGGCATCCCGTGCGCCCGATATGGTGGAAGCTGTAGCTGGGATCGCTGCCCTCCACATTGATGCGAAACGCCTTGCCGAAGCTGACCGTGCTTCGCAGATGCGCGTGCCGGGGGACGCCCTGCTCGTCCGTGCCGACGAAGACGCAGTTGTGGTGCTCCGCGTCCTCGTAGAGCAGTTCTTCCCGCGCGAAGTGGGAGATCACGTCCTTGTCGATGTGCCGCTGCTTCATGAGGTAGGCGAACACACGGCGCATATTGAGATTCGCCGCGGGCAGTTCAAACGGTTTTCTTGGCGCCTCTGGCTTTTCCCGCGCTGCGGGATACGCCATGCCGTGCGCGCCGCCGAGGAGCAGCGTCACGGCTTCGGGATAGCTCTTGTTGTAGAACCGTTGCACGAACGCGATGGGGCCGCCGCCGCGCTGCGCGGCATGATCGTACCATTCACTGCCGCGGATGGTAACGCTGTGGTCGCTCGCAAGGCGCTTATCGCGGCCGGAGCGGATGAGCGTTTCCCCTCGCAGGCGCAGGAATTCTTCAAGGTCGACCGCGCCCGCGCGGAGCTTTTGTTCTTCTGTGAACGGGATATACTGTGCGATGGGAAACACCTCCTGATTTACAGGTTTGAGTTGCATATTATTGTTCTTTCGGTTATACTGTGGTTAATAAATTTTGAGAGGGGGAAGCGTTATGCCGGGTGTTTACACCGTACCTCAACTGCGGGACATCCTGTCGCCGGTCTTTGACCGATACGGCATCCGCCGCGCCGTGCTGTTCGGCTCATACGGCAAAGGCACCGCGACCGAAAAGAGCGACGTGGATCTGCTGGTCGACAGTGGCTTGCGCGGTCTCCGCTTTGTCGGGCTGCTGGATGACGTCCAGCGCGCCGTTGGCAAGGACGTCGACCTGTTTGATGTGACGCACATCGAATCGGGTTCGCTGATCGACCGTGAGATCCACGATACGGGAGTGACCGTGTATGGGAGGGAGGCAGTTTAGATGGAGATTTATACTGTCGATGAGATTCGGAAACGTATTGCTCCTGTTGCAAAAAAGCATGGGCTGAAAGCGGTTTATCTGTTCGGTTCCTATGCGCGCGGAACTGCAACGGCAGAGAGTGACATAGACCTTTTGGTTGATATCTCCGGCACGAACATCAAAAGCCTTTTACAGCTCTCGGAAGTCCTTTGCGATTTTGAGGAGGCGTTGAGCAAGCAGGTCGATTTGGTAACTACTCGCTCGCTTGAACAGCCGATTCGTATGCCCAGCGATATATACTTCCGCGAGAATCTCAGGAATGAGAGGGTGGAGATCTATGCTGTCGCCTGATTTGCAACGCATTGCACATATTCGTGATTATTGCGTGGAGATTGAAAAAACAATAGAGCGATATGGAAAGTCTTTTGAGGTTTTCAATCAGGACGCTGACTATCAACGTTCGATATCGTTCAGCATCATGCAAATTGGAGAGCTGTCCAGCAAATTATCTGCCGAATACCGCAGCGCAACAGCAAACCGCATCCAGTGGGGGCCGGTGAAAGGAATGCGTAATTTAGTGGCGCACGATTACGCAAACGTGAGTCAGGACATCATTTGGGAGACGGCAGTTACCGACATACCCATTCTGAAAGCGTTTTGTGAGGAGCAGCTTGCAGAGCAGCAATAAAGGGGAGGAAGCATTTTCACAATGCTTCCTCTGCTTTTACATTCGCTGCTGATGCTGTACATGATCCTCGTGATCGTCCGCCTTGTGTCCCATAGCGATGCGCTTGTCCTGCATCTTCTGACGACGCTTCCTGTCGATCTGCAAACCCATGTATGTGCTGTCGGTAACGGCGTTGTCCGCAAATATCCGGCTCATGTGATGGAGCATCCGCAGCACCGCGGCGCCGGTAGAGGCGTGCTGCCAGTCATTCCTGTGGTCGAGAAAATATTGCGCGTAGGTATTCCCTTGCGCCGCAGAGCGGGTGAGGTACTGGATCGCCCGCTCCATATCCTGTGGCACGTCCCGTCCCATGAGGTAGAGCTTGCCGAGGGCATACTGTGCGTACTGATTCCCGCGCTCTGCCGCACGTCCGAGGTAGGAAATCGCGGCGTCCACGTCCTTTGCCGTCTGCTCGCCCATAAGATAGACCTTGCCCAGCCGGTACTGTGCGTATTGGTTCTCCCGCTCCGCCGCTTTTTCGAGCCAGCCGATGCCCTCGGCGGAGCGCCCCTGCTCCAGCAGGAGCTTGCCGAGCGCGTACTCCGAGCAGTCCAGCTCCCGCGCTGCGGCTCGACGGAACCACGCTTCGGCGGCGTCCGCGTTCCGCTCGACGCCCACGCCGTCACGACAGCACTTACCGAGCTGGTGCGCGGCGACGGCGTAGCCCTCGCCCCACAGCTTTTCGAGCGCGGCAACCGCGTCGCGCTTCGCGTCCCTGTCCGCCGTCTCATCGTAGAGGATGTTCTTCGCCCTGCGGTAGCGTTCCGCCTTTTCGTAGACCGGGGACGCCTTCGGCAGCACGGGCGGCGCGTCGATATATTGCTCCTCGGCATCCTCCGGCTCGTCGTCCATGCGCTCGTCATCGAACGCCGCGGGGCGCTCCGAGAGTTGAAGCGCCTCGCGGATGACCATGTTCCGCACGGGCTTGAACTCCTTCTGCTGACTCAGCGGCTTGCGCTCCGGGAGCGCGCTGCTGTAGGTGCGGCAGACCTCGTCCCGCATCTCCTGCCAGAGCGAGTACGCCTCGGCGACGCGCTCGTCGCGGGAGATCTCGTCCACGATGGCGTCCACGATCCGCTTGGTCGCGGGCGGCAGGTAGCCGTAGACCTTCTTGCCCTTGACGTCCCGCAGCCGCTCGGCGAGTTCGTCGGTGAGCATTTCCAGCCTGTCGCTGCGGATCGTTTCGCCGCCCATGCGTTCAATGAGCGCGCGCATCCGCGCCTCGGCTTCCTCCTGCAGCGTGTTGCGGTACTCCGTCTGGCGCTTGTACACACAGATGAGATCCTGCTCAAAGAGCCGCCGCGCGAACGCGGACTTGACCCTTCGGATACCCTCTTTGGTGAGGTAGCCCTCCTTGGGATCGGTGGAGTAGACGACCATGTGGATATGGACGTGCTTTTCCTTTTCGTGCAGCGCGGCGTACCAGCGCAGGTGGTTGGGCGCGATCTTGTAGCCCTCCGCAATCTCATTGACGCAGGCGTTGACCGCGGCGCGCCAGTTCTCCGCGTCGGTGAAGCCCAACCGCTCGGCGTCCTCACGGCGCATGGACACCACCGGCGTCCACACGTTGCCCTGATGATTTGCCACTTCTCGCACGACGGCGGAGAGGTTTTCCACCTTGCCGTTCGCGTCCCACAGTCCGTGGTCGCCGTCGCTCCTGACGCCGGGGCGGTGTGAAACATAGTCGAGGAAGTTCTCGCGTCCCTCCAGCGTCATGACGTACTGCTCCCAGAGCTGCTCGATGAGCGCGGAGGCCGTCTTGCGTGTCGGCGCGGCGCGGTAGTCCTCATACTCCAGCAGCTCCTTGGCCTCTGGAAACTGGCGCAGCGCGCGATCGATGAACGACTCCTGCTTATCCGAGGGCGCGAGGTCTGCGTTGTCGCTCCGCAGCAGCTCCACGCCCTCGCGCGTAGCGATATAGCGTGTGCGGTGTGAGAGCTTCGCGGCGTCCTTCCCGCCCTTGAGATAGGGCGAGATAAATATGAACCGTGCCACATTTCACCTCAGAGCTGGCGCTGGATGTCGAGCGCGTTGTCGAAACTGATCTGGCCGCAGGTCTCCTTGACCTCCTGCGCCGCGTAGCCGCGCAGCTCGCGCCTGTCGATCTCCGCGTCGCCGAAGTGCGCGGCGATGGTGTGGCACGCCATGTTCAGCTCCACGCACCACTTGAACAGCAGCGAGCGCAGGCGGTTATTGTTGTTGTCGAGGATGCCGCGGATCATGTTGGAGAGCACCTCGCAGAGATACTTTGATGCGTCGTTCGTTTCGAGATAGCCGGTGTAAAACACCAGCGCCTTTTCGATGAACTCGCTGCGCGTTTCGCAGTTGTCCGGCGCCATCCATGTATCGATCTTTCGGATCGTGCTCGGCTTCAGCCAGACCGCCGTTCGCGTTTTGCTTTCACTTTCCATTTTGGTTCCTCCTTCTGCTCAAACTGCCGTGACACAGCAAAAAGCCGTTTGTTTTCGGGCTTTCACGTTGCCACGACCACCTAAAATCGCTTTTTCTCCGTTCACCGACCACCTTGCGGCAACCGGGAAAAGCCCCGCATTGCGGGGCTTTGTGCGCGAGAGGTGGTCGCTTGCGACCACCTCTCTTTATCTCGTGCATTTTTCGCGTCCTCCGTAACCGTGCCAAAGCGTCCCCGGCACCCAGCCCGCCGCTTTGCGACGCCCCTTCGATACTCGCCCGAAAGCGGGGCGACACGTCGCGCAACAGCCCCCGTGGGTGCCGGGATGCCACCCCCGCCGAACCAATCGGACACAGGCGCAACAACGGCGCGACACGCGGTCAGCACATCGTCGGGGCCATACCCATGCTGGGAGCTGCCTGCTCCTGCGTTGTCAGCTCCCTGCCGCTGAGATGGTCGAGCAGACGTCCCGTTCGCTCGTCGGGCGACTCGCCGTTCCGCAGGTCGGCGTGATACGCCGCCGTGACGACGTCCCTGACAGAAAACGAGTGCCAGCCGTCCGTGATGTTCAGCGCGGAAAAAGTACCTGCGTCGAGGTCGATATCGAACGCTCCGACCACGCGCCCGGTGTTCTCCCGGCGCTCTTGCGCGTAGCTGTCGAACGTATCCGGCGGGATGTCTGTTGCCGTGGCATAGTAGTGTCGGAAGTCCGAGCCGTGTCCCTCCTTGCGGTTGTAGTGACGCATCGAGCGCGCTGCGGCGAGGAGGTCTATCGGCTGCTCCATGAGGAAGCAGCTCTGCTCGCCGCGCTCGGTCACACGGAACACAGCGAAGCGGCGGTCGGCCTCGCGCCGCGCCTCGCGTTCCATGCGCTCCTCGTAGACCTCACGGCTGATCTGCTCGTACTCGTAATCCGGGAGCAGATGGTTGCACAGCTCGTCGAGGAAGCTCTCCATCCGTTCCTGCAAGGTTTCGTCCTTGAGGTGCCGCTCCAGCGCGTCGTACCATCGTTCGTCCAGCCACAGGACGATTTCTCTACTGCTCATGCTGCACCTCCTGTTTGTTCAGAGCGCCGGAAGCGGGCGCGGACTTGGACGCGGGACGCGGCGGGCGCTTGACTTTCGCCGCCGCCTTGCTGTCGATGAATACACGCACCGGCTGCGGCACCTTCTTCTCATAGAGTTCGTCGAGCGTCTTGCCGAGGGACTGAGCCGCCGTGGTGTGCTCCTTCTTCAGCTCCAGCTCCAGCGCATAGAGCTTCTCCTCGTCGAACTCGACGCTGATCTTTGTTTTCACGTTCTCCTCCTTTTTCAGTCGTAGCGGATATATGGCACCTGCAGCCAGTGGGTGAAGTGCCGCTCCGCGAGCTTTGTCCTGACCACGCCGCTGCTCGTGCCACGCGCTTCGACGACCTCGCCGTTGCCAACATAGACGCCGATGTGACCGTTGCACCACACGGCGAGACCAGGGACTTCGGGGATGGTGTCGATGGTGCCCTTGACCGTGGCGGAGTAGTACATCGCGTTCGCTCCGACGTCCGGCATCCCGTTCGTTCCGTACTTGATCTTCAGTTCGTCGGGATCGAACCAGCCGTAGCTCTTGATGAGCCCCACGCAGTCCGTCGTTCTGCCGCCCAGCCACTTCGAGCGGATGATGCTCTCGTAGCCGCCCACCATCTCCGGGTACTGCGCCTTGAGCTGCTGGAGCTGTTGCTCCGTCAGCACATAGCCGAAGCTGCCCCACACATATCCCCAGCCGGAGCGCCATGCGTATTCGGCGTAGGCGGCGAGGTCGGCGGCGTTCTTTGTGGTCGGATTGGAGAGAACGGATGCGTCGAGATCGATGCTCGGCTCAGTGCCGCGCACACCGCCGCCCTCGCCGCCGCTCTCCGCGGAGCCCGCGACCATCGTGTAGATGTGGTTGATATTGCTCCGATCATCGTCGGTGATCTCCCGTCCCAGCAGAGCGGCGACGTTGGCGTATGCTGTTTCCAGCGAGAGCGGCACGGTGACGGTGTATTCTTCTTCCTCTGTACTTGTCTCGCCCGTTTCTTCGTCCGTCACCTCCACCGTCCGGGTGCGGGTCTCTGTGGTGTAGAAGCAGTCCACGAAGCGGTCTGCGGCTCGTCGGGAGGGAGCGTCCTCGCCAAAGCAGAGGGCAAAAAACACGGACTCCACACGAGTGGGGTCGATTGCGCCATCCTCCGATTGGCTGTTGGCGGTGGCGACCGCCGAGGACAGAAGGGAAAAAGCCGCGCGCATATCGTCGACATGCTCCTTGTACTCCGCGGGCACGCCCGCGCTGTAAGCGACACCGTAGAAGCACGCCTCGACCGCCGCGTTGTTGTGCTCCGCGCCGCCGCTGCCGAGGGAGCAGAGGACGGCGATGATGAGGATGAGCGGGGAGAGCACGGCGGTAATGATCCAGCCGACCGCCTTGCGTCCACGCTCGTCGGAGAGGAGCGCCGCGCCGACCTTTGCGGCAACGACTCCGGCGCTCATTGGGACAGCCCTCCCATTGTCATTCCCTGTATCGGGGCTTCGGCAACTTCCTGCTGTTGAGACAGAATGTCGTTCCAATGCTGTTGCACCTCGACGAGCGTCCGCTCGTCAATGGTGCTGTGGCTGTGTTTCTCGGCCCACGCCTGGTATTGCTCAAAGTCCACGCCCTGATCCAGCAGGAGCTTGGCGGCGTCGGCTGCGCCGTTCCTCATGCAGATGTCCAGCGAGAGGTAATCGTTCCGGCGAACCTCCATACCGTTCTTGAGCAGTTGCTCCGCCATCCAGAAGCGGTCCGGGGAGCAGGTGTAGTTCTGGAGGACGGTCGGCGCGTCGGCTCCCGGTTGGAGGCCCTTGCTGATGAGCATCTGTGACATGATCAGCTCGCCGCCGCCGCTCATGCGGATGTGCAAGGAGGTCGGCGCCGCGGCGATCCACTCGTTGGGAGCAATGGCGATGAGCTCATGCCCCATCGCCTTGTTCTCACCGCAGGCGTAGTCGATGACCTCGCCGTAGTATTCGGCGCGGGGCTCCGCCGCATGGTTCTCATACTGCTCCATGAGGAAGCGGACGCGCCCGGTGTCGCCGATGTCCACCGCCCGCTGGCTGGCGGTCAGGTACGCCTCGTCCGTGAACTGCTCTACTTCAGCGAGTAAGCAGACGGACATCTTGCGGCCCACGTTCCCCGTGCGGCCCGCCGTCTCGACGAGCAGCTCGTCAGCATGGTCGCTCACCTTTGGGAGCAGTTCCTTGAACGCTTCCAGCTCACCGTCGCGGATGGCGAGCACGG
Source organism: Oscillospiraceae bacterium (assembly GCA_015067435.1). Lineage (GTDB taxonomy): Bacteria > Bacillota > Clostridia > Oscillospirales > Oscillospiraceae > Hominicoprocola. The sequence goes on along the minus strand of SVMM01000022.1, from coordinate 4,651 downwards.
CCTTGTCAAAGTCGCTGATGCGGAGCGGGCGTTCACCGACCGTGTCCATATAGGCGGTAATGCTCCCCGCGGCATGGCGCAGGAGCTTCTCAACGCGGTCCGCCTGATCCAGCGTCCGCTCCCGCTTCTCCACCAGTGCGTCGATGATCTCCTTTTTCTCCTCCGCGCTGAGATAGAGCACCATGCCGTTGTCCGGCTGGCGGCCGTAGCCGTGGAACGCCTTTGTGATCGCGGAGGAGATGAGGAACATCCTGTCCATGTCCGCGCCGGTCTCGCCCAGCGTCTTGCCCGTGAAGAATGACTTGGTGACGGGCTTTCCGTCCTCGTACCATTTGAGGTATCCGTCGAGGTAGACGCCCTCGCTCTCACCGTAGTCGGTGGTGACGAAAATATCGGCGTCTTTGGGGATGAGCCTCCCATCCTGCCAGTCCCTGTCCAGCAGGAAGTATTCGTCCGGCAGCATCCCCATGCTGTCGAGCCGCTGTTCCAGCTCCTTGAACACCTCCTCGGCGCTGCGCGTGCCGACGCGCTCGACATAGCGCGGATCGTTCTCTTTGGGACGCCAGATTTCCAGTTCGATGGGTTTCATTTGTTTGTATCACTCCTTGCTGTTTTTCACATTTTTCTTCTGCATTTCATTTTGGGGCAGGCACGCCGAATTGTCATCCGGCCCGCTTGCCGAGCGGCTTGAGGTTTGGACTAAATCATATGCGCCAATTTTGAATTGCAACTTTTATCGGCCGCCCGCCTTTCCGAACAGCTCCTCTTTGTACTTCGGCGCATGGACCTCGAGCAGGAACCGCTCGACGCCGCATTTGTAGAGGCAGACGCCGTTCTGCGGGTATTTGATGTGCTCGTACTCGCTCTGCTCCAATTGCAGGTTGTCCATGTAAAACCGCGTATCCACCGCGCCGCAGTGGAAGATGAACTGATGCGTGGGGATGGCGAAGAGCGGGCGCGTCAGCTCGCGGATGCCGTCCACGTTGAAGTCCTCGAGATTCTGTGAGGCCATGATGAGCGCGGATTCCTTCTTGCGGACACGCTTGAGCGTGTTTCGGATATACTCAATGGTCATCCTCGAACTGAGCCAGATATACAGCTCGTCCAGCGCCGCCACCGTGTTGCCCTCGGTGAGCAGCTTGTCCGAGAGGTAGGACAGCACGTTGAAGAGGAGCGCATCCTTGACGTTGGTGCTGCCCTGCAGCAGCCCCTTGACGCCGAAAACAAGGAAGCGGTCCGAGGTGATGTTGGTGTGACCGTTGAAGAACGTGCTTTCCGCGCCGACGCACATGGAGTGGAGCCCCAGCAGGACTTCCTGCAACAGCTCCCTGGGGTAGAGCGGGTTTGGCTCGGCATCGTAGCTCCGATAACTCTCCTCGATCACGGCGTAGAGGTCTGACAGGATCGGGTAGTCCTCCGGCTTGAGCCTGGCGAAGTCGGTGTTGTCGTTGATCCCCCACTTCCGATAGAGCTTCTCCAGCATCAGCTCAATGGCGTCGATGTGCCGGTCGGAGAAGTCCTTGTAGGCGCGGAAGAAGTCCTTGAGGAAGCTGATGTGCTGGCTGAGCCTGCTGTGCTGGCGAAAGGTCGCGGGCGCCGTCTCGTCATCCTCCTCACCGTCCACATCCCACACCTTGGGTTCGAGGGGGTTGATGATATAGCGTCCGCTCATGAGGTCGATGAAGCACCCGCCGAGGTTTCGGCTTAAGTCCACGAGTTCGTGTTCGGGATCGAGGGCGATCACGGTCTTGCCCGCCTCGATGCAGTTGATGAGCAGCAGCTTGAGCAGATAGCTCTTGCCCTCGCCTGAGTTGCCGAGGATGAGGACGCTGCCGTTGGTCTTGTCCTCGGCGCGCTGGTCGAGGTCGACGATGATGTTGCTCCCGTAACGATCCTTGCCGATATAGAACCCGTGGGGATCGAGCTTGCCGGAGTAGTTGAACGGAAACAGGTTCGCCACCGACGAGGCGGGAAGCACGCGCTCATACAAGCTGCCAAAGCAGTTCCAGCCCGCGGGATTGACCGCGCGGAAGCCCTCGCGCTGGCGCAAAAGGATATGGTCGGCGGCGAGCTTGGAGCGCACCAGCTCCGCCAGAACCTCGTTCTGGAGTGAGCGAAGCCCCTCCTGAGAACGCGCCGAGAGCTCGATGAACACGGCGCAGTGCATCAGCGGCTCACGATTCTTGTGCATGGACGTGATGAGGTTGGCGACGTCCTGCAGGTTCGCCTCGGCGGTGATGGTTGCTTTCATGTCGTTGGTGTTCGCCTGATTCATGCGGTTTTTGTTCGCGGCGTTGTGCAGGATCTTCCGCTCCTCCATCGGCTCGACCTTCCGGGCGTAGACGGAGAGCGTCACGCCGCTTTTCTCGCCAAGGTGCCGGAGCAGCGCCAAGTCCTCGGTGCTGGTGGGGTAGCCGCGCAGGGCGAACACCGTGCGGAAGCTGTTGCCAAGGATATAGTGGTCGGTATTGAACCGCGCCGCGCCGGGGGCGATGATATCCAGGAACTCCTTGGGCGCGGGATCTGCCGCTTTCCTCCTTCGCGGCACAGCCTTGGAGGGGAGGAACCAGCGGTTGTGCTTTGTCTTTTTCTTCTGCGTTTTCGCCATCAGCGAGCACCTCCCGCCACGCACGCGGGAATATAGCCGAGCGCGGCGTAGCGCGCGATACGCTCCTCCAGCTTCACGCGCGCCCATTGCTCGACGTCGGGGTTCTCGGAAAGCTCCGAGGGCGAGATGTAAAAGTCGTCGATCTCCCGCTCCATATCCGGCGAGGTATAGACCGTGCAGTGGCAGCCGGAATAGCTCTCGCCGAACTCGTCGAGATCGACGGTCAGCCCTTTATACTCCATTTTCGTTCACCACGCTTTCTCCGTCATAATTGTCAAAGTGTTCCGTAGTCACGTCCTGCTGGTAATAGACCGCCAGCAGGCGCTTGACGTCCTGCTCCTCCGCGGCGCGGACATGGAAGCCGCAGTCGCGGATGTCCTTCGCCATCAGCGAGAGCCGCGCCTCCGCGCTATCGCCGCCTTTGCGCTCCAGCGTATAGGCAATGGCGAACTCCCGCGCCGAGGCCGTCATGGTCTGGATCTCGTCGAGATATGCCCGGTCCTTTTGGAGCAGCTCGCGGATGGCGGGGTTCGTTTCCTCCTCCAGCCGCTGCTGGTACCACGCCTTGTTCTTGGTGAAGGACTCGCGGGAGTCCAATGCCAGCAGGCGAACCTGATCCGTGCCCCGCAGAAGCTCCATGAGCGCGCGCACGCGCCCGCGGATCACCTCCGGGGAGAGCACGGAGAGGTTGTCGGGCCGGATCAAAAAGAAAACCAGCTCACCTCGCGGCGTGGCAACGCCATGCTCGGTGAGCCGGTCAATTCCCATGAGCTGCCGCGTCGATTGGCGCTTACGCAGCTCTTTCTTCTGTTTTCGAGTCATAGGGTTCCTCCCATTCAAAGTATTGCTGCTGTAAAAGCAGAAACCGCGCGGCGAAGCACAAAAAGCCAAGGACGCTGTTGTCCTCCACGCGGATGGACAGGAAAGCGTAAAGCACCGCGCCGATGAGCAGGGCGAACGAGCCGGTTTGCGCCAGCGCGAACACAGAGAGGAGAACGGCGGAGGCGATGATCGCCACATCCCGCAGTTCCCACAGCCAGAGCATGGGCTTTGCTTTCAGGTTTTCGGGGTAGATGTACATGGATACCTCCAAAAGCACGATCCGCCGTCCGAGGCGGCGGATCATGTGAGTTTCTTTGCCTTACTCCTCCGCGGGAGCGGCATCCTTCTCATCCTCCAGCAGCTTGACGATCAGGCTGGTGATGAGGTCTTTCTTTGACTTGACCTCGGGGTGCCTTGCGATGTACTCGTCCAGCGCGTCGAAGAGCTCCACCGAGAGTTCGATTGCAAGAGTGCGGGTGTTCTTGTCTTTCATGACTGTTTTGTCCTTTCTGTCGTAGTATTCCGTGATGAGCATCGTCATGTACTCATTCAGCGTCATGCCGCTGCTCTGCTGCGCCTCCCGCACGCGGTTATGCAGGGATTCGGGGATATGCGCGCAGAGGTTTTTGGTTTTCTCCTTGATTTCCTCCATTGGGGGTGTTCCTCCTCTCTCTGATTGTAAAGCAACAATACCGAAACTCATCGCGGAAAGCTATTCACAAGAAGCAACGAAAGACAAGGCGCGAAACGAAGCAAAAGTGACAAGTCAGAGCGCGCCGCCCATTGCCTCCACGATGCCCGCCATGATATACTCCACGCAAGGGATCGCAACGCTGTTGCCGAGCGCCTTGTACCTCGCCGAGTCCGACGCGCCGGGGATATCCGTCCAGCCGTCCGGGAAGCCCTGCAGCCGTTCGCATTCCAGCGGCGTGAGGCGGCGGATAAGCCGATGCCCCTCGACCACGCACTTATCTTGGGAGACATATTGGTTGTTGGGGCCTTTGCGGTCGCTGCTGGTCAGCGCGCCCACCGTCTGCTGCATGACGAGGTCGGTGGCGTCCTTGTACTGCCGCGCGCTTTCGGTAGAGGCGATATTGCCCTCGCTGAACACGTCCGTGCGCTGACGCGCGAAGACCGCGTGGTGGTCTAATCCCGAGGATTGAGTTATCCCGAGGGAGTCAGTCATCACACCGCTTTTTGTCTGAGGTGGATTGGTTTTTT
>SVMM01000003.1 GCA_015067435.1 Oscillospiraceae bacterium | reverse complement strand
AGGCGAGGTCAGGAAACCCTTTTTGGGCTCCTGACCTCGTCTTTTTTCAGCGCGCTATTTTGCAACGCGCCCTTTTCAAATCCGGTGCGGTCAGATATAATGAAGAAAACAAACGGGAGGTCATACGCCATGTCGAGCTTTGATCCGATGCGATACGCTTACTCCTCGCACAGAAACGTCGTCTACGCGCGCCGCGCGATGGCATGCACGTCCGTGCCGCTGGGCGCGGAGCTCGGGCTGGACGTGATGCGCCGCGGCGGCAACGCCGTGGACGCCGCCGTCGCGATGGCGGCGGCGATGCCGCTGCTGGAGCCGACGAGCAACGGCGTCGGCAGCGACAGCTTCGCGCTCGTGTGGATCGAAAGAGACAAGCGGCTCTACGGCCTCAACGCCAGCGGCGTCGCGCCGACGGTGCTCTCGCTTGACGTGTTCCGCGAAAAGAGGCTCGCAGCCGTGCCGCACGACGGGTGGCTGCCGACGATGGTGCCCGGCGCGCCCGCCGGCTGGGCGGAGCTGAACCGCCGCTTCGGCACGATGCCGCTTGCGGAGCTGTTCGCGCCCGCAATCGGCTACGCGCGCGACGGCTGCCCCGTGCCGGTCGAGGTCGGCGCCAACTGGGCCCTGGGCGCGCGCCGCTTCGAGCGCGCGGCGGAGCGGGACCCGGCGCCGTATCGGGCGTGGTTCGAGGCGTTTACGAAGCCGGACGGCTCGCCGTACCGCGCGGGCGACGTCTTTCGCTGGACGGATTTCGCCGACACGCTGGAGGAGCTGGCGGCGACGGGCTGCGAGAGCCTGTACCGCGGCGCGCTGGCGGAAAAGCTCGTCGCGTTCAGCCGCGCGACCGGGGGGTATTTCCGCGAGGACGACTTTGCGAATTACCGCCCGGAGTGGGTGGAGCCGATCACCACGGACTACAAGGGCTATACGGTCTGCGAGATCCCGCCGAACGGCCACGGCATCACCGCGCTGATGGCGCTGAACATCCTCAGGGGGCTGCCGCTGCCGGAGTGCCGCGAGAGCGCGGACGCGTACCACAAACAGATGGAGGCGATCAAGCTCGCCTTCGAGGACGCGAAGGCGTACGTCGCCGATCCGAAGTGCATGAAAACAAGGGTCGAAGATCTGCTGAGCGAGGGTTACGTCGCGCGCCGCCGCGCGCTGATCGGGGAGCGCGCGATCCTGCCGTCGGCGGGCGACCCGTCGAGCGGCGGCACGGTTTACCTCTGCGCCGCCGACCCCTTCGGCAACATGGTTTCATACATCCAGAGCAACTACATGGGCTTTGGCTCCGGCGTCGTCATCCCCGGCACGGGTATTTCGCTGCAAAACCGCGGGGCGAACTTCTTGCTCGACCCCGCGAGCGATAACTGCGTTGCGGGCGGGAAGAAGTCCTATCACACGATCATCCCCGGCTTTCTCATGAAGGACGGGGAGGCGGTTGGACCGTTCGGCGTGATGGGCGGCTTCATGCAGCCGCAGGGGCACGTGCAGGTGATCGTCAACACCGTGGACTATCATATGAACCCGCAGGAGTGCCTCGACGCGCCGCGGATGCAGTGGACGGGAGGGCGGCACATCCAGCTGGAACGCGAGGTGCCGCCGCACATCGCCGCGGCGCTCGCGCGACGGGGGCACGAGGTCGAGATACTGAACGTCAACTCCGCGATGGGGCGCGGACAGATCATCTGGCGCACGGAAAACGGCCTGCTGATCGGCGGCACGGAGCCGCGCTGCGACGGGGCGGCCGCGGCGTGGTGAGACGGGGCGGGGAATGCTTCACCTGCCGCCAGAGGCGGCGGAAAACCCACACTCATACAGCGTGCCGCCGCCGTAAGACCACGAGCCGTCCGGCCCTTTTTCGAGCACGGGGATGCGGATGGGCAGTCTGCCGGGCATATCCGCCGCGCCGAAGATCGCGGCGAGCGCCGCGGGCACGTTCGCGTTGAACGCGCCGACGTTTTCCGAGCCGCTGGTGCGCGCGGTCGGGTCGATGCCGAAGCCGGCGGAGAGATAGGCACACACGATCGCATCCGCGTCCTGAAAGCGCGCCGCGTCCACGGGCAGATTGTCGCTGAGCAGGACGAAGCTCGCGCCCGCGGCGTGCGCGTCGGAGAGCGCGCGGCGCACGCCCCGCATGGCGGGATTGCTGTCCTGGAGCTTGTCGATGCCCGCGCCGACCGCGCTGAGGCACACAACGGCGTCGGTATCCCTGATCGCCGCCGACAGAGCGTCGGAATACATGAGCCTGCCGCCGCCCGTATCGTAATAGCGGTCGATCACGATGGTCACGGCGGCGCCCTTCCGCCCGCGGACTTCGCCGCTGATGCGGTTCTCGATCCGCGCGCCGGCGTCGATCCAACCCTCGCGCATGAGCTGTTCCAGCGCGTATTCGATGGGCTTGCTGTCCAGACCCGTGCGTCCGACGATCACGATGCGGCCCCCGGAGAGCGGGAGCACGCCGTCGTCCTTGAGCAGGGTGACCGCCTGCCGGGCAATAGCGCTTTCAATTGCGTGATGCTCCGCCGAGCCGACCGTCCGCAGCGCCGCCGCGATCCGTTCCTCAACGTCCGCGCCGCTCGTGTCCAAATCGAGTAGCCCGTGTTTTGCCTTGAGCGTCAGGATGCGCCGGACGGACGCGTCGACGCGCCGCGCGTCGATGGAGCCGCCCTCCACGAGCGCGGCAAGACCGGCGATGTATTCGTCGTAGTAGCGGACGGCTTCGCTCCGGCACAGGTCGGTGGGGATGAGCAGCAGGTCGCAGCCGGCATTGATCGCCTTTTCTGCCACCTGAAGGTCGTGCGCGACGGTTCCGTTCGCCCCGCGAAACAGCGCCTTCCCGTTGTCGGGCTCCGTTGCGAACTGCTCCATCTCAAGGGCGTCGGTGACGACCACGCCGTCGAAGCCCATGGCCTCGCGAAGCAGCTTTGTCACAAACAGCGGGGACAGGGTCGCCGGATAGTACCCCTCGGTCGTCCCGTCCGCCATGAAATGCTTTTCGTCGATGAGCGGGAACGTGGTCGCCGAGGTCATCACCATCTCCGCGCCGCCGTCGATGACCGCGCGGCAGGCGAAAAGCCCGCCCTGTGCCAGCTCGTCGGACGTCAGCCGGATCGCGGTGGGATAGTCGCTTCCGTCTCCGACGCCCGGAAAGTGCTTGTAGGTCGTGACGACGCCGCTCTCACCGACGCCGCGCGCAAACGCGAGGGCGAGCCGCGACACGGCGGCGGGATCGTCGGAGAACACGCGTGTGCTCATGCCGGGATCGGTCAGATCCGCAATCACATCGACGCAGGGGCCGAGGTTCACGTTGATGCCCAGCGCCGAAAGCTCCTCGCCGAACACCCTGCCGGTGGCAAGTGCGTTCTCCTCCGCCCTGCCGCCCGTGGCGCCGATTGCCATGCTTCCCGTGCCGCGCGTTCCCATCGTCAGGCGCGCCACGGAGCCGCCCTCCTGATCGGCGGCGACCAGATAGGGAACGGCGGCGGTGTCCTTCGCCTCCGCGCCCAGTGCATTGTTCGTTTGCAGCGCGCTCACGAGACGTACCGTCTGCTCCGTGCCCGAAATGTTGGAACTGAACAGGATCACGCCGCCGTACTGGTGGCGGCGCAGCGCCCCGGCGAGCTCCGGCACGGTGGTCAGGTCGGTGACGCCACCGTCTTCCCATGTGCGGATCGCCGGCATAATCATCTGGGCGATCTTCTGCTCCGCGGACATGGAATCCATGATCTGCTCGACGCGCTGTTCGAGCTCCGGCGTCACGGCGTCGCTTTTCTCCGGAGCGCCCGCGCCGAACAGGGCCATTCCCAGCGAAATCAATGCGAGAATGTATGAAACGGCTTTCATGCTGAACCTCACTTTTTGTTTTTCCCCATGATACCACAGACCGGGCGCGCGGGCAATACGGGCGCATCCCCCGAAAACGGCGCGCGTCTCTTGACATTTTTCGCGCGGATGCTCATAATATGATTGTTTTCAACCGATGGGAGAGGAAAAACACGAAAGGGAGACGCCGTTATGGATGAAAAGCTGTCCACATGGATCCCGACGGGACTGCCCGGCGGGACGTTTATCTACGAAGCGGAGGGCGAGGAAAAGCTTACGTATGCCGACGAAAATGTGATAAAGCTGTTCGGCTGCGAGACGTATGAGGAATTCTACGAATATGTCGGCGGCTCCTTCACCGGCATGGTGCACCCGGAGGATCTTGTGAAGATCAAAAACCAGATCCAGGCGCAGACATCCTTTGAAAAGCGGCACGACTATGTGCGCTACCGCATCATCACCAAGCAGGGCGACACCCGCTATATCGAGGACTTCGGGCACCTGCTCCACGGCCGCGACGGCAGGAGCTATTTCTATGTTTTCATCGTGGACGTCGACCAGAACGAGTATTTCAACCGCTATCACAACTCCATCGCGGAAAACGAGGTGCTGTCGGCAAACCGCGACATCGACCCGCTCACGGGCCTGTTCAACATGTCGTTTTTCTATCAGAAGGTGCAGATGATCCTCTCCTCGCCCGAAGGGCGGCGCCAGCATTTCGCCATCATCCACTTCGATATCGCCAATTTTAAGCTCTTCAACGAGCGCCTCGGCTTCCGGGCGGGCGACGAGCTGCTGTGCATCCTCGCCAAGACGATCTCGGACACCTTCCGTGGCGAGACCTGCGCCAGATTGTCCAACGACCACTTTGTCGTCTGCATGGCGGGCAGCCGGAACGACGCGATCGCAAAGGTGCAGAACGTCCACAAGATCATGCTGCGCTCGGAGGACGCCAACAAGCGCGTCCGCGTCAAGGCGGGCATCTACTGCATGGACGACCGGATGACGGAGGTGGGTCTTGCCTGCGACCACGCGCGCCTTGCCTGCAACAGCATCAAGGGCAGGCACGACGTCTATGTCTGCGTCTATGACGAAATGATGCGCGAGCGCCTGCGCAAGCAGCAGTATGTGACCGACCACATCGAGCGCGCGATCCTCAACGAGTACATCAAGGTCTACTACCAGCCGGTGGTCCGCGTCCGGACGGACGAGATCTGCGGGTACGAGGCGCTGGTGCGCTGGATCGACCCGCAGGTGGGCGCGCTCGCCCCGGGCGATTTCATCGACACGCTGGAGCAGTTCCACCTGATCCATCTGGTCGACCAGTATGTGATCCGCCGCGTGTGCGAGGACTATCACGCGCTGATCGAGGCGGGAGAGCCCGTGGTGCCGGTTTCCATCAACATCTCGCGGCTGGATTTCGAGCTTTGCGACATCTTCGACATCGTCGAGCAGACGCGCGAGGAATACGGCGTGCCGCGCAACATGCTGGATCTGGAGATCACGGAGAGCGCGCTGAACGACAATACCAGCCACATCAAGGCGGAGTGCGACCACATGCGCAGCCTCGGCTACAGCCTCTGGCTGGACGACTTCGGCAGCGGGTATTCCTCGCTCAACACGCTGGCGGAGTATTCCTTCGACGTGCTGAAGCTGGATCTCATCTTCCTCAAGAACTACGACCACAACCCCAAGACGCGCGAGCTGATGCGCTACATCGAGGAGGGCGCCAAGGGCATGGGCCTCGCGCCGCTGTGCGAGGGCGTGGAGACCGCCGAGCACTACGCCTTCCTCAAGGAGATCGGCGTGGAGCGCGCGCAGGGCTATTACTTCGGAAAGCCCATGCCGCTGGACGAATCCCGCGCCTTTACGCGCGAAAAGGGCCTCAAGTGGGAGCACGTGGAGCCTTCGCGGGACCCGGAGGACGCGGAGGAATGACGCGGCGGAAAACGCCGCCCGCCATGCGGCCGCTTGCGTGCCGCTGACGACACACATCAAACAGAGCAAGGGCAGCGCACGGCGCTGCCCTTGAAAGGAAAGAAGGAGGACCGGCAATGCCGCTGCAAATCATCCGGCAGGACATCACCAAAATGGACTGCGACGCCATCGTCAACGCCGCGAACAACACGCTGCTCGGCGGCGGGGGCGTGGACGGCATGATCCACCGCGCCGCGGGGCCGGAGCTGCGCGAGGAGTGCATGACGCTCCACGGCTGCGAGACCGGTCAGGCGAAGCTCACGAAGGGCTACGCGCTGCCGGCGCGGTACGTTATCCACACGGTCGGCCCCATCTGGCAGGGCGGCGGCTGCGGCGAACGCGAGCTGCTCGCCTCCTGCTACCGCAACTCCCTCGCGCTGGCGGCGGAGCACGGTTTTGAGACCGTGGCGTTCCCGCTTATTTCGTCCGGCATCTTCGGCTACCCGAAGGTCGAGGCGCTGGAGGTGGCGACGGAGACGATCTCCGCGTTTTTGCAGGAGCACGACATGACGGTCTACCTCACCGTTTTTGGACGCAGCAGCTTCGCCATCAGCGAGGAGCTGTTCGACGACGTGCAGAGCTTCATCGACGACCGCTACGTCGACGCGCACACCGACCGCGATTATGAGAGCCGCCGCCGCGGCGCGATGCTCGGCTTTTCGGAAAGCATTCTGCGGGAATCAAAACCGCGCGCCAGAAGACGGGAGACCGAACCGGCGTCGTTTTCGATGGCGAACGCCGCCGACTTTCCCGCGCCGGAGGCCGTATCGTACGAAGTTGCGGAGGACTCGTGCGACGTCAGCCTGGAGGACGCGCTCAGCGCGATCGACGAGAGCTTTTCCCAGATGCTGCTGCGCAAGATCGACGAGCGCGGCATGACGGATGCCCAGTGCTACAAGAAGGCGAACATCGACCGCAAGCTCTTCTCGAAGATCCGCGGCGACGTACATTACAAGCCCAGCAAGGCGACGGCGCTCGCCTTCGCCGTGGCGCTGGAGCTGCCGCTTTCCGAGACGCGCGAGCTGCTGATGAAGGCGGGCTACGCCCTCTCCCGCAGCAGCAAGTTCGACATCATCGTCGAGTATTTCATCGACCGGCGGCAGTATGACATCTACCGCATCAACGAGACGCTGTTCGCCTTCGATCAGGCGCTGCTCGGCTCGGTGGGATGAAGACCGGCGCTCAGTGCGCCGCGAGATACGCTTCCCGTTCCCGCGCGGGCACCATGCTGCCGCCCGTCGCCCACGCGACATGCGCGGCGTTGCGAAGCCGCTCCTCCGTCAGATTCTGCGACGCGAGGAGCTGTTTCATATCATGCAGCTTCACCGCGCCCTGAAACGCGGCGCAGGCGGAGGGCTCGATGAAGATGCCCTCGCCGTCGGCCAGCGCGCGCAGATCGTCGAAGAGCACGGCGTCGCCCACCGTCACAACGCCGGACACCAGCTCCGCCACCGCCCTGCCGACGAAGCCGGAGGGACGGCCGACGGCAAGCCCGTCCGCCGCGGTCAGGCCGGTCAGGCCGAAGTCCTGCACGCAGATCCCGCTGTGCAGCCCCGTCGCCATGCCGAGCAGCATGCAGCAAGCCTGCACCGGCTCGACAAAAATGCAAAACACGTCGTCCCCGAATTCCTGCTTCAGGCCAAAGGCGATTCCGCCGGGCGCGCCGCCCACGCCGCAGGGGAGATAGACGAACAGCGGGTGCTCGGCGTCCACGGCGATCCTCATCTCCGCGAGCTGCGCCTTCAGCCGACGCGCGGCGACCGCGTAGCCGAGGAAGAGGTCGGCGGAGTTCTCGTCGTCGACGAAATAGCTGCGCGGGTCCCGCTGCGCCAGCGCGCGCCCCTCCTGCACGGCTTTGCTGTAGTCAGAGGCGTATTCGACCACGGTCACGCCCTTTTCGCGCAGCAGGTCCTTCTTCCACTGTTTCGCGTCCGCGGACATGTGCACCGTCGCGCGGTAGCCGATGGCGGCGCCCATGATCCCGATGCTCAGCCCCAGATTCCCCGTCGAGCCGACGTGGATGGCGTACTGATGAAAGAAATCGCGGGACTTCTGCGTGTCGAACACGGTGTAATCGCCGTGCAGCAGTCCGTTTTCGAGCGCCAGCTCCTCCGAGTGCTTGAGCACCTCGTAGATGCCGCCGCGCGCCTTCACGGAGCCGGAGATGGGCAGGTCGCTGTCCCGCTTGAGCAGGAGCCGCCCGTCCAGCCGCGCGCCGCGCCTTTCATTCAGGTAATCGCGCATGTGCGGAATGTCGGTCAGCGGCGATTCGATGACGCCGCGGCGCGGCGCGGTCTCGGGGAAGTGCTTTTCCAGAAACGGCGCGAAGCGCGCAAGCCGTGCCTCCGCGTCGTCCACGTCGGCCTCCGTCAGCGGAAGCCGGCTTTTTGCTTCGTCAAAGGGGCGGACGGCGGGGTTTTCCCAGACCGTCTCCCGCTGCGCGGCGGCGTCCGCGAGCGCGGGGAAGCGCGCGATCAGGCTTTTGATGTCCATGCGTGTCGTACCGTCCTTTCCCGGCGTGCGCGCGTCAGTCAAAGCAGAACAGGTTGAGCCCCACGTCCTCGTCGAACTTCCGGTCGACCCGTCCGTCGATGACGCGGACGATCATCTCGCAGGTTGCGCTGACGACGGCGCGGTTCAGGTGCCCGCCGAAGACCTCGCCGCGCTCGTTGCCAGCGCTCATGTGCAGGTGGGCGTAGTACGCGCCGCCCATGGTGCTGACCGTGCCCGTCAGGGACACGATCTCGAACGCGCCCTGAAAGCTGTTCGCCTGATACTCCTTCGTATCGGTGTGGAAAACGCCCACCGTGAAGTCGTTCAGCGCGCCGAGCGCCGAGACCTCGGCGAGCAGGATGCCTTCCCGCTCCGCCACATGGCGAAGCTGTTCCGTGATCTCCTCGCCCTTGTCGATGCGGACGACGACGGTGTCGTCAAAGCGTTTGTATTCCATGACTGCCTCCTTCTAAACACTCTATTTCACCCCGCCGGCGCGGAGCGCCCGCGGGTTTCCTTCCGGGCCGCGCCTCCATGGACGAGGTTGCAATTCCGCCGGCGCCATGCTATGATGTTGCCGGCTCTTTCACAGGGAGATTATAGCCCAAAAGCATTCCGGAATCAAGCCTTTGAAGGGAATCCGGAGGCAGAGGGGAGAGAGGAACGGACATGGACGAAGAACAAAAGACGCCCGCTCCGCCGGAGACGCCGCCCGCCGGGGGCGGCACGCCGGACACGGACGAGGACCCCGAGGCGGAGATCCATGCGCTGCTGCGGGAGGTCAAGGAGGAAGCCATGCGCGAGGCGGTGAACAAGACGCTCGAAAAGATCGACGCGCTGGTCGGCGCGGAAGACTTCAAGCGCTTTTGCCATGAGCTCGCGGAGATGGCGCAGTCGGAGCATAAGGCATATGCGAAGCACTTTATCGAACGCTGCGCGATCTGCTTCTTCATCGGCAGCGGGGACGGCTTCTCCACATACATTACGCTCCTCGCCGAGCTTTTGAAGGCGGCCGGTTTGAAGAACGTCAGGGAGACGGATCATGTGTCGGAGATCCGCAAAGCGATGACCGACGAGAACATCACGAACGTTCTTCCGAAGGCCGCAGACCGCAGCGAGCTGCTCGGCATCAACATGGAGTACCGCGTGGAGCGCGCCGGAACGGAGCGGCTGCGCGCCTTTCTGCGCGCGCTGTACCGGGAGAGGGGCGAGCTGCTGCCGGTGTTCAAGCTGCCCTTCTCGGAGGCGAGGCGGGGCGGGCTTGCGGACGATATCGCCGCGGTGTTTCCCGTCGCCGCGATCCGCGTGCCGCCCTTCACGACGGAGGAGTACGCGCGCTTTGCCGCAGATGAGTTCGCGCGCCTGGGCTTCCGGCTTGATCCGGGCGCGCGGGAGGCGGTCGAGAGCCTGATCGTGGACAAACGGAACCGCGAGCACTTTTACGGCTTCCACTCCGTCCGCGCGCTCGCGGAGGATATCGCATACCAAAAGAATCTGTCGGAAACGAGGGGTGAGAAAGAAATGTCGCTGGTCATCAGGGAGGAAGACCTGCAATCGATGCTCAGGCGCTGCAAGAGCGAGCAGGGCGGGCTGGAGGCGCTCAGCGAGATGATCGGCGTGGACGAGATCCGCGCGCGCATCGACGAGATCGTCGCCCAGCTGGAGCTGGCGCAGAACCTGAGCGCTGCGGAAAAGCCCTGCATGCACATGCTCTTCACGGGCAACCCCGGCACGGGCAAGACCACGGTGGCGCGCATCCTCGGCAGGGTGCTCAAGGAGAAGGGCGTGCTGTCCAAGGGACAGTTTTTCGAGCGCACGGGCCGCGACTTTGTCGGCCGCTACATCGGCGAGACCACGCCCATCACCAACGCCATCTGCCGCGACGCCTACGGCTCCGTCCTGTTCATCGACGAGGCGTACACCCTCTTCCGTTCCGGAGGCAGCGAGCGTGATTTCGGACGCGAGGCAATCGACGCGCTCATCACGCAGATGGAGAACCACCGGCAGGACCTCATCGTCATTTTCTCGGGCTACGAGAAGGAGATGAAGGTCATGCTGGAGGCGAACCCCGGCCTTGCCGGACGCATCCCGCACGAGATCCGCTTCCGCGATTTCACGCGGGAGGAACTTGCCGCGATCTTCATGAACATGGCGGGCAGGACGTACCGCTGCGCGGAGGGCCTCGCCGAAGAAGTGAACCGCTATTTCCTCGCCCTGCCGGACGAGATCCTCTCGGAACAGGGGTTTTCCAACGCGCGCTTCGTGCGAAACCTCTATGAGCGCACGGTGGCAAAGGCTGCGCTGCGCCATCAGGCGGAGCACGGCGAGCGCATCGGCTCCGATGCCGCGATCGAGCTGACGGGCGGGGACTTCCGCGCCGCCGCCGGCGCGGCGGAATTCCGGACGCTGCAGGAGAAGCCGACGCGCGCCATCGGCTTTGTGTGAGGGGCGGCGATGGACATGGAGACGACGACCGCCCCCGTCAGCGGGGCGCTGCGCGCGGCGCTCGACCTGATGGGCGCCGCCGATTTCAAAAGCTATCTGTCGGACATGCGGAGCGTGAGCGAGCATATGGGGGCGGAGAAGGCGAAGGAGCTGCTTTTTCCGCGCGCGGTGCTTTTCTCCGTCAACGACGGGGACGGGCTGCGCACGCAGCTGCGCTTGCTCGCGGATTTCTGGCGGGAGCTGTTGGAAAGACGCGAACTGCCCGTCGAATACAAAAACCTGAAGCTGCCGGACCGCTCCAGAACCAAAAACGGCGACAGGATGACGGACCGCGACCAGATGCTGGAGAGCATCGATGAGGAGGATCTGCTTTCCGCGAGGGAAGAGAGGCTCCTCTGCGTCGACGTCAGCCGGTGGATCGACCGCATGGAGGGCGAGGATTTCCGGACCCTGCTCTCGCGGCTGCGCGACCACCGTACGGAGCAGCTGACCGCCTTCCGCATTCCGGCGGTCGACGAGCTGACGCTGCGGCGCGTGCGCGAGGCGATCGCGTGGTTTTTCAGCGTGGACGTGGTCTATACGCCGCCCTACGCCATTGAGGACTACGCTGCCTACGGCCTTGCGCAGATGAAGCAAATGGAGATCGAGCCGGACGCGGCGGCGGAGGCGTGGTTCCGCGCGGAGCTGACGGCGGAGCGGCAGGACAGCGGCTTCTGGGGCTTCCACACGGTCGACCGCCTGATCGACGACATGGTCTACAGCGCGCTGCGGAGCCGCTGCGGGAAACCGGAGGAGCCGGAAAAGACGGATTGACGAAACGCTGCGGCGACCCGCGAAGGGCCGCCGCAGCGTTTCTTGCGTGTCAGGATTTGCCGTAGTTCTCCTCCCAGACGACGTTACCGTTCTGATCCAAAATGCGCAGGAAATCGCTGTCCTCAAAGTCTGGGGACGCCTCGTAGATCATCGTGCTCTGCTCGACGATCCGGAAGCCGCTCCTGGTGGCGATCTCGGTGAGGAACGTGAGGTCCTTGTCGAGCTGCAAGCCCTGCTCCAGAACGACCGTCTGATGCGCCAGCGTCTCCGCCGTAAGATCGAGGGTCTTGAGCGCGCGCCCACCGGAGAGGTAGGTGAGCATGACCGACTCGATATCCTCCGTGTGGTCGGCGTCGATCATATACGAGCCGTCATATTTCAACTTTCCCATGACGACGTCGGAGGAGAACTGGCAGGAGAAGCCGGGCATCGGCAGATAGTCCCAGAAAAGCGTCTCGGGGAAGTCGGAATCCTCCACCACCGTCCGGCCGCCCTCGGTGACGCAGATCGTCGGCAGGTCGTATTTCTCAAAGAGACCGGCGGTGAACCGCGCGCGGTACATGCCGGGCGCGACCTGTGACAAGGGGATCTCGCGGCCGTTCAGGAACAGCGTGACGGCCGTGTCCGAGGCATACTCCCGCAATTCGGCGCTGAACTCGACCTCTGCGGTGCGGCTCGCCCAGTCGGTGCTCAAAATCTCCGTGGAGGAGGACGTGACGCGCCTCAGGCTCTGCTCCGCCTGCGCCCGCAGCGTGGAGAGCTCCATCTCCAGATGGTTCACGTTCGACTGAAGGTTGCCTGCGGTGTTTTGCAGGGCGCTCAGCCTGCCGTTCATCGCGCTGACGGTCAGCAGCAGCACGACGACGATCGCCATCAGCACGGTGCGGTAGACGGCGCCGACCGCCGTTCCGGGCTCGGGCACGGAGCTGTGGGTGTCGTGCAGCTCGCCGCTTGCGATCCGGTCCAGCCGGCGATTGTAGGCACGCACGGCGACGAATACGATCAGGGCCGCCGCCGCGGCGATGATGATAAGAAACAGATAAGACCCTCTGACGCTCATATTGTTATCCTCCGATCTCAAATGTTGAAGAATCTGCGGAAGTCCGTGTAGTAGCTCCGCGTAACGTCCACCAGCGTGCCGTCCGTCATCGTGAGGACGTATTTCATGGACAGGGAGGGGCGGATCTTTTTCACATGCCTTCTGGAGATGATGACCGACTTGCTCACGCGCAGGAATTCCTTCGGATCGAGCAGGAATTCCAGCTGGTACATCCTGTCCTGCGCAAGGTACGTGTCCCGCAGCGTGTGGATCTCGATGTCTTTTCCGAACGCCTCGATGAAGATCACCTCGTCCGTCGACAGACGCACCCGCTCCTTTCTGCCGTCGCGCGCCGACAAAAAGGCGGGATAACGGGAAAACTCCGTGATGACGTACTCCGAATCCTCGCCGGTCTCGATGCCGTGTTCCTCCAGATACGCCTTGACCTCGGCGTACTTTTCCTCGGAAACGGATATTCGTATCTTCATTCGTTCACCGCCTTCCTCTTGGCAGTTTCCAGTATAGCAGAAAGAATCGGAAAGGCAATGCTTTGGGCATAAGATGCACCGGCGCGCGGCATGACCTGCAAATCACCGCTGTTTTAAGGCCAAATGCGTTTCCGAAAGGAAAACGCTTTCTTTTCCAATTAAATTATGGTATGATGATTGCAGAATGACACGACGCCGCACAAGGAGGAAATGAAAATGGCGGAGCTTTTGATCAAATTCGGTACGCCCGCGCCGGTTCCGTTCCGGGAACACGGCTGCGACGGGGATTTTACCGCGCGCGTGACCGGCAGCGCGGCCGTCTCCGCCTACGACGCCGCGCGCTGCGGCGAGGGCGAGGCGGCGGAGCGGTCGCTCCGGGAGACGGTCGCCGGCATGATTCCGGATTGCCTTGCACGCTGGCCGGAGGGCAAGCTCGTGATGGGCTCCGGCAACCGCGAGGTCCTGAACGCCCTGCTGGAAACGGCGCTTGCCGACGCGGGCGTGACGGCGAAGGTCGAGGTCCGGAGCATCGACCTGATCGAAGGGCAGATGGACGCCTACATGAAGGCGTGCGGCGAGGCGCTGCGGGAGAGCCTCTCCCCGCAGGTGAAGACGGACGGCCTCGGCGACGAGGCGCACGGCCCGCTGATCGGCCTGAGCTACGACCGCTCCACCCACGGCATGATGATGGGCAGCAGCTCGTCGAGCGGGGACAGGCTGGACTGGAACCGCGACGGGAGCATCATCCTGACGAGCACGTACAGCGGCGGCGGGAGAAACACGCGGCTGGAGTACCGCGTCAGGCCGGAGATCGCCCAAAAGGCACGGGATTACGTGGCGAAGAAGCACCTCGCGGCGCTTTCAAAGGAGAAAATTCCGACGCCGCAGGTCTACGACAACTTCACCAGCTCGTCGATCGTCATGACGTTTGACGACAGCGCGCTCGGCGGCAGCGCGTTCGAGACCTGCGCCATCCAGTGCGGGCCGGCGGGCATGACCTTCCGCACGATCGAGGACGAAGTCTGCGCCATTCTGAAGGAGTGCCGCGAGACCGGAGAATGCGTGCTGAACGAGGAAAAGGACACGGGAGGGGCGTTCGGGGGCTTCCCCGGGCCGATGGGCGCCGGAATGCTGGCCGATTTGATGACGGCCGCGGTGTGGAGCTGCCCGCAGTGCGGCCGCGCGGGGAACACCGGCGCGTTCTGCATGGGCTGTGCTTCGCCCCGCCCCGCAGACGCCGAAGACGCCGCAGACGCCGCAGGAGGCGCGACCGCGCCGCCGCCCGCGCCCGCCAAGCCGGCGGAGGCCGCGGCGGAGCCGGGCGGCTGGACGTGCTCCAGCTGCGGACACAGCGGGAATGGGGGCAGATTCTGCGCGTGGTGCGGTCAGCCGCGCTGACGCGTACAACATAACGACAGGAGGAATGACGGCAATGGAAAAAGCGAAGGTCTATTTCACCGATTTCCGCACGCAGATCGGCATGAGCCAGGGCACGAAGCTGCAAAAGCTCATTCGCCGCGCGGGCATCGGAAACATCGACTATGAGGGCAAGTTCGTGGCGATCAAGATGCACTTCGGGGAGCTCGGCAACTTTGCCTATCTGCGCCCGAACTATGTCAAGGCGGTCGCCGACATCATTCGCGAGCTGGGCGGCAAGCCGTTTCTGACGGACTGCAACACGCTCTATCCCGGCAGCCGCAAGAACGCGGTCGACCACCTCTATAACGCCGAGGTCAACGGCTTCAACAGCGTGACGACGGGCTGCTATGTCATCATCGCGGACGGGCTCAAGGGAACCGACGAGGTGAGCGTCCCCGTGCCGAACGGAGAGTATTGCAAGGAGGCTCTGATCGGCCGCGCGCTGTACGACGCGGACGTCATCGTCTCGCTCTCGCACTTCAAGGGGCATGAGATGACCGGCTTCGGCGGCGCGATCAAGAACATCGGCATGGGCGGCGGCAGCCGCGCGGGCAAGATGCAGCAGCACAACGACGGCAAACCGGTCGTTGACCCGGAGCTGTGCCGCTCGTGCAGGAAGTGCGCGAAGGAGTGCGGTTCGGATGCCATCTCGTACGCGAGCGGCAAGGCGGTCATCGATCAGGAGCTGTGCAAGGGCTGCGGCCGGTGCATCGGCGCCTGCGCGTTCGACGCCATCAGCCCGCAGGACGACTCGGCGCTTGAGGCGCTTTGCGGCAAGATGGCGGAGTACACGGCGGCGATTTTGCACGATAAGCCCTCGTTCCACATCAGCCTCATTATGGACGTCTCGCCGAACTGCGACTGCCACGGCGAGAACGACGCGCCGATCCTGCCGAACATCGGCATGCTCGCGTCCTTCGATCCCGTCGCGCTCGATCAGGCGTGCGCCGACCTCTGCCTCGCGGCGGAGCCGGTGCGCAACAGCCAGCTTGGAGACAATCTCGCGCGCGCGGACTGGCACTGCCACCACGACCACTTCCTTGACAGCAACCCGAACATCCGCTGGAAGGAAACGCTGGAGCACGGCGAGAAGATCGGCCTCGGGACGAGGAGCTACGAGCTGATCCGGGTGTGATGCGCGCGGGCAACATGAAAAAAGGAGGAAAACGGCGCGGCGTTATTGCGCTTTCCGCTGCCGCGCTGATCGCCCTGGGCGTGCTCGCGTGGTTCGCCCTCCGTCCCGCGCCGCTGGAGCTTCCCTATCTGACCGCCCGCTCCGTCGCCGTGCTGGATATGGGCAGCGGGCGTTACCTCTATGAGAAGGAGAGCGACGAGCCGCGCCCGCCCGCGAGCCTGACGAAGCTGATGACGCTGCTGCTGGTGCTCGACGACGTGGAGAGCGGCGCGCTGGACTGGGAGGACACATTCACCGTCATGCCGGAGCAGGCGGGGACGCCCGGCTCCAAGTACGGGATACGCGTGGGGGAGGTCTACACCGTGCGCCAGCTTGTGGCGGGCGTCGCCATGGCGAGCGGCTGCGACTGTGTGCAGTGCCTTGTGCGGCTGTGCGCCGAAGACGAGGACGCCTTCGTCGCGCGAATGAACGAGCGGGCGAAGGAACTCGGCCTCCGCGGGACGCACTACGTCAACGCCACGGGCATCGACGCCGCGGAGCACTACATGACCGCGCGGGATATCGCGGAGCTGGCGCGGGTGCTGGTGGACAGGCATCCCGAGCTGCTGGACTTTACCTCACAAGCGGAGCTGGAGGTGGAGGGGCGGACGTTCCGCAACCTCAACCGTCTGGCGGGGCGCGACCCGCGGGTGCTGGGGTTGAAGACCGGCACGACGCAGATCGGCGGCTACAACCTCGTCACCTGCGCCGAGCAGGACGGGAGGCGCTGCCTCATCGTGCTGATGGACAGCAGCAGCGACGCGGCGCGCTTTTCGGAGACCGAGACCGTGCTGGACGCGGTCTACGGCAGAAAGAGCTGATATGGCAGGGAAAAAGCAACGTCCCGCCGCGGCGGAGACGCACCGGCAGAATACGCCGCTGCTGTTTCTCCTGCTGCTGGCGATCCCGCTCTACGGCGGATACTACAACTTCACCGCGTTGCTCTGCGGCACGGTGCTGGCGGTGCTGCTGGCGGTCACGGCACTGCGGAGCGGCGCGCTGACGCTGCCCGTCGGGCCGGAGGCCGTGTGCCTGTACGCGCTGTGCCTGTGCGGCTTCGCGTCGATCCCCTTTGCCGTCAGCGCGGGCATGGCGCTCACCGGGGCGCTGCGCACGGCGGTCTGGGCGCTCTTTTTCCTCTGCGCCGCGACCTATACCGCCGCCGAGCGCGCGGACATGCTGGACGCCGTCGCCTATGAGGGCGCGATATTGTCGTTGATCTGGACGGCCGCGTTTCTCTACGACCGCTCCGGCGGCGTGAGCGACGCGAACGGGCGCATCGACGGGCCGTTCCAGTACGCGAACGCGTGGGCGCTGTTCCAGCTGCTGTGCGTGTTGCTGCTCCTGTTCCGGGAGAAGCGCCGCACCGCGGATTACGCCGCGCTCGCGGCGCTGCTGGCGGGGATCCTGCTCTCCGGCTCGCGCGGCGCGTATCTGCTGCTGGCGGGCTTTGCGCTGTTCGCGGCGGCGCGCTATGTCCGGCAAAAGCGGCGGTTTCTGCCCGTGCTGGCGGGCGGCGGCGTGCTGGCGGTGATCGGCGGCGCCGCGGTGCTGCTCAGCCGCGGGCTGGTGTGGGACCGCCTGCGCGCGATCACGCTCAGCTCCTCGAGCGTGAACGGGCGGCTGCTCTACGATATCGACGGACTGCGGATGCTCCTGCGGCACCCGCTGGGCGTCGGTCGCGGCGGGTATCTGTACCTGCAAAGTCTGGAGCAGACGGGCGTATACACGCTGCGCTTCATCCACAACGAGTATTTGCAGGCGGCGCTGGACACGGGCGTTTTGGGCGGCGTCTGCCTTGCGGCGTTTGCGGCGTTGTTGCTGCTGCGCCGCGCGCAGCCGCTGCGCGAGAGGCTGGTGATTTTGGCCGTCGCGGCGCACGCGCTCATCGATTTTGACCTGCAATTCTCCGCCGTCGCGTTTTTGCTGCTGCTCTGCGGCGCGCCGGAGCGGACGCGCCGGATCGCGCTGCGGAGGAAAGCACCCTGCGCGGCGCTCTGCGGCGCGCTGGCGGCGGTGCTGCTGTTCTTCTCCGGCGTATATTATCTGGACTTCGCCGGGAACGCGGCGGCGGCGTACCGCCTGTTCCCCGCCGATCTGGAGCTGGCGGAAAAACGGCTGCAAAGCTTTCCTGCGGTGGCGGAGGCGGAGACCGTGGCGGACAGGATCAATGCCTCGACCGAGCTGTCCATGCTCGCGTGGGACTGCAAGCTCGCCGCCGCCGCGCAGCGCGCGGATCTGCCCGGCATGGCGGAGGCGAAGTACCGCTATCTCCGGCTGAACCGCTACCGCGGCGAGGTCTACGAGGATTTCGCGGCGCTCTTGGAAAATGCCTGTGCGCAAGGCTCCGATGAGGAGCGTGAACGATATGCCGCTCTGGCGCAGGCGGCGATCGACCAACTGGAGGAGGTGGAGAAAAGCACGGACCCGCTGGCCTACCGCATCGCGGATAAGCCGGACTGGGGCTTTCGGGACGAGGTTCTCGAAAAGCTCACATCGATCACAAAGAAAGGAAGCAAACCATGAGATTTGACCGCAGATTTTTCGCATCTCTGCTCGTCGTCTGCCTGATGCTTGGCAGCATCGTGCCCGCATCCGCCGCGACGCTGCAGGCAACCTACGGCGAGGCGACCTACTACGACATCGCCGTGACGAACTATTCGCGCATGCTCGCGTTCCAGAACGGCGTGGTCGCCGCCGCGAACACGCAAAAGCAGTACGGCCTGATCGACGCCACGGGCAAGGTCGTCGTACCGTTCCAGTACGGCGGCATCTGGGCGCTGGGCGGCGGCCTGTTCAAGGTCTCCGATCAGGGCCGCGATTTCGGCGGAAAGCAGGGGATCATCGACTCGACCGGCAAGGTCGTGCGCGAGATGAAGGAAAATGTCTGGATCACGTACTGCAACGGCGTCATCCGCATCTATGAGAACGGCACGGAGAGCTATTACACCACGGACATGAAGCCTGCCACGGCGCAGGCGTACCGCAACGGTACGGCGGCGGGCGCGGCGCAGTACGACGGCATGTGGACCATCCTCGACGGCAGCTACAGCATCGCGTACAAGTACGCGGACGGCCTCACCTGCTCCGTTCTGGACAAGAACGGCAAGGTCGTCATCCCGGCCATGCAGAACGACATTGAGGGCTACACCGACAAGAGCCGCGTCGTCTTCATCGCAGGCGGCACGTCGGTGTACGACGAGACCGGCAAGACGGTCGTCGCGGAGGGTACCTACGACTATATCCGCAGCCGCGGCAGCATCCTCATCGTCCACAAGGGCGAGCAGAAGGGCGCCATCGACTTTACCGGCAAGGTGGTCGTGCCGCTGGGCAGCTACGCGGAGATCGGCGACCGGAACAGCGACGGCTATATCGCGGTCGTCACCAACGACGCCGACGCGCCGGAATCCAAGATCATCAAGGACGGCGCCGTGGTCAAAACCATCTCCGGCAAGCTCGTTACCAGCGAGGTCTATTTCCGCGACTTCGCCTTTACCACCTCCACAAACTATGACCGCAAATACGGCATGATGGACGTGAACGGGAATATCCTCATGGACGAGGCCTATCACGCCATCAGCACCGACGGCAACGGGAATCTGCTGACCATCAATGAAAACGAGCAGACGTGGGGCTACATCTACGGCCTGCGCGACATGGACTGCAAGCAGATCTTCGAGGACAAGTACAGCCAGCTCAACTATCTCAAGGACAACAAGTACAAGCTCTACGACGGCACGTACTACGGCGTCAGGAAGCTCGACGGTTCGGACGTCATCCCGCTGCGCTATCGGGATATGCGCCTGCACACGATGGACTTCATCGAACTCTACGACGGCACGTACCACAGCATCGTCAACCTCTCGAACCAGGTGATCGTTCCCCAGACGAAGGAGGATATCGAGCTGTTCAAGGGCACCTACCTCACCCGTGACCTGCAACGCGCCTATGATAACGCGAAGAGCGAGGACGGCTATGACAAGTATGTCCAGCCCTTCTGCATCAAGACCGACGAGGGCTACGCCACCGTCTACGCCGACTTCGTCGCCGGAAAGGGCGACGACACCCTGCCGTATCGCGCCTCCAACATCAACGCGGACGGGAAGTTCGTATATCAGGCGGCGAACGGCCTGTTCGGCTTCGCGTCGCTGGGAGGCACAGCCGCGCCTCCCGCTCCAAGTTCGCAGAAGGACGAGGTCGTGCCCACCAACCAGAACCTGACCGTGGACGGCGTGGCGCAGAACACCGAGATCTACAACATCAACGGCAGCAACTACTTCAAGCTGCGCGATATCGCCGCGCTCTTGAGCGGCACCGGCTCGCAGTTCTCGGTGACGTATGACGAGGCGAGCAAGACCATCGTCGTCAAGACCGGCGAGAGCTACGAGAAGGGCGGCGGCGACCTGACGGTGCCCTCCGCGGCGGACATGAGCGCGAAGGCGGCGGGCGCGGTCAAGAGCTCGCAGAGCATCCGGATCGACGGCGTCGCCGTCAGCGACATGAGCGTCTACAACCTCGGCGGCAACAACTACTTCAAGCTGCGCGACCTCGGCGAAAAGCTGGGCTTTGACGTCGATTACGACAACGCGACGCGCACCATGATCGTCAAAAGCAGATAAGCCGCGCACGTATTAATAATATTTCGACGGACGAAAATGCAGCCGACCCTTCGGGCCGGCTGCAGCCATAGCCGGGCGCCGCCCGCGCCGACGCACAGAATTGCCAATTTCGGCTGTTTTTGACAAGCAGGAGCATTGACAGGGCGTGGCGCGGCGTGTAAGGTAAAGGATGACGAAAAACCGCGCGGACGGGGATACCGTGTCCCCATGCGGCGCGGAACATGCGCAACGGCTCAGGAGGTCGATCATATGCACGTTATTGTTGCCGAAGACAGCGCGGAGCAGTGCCGCGCCGCGGCGGATATCTTTGAACGGATCATCCGCGAAAAGCCCGACTGCACCCTCGGACTTGCCACGGGCTCCAGCCCGCTGGGGCTCTATCGGGAGCTTGCGCGCCGCTGTACGGAGGAGGGGCTGGACTTTTCCCGGGTGCACAGCGTCAATCTGGACGAGTATGTGGGGCTTGCGCCGACGCATCCGCAGAGCTACCGCAGCTTTATGGACGCCAACCTGTTCGACCACGTCAACATCGACAAGGCGAACACCTTCGTCGCGCGCGGAGACGGCGACGCGGCGGAGTCTCTGGCGGAGTTCCGGGCGGTCCTCGCGCAGCGCGCGCGGGACGTGCAGCTTCTCGGCGTCGGGCGGAACGGGCATCTCGGGTTCAACGAGCCCGCCGAGCAGCTTGCCGCGTTCGCGCACGAGGAGGTGCTCAAGGAGAGCACCCGCAGCGCCAACGCGCGTTTTTTCGAGAGCATGGACGAGGTGCCGCGCCGCGCGCTGACCATGGGCATGGCGGATATTTTGCAGGCGAAGAAGCTGGTGCTTATCATCAGCGAGGGCAAGGAGGACGCCGCGCGCCGGCTCCTGCTGGAGGAGACCGTCACCACGGCGTGCCCGGTGACGATGCTGCGCCTGCATCCCGACGCGGTCGTGCTTTTGCAGAAAAAGCTCGCCGACGCGATCGGGTATCGGGGATAACGCTTGCATTCGGGGATGGAATGAGCCATGCGCTACGGATATTTTGACAACGAAAACCGGGAATATGTGATCGACCGGGTAGATCTGCCGACGTCGTGGACGAACTACATCGGCGTCGGGGAGATGTACGGCGTGTTCAATCATACCGCCGGCGGCTATCTCCTCTACCGCTCGCCGGAGTACCACCGCATCACACGCTTTCGCCCGAACGGCGTCCCGATGGACACACCGGGGCACTACGTGTATCTGCGCGACGAGGACAGCGGGGACTACTGGTCGGTGTCGTGGCAGCCGGTGGGGAAGCCGAAGGAGTTCTTCTCCTGCCGCCATGGCCTGAGCTATGTGAAGTACCGCAGCACCTACGGCGGCATCGACGCGCGGCAGACGCTTTTTGTGGCGATGGACGACCCGGTGGAGATCTGGGACGTGCGCCTTCGCAACGCGGACAAGCAGCCCCGGCGGCTCTCGGTTTTTTCCTATCTGGAGTTCAGCTTCCATCAGGTCGACATGGACAACCGCAACTTCCAGATGAGCCTGTACGCCGCGGGGAGCCGGTACGAGGACGGGATCATCGAGCACGACCTCTACTACGAGGAGGACGGCTATCAGTTTTTCACCGCTGACTTCGCGCCCGACGGCTTCGACTGCCTGCGCGACTGGTTTATCGGCCCCTATCGCACGGAGCGCGACCCGATCGTCGTTGAGACGGGCGAATGCGGCGGTTCATTCGAGAAGGGCGGCAACCACTGCGGCTGCCTCAAAAAGACGCTGACGCTCGCCCCCGGCGAGGAGGCGCGACTCATCTTCCTGCTGGGCGAGGGCGGCGTCGACGCGGGGCGCAGGATGCGCGAGAAGTACACGTCCGCGCGCGTGGACGATGATTTCCGGCGCCTCGCCGCGTTCTGGGACGAAAAGCTGTCCCGCCTGCAGGTGGCGACGCCCAACGAGGGCATGAACACGGAGCTCAACGTCTGGAACCTGTACCAGAGCGAGATCAACGTCCGGTTCTCGCGCTTCACCTCCTTCATCGAGGTGGGCGGCCGCGTGGGACTGGGCTACCGCGACACCGCGCAGGACGCCATGACGATCCCGCACGCCGATCCGGAGGCGTGCCGCCTCCGTCTTGTCCAGCTCCTGCGCGCGCTGACGCGGGAGGGCTACGGCCTGCACCTCTTCGAGCCGCGCTGGTTCGAGCCGGAGCAGCCCAAGCAGTCGTTCCGCTCCCCGACGGTCGTTCCCACGCCGAGCCGTGCGGAGATCGTCCACGGAATCGGGGACGCCTGTGCGGACGACGCGCTGTGGCTGGTGTCCGCCGTGGTGCAGTACGTGAAGGAGACCGGCGATTTCGGTTTCCCGGACGAGCTTGTTACCTACGCCGACGGCGGCGAGGGTACAGTCTACGAGCACCTGACGCGTATTCTGGACTTCTCTGCGCGGGAGGTGGGGCAGAACGGCGTGTGCAAGGGCCTGCGCGCCGACTGGAACGACTGCCTGAACCTCGGCGGCGGCGAGAGCGCCATGGTCAGCTTCCTGCACCTCTGGGCGATAAAGCAGTTCATCGCGCTTTCCCGGCGGCTGGGGCGCGAGGCGGACGCGGCGCGGTACGAGGCGCTCTCGGATAAGGTGCGCGCGACGTGCGAAAGCGTCCTCTGGGACGGCGCGTGGTACATTCGCGGCGTCACCGCCGACGGGCGGCGGATCGGCACGAAGACCGACGCCGAGGGGCGCGTCCACATGGAGAGCAACACGTGGGCGGTCATCTCCGGCGCGGCGGAGCGCGCGCGCGGCATCTCCGCGATGGACAAGGTCGACGAGTACCTGTTCACCGAGTACGGCCTGATGCTCAACGCGCCGTGCTATACGAAGCCGGACGACGGCATCGGCTTTGTGACGCGGGTCTATCCGGGGCTCAAGGAGAACGGCTCCGTCTTCAGCCACCCCAATCCGTGGGCATGGTGCGCGGAGGCGATGCTGGGGCGCGGCGCGCGGGCGATGAAGTTCTATGACGCGCTCTGCCCCGCGCTTCAAAATGATAAAATCGAGACGCGGCGCGCCGAGCCGTACAGCTATTGCCAGTTCATCGCAGGGCGCGACCACACCGCGTTCGGGCGGGCGCATCACCCGTTTATGACCGGCTCCGCGGGCTGGGCGTACTTCGCGGCGACGCAGTACATTCTGGGCGTGCGCCCGGACTTCGACGGCCTGACCGTCGACCCGTGCGTCCCGCCGGACTGGCGGGAGTTCACGGTCACGCGGAAGTGGCGCGGCGCGACATATATCATTCATGTGACAAACCCAAACGGGGTAGAGAAAGGCGTGGCGGCGATGACCGCGGACGGAAAGCCGGTCGAGATGCTTCCGGTGCTGGACGCGGGCGGCGTGTGCCATGCGGAAGTTGTGATGGGATAAGGAGGAGAAAACCATGATTCGTTTCGGAACGGGCGGATGGCGCGCCATCATCGCGGATGATTTTACCAAGGAGAACATACGCCTCCTGACGGCGGGGCTCTGCCGCCTGATGGAGAAGGAGGGGCATGCGGGCACGGAGGTCTGCGTGGGCTACGACCGGCGCTTCCTCGCCAAGGAGTCGGCGCACTGGGCGGCGGAGGTGCTCGCCGGCAGCGGCTACCGCGTCGTCATGGTCAACCGCTCCTCGCCGACGCCGCTTATCATGTACACGGTCAAGACGCGGAACATGCCCTACGGCATGATGGTGACCGCGAGCCATAACCCCGCGATCTACAACGGCATCAAGGTCTTCACCGCCGGCGGGCGCGACGCGGACGAGACCGTGACGGGGAAGATCGAGGCGGAGATCGACCAGATCAGCCCCGCGGACGTAAAGAGCATGGAGTACGACGAGGCGGTGTCGGCGGGGATCGTGCGGGAGGAGAACCCCACGAACCAGTACATCGACAGCATCCTCTCCATGGTGGACGCGGACGCGATCAAGCGCGCGCAGCTCAAGATCGCGCTCGACCCGATGTACGGCGTGAGCGAGACAAGCCTCAAGACCATCCTGCTGACCTGCCGCTGCGACGTGTCCGTCATTCACGACCGGCACGACACGCTCTTCGGCGGCAAGCTGCCCGCGCCGAACGCCTCGACGCTCGTCCCGCTGTCCCACTTCGTGACGGACAACTACTGCGATCTCGGCATCGCCACCGACGGCGACGCCGACCGCATCGGCGTCATCGACGGGCAGGGGAATTTCGTCCACCCCAACGCGCTGCTGACGCTGCTGTACTACTATCTGGTCAAATACCGCGGCTGGACGGGCCCGTGCGTGCGCAACAACTCGACCACGCACCTGCTCGACCGCGTCGCGGAGGGGCTGGGGCAGAAGTGCTACGAGGTGCCCGTGGGCTTTAAGTACATCTCGGCGAAAATGACCGAGACGGACGCCGTCATCGGCGGCGAGAGCTCCGGCGGCCTCACCGTGCGCGGGCATATCTCCGGCAAGGACGGCATCTACGCCGCCGCGCTGCTGGCGGAGATGCTGGCGGTGACGGGCAAGTCCCTCTCCGCGCTCTTCAAGGAGATCACGGACCAGTATGGCGAGCTGAGCTATCTGGAGGCGGACTTCACCATGACGGAGGCGCGCAAGGCGGAGCTGCGCGCGCAGATCTACGAGGGCACGCTCTGCCCGGACTTCGGCAGGGAGGTCGCGCGCGTGACCCGCGGCGACGGCTGCAAGGTCTACTTTGCCGACGGCGGCTGGGTGATCTGCCGCTTCTCCGGCACGGAGCCGCTGCTGCGCATGGCGGCGGAATCGGAGAGCCGCGAGGCGGCGCAGGAGAGCATCGAGGCGTGGCGGAGGCTGCTTTCGCTGTAATATACGAACCGGATAACGCGGAGAGGGCACCCTCTCCGCGTGTTTGGCAAAGGAGGAAGATCAATGGGGGCGTCTGGAAAAACGCCGCGTCGCAGATCCCTGCGCAACGCCCTGCTGGTGACAACGCTGCTGTGCTGGATACTGCCCATCGTCGTCGTGGTGGTGTTTTCCGGCAGGCTGCTGCGCTCGAACTACGAGCGCGCTGCGCGGCAGGAACTGCAATCGCAGGCGGAAAACGCGCTGGAGCAGACGGCGCTGCGCTTCAAGACCGCGTTTGAGGCGTCGCGCACCGTGTCCTACGACGGCGTGGTGCGCAACGCCTACCGCCTGTACCAGCAGGACGGCGACGCCGCGGCGCTCTATCGCACGCTGAGCGAATACCTCACGCTGCGCTTCTCGCACGACGCGCAGACGGAAGCGGTCTTCCTGAGCTTTTGGGAGGATATCGGCATCCACGCGTACTTCACGGCGCGGCAGAACCGCGGCGGCAGCGTCATCAACGACTACCGAAGCGCCGTGGAGGCGCCTCTGCTTGAAGCGATGCGAGACGCGGACACGGAGATCCGCCTGCTGGAGCAGGGCGGGGAACTCTACCTCTGCCGCAATCTGCTGGACAGCCGGTTCCAGCCCTACGCCACCGTGGTGATGCGCTGCGATACACCCGCGCTGTTCGGCTCGCTCGACGCGGTGCGGCGGCTGGGAGAGATCGCCGTCGAAATCGACGGACGGCTCGCGCTGCTCCCGGACGGCTCCGTGGCGCCGCTGGCAGAGGATTCGCCGGAGCCGGAGAGGGATGCGGCGTTCTCCGCCGAGGAGGACGGGCACAGCTTCGTCATCCTCGCGAAGATCGCAAAATTCGACCTCTGGAACGAGCTGCCGGAGCTGCGCAAGGCGGTTTTGCTGGCGGCGCTTCTGGTCTTCCCGATGATGGGCGTGATGATGCTGGCGCTCCAGCGGCAGTTCTCGCATCCGGTGGAAACGCTTCTGGAGGCGACCGGACGGGTGCAGAGCGGCGAGCGCGGCTATGTCATCGACGAAACGCCGCGCAATCTGGAATTCCAGCAGCTCTACAGCCACTTCAACTCGATGTCGACGGAGCTGAAAAACCAGTTCGAGCGCTCCTACCGGGAGCAGCAGGCGCTGCAGCAGGCGAAGATCAAGGCGCTGCAATCCCAGATCAATCCGCATTTTCTCAACAACACGCTGGAGATCATCAACTGGGAGGCGCGCATGGCGGGCGACGAGCGCGTGAGCGCGATGATCGAGGCGCTCTCCACCATGTTGGACGCCACGCTCGACCGCGACGGGCGCAGCGTGATCCATCTGCGGGAAGAACTGAAATATGTGGACGCGTACCTCTATATTATCTGCGAGCGGCTGGGCGACCGCCTGACGGTCGAGCGCGAGATCGACGAAACGCTGCTGGACGAAGCGCTGCCGCGGCTCGTGCTGCAGACGCTGGTGGAGAACGCGGTGGAGCACGATCTCGTGCCGCGCCGCGGCGGACGGCTCCTGCTGCGCGCACAGCGCGCCGCGGACGGCATGGCGCTGGAGGTCGAACACGACGGCGTCCTCTCTCAGGAGGATCTTGCAAGTTTGGAGCGCATCCTCAGCGCGCCGGAGGACGGCGGTACGGCAGGAGGGCACGTGGGCCTGCAAAACGTCTGCAAGCGGCTGCACCTTATGTACGGCGACGGCGGACGCCTGACCATCGAGCAGCCGCGCCCGGAGGTGGTGCTTGCGCGGATCACGCTGCCGCGGACGGCGCCGTGAGGGGTGCGGCGAACCGGAATTGTCTCTTTTCGGCGGAACTGTGCAAGCATGGTCAAGAAAACACAAGCGCCGCTCTTGTGCAACATGCCCTCTTTGCATCATAATCATAGCGACGACATAAAACAGATGTCACAAAAAATGAATGATAAAGGAGAGCACGTCATGAAAAGAACACTTGCACTGATTCTTGCACTGGTAATGGCACTGGCTATGACCGCCTGCGGCGGAAACACCACGGCTCCCGCCCCCGCGGCGACGACCCCCGCGACAACGACCCCTGCGGCGCCCCCCGCGGCGCCCGCCGCCCCGGCGGCGCAGAGCGTGACGCTCAACGTCGTCACCTCCTACGGCGGCGACGACGGCAACCGCGGCAACTTCGAGGCGGCGGTCGCGGCCTATGAGGCGGCGACCGGCAACAAGGTCAACGACGGCTCCGGCACCTCCAACGAGGAGTGGAAGGCGAAGATCCTGACCGACTTCGAGACCGGCTCCGAGCCCGACGTCCTGTTCTTCTTCACGAACGCCGACGCCGAGCCCATCATCACGGCAAACAAGGTCGTCTCCATCGACGAGATCCGCTCCGCCTATCCCGACTACGCCACCAACATGAAGGACAGCATGCTCGCCAAGGCCGCCGACGGCAAGAGCTACGCGGTGCCCTCCTCCGGCTACTGGGAGAACATGTTCGTCAACAAGACCGTCCTCGATGCCTGCGGCATCGCGGTGCCCGGCCCGGACTACACCTGGGACCAGTTCCTTCAGGACTGCCAGAAGATCAAGGACGAGGGCTATACCCCGATCGCCTGCTCGCTGTTCGAGGTGCCGCACTACTGGTTTGAGTTCATGGTCATGAACAACGGCACGGTCGCGAACCACCTCGACGTTCCGCAGTCCGCGGACGACGCCGCCGGCAAGAAGTGGGCGGCGGGCCTCAACGACATCAAGGCGCTCTATGAGGCCGGCTTCTTCCCCGCCAACACGCTCACCGCGTCCGACGCCGAGACGGTCGAGATGTTCAACGACGGCGAGGCGGCGTTCCTGATCGACGGCTCCTGGAAGGTCGGCTACTTCAACGAGAACGCGCAGGATCTGAACGACTTTGCCATCTCCTATGTGCCCGCCAAGGGCCAGCGCAGCGCCAGCGAGGCCATCGGCGGCATCTCCATGGGCTACTTCATCACCCGCAAGGCGTGGGACGATCCCGCCAAGCGCGAGGCCGCCGTGGAGTTCGTCTCCCAGCTCACCTCCGACGACGTGCTCAGCACCTTCGTCACCACCGAGGTCACGGCGCTGGTGAACGGCGCGAAGCCCTCGGGCCTGAACGCGCTGCAGCAGTCCGCCGCGGACGCGAACGCCAAGATCACCGCCATCGCGGGCGCGGTGCAGGATTCCCTGACCGCCGAGGCGCGCGGCGACCTGTTCGCCAACGTCCAGAATGTGGTCACCGGCAAGATGACCGCCGAGGACGCGATCGCCTCCGCGCTCGCCCTCAACTGACGCTTCCGGCTCGACACGAGAAAACGCGGGGCTGCTGCGATATGCGGCGGCCCCGCTTTCTCATACGAATTCGCCTTCTGACTGTGATGGTGCTGATATGAATTCAATGATCTATAAGCGAAAAACGCCCCTGCTGCTGTTCCTGATTCCGGCGTTTCTGTTCCTGCTGGTGTTCCTGTACTATCCCTTCTTCCAGAACATCATCAACACCTTCCTCAAGATCGGCGGCCTCGGCCGCGCGAGCGAGGGCGTCAACGCCCCGTGGTACGAAAACTACCAGCGGCTCGCGACCGATCCCTATATGCACACGGCGCTCAAA
This sequence comes from Oscillospiraceae bacterium, assembly GCA_015067435.1. Lineage (GTDB taxonomy): Bacteria > Bacillota > Clostridia > Oscillospirales > Oscillospiraceae > Hominicoprocola. The sequence goes on along the minus strand of SVMM01000003.1, from coordinate 210,150 downwards.
AACACGCTGCTGCTGACGCTGTGCACGATCGTGTTTCAGGTCGGCGTCGCGCTGATCCTCGCGCTGCTGGTGGACGGCATCCGCGTCGGCGCGCAGTTCTTCCGTACGGTCTACTTTTTCCCCATCGTGATCTCCGCCACGGCGCTGGGCCTGATGTTCAACCTGATCTTCCTCTACAAGGGCGGCATGGTCAACCAGCTGCTGCTGAGCTTCGGCGCGCTGCCCAGCGAGGTCAAGTCCAACGGCAAGGTCATCGTGGAGTGGCTGGACTGGAAGGATCAGGCGCACTTCCTCTTCACCATGTTCATGCCGGTCATGTGGCAGTACGTGGGCTTCTATTTCGTCATTCTGGTGACGGGGCTGAACAACATCTCGCAGGATCTCTACGAGGCCGCGTCACTGGACGGGGCGGACGGCTGGGCGCGCACGCGCTTCATCACGCTGCCGCTGCTGCGCAACGTGCTGTGCACCTGCCTTGTGCTGGCGATCACCGGCGCGCTCAAGGTCTTCGACCTGCCGTGGGTCATGTTCGGCGCGGGCATGCCGGAGAATCAGGGCTGGTTGACCGGCACCTACATGTACGACCAGACCTTCAACCACATGAATGTGGACTACGGCTCGACCATCGCGGTGCTGATCGTGGTGCTGGGCGTGGTGCTGTCCAACGTGGCGAACAGGGTGTTCCGCACGTCGGACGACTTCTGAGGAGGTGGCGCGAGAATGCATACGAAAAAAGCGGCGGCGTCCAAAATCGTCACCTACGCGGTGCTGTGCCTCTGGGCATTGACGACGATCTATCCCTTTATCTGGGTCATTCTGAATTCCTTCCGCAAAAAGGGGCTCATCATCAGCGATTCGTTCTCCATCCCGATGGGGGACGCGTTCACGTGGGAGAACTACCTGACCGCCTGGCAGCGTTCGGACTTCAAAAACGCCTATCTCAACAGCTTTCTCATCTCCGGCACGGTGACGGTCGCCGTCGTGGTCATCGCGGGGCTTGCCGCCTACGGGCTGGTGCGCTACCGCTTCCGCGGCCGCGACCTGCTCCACAGCCTCGTGCTCGCGGGCATGATGTTCCCCGTGTTCTCCACGATCATCCCCGTGTTCCGGCTGGAGGCACTCATGGGCATCGCCGGCACGGGCAACCGCTGGCTGAGCCTGATCGCGGTGATCTTGCCGCAGATCGCGGGCAACCTCTGCTTCGCCATCATCATCCTGATGGGCTTCATCCGCTCGGTTCCCATCGAGCTGGAGGAGAGCGCGTACCTCGACGGCTGCAACGTGGTGCAGATCTACTTCCGCATCATCATCCCGGCGGCAAAGTCGTCGTTCGCCACCGTCGCGATCTTCGCGTTCCTTTGGAGCTACAACGACCTGTTCACCCAGTCGTTCTTCCTGCGCTATCCGCAGGAGCGGGCGATCACGGGCCTTTTGAACGAGATCAGCTCGCAGGCTGGCGTCAACTACGGCCTGATGGCTGCCTCCGTGGTGCTGGTCATCATCCCAGTGCTGGTCGTGTACGTGTGCCTGCAAAAGCACATCATTAAGGGCTTGACGGCGGGCGCGATCAAAGGGTAAAATGACACACGGCATGGCCTGATCTCACAACAGGGGAGCGATGGGATGTATCGTGTGGTGTTGATCGACGACGAGCGGCTCATTGCGGAGGGGCTTCGCAGGGTCGTCAAGTGGGAGGAATACGGCTGTGCCGTCGCCGGCACGGCCGAGGACGCGGAGAAGGGCGCGGCGCTCGTGCGGGAGGTCCGCCCGCACATCCTGTTCACGGACATCCGTATGCCGGGACAGGACGGGCTGACCATGCTCGCGGGACTGCGCAGCGAATTTCCCGACATGCAGGTGACGGTGCTCACCGGCTACCGCGATTTCAGCTATGCGCAGGAGGCGATCCGCCTCGGCGTGACGCGCTTCCTGCTCAAGCCCTCCAAGATGGACGAGATCTGCGAGGCGCTGCGCGCGATGACTGATAAGCTCGCGCAGTCGGCGGGCGCGGAGGACGAGGAAGAGGACGGCGCGGGGAAAAACGCGGGCAGCTTCATCGTCCGGCAGGCGACGGCGTACATGGAGGAGCACTACGCCGAAAAGCTGACGCTCCAGAGCGTCGCGGATCACTGCTACGTCTCCCAGTGGCACCTCTCCAAGCTCTTAAACCACCACGCGGGGAAGAGCTTTTACGACGTGCTCAACTCCATCCGCGTCAAGGCGGCGCAGACGCTCCTCGCCGATCCCAGCCTCAAGATCGCCGACATCGGAGACCGGGTGGGCTATGCCGACACGGCGCACTTCGCCCGCGTGTTCAAGCGCGTGACGGGCATGAGCGCCAACGAATACCGAAACACACTGTAGCGTCGGGGAGAGAAAGACGATGCTTTTTAAAAATGCCATGATCTATACCGCGCGGCGGCGCTTTGAACACGGCGCCTTCCGCGTGGAGAACGGACGCTTTGCCGAGGTGCCGGACACCGTCCCGGAGGGGGACGGCGCCGACCTCGGCGGCGCCTTTGTTGTGCCGGGGCTGGTGGATATCCACACGCACGGCAATTCCGGCGCGGACTTTTCCGACGGCGACGCGGACGGGCTCGCGCGCATGGGCGCGTACTACGCGAAAAACGGCGTCACCTCGTTCGCGGCGACCTCGATGACGCTGCCGTTTGACGAGCTGCAGCGCGCGTTCGGCACGGCGGCCGCGTACCGGCGGCAGGAAGCCGTCGGCCGCGCGCGCCTGATCGGCATCCACATGGAGGGCCCCTTCTTCTCGGAGAAGAAGAAGGGCGCGCAGAACGCCGCGTATCTGCGAGCGCCGGATTTTGAGATGTTCCGCGCACTGAACGACGGCTGCGGCGGACTGATCCGCATCGTCGACGTCGCGCCGGAGCTGGCGGGGGCGGCGGAATTTACGCGCCGCGCCGCGTCTGTGTGCACGGTGTCGGTCGCGCACACCGCCTCCGGCTACGAGGACGCCTGCGCCGTATTCGACGCGGGCGCATCGCACCTGACGCACCTCTTTAACGCCATGCCGCCGATCCACCATCGCGAGCCCGGCGTCATCGGCGCCGCCGCCGAGCGGGATGTTTACGCGGAGCTGATCTGCGATGGCCTGCACGTGCACGAGAGCGTCGTGCGCATGGCGTTCCGGCTGTTTCCGGAGCGGCTGTGCCTGATTTCGGACTCGGTGCGCTGCTGCGGAATGCCGGACGGGAACTACACCCTCGGCGGGCAGGAGGTCTTTCTCAGGGACCGTCGCGCCACGCTCGCCGACGGCACGCTCGCCGGCTCGGCGACGAACCTGTGGGACTGCCTGCGCAACGCGGTCCGCTTCGGCATCGCGCGCGAGGAGGCGGTCGCTGCCGCGACGATCGTGCCCGCGCGTTCGATCGGCATGGCGGACGAGATCGGCTCGATCGAACCGGGAAAGCGCGCCGATTTCGTCGTCTGCGACGATTCGCTGCGGCGCAGGGTGGTCTATATCGGCGGCGAGAGAGTCGCGGAATGAAGAGGACGAACGCATGAAAGCAATCGAGTTAAACGATATCCTGACCTATAAATTCCTCTCGGAGATCCGTTACGCGCCAGGCGGGAGGCGCGCCGCCTTCGTTGTCGCCAACGCCGACGAGGAGGAGAACACGTACGAGCGCCGTCTGTGGCTCTATGAGGACGGAAAGACGCGCCAGCTGACCGCCATTGGCAAGGAGGGCAGCTTCTGCTGGCTGGACGACGAGCGCCTGATCTTTCCGGCGGTGCGCACGGCGAAGGAGAAGAAGCGCGCCGAGGCGAAGGAGGCGTTCACCCCGTACTACGTCCTCGACCTGCGCGGCGGTGAGGCGCTGCCGCTCTTTGAGCTGCCCTTCGCCGTGAGCGGCATCCGTGTGCTGGACGGGACACACTTTGCCGTCAGCGCCGCGGTCGACAAGCGATATCCCGAGCTCTGGTCCGCGGACAAGGAGGAGCGCGAGAAGGTCAAAAAGGAGCGCGAAGAGGACAAGGACTACGAGGTCTTCGACGAGCTGCCGTTCTGGGGCAACGGCGAGGGCGTGACGAACGGGAAGCGCGAGAGGCTTTTCCTCGTGAGCCTCGATCCGCTGAAGGTCGAGCCGGTGACGCAGCTGCCCGACGACCTGCTCGATTTCGCGGTCATGGGCGACGAGGTGTTCTTCGCCGTCAATCCGCGCGCGCCGCGGCTTTCCATCCGGGGCTTCGCGCTGCGCGCGGTGAACTGGAAAACCGGCGGGACGCGCGCGGTACTGGAGGACGGCGAGCTGTGCTTCGAGGGTATGGAGAGCGCGGGCGAAAGGCTCTGGCTCTTTGCCAACGCGCTCAGGCGCTTCGGCCTCAACGAGAACGCATGGATCTACGGCGTGGATACAAAAACCGGCGCGCTCTCCGTCGTGCGGGAGGAGGAGTACGGCATGTACGGCTCCGTGGGCAGCGACTGCCGTCTCGGCGGCGGGAGGCAATGTCTGGAGCACGGCGGCAGCCTCTACCACCTGACGACGCGCGAGGGGAGCTGCGTGCTGCACCGGCTGGACGCGGACGGCGGCGATACGCCGCTCGTCACCAAGGAGGGCAGCATCGACGCCTTTGACGTCTGCGGGGACGAGGCGCTGCTCATCGCGCTCTACGACATGCGCCTGCAGGAGCTCTACCGCGCCGACCTCAAAACGGGTGAGGTGACGCGCGTCTCCGATTTCAACGCCGCCGCGCTGGAGGACCGGTACGTCGCGCGGCCGGAGCCGCTTTCCTTTGAGAGCTGCGGCCGGGAGCTGGGCGGCTGGGTGCTGAAGCCCAGAGACTTCGATCCGGCGAAGAAGTATCCCGCGGTGCTCGACGTCCACGGCGGGCCCAAGACCGTCTACGGGCCGGTGTTCTACCACGAGATGCAGCTCTGGGCGGGCATGGGCTACTTCGTGTTCTTCTGCAACCCCGTCGGCAGCGACGGGCGCGACAACGCGTTTGCCGACATCCGCGGAAGATACGGCGCGGAGGACTATCAGAACCTGATGGACTTCACGGACGCCGTGCTCAAGGCATACCCGCAGATCGACGAAAAGCGTGTGTGCGAGACCGGCGGCAGCTACGGCGGCTTCATGACAAACTGGATCATCGGGCACACCGACCGCTTCTGCTGCGCGGCGAGCCAGCGCTCCATCTCCAACTGGCTGAGCTTTTACGGCACGAGCGACATCGGCTTCTACTTTGGCAACGACCAGAACGACGCGGACTTCTATGACGAGCCGGAAAAGCTCTGGGAGCACTCGCCGCTCAAGTACGTCAAAAACGCCAAAACGCCGACGCTGTTCATCCACTCGGACGAGGACTACCGCTGCCCGCTGGAGCAGGGTATCCAGATGTACGCGGCGCTGGTCGACCGCGGCGTCGAGGCGCGGCTGTGCCTGTTCCACGGCGAGAACCACGAGCTTAGCCGCTCCGGAAAGCCGAAGCACCGCCTGCGCCGGCTCAAAGAGATCACGGACTGGTTTGAAAAGCACAGCAACCATACAAGCGCATAAGGAAAGCGCCTGCCTCACATGAATGGGGCAGGCGCTTTTTGTTGATGGCTTTCGGCTTGGCTTGCGGGGCTTCGCGGTTCGGTCATACGGACGGGCCGCCGTTTTCGTGCTCACCCGCGCTTCTGCCCCTCGACCATGCGCGGAAATCGAGGGGACGGGACGAAAGCGCGCCGAACACGTTCGCGCCGGTGAGCAGCCGGATGAGCCAGAGGAAGAACGCGAGCGCCAGCAGCGGGATGATGCAGGACGTCACGATCAGGATCGCAAGCGCCTCGATATAGCGGTTGAGGAGCTTTGCCGCCCTGTCCGCGAGGTCGCTCGCGGTCTCCGACAGCTTATCCAGAATGGCGGCGATCAGATTGTCGTTCCCCTTCGCCTCGGAGAGCCCCGAGGTGTCGGCGCTCAAACGGTCCGACTCGCGCATCGTGGCGTCGATGGAGGACTTGTACGTGTCGTAGACCATGTCCGCCACGCCGATGCTGGCGGGGATGGCGATGAAGACCGCCAGAGCGAACACCACGAGCCTGACGGAGAGCTGCCGCATGGCGCGCCGGTTCCAAAACACGGCGACGATCTGCAGCAGGCAGGCGCAGGGGATCAGGATCTTAAACGCGGCGGCGCCGATAATGGTCATCAGGTATTTTTCGGCGTACAGCACGCAGAGGATCAGCAGGAAGTATTCGGTGAAGTCCGCCAGCTTGCCCGCGATCGGCGTCGCGGTGTCGCCGGGGATCGCGGAGATGCCCGCGGAGGCGACGGTCGATGCGGCGGTGAGCTTGAGCACGGTCTCCGCCTTCTCGTTGATGGACGCGTAGACGCTCTGGTTGCGCTCCGTCGACGTCGCGGCGTCCGCGACGAACAGATAGGAGGCGAGCGCCACGAGCACCATGACCAGACAGAACAGGGCTTTCGCCAGATTTTTCTCTCTCATCGTATCACCTGCCTCGTGAATCGGACACAAAGTCCAGCGAATACTGGGAGGTATCGACCAGACTGCCGACAAAACGGGAGATCATCAGCCTCGCGTTCTCGTCGGCGTGCGCCAGCAGCCCCTGATCCACCGCCTTGACCCGCGCGTCCAGCTCCAGCTGCTTCAAGCCGTCGTTGTAGTCCTCGACGGAAATGCGGGTGCCGATACCGTCCTTTTCCTCGATCTTCTCAAAGCTGTTGAAGTCGATGCTCACCGTCTGGATCGATGCGGGAGGGATGTGGACGGTGATCTTTTTCAGCTCGTCATCCTTCACGATCCACGCGGTGGCGAGGTCGATCCCCGCGCTGACCGAGCCGTCGTAACGCACGATGTAGCGCGACTCGGTGAACGGGATCTGATGGTTGAAAAGCGCCAGAGCGGTGGAATCGGTGATGACGTCCGTGAAAAAGTACTCGCCCGTGATGAGGACGCCCATGTCGCGCAGCCCCTGCTGGATCGTCTCCACCGTGATCTCGCGCTCGACCTCCACGAAGCGATCCCGCACGATGACCGACGGCTCCTCCGCGCTCGCCTGGGCGGAGACGTCCTCCTGCGATTGCGGTTTGGTGCGCGGATGCACGAAAAGCATCAGCGCGATGACGGCAAGCACGGCAAGGATCAGGATCTGATACAGATGCTCCCTCCTCGTGGCCGGCTGCCTTGGATTTCCCTGTGTTTCGGACATATCTCCACCTCACTTTCTCAATACGCGCGGTATTGTCATCGACAGAATAACACAACCTGCGCGGAAAAACAACCTGCCGTTTTTGCCGCGAACCGCCTTCTGCAAATTGACGGCGCGGAAACGCGGTGGTATAATCGTTTCAAATCCATACGGAGAAAAGGGGAGAGGCACATGAAGGTCTACGAGGGCAGCATTCTGACCGTCAACCGGACCGACGAGGTCTGCCGCTATCTGGTCGAGGACCGCGGCAGGATCGCCTACGTCGGCAGAGAGCTTCCGGCGGCGTACGCAAGGGAGGAGCGCGTCAGCCTCGGCGAGCGGGCGCTGATCCCCGCGTTTGCCGACACGCACCAGCACTTCGCGTCCTTTTCGCTCTTCCACGCGGGGCTGAACGTCATGGACGCCACGTCTAACGACCAGATCTTGCAGATGGTGGACGAGTTTGCGCGCCGCGCCTCCGGCAAGTCGCTCATCGCCTTCGGGGCGTCGCCGTACTCGGTCGCGGAGCGCCGCCTTGTCAGCCGCGAGGAGCTGGACCGCGTCACCCACGGCAAGCCGCTGTTCCTCGTCAAGTACGACGGGCACGCCTGCGTGGTGAACACGGCGCTTTTGCAAAAGCTGCCGAAGAAGATCCAATCGCTGCGCGGCTACCACCCCGACACGGGCGAGATGAATCAGGAGGCGTTTTTCGCCGTGTCGGACTACATCACAAACACCATCCCCATCAGCGAGCTGCTGCGGGATATGCAGGGCGCGGCGGACTACGAGGCGTCGCGCGGCATCGGCATGATCCACAGCGTCAGCGGCGTGGGTTTCGCCCTCAACGCCGACATCTCCATGGAGACGTGGTTTGCCCGGAGCGCGCAGAGCGGGATGCAGATCCGCGTGTTTCCGCAGTCGATGGACACAAGGGTCGCGACCTCGCGCGGACTTCCGCGCATCGGCGGCTGCTTTGCCTGCGCGCTCGACGGCTGCTTCGGCTCGCAGGACGCCGCCATGAACGCGCCCTACGCGAGCGACGCGTCGAATTCCGGCGTGCTGTACTACACCGACGAGCAGGTGACGGCGTTCTGCAAGGCGGCGAACCGCCTCGGCCTCCAGATCGAGATGCACGCCATCGGCGACCGCGCCTTCGACCAGGCGACGCGCGCGCTCAAGGCCGCGCTCGACGACTGCCCGCGCGACGACCACCGCCACGGCATCATCCACGCCTGCCTTCCCACGCCGGAGGGCGTCGATATCTGCGAAAAGTACCACATTCAGGTTCCCATGCAGGTCGCCTTCGACAACTGGCGGCAGGAGCCGCAGGAGTACACGGAAAAGCTGCTCGGCAGCGAGCGCAACGCCGCGCTCAATCCCGTGCGCACGTTTCTGGAGCGCGGCTGCGTCGTCTCGTTCGGCAGCGACGCGCCCTGCACCTCGCCCGACCCGATCGTCTGGCTCGACAAGGCGGTCAACCACTCCAACCCCGCGCAGCGCGTCTCGATTCGGGATGCGCTGCGCATGGCGACCTACAACGGTTACTGGGCGACGTTCGATGAGAAGGAGCGCGGCTCGCTGGAGAAGGGCAAGGTCGCGGACATGGCCGTCCTCTCCGCGAACCCCTACGAGACGCCCGCCGACCGCCTCGGCACGCTGCGGGTCGAGAAAACCATCCTCGGCGGCAAAGACTACGCGGGGCAACGGCAGGGCATATCCGCCGCCGTGCTGCGCGGTATGCTCTCGCGCGCGAGGGCGTGAGCGCGGGCATTTGCCGCGCACGTTTCCATTCTTCATATCCGGAGGTGTTCCGAAACAATAAAACAGGAAGGGAGAAACGATCCTATGGTCAAGTACGATGCGGTCGTTGTGGGCGCCGGCAACGCCGGACTGTCCGCGGCGATCCGGATGCAGCTCGGCGGGAAGAAAACGCTGCTGATCGAGCAGCACAACCTTCCCGGCGGCTGCGCCACCAGCTTCCGAAGAGGGCGCTTTGAGATAGAGCCCTCGCTGCACGAGCTGTGCGACGTCGGCACAGCGTCCATGCCCGGTGAGATCCGCGAGCTGTTCGGCGAGTACGGCGTGGACCTCAACTGGGTACAGTGTCCCGACTGCTTCCGCGTGATCTCCAAATACTCGGACGGCTCGCCCATGGACGTCACCATGCCGGACGGCATCGACGCGTTCATCGCAAAGATGGAGGAGTACGTCCCCGGCAGCACGCCCAAGATGCGCGAGCTGTTCGATTTGTACGAGGAGATCCGCCTCGGCGCGATCTACACGTCGGCGAGCGCGGGCAAGGCGGACCCCAAGTACATGCGCGAGCACTTCCCGAACATGCTGCGCACGGGCGCGTATCCCGTGGCGAAGGTGTTCCGCGCCATGAAGCTGCCGCAGAAGTGTCAGGACATCCTCTCGACCTACTGGGGCTATTTGGGCGTTGACATGGAGCACCTGTCGTTCTTCCACTATGCCTCCATGATGCAGCGCTACGTCCGACTCGGCGCGTATATCCCGCTGCACACCTCGCACGAGCTGTCCAGCGCCCTGCTCGACCGCTTTTATCAGCTCGGCGGCGAGGCGTGGTTCAACTGCCGCGCCGAGCAGTTCCTCTTTGAGGGCGATAAGCTCTGCGGCGTGAAGACCACGCTGGGCGACGTCGCGTGCGACATGTGCCTGCCGAACATCAACGCCGATATCGTCTACGGCAAGATGGTGCCGAAGGAGCTGGTGCCGGAGCGCGAGAAGAAGCTTTCCGCCGCGCGTTTCCAGCGCTACGGCGCGCGCATGTTCGTCGCCTACTTCTGCCTCGACTGCGACTATCACGAGCTGGGGATCGAGAACTACAGCTACTTCCTCGCCGGCGGCTCGGATTCCGTGAAGGAGTACAACAACCTGCTCGGCGGCGTCAGCACCAACGAATACTGCATCTTCCTGTGCTACAACGTGGCAAACCCCGAATTCTCGCCCAAGGGCACCTGCGTCTGTTCCATCACGACCTTCGGCTCGCCGAAGGACTGGAACGGCTGCTCTCAAAAAGACTATGTGGCGCTCAAGGAGAAGATGACCGACAAGATGCTCGGCATCGTCAAGCAGAAGACCGGCATCGACATCTCCGGCCACATCGAGGAGGTCTCCATCGCGTCCCCGTGGACCTTCGCCCGCTATCTCGGCGTGCCCGAGGGCGCGGTCTACGGCCACGAGGTGCGCGACTGGGACGGCATCATGCCGCGCATGATGATGCTGAAACAGGACTATCCCGTCAAGGGCCTGCGCCCCATCGGCGCGGGCGGCCCGCGCGGCGACGGCTACAGCGGCGCGTTCATCTGCGGCTCGCTGGTCGGCAGGCTGGCGCTCAAGGATCTCAAGGACTGGGCGGAAGGGGGTGCGAACTGATGGCGAATGTGAAGGTCAGCCTGATTGGCGCGCTGGACATGCTCAAGTTCAAGAACATGGCGGCGGACCGCGAAAAGGCGATCCAGGCGGCTCCCGCAAACGAGATCGTCGCGACGTTCCCCATCAATGAGAACGCGAAGGCGCTGCACCCGGATTTCATCGACCTCGTGGTAAAGGACGTCGTGGACCACGGCGAGGCGGGCGCGAAGAGCTTCGTGTTTGCGCGCGAGGACGGCAAGCCGCTTCCCTATTTCCGCGCGGGGCAGTACCTGTCCTTAAAGCTCGCCGTCGGCGAGAGCTTCGTGACGCGCCCGTACTCCATCAGCTCCGGCCCCAAGTGGGCGCTGGAGGGTATGTACGCCGTCACCGTCAAAGCGAACCCGTCAGGCTTTGCCGCGGACTGGATGCTTCAAAACCTGAAGGCGGGCGACAAGCTCAAGGCGTCCGCGCCGCAGGGCGATTTCTACTTCGACAAGTACCGCGACTGCAAGGACGTCGTCGCGCTGGCGGGCGGCAGCGGCATCACGCCGTTCCTCTCCATGGCGTACGCCATCCGCGATGGGATCGAGGACTTCAACCTGACGATCCTCTTCGGCAGCCGCAGCGAAAACGCGATCCTCTTCCGCGACGAGCTGAACGAGATCGCCGCAGCCTGTCCGAAGGTCAAGGTCGTGCACGTCCTCTCCGACGAGGAGAAGGAGGGGTACGAGCACGGCTTCATCACGGCGGAGCTGATCCGCAAGGTCGCGCCGGAGCAATACAGCATCTTCATCTGCGGCCCCGAGGCAATGTACCGCTTCGTCGAGAAGGAGGTCGCGAAGCTGGAGCTGCCGCGCCGTCTGGTGCGGCGCGAGATGCTGGGCGTGACGAAGAAGGTCTGGGAGCAGCCTGGCTATCCCGCCGCGTCGAAGGACGCCGTCTACAAGCTCACCGTGAAGCAGGGGCCGAACGAGTGCGTGATCGACGCGTTCGCGAATGAGCCGATCCTCGTGGCGCTGGAGCGCGCGGGCATCAAGGCCCCGTCGCGCTGCCGCAGCGGCGAGTGCGGCTGGTGCCGCAGCAGGCTGCTCTCCGGCGAGTATTTCATGCCGGAGGAGAACGACGGACGGCGCTGGGCGGACAAGAAATACGGCTTTATCCACCCCTGCGCGACCTTCCCGCTTTCCGACCTCACGATCGAGGTTCCCGGGGAATATCTGTAACCCAACAAAAAATGGCGCGGAGCGAAAACGCTCCGCGTCATTTTTTTGTTTGTTCAGTCGGCGAACTGTTTGAGGTATTCCCGCACCGACCGCGTCATCTCGCGGGAGAAGCCGGAGTTGTACTTGCGCTTGCAGAACGCCCGCATCCAATCCTCGTAGGCGCCCGTTGCGCACTTGCCGCCCAGCATCTCCCGCAGCTCGTCCGCGCCGAGGCGGTGATAGGCGTTTTCATGGACGATGAAGCGCGGATCGACGCGCGCGGGCTTCGGACGCGCCTTCTGCTGCTCCGTGGGATAGCCGAAGACCAGCAGCGCGGCGGGGAACACATACTCCGGCAGGGAGAGGATCTCGCGCTGCGTCTCGATGTTTTCCATGATGTCGCCAATGTAGCACGAGCCGATGCCGTGGGACTCCGCCGCGACCACCGCATTCTGCGCGGCGATCAGCGCGTCGTCCACCGCGAGCAGCAGATCGCCCTCGCCGGGCTTCCGCGGCTCGCAGCCGGCGTCGCAAAACGCCTCGTACCACTTGAGGCAGTCCGCGCAGAACACGAGCACCAGCTTGCCCTCGGCGATGAACGGCTGATGGTCGCAGGACTCGCTCAGCCGCAGCTTCAGCGCCGGATCGGTGATCCGCAGGATCGTGTAGAGCTGCTGGTTTCCCGCCGTCGGCGCCATCGCCGCAGCCGTCAGGATCTCCTGCACGATCGCCTCGTCGATCTCACGGTCGGCGTACACCCGGACGGATTTACGCGCGTAAAGCTGTTCCACGACCTCGTTCATATGACCTCTCCTTTATTTTTCCGGCTCCACCAGATGGCAGGCGCAGAAGTGCTCGGGCGTGATCTCGCGCAGCGGCGGGACGCTCTCGCGGCACTTGTCGCAGGCGAGCGGGCAGCGGCTGGAGAACGCGCAGCCCTTGGGCTTGTTGATGGGGCTGGGCACGTCGCCGGAGATGATCTGGCGCTTTTTCTGCGCCTCCAGCTCCGGATCGGGAATGGGCACGGCGGAGAGCAGCGCCCGCGAGTAGGGGTGCAGGGTGTTGGCATAGAGCTCCGAGCTGGAAGCCAGCTCCACGACGCTGCCGAGATACATGACCGCGATGCGGTCGGAGATGTACTTGACGATGTTCAGGTCGTGGGCGATGAACAGATACGTCAGACCGAGCTGCTCCTGCAAATTGTGCAGCAGGTTGATGATCTGAGCCTGAATGGACACGTCGAGCGCGGAGATCGGCTCGTCGCAGACAATGAATTCCGGCTCGATGGCGAGCGCGCGGGCAATGCCGATGCGTTGGCGCTGGCCGCCCGAGAATTCGTGCGGGAAGCGGTTGGCGTGCTCGCGGTTGAGGCCGACGGTGTCGAGCAGCTCCGCCACGCGGCGCTTGCGGCCCTCCTCGTCGTACATGTTGTGGATGACCATGCCCTCCTCGATGATCGAGCCGACGGTCATGCGCGGGTCGAGCGAGGCATAGGGGTCCTGAAACACGATCTGCGCCTGCTTGGTGAAGTCAAAGCGCTCGCGCTTGTTGTGCAGGTCCATCTCCCTGCCGTCGAAGAGCAGCTTGCCCTTGGTGGGCGTGTAGATGCCCATGAGCGTGCGCCCGAGCGTGGACTTGCCGCAGCCGGATTCGCCCACGAGGCCGAGCGTTTCGCCGCGGCGGATGGAGAGACTCACATCCTCGACCGCGTGCAGCACGCGGCCGCCGCTGACCTTGAAATACTTGCAGAGGTTCTGCGCCTCCACGAGCACGGGGGCGTTCTTATTCTCCATCCTTCTCACCCCTTTCCGCTGCGCCGGGGCAATCGGGATGCAGCAGCCAGCAGCTTGCGGTGTGCCCCTCGTCCAGCTTGAATTCAGGCGGGTATTCCTCCTGACAGATCTTCATGCAGTGCTTGCAGCGCGCCGCGAAGCCGCAGCCCTTGGGCGGGCTGAGGAGGTCGGGCGGCGTGCCGGGAATGGAGACCAGACGCTCCTGCTTGGTCGTGTTGGGAGACGGCAGGCTCTTCAAAAGCGCCTGCGTGTAGGGGTGCGCGTTGCGGTAGAAGATGTCGCGCGAGGCGCCGGTCTCCACGATCTTGCCCGCGTACATGACCGCCACGCGGTCCGCGGAGCCCGCGACGACGCCGAGGTCGTGCGTGATGAGGATGATGGCGGTGTTGATCTGCGATTTAAGCTCGCCGAGCAGGTCCATGATCTGCGCCTGGATCGTCACGTCGAGCGCCGTGGTCGGCTCGTCGGCGATGAGGAGCTTCGGGTCGCACGAGAGCGCCATGGCGATCATGGCGCGCTGGCGCATGCCGCCGGAAAACTCGTGCGGATACTGCTTGGCGCGCTCCTCCGGGTTGGGGATGTTCACCTGCTTGAGGCAGCGGATCGCCTCCGCCTTCGCCTCGGCGGGCGAGAGCTTGCGGTGGAGCTTGATCGCCTCCACGATCTGCTTGCCCACCTGCATGGTGGGGTTCATGCACGTCATGGGGTCCTGGAAGATCATGGACACCTCGCGGCCGCGGATGGTCTGCATCTCACGGTCGGACATCGCCACGATGTCGTGCTCGCCGAGCTTGATCTCGCCCTTGACGATGCGCGCGGGGGGCATGGGGTTGAGCTTCATGATGGTCTGCGCCGTGACGGACTTGCCGCAGCCGGACTCGCCCACGATGGCAAGCACCTCGCCGCGGTCGACGTGCAGCGAAACGCCGCGCACCGCCTTGACCTCGCCGGCATAGGTGTCGAACGAGACGTGCAGATCGTTGATGGTCAGAATTCTTTCACTCATGCGCTCACCTCCGCAGCTTGGGGTCGAAGGCGTCGCGCAGGCCGTCTCCGAACAGGTTGAACGCGAGCATCGTCAGGCTGATGCACACGGCGGGGATGATGAGCTGCGAGGGATAGAGACGGAAATTCTCGATGCCCGTCTGCGCCAGCGAACCCCACGAGCACAGCGGCAACTGCACGCCGAGGCCCATGTAGCTCAGCCACGCCTCGGAGAAGATCGCCGCCGGGATGGAAAGCGTCACGCGCACGATGACGACGGAGATCGTGTTCGGCAGCAGGTGCTTCGCGATCAGTCGCGAGGGGCTTGCGCCCAGCGCCTCCGCCGCGGAGATGAACTCCTGCTGCTTGAGCGCGACGACCTGGCCGCGCACGAGGCGCGCCATCGGGATCCAGCCGACGAGCGAATACGCCACGATGATGCTCAGCACGCCGCCGGGCATAATCATGCGCAGCAGAATGATAATCATCAGATACGGGATGCCGTTGATGATCTCCAGAATACGCATCATGATAATATCCGTCGTGCCGCCGAAGTAGCCGGAGATACCGCCGTAGATCACGCCGAGGAAGAAGTCGATCAGCGCGGTCGAAAACGCGATGAGCAGCGACACGCGGCCGCCCATCCAGCAGCGCGTGAAGATGTCGCGCCCGAGGTCGTCCGTACCGAAGATGTGCTTGTGGCCGCAGCCGGGGCAGTCCTCCTTGGTGCAGACCGTCCCCATGGGGGCATTTTCATGGCCGTAGTGCTGCTCGCGGTAGTCAAACGGGGAGAAGACCGGCGCGAGCAGAGAGATGAGGATCAGCGCCGCGAGCAGGACGAGACAGACCAGCGCAACGCGGTTTTTCAGCAGACGGCGCGTGGCGTCCTGCATGAAGGTCATGCTCGGGCGCGCGATCGCCTCGCGCTCCTTGGCGTCCTCGCCCACGTAGGCGAAGCGGTCCTTTGAAATCGTTACTGTATCCATGGGCTATCCCTCCAGCTTGACGCGCGGGTCGATGAAGCCGTAGAGCAGGTCGACGATCAGCGTGCAGACGATCAGCAGCGCCCCGTAGAAGATGGTGGTGCCGCCGATCATCGTGAAGTCGAGATCCTTGACGCTCATGGAGAAGTATTTGCCGAGACCCGGGATGTTGAAGATGCTCTCGATGACGAAGGTGCCGGTCAGCACCGCCGCCGTCGTCGGGCCCATGATCGTGACCACGGGCATGATGGCGTTGCGCACCGCGTGACGCCACAGAATGCCGCGCTGGGAAAGACCCTTGGCGCGGGCGGTCTTGATGTAGTCCTGATTGAGTACGTCGAGCATGCTCGTGCGCATCAGGCGGGAGACCGTGGCAAGCGAGCCGAGGCCGAGCGCGAACGCCGGCAGCACGGTCTGCTTGAAGTTGCCCCAGCCCTGCACGGCGAAGATCTGATGACCCACCGCCTTGTTGAGCTTCAGGGCAAGGAAATACTGGAGCAGGGCGCCGAGAATGAAGCTGGGCACAGACACGCCGATCATGGCGACGACCATGGACAGGGTATCCATCGCCCCGCCTCGTTTGATCGCCGCCACCGCGCCGAGCAGCACGCCGATGATGACGGCGAATATGAGCGCGCGAATGCCGAGGTCGGCAGAGACGGCAAACGCGGATTTTACGATGTCCACGACCGGACGCTCGTAGGTCAGCGAGGTGCCGAGGTCGCCGCGCAGCACGTTGCCGAGGTACATGAAGTACTGCACGATGGGCGGCTTGTCCAGACCGTATTTGGCGCGCATGTTCGCCATGGTGGTGGCGGACGGCGTCTTATCGCCGATAAACGGGTCGCCGGGAAGGGCGCGCATCATGAAGAAGCAGATGGTGACGAGGAAAAACAGCGTCAGCACCGCGTAGCCGATGCGCTTGAGAACATATCGAAGCAAGTTTTCTCCTCCTTAACTTTGCTGGCTGCGGGAGAACGGTATACGCCCAAAAAGCGCGGCACGGGATACAAGCTCCCGTGCCGCGGCTTTTCACTCGTTGCGAGGTTTGGACGCGGTACCGGCAGGGGATCGCGTATTACTTGAGCGTGGTGTACGCGAGGAAGTAGCCCTGGAAGGAACGGCGGACGGCGCCGGACGCAATCTTCTCGCTGGCGACGTAGTCCTCGTGTCTCCAGTAGACGGGGATGATGAACTGGTCCTCGGCGATCATCTGCTCCGCCTTGATGAAGATCTTCTCGCGCGCGGCGGCGTCGGTCTCGGTCTTGGTGGACTCGATGAGGGCGTCATACTCGGGGTTGGCATAGCCGGTGTGGTTGTTGCCGTTGCCGCTCATCCACAGGTCGAGGTCGGTCATGGGGTCATTGTAGTCCGGGCCCCAGCCGCCCATGAACATGTCATAGGTGAGCTTGTTGCGGCGGGCGCGCGCCTCGGTGATGGTCAGCACCTCGATCTTCGGCTCGAAGCCGAGGGCCTGGCGGATCTGCTCCTGCACGACCTGGGAGAGCTTCTCGTTCTGGGAGCCCTCACTGGTCATCAGGGTGACGTTGATCTGGGAGGCGTCGCTGTAGCCCAGCTCGGTGAGCGCCTGGGCGAGGTACTCCTGCGCCTTGGCGGTGTCGGCGTGCTCGGGATAGAGGGAGCCGCCGTTCGCCGCGACGACCGCGTCGTTGAACTCGCCGTTCACGCCGCTGATGCCGAGGGTGAAGCACTGCGCGGGCTGGTTGTCGTTCTTAAACACCGTGTCGATGATCTGGCGGCGGTCAAGCGCGTAGGAGATCGCCTTGCGCAGGCTCTTGCTGTGCATGTCGGACGGCGTCGCCTCGGGATGATCGTCGTTCGGGCCGTCGAGGGTGTTGATCTGGAAATAGTAGCTGTAGCCGCCGACGTAGGAGATGACGTCGAAGCCCTCGTCGGTGAACATCGCGCGCTGCTCGCCGGTGATGTCGATGATGTCGATCTCGCCGCCGGCAAAGGCGTTGTACTTGGTGTTGGCGTCGCTGTACTTGGCGAAGTGGATGGTCTCAAGCGTAACGCTGTCGGCATCCCACCACGCGGGATTCTTCTTCACGGTGATGACGTTGTCCGTCACCCACTCGGTCATGTAGAACGCGCCGCTGTAGAGCATCTTGTCGGGGGCGGTGCCGTAGGCGTCCGCGCCGACCTTGTTGTAGAACTCCTCGCAGATGGGGGAGAGCACCTCAAACTTCATGTACTGGAGCATGTAGGGCAGATAGGTCTCCAGCTCGATCTGGATGGTGGTGTCGTCGAGCGCCTTGACGCCGACGTCCTCCCACTCGACCGCGGCAGCGCCCTCGGCGCCGGACTTGTAGTCATAGTAGGCCTGCGCGTTCTTGAAGATCGCGGCGAAGTTGTAGTACTCGGCGGCGTTGTCGGGGTTGAGCAGCTCCTTCCACGCGAAGACGAAGTCGCTGGCCTTCAGGTCGCCGACCACGGCGCCGGTGTTGTCCACCCACTTGATGCCGGGACGCAGATGGAAGGTCCAGACCATGTCCTTCTCACCGGCGGCGTTGGGAGCGGACTCCCAGGACTCCGCGGCGGCGGGGACGATATTGTTCTCGGCGTCGAGCTTGACCAGCGTGTCATAGCAGTGACGGGCGATGGAAAGCTCGGTGTTGTAAGTCATCTTGATGCTGTTCATCACGGACATCGTGGAGCACTCGACCGTGATGGCGCCGGCCTCGGACGTGCCGCCGTACATACCCTTGCCGACGTTGGGGTTGACAAAGGTGGCGTTGGCGAGCTGGGCGTCCTTGGAAAGGGTCGCCGCAGCGGGCGCAGCGGACGTGGAGCCGCCGCCGGACGGGGTGGTCGTGGCGGTGCCGCCGCCGGAGGGCGTCTCACCGCCGCCGGAGGTGGTGCCGCCGCCGCACGCGGCGAGGGACAGGATCATTGCAAGTGCAAGGCAAAGGGACAAAATACGCTTTTTCATGGGTTCCTCCTCTTTTTTGATGTACTTCTTTTCACAGCCTCCCGCGGGGGTTGTATCCCCACAGAAAACATGCTAGTATAGATATTACTTGAAAAACATCGCCATTGCAATACTTATTTTGTGCAGTTGCGACAAGCCTTTGAGGAAATGGGTGGCGCTATGAGGGAAATTTGCAATTTTATCGATGATTTGGCGCATACGGAGGGCGAGACGGCATACCGGTTTTGTCTCCTTCTCACGGGCAGTCCGCGCAGGGCGGAGCAGGCGGCGTTCCAGGGCTTTCTCTATCTGGCGGAGCTAAAGGACGCGCCCTCGACCGAGGACGCGCGGCTGCTTCTCTACCGTTTTCTGTACCGCGCGTCGGAGGACGCGTGGTATCGGAGGGGCAGCGCGCCGCTCAAGCGCGCGGCGTTCGAGGAGCTTGCCGGCGCCGCGGTCAGCGACGACCTGTGGCGGCTGGTGAAGCGCCCGCTCAAGCGCAAGGCGGCTGTGTTTCTCGCCGCCGGCGCCTGTTTTTCTGCTGAGGAAGCGGCGCGCGCGCTCGGCACGCGGCGTGAGCGCGTGGAGAAATGGCTCGCCGGCGAGGCCGGGGCGCAGGCGCTCTGCGCCGAGCTGGCGGACGCCGCCCCTTCGGGCGCGTGGGCGGAGCAGCTGGGCGACGATCTGCTCATGCGCTGGCAGGAGCGGAACGTGCCGCTGGAAAACAAGCTGCTGCGCATCCGCTCCGCGGCGGATCGCCTCGCGCCCATCCTTGCCCTCGCCGCCGTGCTGCTGTGTCTTGCCGCCGTGTGGTATACGGCGCGGCTGAGCGCCTCGCTCGGCGGTTGAGAGCGGCATGAAAGGACTGTATTTTCATTCATTTGAAATTCTGATGCGGCGGACATTTGGCTGGTTTTCCCAAATTTTTTTCCGAATGTCGCCCCAAATCGACTTTTTTCGCTTCCGGACTTGCATTGTGGCGGGACAGTATGGTATCATTATTTGATAGCATTGACTGCATACCCCAATCGCTGATGAAAGAAGAAATAACACGATGAAACATGTTCCAGCTCTCGTTGTGATGCTCACCTACAACGATATGACCGTTCCAAATGCCTACGACGTATTCCGTGCGTGCCGGCACAGCGCCGCGACGTACTGGGGCTTTAAGGAAAAGGGCATACCGCCGGACGAGATGAAAAGGCTCTTTGCCTACATGCACGACGAGGGCAAGACCACCGCGCTGGAGGTCGTCGCCTATTCGGAGGAGGAGGGGCTGCACGGCGCGAGGACGGCTGCGGAATGCGGCTGCGACTTGCTGATGGGCACGATGTACTTCGACTCGATCAACAGCTTCTGCCGGGAAAGGGGCATCCGCTACTGCCCGTTCGTGGGCGAGGTGCGCGACCGCCCCTCCGTGCTGGAGGGCACGGCGGAGTCCATGATCGAGCAGTCGAAGCGGTATCTCGAAAAGGGCGCGTACGGCATCGACCTGCTGGGCTACCGCTACACCGGCGACGGTGCGGCGCTCAACCGGCAGGTGGTTCAGGCCGTGCCCGGTCCGGTGTGCGTGGCGGGCAGCGTCGACAGCTACAGGCGGCTGGATGAACTCAAGGAGCTCGGACCCTGGAGCTTCACCATCGGCAGCGCCTTTTTTGACCACCGTTTCGGCGACGATATCGCCGCCCAGATCGACGCCGTGTGCGCGTATATGGAGCGGCCATGAAGCTGAAGGAACTGTACCCCTACGAAACGGCGGGCAGCGCGTTTGACGTGGATTACCGCTGGCTCTACGAGCAGGGCTTTCGCGGACTTATTTTCGACATCGACAACACGCTCGTCCACCACGGGGACGACGCGACGCCCGAGGTGGAGGCGCTGATGCGCGATTTGCGGGACATGGGCTTTCAGATCGCCTTTGTGACCGACAACGACGAGGAGCGCGTGCTGCGCTTCATCCGGAACATCGACGCGGTCTATGTCTGCGACGCGGGAAAGCCCTCGCGCGACGGCTTTCTCAAGGCGGCGGAGCTGATGGGACTGGACAGGGGCCAGATCGTCTGTCTGGGCGACCAGATGTTCAAGGACGTGCTGGGCGCGAACCGCGCCGGCATGGCGAACGTGCTCGTCAAATTCATCCGGCTGGACAGCGAGAAGCGGATCGGCAAGAAGCGGTATCTCGAAAAGGCGGTGCTGGCGCTCTACCGCTTCACAAAGGCCGACCGGCGGCTGGGCGGCGTGGACGTTAAGGCGGAGAATCCCTCCACGGCGGAGAATCTGGGGCGCTTCGCGCGCCATGAGATCCTGTTCAGCGACATCAATCCGCTCAGCTACCACATCTCGGCAAAAAAAGAGACCGCGAAGCGGCATCTGCAAAATCTGCTCCGCCCGCTGCCCTACGCGTCGGAAAAGCGCACGGAGCCGCTTGCGAACCTTGTGTACGCCTATTCCTGCGGCCTTATCAAGCAGGGGAAGGACATCGACCCCGTGCTCCAGTGGAACAAGGCGGACAACATCGCGCTGGCCGCCGGAACCATCCACGGCATGATCCTGCATCCCGGCGAGTATTTCTCGTTCTGGCGCTGCGTGGGGAAGATGACGCGGCGGCGCGGTTATAAAGACGGCCGCGTCATCGAGGCGGGCGTCACCCACCCCGGCCTCGGCGGGGGACTTTGCAATCTGGGCAACGCGCTGCACCTGCTGGCGCTGCACAGCCCGCTGGACGTGGTGGAGGTGCATTACCACTCCGACGCGCTGTCCCCCGACCATGGCGAGCGCGTCCCGTTCAGCGCCGGAACGTCCGTCGCCTACAACTACATCGACCTGCGCCTGCGCAACAACACCAGCGACGACTATCAGATCCTTGTCTGGCGCGACGGCGAGACGCTGCGCGCGGAGTTGCGGTGCGACAGGCCGGAAAGCCGCCGCTACGAGCTGCGCGAGGAGGGTCATCACTTCCAACGGGAGGGCAAGGAGATCTACCGCGTGTCGAAGATCTACCGCGACACGTTTGACAACGCCTCCGGCGAGCTGCTGGAAACCAGGCTGATCCGGGACAACCATTCTCTCGTCATGTTCGACCACGATATGCTCCCGCAGGACGCCGTCCGGTAAAACCGACCGCTGTCATAAAGGAACGAAAGATGAAGAAAACAGATAAGATCGTCAAAACTCTGCTTATCATCATTCTGGCACTCACCGGGTGCCTGTTCCTTTATGCGATGTTTTTTGCCGACGGCGCGGGGGAGGCGCATATCGGCAGTTTCACCTCGTACGAGCTTGCGACGGGCTGGAAGCTCTCTGAGCCGAGCGGGAAAACGCAGCAGAATGTGAGCCTTCCGATGAACGTCCGCGAGACGGAGGGGAAGACGGTGCGCCTGCGCAACACGCTGCCGGCGAATGTCCGCGACGGGATGCACCTTTGCTGCCGCTCGCAGCGGCAGAACGTGACGGTCTACGTCAACGGGGAGGAGCGCGGCAACTACCGCGTGGAGAATTTCAGCCGGCGGAAGGCGCCGCCCAGCGCGTTCCTGCTGGTCGATCTGTACGACGGCGACGCGAACGGCGTTGTCGAGATCGAGATCATCTCCATGGACGGCGGCAACGGCCGCTACCATACCGTGACCTACGGCTACGGCAACAACGTCTGGTATCCCTACATCCAGCAAAACCTCTCCATGGTGATGACCTCCATCGTGCTGACGCTGCTGGGACTGCTGACGGTCGGATTTTGCTTCTATGTCCGCAAACGGATGCCCTCCGTCAGAACCGTTTTGTACCTCGGCGAGGCGATTTTGGTCGCCGGCATGTGGTCGCTCAGCGAGTCGGCGATCCGCCAGCTGCTCTTCCGCGCGCCGTCCCTGAGCAACGTTTTCTCGTTCCTCCTCATCGAGATCCTGCCGGCGTTCGTGATGATGTATTTCAACGAGCTGCAAAAGCACCGCTACGAAAAGTATTATGTGGCGATGGAGACGGTCATCCTGATACAGGTGCTCGTGAACTCCGTGCTGAACGCCGCCGGCGTCGCCGACTATTACAATACGCTCGATATTTCACACAGCTGGGCGGCGCTTGCCATCCTGCTGGCGTTCGTGACGCTTGTGCTGGACGGCCGTTCGGGCAGGATCAAGGAGTATTTCGCCACCGCGATGGGGATGCTCGGCCTGGCCTTCTTCGGCGCTCTGGAGCTGTTGGACTTCTACTTCGCGGCGACGCCGCGCTTCGGACTCTTCCTCGGCATCGGCCTCATTTTCCTGCTGGGCGCGACCGTGCTGCAGACGGCGCGGGACGCGCTGCGCGACAGGGAGCAGAAGACCTACGCGGACAACGCGAACCGCGCCAAGTCGTCGTTCCTCGCCAACATGTCGCACGAGATCCGCACGCCGATCAACGCCATCCTCGGCATGGACGAGATGATCCTGCGCGAGAGCAGCGAAAGCGACATCCTGACCTATGCGGAGAACATCGAAAACGCGGGAAAAACGCTGCTGACGATCATCAACGACATTCTGGACTTTTCCAAGGTCGAAGAGGGCAAGATGGAGATCGTGCCCACGCAGTACAACCTCAGCACGCTGATTAACGACCTGGTGAACATGACGCGCGGCCGCGCGGAGAAGAAGGGGCTCCGCTTCGAGGTGCAGGCGGACGAGCGCACGCCCCATCTGCTGTACGGCGACGAGATCCGCATCCGCCAATGCGTCATCAATATCCTGACGAACGCGGTGAAATACACGGAGAAGGGCTCGGTGAAGCTGGAGATCGGCTTCGAGAAGCTCTCCGAGGACAAGATCTCGCTCCGGTTCAGCGTCACCGACACGGGCATCGGCATGAAAGAGGAGGACCTGGAAAGGCTGTTCTCCCCGTTTGCCCGCATCGAGGAAGCGCGCAATTATTACATCGAGGGCACGGGCCTCGGCATGAGCATCACGAAGCACCTGCTCTCGCTCATGGGCAGCGAGCTGGAGGTGCACAGCGTCTACGGCGAGGGCTCGACGTTCGCCTTC
Source organism: Oscillospiraceae bacterium (assembly GCA_015067435.1). Taxonomy (GTDB): domain Bacteria; phylum Bacillota; class Clostridia; order Oscillospirales; family Oscillospiraceae; genus Hominicoprocola. The sequence goes on along the minus strand of SVMM01000003.1, from coordinate 186,716 downwards.
TCGGTGGAGCAGCCGGTCGTCAAGTGGTCGCCCATCCGAAACTATTCCGTCCGGCTGGAGGGGGACGGCGCGCAGCGCGCCGCCTACAGCGAGCTGTTCCACGCGCCGCGCGCGCGGATACTGGTCGTGGACGACATGGCGGTCAACCTGACGCTCATCAAGGGGCTGCTCAAGAAGACGCAGATCACGGTCGACACGGCGACGTCCGGTTACGACGCGGTCGAACTGGTGAAGCAGCACCACTATGACGTTATCTTCATCGACCACATGATGCCCGGCATGGACGGCATCGAAACGCTGCAAGAGATGAAAAAGCTGCCGGGGACGGAGGAGACGGAGTTCATCGCGCTGACCGCGAACGCGATCTCCGGCTCGCGGGAGCTGTACCTCGACGTGGGCTTTTCCGACTATCTGTCCAAGCCCGTGGACAGCAGGGCGCTGGAGAAGATGCTCATGGACCGCCTGCCGCTGGACAAGCTGCGCCGGGTGGAGACGCAGAAGCAGCGAAAAAAGAAACCGGAGCAGGAGAAACCGGAACCGGAGGAAACGGAGCCGGAGGAAGCGCACGTGCTGCCGGACTGGCTCGGCGAAACGGGGGAGATCGACGTGTCGCTCGGACTGAAGTTCTGCGGCACGGAGGAGACGTATCTCGACACGCTGAAGATCTATGCCGGAACCGCCCTTTCCTTCGCGGACGAGGTCGAGGCCTGCTACGCCGGAGGCGACGTCGCGCTCACCGCGCTCAAGATGCACGCGCTCAAGAGCACGTCGCGCGCCATCGGCGCGGGCGAGATCAGCGCGATGGCGGAGCGGCTGGAAATGGCGGGCAAGGCGGGCGACACCAGGACGCTGGACGAGGAGCTGGACGGCCTGCTGGCGCGCTGCCGCGCGTTGGGACACCATCTCGCGCCGCTCGCCGCGCCGGAGAAGGAGAACGCGCCCGACGACGTATTGCCGCCGCTTTCGGAGGCGCAGCTGCAAAAGACCTACGGCATGATCCGCGCGCTGCTCTCGGAGTTCGAATACGACCGTGCGGCGGAGATGCTGGGCTCGCTCGCGAGCTATCGCCTGCCGGACGGCGAGGGCGAGCGCCTCGCGAAGATGCGGCAGGCGGCGGACAACTTCGAGTGGGAGGAGCTGGAGCAGCTGCTGCCAGACGCGCCGAACGAATGAATATGAAAAAAACACGGCTGCGCGGAAACGAACCGTTTCCGCACAGCCGCATTTTTTATTGCCGCTTCATCACCTGCATCCAGTAGTGCTCCACAGCCGGGTCGAGCGCGACCTCCGTGACGCCGCGGTCGGGATCGAAGCCGAAGCTATTCTCACCCATGACGATTTCATCCGTATGGCTGACCGAGGCGCGCTGGGCGGTGAAGGAGAGCGTCGAGCCGAGGCGCGTGGCGAGGTCGTAGCCGTCGACGTTTTTCTTCTTCCCGATGAAGTCGTGGCTGCCGTCGCGGCGCATGGCCGCCGTGATCCGCACGCTCTCTCCCGCCGGAACGGTCACGTCGAACGAGAGATAGAGGATGCGCCGCATGGAATACGCCTCGAACAACTCCTCCAGCCTCCCGAAATAGCGCTCGTACGGATCGTCGCTCAAAACGCCGTATTGGGTCAGCAGCTCCGCCGCCAGCCGGTACAGCAGCTCCCGCGGTATTTCACTCGCCGCCAGGTCCGCGCCGTACTGCCACTCATACCGTCCGTCCAGCATCCCGTCGATGATCTGCCGCAGGAAGGCGTCCAGCGTCGTCTCATAGCGCGTGACCGTCGCCGACGCGTCGATCTCCGTCCCCGGATCGCCGCCCATGTTTGCGTAGCCCTGTAAGGTATAGCCGTCGATGTCGTCGCCGTACAGAACGATATACATCGGTTCCGCCGGCCGGTACTCGTTTGTGAGCCCGCCGACGATACGTGAGCACTTGCCGTGCTGCGCATCGTCCGAGCCGCCGTTGGAGCCGTAGGTCATCACAGTCGTCTGGTTGTAGTCGACGCGGAACGAGATCTGCAGCGAGGGGTACACCGCGTCCGTCGGCGCGCAGACGTAGTCGTCCACCTTATAGACCGTGACCGGCACGTTGAGATCGGGCGCGGGCGCGAACGCCGCCGCCTGATAGCTGTCGCCCGAGAGCAGCGAAGCATAGCCCTCCCAGTCGGATATCTCATCCAGATTGACCCGCTCATTCGGATCGTGCCCGCCGCTCGCGTCGCGAAAACCGCCGGAATACGGCCCGGCGTATATCGCCGTTTCACGTTTCACACCGTCCACCGCAATGGCCGGCAGCTGCTCCACGGCCTCGTTGACCGTCATCGCCGCGGGATAGAGCAGCGTCAGCGTTTTGTCATCTTCCGTCGTATTGGTCAGCATATAGTCGTCGGTGACGATGGCTGCCGAGCTCCACGCTTCATAGGTTCCGCCGTCGCCAAGGTTTTCCGTCCGCGTCTCGTAGGGCGAAAAATCGTAGTCCACGTGCCGCTCGACGGCGACGCCCGCCGCGTCGCCCATTGCCGTTAGCGGCAGGACGGGACCGACATAGTGCATGTAGCTGTACCCGTTCTCGCCGCCCTCGTCGCCGCCTCCGCCCGCGTAGGGCGAACCGCCTCCGCTGCCCGAACCTGCCATGGGCGGATGGATGCGCCCCGTCAGCACGCCGCCGACGCCGACCGCCAGGATGAGCGCGGCGGCTGCCGCCGCGTAGCGCAGCCACGGCGTTGTCTTCCGGAAACGGTGCGTCTCCGCCTCCTCCACCAGCTCGGCGGGCAGCGCCGTGATACTGTCAAACAGGTCGATGCCGTTCATACGGAAAAACCTCCTTCCTCCAATGCCGCCCTCAGCCCTCTGCGGAGCCTTCGCATCCGCTGCGCCATCTGGTTTTCGCCGACGCCGCACTCCTTCGCCAGCGCCTTGACCGCGTCGCCGTACCAGTAGCGCCGCACAAAGAGCGCGCGGTCGTCCGGCGCGAGACCGCGCAGCCACGCCGCGATTGCCTCCGTGAGCTCGCCGCGCGCAAAGTCCGCCTCCGTGCCCTCGCGGGCGGGGACGCACTCGTCCAGCTCGCTGAGCAGCGTTTCCATCCCCGCGAAGCGCTTCTGCGCGTGCTCCGTGCGCCAGCGCGCGACGGACAGGTTGCGCGTGATCGCGCCGAGATACGCCCGCAGGCTTGCGGGGCGCTCCGGCGGGATCGCGTTCCACGCGGCGTGATAGGTGTCGTTGACGCACTCCTCCGCATCCTCGCGTACGCTGAGAATATTGCATGCGACGCGGCGGCAGAACGCGCCGTATTTGCGGTCGGTCTCGCCGACGGCGTCCTCGCTGCGGGCAAAATACAGTTCGATGATCGCTTGATCCTCCATGCCGTTCCTCCGCTGTGAATCGAAAGGTTCCCTTCACCCCTATAGTAGCAAACCGGAGCGCGATATGGCAACGGGAGAGAAAAATAATTATGTGCTCCGGAATCTATACAAATATATTTTTTCGGCTATAATGATTCTATCATCGCCCGATTCTTACCGCTGAAGGGAGACCGCATCATGAAAAAGACACGTTTTCTCGCGCTGTTCCTTTGCCTTGTGATGGCATTTGGCTTTCTGCCCCCGCGCGCGCGGGCGGCGGACGACGTGATCTATCTGAGCGCAGAGGTCAGATTGGGCTATCAGTTAACGATCAAGACCCACCTTTGCCGGCTGGACCTCACCCTGAATCTCACGACCGGAAAGGCGACGCTTGATTTCAAGCGTCTGGAGACGCCGCAATTTGACCGGTACGCCTCGGAGGAGGACATGAAATCACCGCAGTTTCAGGCAATCGTAAACAATATGTCCGGCCGCGTGACCTATGACATAGCGTACGTGGACGTTCCGTACGGCGATCCCAGTCTTCCCAAAGAGGTCGCCTATGACAGCTATCTGAAAGGCGGCGTCAAATGGGGTCTTGTCAACGGCTCCGGGGCGGAGTCCGTCATCTTCGACATGACGAACACCGGCGTCTTTGTCCATCCCTATGAGCTCTGGATCGCGCAGTACAGCGACAGCAGCAAGGGATATACGACGAGGATGCACGGATACGCAAGCGAAACCGGCGGCATTCCCATGTACCTCCCCTGTGGGTTTACCTTTAAGGCTGTCGACGGCGTGCCCGCGCAGCCGCAGGAGAAGGAATACACCATGGGGCGCGACAATTTCTCCTTTGACAACGAGTATGAGTTCTTCTTCGAGACGGGTCCGCGCCCCCAGCGCCCGAAGATCTTCCGCGGCGCGGAATTCGCGGACGGCACGGACGGCTTCCTGCTCGACGAGGCGTCGTACGACGCGCTGATAAGCGGGCGCGACGCCAACCAGATCGCTGCAATCAACCTCATGCTGAGCGAAGAATGGGGGGGAGACTGCCGCGGCATGTCCATCATGAGCGGCCTGCTCTTTGAGGAGAAGATCGGCCTGAATCAGGTCGGCGGGGCGGCGGACGCGTACAGCCTCGCTAAGCCCGCGGACAATCAGACGCTCGCGCATTACATCGCGTTCTATCAGGTCAACAGCAATTTCACGCGCATTCGGAACGCCAACCTGAGCGGTGGCAATCCCCCGAGCAGAACCAGCGCTCTCGAGCTGGTCGAGCGTCTGCAAAACGACCCGAAAAGCCCCGTCGTGGTCGGCTTCAGATATACGAGGGAGGAGGGGACGGAAAAGGTCAGATACAACCACGCGGTGCTCGCCTTCAAGGTGGAGGATACGGGACACGACTATAAGGTGAGCGTCTATGACCCGAACGATCCCGAAGTGACGCAGTATCTCTACATTACTCCGGACGGGGACGCCTCGTTTGCACGCTATTCCGCCAGCATCTTCGTCAAGCCGACCGAAAAGGCGGCGGATAGTTACAACGCCGCGCTGAGCTATCCCGCCGTTCCCGCGACGAAGGTGGTCGTCACCACGGACGGCGGCGCGGAGGTCATCGTCGGCGACAAAAGCTCGACCGTCACGGGCGACACGGTAGCGGGCAGCCTTCCCGTTGTGGCGGAGAAGACGGTCGGCAGCGACGAGACCGTGATCTATGTCACGGTGCAGGGCGGCGAGAGTATCCGCGTGCGCCGTATCGGCGGCACCTACGCCAGCGCGGAGACCGCCGGCACCACCGCGCTCATCACCGACGGCGCGAACGAAATGACGATGAATCCCGACGGTTCCGTCACCGCAAGGACCGACGGCACCGAGGGCACGCTCGCCGTCGCCTCGAACAAGATGAAGGGCGACCTCTTTGGCACGACGGTCGAAACGGGCGCGGGCGAGATCACAATCACCCCGGCCGCGGACGGCGCGAAGGTCACGACCGACAGCGGCACGTCGGATATCACCGTCTCCGGTACGACCGACAGCGTGGGCTTCGAGAACGTCGATACCTCGAAGGGCGTGGATATCACGTCAAGCGGCAACAGCACCACGCTCTCCTCCGACGGGCAGGAGATCGCAAAGGGCACCGCGACCGCCGACGGCGGCACGGCGCAGACCGCGACGCCCCAGCAGCCGACCGCCGACACGCGGCAGATCGCGAACAATGCCACGCAGAAAGCGGACGGCAACTCCGCGCAGATCGTCAGCAGCCGCCGCAACAGCGGCGACACGGCCGAAACCTTCCACCGCAGACGCTCCGGCGCACGCTACAGCTCGTGGGCGGAGGAAGAGCTGGCGCTCGCGGACAACATGAACATCATCCCCGACGCGCTGATGGGCAAGCTGACGGGCAACATCACGCGCCGCGAGTTCGCCCAGCTTGTCTACAACACCGTCAAGGCGTCGACGGGCATGACCGACGAGGAAATGGCGCAGTATGCCAGAAAGCCCGGAAACGCGTTTGACAGCCAGTACAGCGACCCCGCGGTTGCCTTTGCCTACGGCACGGGCATCGTGAACGGTTTTGAGGACGGTTCGTTCCGCCCGGAGAACACGATCACGCGCGAGCAGGCGGCGAAGATGCTCGTCACGATGGCGGAGCTGCTCGGCAAGCTGACAAGCGAGTCCGGCGCGAAGCACTTCAACGACGCGCCGAACAACTGGGCGCAGGTCTACATCAACAAAATAAGCTCCGTGACCTCGCCGTACAGCGGCGCGCGCGTCATGGGCGGCGATCAGAACAACAACTTCATGCCGGCGGGCACGTTCACGACGGAGCAGGCGGTCGCCACGATGCTGCGCATGTTCGAGAGCGTCGTCGGTGAGAAGAGCGGCTACAGCGGCGGCGTCATCCAGTCGACGACGCCGACAACCCCGACCACTCCAACCACACCGACGACCCCGACGACACCGACGACGCCGACCACGCCGCCGCAGGGCAGCGGCCTGTTGACCGCCGACGACAACGACGTCACCGGCTTTACGCCGAAGGACTGGAGCTGGACCGCCGAGGGCGAGGGCTACGGGCGCAGATACTTTACCTCCGGCAAGTATGTCCGCGACGACGGGCGCGCCGTGCTCTACATCGAAAGCAGCGACAGCGACGACGGCTTCTCCTACCAGCTCTACGTGATGGCGGGCGGCGCGCGGCAGAGCAGCTACGAGGCACAGGATTTTCTGCTTGGCACAGCCTACGCGTGGGCGTCGAACTATTCCGACCGCGACGCCGCGGACAGCTACAACGGCCTGACTTTTCAGAATTTCGGCAACGGCCTGACGATCATCGAGTCGGACTGGATCGACGACATGTATCTCCAGTACGACGATCCGGCGGGCTACTATTACCTCGTGCGCGAGAAAAAGTGAGGAAGGGGTAAAATCATGTATCTTTCCACAACGGACAGCATCGTGGGGCGCAGGATCACCCGGACGATCGGCCCTGTCTGGGGCGTGGGCGATTAAATTACCGATAACATAAATGTGAACAGCGAGGCTGTGGTTACTTCCGCCATAGAAAAGGCGGCGAACTCCCTTTGCCGCTCTCTGCAGGAAATTGGCTACAACGGCGCGATCGGGCTGACGCAGACGACGGGATTGACCAATATCTGCGGCGGATGGTCGAAAAAGGGCTACTACGTCCTGATGGGCACCGCCGTGGTGGTGGAATAAAAGGGGGAGGAAACGACATGGGCTTATTCTTTCAAAACGAACCCGCGTCTCCCGCGCCGCAGAGTACGCCGAAACCAACCGCCCCGGGCGCGAATGCGCCGCAGACCGCGCCGAAGAGCGCAAGCGCGCCCGCGACGCAGCAGGCCGCGCCGCAGGCGGCGAAGCCGCAGGTGTCGGAGGGCTCGCTTGCCATCAAAAAGCTGTGGGTCGACGGGGTGATCCAGAACGGGGTCTTCTTCCATCTGATCCTGCTTGCCGACGTGCTGCCGCCCGCCCACATCACGCTGGACTGCGACGTCGAGATCACGCACATCGGCCTGTTCAACAATGAGTCGACCGTCCTGCGCACGAACGGGCCCAAGCCGCGCAAGCTCTCCGTGGTCCACAGATCGGACGGCAGCGGAAAGCCCAAGGCCAAGCGTCTGGAGGACGGGACGTACGAGATCGAGTTCAGTCTGGAGTATTCCGGCGCCTCCGACGGGATCAACGGGAACATCAAGCGCGGCACGCACCGCCTGAGCGTCTCAATCACCGGCGACGCGCTCAAGGCGCCGTTCGCCTGCGTTGACGAGTTCAAGGTCTGACGCCGCAAGGGAGGAGATGGTATGGGCTTATTCTTTCAGAACGAAACGGGGAATCCGCCGCCGAAACCCACGCCGCAGCCTGCTCCCGCGCCCGCGCCGCAGAGCGCGAAAGACCCGTGGGAGCCGTCGAGCATCTTCGTTCCCTACAGCCAGTTTGTCCAAACCCTCGGCGCAAACCCGGACGTCGAGGGCCTTGAGGTGCGGGACGCGACGATGGATCGTCAGGTGCGCCCCGACGGCGAGGGACATTTCATGCGCGTGTATCTCAAGTGCTCAGACCGCAGGAGACCGCCGGAGAAGTTCGAAGATGTGCTGGTGCAACTGACCCTGCTCCGCTTCCTGCACGACGACGTTTCGCAGGACGAGTACTGGGAAAGAAGAAGGAAGTTCGGCGTCGGGAGCGGCTACGGCCTTGAGGACTACCGGGAGGTCGATACCAGCATCCGTCTGGTGCCGATGACGGTCAACCAACACCACGGGATGGAATTTGAGGATGGCGTCTGGCGCTTTGACGCGGCGATGAGCGTCCCGCTGGACGAGCTGACGTGGATCAAGGACGGCACCTACATCGTTGGGCTGGACATCGGCGGCGCGAAGCTGTCCAGAGACGCGCGGATGGAGGCCTATCCCTTCTTCGAGGAGACAAACGACGAGAACGAGGACGCGTACATCCCGTCCGGATACAGCATGGCGGAACCGGAACCCGAGCCCGCGCCTGCGTCTGCACCCGAGCCCGAACTGACGCCGGAACCCGAGCCAATGCCGAAACCGGAACCGGAACCCGCGCCCGCGCCGGCATCCGTACCGACGGGCGCGAAAACGCCGAAAAACCCCGATACACGTGATTATTTCGACAACGTTTCCGATATTGAGCGTTACATCTCGCTGGGCAGCGACCCGCGCATCCGCGACATGCGGATGGAGTATTACGAGGTCGACGTCGAGCCCACCGAGCTGATCTTCCGCGTTGCCGTCAACAGCAAAAACCCGTTGCCGGTCGGCGAGAAAATCACGGTCTGGTGCAACTGCACCGTGACGTCGGAGGTGAAAAAGCTGATTGGAAAAAAGGTATACGATATCATCGTCGACGGATACCGGCCGTCCCCGTTCAAGGACGCGCGGATCAAGGTACGGGATGATTACGAATACGACGACGCGTACGGCTATATTCTTGAGCTTGTGTTCGGCTCGAACGATTTGCGGATGAACCCGATCCCCGGCTTCTACAACGTCAAATTCGACGTGATGACGGCGGAATACCTCCGCAAGGGGCGCGTGCTGTTCAACCGCTTCCAGCTTGACGCGTTCGAATGAGAAACGAATGCCGCCCTCCCCGCGGAGGGCGGCGTCCGTTTTGAAAAAACATGGCGGCGCGGCGGGGAAAAGCATTGACAAGACCGCCGCGCTTCACTAAAATCAGTATGGATTTGATGCAACCTTTGGAGGGATGTCCATGCGCCAGTATTCTGACAACAGCTATTTTGCCGAGCCTCATTCCAGACCGGACAGCGTGCGGGAGCGCAGAATGGGGATCTATTCGGTTCTTATGCTCAGCGCGGGATGCCTGCTGATCAACATTCTGGGGATCAAGCTCGTCGGCGCGCTGGGGCTGACGCTGTATCTGGACAACATCGGCACCATCGTCGCCGCTGCGGCGGGCGGTTTTCTGCCGGGCGTCGCGGTGGGCTTCCTCACGAACGCCGTTGCCAGCGTTTCCGACCCCTTCACCGCGTATTACGGCTCGCTCAGCGTGCTGATCGGCCTGACCGCCGCCTACGCCGCCAAGAGGGGCTGGCTGCAAAAGATCCCTGGCATCCTGCTGACCACCGTGCTGCTCGCGCTCATCGGCGGCGGCCTCGGCTCCGTTCTGACGTGGCTTTTGAACGGCTTCCAGATCGGGGAGGACATCGCCACCGACCTAAGCAACGCGATCTGCGCGCGCTACGGCATGACGCCCTTCTGGGGACTGTTCAGCGCCAATATGCTGATCGACCTCGCGGACAAGGCGGTCACCATCGTCGCCGCCGTGGCGCTGTGGCGGCTGATGCCGAAGAAGTGGATCGAGAGCTTCCAGTCCTTCGGCTGGCAGCAGGTGCCGCTGAACGACGAGGCGAAGAAGGCGGCGCAGCGCCGCTACTCGCGCACGATGTCGCTGCGCTCGAAGATCCTCATTCTGATCGCCGCCGCCACCGTGGTGATCTCCGTCTCGGCGGCGACCATCAGCTATCGTCTGTTCAGCAGCGCCGTGGAGGCGGACAAGGCGGAGTTGGGCTTCGGCGCGGCGAGCCTTGCCGCCGAGGTCATCGATCCCAGCCGCGTGAACGACTTCATCGCGCATGGCGAGGCGGCGGAGGGCTACCTGGAGACGAAGGAGCAGCTGGAGCATATCCGCGCCGGTTCCCCCGGCGTCATGTATCTCTATGTCTACCAGTTCCGGCCGGACGGCGTCCACGTGGTCTTCGACCTGGACACCGAGGATGTGGCGGGCAACAAGCCGGGCGACGTCCTCCCGCTGGAAAAAGCGCTCAAGCGCTATGAATCCGAGCTCCTCGCGGGCAAGCCCATCGATAAGGCGATCATCTCCAACGACAACTTCGGCTGGCTCCTGATGGCATACGAGCCGGTGTACGACGAGGACGGCATCTGCCGCTGCTACGCCGCGGCGGATATCTCCATGGCGCAGCTGAAAGCGGACGAGTATTCGTTCATCGCCAAGGTGATCTCGCTGTTCTTCGGCTTTCTGGTGCTGGTGCTGGCGCTGAGCCTGTGGCTCGCGGAGTACAACATTACGTTCCCGATCAACACCATGGCGCTTGCCGCCGGCGCCTTCGCCTACAACAGCGAGGAGGCGCGCACGGACAGCCTCGACCGCATCCACGAGCTGGGCATTCGCACCGGCGACGAGATCGAGCACCTCTACACGGCGCTGGAAAAGACCACGGAGGACACCGTGCGCTACATCTCCGACTCGCAGGAGAAGAGCGAGGAGATCAGCAAGCTGCAGGAGGGGCTCATCATGGTCCTCGCGGACATCGTGGAGAGCCGCGACCGCTACACCGGCCACCACATCCGCAAGACCGCCGAATACACCAAGGCGATCATGGAGCAGATGCGCCGCGACGGCGTCCACACCGACATTCTCACCGACCAGTACATCAAAGACGTGATCCGCTCCGCGCCGCTGCACGACATCGGCAAGATCCAGGTGCCCGACGCCATCCTCAACAAGCCGTCGCGCCTCACCGACGAGGAATTCGCGCAGATGAAGGGCCACACCACCGCCGGCAGCCAGATCATCGGCCGCGCCATCGCCATCGTGCCGGAGGACTCCGGCTATCTGGAGGAGGCGCAGAACCTTGCCGCCTACCACCATGAGAAATGGAACGGCACGGGCTATCCCCACGGCATCTCCGGCGAGGAGATCCCGCTTTCGGCGCGGATCATGGCGGTGGCGGACGTGTTCGACGCGCTGGTTTCCCGCCGCAGCTACAAGGAGCCGCACTCGGTCGAGAGCGCGACGGAGGCCATTCGCGAGGGCTCCGGCACGCACTTCGACCCCGCGGTGGTCGAGGCGTTCCTCCATGCCGAGGACGAGATCCGCCGGATCGCGGAATCCCACGCGGACGAGTGAACCATCACAAAAAAAGAGCGCCGCGCAGGTTCATCGCCTGCGCGGCGCTGATGTGTTTTCAGGATTTTTCCGGCTTGGCAAGCGCCGCCTCGATCAGCCCGACGAACAGCGGATGCGGGCGGTTGGGGCGGCTCTTGAACTCCGGGTGATACTGCACGCCCACATAGAACGGCAGACCGGAGAGCTCCACCGTCTCGACGAGCGTGCCGTCCGGCGACAGGCCGCTGAGCGTCAGCCCCGCAGACGTGAGCGCGTCGCGGTAGTCGTTGTTGAACTCGTAGCGGTGGCGGTGGCGCTCGGTGATGCGCTCCGCGCCGTAGCAGCGCGCCATGACCGTGCCAGGCGCGACGACGCAGGGATAGCTGCCGAGCCGCAGCGTGCCGCCCTTGTCGATCTCCCGGCTCTGCCCGGGCATGAAGTCGATCACCTTGTGGCGGCACAGCTCGTCGAACTCGCCGGAGTTGGCGTCCGGAAGGCCTGCAACGTGCCGCGCAAACTCGATGACTGCGATCTGCATGCCGAGGCACAGGCCCAGATACGGCTTCTTGTGCTCGCGCGCGTACTGCGCGGCGAGGATCATGCCCTCGACGCCGCGGTCGCCGAAGCCGCCCGGCACCAGAATGCCGTCTGCCGCCGCGAGCGTCGCGCCCACGTTCTCCGCCGTCAGCTGCTCTGAGTCGATCCAGCGGATGTCGACCTGCGCGCCCAGCGCGCTGCCCGCGTGGTGCAGGGACTCCATCACGGAGAGGTAGGCGTCGTGGAGCTGGGTGTACTTGCCGACCAGCGCGACGGTCACGTTTTTCGTCGGGCGCTTCATGCGCTCCACCATATCGCGCCACTCCGTCAGCTCCGGCTTCGGCGCGTCCAGACCGAGCTTGCGGCACACGACGCCGGAAAAGTCCGCCTCCTCCAGCATGAGCGGCGCTTCGTACAGGCAGGGCACCGTGCGGTTTTCGATGACGCAGTCGGGCTGCACGTTGCAGAACAGCGCGATCTTGCGGAAGATGCCCTCGTCCTCGATCGGTTCGTCGCTGCGCAGCACGATGATGTCCGGATGGATGCCCATGCCCTGCAGCTCGTTGACCGAGTGCTGCGTCGGCTTGGACTTGTGCTCGTTCGAGCCGCGGAGGAACGGCACGAGCGTCACGTGGATGAAGAGACTGTTCTCGCGCCCGACCTCCAGCGACACCTGCCGCACCGCCTCAATGAAGGGACGGCTCTCAATGTCGCCGATGGTGCCGCCGATCTCGGTGATGACCACGTCCGCATCGGAGTGGGAGCCGACGCGGTAGATGAATTCCTTGATCTCGTCGGTGATGTGCGGGATGACCTGCACCGTGGAGCCAAGGTATTCGCCGCGGCGCTCGCGGTGAAGCACGTTCCAGTAGACCTTGCCGGTGGTGAGGTTGGAGTATTTGTTCAGATCCTCGTCGATGAAACGCTCGTAGTGGCCGAGGTCGAGGTCGGTCTCCGCGCCGTCTTCGGTGACATAGACCTCGCCGTGCTGGTAGGGGCTCATGGTGCCGGGGTCGACGTTGATATAGGGGTCGAGCTTCTGCGCCGCGACCTTCAGTCCCCGCGCCTTCAGAAGACGTCCCAGCGACGCCGCCGTAATGCCCTTGCCCAGCCCCGACACCACGCCGCCGGTCACAAAGATGTATTTGGTCATGTTCCATCCCTCCGTACAATGATGAAGGTGTTCATCCGAGGGGGCACTTGCCCCTCAAATGAACACCTTTGTCCAACAGATTAAAGATACTACAAGATATGGTGTTTGTCAATAGGTGTTGATGATGTTTTCCGCAACGGCGCGGCGCGAAATGCGCAGATCCATCGACTGCTTTTCGATGTAGCGGTGCGCGTCCGTCTCCGTCATTTGCAGCTGCTCGATCAGCAGCCATTTCGCGCGGTTGACGAGGCGGATCTCCTCGATCTTCTCCTCCACGCTCGCCTGCTTTTCCTCCATGCGGCGCAATCTCTCGCGCGCGGCGCAGAGGATGCGCAGCGTCTGCGCCACCGTCTGCGCGGAGGCGGGCACGGGCAGCACCATGACGCCCTGTTCCATCACCTTCGCGTACACGTCGTCGTAGAGCTCCTTTTTCACCAGCAGCAGCACGCCCGCGCCGGAGCTTTCGCAGATGTCCGCCGCCAGCCTGCTGCCGAACTCGTCGCGCAGCGGCGTCTGGATCAGCACGAGGTCGAACGTCTCCTCCAGCATCCGCCGCCGCGCCTCTCCGGCGCTGCGCGCCGTGACCACCGGCCAGTAATCCGTGGGTGGAAGGAGCGCGCGGACCGCTTCGTCAAATTTTGCGCTGACCGAGACGATCAGAACGGCGTATGTCCGCTCCTGAAATACCATCGCCCGCTCCCTCCTTTCTGACGATCTTGGGGCAGTGGGTATCAGCGGTCGGCGTATGCGGAAAGGATCAGCGCGGGCACGCGCGTGCTGAGAAAATCGCTGCTCTTCGCGGCGGCCGCCGCCTCGTGCAGCGAGGCGGGGATGCGCTGATAGCGGCGAAGGGTCTCCTCGTCGGCGGTGAAGAGATTGACGTCCGCGCTCTCGGGCAGCTCCAGCTCACGCTCGATGCCGTCCAGCCCCGCGTGGATCAGCAGCGCGAACGCGAGATATGGGTTCGCCGTCGGATCGGGGGAGCGCAGCTCCGCGCGGTAGAGCTCCTGCGGCGCGGCGGGGATGCGGATGAGCTGCGAGCGGTTCTCGCTCGACCACGTGATGTAGCCCGGCGCCTTGTTGCTGCCGAGCCGCCGGTAGGAATCCTCCGTCGGGTTCAGGAACAGCGTCAGCTCGCGCACCTTGTCCATGATACCGGCGATGGCGTGGGGCAGGAGGTCGCGCCGGTCCGCCGAGCGGACGGAGAAGTTGATGTGCATGCCGTTGCCCGCCTCGTCCGGCAGGGGCTTGGGCGAGAAATCGGCAGCGAGGCCGTTGCGCGCGACGATGGTTTTGACCACGGAGCGGAAGGTGATGGCGTTGTCCGCCGACGAGAGGGGATCGGAATAGCGGAAGTCGATCTCGTTCTGCCCCGGCCCCTCCTCGTGGTGGGCGCACTCCGGCTGAATGCCCATCTGCGCGAGCGTCAGGCAGATCTCGCGGCGGACGATCTCGCCCTTGTCCTCCGGCGCGATGTCCATGTAGTGCGCGCGGTCGTAGGGGATGCGCGTCGGCTCGCCCTCCTCGTCGGTCTTGAAGAGGTAGAACTCCATCTCCGCGCCAAACGCGAAGGAGACGCCCTTTTGCGCCGCGGCGTCCACGGCGCGCTGCAGCAGTGCGCGGCAGTCCCCGTCGAACGGCGAGCCGTCCGGGTGCGTGATCGAGCAGAACATCCGCACGACGCGCCCGTTTTCGGGGTGCCACGGCAGGCTGGAGAGCGTGGATGGGTCGGGGTGCAGGATCAGGTCGGAGCGTACCTCACCGCCGAAGCCGGGGATGGCGGAGGCGTCGAAGGGGATGCCGAAGGAAAAGGCGCGCTCCAGCTCGGAGGGCAGGATGGCGAGGTTTTTCTGCCGCCCGAACACGTCGCAGAACGCCAGACGAATGAACTTCACATCCTCCTGCTCGACGTACTGCGCGATTTCCTGTGCCGTGTACTTCATATCCATCGCTCCTTAATAAAGTGATTTCAAATACCAGAAAAGCATACAACGAAAGGCGTTTGCGTGTCAATCGCAAGTTCACAAAATTTTATGGCGATATTTCAAAAAAATAATACAAACTGACGGTTGACATTATGGAAACGTCGTTTTATACTGCACACATCGGGACAATGACGTCTCAGAGAGCTTTTGCGCTCCCTGAGGCGTCTTTTTATTTTCATTCGGAAAGGGTGTTTGATATGGCGAATATCCCCGACTTTTTCGGCAGCATGGTCTTTGATGAGCGTGTGATGAAGGCGCGCCTCTCCGCAAAGGTGTACCACTCCCTCAAGCAGACGATCCGCCGGGGCGAGCGGCTCGATCCCGAAGTCGCCGACGCGGTGGCGGACGCCATGCGCGACTGGGCGGTGGAGAAGGGCGCGACGCACTTCACCCACTGGTTCCAGCCCATGACGGACATCACCGCCGAGAAGCACGACAGCTTCATTTCTCCCGCGCCGGACGGCGGCGTCATCCTCGAATTCTCCGGCAAGGAGCTGATCCAGGGCGAGCCGGACGCGTCGAGCTTCCCCTCCGGCGGCCTGCGCGCGACCTTCGAGGCGCGCGGCTACACCGCGTGGGACCCGACGTCCTACGCCTTTCTCAAGGGCAAGACACTGTGCATCCCCACGGCGTTCTGCGCCTACGGCGGCGAGGCGCTGGACCAGAAAACGCCGCTGCTGCGCTCGATGGAGGCAATCAACAAGCAGGCGATGCGCGTGCTGCGGCTGTTCGGCAACGAGAGCGTCAGCCACGTCACCACCTCCGTCGGCCCCGAGCAGGAGTATTTCCTCATCGACAAAAGCGTCTATGAGAAGCGGCGCGACCTGATCTACACCGGGCGCACGCTCTTCGGCGCGAAGCCGCCCAAGGGGCAGGAGCTGGACGACCACTACTTCGGCGCCATCAAGCCGCGCGTGCAGGCGTACATGGACGAGCTGAACGAGGAGCTGTGGAAGCTGGGCATCTACGCCAAGACCGAGCACAACGAGGTCGCGCCGTCCCAGCACGAGCTGGCGCCGATCTACACCACGACGAACCTCGCCACCGACCAGAACCAGTTGACCATGGAGGTCATGCAGAAGGTCGCGGCGAAGCACGATCTGGTGTGCCTGCTGCACGAGAAGCCGTTTGCGGGCGTCAACGGCTCCGGCAAGCACAACAACTGGTCGATCGCCACGGACACGGGCGTCAACCTGCTTTCCCCCGGCGAGACGCCGCACGAGAACGCGCAGTTCCTGCTGTTCCTCGTGGCGGTGGTGCAGGCGGTGGATGAGTATCAGGAGCTGCTGCGCACCGCCGTCGCCACGGCGGGCAACGACCACCGCCTCGGCGGCAACGAGGCGCCGCCCGCCGTCGTGTCCGTCTTCCTCGGCGACGAGCTGACGGCGATTCTGGAATCGCTGGAGACCGACACGCCGTACAGCGCGGCGGAGAAGACCGTCGTAAAGCTCGGTGTCCACGCGCTGCCGCGTTTTGCCCGCGACATGACCGACCGCAACCGCACCTCGCCCTTCGCCTTCACGGGCAACAAGTTCGAGTTCCGCATGGTCGGTTCGTCCCAGTCCATCGCGACGGTGAACACCATCCTCAACACGGCGGTCGCCGAATCGCTGCGCCAGTACGCCGACGAGCTGGAGGGCGCGAACAACTTCAACGACGCGCTCCACACGCTCATCCAGAAGACGATCACGGCGCACAAGCGCATCATCTTCAACGGCAACGGTTACGACGAGGCGTGGATCCGCGAGGCGACAGAAAAACGCGGCCTTTCCGAGTTGCGCACGACGCCGGACTGCATCCCGTCACTCATCAAGAAGAAGAACGTCGAGCTGCTGACGCGCCATGGCGTCTTCACCGAAAACGAGCTGCACTCCCGCTATGAGATCATGCTGGAGAACTACTCCAAGGCAATCATGATCGAGGCGGAGACGATGACGGAGATGGCGCGGCGGGAGATCCTGCCCGCGGTGACCGCCTTCACCGCCGAGACCGCCGAAAACGCCGGAAAGAAGAAGGCGCTTGCGCCGACGCTCGGCTGCACATACGAAACGAAGCTGGTGGAGCGGCTTTCCGGCCTCACGGACTGCATCGCGGACAAGACCGCGGCGCTGGAGCGCGCCATGCTCGCCGTGCGCGAGACGGATGAGTCGGTCAACGAGGCGTTCACCATCCGCGACGTGGTGCTGCCGCGCATGGCGGAGCTGCGCGCGGTGTGCGACGAGGCGGAGACGGTCACGGCAAGCGATTACTGGCCGTTCCCGACCTACGGGGAATTGCTGTTTAGCGTAAGATAGCCGCCTAACGGCAGCTGTCCTACGCTGAAGGAATCGCCGTTTCGCTCGCCGCTTGCGCGGCAACCGCGAAATATGGCTGCGCTCCGTGCCGGAAGGCACGGAGCAGGAAGGAGAAAGCACTATGTGTTCAATCATGGGTTATTGCGACGCGGATGCGCCGATGGACGCGTTCCGCGAGGGCTTTGAGAAAACCGTGTCCCGCGGTCCCGACGCGAGCGCCGTCGTGCAGACGGGCGGCGGGCTGCTGGGCTTCCACCGCCTCGCCATCATGGGTTTGCACCCCGAGGGGATGCAGCCCTTCGAGCGCGACGGCAGCTACGTGGTCTGCAACGGCGAGGTCTACGGCTTCGCCGCGATGCGGCAGGCGCTTCAGGACAAGGGCTACAGCTTTGTCAGCGAGTCCGACTGCGAGATCCTGCTCCCGCTCTGGTTCGAGCACGGCGTCGACATGTTCCCGATGCTCGACGCGGAATTTGCGCTGATCCTCTACGACGGGCGGACGAAGGAGTTCGTCGCCGCGCGCGACCCCATCGGCATCCGCCCGCTGTTCTACGGCTACGACGAAAAGGGCGCGATCCTGTTCGCGAGCGAGGCGAAGAACCTCGTCGGGCTCTGCGCCGAGGTCAAGCCCTTCCCGCCGGGGCACTACTGGAAGGGCGGGGAGTTCGTCTGCTACGACGACATCGCCGCCGTCCCCGCGGTATGTCACGACGATCTGGAGACCGTGTGCCGCAGCATCCATGACAAGCTGATCGCGGGCGTGCGCAAGCGCCTTGTCGCCGACGCGAAGGTGGGCTTCCTGCTCTCCGGCGGTCTCGATTCCTCGCTCGTGTGCGCCATCGCCGCGCGGGAGAGCGAGACGCCCGTGCGCACCTTCGCCATCGGCATGGACATCGACGCCATCGACCTCAAATACGCCCGCGAGGTCGCGGACTTTATCCACAGCGAGCACACGGAGGTCATCATCACGAAGGACGACGTCCTCGCGGCGCTGGAGCCGGTGGTCGCGCTGCTCGGCACTTTCGACATCACGACCATCCGCGCCTCCATCGGCATGTACCTCGTCTGCAAGGCGATCCATGAGCAGACGGACATCCGCGTGCTGCTGACCGGCGAGATCAGCGACGAGCTGTTCGGCTACAAATACACCGATTTCGCGCCGAGCGCCGAGGAGTTCCAGAAGGAGGCGCAAAAGCGCATCCGCGAGCTCCACATGTACGACGTGCTGCGCGCCGACCGCTGCATTTCCGTCAACTCATTGGAGGCGCGCGTGCCCTTCGGCGACCTCGACTTCGTGCGCTATGTCATGGCGATCGATCCGGAGAAGAAGCTCAACACCTACAACAAGGGCAAGTACCTCCTGCGCCACGCTTTCGAGGCGGACCACATCCTGCCCGAAAGCATTCTCTGGCGCGAGAAGGCGGCGTTCTCCGATGCTGTGGGCCACTCGATGGTGGACGACCTCAAGGCGTATGCCGAGCAGTATTACACCGACGAGAAATTTCAGCTCCGCCGCGCGCGCTATTCCCACGCGCAGCCGTTTACGAAGGAGTCCCTGCTCTACCGCGAGCTGTTTGAGAAATACTATCCCGGACAGGCGGAGATGATCGTCGACTTCTGGATGCCAAACAAGAGCTGGGAGGGCTGCGACGTGAACGACCCCTCCGCGCGTGTGCTCTCGAACTACGGCGCAAGCGGAACGTAAAACAAAAAGACACAGCCCGAAGCCGTTTCGAAAGGCTTCGGGCTGTTATTTTGCACAGCGGGGGAGAGTCAGCGGGCTTTGGCGGGCGCGTCGACGGGCTGCGACCGGGCGAGGAAGAGAAACGCCCCGAAGTCCATCGGCCGGCCGTAGTAATAGCCCTGAAAGCTGTGGACGCGGTAGTGCCGGAGAATGTCCCGCATGCCGGCGGTCTCGATCCCCTCCACGCAGACCTTTGCGCCGAACAGCGCGGCAACGGCGGTGAAATGCTCGACCAGCTGCTGCTCCTGCGCGTTCTTCTCGATGTGGATCACAAAGCTGCGGTCGATCTTGATCGTATCGAGAGGGATCGCCTTGATGACGCCGATCGAGGAGAAGCCGGTGCCGAAGTCGTCCAGCGCGAAGCGGATGCCGGAAGCGCGCAGCCGCGCGACGATGTTCAAAAGCTGACCGAGGTCGAGCAGACGGCAGCGCTCCGTGATCTCCAGACACAGATGCTCCGGCGGATAGTCCACCTCCCGCAGCAGCTCCAGCACCATGTCCGGGAAGTCTGGCTTCTCCAGCTGCGTGTAGGAGAGGTTGACGTTGACGACGAAGTCGGGGCAGACGGAGAGTACCTTTTTCGCGTCGCACAGCGACTTTTTGAGGATCCAGCGTCCCAGCTGGGGAAACAGCGAGTCGCGCTCCAGCAGGGGGATGAACCGATCCGGCATGACCATGCCGTAAGTCTCGTCCCGCCAGCGGATCAGCGATTCCGCTCCGGTGAGGCGCCCGCTCACGGCGTTGACGACCGGCTGATAATAGAGGCAGAAGCCCCTGCAGTCCCGCGTGATCGAGTCGCGGATGGCGTGGAGCATCTCAAGCCGCTGCTGGCTGTCGTCGTTCAGCTCGTTCACGAACTCCACCATGTCGCCCTGCTGCCGGATCTTCGATTCACCGAAAGCGAAGTTCAGGCAGGAGTAGATGGTCTGCACATCCACGGTGAAGTCGTCGAGCGAAAGGATACCCGCGCTCATGTCGAGAATGATATGCCTGCCGTCGACCTCGCAGCCGTCCCGGAAGTAGGTGCGGAGCTTTTCGTATTCCGCCTTGAGCTCCCCGGTGCTGAGCGTCACGGAGATGACGGCGAACTTCGTCCCGTCCAGACGATAGACGTGCCCGCGGTTTCCGATGTGCTCGAAGAGGTAGCGGCCGAAGCGCTGCAAAACCTGATTGCCGAAGAGGTAGCCGTAGACCTCGTTGATCTCGGTGAACTTGGAAAGTCCGATCACGCTGATGCGGACGCTGCGCTTCTTCACCAGATAGCTTTCCAGATCCTCGAAGAAGCCGTACTGGTTGCGCAGGCCGACCAGCGTGTCTATGTGCCCCTGCACGCCGTGGTTCCGGATCGCCCCGCCGAAATACTCCGGCTCGCCGTTTTGATCGCAGATCACGACGCCGCGGCAGGTGCAGACCTCGTAATCGCCGTTCGGCTTGCGCGCGCGGTACTGCATGTCGTGCCCGTCGTCCTGGCCGGAGAAGATGGCGTCGATGCTCCTGTGGTAGTTCTCGCGATCCTCCGGGTGGATGTGCTCCTCCCAGATCGCGCCCGCGCCAAACATGTATTCAGACGGCAGCCCGAACGAAGTGACCGCGGACTCGGACCAGCGCGAGTAATCATATTTCATGTTGCAAAGGTAGACATACGTACCCTCGGCAACCGTGGAAAAAGCATTAAACAGCTGATCCAGGTTCCTTTTGACCTCGTCCGGCACAGAATTGCTCATTGCGGGCACACCCCCATCCAATAACCTATTATATCCCTGTTTGATCCGTTTTTCAATCCGGCGGGGGCTCTTTTTTGCGCCGCCTGAGGCACTTTTTGCGCCGCCTGGGTTCCGCACCGCAGGTTGAGACAGCCTATTCCGCCCCGGGATACTCGTTGCACAGCAGGCGGTAGGGCGGCTCGTCCTCCTCGATGGCGGGGAAGCGCCCCATCGGCGGCTCGAAGCGGTTGTCCGTGTTGTCGTCGTTGCACTGGCTGACCTCGCCCAGCAGCACCGCGCCGCTGCCCGCCTCCACCGTGAAGTCGTGGTACAGCAGCGGCACGATCGTGATGCTCTGCCCTGGCGTCAGCCGCACCTGCGTGCCCGCGGGCACGACGCGCTCGCAGCCGTCGAGGTGGACGGTAACGGGGCTTTCACGGTCGATCTGCTCGTTCTCGTCCGAGTTGTAGACGCGGATGAGCACATTGCCGCCCGCGCGGTTGATAATGTCCTCCATCTTTGCCCAGTGGAAATGCATCGGCGCGTACTGCCCATCCTTGAGGTAGAGCAGCTTTTCGGCGTAGGTCTTGGCGTACTTCTCGCGCAGCTTCAGGTTCCCGTTGCGCAGCGTGATGAGCGAAAAGCCCAGCTCGTCGAATTTGCCGAGACCGTAGTCCGTAATGTCCCAGCCCAGCATGTTGTCGCGCACCTCGTCGTACTCATGCCCCTTCGTCCGCCAAGCGTCGGGTGTGAAGTGGCAGAAGTCGGGCAGGGAGACGCGGTATTCGTTTATCATTGCCTCCATCTCCCGCAGCGCGGCATTGATCTCGCTTCGTTTCATGATAAAGCCTCCTTATGTCAGCGCATAGTACAGCGCGCCCACCGCCTGCGCAAACTGCGCCACGGTCACGTCGCGCCGGGATGCGAGCTGGCGCATCAGCGGCGTCTCGGCGAGGCCGTCCCCGCCGTTTTCCAGCCGCAGCGACGGCATGCTCTCCGCGCAGCCCTCGCGCAGGAGGGTGAAGCAGCGCTCCGACTTCACAAAGCGCCCGAAGAGGAAGCGCGTGTCCGTCTCCGGCGCGAGCAGATAGCGCATCTCGCGGCTCACGACCGCGAAGCTGCGCCCGATCTGCCGGAATACCTCTTCCGCCGCGTCATCCCCGTCCTCCGCGCGGCGCATCAGGTGCTCCAGACAGGGCTTGCGCAGATCGTCCGGCTCCGTGCGGATGCGCAAAACGCCGTCGCGCTCCTCCGTGAAGCCGTCCAGCAGGGAGTGGTCGAACCTCCACGCGAGCCGGTATGCCGCCGACTGGCCCAGATAGCGCCGCGCGTCGGCAAGGCCGGAGTTTTCATTGCGGGTGCTGCGCAGATCCTCCGCCGGGAACCGCGACGCGGGCCCCGCGCCGAGATCCAGCAGCAGATCGTAGAGCTCCAGCGGCATCTGCGGGATCGTGCCGTCCTCCATCAGCCAGCCCGTGCCGAGGTCGGTGCCGAGGCTGTGCGCGACCACGCCGCGCCCGATCAGCTCCGGCGCGCCGCCGCAAGCGAGCTCCGCCGCGGCGGTGAACGCCGCCATGTTCCCATCGTTGACGATGCGGCAGCGCCCCTTCCCGCGGCACAGAGGCAGCAGAACGTCCCGCAGCGCGCCGAGCCGCGCGAACTCCGCCTCATAATCGACGGAGCCGTTGCGGCGCACGCCGTCCGTCTTGGGTGTTTCGCCGCCGACGATGCAATCGCCCAGCACGATGTCGGGGAAGCTGACGCCGACCGCGTCGAGCACGCCGGTGTCGAAGCGCTTCTCCGCGCCGGCGACGGCGGCGGCGATCTCCGCGTCGGGCACGTCCCGCCGGAGCGCGCGCGCCAGCCCCTCGTCCGCGCCGTCCGACGCAATGCAGGCGCGCATCAGGCGCGTGAGCAGCAGGATCGGTTCGATGATCTGATCCACCGTGGAAAACGCGGCGGGGTTCCAGTCGTACTCCTTGACGGCGACGAGCCGTCCCCGCGCCGCGGCGGTGAGCTTGATGTCCGTGCCGCCGACGTCCACGCCGACGATGTTGAGGTGTTCCGCCTCGGCGCAGAGCGCGCGCAGGCGCTCTGCCACCGGCGCCGCCTCCCGTGAGATGCGTCGCACCGGCGCATAATAGCGGATGTCCGTCCGCTCAAAGCGGAACGCTCCGCGCCCGAAGGCGCGCCCCATGCGGTCCGCGATGCTCACGACCTTGCCGAGCCCGCTGCGTTTTCGCTCAGCGAGCTGGAAGAGCGCCGGCAGCTCGTCGAGCAGCTTTGCCGCCTCCGTTTCCTCTGGATCAATGAAAATCACCAGCTCATACCCGCCGCAGGCGGAGAGCATGTTGTGGATCGAGGCGCAGAGATAGTCGCGCACGAGCGCGCGCTCCGCCGGACTCTCCCAGCGAGGGAGGACGTGCCGAAAGTCGCGCGTCTCCCCGTCGAAGGAGCTCAGACGCAGCACCAGCGGCACGCCGTCCGACATCCGGAAGGCGTCGCGAACGTCGGGCAGCCACAAGGGCTGCCCGGCGTCCGAACGTTTCAGCATTTCGCCCAGCATGGCTCAGATGCAGTGGGCGTTGCCCGGCTCGAAGTTGATGTACGCCGTCTCGCCCATGGCGTAGATCTTCTTGCCCTTGGGATTGTACTCATGGATGATGAGTTTGACGTCGCCGAGCATGACGTGGTAGAGCTGGTACGCGCCCATGAAGCTGGACACGATGACCTTGACCGGGAAATAACCCTCGTCCGCGAGCACCGTGGACTCCGGGCGCAGCACGACGGTCGTGTCCGCGCCGTCCGCGACGTCCTGCGCCGCCGCGACGCGCACCTCCGTGCCGCTTAGCTCGACGATGCCGTCCGTCCCCTCGTGGCGGACCATCTTGCCCTTGAGGAAGTTCGCGTCGCCGATGAAGTCCGCCACGAACTCGTTTTTCGGGTGGTAGTAGATCTCCTGCGGCGTGCCCATCTGGGACACGACGCCCTTCTCCATGATGATGATCTTGTCGGAGAGCGCCATTGCCTCGCTCTGGTCGTGCGTGACGTAGACGGCGGTGATGCCCGCCTCCTGCTGGATGCGGCGGATCTCCGTGCGCATCGAGACGCGCAGCTTCGCGTCGAGGTTGGAAAGCGGCTCGTCGAACAGCAGGACGCCCGGCTCCAGAACCAGCGCGCGCGCCAGCGCCACGCGCTGCTGCTGTCCGCCGGAGAGCTGGTTGGTCATACGCCCCTCCATGCCCTCAAGGCCCACGAGCTTGAGGATGTCCATGACCTTCTGACGGATGGTGTCCTTGTCCAGCTTGCGCAGCTTGAGGCCGTAGGCGACGTTGTCGTAGATGTTGTAGTGCGGCAGCAGGGCGTAGCTCTGGAACACCATCGCCGTGTCTCGCTTGTTGGGCGTGAGCGCGTTGATCGGCTCGCCGCCGAGGTAGATCTCGCCCTCGTCGGGGCTCTCAAAGCCGGCGATCATGCGCAGCGTCGTGGTCTTGCCGCAGCCGGAGGGGCCGAGCAGCGTGACGAAGGAGCCGGGCTCGATCTCCAGTGACGTATCGTGCACGGCGTAGAAGTCCTTGTGGGTCTTGGGGTCCTGATAGATCTTGGAAATATGATCGAGGCGCACGCCTTTTTTCTCTTTCGCCATGATGTTACTCCTCCTCCTTTATTTTGCGGCTCGTTCCGAAGAATTTCATCAGCACGTTCATCAGCAGCACGCTGCCGTAGGTGATGAGGATCAGGATCGTCGCGAACGCGCAGGCGATGCTGAACGCGCCCTTTTCCGCGAACTCGTTGATCTGCACCGTGATGAGCAGATACTGCGGCGTCACGAGCAGGATGATCGCGGAGATCGCCGTGATCGAACGCACGAACGCGGTAACAAGCCCGCTGAGGAACGAATCCTTGATGAGCGGCAGCGTCACGGTCATGAACACCTTGAAGCTGTCCGCGCCCATGTCATAGGCGGATTCCTCGATGCTCTTGTCGATCTGGCGCAGGGCGGAGATGCCGCTGCGCGTGCCGGTGGGCAGCGAGCGAACGACAAACACGATGATGAGGATCAGCCCCGTGCCGTAGATGCCGCCGAGGAAGCCCGTGTGGAACAGTCCGCCGGAGAAGCCGCGGATATAGCCGACGCCGAGCACCGTGCCGGGCACCGCCATGGCGAGCATCGACACCGCCTCGATGAAGCCCTTCGCCTTGAACTTGCGCTTGACGACGAGGTAGGAGATAATCATGCTGAGCAGCGCCGTGATCGGCGAGGCGATGAGCGAGAGCATGAACGAGTCGCGGAACGCCTTGAGACCCTTGTACTTGCTGAACACCTGACCGAACCACTTGAACGTGAGCGGCGTGAACTTGTAGCCCCAGGTCGGGAACAGCGCGCCGATGGGCACGCAGATATACATCATGATGACGAACAGCGCCGAGATCGAGCACAGGATGGTCAGCGGGACGCTGACGCTCTTGTCCTCGATCAGCATACGCGCGCGGGACGCCTTGCCCGTGAGCGTCGCGGCGGTCTTGGATTCGAGGTAATACTTCTGCACGGCGAACATCGCCAGCGTGATACACAGCAGCACCACCGCCATCGCCGCCGCGCCCTCCTTGTCGAACGCACCGGTGATCTGGAGGTAGATGCTCGTCGCCAGCGTGTCGTAGGAGCCGCCGATAATCATCGGGTTGGCGAAGTCCGCGATGGACTCGATGAACGTCACTAAGAACGCGTTGCCGAGACCCGGCAGCATCAGCGGGAACGTCACGTCCGTGAACACCTTCCAACGGCTCGCGCCCATGTCGCGCGCCGCCTCCTCCAGCGAGGGGTCGATGTTCTTTAAGAGGCCCTTGAGCATCATGTAGCACACGGGGAAGAACGTCAGCGTCTGCACGATGACGATGCCCCAGTAGCCGTAGACATTGTTGTCGTAGATGCCCAGCACAAAGCGCGTGATGAGACCCGCCTTGCCGAAGAGCATGATCATCGACAGCGACAGCACGAACGGCGGCGAGACGACGGGCAGCATCGAAACGACCTTGAACAGGCCGCCCGCGACGGTGTGGAGCTTGACATACACCTCCACATAGGCGAACAGCAGGCCGATGAGCGTGGAGAGGATGCCGACCACGAAGCCGACCTTGAGCGTGTTGGTGATGGCACGCGTGAACGTCGGCATAGCGAGCACGCGCCGGAAGGTTTCAAGCGACAGCCCGTTTGTGCCGTACAGACTGTCGATCAGAAGGATCGCAAGAGGATACAGGATGAAAAGCGTCAAAAACGTAATGAGCACGACGATGGTGGTCACCATGATGGGGTCGGCCATCAGTTTTTTTCGGTCCAGCGCCGCTCCTTGCGTCGTTGCCATAAGGGAGAACCCCTCCTTTCACACACAAGGGAAATGGAAGCGGGGGACGGCGGCGTTCCGTCGTCCCCACGCTCGCTTGCGTTTGCTGCGGTATTCGGTTCAACAGTTGTTTATTCCGTCTTGAAACGGTCGTCGCCGCCGTTGAGCGCCGCCATGACCTCCTCGACGTACGTGGCGGTGTTCGCCGCGGCGTCCGCGAAGTCATAGCCGTCCCAAACGAGACTGGGATCGAGGCCGAAGTCGATCGCCTGCTGCGGCTGCTGGGCGTTGTCGATGACGAGGAACTGATACGAGCCGTTGTTCGCCGCCAGCTCCACGCAGTCGGGGGAGAGGGCGTACTCCATGAACAGCTTCGCCGCCGCCATGTGCTTGGCTCCCTTGAAGATGGCGACCGGCCCGATCTCGCAGGACGTGCCGTCCGCGGGGATGATGAGCTGGACGTTATCGTAGCCGTTGTCGACAATCTGGGTGATGCCGTCATGCAGGAAGCCGATGCCGATCACGCACTCGCCGGTGCCGACGTTCTTGCTCGGGCCGGAGCCGGACTTGGTGTAGACCTGAATGTTCTTGTCGAGCTCGACGAGGTACTTGATGCCCTCGTCATGGCCCTTCATCTGGAGCATCGTGTTGATGACCAGCTTCGCCGTGCCGGCGGTGTTGTAGTTGGACAGCCAGATGAGACCCTTGTACTCGGGCTTGAGCAGGTCGTCCCAGGTCTGCGGCGCGGCAAGGCCGAGACGGTCAAGCTCGCCCTTGTTCGCCATGAAGCCGAGGATACCGGTGTAGATGCCGTACCAGTAGCCGCTGGGGTCCTTGTAGATGTCCTTGGTCAGGTGGGAGGCGTTGATGGGCGTGTAGCTGTTGTCCAGCAGGTCCTTCGCCGCGGCGGTGTCATAGGGGTTGTTCGTGCCGCCGAACCAGACGTCCGCGGAGGGGTTGCCGTTCTCTTCCTCGATCTTCGTCGGAACCTCGCCGGTGGAGAGGCGCTGATACTGCGTCTTGATGCCGTAGAGCTTCTCGAAGTTCGCGCACGCCGCAGCGAGGTAGTCCTCCTCGCAGGAGCCGTAGACGACCAGCTCGCCCTCCGCCTTCGCGGCGGCGATCAGATCGGCCATCGGATCGGACGCGGCGGGCGCCGCCGGCTGGGCCGCGGGCTGCGCGGTGCCGGTGGCGGGCTGAGTGGTCGCCGGCTGCGCCGCGGGCTCGGTTCCGCCGCCGCTGCCGCCGCAGCCGACAAGCATGCCGAGTACCATGACAAGCGCCAATGCAAGGGCAAATGTCTTTTTCATGTTCCATCCTCCTCAATTCACGATGTATTTGGGGCGCGGACAAACCGCTGCCACGGGTAGAATTGTACGCTTCTTGCACAAAAAAGTCAAGGCACACACAATATAATTGTGCAATACGCCATGCCTGCAATGTGACTGACATTTTTTGCGGAATTGCCCGTTGGTACGATGTGCTTTCACGAAAAACGTGCTATCATATCTATCATCAAGGCAAATGCGAATGACAGAGAGAACTGCGAAATATGAGGAGGTACGGTCATGAATACGAACGATCTCGGCAATTTGTTCCGCAAGGGCGCCTCGCTGCTGCAGGGGGCGGCGTCGGTGGCGGAGGCGGTCAAGGGCGCGGCGGTGCAGATCGACACCACCATCCCCATGCTGGACGCGAAGGCGCTCAACCCTCTGTGGAAGCGCGATCAGGACTTCAGGCTCGCCGATCCCGCGCCGTGGAACCTCGGGGAGCTCAAAAAGGTCGTGGATGTGCGCGATCCGCGCAGCGTCGCGGCGTACTGGGTCTGGGCGGTCACGCGCCTGACGGACAGCTATGACGACGGCATGGGCATGATGAAGTATCTCTTTGCCGACCTGGAGCCCTACGGCCGCGGCTTTACCGAGGGCGGCAAGTCCGGCCGCGCGGGCTGGGACACCTATTTCAACGAGCGCCTGCGGGACGCGAACATGAAGTGGCTGCCGCGCGCGTATTTCAACGGCGCGAGCGCGTCCAACGGCTTCAAGCCCGCGCGCCCGCTGACCATCGAGCTGTACTATAACAGCACGAACACGGAGACGATCAACGCCCAGTCGCTGGAGCAGCTGGGACGGCTGAACATCGTCTACTGGGTCAAGAGCTACGCCGGCGGCAATCAGGTCAACATCAACCTGAGCAAATTCGACGGCAGCGACCGCTGGTATGTGACGAGCGGCGCGTCGTCCAACACGCTGTTCTATCAGCAGCCCGGCAACGCCGCCGCCGCGCAGACGCCGACCGACGAGAGCACCGCGGCGGAGCACGCGGCGCGCTACGGCGGATAACACGCGCGGAACGCGCGGCTCCGCGCATATGACGCATATACGACGCGAGCCCCCGACAAACGTCGGGGGCTCGTTCCGTGTAAAGTTGCCGCTTCGGCGGATGCCGATCTTACTTCAGGTCGTTGACCGTGATCGCCTTGACGTTGGGCGTGCGGCCGTCCTCGGAGGAGGGGATGGTCAGCTGGCCGGCGGCAAGCTGCTCGACAGCCTTCTGATGCAGGGCCTCGTCCCAGTTGTTGCCGACGATCTTCCAGTTGTTGTCGCAAACCGGGGTGATCGTGCCGCCCTTGACGGTCTTGATGTACTCGCCGATCAGCTCGCGCACGCCGCCGATGTCGCCGCGGACGTCGATCTCCAGCAGCGTGGGCTTGTCGCCATCCTTATAGATGACGTCGGAGAGCAGCTGGGAGTTGCAGCGGTAGTTGTTGACCGCGATGACGAAGCTCTCGTCGTCCTTGACGGGCGTGCCGTCGGGCCAGGTCAGGTTGACGATGCGCTCGCCGGCGGGCTTGGAGATGTCGATCTCATAGTTGACGCCCGCGAACATATCGTAGTTGTAGGCGCGGATGTCGGGGCTGAAGGAGATGGTCAGGTCGCCGTCCTTGTACTGGTTGAAGTAGCTGGCGGACCATTCCATGAACTTCTTGAGCTGCGCGCCGGTCATCTGCATCTTGTAGAGCGTATTGTCGTACTTGTAGACCAGAGAGGAGTCGGACTTGTGAATGTCGCCGACCTTGAGGTTGGCCTCCATGACGAACAGCGCCGCGGCGGAGACCTTCGCGCCGGTGTAGTACATCTGGACATCGTTGATCAGGTCGATCAGCGCGGTGTCCATGATCTGCGCGGAGGGGATCTCCTTGATCTCGTTGTCGGGAGCGAGGTTGCCGCCCTCCAGCTTGCCGATGACGACGTTCGCGTCGGCAACCGCCTGCTCGTGATAGGGCTTGAGCATCGCCAGCAGGTCGGGATCGGACTCGTAGTTCTTGATCTCGATCACCTTGGAGGTGCGGTTGATGACATTCCAGCCGTCCGCGGACTTGGCGAGGGTGAGATGGACGTCGTTCATCGTCTGCGCCTGATTCTTGTTCTGGATGGTCAGAATGCCGTTATACTCCTTGCCCTCGATGAGTGCGTGCTCATGGGAGGAGACGATCAGGTCGAACTCGGGGCAGGCGTTGGCGAGGTCGATGGTGCCGGAGTTGGCGACGCCGTACTCGTTCTCAACGCCCATGTGCATCACGGCAATGAGCACGTCCACATCGCCGCCGATCTTGTCGATGATCTTGCGGGTTTCCTGCACGGGGTCGGTGACGGTGCACTTGGCAAGGTTGGTGGCATCCCAGCGGGTGATGTTCTGCGTGACCATGCCGATGACGCCGATCTTGACGCCGTTCTTC
The DNA here is from genome assembly GCA_015067435.1 of Oscillospiraceae bacterium. Classification (GTDB taxonomy): domain Bacteria; phylum Bacillota; class Clostridia; order Oscillospirales; family Oscillospiraceae; genus Hominicoprocola. The sequence continues at coordinate 156,972 of SVMM01000003.1, read as the reverse complement.
TCGATGATGGTGTAGCCGTCGGCGATGGGCTTGCCGTCCTCGTCGAGCACGTTGCCGACAAGCGTCTTGCCGTCAAAGGAGGCGATGACCTTCTTCAGATAGTCCATGCCGAAGTTGTACTCGTGGTTGCCCGTGACCCAGATGTCATAGCCGATGGCGTTGAGCGCCGCGATCATCGGATGGACTTCCTCGTTCTGGAAGATCTGGGCGGAGTTGTCCTGCACGGTGTCGCCCGCGTCAACGAGCAGGGTGTTCTCGGTGCGCAGCGACTTGATGGCGGTGGCAAGCTGGGTCATGCTGCCGGAGGTGCTCTCCGTGTTGGTGGCGTAGGCCCAGGGATAGAACTTGCCGTGGAGGTCGCTGGTGGCGAGCACCTGCAGATCCATGACCTCGGTGTAGGTCGCGATGTTCTTCTTGGAAAGACGCAGCAGGACCTGCGCAAACTCGGCGCGGGTCATCACCTTGTCGAGCATCAGGTTGCCGCTCGCATCGCCGATCATCAGACCGTCGGTGGTGATGCCGCTCACGGTGGCATAGGTCTCCAGGAGACTCTTGACCTGTTCACGGGTGACCGTGCCGTCGCCGCCCACACTGGGGTCAAACGCGGGCAAGACGGCGTCCGCCCACTCGACCGCGGTGTTGTCCGCGCCGGCAACGGCGGGCTTGCCCGCCAGAGCATAGAGCGCCTCGATCGTGGTCAGACGATCCACGGGAGCGTTGGCGTCAAAGCCGCCGGCGGCGTCCTTCATCAGGCCGTTCTGCGTGACATATGCCTGCGCCTCGGCGTACCACGGGGTGTCGGCAGCCATGGAGGGAACTGCAAGGGAGAGCGCCATTACCAGAGTAAGAAGCAGGGATAACAGTCTTCTGCGATTCATTGGTATCATTCCTTTCTTTTTGCCTGCGGCGCGTCTCTTTCGCGCCGCGGCGGTGTGGTAAAGGCAGTATACCATGCCGCGCCGAAAAAAGCAACAAAACAACGAGCCTCGGACGCACTTTTTTTGTTCCGGTTTACCATAAAACCCAAACATCTACTTGCGCTTCGCCACGACGCGGTGTATAATCTGCTCTGACCGATCACAACAGCTTACGGAGGGAACGATATGTTCAGGGAAATGCTTCGCATCAAACAGCAGCTCACGCGGGAGGAGTGCGTCGAAATCCTCGCCCGGCAGCCGCGCGGCGTGCTGAGCGTCCTCGGCGACGACGGTTATCCCTACGGAATGCCGATCAACCACTTCTACTGCGAGGAGGACGGGAAGCTCTACTTCCACGGCGGGAAGAAGGGCCACAAGATCGACGCGCTCCGCCGCTGCGACAAGGCGTCGTTCTGCGTATATGACGAGGGCTTTCGCAAGGAGGGCGACTGGGCGCTGAACATCAAAAGCGTCATCGTGTTCGGCCGCGTCGAATTCATCGAGGACCGCGAGAAGGTCTACGATATCTCCCGGCGGCTCAGCCGCAAGTTCACGCAGGACGAGGCGTACATCGAGCACGAAATTCAAAACTCCGGCCCCGGCACGCTGATGTTCGCCCTGACCATCGAGCACATGACCGGAAAGCTCGTCAACGAATCATAACGAAATATGAGAAAACCACGGCGGTCCATGCGGGCTGCCGTGGTTTTTTACCTGTTTCAGCGTTTGATCTCATCGCCGATGAGCACGGGATCGTATTCCGCACGCGCGCCGCCGATGAACTTCGGACGCGTCCGGGCGCACACCAGATTTGCCTCCCCGATGCGCTTGACGGAGATGCGGACGGGGACGGCGACGCTCCTGAGGTGCATCCCGATCAGCGTGTCACCGATGTCCATGCCGGCAACCGCGCGGATCTGCTCGACGGCGACGGGGTGCTCCGCGTTTTCGTAGACCGTCATGGCGAACGCGCCGCCCGCGTGCAGCTTCGGCACGACGTTGCAGATCTCCGTGCCCGACAGCAGCGCCGCGCGCTCGACGATGACCGCGCGGTTCAGGTGCTCACAGCACTGCGCGGCGAGGAACAGGCCGTGCTCGCGCAGTACGGGAAAGATCCCGTCGTACACCGCGCGAGCGGCGTCCAGACTGGAGCCCTTGCCAATGTGCGCGCCCATGATCTCGCTGGTCGAGCAGCCGACGATGAAGATCCCGCCCGCCTCCGGGCGCGCCGCGTCCAGCAGCTCCGTAACGGCGGCGTTTGCCTGCCGCCTGATCTCTTCAAATTCCATGTTCGTTTCCTCCCGATGCGATTACCCGCGGCGCCCTGCCGGATGTGACGCGCACGCCCGGCTCCGGCGCCGACAAGCATATCATAGCAGGGCATTTTGCGAAAAGCAACGCCAAACGGCGGCATGCTTGCAAAAACATGCATTTCCGCGAAAAAAACTCTTTACAAAACCTCAATGCGGGTGGTAAACTATAAACGAAAATTATAAAGAATGCATTATAGTATAATTTAAAGTCAAGGCACGGCGCAGAAAGGAAAGCATCATGGAGTACAAATATCCCCATCTTTGCTCGCCCATCAAGCTGGGCAACGTCACGTTCCGCAACCGCATGTTCTCCTCGCCGATGGGCGGCACGGACATCACACCGGACGGCTGCATCGGAGAGCGCTCCGTCAAGTTCTATGAGCTGCGCGCCTACGGCGGCGCGGCGGCGGTGACCGTGTCGGAGTGCATGGTGCACCCGACGGACGGCAGCCACGCCTTCCGGCTCGATTTAAGCGTGCCCGGGAGCTTGCCGAGCTTCACCTACACCGCCGACGCCATCAACCGCCACGGCGCGGTCGCGTCGGTCGAGCTGTCACACTCCGGCCAGTTTTCCGGCACCTACCTCGCCGACAAGAACAGAAAAGCGTCCATGGCGCAGTACGGCCCCTCCGCGGGAAAGCGCGCCGACGGGCTGGAGATCAGAGAGCTCGACAAGGCGGCCATCGACGAGATCGTGCGCGCCTACGGCGAGACCGCGGCGCTCGCGAAGCGCGCGGGCTTCCGCATGGTCATGGTGCACGGCGGGCACGGCTGGCTCATCAACCAGTTCCTCTCGCCGCTCTTCAACCGCCGCACGGACGAGTACGGCGGAAGCCTGGAAAACCGCACGCGCTTTGCGCGCGAGGTGCTTGCCTCCGTACGCGCGGCGGTCGGCCCCGGCTTCCCGATCGAGTTCCGCATGAGCGGCGACGAGTTTGTCGACGGCGGCTACCACCTCGACGAGGGCATCCGCATCGCGCAGGCGGTCGAGGAGTATGTCGATCTGATCCACGTCTCGGCGGGCACGTACCAGAAGACCTTCGGCATCACGCATCCGTCGTGGTTCGAGGAGCACGGCCGCAACGTATACCTCGCCGCGGAGATCAAAAAGCACGTCCAAAAGCCCGTCACCACCGTCGGCGGTCTGAGCGACCCCGCCATGATGGAGGAGATCATCGCTTCCGGCAAGGCGGACGTGGTCGAGATGGCGCGCCAGCTGCTCGCGGATCACCAGCTCCCGAACAAGGTCATGGAGAACCGCGACGACGAGATCGTCCACTGCCTGCGCTGCTTCACCTGCATGGCGGAGCGCGCCGCGACCTTCACGCGCCGCTGCACGGTCAACCCGCTCATCGGGCGTGAGAACGAGGGCTTCGGCGAGATCGCGAAGTCCTCGAACCCGAAGAAGGTGCTGGTGGTCGGCGGCGGCCCCGGCGGTCTGTATGCGGCTTATACGGCGGCACGGCGCGGTCACACCGTCACGCTCTGCGAGGCGTCGGACGAGCTGGGCGGACTTCTCAAGGGCGAGGCGGCGATCCCGTTCAAGTATGAGATGTACCAGCTCGCCGGCACCTACGCCCACTTCTGCGAGCAGGAGGGCGTGGAGATCCGCCTCAACACGCGCGTGGACCGCGCGTACGTCGAGCGCGAAGCGCCGGATGCGCTGATCGTCGCCGCGGGCAGCGAGCCGCTGATCCCGCCGATCCCGGGGCTGCGCGAGGCGAAGAACATGATCCCGGCGGAGGACTACTATCTCCGCAAGGGCGAGATCGGGGACACCGCCATCGTCCTCGGCGGCGGCCTTGTCGGCTGCGAGCTGGCGGTCTGCCTCGCCCGCGAGGGCAAGAAGGTGCACCTTGTCGAAATGCGCGACCAGCTCTGCCCGGACGCGAACGTGCGCTACCGCCCGCTGCTGATGGCGGAGCTGGAGAAGTGCCATGTCGAGGTGCACACCTCCTGCAAGTGCGAGAAGGCGGGGGAGACGGGGGTCGTCTGCTCCACTGCGGACGGCACGCAGGTCGAGATCCCCGGCGACACCATTCTCTGCGGCCTCGGCCTCAAGCCGAACACCGCCGTGGTGGACGAGCTGCGCGGCGCCGCGCCGAAGTTCTTCGCCATCGGCAACTGCGTAAAGCCCGACACGATCACCCACGCGGTCTATCAGGGGTACCACGCCGCGCTGGACGTGTGAGCGCCATCAAAACAGCATAAAAGGAGCGCGTTGCAGACGGAATCTGCAACGCGCTCCTTTTGTAGAGAGGGTATCTCTTCCGCGCTGCCGCTTTGCGGCGGCGCTTTTTGGCTCAGATGCGGGCGACGCCGCTCTTGCGCGCCGCCTCGGCGACCGCCTTGGCGACGGCGGGGCCGACGCGCGGGTCAAACGCCTTGGGGATGATGTAGTCCGCGCTCAGCTCGTCGTCGGAAATGAGGTCGGCAAGCGCCTTGGACGCCGCCATCTTCATCTCCTCGTTGATGTCGCTCGCGCGTACGTCGAAGGTGCCGCGGAACACGCCGGGGAAAGCGAGGACGTTGTTGATCTGGTTGGGATAGTCGCTGCGGCCGGTGGAAACCACCTTCGCGCCGCCCGCTTTCGCGTCGTCGGGGAAGATCTCCGGCGTCGGGTTCGCGCAGGCGAAGACGATGGCGTCCTTGTTCATGGTCTTGACCATCTCGGTCGTCAGCGTGCCGGGGGCGGAGACACCGATGAACACGTCGGCGCCCTTGATGACGTCGGCGAGCGTGCCCTTCTCCATGCCGCGGTTCGTGACCTTGGACATCTCCTCCTTGATCCAGTTGAGACCCTCGCGGCCCTCATAGATCGCGCCCTTGCGGTCGGTCATCACGACGTTCGTGAAGCCGGCGGAGAGCAGCAGCTTCGTGATCGAGATCGCCGCGGCGCCCGCGCCGGAGGTGACGACCTTGACGTCCTCCTTCTTCTTGCCCACGACCTTGAGCGCGTTGGTCAGGCCCGCCAGCGTGATGATGGCGGTGCCGTGCTGGTCGTCGTGGAAGATGGGGATGTCGCACTTTTCCTTGAGCTTGCGCTCGATTTCAAAGCAGCGCGGCGCAGCGATGTCCTCAAGGTTGATGCCGCCGAAGCTGCCGGAAATCAGGTACACGGCGTTGACGAACTCGTCCACGTCCTTCGTCTTGACGCACAGAGGGAAAGCGTCCACGCCGCCGAAGTTCTTGAACAGCACGCACTTGCCCTCCATGACGGGCATGCCCGCCTCGGGGCCGATGTCGCCGAGGCCGAGCACCGCCGTGCCGTCGGTGATGACGGCACAGAGGTTGTGACGGCGGGTGAGCTCATAGCTCTTGCTGATGTCCTTCTGGATCTCCAGACAGGGCTGGGCGACGCCCGGCGTGTAGGCGAGGGACAGGTCGTCCTTCGTGTCGGTCTTGACCGTCGCCACGACCTCGATCTTGCCTTTCCACTGCTCGTGCAGGCGGAGAGATTCTTTCGCGTAATCCATTTCGGCAACCGTCCTTTCCATCAATTCTCAAACGGGAACTTGTAGTCGAGCTTGTACTCGTCGCGCAGGGCGATGAGCTCCTTCTGGATGCTCTCGCCGACGGGCACGCCCTTGTCCTTGCGCTCCTGCCAGGCGTCCCACTCCTTCTCACCGGCGGTGTAGATGCGCTCCGCGCCGGGCGCCTTCTCGGAAGAACGCAGGCCGCGCAGGATCTCGCCCGTGGTCTTCTTGAACGTGTCGAGGCCCATGAAGAATTCGGGGTTGATGACGAAGAAGAAGTGGCCGAGGCGGTACATCTTGTTCGTGCCGTCGGGGTTCTTGCCGCTCAGCTCCTTGAGGAACGGGCCGCCCGCGAGCGCCGCGGACAGGATCTCGACGATGGTCGTGAAGCCGTAGCCCTTGTAGCCGCCGGTCGCCTCGCCGAGGCCGCCGATGGACAGCAGCGCGCAGTTGCCGGCGCGCATTTCCTTGAGGATCTTGCCGGAGTCGGTCATCGTGCCGCCGTCCTTCGTGACGACGAGGCCTGCCGGCGTCTCGTGGCCGATGCGCTCATAGAACTCGATCTTACCGTTCTGCACGATGCTCGTCGCACAGTCGAAGTTGAACGGGAACGCCTCGTCCGTGGGCATGGTGAACGTGAACGGGTTCGTGCCCATCATCGGCTCCACGCCCCACGTCGGGGCGACGGAGGGACGCGCGTTCGTGCCGGTGATGCCGATCATGCCCGCCTTCTCCGCCATCGTGGACCAGTAGCCCGCGATGCCGTAGTGGGTGGAGTTGTAGATCGCGCCGCCCGCCATGCCGTACTGCTTCGCCTTCTCAATGAGCATCTCCATCATGTGGTAGCTCGCGACCATGCCCATGCCGTTGTTGGCGTCCATGACCACGGTGGTCGGAGTGTCCTTGACAATGTCCATCTTCGTCACGGGCAGGAGCGTGCCGTTCTTGATGCGGTCGAGGTAGATGGGCTTGAAGCGGTTGCAGCCGTGGCTCTCGATGCCGCGGCGGTCGGACTCCAGCAGCACGTCGGCGCAGATTTTCGCGTCCTCCTCCGGCACGCCGTAGCACTTGAACACGTCGATCATGAACGAGTTCATCAGTTCCCAAGAAACATAAGGTCTGGTTTCCATGGTTCGTACTCCTCCTTATTAAAATTCAAATCGTTTGACGGTTGTTTTCAGTGGGCGCCGCGCGCCGAGAGCCACGCGAGCGCGGTCTCGGGATAGTTGGTCATGGCGGCGTCGCAGCCCCAGTCGAGCAGGCGGGCGAGAGCGGTCATGTCGTTCACAGTCCACACGTTGATGGCGATGCCGTGCTCCTTGCAGTTGCGCACGTTCTCGTCGGTGAGCAGGGTCACGCCGGGGTGGTACGCCTCAAATCCGGCGCTCTTGCAGTAGTAGCCGGGGAAGGTCGTGACGTAGCACTCGGTCAGCGCGCCGGTGTGCGCCTCGGGCGCGATCTGCTTGAGCCGCAGCAGGGAAACGTGGTTGAACGAGGAAAAGAGCGTGCTCTTTTCAAGCCCGTATTTCACCGCGGTGTCCCAGATCTTCTGCTCGATGTCGGGATAGTAGGTGTTGTCGGTCTTGATCTCCACGTTGGTGAAGATCGGCTGCTGCGCCGCCCATTCGCAGTACTCCTCAAAGGAGGGGATGGGCTGGAACTCGCCGCCGTAACGTGCCGCGGCGTTGAGCTTGCGCAGCTCGTCGAAGGTGAAATCCTTGACGGCGCCCTTGCCGTCCGTGGTGCGGTTCACGGTTTCGTCGTGGATGACGACGAGCACGCCGTCCTTCGTCTCGTGGACGTCCATCTCGATGCCGTCCGCGCCGACCTCGACCGCCTTGCGGAACGCGAGCATGGTGTTTTCCGGATATGCCCCGCTGTAGCCGCGGTGTGCAATGACTTTCATAGATTCGTAAACTCCTCTTAGTAGATCAGGTTGGGGATCAGCAGGGAGACCGCCGGTATGTAGGTGATCAGCAGCAGCGCGACAATCAGCGCGACAATGAACGGCAAAACCTCGCGGATGAATTCGGACATCTTGCATTTGGTGATCGCCACGCAGGTGAACATCATCGAGCCGAAGGGCGGCGTCAGACCGCCGATCATGATGTTGACGTTCACCACGATGCCGAAGTGGACGAGGTCGATGCCCGCAGCCTTCACCAGCGGCACCATCAGGGGCGCCAGAATGATGAGCGCTGCGCCGCCCTCCAGGAACATGCCCGCGACGAGCAGCACAACGTTGAGCAGCAGCAGGATCAGATACTTGTTGCTCGCAAGGCCGCTGACCGCCTTGAGCAGCATGTTGGGGATGTTCTCCCAGTTGAGGTAGTAGCCGAAGAGCGTCGCGGCGACGATGATGAGCATGACGGTGCAGGTGCCCGCGACGGTCTCTTTAAAGATCGGGATGAAATGCTCCTTCTTGAGACCCTTGTAGATGAACTTGCCCACGAGGAAGCAGTACAGCACGCCGATGCCGCCCGCCTCGGTGGGGGTGAAGAGGCCGAAGCGCATGCCCATGATGATGCCCAGCGGGAACAGCAGCGCCCAGAGGGAATCCACCGCCTGCCGGCCGATCTCGCCGGCGGAGGCGCGCTTTTCACGGCTGGGAGCGTAGCCGCGCTTGCCCGCGATCATGCTGACCGTGATCATGAGCACGACCGCCATCAGAAAGCCCGGCAGGTAGCCCGCGGCGAACAGCTTGCCGACGGACGCGCCCGCAATCAGGCCGTAGACGATCAGGTTGATTCCCGGCGGGATGATGGGCGTGATGCAGGAGGACGCGGCGGTGATGGCGGCGGAGAAGCCCTTGCCGTAGCCGCGCTTTTCCATCTCCGGCACCAGCATCTTGCACTCCATGGCGGCGTCCGCGTTGGCGGAGCCGGAGCAGCCGCCCATGAGCATGCTCAAAAGGACGTTGATCTGCGCGAGGCCGCCCTTCATGTGGCCGGTCAGCGCGTCGGCGAACGCCATGAGCTTCGCGCTCATGCCGGAGTAGTTCATAATGGAGCCGCACATGATGAAGAAGGGGATCGCGAGGAACGGGAACGACTGCGTTGCCGTGATGAACTTTTGCAGCAGCAGGTAGGCGTGGGACGTGGTGTCCACGAAACCGAAGAAGTACAGCGTGCCGGCGAGCAGGGCGTAGGCGATGGGGATGCCCGTGAAGTACAGCACCAGCGCGATGATAATGGGAAGAAAGATCATTTCGCATCCTCCTTTTCCGGCGCGCCGTTCCAGAAGCGGATGTCATTCACGCACTGGATCAGCGAATAGATCGCCATCAGCCCGAAGCCGAACGTCAGCGACAGGTTGAGCGGGATGGAGGTGATCTTCAGGATCGGCATGGTTTTGATACGGGAGGAATAGACAAAGAAAACGCTGAGATAGGTGATGTAGCAGTTGAGCACGAGGATGATGATGTCGGTGAGCAGATGGACGCACTTGCGCGCCTTTTCGGGCAGCTTGTCCACCAGCAGGTCAACGCCCGCGTGCTGGTGCGTGCGCAGGCACCATGCCGCGCCGATGAACGTGGTGTAGACGAAGCAGCTCGTTGCGACCTCTTCGCCCCAGGGAATGATGTAGCCGATAAAATAGCGCGTAAACACGTTGACGATGACGATCGTCAGCGTGATGGCGAACATGAAACCGGCAAAATAGGCGTCCAGATTCTTCAGGACGTTGCCGAGTTTACCCTTCAATGCAAAGCACCCTTCCTTTCTTGATATTGTTTTCGCATCGTCCTGCCTTGCGGAGGGCGGGGCGGTAAGGGACAGATTCCCCGCCCCACGGAGTTGGGGGGCGGGGAATCCCGAAAAAGCTGATGGATCAGTTCTTCGCGTTGTACTCGGCGACGAGCTGCTGGAGCTGGGCGATGAAGCCGGGGGTCACGCCGTCCTCGGTGACCATGCGCTCATACTCGGGCTCCATGACGGCGCGGAAGGCTTCCACGTCGACGTCGTTGAAGTGGCAGCCCTGCTCGGCCTCGAGCATGGCCTTGGTGGACTCGAAGGACTCGTTCGTGAAGTCGGTGAGCTCACGCGCGCCCTTGCTGAACTCCTCCTGAATGATGTCGCGATACTGCTCGGGGATGGAGTTCCAGACGTTGATGTTGATGTAGGCGCCGCAGGTGCCGATGAGGTGGTTGGTGAAGGACATCTGCTTGGCGACCTCGGCGGAGCCGTTGGTGGAGTAGGCGTTCATGTTGCCCTCAAGGCCGTCCACGACGCCCTGCTGCACGGCGGAGATGGTCTCGCTGAACGCCATCGCGGTCGGGGTGGCGCCCATGGCGGTCAGGCAGTTGATGTACATGGAGCTGTTGGGAACGCGGATCTTCATGCCCTTCATGTCGGCGGGCGTGGTGATGACCTTGTTGGTCTGCATGCAGCGCAGGCCCACGTTGAAGTCGAGCGCGAGGACGTGGATGCCGTAGTTGTCCTCGATGTTCTGGCACATGGCCTTGACAACGTCGGACTGGCAGACATAGGAATACTCGTCAAGCGTGGTGTAGAGCATCGGAGCGATCAGCGCCTCGAAGTCGATGTTGTAGTCGGCGAGGTAAGAGGGGTCCTCGCAGGCGATCCAGTTCGCACCATCGACGACCTGCTGGAGGTTGTCCTTGTAAACGGCGAGCTGGCTGGAACCGTAGGTCTGGATATCGACGGCGCCGTTCGTGCGCTCACGGATGCGCTGCGCGACGGTCTCCATCTCGATGGTGAGCTGCTCGGTGGGAGCAAACACGTGGCTGAGCTTGAGCTCGATGTGATAGTCGTCCGCGGGAGTGGTGTCGGCGGCGGGAGTGGTTGCGGCAGGGGTGGTCGCCGCCGGGGTGGTCGCCGCGGGAGCGGGCGTGGTGGCGGCGGGCTGCTCGGTGGTCGTGCCGCCGCAGGCGCACAGGGCCAGCGTCATGACCAGAGCGAGAAGCAGAGCAAGTGTCTTCTTCATGGTTTTCCTCCTGTTTTCTAGCTTAATATTTAAGCGCGATAAGCGCTTCTTGCGAGCATACTTTTATACCTGTTTCCTCAAAAAGTCAATACCCTTTCACAAATATCAACGTTTTGCACATTTCTTGTCTGCTTAAATTGTTAGATACGCCAATTGCAAATCGCTTAAATGTATAGTAATATTTTAAGCAAATAGTAAGCAGAAAATCAAGCAGCATGACCGGAAGGGAGGGCGCCCATGGCGAAACGGGTCACATTAAAAGATATCGCGGAGCGCGTCGGCGTCACCTCCGCCAGCGTGTCCATGATCCTCAACGGCAAGGATATCACGCGCTTTTCCCCGGAGCTGGTGGCACGCGTGCGCGAGACGGCGCAGGAGCTGCGCTATGTGTCGCCTTCCTCCACGGGCGGGCAGAGGGAGATCGCCATCATCAGCCCCTCGGTCAACAACCCCTACCACACGACCATCATCATGGGGATCGAGCGCGCGGCGCTGGAGTACGGATACATCACCGCCACCTATAATACTTACTGGAGCCCGGAGTCCGAGCAGTCGATCCTGACGCAGCTGGAGCGCAAGGGCGTGGCGGGCATCATCTACGTCATGAACCCGCTGCAGCTGGAGATGGTGCATGCGCTCGACCGGCGCATCCCGATCGTGGCGGTGGGCGACATCGTCAACGATCTGGAGATCGACACGGTGGATATCAACAATTTCAGCGCCGGAAAGCTGGTGGCGGAGCACCTGATCGAGCTGGGGCACCGCAACATCGCGTATCTCACCACCTCGCTCAACGCGCACCACATTGCGCGCGTACGGCGCTACGAGGGCCTGCTGGAAACCGTTCGGGAGCGCTGCCCGGAGGGCAGCGTCACGGTGTTCTGCAAGGACGTCAAATACGAGGAAGAGCTGCAAACGCCCAACATCGAGCTGCTGTGCGGGCGCGAGCTGGCGAAGCAGTGCCTGCGCGACGGGAAGATCACCGCCATCGTCGCCATCAACGACATGGTGGGCTACGGTGTTCTGGACGAACTGTCGGAGCAGGGGAAGCGCGTGCCGGAGGACTACAGCCTCTGCGGCTTCGACAACGTGTTCCCGTCCTCCTTCCGGCGGATGTGGATCACAACGGTCGACCATTCGACGATCTACCACGGCGGGCATGCGTTCCATCTGCTCAAGAACAAGATCGACGCCGCGGCGGACAACGCGGACGTGCATCCCATCACCCGCGCGGAGTATAAGAGCCGCCTGATCCTGCGGGGCAGCACGACAGCGCCGCGCGCGGAATAGAAAAACGAATCAGGGACTGCGAAGCATGAGGATTTCTCTCATGTTCGCAGTCCCTGCTTTTATTTGCCTTTTTTGGCCGCCTTCGGCGCGGGATCGCGCAGCTCCGGCAGCGCGCCGCCCGACACCGCCCACAGATAGAGGCTCGCCACGCTGCCGTACGGGGAGAAGCGGCGGCGGTACTTCTCAAACAGCGCGCGGTCAATCGTACGGTGACAATAGACCATCCGCAATCCCCGCCGGATGCCGAGGTCGTCGAAGCTGAAAATGTCCGGACGGGCGAGGCAGAACAGCAGGATCATCTCCGCCGTCCACACGCCGACGCCCTTGAGCGAGGAGAGTGCGGCGATCGCCTCCGCGTCGCTCATCCGCTCCACGGCGGCGAGGTCGAGCGCTCCGCTCGTGACCTTTTCAGAGAAATCCTTGATGTATGCCGCCTTGCGCAGCGACATGCCGAGCGATTGCAGCGCCTCCGCCTCCGCGCCGCCCACCGTCTCCGGCGTGACCGCGCCGAGCGCGTCCCGCATCCGCCGCCAGATCGTCTGCTGCGCCTTGGTGGAGATCTGCTGGCCGATGATCTGGTGCACGACGGCGGAGAACAGGTCGTCGTCGACGGCGCGGTCGATGTGCCCCACGCGGTCAATGACCGCGCCGAGCCGCCTGTCCTTCGAGCGCAGGTATGCGATTTCCGTTTCGCCGTAGGGAAAGTACATGCCAGCCTCCGCCTTACCGTATCACGGTTTCGCAAAACACGGGATCACTGATCCTCGCCGCAGATGATCTTTTTCAGCGCGGCGTACAGCGCGTCGGCGTCGGTCGGCTTCGCCAGATGGGCGCTCACGCCCGCCTCCAGCGACTGCTGCACGTCGCTCTCAAAGGCGTTGGCGGTCAACGCGACGATAGGGATGGTCTTCGCGTCCGCACGATCCAGCGCGCGGATGCGCCGCGTCGCCTCCAGCCCGTCCATCACGGGCATGCGGATATCCATCAGCACCGCGTCATAGTATCCGGGCTCCGCCTTTTCGAACATCTCCAGCGCGGCCTGCCCGTTTTCGGCGTGCTCGCTCGCGATCCCGCGCATCTCCAGCAGCGCCGCGACGATCTCCGCGTTCATTGCGTGATCCTCGGCAATCAGGATGCGCTTGCCGGCCAGCGCCGAGTCCTCATCTGCCGCTTCGGCGACAGTCTCGTCCTCCGTGAAGACCAGCGGAAGCGTGACGGAAAAGACCGAGCCCTCGTTTTTCCGGCTCTCCGCCGTGATGGTGCCGCCCATGAGCTCCACCACGCCCTTCGCGGCGGCAAGGCTCAGGCCGCTGCCGCCGTATCGGTTCGTGGAGCTGGCATCCTCCTGCGAGAACAGGTCGAAGATGTTCGGCAGAAACTCACTGTCAATACCCACGCCGGTGTCCCGGACCGAAAAACGGTATGTCCGGACGCCGTCCCGGTTGGAAAGGCACTCCGTGCGCAGCGTGACCGTGCCCGGCATGTTCGTGTATTTCACGGCGTTGTCGAGCAGCCGCAGCAGCACCTTCTTGATCTGTGTGGGGTCTCCGATGTGGCACCCGCCGACGCAGGCCGGCGCCGAAGTGTGATAGATAAGCCCCTTTTTCTCACAGAGCTCCCGTGCGAGAAGATCGACCTGGTCGAGCGAGTCCTTGAGGGAAAACGGCTCGTGACGGATCTTCAACTCGCCGGCCTCGATGCTGTTCAGGTCCAGAATATTGTTGATGAGGCCGAGCATATGCCGGGCGCTCAAACCGATCTTTTCCAGATTATCCCGTGCCTCCGGCTCCAGTTTTTCGCTTTTCAGGGTTAGTTCATCCAGCCCGATAATCATATTCATGGGCGTGCGCATCTCATGGCTGACGGTGGCGAGAAAGCTGGTCTTGGCGCGGTTGGATTCCTCCGCCGCCATGAGCTTTGCCTCAATCTGCTCGCTCTCCAGAATGCGGCGCGTGATGACACTGAGCAGATAATACATGATAAAGACGAAGATGCTGCCGCCGAACAGGATGCCGGAGACGATCAGGTCAGGCTTGCCGAGGATGCCCACCGCCAGATAGCCCAGCAGGAAGAACACCAGCAGCGCGATCGGGACATACAGGATATCGTTGCCGTGTTTCCATGAGCGCAGGCTTTTGATGTAATGGGCAAAACGGACAAAGCCGACGATGTTGTACACCATCAGCGCGCTCCCGAGATATACCATAAGATAGCACAGCGTGGAGAACATACGGAGCCTCCTTTGTATAAGGATATCACCACATCATATATCCTATCACAGTTTTTCTCCTTTTTCCAGATGATTTTGCGCTGTCTGAACAGAAAAAATGCCGCGCGCTGCGGATAGCGCGCGGCATTGCCTTTTTTCAGGGGCAGAGCGGGAGCCGCACGTCGAAGACGATGGTATCGGCGCCCTGCATCCGCGCGCCGATCTCTCCGCCGTGCGCCTCGATGATCGCCTTCGCCAGCGACAATCCGATGCCGCTGCCGCCCGTGTCGCGGGAGCGGGAGTGGTCGGAGCGGTAGAAGCGGTCGAACAGACGGTTCGGGTCGAAGCCCTCGGAGAGCGCGCAGCGGTTGGAAAGCCGCGCGACCGCGTGCCGCTTCTCCCGCCGCGCCGTGAACTCGATCGAGCTGTCGGGCAGGCTGTACTGCACCGCGTTCTCCAACAGCGTTGCAAACGCGGTCTGCACCGCGCTCTCGTCGCCGGTCACGCGCAGACCGTCCGCCACGTCCGCGCGCAGCTCCCTGCCCTTCGCCTCCGCGAGGTTCTGATACGGCGTCAGCGTGTCCCACAGGGCGCGGCTCAGGTCAAATTCGCGCTTTTCCGTGATGGGCGCCTCCTCGTCCCAGCGGGAGAGCAGCACGAGGTTGGACACCAGATGCGACAGCCGCTCGCTCTCCTTCTGGATGCCGCGCGCCCACTCGTTCTCCTCGTCCTCCATGCACATCACGTCGGCATAGGAGCGGATGACCGTCAGGGGCGTCTTGATCTCGTGGCTCGCGTCGGTGATAAAACGCTTCTGCCGCTCGATGCCCTGCACGGTCGGCTCGATCGCCTTGCCGGAGAGCAGCCACACCAGCGCGAACATGCCCAGCAGCGCGGCGAACGTGACGAGCGACGAGACCAGCAGCAGGTTTTGCATGGAGCGGAGCTGGCGGCTGCAATCGAGGAAGACGAAAAGGTCGCCGTTTTCGCCCGCCGTGCGGCGGAAGCGGTATGGTCCGATCAGACCGGCGTCCTTTCCGGTCGCGCTCGCGCGCTCGTAGAACGAGTCCGCGTCCTCGCCGGTGACGGCGGCGATGTAGTCGAGCTGCTTTTGATAGATCTCCCCGCCGTCGTTCTCCCACACGACGAAAAAGCGCGTCTCAAACGGCGTTTCCGGCGTCATCTGGAAGCCCCACGGCCCCTTGCCGCCGCCCGGCGCGTTCGGAACGTAGAGGGGCATCTGCCCGCCGTTGTCCGCGATGACCGCGAGCATGCGGTCCACGCCGTCGAACGTGATCCGGCGGTAGACCAGATTGATGCCCGCGACGAGCGCGGCGAGCACGATCAGCACCGCCAGCATCGCCGAGAGCGTGAATTTCCACCGCAGCCGCTTCAGCATGACCTTTCCTCCAATTGATAACCCACGCCGCGGATCGACTTGATCTCCACGTCCGCGTCCAGCTGCGCGAGCTTGCGGCGCAGGTTGGCGATGTTCGTCCACACGACGTTGATCTCCGCCTCGCTGTCCCAGTTCCAGAACTTTGCCATCAGGTCCTCGGTGGAGAACACCTGCCGCGGCGAGCGCAGAAAGCATTCCATGATCTGAAATTCCTTGTTGTTCAGGCGGACGCTCCGTCCCTTTGCCGCCAGCTCATAGGCGGAGCAGTCCAGCGACAGCGCGCCGAGGCGCAGCGTGTCCGCCGTGTAGCCCGTGCGCCGCCGCAGCATCGCCTTGACGCGCGCGAGCAGCTCCGCCATGGCGAAGGGCTTGGGCAGGTAGTCGTCCGCCCCCGCCTCGAAGCCGGCGATGCGGTCGTCCAGCTCGCCGCGCGCGGTCAGCAGCAGCACCGGCGTCTCCACGCCTGCCATGCGCAGCTCCTGCAGAACGGTCAGGCCGTCCCGTCCCGGCATCATGATGTCGAGGATGACGCCGTCATAGCTGCCCGTCTTTGCGTATTCCAGCGCGTCGTTGCCGTTGTCCACGGTGTCGACCGTGTATTTACTGTGCTCCAACACGGCCTTGACCGCCTTGGTGATATCCCGTTCGTCGTCTGCGACCAGCAGTCTCATAAGCGCCTCCCGTACCGGTTTGGTTGCCTACATTATATATGCGTTACTTAAAATGTGGTTAAAAAATCGAAAAAATTTTCGCGCCATCGTTCACAAATTGTTCATAAGCGATTTTAAGTAGATTTTAAGTTGGCGGGCTATACTGTCGCCAATCAATTCAGGGAAGGGAGCGGTTGAGACGAATTACCGGCATGAATGGAAACATGAGATCACGTACTGCGATCTGCTCGCGATCCGCGCAAGGCTGCGCGCGGTCGCGCAGCCGGACCCGCACGCGATCGACGGAAAATATATGATCCGAAGCCTCTATTTCGATAACCTGAACGACAAGGCGCTGCGCGAAAAGGTCGACGGCGTGAACATGCGCGAGAAATTCCGCATCCGCTATTACAACAACGACCCGTCGGTCATCCATCTGGAGAAAAAGAGCAAACTCAACGGCCTTGGCACGAAGTTCAGCGCGAAGCTCACCGCGCAGGAGGCGCAGGCGATCGTCGACGGCGACACCGGCTGGATGATGCAGTCGCCGCAGCCGCTCGTGCGCGAGCTGTACTGCAAAATGCGCTATCAGGGCCTGCGAGCGAAGACCATCGTGGACTACACGCGCGAGCCGTTTATCTACGCCCCCGGCAACGTCCGCGTCACCTTCGACTACGACATCCGCACGGGGCTGGCGGACACGGATTTCCTCGACCCCAGGTGCGTCACCGTCCCCGCGGGCGAGGCGCCGATCATTCTGGAGGTCAAGTGGGACGCGTTCCTGCCCTCCATCATCCGCGACGCCGTGCAGACGCCCGGCCGCCGCGTCGGCGCGTTCTCCAAGTACGCCCAGTGCCGCGTTTACGGCTGACGCCTCAAAAAAGTAAAAAAAGGAGTTATTACCATGACTTTCAGTGACATCTTCAAATCCAGCTATCTTGACAATGTGAGCTCCATCGAGCCGTTCGACATGGTGCTCGCCCTCGTGCTCGCGTTCTGCGTGGGCCTGTTCATCTTCTTCGTCTACAAAAAGACCTATCAGGGCGTGATGTACTCGTCGAGCTTCGGCGTGACCCTCATCGCGCTGACGATGATTACGACGCTCGTGATCCTCGCGGTCACGTCCAACGTGGTGCTGTCGCTCGGTATGGTGGGCGCGCTGTCCATCGTCCGTTTCCGCACCGCCATCAAGGAGCCGCTGGACATCGCGTTCCTGTTCTGGTCCATCGCGGCGGGCATCGTGCTGGCGGCGGGGCTCATTCCGCTCGCCGTGTTCGGCAGCGTCATCATCGGCATCATCCTGCTGGTGTTCGTCAACCGCAAGAGCCATGTCAATCCCTACATCGTCGTCCTGCAATGCGACGGCAGCGAGACCGAGCGCAAGGCGCTTTCCCTGCTCGGCGAGCACACGCAGAAGTGCGTCGTGAAGAGCAAGACCGCGCAGAAGGGTATGGTCGAGCTGAACTGCGAGATCCGCCTCAAGGACGACAACACCGACTTTGTCAACGCGCTCGCGGACCTCGACGGTGTGTCGAGCGCGGTGCTCGTGAGCTACAACGGCGATTACATGGGATAAATTATGTCAACCAACAAGCATTTTGACCGGATCGCGGCGGTCTGCCTCGCGCTGGGGCTGCTGCTGACGGTCGTGTTCATGAACGGCACGGCGCTTGGCGTGCAGACCGTGGAGCGCACGGCGGGCTACGAAAGCCGTCTGTTCGACACCTCGAAGGTGCACACGCTGGACCTCGTCGTCGACGGCTGGGACGAGTTTATCGAAAGCTGCGAGAACGAGGAGTACGTCGCCTGCACGGCGGTCATCGACGGCGAGAGCTACAAGAACGTCGCGCTGCGCGCCAAGGGCAATACCTCGCTTTCCTCCGTGAAGTCGATGGACAGCGACCGCTACAGCTTCAAGCTGGAATTTGACCACTTCAACGACAACGAGAGCTATTACGGTCTCGACAAGCTGTGCCTGAACAACATCATTCAGGACGACACCTATATGAAGGACTACCTGACCTATCGCCTGATGGCGGAGTTCGGCGTCGACGCGCCGCTGTGCTCGTACGTCTACATCACCGTCAACGGCGAGGACTGGGGCCTCTACCTCGCGGTGGAGGGCATCGAGGATTCGTTCCTTACGCGCAACTACGGCAATGAGGGCGGCGACCTCTACAAGCCCGACAGCATCAGCATGGGCGGCGGCCGCGGCAACGGGCGAGACTTCGACATGGACGAGATCCTGCAGGACATCTTCGGCGAGGACGTGGACGTCAGCGAGCTGACGGAGGAGGAGATCCGCGACAAGCTCGACGACGCGCAGGGCTCGGGCGGCTTTCCCGGTATGCCGGGCGGAGGAAACGGCTTCCCCGGCGGAGGAGACTTCTCCGGCGGCTTCCCCGGCGGCGATTTCTCCGGCGGCGGACGGCCGAACCGTCCCTCCGGCTCCGACGCGTCCGGCGACGCATCCGGCGAGGCTCCCTCCGGCGGTGAGAGAGCCGACAAACCCTCCGGCGCGCCGGACGGCGAGAGCTCCGAGGGAAGGAGCGGCCCCGGCGGCGGGTTCCCCGGGGGCGGTGGCTTCGGCGGCTTTGGCATGGGCAGCAGCGACGTGAAGCTGAACTATATCGACGACGACCCCGACAGCTATTCCGCGATCTTTGAAAGCGCCAAGACCACCGTGACCAAAGCGGACAAGACGCGGCTCATCGCCTCGCTCAAGCAGCTCTCCGCGCAGGAGGATCTGGAAGAGGTGCTCGACGTGGACGAGGTGCTCCGCTACTTCGTCATCCACAACTTCGTGGTCAACGGCGACAGCTACACCGGCAGTATGATCCACAACTACTATCTCTACGAGTCGGACGGGAAGTTTTCCATGATCCCGTGGGACTACAACCTCGCCTTTGGCACGTTCCAGAGCAGCGACGCCTCCGCCGCGGTCAACGATCCCATCGACACGCCGCTCTCCGTCGGCAGCGGGGACAGCCGCGCCATGGCGGACTGGATCTTCGCCAGCGAGGAGTACACGGCGAAGTACCATGAGCTGATGGCGGAGTTTCTGGATTCCTTTGATCTGGACGCCTTTATCAGCCAGACTGCGGCGCTGATCGCGCCATACGTCGAGAAGGACCCGTCGAAGTTCTGCACCTATGAGGAGTTCGAGACGGGCGTGGAGACGCTGCGCGCCTTCTGCGCGCTGCGCAGCGAAAGCGTGCGCGGCCAGCTCGACGGTACGATCCCCTCGACCGACGAAGGCCAGAGCGCCGATTCCTCCGCGCTGGTGGACGCTTCCGCGCTGACGCTCTCCGACCTCGGCTCCATGGGCGGCGGTGGCGGCGGCTTCCCCGGCGGCGGAGGCCCCGGCGAAAGCTCCGGCGGCGGCAGCTCGAACAGCGGCTTTCCGGGCGGCGGGTTCCCCGGCGGCGGCAGCTCGGACAGCGGCTTTCCGGGCGGCGGGTTCCCCGGCGGCAGCTCGGACAGCGGTTTCGCGGGCGGTGATTTCCCCGGCGGGAACGGCGCGGGCGCCGTATCCTCTCAGCAGAACCTGATCCTGCTCGGTGTCTGCGTTCTGGTGCTGCTGACCGCCATCGTGATCGCGAAGCGCTATCGCGTGACAAAATAATACCGTCCCGAAATGCACCCGTCGAAAAGCGGGTGCATTTTTCACCCTTGCAATCGGTGCGGCGATGTGATAACGTGTCAAAATCGATTCATTTTGATTGTTGAGGGACCGGAATGCAAAAAAACAGCTCAAGATCCCTGCTGATGCTGACGCTTTCGATGGTGATCTTCGGGAGTATCGGCATTTTCAGACGATATATCCCCCTGCCGTCGGCGGCGCTTGCCTGCTTCAGAGGCGCGTCGGGGGCGCTGCTGCTGCTTGCCGCGGCGAAGGTGCGGGGAAGGACGGTCAACCATCATATCGGCGCCCGCAAAGTTCTGCTGCTCGCGCTCACGGGCGCCATGATCGGGCTGAACTGGATCTTCCTCTTTGAAGCCTACAACTACACCACGGTGGCGACCGCCACGCTGTGCTATTACATGCAGCCGACGATCGTGATCCTGCTCTCGCCGCTGGTGTTCGGGGAGCGGATCACCGCGCGGAAGGGGCTTTGCGCCGCGCTCTCCGTCGTCGGGATGGCGCTGGTGTCCGGCTTCGCGGAAAACGGCGTCCCGACACTCGCCGAGAGCAGGGGCGTCCTGTTCGGCCTCGGCGCGGCGGCGCTCTACGCCGCCGTGGTCATGATGAACAAGAAGCTGCCCGGCATCGACGCCTATGAAAAGACGATCATCCAGCTGCTGTCGGCGTCGGCGGTCCTGCTCCCGTATCTGCTGCTCGCGGGGCAGCTCTCCGTCGCTGCGTGGACGCCCGGCGTGCTGCTCCTGCTGCTGGTCGTCGGATTTGTCCACACCGGCTTAGCCTACGCGCTCTACTTCGGCAGCATGGACGGCCTGCGGGCGCAGACGGTCGCGATCATCAGCTATCTGGACCCCGTCGTGGCGCTGGTGCTTGCCGCGCTGATCCTGAAGGAGCGGATGACGGTCTTCGGGATCGTCGGCGCGTGCCTCATCATCGGCGCGGCGCTGGTGAGCGAGAGCGAGCCTTGATCAATAAGAAACTCCGGAAATCGCCCGCGATTTCCGGAGTTTCTTATCTTTTACGGGTGTACGCTCATTTGGGACCGAAGAAATTCTGCCTGCTTTTCAGCGTCATGATCCACTTCATACCCTCCGCCTCAAGGCTTCTTTTCCTTTCGCTGTCCCCGCGCAAAGCGGCTTCGGTTGTCTCGTCGCAGCGGCGCGTCGGCTTTTTGCCGCTGACCTGCGCCTCGAAATCCCTGTTCCGGAGCCAACTCCCCAACAGCGGTACGCCGAGCGCGCCCGCGACCGTCAGGACGATCACCGTGATGAGCCATTGCAGACCTGTCATCCTCTTGACCCTCCTCCGTGAATAATTATTGACCGCCGTCAATACGCCGCCTGCGGCAGCATCCAGCCTTATCTGCTTGAATTATAGCGCGCTTTGTCTCCCAATGCAACAGATTTTGCGCGCGCGGGACACAATTTTCGTGCATATATACAGGAAATGCTCCGACCTATTGACAAATTATACAAGGGCACTGTATCATACACTTTAAAGCGGCATAGTCATAAAGTAAACCGACCGCTTGGGAAAAGGAGGAAAGGATATGAAACTCTATCGCTCTGTACGTTCTCTTGCCATGATCCTTTGTCTTTGCCTGCTGCTCACCGCCTGCGGCGGCGGCACCCGTACAACGCCTGCCGAGGGCGGCGGCACGTCCGCGGGCGGCACCGCGTCCGGCGGCGCATCCGGCGGTGCGGCCGAGGCCGGCGGCGGAACCCTGACCATCGCCATTCAGGACGAGGTCGAGGGCTGCGACGTGCAGCAGGTCACGTGGACGAACGTGGTGCACGAGCTGATCTATGAGCCGCTGGTCGTCTTCAGCCCGGACCTCTCGGAGATCCAGCCGTCCTTCGCGGAGTCCTACAGCGTCACGAACGACTACATTGAATTCGTCCTGCCCGCCGACGCGAAGTTCAGCAACGGCGACGCGCTCGACGCCAACGCGCTCAAGGCGTCCGTTGACCGCTATCTCGCGATCAGCGACTACGCCGGCGATCTGGACGCCGTGTCCGACATCGAGGTCGTCGATGAGCGCACGGTGCGCTACAACCTGACCGGCCCCGCGCCGTACATGTGGTGCTCGATCGCCAGTATTTTCGGCGGCGTCGTTGACGTGGCGGTCGCGGAGACCGTGGGCGACGAGGAATTCAACCGCCAGCCCGTGGCCAACGGCCTCTACTATGTGGACGAGTGGGTGCAGGGCTCCCAGATCACGCTCAAGCGCAACGAATACTTCAAGACCGCGAACCCCAATCTCACGAACAAGGGCGCCGCGCCGTTCGACACCATCGTCATCCGCTTCATCCCCGACGAGTTCACCCGCGTGAGCGAGCTGGAGAGCGGCGATGTGGATATCATCTACAACGTCCCCACCACCAGCATGGCGGATCTGGAGGCGAACCCCGACGTCAACGTCTACAACTATCTCCAGCCCGGCGTGTCCTTCCTGAACCTCCAGACCGGCAAGGGTCTGCTGGAGGACGCCAACGTGCGCATGGCGCTGAGCTATGCCGTTGACCGTGACGAGCTCAACGCGGCGCTCGACGGCGTCGTCACCCCGACTTACGGCTTCATCTCCGAGGCGCAGGCGGGCTACAGCGCCGCCGAGGAGGCGAAGCTTGCCGGTGAGCTGGCGTTTGCGCCCGACAAGGCGAAGCAGCTGCTCGCGGACGCGGGCTGGGCGGACGTCGACGGCGACGGCATCCTCGAAAAGGACGGCCAGAAGCTGAGCTTCGAGATGCTCCTGCCCTCCGACCGCGCCTCCCTGAAGGCGTCCGGCCCGGTGCTGCAAAAGCAGTTCGCGGCGATCGGCGTGGACGCGCAGATCCGCGAGTATGAGGCGGACTACATCAAGCAGCAGATGCGCGAGGACGCGTACGACATGGGCTCGCGCAACTTCGAGTGGGCGGACGCGGACATCCTCTACTATGTGTTCACCGAGGAGTCCGGCTACCAGTGGGATGATCCCGCCGTCACCGCGGCGCTCGTGACCGCGCGTCAGGAGAACGACACCGCCAAGCGCGTCGACGCCTACGCAGCCGCCTCTGAGCTGCTGGCGAAGGACTTCAAGGCCATCTCGCTCTTCGCCGACAACTATATCATCGCGACCAAGGGCAACATCAACGGCCTGATCGTCACGAACGACGGCCGCTCCTGGCTCAGCGACGTAACGAAGAACTGAGGATGAACGATCTGGAACAACGCGTGGATCGTGCGGTCGGCCGCTTTGTGACCGACCGCACGCCCGGTTGCGCGCTCCTGCTCGCAAAAGGCGGACAGGTGCTGTACCGCAAGGGCTGCGGCATGGCCGATCCCGAGCGCGGCGTGCCGGCAGGCGCGGACGACAACTTCATCATCGCGTCCAACACCAAGCAGTTCGCCTGCCTTGCGACCCTGATGCTGCGCGACCGGGGACTGCTGTCGCTCGACGAGCCGATCGAACGGTTTTTTCCCGATTTTCCGGATTACCGGAAAACAATCACCGTGCGGATGCTGATGACGCACACCTCCGGCATCCGGGAGTATTTTGAGAACGCGGACGCGGCGGAAAAGGACCGGCTGCGCACAGCGGAGACGGCGGACGTCCTCGATCTGATCCGCGGCTTCGGCGGCGCGCTCGGCTTTGCGCCGAACACCGCGTGGTCGTACTGCAACAGCGGCTTCGTCATGCTCGGCGACATCGTCCGCCAGCTCACCGGCAAGCCGTTCGGACGGTTCGTGGAGACGGAAATATTCACGCCGCTCGGCATGGGCGCGTCCCGCGCGCCGGACGATATGTCCGCGCGGGACCCCCGGCAGGTGCCGGGCTTTGTGGAGACGCAGCCGGGCGTTTTCGAGCGCCAGCCCTACGACATGCTGCTCGTCGGCTACGCCGACGGCAACATCTCCTCCAACGTGGACGACCTGCTGCGCTGGCATCACTTTTTGTTCGAGACCGACGGCGCGCCGCTGGTCAAGCCCGGCACGCTGCGCGAGATGTTCGCGCCGCACCGCCTCGCGGACGGGCGGGACATCCACTATGCGCTCGGCTGGTTCCTCGGTCCCATGGAGGCGCAGCAGCGCGGCTATCCCGGACACCGTGAGATCTGGCACACCGGCAGCGTGCCGGGCTTCATCTCCCGCGTGTCGCGTTTCCCGGACGACGGCGTGAGCGCGATCCTGCTGACCAACTGGGACGGGATCGCGCGTGACGAGCTGTACTTCGCGGTTCTGGACGAGCTGTTCCGCGGCGAATAGTATTTCCAACGCAACGGCGCGCAGGCGCCGCTGCGCGCTTTGGGGCGTCTTTGCGGACGACGCCCCGAAAAAGGAGGCGCATCCCGTGAGCGAAATGGCAAAATACATCGTGAGACGTCTGCTCACCGGCATTCTGGTGGTGCTCTGTGTCTCCGTGATTATCTTCGGTATCATGCAGGCCATGCCGGGCGATCCGATCGACCTGATGGCGGACGCCCGCGTGTCGCAGGAGAAGGTCGCGGAGCTCAAGGCGCGCTGGGGGCTGGACAAGCCGCCCGTCGTGCAGTATTTCTACTGGCTCGCCAACGTGCTGCACGGCGACTTCGGCACGTCGATCACCACCAAGCAGGACGTGACCTACCTCATCCGCGAGCGGCTGCCCTTCACCTTGCAGCTGACGGGCGCGGCGATCCTCGTGGAGTATCTCCTCGCCGTGCCGCTGGGGCTGATGGCCGCCGTGCGGCGGGAGAAGGCGTTCGACCGGGGAATGACCGTCGTGATGGTGGTGCTCTGGTCCATGCCGACGTTCTGGCTGGGCGTGCTGTTCATCATGGAGTTCGCCATCCGGCACTCGCTTTTCCCCATCTCGGGCTACAGCGGGTTCCGCTCGCTGATCCTGCCCGCGATGACGCTGGCGCTGCCGTCGCTCGCGCAGACCTTCCGCCTGACGCGCAGCGAGGTGCTGGACGTTATGGAGGAAAAGCACGTCGAAACGGCGTACGCCAAGGGCGTCTCCGACCGCGCCGTGCTGGTGAAGCACGTGCTGCGCAATGCGCTGATCCCCGTTACCGTCACGTTTTTCCTGAGCCTGCCGTGGCTCATCGGCGGCTCGGTGGTGGTGGAGAACGTCTTCGCCTGGCCGGGCATGGGGCAGCTCCTCTGGAAGAGCATCGTCAAGCAGGACTTTCCGGTGGTGCAGGGCATCGTCCTCGCCATCGCCGTGCTCACGGTCGTGTGCAACCTGATGGGGGACATCGTCTCCGGTATCCTGGATCCCCGGATCCGCCTGGAGTAAGGGGGGACGGATA
The DNA here is from genome assembly GCA_015067435.1 of Oscillospiraceae bacterium. GTDB lineage: Bacteria > Bacillota > Clostridia > Oscillospirales > Oscillospiraceae > Hominicoprocola. The sequence goes on along the minus strand of SVMM01000003.1, from coordinate 131,861 downwards.
TGAAGAAGAAAAGCAAGCTCCTCGCGGTGCTGCGGCGGCCGCTGGCATTCATCGGTTTCGCCATGCTCGCCGCCGTGATCCTGACGGCGGTGTTCGCGCCGCAGATCGCGCCGCATGACTACGCGGACATGGACCTTACCATGAAGCTCTCCGGCCCCTGCGCGGACTATCCGCTGGGCACCGACCAGTACGGGCGCTGCGTGTTCAGCCGCATCGTCTACGGCTCGCGCATCGCGCTGCGCGTCGGGCTGATCGCCGTCGTGATCGAGACGGTCATCGGCGTGACGCTGGGCATCCTCGCCGGCTACTACGGCAAGACGCTCGACCGCGTTATCATGTTCCTCACGGACATGATCTGGTCGATCCCGCCCATCATCCTCGCCATGGCAATCGTGCTGCTGCTCGGTCCCAGCGCGGAGCATGTGGCGGTGGCGATCGCGCTGGTGACGTGGGCGCAGTTCACCAAGATCGTGCGCGCGAAGGTGCAGTCGATCAAGACGCTTTCCTACATCGAGGCGGCGCGCATCTACGGCGAGAGCGATTTGCAGATCATCCTGCGCTACATCCTGCCGAACCTGACGTCCACGATCGTCATTCTCGCGTCGCTCGCGCTGCCCTCCGCCATTTTGTCGACGACGTCCATGGGCTTTTTGTCCCTCGGCGCGCAGGAGCCGCTGCCGGACTGGGGCATGATCCTCTCCGGCGGCATCCAGTTTATCAAAAAGGCGTATTGGATCTCATTCTGGCCCGGCGTCGCCATCGTGTGGACGGTACTCGGCTTCAACCTGACCGCGGAGGGCGTCAAGGATCTGCTCGACCCAAGGATGAAGGTGTGATATGGAGAACATTTTGGAGGTAAAAAACCTTTCGGTCTCGTTTTCCGGCGGCGTGCAAGCGGTGTCCGGCGTCAGCTTCTCCCTTGCGCGCGGTGAGACCTTCGCCCTCGTCGGGGAGTCCGGCTGCGGCAAGTCCACCACCGCCCGCGCCATCATGCGCCTGATCCGCGAACCGGGAAAGATCACCGGGGGCGAGGTGCGCTTTTGCGGACAGAACCTGCTGACGCTCAGCGACAGGGAGATGACGGCGGTCCGCGGCAGGAACATCGGCATGATCTTCCAGAACCCGCTGGATTCGCTCAACCCCGTCTACACCGCCGGCGCGCAGGTCGCCGAGGGCCTGATCGTCGACCGCATGGAGAAGCGGAAGGCGTGGAAGCTCGCCGCCGACATGCTGCGCAACGTGAAAATCCCCGACGCGGACAAGCGCGCGAAGTCCTATCCCTATGAGATCTCCGGCGGCATGCGCCAGCGCATCATGATCGGCATGATGCTCTGCCGCCATCCGAAGCTGCTCATCGCCGACGAGCCGACCACCGCGCTGGACGTGACGATCCAGGCGGGCATCATCGAGCTGATGAACGAGCTGCGACGCGAATACGACACGGCGGTGCTCATCATCACCCATGATTTCGGCATCGTGGCGGACATGGCGGACCGCGTGGGCGTCATGTACGCGGGCGAGCTGGTGGAGGTCGGCGACGTGTTCACGATCTTCGACCGGCCGCTCCACCCCTACACCCGCCTTCTGATGAAGGCGCTGCCCACCATCACCAAGCGGGAGGGACGGCTGGAGACCATCCCCGGCACGGTGCCGGACCTCTCCGAGCCGATCGCGGGCTGCCGCTTCGCCTCCCGCTGTCCGGACGCCGACGAGCGCTGCCGCAGCGCCGCGCCCGTGACGGCCGAGGCGGAGCCGGGGCATTTCTGCGCCTGCCATCGCGTGAAGGGAGGGACGGCGAATGAGTGAACCGCTGCTGGAGGTAAGCTGCCTCAAAAAGTACTTTCCCACCGGACGCGGCCTGCGCAAAAGCCGGGAGTTCGTCCGCGCGGTGGACGACGTGTCGCTCGTGATCCGTCCCGGCGAGACGCTGGGGCTGGTCGGCGAGTCCGGCTCCGGCAAGACGACGCTCGCCAAGCTGATCCTCGGCCTGCTGCCTCCGACGGAGGGCACGATCCGCATCGACGGCACGGACATCCACAGCCGGGCATACCGCGCCCGTCACGACGTGGACGCGGTGTTTCAGGACCCCGCCTCCTCGCTCAACCCGCGCGCGACGGTGTACCGCTCGCTCGAACGGCCGCTGACGGTCAACGGCGTGAGCAAATCGGACGCGCGCGAGCTCATTTACGAGACCGTGGAAAAGGTGAACCTGCGCCGCGAGCTGCTCGACCGTTTTCCGCACGAGCTCTCCGGCGGGCAGCAGCAGCGCGTGTCCATTGCGCGCGCGATCATGTTGCGCCCGAAGCTGCTCGTGCTCGATGAGCCGACCTCCGCGCTGGACGTCTCCGTGCAGGCGCAGACGCTCAACGAGCTGCTGGACTTACAGGAGAAGTTCGGACTGGCGTATCTCTTCATCACGCACAACCTCTCGGTCGTGCGCTACATGAGCGACCGCATCTGCGTGATGTACGGCGGTAAGGTCATGGAGACGGGCGAGGCGGAGGCGGTCTACGGCGCCTGCGCCCACCCCTACACGCTGAGCCTCCTCTCCTCCGTGCCGCCGCTGCACCCCAGAGAGCGCAGCCGGAAGAAGTATCTGCTCAGCGGCGACATGCCCAGCCTCTCCGGCGAGCAGAAGGGCTGCCGCTTCGCCTCCCGCTGCTCCTTTGCGCGCGAGGCGTGCCGCACGGACGAGCCCGCCATGAAGCGCATGGGCGCCGACCACGAGGCGGCATGCCTCTACGCCGGCGAGCTGGATTTTATGAAAGGAAGCGACGAAACCGATGTTTGACACGCTGATCCTCGGCGGGCGGTATCCCGATTTTGACGCCGGCGAACTCAGGCGCGCGGAGATCGCCCTCAAGGACGGGAAGATCGCCGCGCTGCTGCCCGCCGGAGAGCGTCCAGACGCGCAGAGGGTCATCGACGCGGCGGGCTGCGTCGTCTCGCCGGGCTTCATCGACATGCACATGCACGAGGAGGAGTTCAGGGACGGCGACCACAGCTACGACATCTCCGTGCTCCTTGCCAAACAGGGCGTGACGACGGGCGTCGCGGGCAACTGCGGTGAGCAGCACCGCCCCATCGCCGCGTTCCGCGCCATTCTGGCGGAGAACGGCGGCGCGCCGATCAACTACGCCGTGCTCGCGGGCTACAACTATCTGCGCGAGGCGCAGGGGCTCGGCTGGTACGACGGCGCGCCGGCGCGGCAGCGCGCGGCGATCGTCGAGGCGCTGCGCCGCGAGATGGAGGCGGGCGCGTGGGGCGTTTCCTTTGGCCTCGAATACGCGCCGGGCATCTCCACGGAGGAGATGACGGCGGCGGTGGACGCGATCCGCGCGTACGACCCCTTTGTCTCCATTCACTTCCGCGCCGACTGCGAGAACTGCATGGACTCCCTGCGCGAGATGGCGCAGCTCTCCCGCGACACCGGCTGCCGCGTCGAGGTCTCGCACCTGAGCAGTCTGGCGGGCGTCGGCGGGCAGATGCCGGCGGCGCTGGATTTCCTCGCGCGCGAGATCGCCGACAACCCGCGCTTCGGCTACGACACCTATCCGTACACGGCGTTCATGACGCTCATCGGCAGCGCGGCGTTCGACATGGACTGGCGGGCGAAGTGGAACGTGGGCTATGACATCATCATGCTGACGCACGAGCCCTACGTTGGGCAGCGCTGCACAGAGGAGCTCTACGAAAAGGTGCGCCGGGAGACGCCGGGCGCCTACGTCGTCGCCTTCGCCATGGACGAGGACGGTATCCGCGACGCCGTGGCGCACCCCGCGGGGCTGTTCGGCAGCGACGGCAGCGTCAGCGCAGGATATCTCGGACACCCGCGCGCGGCGGGGACGTTCCCGCGCATCCTCGGGAAGTACGTGCGCGAGGAGAAGGCGCTTACCCTGATGGACGCGCTGGACAAGATGACGCGCCGCGCGGCGGCGCGCGCGGGACTTTCGCAAAAGGGGCAGATCAAGACCGGCTTCGACGCCGATCTGGTCATCTTTGACCCCGATACGATCGCCGACGGCGCGACGTACACGGACGTAGACGTTCCAAACCGCGGTATCGCCGCGACGCTGATCGGCGGCGTGGCCGTGGTGGAGAACAACCGCCTGACCGGCGCGCTTCCGGGCAGATTTTTGACCCGCTGACAAACGCAAACAAAACCTCTCCCGCGGCAGCTATGCTGCCGCGGGAGAGGTTTTGTTACAGTTCGAGCTCATATCGCTCCCACGCGTTGACGACCGTCGTATCGCCGCGCTGAAGCACGCGCTGGAATTCCCCGGGCACATAGCTGGGGTGGATGTGCCCGTGGATGAAGTACGCGGGTCGGTACCGGTCGATCAGGTCGAGAAAGCAGGCGAAGCCCCGGTGCGCCGGATCGTCGCGGTCGCCGCAGGAGCGCGGCGGCGCGTGCGCGAGCACGAGGTCGACGCCGCCCGCGCGGCGGATGCGCATCCGCAGAGCGCGGATGCGGCGCTCCATCTCGCGCTCGGTGTACTGATGCGCGCCGCCGCTGTATCGCGCGCTTCCGCCGAGACCGAGGATGCGCAGCCCGTTCACGGTGACGAGCTTGTCCTCGATGCAGTCGCAGCCCTCCGGCGGCGTGCGCTCGTAGAGCGCGTCGTGGTTGCCGTGGACGTACAGAAGCGGCGCGCGGCCCATTGTGACGAGGAACGAGAGGTAGCGCGCGTCCAGATCGCCGCAGGAGAGGATCAAATCGTAGCCGTCCAGCCGTCCCGGACGGTAGTAGTCCCAGAGGTATTTGCACTCATGGTCGGACAGCAGCAGGAGCTTCACAGCAGCGTTCCCTCCTTTTCGGGCGGGATGCTGTCGCGGTAGATGCCCTGCAGGCGGACAAGCCCGCGGGACATGGGCAGCAGGTCGTCGAACGGCGGGATGGAGCCGTCCACGTTCTCCGCCAGCCAGTCCATGTGCAAAATCTCGTCCGGCGGGAACCAATGCGTCCCGTCGCTGCGGATCGTGCCGTCCTGTGAGCGGATGGGACGGTCAAAGGGGAGCAGCGAGCCGTCCGCGATGCTGCGGCGCAGCAGCTCGGTGAGCTGCACCACGCCGCCGGGCAGGTCGCCGCGCAGCAGCACGTCCACGGCGCGGTCGCGCAGCCCCCACCAATAGCTCACCGCGCGCGGCGCACCGGAGCTGAACGCGTCCCAGCTCCCGCTCAGGATGCCGCGCACGAGCTTGACGTACACGTTGCCCCAGTGCCAGTAGGGGGAGGCGACGGCGTAGTAGCTCCCGTCCCAGACCTGACAGAGCCCCCACGGCTCGCGCATCCGGTCGGGGGAGGGCACGTCACGGTTGGAGACGACCTCCATGCCCTCGGCGGCGAGCGCGCCCATGGCGTCCTCGTCCACGCACGACCAGCGCAGCCGGACGCGCGCCTCCGGATTCGTCAGCTGCACGCCGAGGGCGAAGGCGTTAACGCTGGCGGGCACGCCGAAGATCGGGCTGCTGGCGATATAGCCGATGCGCCCGCTCTTGCACAGCGCGCCGGCGATGGCGCCGGTGATAAACTTGCCCTCGTAGATGCGGCTGTAATAGGTGCGAACGCCCGCGTTGGGCATGGACGCCGCGCAGTTGAGCACGCGCACGTCCGGATGCTTCGCCGCCGCCTTGCGGCAGGCGCCGATCAGCGTTGGCGTCGTGGCGAAGATCACGTCTGCGCCGTTTGCCGCCGCCCGCTCCATCGCATCCTCCGCCTCTGACTCGGTCGCCATGCCGCAATAGTCCTGCGTGGCGACCTGATCGCCCATCACCGCCTCCAGATACTGCCGCCCGAGGTCGTGGGCGTGCGCCCAGTCGCTCTCGTCCGGCATGAGGTTGCTGACGAACGCGACGTTCAGATGACTCGGGAACACGCTCTTGACGATACGGTTCAGCACGCCGGGCGCCTTTTCCGCCGCCTCGGTGCTGATCTCCAGCGGCTCGCCCCGCGCCGCGACCTCCACGTCCGCCCAGACGGCGGACAGGGAGCGGTTCAGCTCCGCTTCGGATATGCCGGCCAGCTCGTCAAAAGAGTAAATGCGCAGCCACACAAGCAGCGCGTCGGCGGCGGTGATGCCGAGCGTCACATCGTCCAGCAGATCGAACGCGCGCTCGAACGCGGAAAAGCGCGCGAGGAAACGGCGGCGCTCCTCCTGCGTCCAGACGTGCTCCGGCTCGTACCCCAGCGCCGCCTGAAGCCGGGCAAAGCCGCCCGCGCGGCTGAACGAGACCTGAAACAGCCCCGTGAGCTGCCACGCGTGGAGAAAGTCGTAGTACGCCTCGATTTCGGGCGCGTCCGTGCGCTCGGGCAACAGGCGTATGACATAGGCGGGGACGGTCGGCGCGCCGTAGCTGCGCAGCACGCTGACGCGCTTGTTGCCCTCCTGCACATAGAATCTGCCCAGATATTCGTAGCAGCGGATCGGCTCGCGGATGCCCTCGTCGCTCAGGTGCGCGGCGCAGAGGTTGATCCACTTCTCGGCGAACTCCGTGCCCGTCTCCATCAGCGGCATGAAATCGGCGGCAAAGGCGTTCTGCCGCCCTTCGGTCTTCGTGCCGACGATGCGATCCGCCGGAATGTCGCAAAGCCCCAGCTCCACGCGCCCCGCGAGCTGGGCGTCGTTCACCTGTAAGTCCAGCACGGCGGGATAGGGGGACAGATCGCGCGCCGCGCGCTGCTTACAGGTCTTTTTGCCGCGCTTGAGCGCCTCCTGATACTGCGCCGAAGCCTCCTGCCTGATGCTCATGGCGTTCACCTCCCGAAGCTGTGCGCCGCCGCGGCCGGCGGCAGACGGCAATTGCCTGCTGCCGTCATGTCGCCGTGTGTCCTTTTCCGCAGGGCGGAGTTCTGTGCCGTGTACCAGTATAACACAGCGCGGCGGTTTTGCCAAGGCTCTGCCCACTCTGCGGAGCGCGGGAGAAAAGCGGCGGGAAGAACGTGATCCTTGCGGGTCAGGCCGACGCGGTTTCCGTTGCCGCCGACGGAGCGGAGGCGTGTTTCTGAAGCTCCGCGCACAGGGACGCCGCGTCGCCCGATGCTCCGTCGAAGCGGAAGCTGTAATTCCCGTCGTCGAACATTCCGTGCTTTTTCTCCAGCATTGCCTCCACCGGCGCGGGCAGTCCGCCGTGCATCCGCGCGCGGAAGCGTTCCTTGATCGTGTCCAGATCGGCGCTGACCAGAATCCTGATCGCGCCCTCCGGCAGCAGCTTCAAAAGCTCCGGCTCGGAGATCACATAGATCACGTTTCCCTCGGAAACCGCCCGACGGAGCTTGTCCCGGAACAGCGCCTCCGCCTCGCTCTCGGTTTTTGCCAGCCGCAGATAGTCCCTTCCCGTGACGACCTCCGCGCCGAGCGCGCGGCTGATCTCGCCCGCCAGCGTGGATTTTCCGCTGCAATTCTCTCCGATGATGCCGATGACCATGGCTGATTACCCCATTCCTTCTGAAACTGACCTTCGGAGGCGTGCTTCGCCGTCCTCCACAAGACGGATCAAGCGATTGATAATAACTGTTATTTAACGTACGTTATTATATAAAGGCGCCGCGACGTTGTCAAGATGGTTTTTCCGCGCTTGACACGGCGGCGGATGCGGAAGATAATTGAGGATGATCCGCGGAAGGGGGCATGTGCATTGTATCGAATTTTTCTCGTCGAGGACGACCGCGGGATCGCGGACGCCATTGCAGCCCAGACCGCGCTGTGGGACATGGAGACGGTCTGCGTCCGCGATTTCAGAAACGTGATGGCGGAGTTTTCCGCCTGCGCGCCGCAGCTCGTGCTGCTCGACATATCGCTGCCGTTCTACGACGGTTACCACTGGTGCCGCGAGATCCGCGGCGTTTCCAAGGTGCCGGTCATCTTCATCTCCTCCGCCGCCGACAACATGAACATCGTCATGGCGATGAACATGGGCGCGGACGACTTCATCGCCAAGCCCTTCGACCAGAGTGTGCTGATGGCGAAGATCAACGCGCTGCTGCGCCGCGCCTACGATTTCGGCGCGTCGCCGGACGTGCTGGAGCACCGCGGCGCGCTGCTCAACACCGGCGACGGCTCGCTGCGCTTCGCGGACGCGACGATCGAACTGACGAAAAACGAATACCGCATCCTGCTGGGGCTGATGCGCTCCAAGGGGCGGGTTGTCAGCCGCGAAAAGCTGATGGAGCTGCTGTGGGAGTCGGACGAGTTCGTGGACGACAACACGCTGACGGTGAACGTGGGAAGGCTCCGCAAAAAGCTGGACGCGGCGGGACTGCGCGATTTCATCACAACGAAGCACGGCGTGGGGTATCTGGTCGAATGAGGGATTTCTGGAAGCTTTATCTGCGCGCGCAGCTGCCGGCGCTCGGCGTGTTCGCGCTGTGCTGCGCCGTGTTCGGCACGGCGTTCTGGCTCTACGGCCTGCCGCTCGGCGCGGTCGGCTATCCGGCGCTTGTCAGCGGCGCGGCGTGGCTTGTCTGGGCGCTTCTGCGCGGCGCGCGTGCGGCGGGGAAGCACCGGACGCTTGCGGCGCTGACCGCCGAGCTGACGGAGGACATGCTGCCCGACGCGGAGACCGTGGTCGACGCGGACTACCGCCGGATCATCGCGCTGCTGCGCGACGCGCGGCGCACGCAGGACGCGGCAGCGGCGCGGAGGTTCGCCGACATGGTGGACTACTACACGCTCTGGGCGCACCAGATCAAAACGCCCATCGCGGCGATGCGCCTGACACTGCAAAACGAAGATACGCAGCTCTCTCGCCGCCTGACGGCGGAGCTGGGGCGCGTGGAGCGTTACGTCGAGATGGTGCTTGCCTACCTGCGGCTGGACGCCGAGGCGACGGACTACGTGCTGCGCGAGTACGACCTCGATACGATCGTGCGCGGCGCGGTGAAGAAGTTCTCCGGAGAGTTCATCGAGCGGCGGCTCGCGCTGGACTTCCGCCCGACGAATGCGCGCGTGCTGACCGACGAAAAGTGGCTTGCCTTTGTGCTGGAGCAGTTGATCTCCAACGCGCTCAAGTATACGCCGGAGGGCAGGGTGTCGATCTTCTGGGAGGCGCCCGCCGTGCTCTGCGTCGCGGACACGGGCATCGGCATCGCGCCGGAGGATCTGCCGCGCGTGTTCGAGCAGGGCTACACGGGCTGCAACGGCCGCGCGGACAAGCACGCGAGCGGGCTGGGGCTCTACCTCTGCCGCCGCGTCTGCCAGAACCTCGGCCACGCGATCTCGATCGCGTCCGAGCCGGGGCAGGGGACGACCGTGCGGCTCGACCTCTCCCGGAAAAAGCTGACGGTGGAGTAAATGTGACGCAATTGTAAGAAATCGGCGGGAAAATGTAAGCCAAATCGATGGCATGACATTTTCCCGCTTGCTATGATAAGTGCAGAATTCCGAAGGAGGAAACTGCAATGAGCATTCTGGAAGTACATGATTTGAAAAAGGTCTACACCTCGCGCTTCGGCACGCAGAAGGTCGAGGCGCTGCGCCGCGTCAACTTCTCCGTTGAGCGCGGGGAGTACGTCGCGGTCATGGGAGAGTCGGGCAGCGGCAAGACGACGCTTTTGAACCTGCTGGCGGCGCTCGACAAGCCGACCGCCGGCACGGTACTGCTCGACGGCGTGGACACCTCGTCCCTGCCGGAGAAGGACGTCGCCGCGTTCCGGCGCGACCAGCTAGGCTTTGTGTTTCAGGACTTCAATCTGCTCGACACCTTCACGCTGGAGGACAACATCTACCTGCCGCTCGTGCTCGCGGGCAAGAGCCATGCGGAAATGGCGGAGCGTCTGCTTCCGCTGGCGGAGGAGCTGGGCATTTCAGACCTGCTCAAAAAGTATCCCTACGAGGTATCGGGCGGTCAGAAGCAGCGCGCCGCCGTCGCCCGCGCACTCATCACGGAGCCGAAGCTCCTGCTCGCGGACGAGCCGACCGGCGCGCTGGACTCCCGCTCGACCGACGAGCTGCTGACGCTGTTCGGCGACGTGAACCGCAGGGGCCAGACCATCGTCATGGTGACGCACAGCGTCAAGGCGGCGAGCCGCGCGACGCGCGTGCTGTTCATCCGCGACGGCGAGGTCTATCACCAGCTCTACCGCGGGAAGGACACGGACGAGCAGCTCTACCAGAAGATCTCCGACACGCTGACGGTGCTTGCGACGGGTGGTGAGATCGCATGAAAAAGGGCTTTTATCTCCGCCTCGCGCTCGACGGGATGCGCAAGAACAAGCGGCTGTATCTGCCGTACCTGCTCACCTGCGCGGGCATGGTGACGGTGTTTTACATTCTCTCAAGCCTTGCCTATTCCCCGCTGATGGAGACCATGCGCGGCGGCAGCTCAATGAAGATCGTCTTGCTGCTCGGCACCATCGTCATCGCGTTGTTCTCACTGCTGTTCCTGTTCTACACCAACGCGTTTCTCGTCCGGCGGCGCAACCGCGAGTTCGGGCTTTACAACATCCTCGGCATGAACAAGGGCAACATCAGCCGTATCCTGCTGTGGGAGACGCTGCTCTCGGCGGCCTTCGCACTTGTCGCCGGCCTTGCCGGCGGGCTGCTGTTCGCCAAGCTCGCCGAGCTGTTCCTGCTGCACATGGCGGGCGAGAACGTTGGTTTTGCGATGCGTGTGGAGCCGATGAGCATTGCCGCGGCGTTCCTCTTCTTCGGTGCGATCTTCGTGCTGCTGCTCATCGCGTCGCTCGCGCGTGTCAGCCTCTCGAAGCCGCTCGACCTGCTCAAAAGCGAGGCGGCGGGCGAGAAGCCACCCAAGGCGAACTGGCTCTTCGCCCTCGCGGGTGTCGCGATCCTCGGCACGGCGTACTATCTCGCGGTGAGCATCGACGCGCCGCTGACCGCGCTGATGCTGTTCTTCGCGGCGGTGCTGATGGTCATTGTGGCGACCTATCTGCTTTTCATCGCCGGCTCGGTTGCGTTATGTAAACTTCTGCAAAAGAAGAAGGGTTACTATTACAAGCCCGCGCACTTCGTCTCCGTCTCCTCGATGGCGTTCCGCATGAAGCGCAACGGCGCGGGGCTGGCAAGCATCTGCATCCTCGCGACGATGGTGCTGGTGATGCTCTCGTCCTCAAGCTGCCTCTACTTCGGCGGCGAGGACTCGCTGCGCGGGGAGTGCCCCTATGACCTCATGGTGAAGGCGCGCTTTTCCTCCCCAGCAGTCTGCTCGGAGGAGACATTCGACCGGCTGCGCGCCATCATCCACGATACCGTCGGCGGACATGAAACCGAAATGGCCGCCTACACCGCGCTGGACTCGGGCGGCTACTTCGACGGCGGCACGCTGCAGCTGGACGGCGCCGCCCTTTACACAGACCTCACCACTTCGGCACAGGTGACGGAGAATCTCCGCTCGGTCTACATTCTCCCGCTTTCCGACTATGAGCGCCTTTCGGGGACGAAGCTGACACTCTCCCCGGGTGAGGCACTGATCTGGTCCAGCGGCAGCACCTATGCCTACGACACCTTCACCATCAAGGGCTGCCGGACACTCCATGTCTGCGGCACGCTCGACAAGCTGCAGTTCAAGGTGCCTACCTCCGATACCCTCGTTACGACGTACTTTGTGTTCGTGCCGGACTGGGAGGACTACGCGCAGGAGGTCTTCGATTACGTCAAGGCTCTTGACGATCACATGCTGACCGCCAGCCCCAGGCAGTATCTGAACTTCGAACTCGCCGGTATGAGCGAGGACGAGCAGGCCGAGCTCTGGTCAACGCTTCGGGACGCGCTGTATGAGCGGATGGAACCAGAGCTGTACGGTCTCGGCGTCAGCACGCTCGCGCGGAACCGCGGCGACTACTACGGCATGTACGGCAGCCTCTTCTTCCTAGGCATCGTCCTGTCCATCGTGTTCATCGCCGCCGCGGCGCTCATCATCTACTACAAGCAGCTCTCCGAGGGCTATGAGGACCAGCGCCGCTTCGACATCATGCAGAAGGTCGGCATGACCAAGCGGGAGATCAAGGGCGCCGTCGATTCGCAGGTGCTCACGGTGTTCTTCGCTCCGCTGCTGCTCGCGGGCGTGCACCTCGCGTTCGCGTTCCCGTTCGTGCAGAAGATCCTCCGCATCTTCGGCGTGAACAACACGCCGCTGCTCGTTCTGACAAACGTCATCTGCTTTCTTGCGTTTGCGCTGTTCTACGTGTTCGTCTACCGCGGCACCGCAAAGGCGTACTATTCCATCGTCAGCGACGCGGAGCTGCGGCGCTAGGCGCGCTCAATCGGCAATCTCGCGCTTCGGGATCGCCTTGACGACATACAGCGTGTAGCCGAGCGCGACCGCGATCATCAAAGAGAGAACGATCAGCTCGGCTGTCTCCTCACTTCCGACGGCATTTACCAGCCTTCCCATGCTGGTAAATGCCGTCATGCAGTTGTTGAAGGCGTGGAAGGCGATACAGGGGAGCGTGCTGCCCGTGCGCAGGAAAATGAATACAAGCAGGAAGCCGACGATCACGGCGTAGGTGATCTGCGTCAGGCTGTCAAAGAGCCGGTAGTCGTTGAACAGAAGGTTGACGATGTGGCCGAGGCCGAAGGTCAGGGACGAGACGACGACCGCGCGCGTGAGGTTCTCCTTCGCCATGCCCTTGAACAAAAATCCGCGGAAGATCACCTCCTCCAGAAAGCCCGCGCAGAGCATCGAGACCGTGTGGAACACCGTGCCCGCCGCGTCGTATTGCAGCCCGACGCCGAAGAGCGCGCCCATGCCGCCGGTCAGGAACAGCGGGACGTAGAAGAGCATCCGCTTCGCGTTCACGTCGCCCCGGCAGAGCCCGACGTGGCGCATCAGGCCGTTTTTCCGGATGAACGTGAACAGGATCGCCGTCAGGATCAGGTTGTATGCCGCCTCCGCGAGATAGAGCACGCCGACCGACGCCGATATGCTCTGCATGACGCTCGACCCGACGACATAGACCGCAATCAGGACGAGGGCAAAGGTGATCTCGTTTTTCTCATACAGCTTTTTCATGTTGTTATCCTCTTTTCTGCGCCGCGACCGCGCCGGCAAGCGTGTTTTCCAGCAGCCTGACGAAGTACGCCTCGTCGAAATCCATGGAGTTGTTCGCGAGCAGGCTCGCGGCGCCGTGAACGCAGATGAACAGCGTCGCAAACACCTCCTCCGCCTGCGCCGTGGAAAGCTCCGCCTGCGCGCGCAGCGGTTCGATGACGGGCGCGAGCTCGTCCGCGGTCAGCAGCTCGCGAAAGCTCCTGCTGCGGAACCGATCGGACTGGAACAGAAAGCGGAACAGGTGCCTTTCCTCGTGCGCGAACCGGATGTACCGCAGCCCGATCGAGAGCAGCGGGTTCCTGCCCGCCTCGTCCGGCTGCAGGAGATACGCCGTGTGCAGCGCATCAGCGGCGGCGTAGACGTCCGCCTTGAGCGCTTGCACCGTGTCGTAGAGATACATCACGGGCTGCGTCGAGCAGCCGAGCCTCGCGGCGACGCTGCGGGCGCTGATCGCCTGCGCGCCCTCGCTCCGCGCGACCGCGAGCCCCGCCTCGATCACCATATCCCGGCTGATTTTTGCCTTTGGCGGCATAGGCGTCACTCCTTTGATAACTGATGTTATATAACGGATGTAGTATGACACGAAGCCGTGCGTTTGTCAAGCGTTTTTTCCGCGGGAAAGTTGACCGGGCGAGCCTTGGCAAATCCACGGCGGTATGCTATAATAGCTGCAAATATGAAAACCATGGGGGTAGTGTCATGCAGGCAGAGTATCGGGGAAAGCTGGTCACGCCGGAGGCGGCGGCAGCGGCCGTGCGCGACGGCGACTGGGTGGATTACGGCTTCGGCGCGGGCTTTCCCGAGCTGATGGACAGGGCGCTCGCGGCCCGCAAGGGCACGCTGCGCGATGTGAAGATCCGCGGCGGGCTGGTGATCCGACCACGCATCGAGGCGGTGGAGGCGGACCCGGAGCGGGAGAGCTTCACCTACTACAGCTGGCACATCGGCGACTATGAGCGCAAGCTCCAATCGCGCGGTCTGGTGGAGTTCCTGCCGGTGATGCTGCGCTCCCTGCCGGAGCTGTACCGCCGCCACATCCGCGTGGACGTGGCGTTTGTGCCGGTGTCGCGTCCCGACGGGCAGGGCTATTGCGGTCTCGGCATCTCCAACTACGCGTGGCGCACGATCTTCGAGAACGCGCGCACCGTCGTCTTTGAGATCAACGAGCGCTATCCGCGCTTGCAGGGCGTGGACGGCTCGCACCGCGTGCACCTGAGCGAGGCGGACTACATCGTCGAGGGTGCGCACGAGCCGCTGCCCGTGCGCAGCTACAAGGAGGCGTCTGAGACCGACAAAAGGATCGCGGAGCTGGTCGTCGCCGAGATCCCGGACGGCGCGGTGCTGTCGCTGGGCGTGGGCGGCGTGCCGTTCACGGTGGCGAACATGGTCGCACAGTCCGATCTGAAGGACATCGGCTGCCACACGGGCACGATCAGCGACGCGTTCCTTGCGCTTCATCGCGCGGGCAAGCTGACGAACGCGCGCAAGGAGTTCGACGCGGGACGCTCGACGTGGAACCTCGCCATGGGCTCGCAGGAGCTGTACGACTGGCTGGACGCGGAGCCGGAGCTGTTCCACCCCGGCGACCTCGACTATGTCCACGACCCGTACCGCATCGCGACGATGAAAAACGTCATCAGTATCAACGGCGGCGTGCAGCTTGACCTGATGGGGCAGGAGAACGGCGAGAGCGCGCTCACGCGCCAGCTCTCCGGCATCGGCGGGCAGATGGACTTCCTCGAAGGCGCGTTCCGCTCCGCGGGCGGGAAGGGCTTCGTCTGCCTCAATTCCTCCCGCGTCACGAAGGACGGGGAGCGCAAGTCGAATATCGTGCCGTTCATCCCCGGCGGGGCGACGGTGTCCGCGCCGCGCACGATGATCCAGTACGTCGCCACGGAGTATGGCGTCGCCAAGCTCTGCGGCCTGTCGCTGCGCGAGCGCGCGGAGGCGATGATCGCCGTCGCGCACCCTGATTTCCGCGCGGAGCTTGCCCGCTGCGCCGCGGAGAACTTCCGGTAGGCCGCGGAGATCGCGGAGCGCCGGAGAAACAGAGCGGAGGGGATACCATGCTGGAGGTTTCGCACTATACAAAAAAATACGGAAAGACCGTCGCCTGCCGGGATATCACATTCACCCTGCCCGACGGAAGCGTCACCGTTCTGCTGGGTCCCAACGGCGCGGGCAAATCCACGCTGATGAAGGGGATCATCGGTTTTCTGCGCTTTGAGGGGCGTATCCTCGTCAACGGCCGCCCCAACACCGCGCCGGAGAGCCGCCGGGAGATCGGGTACATTCCGGAGATCCCGTCGTTCTATCCCAACCTCACCGTGGCGGAGCACATGGAGTTCCTTGCGCGCGCCTACGAGCTGGAGGATTACGCGGACAGGGCGCAGGAGCTGCTGGAGCGGTTCGGCCTTGCGGAGCAGCGGAAAAAGCTGGGCTCGGAGCTCTCCAAGGGCATGGCGCAGAAGCTGAACATCTGTCTGGGGCTTTTCACGCAGCCTACGGTCATATTGCTGGACGAGCCGTTCATCGGCCTCGACCCGCACGCCATCAAGGAATTGAAAAGCACGGTGGAACGCCTGCGCGCGCAGGGTGCGACGCTCCTCATCAGCACGCACATCATCGACTCGGTGGACATGCTCTGGGACAGGACCATCGTCATGCGGCGGGGAGAGGTCGCGGCGGACGTGTCCCGGGAGGAGCTGGACGCGGACGGCGGGACGCTGGAGCGCCTGTTCTTCTCCGTAACGGAAGACGGCGCCGGGATGCGCGAAGAGGGCTGACCATGCGGATGCTGTTTTACTACTTCCGGCACAGCGCTTGGAACCAGTTCCGGAAGCTCTTCCGGACGTGGGTGTTCCTTCTGACGGTCGGTTTTCTGCTGGCGCTCTTCGCGGTGTGGCAGCTGGTCGTGTGGTATTATCACCGCCTTGCCGCCGAGTCCGTGCTGCCGGACAGCTGGGCGGAGCTTCTGGAGATGAACAGCGTCACGGGGGTGAACGTCGCGGAGCTTTTCGCCGGGCTGCTGATCCTCGGCATTCTGGTGATCCAGTCCGTCGGCGCGGAAAAGAGCGTCAGCAACCTGTTTTTGCAGTCGGACGTCAATCTGCTGTTCGCGAGCGCGCTGAGCCCGCAAAGGGTGCTCATCTTCCGGCTTTTGACCACGATGGGCCCGGCGGCGCTGTGTACCGTGCTGCTGTGCCTGGAGCTGCCCTCGCTGGCGGGACGCTTTTCCCTCACGCCCTATGCCGCTTTCGCCATACCGGCGGCGTGGTGCCTGACCATGGCGTTCTCCGTCCTGCTCAAGGTCGTCATCTACGAGGTGGGCAGCACGCATCCGCGCTTTCGCCGGAACCTGCGCTGGGGCATTTTTGCCGTGCTCGGCGTGGTGGGGCTTGCGTTCTACCGGCTCTATCGCGACAGCGGGGAGGAGCTGCTCCTGCGCTGCGCCAGCCGGTTCTTCAACGCGCCGCTGATGCGCTGGATACCCGTCTGGGGCTGGATCAAGGGCTTTCTTGGCTGCGCGCTGGAGGGGAATATCCCCCTGTCGCTCGGCCTGCTCGCGCTGAACGCGGGGCTGCTTGCCGCGCTGGCTTTTGCGGCGGGGCGCATCCCGGCGGACTACTATGAGGAGACGCTGAGCCACGCGCAGGAGCTCGCGATGCTGATGGAGGAGCTGAGCGGCGAGAACCCCACGCTGCTGGTGACGGGCCGGAGGCGTTACCGCCGGGAGATGGAGCGGGACGGCTTCCGCTTCGGACGCGGCGGAAGCGTCTACTTTTTCAAGGCGCTCTACAACCGCTTCCGCTTTTCCCGCTTCGGCGCGATCACCCGCACCACCGTGACGTATCTGTGCGCCGCGCTGGCGGCGGGGCTGTTCGACCGCTGGTTTCTGGATAAGCCCGTCTCCTATATCCCCGCGCTGGCGCTGTGCGTGATGGCGTTTTTCCGCACCATCGTCTCACCGGTCACGGAGGACATCCGCAAGGCGTCCTTCCTGCTCCAGCCGACGCCGATCTGGGGCAAGCTGTTCTACTCCCTGCTGGGGGGCAGCTGCAACTGCGTGCTGGACGTCGCCCTGCCGCTCATGGTCGGAACGGCGGCGGCGGGCTTTTCACCGCTGACGGGGCTGCTGTTCCTGCCCGTTTTGTTCTCCGTGGACTTTTTCGCCGCCGCGGCGGGAGCGTTCGTGGACGTCTCCATCCCGACCGCCATCGGGACGAGCCTCAAGCAGATCATCCAGATCCTGCTGCTCTACGCGGGGATCATTTTCGACGCCATAGCGGTTTCCTCCTGCATCATCGCGGGCAACGCCGCGCTGGGCTTCGCGGCTGTCACCGTGCTGGATCTGCTGTTCGGCTCCGTCTTTCTGGGGCTTGCCGGGGTCTGGCTCTCGCCCAGCGAAGGGCTTTTGCCGCGGACGGACGGCTATGTGCCGGACGAGCGCGGCGCGCGGCGCGCGGCGACGCGTGTGGGGCTGGCGCTCGCCGGTATGTTCCTCGCCATCCGCGGCGGGCAGATCGCCCTCTCCGCCGCGCCGGACGTCTCGCCGGTGCTGGCGGTCTATCTGCCCATCTACGCCTTCGGACTGCCCGCCTTTGCGCTGCTCGCGGGACCGAAATGGGTGCTCCGGCAGCTCGGGGCGAAGCATGGCTGCGAAGAACGCGGCCTCGGCGTCCGGCGTTTTTTCTCCATCTTCCCCGTATGCTTTTTCGTGATGTATGGCGGGAACCTGATGGGACTCCTTTTGGACGAGCTGTTCCACTCCGTCGTCCGATTTTCGCTTCCGCTGCCGCAGATCGAGGCCCCCTCCGGGGTCAGCCCGCCGGTGCAGGCGCTGATTCTTGCGCTTGCCGCGCCGCTGATGGAGGAATTCGTCTTTCGCCGCTGCGTGATGGAGCGGCTGCTTCCCTACGGGGAGAAGATGGCGCTGTTTGCCTCGGCGCTCCTGTTCGCGCTGTTCCACAGCTCGATCCCGCAGGCGTGTTACGCCTTTTTGCTGGGGCTGGTGTTCGGTTACGTCTATCTTCGGACGCGGCGGCTCCGCTACACGATCGCGCTGCATGTGGTCATCAACGGCATGAGCGCGGTCGTGCTTCCGGCACTCATAAACTTGGCGTACGACGCCATGCCGGACGCGATGTTCTCCGAGGTGCGGTGGTCCGCCGTGATCGGCGAGCCGCGGGTGCTTTTGCTTCTGCTCTATCTCGCGGCGCTGCTGCTTTTGTCGCTTCTGGGCTCCGTGCTGTTCTTCTACCGCGTCCGCAATCGCGAGATATCCGCTGACGGCGTGCGCTTTCGGACGGTGCTCTCCGCGTGGGGCGTCCTGCTCTTCGCGGCGATGGCGGCGGTTTCGATCCTTTCCGTTTGAATCATGGCAAAACACAAGCGCCGTGCGCGCAGACCGTTTTTCGGTCCGCGCGCACGGCGCTGACTTGCCGTACGCTATTTCCGAAGCACCCGGGAGAGCTCCTGAAGCATTTTCGTCACATCGATGGGCTTTGCGATGTGTCCGTTCATGCCGGCGTCCTTCGCGGCCTGCTTGTCCTCGGCGAAGGCGTTCGCCGTCATGGCGATGATCGGGATCGACGCAAGCGCCGAATCGTCCAGCGCGCGGATCGCCCGCGTCGCCTCGTAGCCGTTCATCACCGGCATCTGGATGTCCATCAGCACCGCCTGATAGTCGCCGGGCTTCGACGCGGAGACCATATCGAGCGCGAGCTTGCCGTTCTCGGCGGTGTCGATCGTGAATCCGGCGTCCTCCAGCAGCATAATGGCGATCTCGCGGTTGATCTCGTTGTCGTCCACGAGCAGCAGCCGGACACCGGAGAAACCCGCGACGGGCTGTGCCGCGTCCGGTTCGGACGGCGCGGCGTCCGCGTCCGCCTCGTCCGCGAGCGCGAAGTCGGCGCGGACGATGAACTCCGTGCCCTTGCCCTGCTCCGTCTCGACGTCGATGGTGCCGCCCATCAGATCCACGATGCTCTTGGTGATCGCCATGCCGAGGCCGGTGCCCTGGATCTGCGTCGCGGTCTTCTCTCTGGCGTATGCGTCGAACACCGTCGCGGCGAATTCGGGGCTCATGCCCATGCCCGTATCGCGGACGCGCAGCTCGTAGGAGCCGACGCCCTCCGCCGCGCCGGTCTGCGCCAGCGTCACGGCAACCTCTCCGCCCTCCGGCGTGAACTTGTAGGCGTTGCTGATGAGGTTCAGCAGTACGCGGTTGAAACGATTGGCGTCGCATAGCACCGTCCGGTCCCGCACGCCGTCCGTGTCCACGGAAAATGCGAGGCGCTTTGCCTCCATCTGCATGGAGAAGATGTCCCGCACGCCGTCCATTGTGTGAATGAGATCGGCCCTCGTGAGCTCCAGCTCCATCTTGCCGTTTTCAATGCGGCTCATGTCAAGAATGTCGTTGATGAGCGAGAGCAGGTGCTCGCTGGACGCCTCGATCTTTTCAAGGTACGCCGTCGTCTCCGCGCTTAGGCCGTCCGTCCGCTTCGCCAGCGTGGTATAGCCGATGATCGCGTTCATCGGCGTGCGCAGATCGTGGCTCATGTTCGAGAGGAACGTGCTCTTTGCGCGGCTGCTCTCCTCGGCCTTGAGCTTTTGCACCTCCATCCGCTTTTCCTGCTGTATGATCGCCTGATAGATGTTGAACATGAGCAGGAGCGCGATCAGGATGACCGTCAAATGCATCCGGCTTATGCTCGTAATGCCGCCGTCGACCTCGTCGACCTTCTGTTCGAGGTACTGCTCGGCGTCCGCGGCCTCGCGCTCGTCCGGCTCGACACCGTGCCGCGCAAGCTGCGTTTCGCTGTAGCTGCTCAGATCGACGAGCGCCTCCTTGGCGTCGGCGCTTGTCGACTCGCGGAGCCAGAGTGTCGAGGCGAAGAAAATCAGGAACAGCATCGTGACCCACACCGCGGTGGAGCGCCCGAACCGGCCCTGCCTGTCGCGCTCGAACACGACGCGGAAGAACAGCACGCCGAGGATGCTCCACACGATCAGGATCAGATACGATTCCGTGGACAGCGTGCTGACCGTCCGGATACTCGGCACCATGAAATACAGGAAGAACAGCAGCGACACCACCGTGCCGGTCATGCCCGTGACCGCGACGCCGGTGTTGCCGTCTTCCCGCGCCAGCTTGTACGCGGACGCGGAGGTGTAGGCGTAGGCAATCAGCGCGCCGATGGTGTTGACGTCCACGATCCAGCCGATGGCCGCCCTGCCCGCGAAGGGGATGGCAAGGGAGATCAGCATGAGGAATTTGAGCGAGAAGGCGGGATTCCCGTTCCGGTCAAGCCGTCCGAAGCGCTCGGGCAGGATGCCGTCCTCCGTCATGGCGTAGATCAGGCGGCTTGCCGCGATGTAGTTGCCGATCAGGCCCGTGACGATGCCCGCGGCGACCGACAGTCCCAAAATGCTGAGCCCCGCCTTGCCCAGAACGGCGTGGACCGCGTAGAACACGGGGATGCTCGCCAGAGCGTCCTGTTCGCCCAGCGCGGCGACGTACTCGGCCCAGCTGCCGTATCCGTCGGGATGGACGGCGGCGGCGACCAGCGCGAGCAGGATGTAGCACGCCGCGCCCGCGAGCAGCGCCGCCAGCATGACCCAGATGGATTTTTTCGGCGAGAATTTGAACCCCTGCGTGGAGTTGGATATGGACTCGAATCCGACATACGCCCATGGCGTCAGCACGACGATCCGCGCCGCCTGCCATCCGAGGCTGTGATCCCCCGGCGCGATGGCAGGCGCGAGAGCGGCGAGCCCGCTCTTGCGAAGCACAAGGATCGAGCAGATCAAAACGCCGCAGACCAGCGTGATCGCCATGATCGTCTGGATCACCACGGCGGCGCGCTTGCTGCGCATGCAGATCATGCCGGAGGCGAGAATGACCGCCAACGTCAGCAGCACCTCGCCCATGTACACATGATAGCCGGCGACCTGATAGTGGAAGCCCCATTGCAGCGCGTCGCCGAACAGGTTGCGCACGATCAGAACGGTGGCGGTGGCGTTTGCCCACATGATGGCGATGTACACCAGCATGAGGAACCACGCGCTCAGCAGGCCGTGGTCAAAGCCGAAGGCGCGGATCGAGTAGGTCAGCGTTCCGCCGGCGTCGGGGTACTTGTTCATCAGGAAGTGGTAGTTGACGCCGATGAGCAGCATGATGAGCATGCCGATTCCCATGCCGACAGCCGTGCCGAGCGGCCCGGCGATGGGCAGGAAGGTCGTCCCCGGCATGACGAACGCGCCCCAGCCGACGGCGCAGCCGATGGACAGCGCCCAGACCTCCAGCGCGGACAGGTATCGCGTCAGCCCGCCGCTGTTTTGCTTGTTGCTTCCGTTTCCGGTGTTCATGAAATCATCCTCTTGCACGCGGTGCCCCCGCCCTACCGCACGCCGTCCGGCGGGGCAAAGCGGTATAACCTCACAAATATCATTTTAGCGTGCGCCGGGGGAAAAGTCAATCGGTTCCCGCGGTTTTCCAAGGCGCCGAACGCCGCGCGGATGCGGACAAAACGCAATCCGTGCTTGCGAGCGCGCGGGGATTCCGGTATAATGTGTGCGGAACCGGAAAGGAAAAGCGGGAGGCGGGAGAAGCTCGCGCCATCCGCGTGAAAAGAAAGGATGTGGCGATATGTTACTGTTCAGCGCCGTGACCACGGAGGCGGCCGCGCCGAGCAAGGTCGCGGTATTTCAGGGCCCGCTGGAGGAGACCGTCCGGCGGGCGAAGGAAGCGGGCTTCGACGCGGTCCAGCTCACCGCGCGCGTGCCGGAGGACCTCCCGAAGGAAAAGCTCCTGCGGCTCTCCGCGGAGACGGGGATCGTGTTTTCCGCGGTCGCCAACGGCAAGGTCGCCTCCGTCGACGGCCTGACGCTCAATTCCTCCGACCCGGAGAAGCGCGCGGCGTGCGTCGAGAGGCTCTGTACCCTCGCCGACCGCGCCGCGGAGATCGGACGGCCCGTCACGGTGATCGGGATGATCCGCGGCAACCGGCAGCACGCCGGTTCGCCGGAGGAGTCGCTGCGCAACTTCGGCGAGAGCATCCGCGCCGTGGCGGCGCATTGCGAGAAGGTGGGCATCGACGTCGCGATCGAGTCGTACAACCACGAGGAAGCCAACATGTACTACACGCCGGAGGCCGTCGCGGAGCTGCTGCGGGAGGTCGGCTCGCCCCGGCTGCGGATGTCGCTCGACCTGATGCACCTCTTTATCGAGGAGCTTGACATCCCCGAAACCATCCGCAAATATGCCCCATACTGCCGCCAGATCGACATTACCGGGGAAAACCGCTGCTCGCCGCGCGAATCGTCCATGGACTTTCCGGCGATCTGCAGGGCGATCGTCGAATCCGGCTTCGACGGCACGCTGAACTTCGAGTATGCCGCGCAGGACGCCGCGGCGGACCTCGCGTACATCAGGAAGCTGCTGGATAAGGCGTAAACCAACAGAACATACGAGAGCCTGCGGTCGGAAACCCGGCCGCAGGCTCGATTTATGATATGGTTCGTCCGCGCCACTCAGCCGGCGGCGAGCAGATAACAGCGATAGAGGTAGGTGACGATGTCCGAGCGCGGGCAGTTCGCGCCGGGGGTGAACGCCTGCGCCGTTCCGGAGAGGAGCTTCACGCTGTCCGCCCACGCGACCGCGTCGGTGTAGTAGTCTGTGGGGAACTGCGCGGCGAGCGCGCTGCTCCCGCGCGCCGCGGGCTTGTTCAGCGCGCGCCAGAGGAACGTGACCACATGCGCGCGGGTGCAGAGGTCGTTCGGAGAGAACGCGGTGGCGGAGGTGCCGTTGGTGATGCCCTGCTCCACTGCCCACAGAACGGGCTTGTAGAAGTAGTCGTCCGCCTTCACGTCGCGGAAGTGGTTCTTCTTCGACGTCGGCTCGGGCTGGCCCGCCATTCTCCACAGGAAGGTCACGACCTGACCGCGCGTGCAGGTGTCGTTCGGCGAGAAGACGCCCGGCTCCGTGCCGGTGGTGATGCCGTTCTCCGCCGCCCACTTCACGGCATCGGCGTAGTACGCGTTCGCGGGAACGTCCGCGAAGCCGGCGTAGCCCGTGTTCATCGCGGCGTAGGATTCCAGCATTCCGGCCAGATCGTTCACCTCGACCCACTGGTCGTCGGTGTCGTCGACGATGAACGCGGCGGTCATCAACGCGCCGGGCACAGCATTCTCGTTGCTGCTGATATAGGGGAACCCGCCGTCCGGATAGAGATTCTGCCAGCTCTTGCCGGCGGACACGTCAAAGATCCTGGCCATCTCCCACATCTCGTCGGTGGTGTAGAACGTCGTCCAGTCGAACGGGAGCACGGGCCACTGGTTGGTGTCCGTCAGGTACTGGACAAACTCGATGGCGATGTTCTTCGGCGCCTTGCCGGCGGCAGCGACGCCCGCAGCCTCAAGGCGGTAGTCATACGCGCAGCACCACGCGCGGCACCAGCTGGGCTCCTTCGCGAGCATTCCCTTGGAGAAGGGGTAGAACGCGTCCCACTCGTCGCCGTCGACGTCGGTGCCGCCGTAGACCGAGAACGCCTCCACGCCGACTTCGCGCAGCGCGACGTGGCCGCCGCAGGTGTTCACCGGCGCAAAGCCGACCGCCTTCGAGCCGTCCCACTGCCACAGCTCCTCGAACGCGATGCTGATGCAGCCGCTGCCGAGGGCGATCTCGCCGGGCCACTCCGCCTCGCGGCTGACGTTGATGAGGTAGTCGGCGATCCAAAGCATCGCGCTGTCTCCGGTGCCGATCAGCGTGCCGCAGACAACGTAGCCCTCCAGCTCGTCCCAGTCCTCGTAATCCGTTGCCCAGACCTTTCCGGCGCGCTTGTCCGCGTCGCGGAGCTTCTGGGCGAACGCCTCCGCCTGCTGCGCCGTCAGGTTGAGGCTTGCTTCTCCGACGTTGGGGAGCTGCGATGTTCCCGCCGCGGCGAAGGCGAACGAGCAGCAAAGGCACAGCGCCAGCGCAAGAGAGAGGATGCGTTTGAGTTTCTTCATGGCTAAATGCTCCTTTCATTTCAAACTGTCATCTACTATACCGCGTTTTGCGCGCATTGACAAGGCTTTCCCGAAAGAACGGGCGGAGAAATTGCGGCGCGCTTGTCATTGACAGGAGCATGGCGCGGGTTTATGCTGATGGAAAGCGACAAAGAAAGAACGGAGGACTGCGCCATGAAGGTCATCGATCTCACCCACGCGATCACGCCGGAGATGCCCGTGTATCCGGGGACGGAGCCGCCCCGGTTCGAGGCGGCGAACACCTATGAAAAGGACGGCTTCAAGGAGACGCGGATCACCATGTTCACGCATACGGGGACGCACATGGACCCGCCCGCCCACCTCTATGCGCACCGGACGACGCTGGACGCCTTTCCGCCGGAGCAGTTCATCGGCAAAGCGCTGGTGGTCGACTGCCGCGCGCTTGCCTGCGGGGAGGCGATCACCATGGAGCACCTGCGCCCCTACGGCGAAAAGGCCGATGCCGCGGACTTCCTGCTGTTCTGCCTCGGCTGGGACAAAAAGTGGGGGAGCGAGGATTACTTCGGGGACTACCCCTGCATCGACGACGCGGTGCTGGACCACATTCTGAACGGCAGCTACAAGGGGATCGGCTTCGACGTCATCGGGCTCGACCCCATCGCGGACGTGAACCTGACGCGGCACAAGCGGCTGTTCGCGGAGAAGGACATCGTCAACATCGAAAATTTGTGCCGTCTGGAGCAGTGCGGCCCGGAGCTGTTCTGGTTCAGCTGTTTCCCGCTGAAGATCGAGAACTGCGACGGCTCGCCGATCCGCGCGGTGGCATGGTTCGAGGATTGAGCGCGGCGTATCGCGGAGGGAGAAACGGATGATGGACGAGAACAAAGCCGCGCGGGGAGGCTGCCTGCGCATCCTCCAATGGCAGATGAAGGTGCCGGAGAAGCCGGCGGAGGCGCTGGAGCGCGCGGAGGACGCCTGCCGCCGCGCGCGGGAGCTGGACGCGGATCTCGTGTGCCTGCCGGAGATGTTCTGCTGCCCGTATGTGACGGAGAAGTTCCCCGTCTATGCCGAGGGGGAGGACGGAGAGACCGCCCGCGCCTGCGCGTCGCTGGCAAAGGAGTACGGCGTCTACCTTTCGGCGGGTTCCATGCCGGAACGCGGCGCGGACGGGCGGGTCTACAACACCGCCTATGTGTTCGACCGCGCGGGGAAGCGGGTCGCGAAGCACCGCAAGATGCACCTCTTCGACATCGACGTGGCGGGCGGACAATCGTTCCGGGAGTCGGACACGCTCAGCGCGGGCGGCGGGATCACGGTGTTCGACACGGAATTCGGGAAAATGGGGCTGTGCGTCTGCTATGATTTCCGCTTCCCGGAGCTTGCCCGCCTGATGGCGCTGCGGGGCGCGGAGCTCATTCTGGTGCCCGCGGCGTTCAATATGACGACGGGGCCGCTGCACTGGGAGCTGATGTTCCGCGCGCAGGCGATGTTCCAGCAGGTGTTCGCCGTCGGCACGGCGCCGTCGTGGGACGCGGCGGCAGACTATCAGTCCTGGGGGCACAGCATCGCCGTCGACCCGTGGGGCAGGGTGCTCGCACAGATGGATGAGGGCGAGGGCGGGCAGCTCGTCGTACTCGACCTCGCGGAAACAGAGCGCGTGCGCGCGCAGATCCCGCTTCTGCGTCACCGCAGGACGGACATCTACACGCTGCACGCGCCGGAACAGTCGTATTTTGATGGAGAGGAGAGATCGCAATGACGGATTTTCTGGCTTTTCTGCGGGGTAATCCGTACCCCGGACGCGGCATTGCCGTGGGGAAGGACCGCGTGTACTACTTTATCATGGGGCGCAGCGAAAACAGCCGCAACCGCATCTTTGAGCGCACGGAGGACGGCATCCGCACGCGCGCCTTTGACGAGAGCAGAGTCACCGATCCGAGCCTTATCATCTATCATCCCGTGCGCCGGACGCCGCGGGGCCTGATCGTCACCAACGGCGACCAGACGGACACCATCCGCGACGTCGGCGACTTCCGAAAGGCGCTGATGACGCGGACGTACGAGCCGGACGAGCCGAACTATACCCCGCGCATCTCCGCCCTGTGTTATCCGGACGGCAGCTTCGAGCTGTCCATCCTCAAGCGGAGCGGCGGACGCTGCCTGCGAGAGTTCTTCTGCTACGAGGGCTGCGAGGAGGGACGGGGACGGTTCCTGAGCACCTATCAGGGCGACGGAAACCCGCTGCCCTCTTTCGCGGGCGAGCCGCTTGATATCGACCTGCCGGAGCCGGAGGAGGTCTGGCGCGCGCTCAACGCGGAGAACAAGGTCGCCCTTTACGCCTGCGTCAACGGGACGGTGACGCTGTTCAACAAGCTGCTGGGGGACTGACACCGCTATCGTCGTTCCTCCTGCGGATCAGTGGTGGAACAGGCGCAGGCCCGTCGCCGCCATGACCACGTCGTGACGGTCGCAGCAGGCGATCACCTCCGCGTCGCGCACGGAGCCGCCCGGCTGGGCGATGTAGCGCACGCCGCTGCGGCAGGCGCGCTCGACGTTGTCCGGGAAGGGGAAGAACGCGTCGGAGCCCAGCGACACGCCGTCCGCCTCGCGCAGGACGGCAAGCTGCTCCTCGCGCGTGAACGGCTCGGGGCGTCTGGAGAAGTAGCGGTGCCAGATCCCCTCGGCGCAGACGTCCTCCTCGTTCTGGTTGATGTAGCCGTCGATGACGTTGTCGCGCTCGGGGCGGGAGATGTTGTCCCAGAACGGCAGGGCGAGCACCTTCGGCGACTGTCGCAGGAACCACGTGTCCGCCTTGGAGCCGGCGAGCCGCGTGCAGTGGATGCGGGACTGCTGTCCCGCGCCCACGCCGATGGTCTGTCCGCCCACGGCGTAGCACACGGAGTTGGACTGGGTGTATTTGAGCGTGATGAGCGCGAGGATCAGGTCACGCACGGCGCTCGCGGGCAGCACCTTGTTGGCGGTGACGATGTTTTTGAGCAGATCGGGGCCGATGACCGCGTTGTTGCGCTTCTGCTCGAACGTGACGCCGAAGACCTGCTTGCGCTCCAGCTCCTCCGGCTCATAGTCCGGATCGATCTGCACGATGTTGTAGTTTCCGCCGCGCTTTTCCTTCAAAATCGCAAGCGCCTCCGGCTCATAGCCGGGGGCGATCACGCCGTCGGAGACCTCGCGCCGGAGCACGCGCGCCGTCGCCGCGTCGCACACGTCGGACAGCGCCGCCCAGTCGCCGAACGAGCACAGGCGGTCCGTGCCGCGCGCGCGGGCGTAGGCGCAGGCGAGCGGCGAGTCGTCCAGCCCGTCGACGTCGTCCGCGAAGCAGGCTTTTTTCATCCGCTCGCTCAGCGGGATGCCCAGCGCGGCGGAGGTTGGGCTGACGTGTTTGAAGGACGCCGCGGCTGGCAGCCCCAGCGCGGCCTTTAGCTCGCGCACCAGCTGCCAGGCGTTGAGCGCGTCGAGAAAGTTGATGTAGCCGGGGCGGCCGTTCAAAATTTGTACCGGCAGCTCGCTTCCGCTTTCCATGAAGATGCGCGCCGGCTTCTGGTTGGGGTTGCAGCCGTATTTGAGCTCGAATTCCGTCATGCGTCGTACCTCCCGTATGGTTGATGGGCATGGTGCGTATGCCGCCGCTTCGGCGGCTTTTTGTTTTTATGCCAGACGGCCGCGCCGCAGGCAGGGCAGCTCGTCCGCGCTCTGGATCAGGCTGTCGCCCAGCGCCTCTTCATAGCGCGCGAAGGCGTGCCGGATCGTTTTGGCGCTGTGGCTGTCGCTGGATAGCAGCAGCCTGCCGCCGTTGGCGCGGATGTAATCGATCATCTGCGCGTTGGGATACGCCTGCGTACGCCAGCCGCGCGACATGGCGCCGGTGTTGATCTCGAAGGGCTTTCCGTACGGCAGCAGCCGGTCGATCGCAGCCTGCCATGCCGCAACATAGCGCGGGTGGCTCTCATCGAACAGCTGCTCCTTCTCATTGAACTTGGACACGAGGTCGAGATGCCCGATGATGTCGCAGCCCGTGTGCTCCACCACGTCCGAAACCGTGTCGAAGTACGCCGCTGCGTAAGCGTACCAGTCGCCGCCGAAATACGCTTCGACCGTCCGGCGCGCCATCTCCGGCGTGTTGTCCACATGGCGGTACTCGCCGTCCAGCAGCAGATAGTGCACCGAGCCGATAATGTAGTCGTACCCCTCCGCGGGGAAGTCTGAGTAATACTCCTGCTCAATGCCGCAGAACAGGTCAATCCGACCGTGGTACTTCTTCCGCAGCTCCGCCATGGCGCGCCGCCGCTCCTCCAGCCGCTCCTTTGGCACGCAGGGTTCGAGGTCGAAGGACGTATAGCTGTGGTCGGAGATGCCGAGGCATGTCAGACCGAGGGAGATCGCGGATTCGATCATCTCCTCCGGCGTGTTCTCCCCGTCGCTGTAATTCGAGTGCGTGTGCAGGTCGAAGCGTATCATACCATCTTCTCCTGCTTGACCTTGTGGTCGATCACGTGGCGGGACGCCAGCTCGCGGTGGATATCCTCCGGTGTGATGCCCGCTTCGACCATCAGCACCATAACGTGATAGGCGAGGTCGGCGATCTCGTAGACCGTCTCCTTCTTGTCCTGCGCCTTGCCCGCGATGATGACCTCGGTGCACTCCTCGCCGACCTTCTTGAGGATCTTGTCGAGGCCCTTTTCAAAGAGGTAGGTCGTGTACGAGCCCTCCGGCAGCTCCGCCTTGCGCCCCTGCAGGAGCTGATACAGACCGCGCAGGGAGAACTCCTCGCGCTCCGCGCTCTGAAAAAGCGGGTACTCGAAGCAGCTCTCCGTGCCGAGGTGGCAGGCGGGGCCGTCCGGCTCCACGAGCACCAGCAGCGCGTCGCGGTCGCAGTCGGCGGTGATGGAGACGATGTGCTGGTAGTTCCCGCTCGTCTTGCCCTTGAGCCACAGCTCCTTGCGCGAGCGGCTCCAGAAGCAGGTCAGCTCCTTTTCCATCGAGATGCGAAGGCTCTCTTCGTTCATGTAGGCGAGCGTCAGGACGCGCTTGGTGACGGCGTCCGCGACGATGGCGGGGATCAGGCCCCGCTCGTCGAATTTGAGTTCGGAAATATCGATCATGCTTTTTCTCCTTTTATAGACGCGCGGGGATGCCGTTCGCCGCCATGGCTTCCTTCAGCTCGCGGATGGACACCTCGCCGAAGTGGAAGATCGACGCCGCAAGCCCGGCGTCCACCTTGGGAAGCGAACGGAACAGCGTGATGAAGTCTTCGATTTTGCCCGCGCCGCCGGAGGCGATGACGGGCACGCTCACCGCGTCGCAGACCGCGGCGAGCATCTCCAGATCGAAGCCGCCCTTGACGCCGTCGGTGTCGATGGAGTTGAGCACGATCTCGCCCGCGCCGTCGCCGACGCAGCGGCGTATCCACTCGACCGCCTCCATGCCCGTGTTCTCGCGCCCGCCCTTGGCGAACACGCGGAACACGCCGTCCACGCGCTTCACGTCCGCGGACAGCACGACGCACTGGTCGCCGTAGCGCTTCGCCGCCTCGCCGACGAGCGCGGGGTTCCGGATCGCGCCGGAGTTGACGCTCACCTTGTCCGCGCCGCAGCCGAGCACGCGCTCAAAATCCGCGAGGGAGTTGACGCCGCCGCCCACGGTCAGCGGGATGAACACACGCCGCGCCGTCTCGCAGAGAATGTCGGTGAAGAGCGCGCGCCCCTCCGCGGAGGCGGTGATGTCATAGAACACCAGCTCGTCCGCGCCGTTGGCACTGTAGTATTCCGCCAGCTCCACGGGCGAGGCGACGTCGCCCAGCCCCGCGAAGTTGACGCCCTTGACCACCCTGCCGTCCCGCACGTCCAGACAGGGGATGATGCGTTTGGTAATCATTTTTCCACCTCGCTTGCCGCCGCGACCGCTTCGCGCAGGTCGACGGCTCCGGTGTAATAGGCTTTGCCGATGATGGCGCCGTAGAGCCCCATTTCGGCGAGCGAGCGCACGTCGTCCAGCGTGGACACGCCGCCGGAGGCGACGATCTGCAAATCAAGCTCGCCGGACAGGCGCTCGTAGAGCGCGCGGTTCGTGCCGCGCATCGCGCCGTCGCGCGAAATGTCGGTGCAGATCAACGTCCGTACGCCGAGCGCCTGCATCTTCTGACAAAAGGAAAAGGCGTCCTGCGCCGATTGCTCCGTCCAGCCGCGGATGGCGACGAAGCCGTCGCGGATGTCCACGCCGACGGCGATCTTCCCGCCGAATTTTTCCACCGCCGCGCGCAGAAACGCCTCGTCCGTCAGCGCGGCGGTGCCGAGGATCACGCGGTCCAGCCCCGCGCCGAGATAGCGCTCGACCACCGCCATGGAGCGCACGCCGCCGCCGATCTCGCAGAACGCGCCGCTCGACGCCTTGATGGCGCGCACGACGTCGAAGTTCGGCGTCTCGCCGGTCTTCGCGCCCTCCAGATCGACCAGATGGATGTGCGCCGCCCCCGCGGCGGTGAAATCCTTCGCCAGAGCCGGCGGATCGTCGCTGTAGACGGTCATCTGCGCGTAGTCGCCCTGATAGAGGCGCACCGCCTTGCCCTCATAGAGGTCGATTGCCGGAAAAATAACCATGCTCACACATCCTCACAGAAGGCGCGCAGGATATTGAGCCCCGTCGCGCCGCTTTTTTCCGGGTGGAACTGGCAGCCGTACACGCTGCCGGACGCCACCGCCGCCGTCAGCTCCGCGCCATACTCGGTCGTCGCGATCACCGCGTCGGCGCAGTCGGCGGCGTAGTAGGAATGGACAAAATAGACGTGCTCGCCGCTTTGAATGCGTCCGAGAAGCGGCGTTTCGCGCGTGATCGTCAGCGCGTTCCAGCCAATGTGCGGGATCTTCAGCCCCTCGGGGATGACATCCGCGATGGGGCGCACGCTGCCCGGGATGAGGCCGAGCCCCTCGTGCTCGCCGTACTCATAGCTCCTGTCGAACAGCAGCTGCATGCCGAGACAGACGCCAAGCAGCGGCTTGCCGCGCTTCGCCTCGCGGAGCACGACGGCGTCCATGCCGCTCGCGCGCAGCTTGTCAGCCGCGTCGCGGAACGCGCCCACGCCCGGCAGCAGGATGCGGTCGGCGGCGCGGATGCGTTCGGGATCGGCGGTCACGACCGCCTCCTGCCCGATGGCGGCAAAGGAGCTTTGCAGCGAGAACAGGTTTCCGACGCCGTAATCGATGATTGCAACCATATTACAACATCCCCTTTGTGGACGGGATCTCATCGCGGAACGCCTCGTCAATGGCGACCGCCTCCCGCATTGCGCGCCCGAACGCCTTGAACGCGCCCTCGATGATATGGTGGGAGTTTTCTCCCGCCATTTGGCGCAGGTGCAGCGTGCACGCCGCGCTGCGCACGAAGCCAAGGAAGAACTCCTTCGTCAGCTCCGTGTCGAAGTCGCCGACCTTCTGCGTCGGGATATCCAGCGCGTATTCAAGGTGCGCGCGCCCCGAGAGGTCGACCGCGCAGAGGATCAGCGCCTCGTCCATCGGCAGCAGCATGCTTCCGTAGCGCCTGATGCCGCGCTTTTCGCCCAGCGCCTGTGCGAACGCCTGCCCCAACACGATGCCGACGTCCTCCGTGGTGTGGTGGTAGTCCACGTTCACGTCGCCCTTGCACGTGAGCGTCAAATCGAAGCGCCCGTGCCGCGCGAAGAGCGTCAGCATGTGGTCGAGGAAGCCGCAGCCGGTGTCGACGCTGCTCTTTCCGGTCCCGTCCAGCGAGAGGGAGAGGCGGATGTCCGTCTCCGCCGTGGTCCTGCTCAGCTCAGCCGTTCTCATGCCGTTTCCCCCAAAATCTCGTCCAGCTTGTCGATCAGCGTCTGCATCTGCTCCCTCGTGCCGATGGAAATGCGGTTGTAATCGGCGATGATGGGCCTTGTGAAGTGGCGCACCAGCACGCCGCGCTCCTTGAGCTTGCGGTAGATCGTCTCGCCGTCGAGCATGACGTGCTTGACGAAGATGAAGTTCGCCTTGGAATCCGGGATCGCGAAGCCCCTGCGGCGCAGCGCCTCCACGGTGAATTCGCGGTTTTCCTCGATGGTCCGGCAGTTCTTGCGCGTGTACTCCTCGTCGCTGAGTTCGCCGATGCCCGCCGCCATGGACATGCTGTTGATGTTGTAGGGGTTGGTGGAGTATTTGATCGTGTTGAGGTCGCGGATCAGCTCCGGGTTCCCGACGCCGTAGCCCAGCCGCGCGCCCGCCATGGAGCGGGACTTGGAGAACGTCTGCGCCACGAGCAGGTTTTCGTACTTCCGCGTCATCGTGAGGCAGCTCTCCGTACCGAAATCCACGTAAGCCTCGTCCACGATGACCACGTTGTTCGGGTTCGTGCGCAGGATCGGCTCGATGTCGCTGCGGCGGAGGGCAATGCCCGTCGGCGCGTTGGGGTTGGGGAGGAAGATCGTCTTGTTGATGCCGCAGTAATCCTCCGGATTGATCGTCAGGTCGTGGAACAGGGGGATCTCCCGGTACGGCACGCCGTTGAGCTGCGCGAACACCGGGTAGAAGCCGTAGGTGATGTTGGGGAACGCCGCAGGGTGCGCGTCGTCGCAAAACGCCATGAACGCGAAGTTCAGCACCTCGTCCGAGCCGTTGGCGAAAATGACCTCGTCCTTGCCCGTGCCGAACACCTCGCAGAACTTCTCCGTCAGCGTCCGGCACTCGGGGTCGGAATAGAGCTGCAAACGCTCCGCCGCCTTTGCCGCCGCCTCGATCGCCTTGGGCGAGGGCGGGAAGGGGGACTCGTTGGTGTTGAGCTTGACATACTGCATGTCCTGCGGCTGCTCGCCGGGGGTATAGGGCTCCAGCATATTGTATTTTACACTGAAAAATCGACTCATGACTGCTCCTCCTCAAATCGAATGACTGCGCTTTTGGCGTGGGCGGTCAGCCCCTCCTTGCGCGCGAAGACGGCGATGTCCTCCGCGACGGCGCCCAGCGCGTCCTTTGTGTAGTAAATGAACTGCGTTTTTTTGATAAAATCGTCCACGCCCAAGGGACTGGAAAAGCGCGCGGTGCCGCCGGTGGGCAGCGTGTGGTTGGGACCGGCGAGATAGTCGCCCAGCGCCTCCGGCGTGTTCCGGCCGAGGAACACACTGCCCGCGTGCCGGATCGCGCCGAGATAGGCGAACGGCTCGTCCACGCACAGCTCCAGATGCTCCGGCGCGATCTCGTTGGCGATTTCGATGGCGGCGGAGAGATCCTCCGCGACGATGATCTTGCCGTTGTTCTCGATGGAGGCGCGGGCGATCTCCTCGCGCGCGAGCCGGGGAAGCTGCGCCTCCAGCTCCGACTGTACCGCGTGGGCAAGCGCCATCGAGTCCGTCACCAGCACGGCGGTCGCCATCTTGTCGTGCTCCGCCTGCGCCAGCATATCCGCCGCGAGGTGCCGCGCGTCGCTCTTGCCGTCGGAGACGATCAGCACCTCGCTCGGCCCCGCGATCATGTCGATCGCCACCGTGCCGAACACCTGCCGCTTCGCCTCCGCGACGTAGGCGTTGCCGGGGCCGACAATCTTGTCCACGCGGGGCACGCTCTCGGTGCCGTAGGCGAGGGCGGCGATCGCCTGCGCGCCGCCGGTCTTGAAGATGCGGTCCACGCCCGCGACCGACGCGGCGGCGAGGATGGCGGGATTGATCTTTCCCTCCGCGTTGGGCGGCGTGACGATCACGACCTCGCGGCAGCCCGCGATCTTTGCGGGGATGGCGTCCATCAGTACGGTGGAGGGGTACGCGGCGGTGCCGCCCGGAACGTACAGCCCCACGCGCTCCATGGGCTCGATCTTCTGCCCGAGCATGACGCCGTTCGCCTCGTCGAGCACGAAGCCCTGCCGCTTCTGCTGCTCGTGGAAGCGGCGGATGTTCGCCGCGGCGCGGCGCAGGATGTCGAGGAACGCGGGCTCCGTCGCCGCGAGCGCCGCCTCGATCTCCGTGGCGCTTACCTCAAGGGAACTCAAATGCGCGTGGTCGAAGCGCTCCTCGTAGGACAGCAGCGCGCGGTCGCCGTTGGCGCGTACGTCGTCGATGATGACGCGCACCACGTCGCTGACGTCGACGACGCCGAGGCCGCGCAGAAAGATCTCACTGTTCGGCGTCTCGCCGTAGGTCATGATCCGGATCATATTCACGCCTCCTCTTTCTTCGCAAGCTCCCTCGTCAGCCGCTCGATCTGGGCGGTCTTGAAGGCATAGCTCGATTTGTTGGCAATCAGGCGCGCGCTGACGGGTACGATGGTCTCGATGACCTCAAGGTCGTTCTCCCGCAGCGTCGTCCCTGTCTCCACGATGTCCACAATGACGTCCGAAAGCCCCAGGATCGGTGCGATCTCAATGGAGCCGTTGAGATGGATGACGTCGATGTCCCTCCCGGCGGCGGCGTAGTGGTTGCGCGCGATGCGGGCAAACTTTGTCGCCACGCGCAGCGTGTGCTGCGGGTTGTCCCGGTAGCCCCGCGGCGCGGCGACCGCCATGCGGCACGTGCCGACGCCGAGGTCGAGCAGCTCGTAGACGTCCGGCTCGTATTCCAGCAGGATGTCCTTGCCCACCACACCGATGTCTGCCGCGCCGCGCTCCACGTAGATCGACACGTCGGAGGGCTTCGCCCAGAAATAGCGGACGTCCGCGTCCGGGTTCTCAAAGATCAGCTTTCGGCCGCTCTCCCGAATGGAGGGGCAGGGAAAGCCCGCGTTTTCAAAGATATCGTAGACGGTTTCACCCAACCGTCCCTTGGGCAGCGCAATGTTCAGCATCGTTGTTCTCCATCTCTTTCTATTCCTCCGCGAAGGCGGGGACCACCGCCTCCATATCGCTCAGCCGCTCCAGCATGTCCAGATACACGGCGAAGCCGACGGCGTTCGACCGGCTTCCCATGCGGCGCATCAGCTTATCGTACTGCCCGCCGGACAAAACGCTGTCGGGCACGCCCTCGATGAAGCCCTTGAAGAGGACGCCGTTGTAGTAGTTCATGTTGCTCACGGACGAGAAGTCCAGCCGCACCCGGCCGCCCAGCCCCGCGCCCAGCGGCACGGAGAGCACGCTGTCGAGGTGGGCGAGCTCCGCGTCCAGCGCCCGGCCCGCGCAGAGCTCTCTGAGGCGCGGCATCACGCTCTCGGGCGTCCCGTAGAGCCCCAGCAGGGCGCGCAGCGCCTCCGCCTTGCTCCATGCGATGCCCTCGTCGCGGCAGATGCCCGAAATGCCGTGCAGGTTCTTCTCGCTCACGCACTTGAGGATGCGCCGGCGGACGGACGCGCTATCGGAAACGCTCTCCACAAAGCTGCGCAGGATGTCCAGATGCGACACGGAGAGCACGTATTCCGGCGCGCACAGGGCGAGGCTCTCCGCCGCCAGAAGCAGCGTTTCGCCCACGCAGCGCTCGTCCACGCTGCCGATGCACTCCACGCCCGCCTGCATCAGCTCCCGGAAGCAGCCCGCGCCCTTGGACACGCGGTACACGTTTTCGTTGTAGCAGATCTTTTGCAGTGTGCCAGGCACGTCGCGGCGGCTTTTAATGATCGAGAGCGTCACGTCCGGTTTGAGCGCCATCAGGACGCCGTTGGTGTCGGTGAACGTGATGATATTGTCGGAGATCAGGAAGTCCTTGTTTTGCATGTACAGGTCGTACTTTTCGAACTTCCCCATGCGGAACCGGGTGAAGCCGTGCCGCAGATACAGCGAGCGCAGCGCCAGATTCAGCTTTTCCGTATCGTCCAGGATCGAGGGGTCCAGCTTCATGTTTCCACCTCCGTGTGCATGCGGTCCAGCACGGCGCGGAAGCCGCCGCAGCCGTAGCGGACGTTTTTGTTCACGCGGCTGATGGTCGCCGTGCTGATGCCGGCACGCTCCGCGATCTCCTGATAGTTCAGCCCGCGGTCGAGCAGGATCGCCGCGTCCAGACGCTTCGACAGATCCTGAAGCTCACGGACCGTGCAGAGATCCTCAAAAAACGCGGCGCACTCCTCTTCGGTGCGCAGCGACGCGATGACGCCGTACAGACGGTCCATGGCCTCTGAATGCAGATAATCCATAGTGCCCCTCCTGTTTTTTGTATTAACAATTTAGCATGATAACACAGTAGCCGGATAACGTCAACGCCCCTTTGTGCGATTCGTGACAGAACTACAAAAGACCGCGCGTTCGCCGCGCGGTTTTCTCGCATTTTTGCCATTGACTTTTCCAATTTTTGCCCTCGCAACGCAAAAAATGAGGAAAGACGCCTTGCGGCGCCTTTCCAAAAAGGAGATAAAGATGAAAAGAAGCACTTGTCTCTTGCAAGTATTAAGATAAAGGGGCAATGTTAAGAAATATCATGGGAATTTGTTAAAAAAGATTAAAAACCGCGGGATGATCCCGTCCTGCGGCGTCTGGTTGCAGGGTCACTTGACGGAGAGGACAACGGCGACCAGCGCCGCGGTGCCCGTGACGGGATTGATCGCGACGCGGCGCACGAAGAAGTGGACGGACGAGCCGTCGCGCATCTCCTCGTCCAGAATGATCCGGTTCCCGTCCCTGCCGCATTGGCGCACCGCGTCCATAAACGAATTGCCGGTGTCCCGCGCGGCGTCGAAGCGCACCTTGACGCCGCGCAGGTCGATCCCGAACATGCGCTTCATAAACTCCCGGTAGGAGCGGTTGCAGCGTATGATCGTGGCCTCGTCCCCGCTCGATTCGAGGATCGCCATGGGGAGCGTGTCGAAATACTGGTCGAACGCCCCCGTGTCCTCGTTTGTGACGACCGCGAGGTCGTACAGGTTGATTTTACCGATGGACGCGTAGTACCCGGATTCCTCCGGATTCTCGAAGCCGATCTGGCCCCCCGTGTGATAGCGGTCCAGAACGCCCTCCAGCGGGAGCGGCCTGCAAAAATAGAAGCCCTGCAGGCGCGTGCAGCCGATCTCACGCAGGAACTCGGCCTGTTCGGCGGTCTCCACGCCCTCCGTCACCGTTTCGACGCCGAGGGCGATGGCCATTTTCGTCAGCTCCGTGAGGATGATCTTGCACTTGTCCGACTGGTCGAACTGCTGCATGAACAGCATGTCGAACTTGATGAGGTCGAAGCGGATGCTCTGCAGGACGTCCAGCGAGGAATAGCCGCTGCCGAAGTCGTCCATCCACACGCGGAAGCCCATCGCGTGGAAGCGGTCCACCTGCTCGCGCATGTACTCGAAGTCACTGCCGATCACGCTCTCCGTGATTTCGATGGTCAGCATGCTGCGGGGGATTCCGCGGTCGTCCACCCGCCGGCGGATCTCCTCCACCAGATCGCAGGCGTCGAAGTCGGAGCGGGAGAAGTTCACGGAGCACGGGACAATATAGATCCCCTCATCCGCCAGACGCTTCATCTTGTCCAGCGCCTGATCCACCATGAAGAGGTCAAGCTTGTAGATCAGCTTTGCCTCCTCCAGCACGGGGGTGAACTCCGCCGGCGTAAAGGAGCCCTTTTCCGGGTCTGTCCAACGCGCCAGCGCCTCCTCGTCGCACACCTTGCCGTTCGCGGCGCGGACGATGGGCTGATAATACGCCTGGATCCAGCCCTCGCTGAGCGCGCGGTCGAGGTTGTCGATAAAATACTGCCGCTTGGCGGCCGCCGTCAGCATGCTCTCGGTGAAGCGGCAATAGGTGGAGTAATAGACGCCGCGCAGCGTGTCGCAGGCGACCTTTGCGTGGTCGCACGCGGTGCTTGCCACCATTTTCGCGTCCTGCCAGAGGTAGATGCCCACGCGGACGGGAAGGTTTTTCCCGTCGTTGATCTCGGCGCACGCCGCAAACAGGTCGGCAAGCTTGCTGTCCAGCCCCTCCGCGTCGGTGTAGGCGGCGAAATTGTCCTCGCCGAAATGGGCGCAGTTCTCGTTGCCGAAAAACGCCGCCAGCCTCCGCGAAAAGGCGAGCAGCAGACGGTCGCCCTCCGCGAAGCCGTGCTCGCGGTTGAACGACTTCATCCGGCAGAGGTCGAAGAACAGCATCGCGGTCTTCTTCCCGTCCAGCGCGAGCGAATCCCTGCTGCGGGTGGCGAGCTCGAAAAAGAAGCCCAGATTCGGAAGGCCGGTGAGATTGTCGTAGTAGCTGCGCCGGACCATGCTCTCCTCGCGCAGCGCCTTGCTGAACACGCCGTTGAGCTTGTACTTCGCGCCGGGGCCTCCGGCGGCATAGACGCCCTCGTCGGCGTACCAGATGACCGCCAGACGGATGCCGGTCTCCGTGACAATGTGCTCGCCGTGCGCGTGGATGACCTTGTAGTCCTCGCTGTTTTCCGGCTTTGAGCGGTAGACCACGTCGTATTCGCCGCCCGCGCTGGCAAAATGGAACGCCGCGTCGGCGACGCGCGCCACGTCGTCGGGATGCGTGCTGCGGTACATGTCGCGGTCCATCAGGCTGTAGGCGTCCGCCAGATCGTCAAGCCCCAGAAGATCGCACATGCCCCTGGAGAGGGCGAGCGTGACCACGCGCCTGTCGATGAACTGGTATACGGCAAAGGGAATGCGCGAGTTTTCCATCAAGTGCTGTTCCCTTTCATCGAACTGATATCTCTCCATATCCGTCTCCCCCTGACAGCGGCAGCGCTGACGATTTCAGACTACTACATACAGTATATCCAGTTTTTCCCCAGATGGCAAGAAAAAATGAGGAAAAGTCTATTTTAATGCGTGGGGGTGCGCATCTGCCACTTGCAGTCGGCTTAAAGAGATGCTACAATATATAGAGTTGACAACAATGGCAGACGCGCTCCGGCGCGGAGAAAGGGAGAGAAAACATGGCTGACTGGGTCGTAGTTGTGGACGACGACGTGACAAATCTGAAGCTTGCGGGCCATATCCTGAGCAAGAGCCGGATGCGTGTTTCGGCGCTGCGTTCGGGGCAGGCGCTTCTGGATTATCTGGTGGACAACAAGCCGGATCTGATCCTGTTGGACATCCTGATGCCGGAGATGGACGGCTTTGAAACGCTCAAGCGCCTGCGCGAGAACGAAAAGGGCGAGGAGCAGATCCCCGTCATCTTCCTGACGGCGAACGAGGACGAGGGCTCCGAGCTGCGGGGGCTCCAGCTGGGCGCGATGGACTTTATCAAAAAGCCCTTCGTGCCGGAGGTGCTGGCGCT
This sequence comes from Oscillospiraceae bacterium, assembly GCA_015067435.1. Taxonomy (GTDB): domain Bacteria; phylum Bacillota; class Clostridia; order Oscillospirales; family Oscillospiraceae; genus Hominicoprocola. The sequence goes on along the minus strand of SVMM01000003.1, from coordinate 92,735 downwards.
GCGCGTGCGCCACACCATCGATCTGATCCGCCTGCAGCGCAGCCTTGAGTCGGAGGTGGCGCGCAAGACGCAGGTGGTGGAGAGCCTTTCCCTGCACGTGGTGCAGACGCTGGCGGAGGCCATCGACGCCAAGGACACCTACACGAACGGCCACTCCGGCCGCGTGGCGACCTATTCCCGCGAGATCGCGCGGCGCGCGGGCTTTTCGGAAAAACGGCAGAGCGACATTTACATGATGGGGCTGCTGCACGACGTGGGCAAGATCGGCGTGCCGGATGCGGTCATCAACAAGCCCGCGTCGCTGTCGGACGAGGAGTGGGAGCTGGTGAAGAACCACCCCGTCATGGGCGCGCGCATCCTCAAGAACATCAAGGAGATGCCGGAGCTGACTATCGGCGCGCGCTGGCACCATGAGAAATACGACGGCAGCGGCTATCCGGACGGCCTCTCGGGCACCGATATTCCCGAGGAGGCGCGCATCATCGCCATCGCGGACGCCTACGACGCCATGACCAGCCGCCGCAGCTACCGCGACGTGCTGCCGCAGGGCGTGGTGTGCGAGGAGCTTGAAAAGGGAAAGGGGAAGCAGTTCGATCCGGACTTCGCGAGAATCATGCTCGATATGATCTACGAGGATACGGGATACGAGATGAGGGAGGCATAAATGGAGAACAGACTGCGCAAAAACGAAGTGTTCAAGACCTCCCATCTGGTGATCCTGGTTTCGCTGACGAACCTTTCGCTCGTCGTGACGGCGTCGACGCTGGCAAATGGCTGGGAGGCGTGGGCACTTCCGCTGGCCTTCATCGGTGTGGTCATCTCGTGGGCGCTCCACATCCGCCAGTCGCTGACCGAACGCGCGCGGCTGTGGATCTACGCGATCCTGCTGCTGGTGACGTCGTTCTTCTTCGGCATCCACGGCGAGAGCATCTTCGACATGACGACGATTATCTCGGCGCTGATCCTCGTGTTCACCATGACGGGGGAAAAGCACCTTATCACGCTGAGCATGCTGACCTATTACCTGACGATGGCCTGCGCGACGGTCGGGCTGTGGCGTGAGGGGACGCTGGATCGCGATGCGATACTGCGGCTGGTGCTGCACTGCATCCTGATTATCCTGATCGGCTGGACGGCGCGGGTCAACATCCGCAAGTGGGCGCAGCTCCTTCTCAACGTCGACAGCGACATCGCACGGCTGGAGGAGGAGACGCACCGGATGGACGACTTCCTCACCAACCTCTCCCACGAGATCCGCACGCCGGTCAACGCCGTCATCGGCCTGACCACGGTCATCCTCAAGCGGGAGAAGGACGACGCGGTGCGCGAGGACATCAAGACCGTGCAGAGCGCGGGCCACCGCGTGGCGGAAAAGATCAGCGACATTCTGGACTACACCGAGCTGGACGTAGGCAAGCTGGTGGTCTCCCGCGAGCCGTACATGATCGCCTCGGTGATGAACGATTTGGTCACGGACCTCCGCATGCGCGGGGAGATCAGCTGCGAGCTGGTGTTCGACGTCTCGCCGGAGATCCCCTCCGCGATCCTCGGCGACGCGGGCAAGGTCAAGAAGATCCTCAACCATCTGGTCACGAACGGCATCAAGTTTACGCCCAAGGGCGGCGTGTACTGCCGTGTCTACTCCATGCCGCGCCCCTACGGCGTCAACCTGTGCATCGAGGTGTCGGACACCGGCCTCGGCATGACGCAGACGGAGCTGGAGCATATCTTTGACAGCTTCTATCAGCGAAACTCCGGCCGCACGCGCGGCACGGGCGGCCTGGGCCTCGGATTGACCATCGTCCACGGCCTCGTGCGCGAGATGGGCGGCTTTATGACCATCGACAGCACGCTCGGCGTCGGGACGACCGTTTCGGTCAGCATCCCGCAGGAGATCGTGGACGCCGACGCCTGCATGTCCCTGAGCGACCGCGACCAGCTGTGCCTCGCGTGCTTCGACTGTCTGGAGAAGCTGGAGGTCCCGCAGGTGCGCGATTTCTACAACCGCATGATCGCCAACCTGACGCACGGCCTCGGCGTGCCGCTGCACCGCGCAGAGAATGAGGAGGAGCTGCGCAAGCTGCAAAAGCTCTACCGCCTGACGCACATTTTCGTCGGCGCGGAGGAATACCTCGGCGCGGCGGATTACCTCGAATCGCTGACGGACGAGACGGAGGTCATCGTTGTGGCGAACGACGCGTTCGTGCCGCGCCGCAGCTCCGCCGTCAAGGTGCTGCGCAAGCCCTTCTACTGCTTCCCCGCGGCGACGGTGCTGAGCCTGCCGACGGCGCGGCAGGAGGAGCTGGAGGACGACAGGCGCATCTACACGCCCGGACTGGAAACGCTGGTCGTGGACGACGAGCCGATGAACCTGATGGTGGCGGAGGGCATTTTCAGCGACTATGGGATGCGCGTCACCACGGCGCGCTCCGGCCCGGAGTCCATCGAGCTGTGCCAGAGAAAGCACTTCGACCTGATCTTCATGGATCACATGATGCCGGAGATGGACGGCGTGGAAGCGATGAAGCGCCTGCGGAGCGAAGCGGCGCAGCGCGGCGAGGAGCAGATCATCCTCGCGCTGACGGCGAACGCGGTCAGCAGCGCGCGCGAGATGTTCCTCGCCGAGGGCTTCGACGGGTTTATCCCCAAGCCCATTGAGATCACGGATCTGGAGCGCGTGCTCAAGCGCGTGCTGCCGAAGTCCGCGATCCGCTACGAGCGCCCGTCGAAGATGGCTGCGCCCGACGCTGCGCCCGACGCGGCGGGGGAGGACGCCGCAAAGGAGGACGACCCCTACGCCGCGCTGGAGGCGGTGGGGATCAGCACGCGCCAGGGCCTGCGCTACTGCCGCGGCGACAGCGATTTTTACCGCTCGATGCTGCTGGAATTCGCGCAGAGCGCGGCGGGCAAGATGAGCGGGATGCGCCGCTTTTACGACGCGGCGGACTGGAAGAATTACGCCATCCTCGTTCACGCGCTCAAGAGCACGTCCAAGATGATCGGCGCGGAAAAGCTGTCCGAAACGGCGCGCACGCTGGAGTTCTCCGCCAAGGAGAACGACGTGGGCACGGTGTCCAGACTGCACGAGTCGATGCTCACGAGCTACGTCGAGACGTCGGACGCGGTGCTCCAATGCTTCGGGGAGACGCCCGTGAGCGCCCCGGCGGACGCGCCGGGCGACGGGGCGGCGGACGAGGTGCTGGAATTCATGCCGGAGGAGGATTGAGATGGGCATCAAGAAGTATTTGGAGGCCGTGTTCGATCCGGAGCAGGACCTTCGGACGCGCCTTTTCATGCAGCCCACGATGATCCTGCTGCTGGCGGAGCTGTTCATGCTGCTCTATTCCTTCGCCGTGGGCCAGCGTCCGCTCATCAAGGGCCTGCTCGGCTGCTGCTTCCTTATCACGGCGGTGGTGGCGCAGTGGGGCTACACCGTGCACAAGATGAACCTCAGCGCGGCGGTCATCTCGTTCCTCGTCGACTTTATCCTGATGCCGGCGGTGTTCTTTTTCAGCGGCGGCGGCCGGGGCGGCTCGCCGATCTGGTTCGTCGCCTTCGCGCTGTATATCAGTCTGGTCATGTCCGGGAAGCTGCGCGTGTTCTTCATCATCGTCAACGCCGCGGTCGCCTCGGCGTGCTACGTGCTGTATATTTACCACCCGGAACTGATGATGCAGCGCTCGGAGGGCTACGCCAACCGCAGCTCGCTGTTTGCGCTGCTGATCGTAAGCACCGCCTGCGGCTTTGTCGTCAGCTACGCCGTGCGCTCCTACGGCGAAGAGATCGCGCGATCCGAACAGCGCGAGCGGGAGATCGAGAAGCTCAACCGCGCGCAGAACCAGTTCTTTTCCAACATGAGCCATGAGATCCGCACGCCGATCAACACGATCGTCGGCCTCAACGAGATGATCCTGCGCGAGGACATCTCCGACGAGGTGGCGGAGGACGCGATGAACATTCAGGCGGCGAGCAAGATGCTGCTGCACCTCATCAACGACATTCTGGACATGTCGAAGATCGAGTCCGGCAAGATGGAGATCACCGCCGTGACCTACGACACCGGCGCGATGCTCTCCGAGCTGGTGGGCATGCTCTGGATCCGCGCGAAGGAGAAGGGGCTGGAGTTCCACATCGACGTCGACCCCATGCTGCCCGCCCAGCTGGTGGGCGACGAGGTCAAGATCAAGCAGATCCTTATCAATCTGCTGACCAACGCCATCAAATACACGTCGGAGGGCTCCGTCACGCTGTCCATGCAGTACCGGCAGCAGGAGGACGGCATGGGGCTTGTGACCTACACCGTCACCGACACCGGCATGGGCCTGAAGAAGGAGAGCATCCCCCATCTGTTCTCCGCCTTCCGGCGCGTGGACGAGGAGAAGAACCGCCTGATCGAGGGCACGGGGCTCGGCCTTGCCATCGTCAAGCAGTTCGTCGACCTGATGGGCGGCACCATCCGCGTCAACAGCGTGTACATGCAGGGCTCCAGCTTCATTGTCGAGCTGCCGCAAAAGGCCGCCGCGGACAAGCAGATCGGCGAGCTCAATCTGGAACTGCGCCACTCCATCGGGCACCGCAGGCGGTACCGGCAGAGCTTTGAGGCGCCGGACGCACGCATCCTGGTGGTGGACGACAACTCCACCAACCTGCTCGTGGTGCGCAAGCTGCTGCGCGACACGCGCGTGAAGGTCGAAACGGTGGAGAGCGGCAAGGAGGCGCTGAAAAAGACGCTGGAAACGCAATACCACCTGATCTTCATGGACCATATGATGCCCGAGATGGACGGCATCGAGTGCCTGCATGAGATCCGCCGCCAGGTCGGCGGGCTGTGCCGGGAGACGAAGGTGGTCGCGCTGACGGCGAACGCCGGCAGCGACACGCAGGCGCTGTACGTGAAGGAGGGCTTCGACGGATACCTGCTCAAGCCGGTCAACGGCGACGAGCTGGAGCGCGAGCTGCTGCGGATGCTGCCGCGCGAGCTGATCCGCGTCATCGATACCGACCTTGCCGCGGCGGACGATGCGTCCGTCTCCGTCCGGCGGCGGGAGAAGAAGCTGCAGGTCGTCGTCACCACCGACAGCGTGTGCGACCTGCCCAGGCAGACCATCAAGAGCCGCGAGATCGCCGTGCTGCCCTACCATGTGCGCACGGGGCACGGCATTTTCCTCGACGGGGTGGAGGCGGAGTCCCGCGACGTGCTGGAATACATGACGCAGCAGCGCGGCGAGCTGCGCTCGGAGCCGCCGGAGGCATCGGAGTACGAGAAGTTCTTCGCCCGCCAGCTGCTGCGCGCGAACAACGTCATCCACATCACCATGGCGAGCGGCACCAGCCTGGGCTACGCCGCCGCGACGGAGGCGACGCAGACCTTCGACAACGTCTTCGTGGTGGACAGCGGGCACCTGTCCACGGGCCTCGGCCTGATGGTGCTCGCCGCGGACCAGATGGCGAAAAACGGCGTGACGGCGGAAAAGATCCTGCAAGAGCTCGAACGGCTCCGCCCGAGGCTGCGCACCAGCTTTATCGTTGACAGCACGGAGTTCCTCGCCCGTTCGGGGCGCATCAGCCGGGGGCTGAACCACCTGATCGACGGGCTGATGGTGCACCCGGTGCTGGTGATGCGCAAGAGGAAGATGGTCACGGACCGCATCTTCATCGGCGCCCGTTCCAAGACATGGAAGCAATACATCAAATGGGCGTTCGCCAAGCGCGATACCATTGACCGCAGGATGCTCTTCATCACCTACACGAAGCTGACCCGCGCCGAGCTGGACGAGGTCGCCGCGGAGATCAAAAAGCTGATCGAATTCGAGGAGGTCATCTTCCAGGAGACCTCGCCCGCCATCTCCTCCAACTGCGGCCCGGGCACGCTGGGCCTGTCCTACATGACCGTGGACTGAGCAATACGAAAAAAACACGCCGCAGGATGGCTCCTGCGGCGTGCTTTTATGGTGCGGTGCGATTTTACTTGAGGTTCGCCTTCAGCGCGGCAATCGCGGTGTCGGTCATGCCATGCGCGGTGAGGTAGGTCTCGGCGGCATTCGCGAGATCGACGTCCGCGAGGGAAGCGCCCTTTTCGACGCCCACGACCGTGCGCAGCATCTCCATGACGTTCTTCTCCGCGAGCATCTGGTACTTCGCGGCGTCCGCCTGGGGATCGATGTGGTAGTAGTTGACGTAGCTGAGCATGTAGTCCGCCACGATCTCATCCTGCGAGGCGCCCATCAGCGCTTCGAGCAGCATCGCGGTGAAACCCGCGCGATCCTTGCCCTCGTTGCAGTGGACGAGATAGGGACCCTCGTGCTCGGAGAGGAAGGTCAGGCCCTTGACGATGCCCTCGGCGAACTCGTCGGAGGAGAAGTTCACCGGCATACCCAGAACGATGACGTTGCCCGCGTCGTACAGGCCCTTGTAGTACATCGACGAGAACGTGTCGGCGGCAACGTAGGCGGCGTATTCCTCTTCCGTGTCGGCGAGGTTCATGACGGACTTCACGCCCGCGGCCTCGACGAGCTTGTTGGCGACGGCGGCGCGGTTGTGCTCGTTGTTGACGGGGGAGGAGGAGCGGTAGAGCTTGCCCGCGCCGATGCCCGTGGTATTGACCTCGCGGAAGTTCGCAAACACCGCGTCGGAGTCATAGTCCGCGCGCTTGTCGGTGTAAACGAGGTTGTTGATCTGCTGCGTGGTGAGCGCGCCCGCCTTCTCCTTGAGGGAGATGGTGACGGTGTCGCCGATGTTCAGCCCCGCGGTCTCGGCGAACTTGCCGTAATTGATGCAGACGGCAATGTTCTCGTGGCCCGGATAGGCGCGCAGCATGTAGTCGCCGTTGTCGACATAGTAGCCGTCGAAATACGGCATGTCGCCGGCGTAGGTGCCGCCCTTGACCGTCACCACGTCGCCGAGCGCGTAGCCCGCGGCGGTGAAGCCGAGGATGGTGGTGTCGAGCTTGGCATGGCCGTACTTCTCGACCTCAATGACCCTGCCGGTCACGGCGCCGTTGAGCGTCTGCTGGAGGAAGGAGATGCCGGCGCGGATAGCCTTCATGATGGTTGCGCCGTCTTCCTCGACGAAGATGTTATAGGTGTGGTCCGCGCCCTCAATCGTGCAGAGGTTGTTCGTGCCGAGCGTCTTCTGCACGTTCTCGGAGTCCGCGAACGGGACGGTGTCGTCCTTGTCGCCGTGGATGGAGAGCACGGGTGCCTTGAGCCCCTCGATCGCCTTGAGTACGTCGGTCTCCTTGACCTCCTTGAACCAGCGTTCGCCCACGGGCAGGGAATCGCGCCAGTCAAAGGTCATCTCATACGAGCCGGTGGTTTTCGCGGTCTCGTAGGCGGCGTCGAAGTTGTCGAACATCGTGGTGAGGTCGAGCGCGCCCGCCCACGTGACGACCGCCTTGAACGTGCCGGGATACGCGGCGGCGGCGAGCAGCGCGTTCGTGCCGCCCTGGCTCCAGCCCATGACGGCGAGCTTGTTCGCGTCGACCACGTCGAGCTTCGCCATGTAGTCGGCGGCGGCCTTCGCGTCGATGTTCGCGGAGGTGTAGTTGTAGTCCTTGTAGCTGGCGGTGGAGTCGCCGTTGCCCATGAAGTCGATGCGGATGGTGGCAATGCCCGCCTCCGCCATCGCGGGCGCGGCGAGGTCATAACCGCCGCCCGCCTCGTTCTTGTTCGAGCCGGTGCCATGCAGCATCACGACCGCGGGGAACGGGCCCTCGCCCTCGGGCAGGGTGACGATCGCGGGGACGGAGTGCGCGGGGATGTCGTCCACGGCGGGCACATCGATGGAGATGAGCTCGCCCACGATCTTCTGGGATTCGATGAGCTTATCAAAGCGCATCAGGACAGCCGCCAGCTCCGCGCGGGTCGCGCTGTCGGAGGGGGCGAGCGCCGTGCCCTTGCCGTTGATGACGCCGGCGCCGCACGCCCACTGGAACGCGGCAACGCTCCACTCGGGCAGATTGAACGCGTCGTCATAGCTGAGGATATTGGTGTCCTCGCCCACGGAGACGTCGAGCTTCTTCACGTCCTTCGCGTAGCGGTAGAGGATCGTGACCAGCTCCGCGCGGGTGATGCTGCGGTCGCCATAGTAGAGGCCGTTGTCGCCGGTGGTCACGCCCGCCTGCAGCGCCCACGCCGCGGAGAGAGCATACCACTTGCCGACCGCGTCGGGGAACAGCGCGTCGCTGCTCGCCGCGGGAGCGCCCTCCATGTTGTAGATCGTCTGGAACACCTGTGCGCGGGTCGTGACGCCCATCGGCTCAAAACCCTTGTCGGTGCCGGTCATGATCCCCTTCTCCGTGACGTACTGCTGCGCCTCGGCATACCAGGGGGTGTCGCCCTCCGCGAACGCCGGCACGGCCAGCGAAAGCGAGAGCACGAGTGAGAGGAACAGTGCCAGAGGTTTCTTCATGTGATCCTTCCTTCCTATTTTGTCGTTTTGCCTGCGCGCTTCCCGTATGAAACGGTGAACGAGGATTTCCGCAGACAACAATAAACTATATCATGAATTGCGAAATTTGCAAGCGCGCGTCGATGGAAAACCGGATTTTTCCAGTTTTACAACGGTTCTGCAAGGGGGCAGAAAGGGATTGCGGAACAAATCCGCGTATGATATAATAATATGTCAGAATGTAATTCTGAAGGAGGAAAATGAGGTGAGAAGAAGAGTATCGGCTTTGCTCTTGTCCGTCCTTATGGCGCTTGCCATTTCGCTCTCCGGCTGTGCGGAAAAGTCCGGAGGCGGCAGCGCGGAGCCCGCCGGCGGCGAGAGCAGCGGCGGCAGCGCCGCGCCTGCGGCAAGTGAAACGGTCAAGACCGCCGAAACGAAGGAAGACGCGAAGAAGCTTGCCGACGCCTTCTACGGCGGCCTTGCGAAGGCAAACCCCGTTTCCATGACCAGCTTCATCAACGGGACCGAGGCAAGCACGTTCATGGCGAGCGGCGACACCTTCTGCCTGGTCGACCCGTCCTCGGATATCACGTACTACATGTTCATCGAGGACGGAAAGAAGTACTTCATCGGCGACGGCGAGACCGCCTATGAGGACGAGTACATGTACGACATGTTCTCCGAATCGCTGGAAAGCACGCTCCAGATGTTCGTTACCGGCATCTACGACGTGGAGGACGACGGCGCGCTTCAGTTCTCGGCGAAGCAGACCGACAAAACCGAGAACGGCGCCGTCACGTCGAAGCTTGTCTCGGTGATTACCGGTGAAGAGGACGGCAAGGCCGCGACGATGACTGTGACCGGAACGGCGAGGAACGGGACGGTTTCCTCCATTCTTTACGAAGCCGAGGCAGGCGGGGAAAAGGAGAGCGCCGAGTTTAAATTCTCCTACGACAACATCTCCATCGACCTGCCCGCCTACACGATCGGCGAGAGCTACGGCGGCTACAGCGACATCACGCTGGAGGGCGAGCATGTCGACAGCCCGTATCGGACGCTGGACGAGCTGATCGCAACGCTGGGCGAGGACGACTATCTGCTCTACACCATGGAGGACGACCGCGTTTACGCCGTCGGGGAGAAGGACGGCAGGCAGTACCAGTTCAGCGCCGTGCTATCCGCGGAGGACATGGAGGCATACGAAGCGCTGGATTTCTTCTCCGACACCTATAACGAGGACGTCTACGCGATCCTCGGCAAGCTCACCGTGGACGACTGCGTCGATTTCACCGGCTGCATCGTGCCGCAGGACGAGCTGGACGCCTTTGCCGGCAAGACGGTGCAGGATCTGGTCGACGCGGGCTATGAGAACACGGGCTGGAGCGTCTTCGAAGGCGACGCGATGCTGACCTTCGACAAGGATCTCATGGAGTATGAAGCGAAGGTCACGCCCACGGACGGGTTTGACGAAAACAGCGATTTTGATTTCGAGGATATGCTCGGCTTCCGGGTGGAGCAGTTCCGGTTCAGCGCTCCGGAATACGCCGCGCTGCCCATCCGCTGACCGGCGCAGGGACGGAAGACAGGCGCGGGGATCGCAGCAGAAAGAAGGGAAGATCTTGGCATACGGAACAGCCGGCAGCCTTATCATGGACGCATCCTCACTGGTGTTTCTGGTGGGGATACTGGCGTGCACCTCGATTTACCGGCAGCGCGGAAGGCTGGATGACAACCTGTATTTTGCGATGACCCTGACCGTGATCGCTCTGGCGGCGTCGGACGCCGCGGCGTATCTGCTGGAGGGGCGCGGCCTGCCCGGCGCCCGCGAGGTGATGATCGCGGGGAATATCGTATTCTACACGGCGTTCGAGGTATTCGCATATCTTTTCGTGCTCTATCTGGATTTTCGCATCCATCGGAGCGAGGAGCGCGTCCGGGCACGGAAGCTGCCGTACCTTATCCCATGCCTGCTGCTCCTCGCGGTGCTCCTCATCAACCTGAAAACGGGCTGGATCTTTTCCGTCGACGAAGGGCAGATCTACCATTCCGGCCCGTACAACAACGTCGTTTTCGTGCCCGCCGCCATTTACTTCCTGATTGCGATCGGCAAGATCCGGCAGATGGATCGCCGTCTGATTGTCCTCTGCCTCCTTGCCGTCGCGGTGCGTATTGCCATGGGCGTCTGGTTCCGGCAGATCTCCTCCACGGCGTTTACCTACACGCTGTTTCTCGCCTGTGCGCATATCCATGTGATGAACCAGCCGCTGACGGAGGATAAGACATGGGCATGATCGTGGGAGAGGCGATCGTATCCTGCTACGCGGATATCGCGTCGCTTCTGGTGATGGGCCTGCTGCTGGTTTTGTCGGAGCGTATCCGGCAGAAGAAGACCGAAGCGCTGCAGCTGTTTTTCATCTTCTGCTGTCAGGTGACGTTTACCTGCCTGGTCTGCTTCGCCTTTGACGCGATGTACCGGCAGAGCGCCCCATGGTGCCACGCGGCGGCGCTGATCTTCCGGACGCTGGAGGAATATTGCGAGCTGGCGATCGTCGGGCTGTGGCTGGCCCTCGTCGAAAAGAAGCTCTATCGCAGCGGGGGACGGAAGCCCCTTCTGCGCGCGCTCAGGGTCGCTCCGCTGGCGGTCTTCGCGCTCCTGCTGCTCGTCAATCTCTTCAACGGCGTCATGTTTACGATCGCGCCGGACAACCGGATCGAGGCGAAGCCGCTTTACTACGTGATGATCGCGGTGAGCTACCTTCTGTTCCTCTCCGCCTCGCTGATGGTCAGAAGCTATGACCGCAGGGCGACCAAGATCCGCTTTTTCCACATCATGCCGATGCTCGTGTCCGTGCTGCTGTTCCAGCTCCCGCAGTTTTTCACGCAGTACAGCACGGGTATTCTGGGCATAGCGATCGGCGTGACGCTGATCTACTTCTCCATGATCGGCGAGCTCCGCTTTGTGGACGAGGAATCGGGGCTGTACAACAAGGGGTACGTTGTCTATCTGCTGGATCTGGCGCTTGTCGGGAAGAACGATACGCGCAGCGCGCTGATCCTGGAGGCCGAGGGCGATCCCGCCGCGTGCTTTGCCGTTCTGCGCGGCACGCTGCACGGCGAGGGCGACGTGATCCGGACGGAGAAGCAGAAATTCGTGATGTTCTCCAACGTGGAAAGCCGCGCCACCATGCAGTATTACACCTCTCAGGCGGACGAGGCGGTGAGCCGGCACAACGCGGAGCATCCGGAGAATAAGATACATATCTCGGTGCGCTGCCTCATGCGCGAAAGGGACACGGACGCGGTCTCTTTTCTGCGCACGGTCATGGAGGGAAAGAAAAGCGGCGACGCCATGCGCGGCATCGTCTCCATGATGACCGAGCTGGACCGGCTGGACAAGGAGCTCAAGCTCGCGGCGGATATCCAGCTCAGCATACTTCCGATGAACTTTCCGGCGTTCCCGGACCGGACGGAGTTTGACCTCTATGCTGCCATGGACCCCGCAAGGGAGGTGGGCGGCGACTTCTATGACTTTTTCCTGATCGACAGCGACCATCTGGCGCTGACGATCGCGGACGTCTCCGGCAAGGGCGTTCCCGCGGCGCTGTTCATGATGATCTCCAAGGCGCTGCTCCGCAACCAGATCATGGCGGGGTGCGGCCCCGCGGAAGCGCTGCGGCGCGTCAATGACCAGCTTTGCGAGCGCAACGACGCGGATATGTTCGTCACGGTCTGGATCGGCGTTCTGAAGATATCCACCGGCACGCTGACCGCCGCGAACGCCGGGCACGAATTCCCCGCGCTGAAGCGTGCGGGCGGCGAGTTTGAGCTGTTCAAGGACAAGCACGGCTTCGTCGTCGGCGGTATGGAGGGCATAAAGTTCAAGGAGTATACCCTTGCGCTGGAGCCGGGGGACAAGCTGTTCGTCTATACGGACGGCGTGCCGGAGGCGACCGACGCGGAAAACGCCCTCTTCGGCACCGGGCGGATGCTCGCGGCGCTGAACGAGAACGCCGACGCCGCGCCGCGGGAAATGCTGCAAGCCGTGCGGCGCGCCGTGGACGGCTTTGTGAAGGACGCCGAGCAGTTTGACGATCTGACGATGCTCGGCTTTGCGTACAAAGGGAGAGAAGCAGAATGAACGGATTTTTCAAAACATATGTTGGACGGAATGGAGCACGGCTTCGCGGAACGCTGCTTCTGGCGCTCGTGCTCGCCCTGCTCCTGACCGCCTGCGGCCGCGGCAAGGCCGACGGGAAGGACCCCGCGCAGAACGCGGACGTCACCGATACGACACAAACCGCGCCGAAGAGCGAACAGGAGCCGCAGACGCCGGCGGAACCTCCGCTGCCGTCCCAGAGCGTGCAGCCGGCTGAGCCGCCGCTGCCGTCCCAGAGCGTGCAGCCGGCTGAGCCGCCGCTGCCGTCCCAGAGCGTGCAGCCGGCCGAGCCGGAGAGGCCGGCGGAGCCTGCGGTTCCGGAGATCGTGCCGGCGCCCGCGGCGGAGACGCCCGCCGAACCTGTGCGGCAGGACGGCTCGGCGGCTGCCGGGGGGATCGCGTCGATGGCGTATGACCTGCTGGGGTGCGCGTTCGAGAGCGGCGGCAGCGGTCCGGATACCTTCGACAATTCCGGCTTTGTCTATTACATCTGCCGCGAGAACGGCATCGCGATCCCGCGCAGATCCTCCGAGATGGCGGATTTCGGCGAGAGTGTGGCATGGGACGACCTCCAGAGCGGCGATATCTGCGTGATGGCGAACGAGATCGGCGGCTCCGCCGGGTTCGTGGGCATCTACGTGGGGGACATGCAGTTCATCGCCTGCAACAAGCCGGGCACGGTCGCTTCGGTGCAGAACCTGGACGTGCAGTACTGGCGAGACCGCTTCATCAGCGGACGGAGAGTGGCATAGGAAGAACCCGCGCGAGGGCGGCATTTGCGTCTCTGCCTGCATGAGCCTGATTTACGATATCCAGAGGGTGCACAATGAAAATCATCTTTTTTGACATATGCGCGCTGTTTGTGTACGCCGCGATCCTGCTCGCACTATATGACAAAAAGCTGACGGTGGGCTTCGCCAACCGCCTGTTCATCGAGCTGCTCTGGATCTCGCTCGCCCTGACCGGCATCGACATCGCCATGGAGTTTGTCGCCGGAACGCCGCCGCTGTCCCGCTCCGAAGTGGTTCTGGGCTATGTGCTGTCCACCGCCTACAAGGCGCTGCGCAACGGGACGAGCGTGCTGTACCTGATATTCGTCTTCGCCGTGACGCGGACGACCTACCGCCTGCGAAGCTGGAAGAACAAGGCGATCCTTCTGGCGCCGTATGCGGCGCTGCTGGCGCTGCTGCTGGCAAATCCGGTGACGCACGGCGTTTTCCGGATCACCGAAGAGAACGGTTATGCGCGCGGCCCGCAGCTGATATGGCTCTATGTGATCTCCGGGCTCTATGCGGCGGCAGGCGTCGTGTACCTGTTCCTGACCAGAGGGTATCTGGGGCTGGACAAGTGGCTTTCGCTGGCGGCGTTCTATCTCTTCGTCTTTACCGCGGTCATCATCGAGATGTTCTACCCGCAGTATCTGGTGGAGATGTTTGCCTCGGCGTTCGTATCCCTGCTGATTATGCTCTTTGTGTTCCGGCCGGAGGAGGTCACCGACATGGAGACCGGCCTTTTGAACAACAAGGCGTATCGGGACGAGGTGCACAAGCTGATCCTCTCGAAACAGAGCGCGCAGGTCCTCGCCATCCGGTTCATCAACGCGGACGAGGTCAGAACGTACATCGGCGAGGATTTCTTCAACGCCTATATTATTCAGGCTGCAGGCGACATCAAAAACGTGCTTGCACAGCACATGCGGAACTGCGAGATCTATTATGAACGTCCCGGCTCGCTGTATACCGTGCTGGATGACATTTCGTACGACGGCATGCACGACCTGCTGCACCTGTTCGCTGAGCGCAGGAACACCACGGACAAGTTCACGGAGCTGGGCGTCCGGCTCCTGCCGCGCGTGTGCCATATCCGCTGCCCCGACGATCTGAACAGCACCGAGGGCATCCTCTATCTCAGCCGTGAGTTCACAAGCATGGTGCCGCAGGAAAAAGCCAGTGTCGAGGCGTCGGAGGTGGTCGGCTCCGCGGTCTACGCGCTGGGGCGCGGCATTGACGACGTTCTGAAGCGCGCGATCATGGAGAACCGGTTCGAGATGTACTACCAGCCGATCTACTCCGTCAAGGAGCAGCGCTTTTGCACCGCGGAGGCGCTGATCCGCCTGCGCGACAACGAAATGGGCTATATTCCGCCCGGATACTTTGTCCCTGCCGCGGAGAGCCGGGGGCTGATCCTTCCCATCGGCGATTTTGTGCTGGAGGCGGTCTACCGCTTTCTGTCCGAGAACGATCTGGACGCGATGGGAATGTCCTACGTGGAGATCAACCTGTCTGTTGCGCAGTGCCTGCAAACGGAACTGCCGGATCGGGTGCGCCAGCTGGAGGAGAAGTACGGCGTCTCACCGGAGCGCGTCAACTTCGAGATCACGGAGACGACCTACGGCAGCGTGGGCGGCGTGATGGAGGAGAACATCCGGCGGCTTTCCGAGCGCGGCTATACCTTCTCGCTGGACGATTACGGCACCGGGTATTCCAATATCCAGCGGATTTCCCGGCTGCCGCTCAAGATCATCAAGATCGACAAGAGCGTCGTGGACGATATGGGCAGCGAGAGCGGGAGGTCGATCATGCGCAACACGGTGCGGATGATGCGCGAGATCGGCAAGGAGCTGGTCGTGGAGGGCATTGAGACGCAGGAGATGGTGAAGATGGTCACGGCGATGGGCTGCGACTATATCCAGGGCTTCTATTATGCCCGCCCCATGCCGGAAAAGGACTTTGTCAGATTCATGCGCGAACAGATGAAATGAACCCGGGGACGGGTGGATCATAACAACACGCCGTGCTGACACATGGTCGCATTGTTGTACATATTTGCAAGCTTGGGCGCGATCCAGTTTTTTCCGCGCAAAAGAGCGCATAACGCGCCGCGAAGCGGGCAATCTATGCTTGCGATACCCAAAAACACCATGTACAACAAATCAAAAAGGAGAAACGATCATGTCCAGCAAGAACAGCAATCAGATCAACATCCCCGAGGCGCGCAGCGCCATGGATAAGTTCAAGATGGAGGCCGCCTCCGAGGTCGGCGTCAATCTCAAGCAGGGCTACAACGGCGACCTGACTTCCCGCGAGGCGGGCTCCGTCGGCGGCCAGATGGTCAAGAAGATGGAACCCGTACGACATGCGAGCTATGTCAGAAAAAACAGAACAAGCCAAGACCATCAGGTGACAGTTACATATCAGATCGGCCTGAAAGCATAAGCAATCGCCCTCCCATTTGGGAGGGCGATTGCTCTTTGCTTCAAAAGCATAGACTGCAAACAAAAAATATGCTATATTGCCTATGGAACGTCATTATGGAAGGTGTCGATGCGAGATGGGCAGAAAAAGGTCATATCGAAAGAGACGTGACGATGACCAAGATTTCGTTTGGGGAATTGACGATGACGATGACGACGATTCTTGGTTCGATGATGACAAGCCCTTCGGCAAGCGGCGGGGACGCTCGAATTCAAAGCGGAAACGCAGCGGAGACGACTGGTTCGGTTGGCTTGACGATGATGACAGCGATGCGGACATAGGCTGGTCCAGTTCTGCGAGGCAAGCCCTTTTGAATCTGGGGCAGGGTATCTTCGATTTCTTTCGCATGTTCCAGACCCAGCAGAACCCTCCCGCCGAGGAAGATGGTATCGCAATCACGGAAGAAGAGATCAATGCTGTTCGTAGCTTGGTCGATCCTGTCGAAGGGAAGGCATTGGATTTGCAGCAGATTTCCTGCATTGCAAAGGATGCACGGTCCCATCTTGTCTTGGCCGGCGCGGGAACAGGGAAGACAACGACAATGATCGGGTACGTCAAGTATCTGCTCAAGGCTGGGAAATGCTCACCGGGCGAAATCCTTGTGCTGTCATTCACAAATGCCTCCGCTGGCGAAGCAAAGGCCCGGCTGCAAAGCGAGACTGGATATGATATCGAGGCATCCACCTTCCACAGTTTGGGCTCCAGAATCATTACCGCATCAACCGGAAAAAAACAGAGGATCTATGCAAAGGATATCAGGCACTTTGTTAGGAAACAGTTGGATGATCTGATTTCCGATGAACGGTATCTCAACAAATTGCTGGCATATCTTACATTCTTTGGCACTTCACAGAAGTCGGCGTTCGATTTCGATTCGCCGGAGGAGTATCAGGACTACCTGAAACACGATCCACCGATCACCATGAAAAAGGAGAAGGTAAAGAGCTATGGTGAGATGGATATTGCGAATTTCCTCTATCAAAACGGAATAGCATATGTCTATGAACCGGACTACCCGGTAGATACGCGCTCGCCTGAATATGGGCAGTACAAACCGGACTTCTTCCTGCCGGATCTCAACCTGTATATTGAGTATTTTGGTATTGATCGAAACGGCAATGTTCCTCCGTGGTTTTCTCAGCGCAACGGGAAAAGCGCCTCCCAGACCTATCGCGAAAGTATGGAATGGAAGCGTTCGCTCCACAAGACCAACGGGACGAGGATGATAGAGGTATACGCATATGAAAAGCTTGAAGGAAAACTGCTTGACTCGTTAAAGGCCAGATTGCAAAACGCAGGAGCTGTCCTTAACCCCAAATCGGCACAGGAGCTTTGGAAGGAAATTAGCGGCGGCCGTCAGAGCGCTCTCGACCGTGTCGCGGAGCTGTTTGGGACAGTTATATCGCTGATTAAGAGCAACGATATGGGAATAGCGGGTATCCGGGAACGCAACGCAAACTGTGGCGCTTTGTTCGGAATTGAGCTTGCTCTGGATTTGATTGATCCCATATTTGAACGGTATGAGCAGATGCTCAGAGACAACGATGCGCTTGATTTCAACGACCTTATCTCTGCTTCGACAAAATACGTCGTTACCGGAAGATACAAGCACCCATACAAGTACGTTGTTATTGACGAGTATCAGGATATTTCTCAGGACCGATACAGGCTGCTGTCGGAGATGCGCAAGCAGAGCGATTATTCTTTGTTTTGCGTGGGCGATGACTGGCAAAGCATCTATCGTTTCAGTGGCAGCGATATCGGCTTCATCCTGCAATTTTCAAAATACTGGGGCGACGCTGTCACAAGCAAAATAGAAACGACCTATCGCTTCCCACGGGATTTGATCGAGATCAGCAGTGATTTTATTATGAGGAACCCGGCGCAACATCGTAAGCATTTAATCAGCGCCGTTCCTGATATTGGTTTCCCTATGGAAATGATCGAGGGATATACGGAAACGTATGCAGTGAAGTTCATGGAGGAGCGGCTAAATAGCCTCCCTAAAGGCGCGGAGGTCCTCTTTCTCGGAAGATATCGGTTCGACATTCGCATCCTTGATCAAAACAAGCTCTTTTCCTATCAGTACAGCGTCCCAATCGGCAAAACCGTTGTAAAATACAGCAAGCGTCCCGACCTGAACATATCCTTTCTGACCGTTCACAGTTCCAAAGGTCTGCAAGCGGATTACGTTTTTATCCTGAACAACAAAAAATACGGGATGGGCTTTCCAAGTCAGATAGCAGATGCCCCGATCCTGTCACTGCTTCTGGACAATTGCGATTTGTATCCGCATGCTGAGGAGCGCAGGCTTTTTTACGTGGCAATCACAAGAGCGCGGAAGAAGGTTTTCCTGCTCGCCATAAATGGGAACCGCTCCATTTTCGTTGAGGAATTGATGGAGGATTACGAAGATGATATGCGGAAGGCTCGGTATACCTGCCCGCAATGCGGCGGACGCCTGATCCGTCATCAGGGGCCTTATGGCGAGTTCTACGGTTGCTCAAACTATCGAACCGAAGGATGCCGTTACAAACGTCCGATTCCGCCAAAGCCCACGACGGCTAGTATGTGTTCATATTGAAATGATTGAAATGATGAGTATCGCTTCAATCATTTCAATCATTTCCGCTTATCAGTTTCCCGCTCTCGGAGACTTCGTCCGTGATCTCGACCGGGAAGTAGCAGTTTTCATAGGTGCCTGTGTTCCACAGGTCCGCCTGCGTGGTGAAGGTGCCGCGCCCGGCGTTGTTGTACCAGCTGTAGTATTCCGGGCCGAGCGTGTCGTTCTTCACCTTCGGGAGCCACTGCGCGACGCGGTAGTCGTACTCGCCGAAGGAGACGTAGATATCGTTGACGGCGAAGCCGCGCACTTGGATGCCGCGCCGCGTGTAGCGGATGCCCGCCGTCGCCTTGTTCGCCTTCTTCATCACGACGGAGGAGACGGTCTCCTCGTCCGTGCCGACGATCTTCGCGTGGAAGTAGTAGGTCTCGGAGTCATCCGCCCACATTTCCTTCGGGACAGACATAACCAAAGATGCTGTACCGGTGTTCTCTGCCATGAGTTCAACTGAGTCGGGCACAGCGCCGACCTCGGACTTATTTGAGACCCAAACGACGACACGTTCGCCCGGATTCGTGGATTTTGCCGTGACCTTGAAGCCGTAGCAGCAATCCTCCGGGATGGGCTCGCCCGCGCTGTCCACATAGTTGTTGATGAAGAAGCTCTCGGAACGCGCCGTGCCGAGGTTCTTGGCGTCAGTTCCGCCGATGTACGGCTGGACGGACAGGGTGATGACGCCGACGTCGTCTCCTCCGGCTGCCTTGGCCGGCAGCTCACAGAGGGAGAAGACCGTCAGCAGGGCAAGGAACATGGCGAGAGTTCGTTTGCCGATTCGCTTGAGATGGTACATGGACTTTCCTCCCCTTGATAAAAATATGGATGCAAAAGCGGAAGGCGCCGCGAGGGCGCCTTCCGCTGAGTGTATGCGGTTGTTGAGTGGAAGAACTCGTTCTTGACAATGTGCGCGAATGAGATAGAATAAGAGCACGGGCGCCGCGTTCAGCGGTTTGGCCCTGATGGGTAAACTGGAATACAGGGAACCGTCACCGGGCAGGGTGGCGGTTTCCGCGTTCTCCCAGCTTTGCCGTAAGAGAACCACGGAGTCCCTTGCGGGGCTCCGTGGTTTGTTGGGGCCGGATTTACTTGTCCAGCTCGTACATGGTGGTCATATCCTGCCCGCCGCCGTAGAAGGACTGGTACTTGGCGACATGGCCGACGTGCGGCTGGGCCATAGCCGATTCGTAGCCGGCTTTGTTCCCAATGCCGCCGATGGCGATGACGCAGTCCTGATTGTCCCCGTCGCCAAGCTCGATGGTCAGAGTACGACCGTCAATCCAGCGTAGCGCGGAAGCTCCGTGGATACCCGGCTCTTCGAAGATATCCTGCTTGAGCACATCATTCAGAGCCTGATACGCTTCCTCGTAGCCCGTGGGATAGGCCTCTTGGAAGATGCGCTTTACCAGCTGGCGCGCGTCGTAGGAGAAGCCGGACGGCGCCGTGACCACCGTGGACGGATTGAAGTTCTTCATGTTCTGGTAGTCCTCGGAGGTGTAGGCTTCCGTATAGACCTCGTCCAGCTTGATCCGAAGAACGCCTCTGGTATCCTGCGAATCGTACTTCAAATACACGCCGCCCCACTTGCGGTCAGTCGCACGGAGCGTATGCGCGAAGCCGAACCCGTCAGACCCCTCTCTCCATGTCACATCCGTCCACGTCTTGGCAGTGGCGAAAAGATCCTCGCGGGACTTACCCGTGGTGTCGGCCGTGGCCGGCTTCTCGGCCGCCGTGGTGTAGCCGGCGCGGTTGAGGATGGCGCAGGCCTGCGCGCGGGTCAGGATCTCCTTCGGGCGGAACGTGCCGTCCTCAAAGCCGGTGAGCAGCCCCGCGTTGTACGCCTGCCACACGGCGCGGGAATACTTGTCGTCGATCTTCTTCCAGTCGGGGATATCCTGCAGCTGGATCTTGATCGTGTACCCGTCCTTGAGGCCGAGGCCGTTGACAATCATGTACGCCGCCAGTTCACGCGTACAGTTCACGTCGTAGTTCTCCTTGGTGATCGCGCCGAGATCCGGCAGGCAGCGGACGTCGTTCTGGCAGATGCGGATGTACTCCGCCGCCCAGTAGCCGTCCACGTTCTGCCCGAGGCCCTTCGCCGCGCAGATGATCTTCGCCAGCTGCGCCACCGTCAGCTTGCCGTCCGGCTGGAACGTCCCGTCGCCCATGCCGTTGACCAGCCCGCCCTTCGCCAGCGCCATCACGTCGCTGTACGCCCAGTGCGTGCTCGCCAGATCGGTGAAATCGGACGCCGCGTACGCGGATACTGATATTGAAAATGTCATAATCGCTGCAAGCAGCAGCGCCGTCACTTTTTTCTTCATGGTGCGCCTCCTTCGTACTTGGTAATACTATCATAGCAGAGCACACGGAATAGTCAAGCCGCACTGGCGAAAAGATGCCGCTTGCGCTATGCCTCCGTGCCAAACGGAATGGACACGACGGGCACGTCGCGTTCCCTCGCGTATTCCATCACCTGATCCACGGCGTCGCCGCGCGCCGTCGCGGGATCGTAGGCTGCGAGTACCATATCAGCGTAGTCGATAATCTTACGGTAGGCGTCCAGCTCACAGGTCGGCGTCCAGCGATGACTTGCCAGCTCCATGAGAGTGCAGTCCTCCAACAGCTTGAAATAGCGGTCGCGAAGGTAAGGTGCCCATTTGGTCGCCTGCCCTTCATGCGGCGAGACGACAAAGAGCATGAGGTCGGGATCGTGTTCGCGCAGTGCATTGACGCACTCCCCTGCGTACAACCCGACGCCGCAGTCCGCGACGACGGCAAAACGCGTCACGCCTTGTTGCCGCAGCTCCATGATTTTCTGCGCCAATGTGAGCTTGAGGTTCTGGCAGCCAGGATCGTCCTCGTCGAACCCCCACGGGAAGCGCATGGGATGCTGGCCGATAATAGCGCAGGTAATGTGTTGCATATCTGTTACCCTTCTTGATACCACTCACAAATGAACACACTTTAGATATATTTCGCGTTCACATCAAGAAGATTAGCACATACTGCGCCTATAGTAAAGCCATAATGAATCTATTGTGAGGTAACATTATGGCTATCAAGAGTTTGTCGATCCGTATTGATGAAGAAGTCTTGCACAAGCTCCACGTTGTCGCGGATTATGAAGGCCGCTCCGCAAACGCAGAAATCTTGATCCTGATCCGCGACGCGATCGAGGCATACGAGGAA
Organism: Oscillospiraceae bacterium; assembly: GCA_015067435.1. Taxonomy (GTDB): domain Bacteria; phylum Bacillota; class Clostridia; order Oscillospirales; family Oscillospiraceae; genus Hominicoprocola. Next base: position 71,128 of record SVMM01000003.1, on the reverse strand, counting down.
AAACACGGTAAAATTGAGCTGTCTTAAGCCTGCACGCATAGAAAACGCACGTCCGAAATTTGGGCGTGCGTTTTGCCATGCTTATACGCTATGATCCTCGTTTCCTTCGTCTTCCTTTGCCACATACTCCGGTTTGGCTGCAATGAACCAGCGTCCCTTTTCCAGCCAAAGGTACGCCTCCTGTCCTCGGATGCGGCAGGTGTACCGATCCCCGACGCCGCCCGCGGACTGGCAGGCGGCGCGGCGCACATCCGTCACCTGATCAACAAGATACTTGTGCTGCTCGTCGAACTCCACCACCAACGGCCGGATCTTGCCGTTTTCATCGACACGGAGCACCACGGGCACATATTTTCGGATACGCTTCTCTTCCATATTCAACCTCCGAAGTATCCGACCGGATGGATCGTGTGCTGCGAGGGATCGACGCCCGCGAGCAGTGGGTCAAGCCGGGAAATGGCGCGCTGGACGCTCAGATAGCCGTAGCGCTGTCGCAGATCGTCCATTGCACCGTCGATTTGCTCCCAGCGGTCACGCTTCCGTGCGTCCGCATACAGGGAGAGCTGCACGCCGTTGGTCGCGTCCACCAGCTCCGAGCCGCGGACGCCGACTCCCCGCAGAGGCTTGTCCCAATGGTAGTTGCGCTTGAAGAGGTCAAAGGCCGTCTCCGCGATCTCCGCGCTGGAGCAGGTGGGCTGCCGCAGCTTCCGCTGCCGTGTGAAGGAAACAAGCGCGTTGTCGCGGACATATACCTCGACCACCATGCAGCGCGAACCAAGCTCCCGCAGACGCAGCGCCACGCTCTCCGACAGCAGATAAAGCATGATCCGCACGTCGTCGTCATTGACGAGGTCGCGCGGCGCGGTGCTGCCGTTGCCCACCGATTTGATCGCCTGCACATGATCCGTGCGCTGGACCGGCGTCGGGTCAAGACCCATCGCAAAGGTCTTGAGCACCAGTCCCACCTTGCCGAGCCTGCGGTGCAGGAAGTCCTCGTCGCACTCGGCAAGCTTCCCGATGGTGCCGATGCCGACGCACCGCAGCTTGCAGGAGGTCGCAGGGCCGACGTAGAGCAAGTCCTCCACCGGCAGGGGATAGACGATCTCCCGATAGTTGTCAGGCATGATGCGCGTGATGGCGTCCGGCTTTTTGTAATCCGAGCCCAGCTTCGCCGTGATCTTGTTGTTCGAGACGCCGATGGAAACCGTCAGCCCCAGTTCGAACTTCACGCGCGCGCTGATGGCCTCGGCAATCTCCACGGGTGAGCCGAACAGTTCCTGGCTGCCGGTCACGTCAAGCCACGCCTCGTCGAGGCCGAACGGCTCAACGAGGTCGGTATAGGAATTGAAGATCTCCCGCATCATGCCGCTGATGCGGATATACTCGGGATAGTCCGGCGGCACGACAATGAGGCTTGGGCAGGCTTGCATGGCCTGCCAGATCGCCATACCGGTTTTGACGCCGGAACGCTTGGCAGGATAGGACGCGGTGAGCACGATCCCGTGACGCTCCTTCTGGCTTCCACAGACGGCGATGGGTTTGTCGCGCAGTTCCGGGTTGCGCTGCATTTCGACGCTGGCATAGTAGCAATTGGCGTCGACATGCAGTATACCGCGCTCCACTCCCGCTCACCTCCTCCGTGTTCTTGTGGCTCAATAATAGAACAATCGTTTGATTGCGTCAAGTGGGAGTTACCGGAAATGGTTTTCATTCGCTCGTCATTGTGCTATACTAAATCTGGTTATTCTAATGACAACTCTATCATACGGGTGGTGGATATCATGTGCGGGCGCTATCAGTTCACGGCGGAACAGGCCGATGAAATTCTACAAATCATCCAAGAGGTCGAGGCCAAGTACGGCTCGAACGCCGCCGAGGGCATTCGGCAGGGCGAGATCACGCCGGGCTGCAAGATGCCCGTGCTGTTGGCCTCCGATGAGGGGCCGACGCCGGAGCTGATGGTTTGGGGTATCCGGACGCCGAAGTCCATGCTCATCAACACAAGGGCGGAGACCGCGCTTGAAAAGCCGACGTTTGCCGAGAGCGCGCGGTATCGCCACTGTGCGGTTCCCTCGACGGGGTTCTATGAGTGGGACAAGGCCAAGCGCAAGTTTCAGTTCTCCCTCCCCTGCTCGCCCGTCCTTTACATGGCGGGCATCTACGACGTTCGGAACGGCGTGCCGTGCTACTCCATCCTCACGACCGCGGCGAACGACTCCATGCGCGAGGTGCACAACCGCATGCCGCTGGTGCTGGAGCGGGAGCAGGTGGAGCCGTGGCTTTTTGATTTGAAGGCGACGGAGCAATTCCTCTGCATGATCCCGCCGCTGCTGGACAAGCAACCGCTGGATGCACAGATCGGGCTGTGGTAGGTGGACTGTGTAGATGGCGCTGGCGGTCCGGAACCTAGATCAATCAATTTGACACTATGCAAATCAGTAAAGGTGTGGTATGCTTAACGCATCATTTCCTATCTGTATAAGTTTAAGCGGAGAAAACGAGACTTGATGACGGGAACGCATACGATGAAGAAAGACATGATCTTTTCCGATCCGACGCACAGGCGGCTTTATATCCTATCGGTCATCCTGTTTGCGCTGTTCCTCGTGTGGCTGTATTTCCGGCTGTTTTATCCCTATGTGCTGCTCGATCTCGCCGCGGCGCGGCTTTTCTGGTTCCGGCTGTCGTTTGTGCGCGCGCTCAACCGCGTCATGCTGGCTTTGCTGCTGCTGCACTACGGGAAGCTGCTGGCCTATCTGATCTGCGCGCGCCGCTCCGCGCCGTACCGACGCGGCGGAGCGAAGCCGAAGGCCTGCGCGGTGATCCCCGCGTTCAACGAGGAACGCGTAATCGTGAAGACCGTGCAGAGCGTCCTTGCCTCGGACTACGGAAGGATCGACGTCTATGTTGTGGACGACGGCTCGACCGACCGCACAGCGGAGGTCGTCGAGGCGGCGTTCCGCGGCGACCGGCGCGTGCACCTGCTGCGGCAGGAGAACAGCGGCAAGGCGGCGGCGCTCAACCGCGGCATCGCCGAGGCAAACTGCGAGCTGCTGCTTTTGCTGGACGCGGATACGCTGATCCGTCCGGATGCTGTGCGGCTCATGGCGCGGCACTTTTCGGACGAGCGTGTCGCCGCCGTGTCGGGAAACACGCGCGTCGGCAACGTGACGAACCTGATCACCCGCTGTCAGCGGGTGGAGTACATCCGCGATTTCAACCTCATCAAAAACGGCATGAGCCGCCTCGCGTGCATGGCGGTGGTGCCCGGAGCGCTGGGCATGTGGCGGCGCTCGGCGGTGCTGGAGGTAGGCGGCTTCTCGACGCAGACGCTCGGCGAGGATCGGGATCTGACGATGCAGCTGCTGCGCATGGGCAGGAGGCTGCTGTTTGAGCCGCTCGCCTTTTCCCTGACGGAGGCGCCCGCGACGCTGCGCGCGTTCCTGCGCCAGCGCTTCCGCTGGACTTACGGCACGCTGCAATGCATGGCGAAATATCTGCGCTGCCTGTTCAGCCTCCGCGCGCCGGGAATGGGATTCCTGCTGCTGCCGGATCTGCTGGTGTTTCAGACACTGGCTCCCTGCGCGACCGCCTTCGGCCTGATCACCAACCTCGTCAACCCGGACCGGTTCGAGATGCTTCTGCTGGGGGTGTCCTTTGCTTTTTCGCTGGTGATGGAGCTGCTGCTCTATCTGCTCTCCACGGTCTACACCCGCGAGCGGGTGTCGCCGCTCGATATTCTGATCATTGTCCCCCAACGGATCCTTTACGGCGTTCTGTGCACCTACCTCATCTACAAGGCACTGATCATCGCATTCCTCGGCGGACGAGTCGGCTGGAACAAGCTCGACCGCATGGGGTTTCCCGACGGTATCGCTGACCACATTCTTTCGGAACAGACTGAAAAACAGGAGGTAAGAGGATGAAACAGCTATGGAAAAAGCGACTGGCGGTCTTTTGCGGTATTCTACTGGCGTTTTCGCTGGCGTGCGTGCCGCAACTGCTGGGAACGATCTCGTTCGCCGCCGATCCAGATCCGGATCCGGCAGCCATCGGAACGGCGTCGCTCGACGACGAGGGCGACACAGTGTTCATCCGCTTGGCCAAGATCAACCGGGGCACCGAGGATGATCCTGAATGGGAGCTCTTCACCGGCTATACGGTCGACGATATAGGGCCGGAGAGCGCCCCTCTTCAGGATGTGGATATGAGCGTTCTGACTTGCATCGATCCCGAGCATCCGCTGACCGGCACGCCGGACAAAAACCTCTACATCTGCGGCGTCGGCTGCGCGGAGCTCTATGTGGACGGACTGACCCTCGCCGAAGGCCGCACGCTCACCGCCGTCAGCGACGTTGACGTGAAGATGGGAGAAATGACCGTGAGCGCGATCAACGCGGCAGGCGTGGCGCTCCATGTCGGCGATAGGGCGAACGTCACCGTGAACGGGGACGTGACGAACGCGCGCTTGACCCTTTACGCGCCCGAGGACAACCTTGCCGCTACCGCCTACAATCCCGGCAAGCTGGGCGGCGCGCTCACCGTGAACGGCGATCTCAGCTCCACCGGAACGGAGTTCTGGCTGACCAAGAGCGCGCTGATCGTGACCGGAGCCGTGAATGCTGCCGGACGCACGATCACCCTTAGCCGGCAGTCCGCGCTGACCGCTGGAACGGTCAGCTGCGCGAGCATGTACCTTTACAGCTCGAGCGTCGAGGCGTCTGGGAATATTACCGTCTCGAGCAATGTCAATGCGCACGAGACGTCCGCGCTCACATCGACGGCGGGCGCCATCAGCGTGGGGAGCATGTACGTGTTCAAGTCGAGCGTCGCGGCGAAGGGGGACATTTCCGCGAATTCCATCATTGATATGCATGAATCCTCCACGCTCACGTCGGAGACTGGCGTCGTGAAGTCGGAGAACGGCTCGCTGGAAATCTGCAATTCGACCCTCAGCGCGGAGGGGGATATCTCCGCCAAAAGCAGTCTGAATTTCTATGGCAGCGCAGTCATCCAATCGAGGGAAGGCAATGTAAAGGGCAGCTATGCAAACCTCTGCGAGGGGGCAAAAGTCACAGCGAAAAGAGATATTGACATCTCAGGCTCCTTGAATGGATACGGCGCCATACTCGTGGCAGAGGAGGGCGCCATCCGCGCACGCGAACGGATGAATCTCTGCGATGGAGCGGAGATACGGGCGAAAACGGGCATTTCCACGGAAGGCTGGCTCTGCGGAAACTGCAAAAACACGATCAGCACGGATGGCACAATTACCGCGCAAAACATGCAATTCAGCATTCAGACGAAGGTCACGGCGGTTGGGGACATCACCTCCCAGGGCTTCATTTTCGCCAACGGCAGCTCGGTCAAGTCGACGACCGGCGCCGTGACCGCCGGGGGAGGCAATCTGCATCTCGACGCCTCGACGCTGGAGGCCAAGGGAGATGTCACCGCCTCGGGCACCCTGTATGACAACCATGGCTCGACGCTCACGACGGAAGGTGCCGTCAACATCGGGACACACGAAGCGTACATCGGCGACTCTGCGTTCAGCGCAGCCGGCGCGTTTACCGCCGGGAATATCTATGTCGTCGGCACCGACGCCACCGCGGCGTGCGGAGATCTCAACCTGAACGACAGAAGTATCTATGTGCGCGGGAACGGCAAGCTCACCGCCAAAGGTGACCTGATCTGCGGCGCATTCCATCTCGGCGACAACAGTTCCGGCACCACGACGGAGGTTCATGTCACTGGGAACATGACCACCGCGATGCACATGGACGGCATGGAGGGCGGCACGCTCCGGGTCGACGGGAACCTCAGCTTCCCGGAGTCGGACAGTCCGAGCGATGGTCTGGTGATCAATCCCTACGCAAAGATCATCGTCGGCGGGAACGTCACCTTCGGCAAGGGGATGCTCCACTGCTTCGGCGATATGAACCGTCTCGCCGTCACGGGCCGGCTCAACGCCTATCGCGTGACCGACGTGATCGCGCCGGAGCTCTCTGCGGACAACTATCTGGTGCTGCATACGGTGGCCCCGTTCCGCGACGCGGCCAACAGCTCCACCGTTGAAGCCGTCAGCTATACCCAGCCCTACCGCCAGCAGTACATCTTGCTCGCGGACAGCGACAACAACCCCTACTATGCGGACATCACCGACCTGAGCAAGACCGCGTATGCCGCCGCGCCGCTGACGGCGTCGCACTCGATTGCCTACAACCTCGGCGACGGCACAGCCTGGGCGGCGGACGCGATCGTGGCGGATCGAACCATCGCGGGCATGAGGGTCGCCCTCCCCGCCGCAGAGGACGTCGCGGTGCCGGACGGCTATCTTCTGAGCAGCTGGAACACCGAGGAGGACGGCTCCGGCACGGCCTATGCCCCCGGCGCGCAGGTGGAGGACGCCGACGACCTGACCCTTTACGCGCAGCTTGCACCGATTGAGTACAACATCACCGTGGTGAACGGCAAGGCGGACAGAAATACCGCCTCTGTCGGCACGACCATCACGATCACGGCGGGCGCCGCACCGGGCGGCAAGACATTTGACAGGTGGACGACGGAGGACGGCGCTGCGTTTGCAAACGCGCTTGCAGCGAAGACTACATTCGTCATGCTTGCGAAGGACGTCACGGTCACGGCGACATACAAGGACGCGGCGGGCGGCGGATCGACCGCCGACGAGTTCACGCCGCGCGGAAACGGCGGCGCGGCGAACGAGACGAAGACGCACGCCTCGGAGACCGCGACCAATCCCGATGGCTCGACCGTGACGACGGAGCTGGAAACTTCCTCCGTCACCACGAAGGACGCCGACGGCAGCGTCACCGTGACGGAAACGCTCAAGGAGACGGTCAAGACCGAGAACAAGGACGGCTCCGCCCTTGAGGTGAAGACCGAGCGCACTCGCTCGGAGACCACCGCGAGCAAGACGAACGCCGACGGCAGCGTCACCGACACCACAAAGGTGAGCGCAGCGGAGACCGTCACGGAGACGGCGACGGACGCGAACGGCGGCAAAACGACGACCGAGACAAAAACCGAGCTGCAGGAGGACACTGCCGTCACCACCGCGAAAAATGCGGACGGTAGCGTGACGGGAAAGACGGAAACGACGTCTGCGGAGAAGGTGACGGAAAAGGTCACTGACAAGGCGGGCAAGGTCACGGAAACCGTGAGCGTGACCAAAACAGAGTCCGTCACGGGCATGACCACCGCCCCGGACGGCACGGCGACGGGCACCTCGACCACGACGGTCACGGTGACGGACGCGAACGACAAAGTGCTCTCCAAGTCCGTCACGGAGGCGAAGATCGAGGCGTCCGTTGACAAAAACGGCGTGACGACCACCGTGACCGCCGCCACCGTCACGACGACGGATGCAGACAATCGGACGACGGTCGTCAAAACCGTCACGACCGAGACGAGGACGCCCGACGGTTCCACCGGAACGGTTGTGAGGGACGAGAACGGCAGGATCCTCTCGATGGAGACCGTGATCAGCAGGGAGGAAGCGGAGCAGGCGATCCGGGAGAACCGTCCGATCCGCTCCCCGCTGACGGTCGAGCCGGCGAAGGCGGGTGGCGGTGCCGCTGCGCCGGTTCGGGTCGAGCTTCCGCTGATGCTCTTCGACCGGAACGGCGACGGCAGGGTCGGCCCCGCGGAGATGCCGAGGATCGAGCTGCAGGTCAGCCGCGGCGGCCACGGCGTCGTCGCCATGGTGCGCGGCGCGGATGACCGGCTCCTGCCCGTAAAGGAGTGCTATGAGGGCAGCCTCATCGTGCCCGTCACCGGCTCATGTGAGCTGTACGTCGTGGACAACACGAAGGCCTTCGCCGACGTTTCGACGGGCAGCTGGTACGGCGAGTATGTGACCTTCGTCACCGCACGCGAAATCTTCAACGGCACGGGCGGCGGGAGCTTCGCTCCGGATGCGCCCATGACGCGCGCGATGCTTGCGCAGGTGCTCTACAACTTCGCGCGCGGTGCGGAGGCGGGCGACGGCACGGTATTCCGCGACGTCGGCTCCGCCGACTGGTATAACGCGGCGGTCGGCTGGGCGTATGAGAGCGGCGTTGTCACGGGCTACGGCGGCAACTTCGGCGTGGGCGACGACATCACGCGCCAGGATCTCGCGACGATCCTCTACCGCTATGCGAAGGCGGCGGGCTGCGACGTGAGCGCGGGCGCGAGCCTCGACCGCTTCACCGACGCGCGCGGCGTGGCGGATTATGCGGCGGATGCGATGCGCTGGGCGGTCGGCGCGGGATTGATCGAAGGCATGGGCGACGGCACGCTGAACCCGCGGGGCGGCGCGACGCGCGCACAGGTTGCGGCGATCATGACGCGGTTCGTGCGAAACGCGAGGTAAATGGGAAACCAAAACAGCGAAAGAATACAATCGAGTAGGGGCGCCCATCACGGGACGCTCCTACTCGATTCCTGTAGGGTTGTTACTCGCGGCAGAGTTCGAACGTGATGCTCAGATCATACGGACTGCTATTGTTCCCCTCATCACTCGGTAAGTGATTGATACGCAGCTGCGCCACAGCGTGATCGCTGACTGTCTCAAGGCCGGCTCTGTAAGTGGCAACGCTCAGCGAGCATGTTGTACTGGAACCGAGGTTGACCGACAGGATCATGTTCTTGTTCGCCCAGCGGCTCTCTTCAATATCACTGCAACGCGATACTATCGTTGAGCCAACTATAAGAAGTGCGACCCACAGCATAATCTCGGATAGCCTTTTCTTCATTTGTGTGATACTCCTTTTCTATAGTCTACAGAAAAAGCGTCACGCAGGGATTCATTTACCTGCACGACGCCTCCATAGGAGTATGTTTCACTTGCGAAGAAAGGCAAAACTGGGTATAATTGCCCTGTCGACGCGGGAAACCGTCTTGTAGGTGGGGGTATCACCTGCTTGGGCGATGGGGCGCTACCAACACCCCATCGCTGTCGGCTTTTCTGCTATAATGAGTATACCACATGTGCCTCCATATTGCATGGGTCACTGGCTCTTTTTTACGCTCAACAAAGGGGCTGCGTGCGTTCAAGCTGATCTCTTTGACCCCGCTGTTTTGGCTCACGGGAACATTGGACACACCGACTTGTCAGTTTTTGGAGTTTTGAAGCAGACTGCAGAAAGGCAGAAAAGATTGTTCCAAAGACTTGACTTTTACCACGAGCCGTGCTACAATGTTGCTGCAATCGTTAAATTGGGGATATGTGTGCATATCATATCCCGCGTGCTCCTCAGAGCTATCATTTGTTCTCCAAATAGGGAACGCGTTAAGTTTTATTTGAACCGGCAGAGATCGGTTCCAACATGCTGAAAAGGTCATCTATGCGTAAGTGCGCATGGGTGGCCTTTTTCTATACAAATTTCAAGATTCGCATGTCTAAAAGGCAGGCGAAGAACTATCAAGGAGGAAAATGAACATGACAAGCAAGCAAGACACCAGCTATGTCTCCTCGGCACTGAGCGAGATCGGAAAGAGCGGCGACGCCTACGCGAGCGTAGAGCGACTGTTCCAAAAATGCGGAAAAGCGCGCAAGGGCATCAGCTACCCGGATTTCTCTGCCGATCTGAACGATCAGATTGCCAAGGGGATGATCCACAAGGAAGGCCCGCGGCTTTACACGGAACGGAACTGGCAACTGGAGGAGCGCGCGGCAGAGATGCTTGAGCGGCTTCCCACGCTGCCGCCGATGCCCGTTGCAGAGTTGCCGGAAACCATTGAGTTCGAGGGCATAACGCTCGGCTCAGATCAACGGAACGCAGTTGCAATGGCATTGTCGAACCGACTCTCGATCATCCTCGGCGGCGCGGGCAGCGGAAAGACGACGCTGATCCGAGCCATTGCCAATGAATTCGACGACCCGGAAAACTGTGCACTGCTGTGTTCGCCCACAGGAAAAGCCGCGCAGAATCTGAGCGGTCACACGGGTTTCGCAGCACAGACGATCCACAGCGCGCTCAGGATTTTTCCCGGCAAGGAAACGACCGATGACGTCTCGATGGATTCCATCCAGTTGCTTGTGGTTGACGAGGCCAGCATGATGACGCTGGAAATGCTCACGCGGATTCTGGAGATCGTTCCGGAGTCCTGCCATGTCGTGCTGGTTGGTGATCGGAAGCAGCTGCTTTCCGTCGGCCCGGGCAACGTGCTCGACGACCTGCTCGATCTGGGCACTCCGGTGAGTCGTCTGACAGGCAACCATCGGCAGAGCGGCAAGGCGGCGGCGCTGCTCCACAACGTCGTCGGGTTCGGTGATCTGCATTCCCTGCAGGACCTCGACTTTGACGACAGCTTCTCCATCGTGGAGACGTCCCAAAAGCTCGCAAACGACTTCGTGATCAAGGATGCGGCGCTTCGATACCTCTTGGGGGAGTCCGTCCAAGTTCTTGCCCCATACCGCAAAATGGTACAGGAGCTGAACAGGGAAATTCGCGATCTGGTCAACCCGGTCGTCGATAATATGCCCTGCATCGGCTCAGACGGCAAGAGCGGAGCCAAGTTCAGAGATGGCGACCGCGTCATCATCACGAAGAACGACAGGTATCGGAACTGCTGCAACGGCGACGTCGGCATCCTGCACATCGACGAGGCGTGCGAACCCGGTTCCTTCTCTGTCGAGCTTCCTGACGGACGCAACCCGATGTGGATCGGCGAAGAGATGGCGGAAGGCCTCAGCAATCTGGAGCTGGCTTACGCGCTGACGGTGCATAAGGCGCAGGGCTCGGAATATGACACGATCCTGTTCCCCGTCCTGACGTCCATGATGCCCATGTTGACGCGCAATCTGTTCTACACGGCAATTTCACGTGCAAAGAAGCACGTCTGCCTGTACGGCAGCAAAAAGGCCATCGACGTCGCCATGCACAAAGAGTTGCCTCCGCGCAACTCCATGCTGGTAGAGAAGACCCGGATTCTGTCAAAGTGCTCCGCATGACTGACAGAATCCAACGCGGATAGGCGTCCTTGATCTGATCCGCGGCGTCTCGGCACTCTCGCCGATTATGGGAGCGAAGCCGTGCGCCGACAACGGCGCACGGCGACCTCCCACCACGCGTATCTGTGCTTGGCAACACAGATATTTCCCCGGCCGGCAGAAAACAAACTGCCTTACCAAATGGGAGCATTTCCTTACCCCAGCTCAACAACCCGTACCAAAAATCGCAAAAACTCCCGTAACCCGCGCAAATAAACGGGCGCAAATTCATTTGCGGCCGCTTATTTGCGCATGCAGAAGAAAGGATTCACCGTGAACATTGAAAAATGTGCCAACCGAATAGAAAAAAGCCTGCGGTTCCAGCTCAACGAACTGGATCATATCGGCAGGAGCAAGCACGCCGACAAGCAGGCCGAGCGGGCTGCGTATCTCCATGAACACGGCAACCTTCGCGGCTGGAATCCGGCCAGGCTGCCATGGATCTACAGCAAGGGGACGATGGCAACCTACAAACGTCAGATGAAACCCTTTGCGGTGTTCTGCGCCGAAGCCGGTGCTCGGCGCGTCGGCGTTATCACGCAGGAGATGGGCGAAGCGTATCTCAGGAAGCTCCACGCGGAAGGAAAATCCGCGTGGTCGATTTCGACGGCAGCCAGCGCCATCAACAAGGCGATGGGCTGGTCCCTCTCGCCCAAGGCTCTCGATCTTCCCAGCCGCGGGAAAATGGATATCCGCAGATGCCGGGACAAGGAAGCCTATACGGACATGGAGTATGCGAAGTACAGGGATCAGATCACGATTGCGCGTGCCGTTGGAGCACGGCGGGAGAGCATCTACAATGAGGACGATCCCGAAAAGATGATCCGCGCCAACCGCTGCGTGCGTAATGACGAGGGCGACGTCGTAGGTATATGGCTGCTGGAAAAGGGAGGCAAGGTGCGCTGCGCTCCGGTTCTCAACAGGTATCGCGGAGAAGTGACGGAGATCGTAGACCGCATTTCAACCGTACGCGGCGATGATGCGCCCTTGTTTGATTCCTACGGCGGGCATGTGCGCAATCATCGGCTGCGCGCGGAATATGCCGCGGCGCTCCTTCACCAGCTTGAGAGCGAACGGCTGGCGGGGAAGCCATTGTTCGGCGGGGAGTTCCCGCTGCGCGATTATTTCCGCCTGCGGGGCAAGGATCGGAAGCGCGGGAAGAAGTCGGGCGGGCATGATACGGACCTGCTCGGCGCGGTGAGCGGGGCGCTGGGGCATAACAGGATCGAGGTGATCATCCGTCACTATCTTTATCTGTGCTGAGATGGTTTCCCGTGGATTGGCAGGAGAAAGGAGTGCGTTTTTTTGTGACGCGGCGGCTTCGGCTGCTGCGCCGCTTTTTGCAGAAAAATCTTGCCATTTTGCCGATTTTCGCGTATAAATAGGATAGGATACTATAAGATCGCTCGATTGGGGAGGATCATTCATATGAAACACGGAAGAAAGCTCACGTCGGTACTGCTGACCCTCGCGATGCTGCTCACGCTCGCGCCCGCGCTGGGCGGCACGGCGAGGGCGGCGGACAACGTGGAATACGTCGATGCGACCGGCACAACGCAGCACAAAGACGGCGTGACCGTGGTCACGAGCGAAATGGCTACGCTCGGTACGGCCGATACAGAAACATGGTATGTCGTCGATGATAATCTGAACCGCGGCGGCTTCGATGTCAACGGCGACGTCCATCTCATCCTTACCGATGGAAAGACGCTTTCTTCCGGTGATGTCGATCTTTACCCGAACAGCAGTCTGACGGTCTACGGTCAGGCGGGCGGCAGCGGAAAGCTGAATATAACCGACCCCTATGACGATGGTATAGGCTGTAAGCAAGCATCATATGACAACCGCAGCCTCACGGTCAACGGCGGCAGCGTTTTCGTAACGGGTAAATCCAATGAGACTGATTATGGTTATGACGCCATAAATACGATTGAAACCATCACGGTCAACGGCGGCAGTCTCACCGCGATCGGCGGCACCAGCGTTGCTAAAACCGGTGGTGATGGTATCTACCATGCAACAACCATTACGGTCAACGGCGGCAGCCTCACCGCGATCGGCGGCGGTGGTACGGATGACTATGATGGTCATCGTGGTGACGGTTATGGTATCCTATCATCCTCCGGCACGATAAATCTCAACGGCGGCAGCCTTACCGCGACCGGCGGCGATGTCGGCATACCTGCGCTCAGCTTCAACACTTTGACAATCAAATCCGGCCTGACCTACTACGACGCCGCAAACGGTTACACGGCGTTTACCGGCACAAGCTACGCCGGTCAGCGCAGCATCAGCCTGATCCTCCCGCTGACGACGTGGAGCCAGCTTTACGACGCGATGCAGGCGGGCGGCGTCGCCATGCTCGGCGCGGACGTGACGTGCGGCACGGGCGGCGGGGACCATGCGAGCAGCGGCCCCCTCATCGTCCCCGCCGGCAAGACCGTCACGCTCAACCTGAACGGCTATGTCGTGAACCGCGGCAAGAGCGGCGGAAGCACGGATAACGATTACAATGCCATCACTGTTGAAGGCAGTCTGACGCTGATCGACAGCAGCCCCACGACCGGCGGCGTGATCACCGGCGGCAAGGGCAGCGATCACGGCGGCGGCGTGTACGTGGACGGCGGCACGTTCGTCATGAACGGCGGCACGATCTCCGGCAACAGCGCACGCAGCGGCGGCGGGGTGCACATGTACAGCGGCACGTTCACGATGAACGACGGCACGATCAGCGGCAACAGCGCAACCAGCTACGACGGCGGCGGCGTGTATGTGTACAGCGGCACGTTCAACATGAACGGCGGTGTGATCACCAACAACAGCGCGGCCATGCGGGGCGGCGGCGTGTATATTTTAAGGAGCGGCAATACGTTCAACGTCTCCGGCGGCCCGCAGATCGCAGGGAACACCAAGGGCGGCGCTGAGAACAATGTCTATGCATCCAGCGACACCGCTTTGATCACCGTCGCGGGCGCGCTGACGGCGTATAACACGAACACGGGCGACGGCGCGCACGTCGGCATTTCTCTGGAGAGCAACAGCGGCGGGTACACGTTCACGCAGGGCAATACCGTGAGCTTCACAAGCGACGCGGAGGCGCAGAAATACTTTTTTGCCGACAACAGCACGGGCTATACGGTCAAGGCGGATAGCGGTCAGGCAAAGCTGGCGGCGAACGCCGCCAACGAACCGACCATCACCACACAGCCGACGTCGACAACGCTGGCCTATGGCAGCAGCATCACGCTGAGCGTGGCGGCGACGGCGGCGACGGGTGCAAGCTACGGTCTTTCCTATCAGTGGTATGAAGTCGTCGATTCGAGCGACACGCTGATCGAGGGCGCGACCTCCGCGAGCTACGCCATCCCCACGGACCTGAGCGCGGGAACGCACTATTTCAAATGCGTCGTGACCGCGACGCGCACGGACAACGGCCAGAGTGCGAGCAAAACGTCGGACGTCGCGACGGTCGCGGTGATGACAAAGGAGCAGACGCCCAACGCGGCGTTCGCCGCCACGGGCTACGACGCGGGTACGCTCACAGGCGTGGCGAGCGGCATGAAGTACAGTCTGGACGGCGGCAGCACGTGGACGGATATTTCCTCCACGAGCGTCACCATTGCCTCCGGCGTGACGACTGCCAACGGCGTCCGGGTCAAGAAGGCGGGCAACGGCACGACCACAATGGACAGCGACGCGCAGACCATCACCGTCACCCGCGCGGATACGCCGAGCCTCACCATCACGCAGGCGGCGTCCGCCAGCGGCACGGGCAGCGTGGCGACCACAACGGCGCACGAGTACAGCGCGAACGGCACGAGCGGTTGGACGGCATGCACCGGGGAGTTGACCGACCTTGCGCAGAATACCACCCGCTACGTCCGCGTCAAGGCGAGCGGCACGGTGCTCGCGTCCGACAGCCAGACGGTCACGATCAACACCTTCGGCACAACGCCGGAGACGACGCCCAACGCGACGTTCACCGCCACGGGCGCGGACTGCGGCGAGTTGAGCGGGCTTACCGCGAGCGCCGCCTACACGATCTCCGGCGCGGGGCTTCCCTCGACTGACGTCACCGCCGACGCGAACGGTGAATACACGATCGCGTCCGGCATGACGGAGGGCACGCTCTCCGTCGTGAAGAAGGGCAACGGCGAAACGACCGCGAACAGCGACCCGCAGACCATCGACGTCACAAAGGCGGCGACGCCCACGGGCCTCACGGCAGTCGGCTGCACGACCTCCGCCGACAACGACGGCAAGATCACGGGACTGGACAGCGGCAAAAAGTACGAATACAAAACGACGGGTGATTATACCTCCGTCGCGGACGGCGCGACGGAGATCACCGGGCTGACGCCGGGAACCTATTCCGTCCGCGTCAAGGCAAGCGGCACGGCGCTGGCGTCGAACGATCAGACGCTGACCGTCGCTGCGTACAGCGCGCCCAACCCGCCGACGCCTAAGCCGCAGCCCGAGCCCGAGCAGCGCGATCACGATCCGTTCCGGCAGGAGTTCCAGTCCCCGCTGACCTTTGACGGCGGCAAGCTCGTCATTTCCCCCGCCAACGCGGGCGTCCGCGACACGGTAACGCTGACGGCGATCCCCGACGCGGGTAAGCGGCTCACGAGCCTGACGGTCACGCAGATGGGCGTCGGCGAGGTGAAGCTCAACGACAAGGGCGGCGGCGTGTATACGTTCCAACAGCCCGGCGGCAACGTAAAGTTCGACGCGAGGTTCGGGGACGCGCAGCAGCAGACGCCCGTGCCGAAGCAGGTCGTCCTCTCCCCGCAGAAGATCACGGTCAACGGCGTCGAGGTCACGGTCGAGGCGTACAACATCAACGGCACGAACTACTTCAAGCTCCGCGACCTCGCCGCGCTCTTAAAGGGCACGCCCGCGCAGTTCGACGTGCGCTATGACGCAAGCCGCAACGCGGTCGTCATGACGAAGGGCGCGGCGTACGACGGCGCGGTCGGCACGGAGTTCACGGACAAATCCGCGAGCACGGTGAAAAGCCCGCAGACGGTCGAGCTGGACGGACAGGCGATGAACTTCACCGCGTACAACATCGGCGGGAACAACTTCTTCGGCATCCGCGAGCTGAGCCCGATCCTCGGCTACAGCGTGGATTACGACGCGGCGTCGAACACCGCGATCATCGAGAGCAAGTAAGAACAGATCATGGTATGACAAGCTCGCTCTCTCCGCTGTTTTGTGCAGCGAAGGGGGCGGGCTTTACTGTAAAAAAACTCTTGACAAATCTTCGGTTATTATATATACTATCTATGTAATCGTTAAGTTGAGGGATTGTGGCCTTCGGGTCTCCCGCGTTACAGTTTAGGAAAGACAGCCGTCTGCCCGCGTCACGTTATAGCTCATAAAGCGAAAACTCCTACTAGATTTATGTCTGGTGGGAGTTTTTTTGCTTTTTTGGGAAAAATCGCCAATGGCGACACCATAATATAAGAAATGATACAAAATGGAGGTTTCTACTATGAACATCAGAAGAGGTAATTTGACATTCGAACTGTCGGATGACGAACTCCGGGCCGCGTTTATCGAGCAACTGGTCACAAACGCAAAAGAGCTCAAAGAGATGCGCGATACTATCGCAGAGATAGTCGAAGTTCTGGATAACCTTGAGTTTCGCTTTGAAATGAGCTTGATCCGGAACCAGAACAACCAGCGCAACTGCGAAGACAATGATTGCGCTGTGCAAAACGATGATACCAACATCCTGACCGAGCTGCCCATCTGAGGCAGCCGGCAGGATACACCACTACGAAAAAGAAAGGATTACAAACCATGGAATACACGAACTACATCACGAAGCTCACGAATGAGATCAAGAAGCAGATCTGCGTCGACGATGACAGCATCCGGTACTTCCCCAGCGGCTACAAGCCGCTGGGGAACGAGGAAAAGCAGTTTGTTCGGGATACAAACCGTATGTATTATGATTTGGATTCCGACACAAGCCTGCGGGGCGACGCCATATCAATCAATTTGCCGCAGGTATCGCCCGCGGTCTGCCCGGTGATCCGCGTGATGCCGTCGCTCAACTACGACCGCAATACAGACGTCGATGTCGTTGTTGGAAAGATCGTTGAGGAGCTCAAGGTGTACAGAAATGAGATCCAAAACAAGAACTGGGCCGATTGTAGATGTGCCGGGAGTTATGAGCGTATCAAGGATCAGCTCATTCTTCGCCCGCTCAACTATTATCTGCACGCGAAGGATCTTCAAAACGCTGTCTATGAGCGTGAAGGCGATATCGCCATCGTTCTCTATCAGTTGGTCGATGACGGCACATCCAGCCTCTTGACGAGCCGAATCACGCGAACCGAGATCGAGGTATGGGGCAAGCTTGACGATCTGGAAGACGTCTTCCACGAGGCCATGAAAAACACCATGCGGCTGTTTCCTGCCGTGGTATTCGACTATTCGAATTGTGAGACCGTCGATTTTCTCAAGACCGACATCGCTTCCATTGACGACATACTGAATCCGGGCGGCAACATTTTGTTGTCGACCATGCGCGTTACGAACGGCGCCCTCTCCATTTTCTATCCCGGCGTGAGAGAAAAGTTGAGCAAGCTCATTGGCGAGACGTTCTATGCGGTGTTTATGAACGTCAACGATGTTATGCTTTTCTCCAAAGACAAGCAGTCCTTAGCGCGGTTGTATCTGCCGCTGACCAGAACAAGTGACAAAATGGGCGAGATGCTTTCGGATAAGCTCTATGTGTCCGACAAGCGCGGTTTTCATACCAAAAAGTAATCAACATACAAAAAGGAGATAATCATCATGAAACGTGGAGAAATCTATTACATCAGCATTCCCTTCAACACCGGCAGCGAGATCAACAAAACCCGTCCGGGCGTTATCGTGAGCAATGATGAGCAGAACGCTTCCGGCTCAGTGGTTACGGTTGTGTTCCTTTCGGCATCGTGCAAGCGCTTGGTGCCCAGTCACGTTGCGATTCAGTCATCCCATCGTTTGTCCATGGCGCTGTGTGAGCAGATATTTACCATCGACAAGTCCCGTATCGGCGATTACGTCGGCAACGTGACGGAGAAGGAAATGCAGGAGATTGAAGAAGCGATCCGCTATTCCCTTGCTCTGCCTGAATACAAGCCCGCTGACAGCGTTCCTGTTGGGGCAGATCAAGCGAAAAAACAGACGAATGAACTTGCGCTCCGCACCGAGTTTGAGCTTTTTATGATGCTCTACGGCGATCTGCTGGATCGCATGACGAAGCCTGCGTAATCTACAACAGAGAAACGGTTGGGTATTCAACCGTTTCTCTGTTGTAGTAATTCGGCCGGGTACACATAAGAGCAGGGGATATGGGTTCGAAAACTCATATCCCCCCTCTTTTTTTTGAAATAGGCGAAAAAAGGGTATTGACAAACAGAACTTTATCTGCTATTCTAATGGTGTAATCAGTAACGTGGTTAGTTATACACTTGTGTATAACCAGTTAAATTCTTCCGAAAGCGAGCAGAGACTTTCGGCGTTACATTTTTGATTGTTATTCAATCCACCACCATGTCTTTTTGGACGGGTGGTGTTTTTTTGTACCCGGGCAGCTCTTCCCAGAGAGTGTCATGTATCTGACTATGTACGCAATGTGTGGTGCGTACAACTTCCGTAAAGCTGGAAAGCGGAACTCTGCAAGGTCCACACAGAAAAGTATTCTTACAATTTATTTTTAGGAGGTTTAATTATAATGGCTAGTGGTGGACGATATTATTGGATGAAATTGAAAAAAGACTTCATGTACTCAGATGTCATCGACTACATCATGAACCTGCCTGATGGCGCTAGATATGTCGTTTTATATCAAATGCTATGCCTCAAAACGATCAACACGTTTGGACGCCTGTCGAATCAGATCTGCAAGGTAAATATCACATATGACATTGAGAAGCTCAGTCGTGATTGCAAATGGTTTTCAACGCTCGGCAACCTGACCGGCTACGATTGCCCGAAGTGCCTCAATCGTGGCATTATGTGGGGGGTGCGGGAAAACGACGAGGTTTACACCTGCGAGTGCGAGTGCATGGTGCAGCGGCGCAACCTTGAAAGGCTGAAACGTTCCGGGTTGGAGGATGCCGTCAAGCGCTACACCTTCGACTCATGGAAGACGCCGGACCGTTGGCAAGAAAAGGCCAAAACTCTCGCACAGCAGTACGCGCGGGAGCGCCAAGGCTGGTTCATCACCTACGGGCATGTCGGCTCGGGCAAGACACACCTTTGCACCGCGATCTGCGCGGAGTTGCTGAACGTCGGCATGGACACGCTGTATATGCTATGGCGCGACGTGGCGGTGCAGGCAAAGGCTGCGATCATGGACGATGAGGCGTATACCAAAATTGTCTCGCCGTTGAAAAGGGTCAAGGTCCTCTACATAGACGATCTTTTCAAGGTCGGCAAAGGAAAGCCCCCGACCGAGGGCGACGTCAATCTGGCGTTCGAGATCATCAACAACCGCTACAACGATAGCTCCAAGCTGACGATTATCAGCACCGAGCTTAGCATGGAAGACCTGCTCGACATCGACGAGGCGGTTGGATCACGAATATACGAGAGGAGCAAGGGTTTCCGGCTTAGTTTTGAGAAAAAGCCAAATTGGAGGCTTCTAGATTGAATTCTGGATTCAAGGTTGGTTAGTTTTTTGACACATAAAGGCAATGACAATGTAGGATAGAAAGGAAAAAATCGGGTACAATTGTTAAGAATGAAGGGCGGTGATCCTATCAGCAATCGAATTAGACAAATTAAAGGGAATAATATGCATTTAGGCGTCAATAGAGAGAAGGATAACACGCCCTGTTTCAATATGCAATCTATTATACCAGCCAACGTCGTTCGAAGAATATGGCTAAACTTCTATAATGATTATCTGTTAGATCATAATGCAATCTCTCAAGAAGAATGGCGGAAAATGCGTCTGATCATTGAGAGAACATGAAATGCTGTTTTGTTTCAACCTTGATTATCTGCCTCTTGCATTTTGATATGTTTTGACCTACAATAGAACATGATACTACGACCAGCAGGAGGCGGCCATGGACATCCATAGCACTCGGCAACAGCTCAGAACGCGCTCAATCTACGAAATGCCTTTTAGGGTGACATTCTACGCGCGCGTATCCAGTGAATCGGACGAGCAGCTCAACTCCCTCGGCAACCAAATACAGTATTACCGCGACCTGATCAGCCGCAATCCGGCATGGACGTTTGTGGACGGCTATATCGATGAGGGCCTTTCCGCGGCGACAACCAGGAAGCGCGAGAATTTCCACCGCATGATTGACGACGGCAAGGCCGGGCTGTTCGACCTCATTATCACCAAGGAGATCACACGCTTTGCGCGCAACACGCTGGATTCCATCCAGTACACCCGCGACCTGCTGAACGCGGGCGTCGCCGTGTTCTTCCAGAATGATAATATCAATACGCTCGACGAGGACAGCGAGCTGCGACTCACCATTATGTCCGGCATCGCACAGGACGAGTTGCGAAAGCTCTCCAGCCGCGTCAAGTTCGGGCATCAGCAGGCTATCAAGAATAGCGTCGTGCTTGGCAACAGCCGCATTTTCGGCTACCGCAAGGACGAGGGGCGCCTCGTCCTCGACGAGGACGAGGCGCCGATGGTGCGTGAGCTTTTCGATCTGTACGCAACCGGCGAGTACAGCATGAAGCAGATCGAAGCAATCTTCTGGGACAAGGGCTACCGCAACCACAACGGCAACCGCATCGCCCACACGACCATGTCCGGTATGATCTCCAACCCGAAATACAAAGGCTGGTACGTCGGCAACAAGGTCAAGGTCATGGATATCTTTACCAAGAAACAGAAGTTCCTCCCGCCTGAGGAGTGGGTGATGTTCAAGGACGAGACGGGCGAGATTGTTCCTGCCATCGTGTCCGAGGAGCTGTGGGAGCAGGCCAACGCTGTGCTCAAGCGCCGCAGCGAGGACGTCAAGAACCGACAGGGGATATGCAACCACGCGAATCTGTTCACGGGTAAGCTCTTCTGCACCCATTGCGGCGCAGCGTACTACCGCAAGGATTCCGTTGACCGCAAGGGCAACAAGAGCAGCAAGTGGGTCTGTTCCGGCAAGATCAAGAACGGCGCGGATTCCTGCCCCTCCTTTGCCATTTATGAGGACGAGGTCAAGCCGCTGATCTTTGAACTGTTCCAAAACAGCGACGTGGACGCCGACGCGCTGATCGACGAGTATGTGGAGATGTACAAGTCGCTGGCCCAAGTCGATAATCTCGCCAAACGAATCAAAGCGCTGGAAAAGCAGATTGACACGGCGGAGAAGAAAAAACAGAAGCTCCTGACCTACAATGCCATGGGCGAGCTGAGCGACAAGGACTTCATCTCCATGAACCGTCAAGCCGCTCAGGAAATCGACGAGGCACAGAAGGAGCTGTTTGAGCTGACGCAGAAGCGGGACAGCAACGAGGACTTCAAAAAGCACATCGATATAATCCGTCGTGTCTTAAAGGATGCAAAAAAAGACGCCGCAAAGGGCATCGTCAACAAGGATTTTGTGGAGAAGTATATCGACAAGATCTATGTCACGCCGAAGAGCGAAGATTCCATGCTGCTGCAAATTAAAATATTCACCGGTGAGACCACTGAAAAATACCTAAAAAATCTCAAAAGTCGTGCTGGACACATGACTATGGAGAATTCGAGCACAGACAAGAATGCGATAAATACAGGGGTTTGCGGGCATGTCAGCCGTACGGGTCACACGTTCAAGAAGATGATCGAGTCCTACGAGAAGGGCCTGTAAGCGAGCCTTCTCCGAACAGTGCGGGGCATCATTGCCCCGCCCGCAAGCCCTCCGGCGTCGCCGGAGGGCTTTTCTCGCGCCTCCACGCCGCGAAAAACGGCGGAGCATCGCGGAAGGGAGCCGATCTTCAAAAAGAAGGGGTGACAAAATCCGGCTTTTTATGGTATCATGAGGGCGACGACAATGAACCGCCCGTGAACGGAACAGACAACCATGAGAAACGGAGGTCATACCATGAGACGATTTGCAAGATCTGCGCTTTCCCTGCTGCTTGCCGCGCTGCTGTTCGCCTCGCCCGCGCTGGCGGCGCCGGCGGAGACCAATGTGTTTTACCCGCAGCTCTCCGGCCTTTCCCAGAGCTTATTCGATAAACTCGACACAGCGGACGTCCTGCGCGCGTTCCGCACGGGGGAGAGCTATTCTTTTACCTTTAACGGGCCGTTCAGCGACCCGAACGGAAAGGCGCAGTCGCTCATCGACGCGGAAACGCCCGCGTTCGCCGCGTTTGAGCTGTATCATACGGAGCTGTTCTGGATCCGGGGCGACAACGTCAGCATTCAGGGCAACAATTCGAAACTGGTCATGACGATCACGCCGACGTTCCACTATAACTGGAGCGGCGGCGGACGCAGTGTCGCCGAAGACGAGGCGCTGGTGAACGGCGTCGTACAGCGCTTGGCGGCGGAGGCCGCAGCGCAGGGCGGAGCGTATGAGCAGCTTCTGTATGTGCACGACTGGCTGACCGCGCACAACGAGTACAACAGCGCCGCCGCCGCGACGGACAACAGCTACGACCATCTGCCCTGGACGCCGCTGAGCGCGCTGACCGACGTCAGCCAGCCGGTCTGCGAGGGTTACACCATCGCGTTCAAGCTGGTTTGCGACGCGCTCGGCATCCCCTGCCTCTTCGTCTGCGGGAACGCTTACAGCAACGGCGGCTGGGGACGCCATGCGTGGAATCAGGTCCTGCTGGGCGGCAAGTGGTATGCCGTGGACGTGACCTTTGACGACCCGACGGTCAGCGGCGTGCACGGGAACGTTTCGGGGCATGAGGGCCACGACTTTTTCATGGTCGGCGCGGATACCCGCGTGCACGACGGCATGACCTTCGCGGGAAGCCACAGGGCGGACGGCGAAAAGATCAGCGGCGTGACCTTTACATTTCCGGCGCTGGCGTCAGAGGCGTGCAGCGGCAATCCCGCCGAGCCAGAACCGCAGCCTGTGCCGGAACCTGCGCCGGGCGGGAACAACGAACCGTCCGCGCTCGTGCGGCAGGATATCCCCGCGGCGGGGACCGCCGTCGCCAGCACGCAGCTTGTCATGATCGGCAGCCGGCGGATTGAGCTTCCGGCCTATGCGCTGCTGGACCGGCAGGGGAACCCGACCAACTATGTGCGCCTGCGCGACATGGCGAGCCTGCTCAACGGCACGGATGCGCAGTTCGACGTGACATGGAGCAGCGAGTACGGCATCGTCATTGATCCGAACCGGCCTTACGAGCATCCCAACGGCTCGGAGGGCGTGATCCCGTTCACCGGCAATCAGCCCTATACCGCGTATTTGCAGGATACGATCGTGAACGACGCCTATCTGCCGCTGACCGCCTTCCAGATCACATGGAACGGCGGCGGACACACCTATTATCAACTGCGGGATCTGGGGCGCGCGCTGAATTTCAACGTGGGATGGAGCGCGGAGCGCGGCATCTTTATCGAGCCCGGCGTGCCGTACTCGGACGCCGACTGAATCGGGCGAGGACAAATACAAAAGGGGGAGACGGCTGATCGTCAGCCGTCTCCCTGTTCTATAATCTGCGTTTCTTCCCAGCCCTTGCACACGTCGCACCAGCCGACTGCGTCCGACGCCGTTTCCAGCTCCTCCGGCGTCAGACAGACCGATGAGAACTCATTTCCGCCGGCGGGATGGATGTGCGCGAAGCGCTTCATGGACACGTCCAGCCACACCGGGATGTCCGCGGGCACGCCGAACGGACACACGCCGCCGGGCAGAAACCCGATCAGCGTTTCCACCTGATCCCGCGGGATCATGCTGGGCTTGGCGTGGAAATGCGCCTTGAACTTCGCGCTGTTGACGCGTCCGTCGCCCGCCATCACGACGATGACAGGCTTGCCCTCCACGAGGAAGGACAGCGTCTTGGCGATCTCCGCCTCCGAGCATCCGATCTGCTCCGCGGCGTGCTCCACGGTGTCGATCGAGCCCGTGTGCTCGGCGATGCGGTCGGCAAGACCCTTTTTTGCCAACCATTGAGTAACGGCTTCGTTGACCATAGTGTTCCGCTCCTTGTCTTTCTCAATCGTCGCGCGGCGACGGCGACGGACGGTATTCCAGAATATCCCCCGGCTGGCAGTCCAGCGCCGCGCAGAGCTTCGCGAGTGTCGATACCTTGATCGCCTTCGCCTTTCCGGTTTTCAGGATGGACATGTTGGCGAGCGTGATGCCGACCCGCTCGGCGAGCTCCGTGACACTCATCTTCCGCTTGGCGAGCATGACGTCGATGTTAAAAATGATTTCACCTTCCATCGCTTCTCTCCTATATCGTCAGGTCGCTCTGCTCCTGCAAAACCGCCGCTTTCTGCACGAGATGCGAGAGCGCCGCCGCGGCGACGGTGACGGCGATACCCGCGAACACGACCAGAAGCGACAGCAGCGTGATGCCGGGGTGGCTCATGTTCAGCAGCAGGAGCACGACGTTGCCGACGAAGAAATACGCGGAATCGCAGGCGGCGAGCCAGGAGATCCGCTTCAGATGCTCCGCGTTGGCGCGCGAGAAGGACTGGTCGCGCCCGATGTTCGCCGCGATCCGCCAGCCCAGGGCGAGCGCGGCGTAGCAAGGCATGGCGGTGATCCACAGAAAAACGAGCCACGGCACATAGCAGTGGGCAAACTCCGGGTTCCGTTGCGCGAGGTTCTGTCCGTAGCTAGGAATAATGAAGAAATAGACGATGAGCCCGCACAGTCCGACGCCGAGCAGCACGATCTTGAGCCAATTTGAAAGCGCTTTTTGTTCCATAACCGACCTCCGTAACTTGGTTTGTATCCGGAGTATAGCACGGAAATTTCCGAATGTCAATGATAATTTATTGAATTGCGATAAATTGCGACTGGCATTGCAGTGCTTGCGCCTGACACAGCGCCGGAGACGGCGGAGAAAGAACCGGCGGCGCGACCGCGCCGCCGGCATAAATCATCCGGGTCAGATGTCGGGATAATTCTTTTTCATGATGCGCTTGTTGCGGGTCATAATCATCTCCGCGCGGCGGAAGACCTGATCCACGTCTGCGTCCGCGCCGCGGAAGAACTCCGTCATGCCCGCCGCGCCGGAGCAGCGCTCCCACGGCTCGCGCTCCGTGTCCTCCTGCGCCTTCAAAAGCTGCTCCACCAGCACCTCGTACAGCTCGTCGCGATCCCTGTACATCTCGCCGGTCAGCATGACCACAAAGGTGTCGCTGCCGACGCGGTAGATCGGCGTGTCGGGGAAGACGTTCCTGACGACCTCACAGCCGGCGACGATGTACTTGTTGCCGCGCTCCAGACCGTAGATGTCGTTGATGCGCTTGAGGTTGTTCAGATCCACCACGACGACAGCGAATTCCACATCGCCTCCGGTGGCGGCGATCTTTTCGGAATACTCCGCCTTCATGGCGTCGTAGGCGACCTTGCTGTGCGCGCCGGTGAGGGCGTCCTGATTGGCGAAGCGGGTGACGTCCTCGACCGCCTCCTCCGCGGCGTCGGCGCGCTTCTCGGCGGAGAGGAGCCCCTTGACATAGGCCTTCATGTCCTCCGCCATCTTTTCGATGGAATCCGAAAGCGACTGGATCTCGTTTTCCGTGCGGATGTTGGGCTTCTCAAAGACCAACTCGTCAGGCGAGGCGTTGGCGTGGCTCTTTTCCGCGAGTCCGCGCGTGCTCTTTTCCAGCAGCAGCAGCGGCGTGGTGACGCTCTTTTTGAGCCAGATGGAAACGGTGACCGAGAATACGAACGAGATGATGGCGATCATAAGGATGCTGCCGACAAGGAAGGTGCTGTACTCGCTGTGCATCGTGGCGAGGTCCATGTCGACGGAGATGAGCGCGACGACTTCCCCGTCGGACGCCTGAAGGGGCTTGCTGACCGTGTAGCAGGCGCCGAGCCAGTCCGAATTGCTCTTGAAGGAGGAAAACTGACCGACCTTGCCCCACGCCTCAACAAAGGGAAGCAGTTCGTCATAGGTGGTGATATCCTCGTCGGGATACATCAGGGGATAGTCAAAGTCCTGACCGGCTCTTTCGATCTCCTCGTCGCTGGTGGAGGTGCACACGCTCAACAGGGCGGTTTGCTCCACGGAGGGAATGGAGATATAGATGAAGCGGACGTTAAAGTCGTTCACCATCGTGTTGAGCCGTTCCTGCAGCTCGACGTACTTTTCCGACGGCGTCAGCGTCCGGATGCACTCGCGCAGGTCGTCCGCGTCCGTCGTATGCTCCACGTAGGTCACGATGCTTTTCATGTGCGTGTAGTTGAGCTCATCGATCGACGCCTTGAGCACGCCCGCGCTCTGGATTGACATCAGAACGGCGAGAACGACAATGAACAAAATGCCATAGAGCATCATGCTGCGGCGGATGGGTTTCTTACATGTCGGCATGGCGAGCTCCTCCTTTTCATTGCCCTTACCTTTCATTATATCGTATTGCCTTATCAATATCTATACCTTTTTGAAAAAATTTTAAGCGAATGTTCCGGCAAAAAAGACTTGACAGGAAAAAGCCGAAACGATACACTAAATGTACAAATCCGGCTTGGAAAAGCGCTCACCATTTGTCGAAAGCGCAAAAATGAGCCGCGGTTTTTGTATGTTGCGCATAAAACGGAATCATGGTCGGATGAATGATCCGAGAGAGACCGCGCATCGCGCGGCGCCGAAGGGGAATGCGAAAACTCTCAGGCAGAAGGATCGGATCGGGACGACGCTTCGGAAAGTGCGGCGGCGCGCTGCGGCACACCAAAGGGGCAACCGCGGCTGCCGCGTTGCGGCGGGGCGGGAATCTTTCGGGTAAGGACGGAGGCAGAAAGACAAATCAAGGGTCTTTCTGTCCCCTTTTTGTTTTCCGAAGGCAACAGTGATCGCAAAATATATTTTGATACAACTCAATCGAAGAAAGGAAGGAACACAATGAGCGAACTCAAGCGGACCCAGCTTTACGAGACCCATGTCGCGGCGGGCGCGACGATGGTAGACTTCGGGGGATGGGAAATGCCCATCAAATATCCGAGCGAGATCGTCGCCGAGCACCTCTACACCCGCCACTTCTGCTCCCTGTTCGACGTGTCCCACATGGGGCGCATCCTCGTCGAGGGACCGGATCGCGTCAAGTTCCTGCAGCACGTGCTCACGAGCAACGTGGCGGGCCTTGATTTCGAGAAGGCGCAGTACAGCATCATCCCCGACGAGAACGGCTGCGCCATCGACGACGCGTATCTCTACCGCTTCGAGGAGGACCGTTTCCTGCTGGTGGTCAACGCGGCGAACACGGACAAGGATCTTGCGCACCTCATGCCCATCGTCAAGGACTATGACTGCAAGCTGACGAACATTACAGCCGACTGGGCGGCGATCGCGGTGCAGGGTCCGAAGAGCAAGGAGCTGATGATGACGCTCTCAGGCGGCGCCGCCGTCACCGAGCCAATGAAGAACGCACTCGGCACGCTGGAGCTGGAGGGGCACCTCGCCCGCGTCGCCAAGACCGGCTACACCGGCGAGCCGCTGGGTTACGAGGTGTACGTCAAGTCCGAGGACGCGAAGTGGCTGTGGGACCGCCTGATCGAGCTGGGCGCGAAGCCCGCGGGCCTCGGCGCGCGCGACACGCTGCGTCTGGAGGCGGGCATGCCGCTCTACGGGCACGAGATGGGCGTCGACGCCGACGGCGTGCCGATGCCGATCTTCGCCGTGCCGCTGGCGAAGTTCGCCGTCAGCTTTTCCGACCTCAAGGGCGACTACATCGGCCGCAAGGCGCTGGAGAAGCAGAGCGAGACGTTCAAGCGCATCCAGAACCGTGATTTCTCCGACCTGTCGGCGCTGCCCAAGACCATCCGTCCCATCACGCTGATCGACCGCGGCGTCATGCGCGCGGGCATGGAGGTCTTCCGCAATGGCGAGAGGATCGGCTGGGTCACAAGCGGCACGATGGTCCCGTACTACAAGGCGGAGGGCGAGGGGCTTGAGACCGTCATCACCGACGAGGTCGTCAAGCGCGCCATCGGTACCTGCTACATCGCCGCCGACGTGCTGGAGGACGATATCGTCGAGGTCGATGTGCGCGGCAAGCGCCTCAAGGCGGTCATCCCCGAAAAGCACCTCGACAACATGGCACCGCCGTATGCCCGCCCGATCGTCTACGGCTTCGAGCTGAGCAAGCGCGCGGAGAATGCGGCGGAGCGTCCGGTCAAGGCGCTGGAGCTCCTCAAGCGCGCGGAGGAGAACCACCTCTGGCGCCAGAAAAAGTGCGTCAACCTGATCCCCTCCGAGAACACGCCCAGCCACGCCGTGCAGACGCTCTGCGCCAGCGACCCCAGCTGCCGCTACGCCGAGCACAAGAAGGTCAAGTCCTTCTACGACAAGGACATCTTCTATTATCAGGGCACGGGCTTCATCGACGAGGCCGAGCAGCTTGCCGTCGAGGAGATGAAGAAGTACTTTGAGTGCACCGAGGTCGAGACCCGCGTCCTCAGTGGCCAGATGTCCAACATGTGCGCGTTCTCCGCGCTGATGGACTGGAAGAACCGCCTTGACCGCAAGCACACGCCGCAGCGTCTGGGCTACGTGCTCAACAACCACATCATCAAGGGCGGTCACCTCTCGGCGCAGCCCATGGGCGCGCTGCACGACTATATCGCCGTCGATCCCGTAACCGAGCGCAGCGCGGTCGTGAACTTCCCGGTGTGCAAGGACAACATCTTCAAGATCGACGTCGAGGAGACCAAGAAGGTCATCGACGAGTACCGCCCCGAGTTCATCATCTTCGGCAAGAGCATGGTGCTGCACAAGGAGCCCGTCGCCGCCATCCGCAAGTATGTCGACGAGCAGGGCATCCCCACCACGATCATGTACGACATGGCGCACGTCCTCGGCCTCGTGGGCCCGTACTTCCAGAAGCCCTTCGAGGAGGGCGCGGAGATCGTCACCGGCTCGACGCACAAGACCTTCTTTGGCCCGCAGCGCGGCGTCGTGGCGGTCAACTACAAGGAGGACGAGCTCAAATACGGCCTGTGGGAGACGATCGAGAGCCGCGCGTTCCCCGGCAGCGTCTCGAACCACCACCTCGGCACGCAGCTCGGCCTTCTCATGGCGGCGTATGAGATGAACCACTTTAAGGATCAATACCAGAAGGCGGTCATCGACAACGCCAAGAGCTTCGCCAAGTCCCTCAAGGCGCAGGGCCTCAACGTCTGCGGCGATCCCGCCATCGGCTACACCGAGACGCATCAGGTGATCGTCTCCGTCGGCTACGGCGAGGGCGCGGAGATCGCGAGCCGTCTGGAAAAGAACAACATCATCGTCAACTATCAGGCAACGCCCGACGAGGAGGGCTTCACCGCCTCCGGTGCGCTGCGCATGGGCGTGAGCGAGATGACGCGCTTCGGCTTCGGCGCGGACGACTTCGACAAGCTCGCCCAGCTGATGGCGGACTGCATCCTGCGGGGCAAGGACGTCTCCGAGGACGTCGCGAAGCTGCGCGGCGAGCACACGACGATGCGCTACTGCTTCAACGACGCACAGTTCGACGCGGCGCTGAACGAGTTCGCCGGCAAGATCGGATTCTAACTGAAATTTCACAAATTTTGATATGGAGGTAAACAACATGAACACCCCGACTGATCTCAAGTATTCCAAGTCCCACGAGTGGCTGCGCATGGAGGGCGACGTCGCCGTCATCGGCATCTCCGACTTTGCCCAGAGCGAGCTGGGCGACGTGGTCTTCGTCAACCTGCCCGCGGAGGGCGACACCACCACCGCCGGCGAGCCCTTCGGCGACGTCGAGTCCGTCAAGGCGGTCAGCGACCTCGTCAGCCCCGTCAGCGGCACGGTCTGCGCCATCAACGAGGAGCTGCTCGACGCGCCCGAGAAGATCAACGAGGACCCCTACGGCGCGTGGATGATTAAGGTCAACGGCATCGGCGACACCGAGGAGCTGTTGGACGCCGCCGACTACGAGAAGCACTGCGAGGAGGAGAAGGGCTGAACGCCCGTATCAAGACGGTAGAAAAGGAGGGAATCGTATGAGCTATGTACCTTCCACGGCGGAGCAGCGTCAGGAGATGCTGAAAACCGTCGGGGTGCAGGACTACCGCGGCTTGTACCGCGACGTCCCGCAGCAGATGCTGCTTGACGGCCTGGACATCCCCGAGGGGATGAGCGAGCTGGCGGTCACGCGCGCCATGACCGCCATGGCGGCGAAGAACACCCTGTTCCAGACCATCCTGCGCGGCGCGGGCGCTTACGACCACTACATCCCCGCAGTGGTGAAGACCGTCCCCGCGAAGGAGGAATTTCTGACCGCGTATACGCCCTATCAGGCGGAGATGAGCCAGGGCGTCCTGCAATCCATCTTTGAGTACCAGACCATGATCTGCGAGCTGACGGGCATGGAGGTCGGCAACGCGTCCGTCTACGACGGTGCGACCGCCGCCGCCGAGGCCGCCGCCATGTGCCGCGACCGCAAGCGCCGCGTGACGCTGATTTCCGGCGCCGCGCATCCCGACGTCATCAATACCGTGCGCACCTACTGCTACGGCACGGGAGACGAGCTCAAGGTCGTACCCGCGAAGGACGGCAAGACCGACGCCGACGCGCTGGGGAGCATGCTGGACGAGGGCGTCGCGTCCTTCATCGTGCAGCAGCCGAACTTCTTCGGCCAGCTGGAGGATGTTGAGGCGCTGGGCAAGCTTGCCCATGACGCCGGCGCGATGTACGTCATGAGCTGCAACCCGATCTCGCTGGGCATCCTCAAGACGCCGCGCGAGTGCGGCGCGGACGTCGCCGTGGGCGAGGGACAGCCCCTCGGTATGCCCATCGGCTTCGGCGGCCCGTATCTGGGCTTCATGGCGACCACCGAGAAGTACATGCGCAAGCTGCCCGGGCGCATCGTCGGCGAGACGGTGGACAGCAAGGGCGAGCGCGCGTACGTCCTGTCGCTGCAGGCGCGCGAGCAGCACATCCGCCGCGAAAAGGCGAGCAGCAACATCTGCTCCAACGAGGCGCTGTGCGCGCTGACCGCGAGCGTCTACCTCGCGGCGATGGGACCGGACGGCCTCGCTGAGGCGGCGCGGCAGTCGATGGCGAAGGCGCACTACCTCTGCAAGCAGCTCACCGCGCTTCCGGGCGTGGAGCTGGTCTACACCGGCGAATTCTTCCATGAGTTCGTCACGAAGCTCCCGAAGCAGGACGAGGTCCTCGCCGCGCTGGAGAAGGCGGGCATCCTCGGCGGTCTGCCGGTCAAGGAGGGCGTGCTGTGGTGCGCCACGGAGAAGGCGGACAAGGCGGCGCTCGACAAAGCGGTCGAGATCGTGAAGGAGGTGCTGGCGAAATGAAGCTGATTTTCGAGAAAAGCGTTGCGGGCCGGCACTGTGACCTGCTGCCCAGGTGCGACGTGGAGTACGTCGAGGTCCCCAAGGGCTTCGCGCGTGAAAAAGCGCCCGCGCTGCCGGAGCTCAGCGAGGTCGACGTCACCCGCCACTACACCGAGCTGGACCATCGTGTCCACGGCGTCAACTGCGGCTTCTATCCGCTCGGCTCGTGCACGATGAAGTACAATCCCCGCATCGACGAGGAGATGGCGGCGCTGCCCGGCTTCGCCGGCGTGCACCCGCTGGCGCCGAAGGACGCGGTCAAGGGCTGCCGGGAGGTGCTGGACACCGCGGCGAAGTACCTCTGCGAGATCACGGGCATGGACGGCATGACCTTCCAGCCCGCCGCTGGCGCGCACGGCGAATTCACCGGCGTGCTGCTCATCAAGCAGTACCACGACAAGCGCGGCGACAAGAAGCGCACGAAGATCATCGTGCCCGACTCCGCGCACGGCACCAACCCCGCGACGGCGGCGATGTGCGGCTATCAGGTCGTGAACATCCCCTCCGCGCCGAACGGCTGCGTCGACCTTGAAGCGCTCAAGGCGGTGCTGGGCGACGACACGGCGGGCCTGATGCTCACGAACCCGAACACGGTCGGCATCTTCGACGAGAATATTCTGGAGATCACGAAGCTTGTCCACGAGGCGGGCGGCCTGTGCTACTACGACGGCGCGAACCTCAACGCCATCATGGGCGTTGTGCGTCCGGGCGACATGGGTTTCGACTGCATCCACATGAACCTGCACAAGACGTTCGCCACGCCGCACGGCGGCGGCGGCCCCGGCGCCTGCGCCGTCGGCTGCAAGGAATTCCTCAGGGAGTTCCTGCCCGCCTCCGCGCTGATGCAGGGCGAGGGACATTTGCAGGTGCGCGCGTTCGCGGGCAACTTCCTCGTCGTTGTGCGCGCGCTGACGTATCTGCTGACGCTGGGCCGCGAGGGTGTGCCCGAGGCGGCGCAGAACGCCGTGCTCAACGCGAACTACCTCATGCAGAAGATCAAGGGCACGTTCGAGCCCGCGTTCGACCGCATCTGCATGCACGAGTTCGTGCTTGACCTGAGCGAGTTCAAGAAGGAGACGGGCGTCAGCGCGCTGGACGTCGCCAAATCGCTCATCGACTACGGCATGCATCCGCCGACGATGTACTTCCCGATGATCGTCCACGAGGCGCTGATGCTGGAGCCCACCGAGACCGAGAGCAAGGAGACGCTCGACTGGGCGGCGGAGGTCTATCGCAAGCTCTATGAGCTGGGCAAGACCGACCCGCAGTACATGCACGATGCGCCGCATCACGCGCAGATCGGCCGTCCGGACGAGGTGCGTGCCGCGCGCCAGCCGGTCCTCCGCTGGAAGAAACCCGAATAATGAAGGAACGGCCCCCGCCGCGCTGCGGCGGGGGCCGTGTGAAAAGGAGCGCATATGAACGATTATCAACTCATCGTCGTCGGCGCGGGCCCCGGCGGCTACACCGCTGCGCTGCGCGCGGCAAAGCTCGGCATGAAGACCGCTGTCGTCGAGGCGCGGGAGGCGGGGGGCACCTGCCTCAACCGCGGCTGCGTGCCGACGAAGACGCTGCTCCACTCCTCGGAGGCGTACAAGGCGGCGACGGCGAGCGCGGGGATCGGCGTCCACGTCGAGGGCGCGCGCGCCGACATGGGCGAGATCTTCGCCTACAAGCGCCATATCTCCCAGACGCTTTCGCAGGGCGTGGAGAGCCTGCTCAAGGGTGCAAAGGTCCCGCTGCTGCGCGGCCGCGCCGTCGTCACCGCGCCGCACGCGCTGCGCGTGACGGCGGAGGACGGGAGCGCCGCGGACTACACGGCGGACAACATCCTGCTCGCCACCGGCTCGGTTCCGGCGCGCCCGCCGATCCCGGGACTTGACCTGCCCGGCGTGATGACCAGCGACGAGCTGCTCGAAGGCACGGACCACCTCTACCGCTCCATCGTCATCATCGGCGGCGGCGTGATCGGCGTCGAGTTTGCCACGTTCTACGCCGAGCTGGGCTGCGCCGTGACCGTGATCGAGGGGCTGGACCGCCTGCTGCCGAACATGGACCGCGAGCTGGGCCAGAACCTTGCGCTGATCCTCAAAAAGCAGGGTGTGCAGGTCTTCACGAACTCCATGGTCAAGAACGTGGAGCAGGGCGCGGACGGTCTGACCGTCAACTTCACGACGAAGGACGCGGAGAACGCCGTCTCCGGCGAAGCAGTGCTCTGCGCCATCGGCCGCAGGCCCTATTGCGAGGGGCTTTTCGCCGACGGCGTCGCGCCGGAGATGAACGGCAGAAGCATCAAGGTGGACGAGCGCTATCAGACCAGCATCGAGGGCGTCTACGCCATCGGCGACGTCTCGTCCCGCATCCAGCTCGCGCACGTGGCGGCGGCGCAGGGCGTTGCCTGCGTCGAAATGCTCTGCGGACAGGAGAACCATACGGACATGCGCGTGGTGCCGAGCTGTATCTACTGCCGTCCGGAGGTCGCGGTCGTCGGCATGACGGACGCCGAGGCGAAGGAGGCGGGCATCCCCGCCAAGACCGGCAAATGCGTCATGGGCGCGAACGCGCGCACACTGATCGCCGACCCGGGACGCAGCTTCATGAAGGTCGTGGCGCACGCCGAGACGGGCGAGCTGCTCGGCGCGCAGCTGATGTGTCCGAATGCGACGGATATGATCTCCCAGCTCGGCGAGGCGATCGCCAACCGCATGACGGCACGGCAGCTGCTGCTCGCCATGCGCCCGCACCCGACGTTCGAGGAAGCGCTTTCCGACGCGCTGGCGGATCTGTGCGCGAAGCTGGAGAAGTAAGGGGCACATTTTGTAAACTTTTTGCGATGCGCTTGTTTTTTGCGCCAAATCTGGTATGCTATACCCATGAATACACAAACGGAGGATGATACCATGATGAAAAAACTGGGCTGCTTTCTGCTCATCGCCATGTTCGGCGCGTGCCTGTGCGTGCATCGGCGCGTGATCCTCGCGCTGATCCGCGGGGAGGAGATGCCGCAGGCTCCGGCGTGGCATTTCTGGTGCAAGAACCGCGCGGAGGCGTAAACGAAATCGACGAAACGGCGGCGCGATCGCGCCGCCGTTTCACGTTCGGGCGTTTCCGCGCCCGTAAAACACAGAAATCCCTGACGCCGGGCGTCAGGGATTTCCAACGGGGAGAAAGGAAACGGAAGAAGCACTTGTCTCTTGCAAGTATTAAGATAAGCTGCAATTGTTAAAAAACAATTGCAGCTTTTGTTAAGTGTTCATGAAATAATTGTTAAGCCCCGCCTGCGCCAGATCCTGCTTGTCGGCGTTCTCGGCTTCCTGCTCGTACTGGATGCGCATCCGCGCGAGGTTATCCGCGGCATTGTTGAGCTCGGCCTCGTCGGGAACGCGGGGCTCCTGTACGGAGACGGGCGTGCGGACGGCCGCGTCGGGAGAGACCCGGCGCACGGATGAGACAGGCTCGACCGGAGCCTCGGGCTGAGAGGGATTTGCCGCGGCGCTTTTCGCGGCGGAGAGGTTGGACACATAGCTTGCCTGCCGCCAGGCGGCGGACATATTGCCATTGCCAACAGCGTTGATAGCGGACATCCGATACACCTCCTTATCATACCGCCGATGCGGTATACTTTTCTTGTGAGTGTACTATAGCACGCCTTTGGGGAAAACACAAGCGCTATTTTGTTAAAGAATCTTGAACAATCGCCGCCGGAGCGCCGCGTTACTGCTTCCCCGCGAGGTAGTAGTCGCTGCTGCCGGGGCGGTAGAACGGGCAGGAATCGCGCCGCCGCTCCATGAGGGCGGCGTACTCGTCCTCGTCAAGGTCCTGCTCGCAGATATAGTCGTCGTACTCCTCGTCGTAGGCGTAGTGGATGCAGTCCTCGCAGATCGTCATTCCCCGGACTCCTCCGCGTAGGCGTGGTGCAGCAGCTCGTGGGCGCGCCCGTCCAGACCCTCGGCGTACATCGTGTTGAGCACGGGGTTGCGCTCGGCGCGCTTGAACATGGCGCTGCGGTCGATCTCGTACAGCCCCTCGCCGCGCTTGAGCTTGCCGGGCATCAGCGCGTAGGGCTGGCCCGCGCCGCCGACGCAGCCGGAGCGGCAGGACATGACCTCCACCAGATCGACCTGCACCTCGCCCGCCTTGATCTGGTCGAGCAGGCGCGAGGCGTTGGCAAGGCCGTGCGCCACCGCGATGCGTACGTCGCGCTCGCCGATTTTGACCGTGGCGAAGCGGATCGGGTCGCTGCCGCGCAGGCCGATGTGCTGGATGTAGCGCAGGCCGTTCTTCGACTTGTCGGGCAGGCAGTGGCGGACGACCGCCTCCGCCACGCCGCCGGTCGTGCCGAAGATCTCGGCGGCGCCGGAGCCCATGCCGTAAGGCAGGTCGGGCGATTCCTTTTCCAGCTTTTTGAAGTGGATGCCGGACTCTTTAATCATTTTGATGATCTCCTGCGTGGTGAGCACGAGATCGACGTTCGGCACGCCGAAGCGGCGGAACTCCGGACGCGCCGCCTCCATCTTTTTCGCCGTGCAGGGCATGATGGCGATGTGATAGGTCGTGCGCCCGTCCTCCTTGTCCTTCTCCAGATAGCGGTCCTTGAGCACGGTGGCAAACATCTGCATGGGGGAGAGGGCGGAGGAGAGGTTTTTCAGGAATTCGGGGCGCTCCTGCTCGACGTAGCGCACCCACGCGGGGCAGCACGAGGTCATGAGCGGCAGATTCTCGCCGGATTCCAGACGGCGCAGGAACTCCGCGCCCTCCTCGCGCACGGTCAGATCGGCACCGAAGATCGTGTCGTACACCTCGTCCGCGCCCATGATCTTGAGCGCCGTGACGAGTTGGTCGAGCACGTTCGTGCCTCTGGGATAACCGTATGCCTCGCCGACGGCGACGCGCACGGCGGGTGCGATCTGAACGACGACGCGCTTGGTGGGATCGTGCAGCGCCTTCCACGCCAGACCAATCTCGTTTTTGACCGTGATCGCGCCGGTGGTGCACACGGCGGAGCACTGCCCGCAGCTGACGCAATGGGTGTCCTTGAG
This sequence comes from Oscillospiraceae bacterium, assembly GCA_015067435.1. GTDB lineage: Bacteria > Bacillota > Clostridia > Oscillospirales > Oscillospiraceae > Hominicoprocola. The sequence continues at coordinate 34,643 of SVMM01000003.1, read as the reverse complement.
CTTTGCGTCGTCCACGGTGGCGATGCGCAGATCCGGCCCGCGTCCGGCAAAGCGCAGGATGCCGACGCCCTGAATCTCCTCGCACACGCGCACACAGTCGCCGCAGAGGATGCACTTGTTCATGTCCACACTGATGGCGGGGGAGGTGTGATCCTCCTCATAGTGCGGGCGCGTGTCGGCAAAGCGGATGTCGTGGATGCCGAAGCGCATCGCCATCTCCTGCAAGCGGCAGTCGGTGTTCTTGGGGCACGCCGTGCAGTCGCGGCAGTGCGCCGAGAGGATCAGCTCCAGAATGGTGCGTCGGTAGCGCAGCAGGCGCGAGGTGTTCGTGCGGATGCGCAGCCCGTCGCGCGGCGGCATCTGGCACGCCGCCTCAATGGCGCCCTTCTCGTCCTCCACCATGCACATGCGGCACGCGCCGTAGACAGACAGATCGGAGTGGAAGCAGAAGTTCGGCATCTCGACGCCCGCTTTCTGGCAGACCTCCAGAACGCTCTTGTGCGTATCGTCGAATTCCACGCGGATGTTGTCCACGTACATGATTCCCTCAGCCATCGATCTCCACCTCCCTGATCGCGCCGAAAGCGCACAGCTCCATGCAGGTATAGCACTTGACGCATTTGTCCTGATCGATCACGAACGGACTCTTGAGCTCGCCGGAGATCGCCAGCGCGTGGCAGGAGCGCGCGCAGCGGCTGCACCCCTTGCACTTTTCCGGATCGATCTCGATGCGTTTTTTGTCGTAGGGGATGCCGTCGCCCGGCTCGACGGGGTCGCGCGTCTCCTTCTCACACAGCGGGCAGTGCCCGTCCAGATGGTTCTGGAAGTCGTCGCCGAAGGCGATGGACGCGACGTCCATCGTGTGCGACGAGCCCTTGCCCAGCGCGCAGAACGCGGTCATGCGCACGACCTCGCCCAGCTCCAGCATCATGCCGGTGTCCGCGTCGTCCGTGCGCATGTGCAGCAGATCGTCGCAAAGCTCGGTCATGCGCTTCGTACCCTCGCGGCAGGAGACGCATTTGCCGCAGAAATCGGTCTGCGTCGCGCGCAGGAAGCGGTACGTCACATCGACCATGCAGCGATCTTCGTCCAGCACCGTGATGACGCCGTCGCCGCGCCGCACGCCGCACGCAGCCAGAGACTTGTTCTCAAAGGGCATGTCGAGCTGCTCCGCGGTCAGCAGTCCGCCGGACGGGCCGCCGACCTGCGCCGCCTTGAACGCCTTGCCGTTCGCCATGCCGCCGCCCAGCTCGTCCACGACCTGACGCAGCGTCGTGCCCTTTTCGACCGTGATGGGGCCGGGGCGGCACACATCGCCCTTGAGTAAAAATGTCTGTGCCATATATAACTCTCTTTTCTTTTCTCGGATTCTGATAATGTGGCAAATATTTTATCACAGACGCCGCCGCAATGCAACGTTGAATCTTGCCAAAACAATTGCCGGAAAGCCCGCGAAATCGGCAAAAACGCCCTGTGCGGCACACACGGCGCGCAAAAGGCCGCGCCGCCGGATTTTTCCTTGCATTTTGTCGTGAAATGACGTATATTATACTATATGTAGGGTTGGCCCGCAAAGCGCGCGCTTTGCCGTCTTGCGTTTCGCAAGACGATGGAGGTCTACACAGCGAATCAGAAGGAGAACTTGCACATGAAGCAGACAGGACGCAAATGGACAAGCTGGCTCTTGACGCTGGCGCTGGTGCTGGGGTTCATCCCCGCGCTGGGCGGGAGCGCGAAGGCGATGCCCGCACCCGTGAGCTATATTGAGTGCTCATGGAGCGGAAGCGCGGTGACGACGGAGGAAAAGAGCTGCACGGAATTTTATCTTGTTACCCAAGATGTTGTTACCAATAATGGTCTCGATCACGAAGGCATTGCCATCGGCTCAAACGTCCTCCCAGAAGGACAATTCACATGGGTCGTTATCGACGGCGCGGTATCATTTACAAATCGCATTATTGTCAGCGGCACGGCGAACGTCATCCTCAAGGACGACGCGACGCTGACCGCCGAAAAGGGCATCACGGTGTCGGGCAGAAACACGCTCAACATCTACGCCCAGAGCGGCGGCACGGGCGCGCTGACCGCCACCGGCATCGATGACATGGCTTGCATCGGCGGCACCACTGGCGCAGGCGGTACGGTGACCATCCACGGCGGCACCGTCAACGCGACCGGCGGCGCAGGCGGCGCAGGCATCGGCGGCGCTTATGCTGGCGGCGGCGGCACGGTCACCATCTACGGCGGAACCGTCACCGCGACCGGTGGCGATTATGGCGCAGGCATCGGCGGCGGTGATAGCGGCGCCGGTGGCATCGTGAATATCTACGGCGGCACCGTCACCGCGAACGGCGGACAATTAGCCGCAGGCATCGGCGGCGGTGATGGTGGCGGCGGCGGCATGATGACCATCGACGGCGGCACGGTCACCGCGACAGGCGGCGAACGCGGCGCAGGCATCGGCGGCGGTGCCCGCGGCGCTGGCGGTACGGTGACCATCAACGGCGGCACCGTCACCGCGAAAGGCGGAGAATACGCCGCAGGCATCGGCGGCGGTGATCATGGCGGCGGCGGCACGGTGACCATCTACGGCGGCACGGTCACCGCGACAGGCTACCATGGCGGCGTGGGCATCGGCAAAGGGGCTGGCAGCAGCGGCACCGACGGCAGCCTGATCCCCGCCGACGGCCTCACGGTCTACGGCGGCACAAGCGCGAACCCGACCGCGGAGATCGAGAAGAGCGAGGGTAATTACGAGCGCTTCCAGTACATGGTCATCAAGAAAAAGGCCGCCCCGACCACCCCGACCACCCCGACCACCCCGACGACCACGCCCGAGCGCGAGCCGAGCGAGCCGTTCTCGGAGTCCTTTGCCGCGGAGGGCTACCTGCCGGACAGCTTTGACGGCGGCGCGGTCACGGTCAGCCCCGCGAACGCGGGTATCCGCGACACGGTGACGCTGACGGTCAAGCCCGACGCGGGCATGCAGCTCAAGGATCTGACGGTCACGTTTGTCGGCGTCGGCGAGATCAAGACCACCGACAAGGGCGGCGGCGTCTTCGCGTTCACAATGCCCGGCGGGCGCGTGAAGATCGACGCGACGTTCGAGCCGGAGGGCACGCAGCCCGCCCCGACGGTCACGCCGACCCCGACGCCCGCCCCCACCCCGACGCCCGCGCCCGCGCAGCCGAAGGTCGTCGCCTCGCCGCAGAAGCTGACGGTCAACGGCGCCGAGCGGGACGTCGAGGCGTACAACGTCGACGGCACGAACTTCTTCAAGCTGCGCGACCTCGCGGCGCTGCTCAGCGGCACCGCGGCGCAGTTCAACGTCGAGTATAACGCGGAGAGCAACGCAATCATCATCACCACGGGCGCGCCCTACGACGGCGAGGCCGGCGCGGCGTTCACGGACAAGTCCGCGACGGCGGTGAAGAGCCCGCAGACGGTGTACATCGACGGCGCGGCGGTGTCGCTGGACGCCTACAACATCGGCGGGTACAACTTCTTCGGCCTGCGCGAGCTGTCGGCGCTGCTCGGCTACGCGGTCGACTACGACGCGGCGACCAACACGGCGCAGATCACCGCGCCGTAACGCCCGCGCGCGTCGCCCCCCCCCCGCAGTCGCGGCGAAACACCCGCGCCGCGCGTCTATCCCGCCGCAGGCGCGGCAAAACAGCCGCACAACGCCGCGCGCGGAGAAACGCAGCGACAGCGGAAACAGAGAATACGCGTATCGACAAGATGCGCCGGATGGCCTTGCACAACCCGCAAGCAGCCATCCGGCGCTTTCTTTTCTTTGGAAGTCTGAAAACGGTTCTTTTCTTTTGCGCCCCAAAAGAAAAGAACTGGTTTCAGGAACCGCCCCCCGAATTGCGGCACCGTGCGGCACCGCACCGAGCGGCACGCCGCACCGTGCGGCGCGCCGTGCGGCACACATCATTGCCTTGACACGGTTTCCCGTGTTTGATATGATAACCTATACGGAAATTTCCGGAAACAGGAGGCATGGCATGAATATACTCGTAACAGGCGGCGCCGGCTATATCGGCTCCCACACGGTGGTCGAGCTGCTGCTCGCGGGGCATGAGGTTGTCGTCGCGGACAATCTGGCGAACGCCAGCGAGGCCGCGCTTGCGCGCGTGCTGGAGATCGTGCGCGCGGAGCGCCCCGAGGTGGAGTCGATCCCGTTTTACAAGGTCGATCTGCGCGACCGCGCGGGGCTGAAGCGCGTCTTTGCCGAGCAGAAGCCCTTCGACTGCTGCATCCACTTCGCGGGGCTCAAGGCAGTGGGCGAGAGCGTCGTCAAGCCCTGGGAGTACTATGACAACAACATCGGCGGCACGCTGGTGCTGCTGGACGTGATGCGCAGCCACGGCTGCAAGAGCATCATCTTCTCATCCTCCGCGACGGTTTACGGCGATCCGGCGACGATCCCCATCACCGAGGACTGTCCCAAGGGGCAGTGCACCAACCCCTACGGCTGGACGAAGTCGATGCTGGAGCAGATCATGAGCGACCTGTACACCGCCGACGTCAAGAACGGCGACGCGAAGCCGTGGAACGTGGTGCTGCTGCGCTATTTCAACCCCATCGGCGCGCACCCCTCCGGGCGCATCGGCGAGGACCCCAACGGCATCCCCAACAACCTGATGCCCTACATCACGCAGGTTGCGGTCGGCAAGCTCGACCACCTCAACGTCTTCGGCGACGACTACGATACGCCGGACGGCACGGGCGTGCGCGACTACATCCACGTCGTCGATCTCGCGCGCGGTCACGTCAAGGCGCTCGCGGCGGTGGAGAGGAACTGCGGCCTCGCGGTCTACAACCTCGGCACGGGACACGGTTACTCGGTGCTGGACGTGGTGAAGGCGTTCGAGAAGGCAAACGGGCTCAAGCTGCCCTATGAGATCAAGCCCCGCCGCCCCGGCGACGTCGCGACGGTGTATTCCTCGCCGGAGAAGGCGAAGCGCGAGCTGGGCTGGGAGGCGCAGTACGGCATCGAGGAGATGTGCCGCGACAGCTGGAACTGGCAAAAGCAGAATCCGAACGGGTATAAGGAGTAAAAAACGGAAATGGGCAAGTATTTTGGCACCGACGGCTTCCGCGGCGAGGCGAACATCGGACTGACCGCGGATCACGCCTATAAGATCGGCCGCTTCCTCGGCTGGTATTTTGGCGAGAAGCGCCGCGCCGAGGGTTCGGCGGAGAAGGCGCGCGTCGTCATCGGCAAGGACACGCGCCGCTCGTCATACATGTTCGAGTACAGCCTTGTCGGCGGCATCGTCGCCTCCGGCGCGGACGCGTACATCATGCACGTCACCACGACGCCGTCGGTGGCGTACATCGCGCGGGTGGACGAATTCGACTGCGGCATCATGATCACAGCGTCGCACAACCCGTATTTCGACAACGGCATCAAGCTCATCAACTCCCACGGCGAGAAGATGGACGAGGAGACCATCGCCAAGGTCGAGGCGTATCTCGACGGCACGGAGGAGGCGCCCTACGCCCACCGCGACGCCATCGGCTGCACCGTGGACTACGTGGCGGGGCGCAACCGCTATATCGGCTACCTCATTTCGCTGGGCGTTTATTCGTTCCGGGGCAAGAAGGTGGCGCTGGACTGCGCCAACGGCGCGGCATGGACGACGGCGCGCGCGGTGTTCGACGCGCTCGGCGCGCGCACGCTGGTCATCAACGCGGAGCCGAACGGCGTCAACATCAACGAAAACGCCGGCTCCACGCACATCGAGGGCCTGCAAAAATTCGTGGTGGAGAACGGCTGCGACGTGGGCTTCGCCTACGACGGCGACGCGGACCGCTGCCTCGCGGTGGACGAGAAGGGCAACGTCGTCACCGGCGACCATATTCTCTACATCTACGCCAAATTCATGCAGGAGCGCGGCAAGCTGCTGAACAACACGGTGGTCACGACGGTGATGAGCAACTTCGGGCTCTACAAGGCGTTCGACGAGCTGGGGATCGGCTACGCCAAGACCAAGGTCGGCGACAAGTACGTCTACGAGTACATGACCGAGCACGGCTGCCGCCTCGGCGGCGAGTCGTCCGGCCACATCATCTTCACGAAGTACGCCAGCACGGGCGACGGCATCCTGACCTCGCTGAAGCTGATGGAGGTGCTTTGCGCGAAGGAAAAACCCATGAGCCAGCTCTACGAGGGTCTGAGGATCTACCCGCAGGTGCTGGAGAACGTCCGCGTGAAGGACAAGGCGGCGGCGCAGGCGGACGAGGCGGTGCAGACTGCCGTGAAGCGCGTCACCGAGGCGCTGGGCGACACGGGACGCATTCTGGTGCGCGAATCCGGCACCGAGCCGGTCGTGCGCGTGATGGTCGAGGCGAAGGACGACGAGACCTGCCGGAAATATGTCGGCGAGGTGGTGGAAACCATCCGCAGGCAGGGCTACGTGATCGAATAACGACGGGAGGATGTTCCCATGAGCTATCTGGGCATTGATCTGGGCGGAACCAATATCAAGGGCGGCGTCGTCAACGGGGCGGGGGAGATCGTGCGCGAAGCGTCGCGCCCCACCCATGTCGAGCAGGGGCCGGACGCGATCGCGGACGGCATCGCGGCGCTGGTCCGCGAACTGGAGCAGGGAGAGACGTTCGAGGGCGTTGGTCTCGGTTGTCCCGGCACCGTGGACGACGAGACCGGCGAGGTGCTGTGCGCGTTCAACCTCAACCTGATCCACTACGATCTGCGCGCGGCGATCCGTGAGCGCACGGGATACGTGATCCGCCTCGGCAACGACGCGAACGTCGCGGCGCTGGCGGAGGCAAAGGTCGGCGTCGGGCGCGGCGCGCACAGCGTCGTGGTGCTGACGCTGGGCACCGGCGTTGGCTGCGGCGTGGTGCTGGAGGGCAAAATGCTCACCGGCTACACCGGCGCGGCGAGCGAGCTGGGGCACATGGTCATCCGCGAGGACGGCTATCCCTGCACCTGCGGGCGCAAAGGCTGTTTTGAGGCGTATTCCTCCGCGACGGCGCTCATCCGCATGACGAAGGAGGAGATGGAGCGCAGCCCCGACAGCGCCATGCACGCCGTGGCGAAGGAAAACGGCGGCGTCGACGGGCGCACGGCGTTCACGGCGAAGGAGCGCGGCGACGCGGCGGGCGCGGCGGTGGTCGCCGAGTACGTCAAGTACCTTGCCTCCGGCGTGACGAACGTCATCAACATCTTCTTCCCCGAGATCATCGCGTTCTCCGGCGGTGTCGCCAATCAGGGCGAGGCGCTGCTCGTGCCGCTGCGCGAGGAGGTCGCGAAGCAGGATTTCGGCAGGAAGTACGTCAAGAAGTTCACGCGGCTCGTCAACTGCACGCTGGGCTACCAGTCGGGCATCATCGGCGCGGCGCTGCTGGCGCAGGATCAATAATGAAAAAGGGGTTCCCGATCCGGGAACCCCTTTTGTATGGAGAAAGATGTTTACTTGACCAGCGCGGCGGTGTCCATGGCGATCATCAGCTCTTCGTTGGTCGGGATGAGCAGGACCTTGACCTTGGAGTCGGCGGCGGAGATGACGCGCTCCTCACCGCGCACCTTGTTCGCGTCCTCGTCCATCTTCACGCCCATGAACTCAAGGCCGGAGGCGATCGCCATGCGCTGGCTGGCGCTGTTTTCACCCACGCCCGCGGTGAAGATGATCGCGTCCACGCCGCCCATGGCGGCGGCATACGCGCCAATGAGCTTCTTGACGCCGTAGTTGAACATGTCGACCGCGAGGCCCGCGCGCTCGATGCCGTCCTTGAACGCGCTTTCGAGGTCGCGGAAGTCGGAGGAAATGCCGGAGATGCCCTGTACGCCGGACTTCTTGTTGAGGATATTGAGCATTTCCTCGATGGTGTAGCCGTGGCGCTCCATCAGATACTGGATGATGCCCGCGTCGAGGTCGCCGGAGCGGGTGCCCATCAGCACGCCGGCGAGCGGCGTGAAGCCCATGGAGGTGTCCACGCTCTTGCCGCCGTCCACAGCGGTGACGGAGGAGCCGTTGCCGAGGTGGCAGGAGATGAGCTTCAGGCTCTCGATCGGCTTGCCGAGCATGTCCGCCGCGCGAGAGGCGACATACTTGTGGCTCGTGCCGTGGAAACCGTAGCGGCGGACCTTGTCCTCCTCATAATACTCATAGGGCAGGGCGTACATGAACGCGACGGGCGGCATGGTCTGGTGGAACGCGGTGTCGAACATGGCGACCATCGGCACGCCGGGCATGAGCGCCTGGCACGCCTTGATGCCGATGATGTTGGCGGGGTTGTGCAGCGGCGCGAGGGGATTGCACTCCTCGATCGCCTTCATGACCGCGTCGTCAATGACGACGCTCTTGGCGAAATGCTCGCCGCCGTGGACCACGCGGTGACCCACCGCGTCGATCTCCTTCATCGAGCCGACGACGCCGTTCTTCGGATCGACCAGCGCGTCGAGCACCGCCTTGATCGCCTCGTTGTGCGTCGGCATGGCGACGTCGATCGCGTCGAGCTTCTCCTTGCCGGGGAGCTGCGGCTTGTAGGTGAACTTGCCGTCGATGCCGATGCGCTCGCAAAGACCCTTGGCAAGCAGTTCGCCGGTCTCCGGGTTGAGCAGCTGATACTTGAGGGAAGAGCTTCCCGCGTTGATGACCAATACATTCATAGACTTTTGGCTCCTTTTTTCTGCGGCGCACTTGCCATGCGCCGCGATTTTCAGTATGATGGATACAACATATCTATTATAGCAGAAAAACCGACAATGACAAGCGTAAAATTGCAATTTGCATCGATGAAGGGAGGACCGGCATGAGAGCGTTCGGGATCATAGCGGAATATAACCCGTTCCACACCGGACACCGCTGGCAGCTGGAGGAGCTGCGACGTCGCTTCGGGGACGACGCCGCGGTGGTGTGCGCCATGAGCGGGAACTACGTCCAGCGCGGCGACTTTGCCATCGTGCGCAAGCACGTGCGCGCCGAGGCGGCTGTGCGCGGCGGCGTCGATCTGGTGCTGGAGCTGCCCCTTCCCTGGGCGACCGCGTCGGCGGAGGGCTTTGCCCGCGGCGGCGTCGAGGTGCTCAGTGCGACGGGCGTGGTGGATACGCTGGCGTTCGGCAGCGAGTGCGCGGACGCGGAAAAGCTCGATGAGCTTGCGATCGCCCTGACGTCAAAAGAGTTTGCGGATCTGCTCCGGGGCGAGCTTGCCGCGGGCGACAGCTACGCCGCCGCGCGGGAGCGCGCCGCGCGCATCCTGTGCGGCGAGGACGCGGCAGCCCTGCGCGAGCCGAACAACATCCTCGGCGTCGAGTACTGCAAGGCGCTGCGGCGCGTCAGCAGCTCCATCAGGCCGCTGGCGCTGCCCCGCATGGGCGCGGCGCACGACGGCGAGGTAGCCGTGGACGGCTACGCCTCGGCGTCCTACATCCGCGACCTGATCTGCGAGGAGGACGAGGACGGCAGCCCCGACCTGCCGGGCAGCCTGCTGACGCCCGACATGCTGCGCCTTCTGGAGCAGGAGCGCGCCGCGGGGCGCGCGCCCGTGCGCTCGGAGACGGTGGAACGCGCGATCCTCGCGAAGCTGAGAACCATGACGGAGGACGAATTCGCGGACTTTGACGAGGGCGCGGAGGGGCTGTACCACCGTTTTTACGACGCCAGCCGCCGCGCGTCGGGCATCGGGGAGCTGCTGGATTCGGTGAAGACGAAGCGCTACGCCTACGCGCGGCTGCGGCGGATGCTGCTGTCGATGTATCTGGGCGTCAAGCCGGAGGACCGTATGACGGGCGTGCCGTATCTGCGTGTGCTGGCGATGAACGGGCGCGGGAAGCGGCTGCTGCACGAGATGCGCACCGCGGCGAAGCTGCCCGTGCTGGTGAAGCCCGCCGACGTGCGGGAACTTTCCCCGGCGGCGCAGCGTCTGATGGACTGGGAGGCGCGGGCGGCGGATCTCTATGCGCTGGCCTATCCCAACCTTGCGCAGAGCGAGGGCGGCGCCGAGTGGAGAACCGATCCCGTCATCGTGGACGAGGATGTATAAAGGAGGAACGGGAAGATGAAAAAAAGCCTTTCGGTCATTCTTGCGTTTTTGATGCTGCTGGGCCTGGCGGGCTGCACGGGCGGCAGCGCCCCGCAGACGCCGGCGGAGCAGCCCGCGCCGCAGCAGACGGAAGCCGCGGTTCCCACGGAGACCTTTGTCGCGGAGAACAAGGCACCGCAGGCCGCGGAGCCGGAGGTGACATGGCGCTTCGACGTGCAGACGGAAAAATCAGAGCAGAACTCCAAGGCGGACGACGGCACGCAGCTTGCCTGGACGGCCTACGAGACGCCGCGCCTCACGCTCCAGAGCGACAGCGGCGCGGCAGGGGCTCAGCCGCCGGCGGATATGGCGGCGGCGTGTGATGCGTTCAACGCGGAGATCGAACGTTTCCTCGCGTCTCTGCCGAGCGCCGAGAGCCTTTCGGAGAGCGCGCTTGAACAATACAACGAGACGGACGAGGAGTACCGCAGCACATTTTCGTCCTATTATGAGGGGACGGACGTCGTTACGAGCTATCTGGCCGGGGACCTTCTGTGCGTGACGCAGATGCGCTACGCCTATTACGGCGGCGCGCACGGCTCGGAGGGATATTTTAGCTGGAACTTTGACCTCGCAACGGGGGAGTTCTTTGACTGGAAGGATCTGACGGACGATCCCGATGCGCTGTGCGAGGAGCTTCGCTGGAACATTCTCGGTAAGATCGCCGAGCAGGGACAGGCCGAGTGGTGCTTTGACGATTATAACAATACCATTCTGGCGAAGGAGGACTTCAACGTCGCCTTCGGCGAGGATGGGATGACGGTGTATTTCTCGGAGTATGAGATCATGCCCTACGCGGGCGGCATCCCCGAGTATATGATCCCCTATGCCGAGTTCGGCCGCTTCCTCAACGCGCGCGGCGAGCGCCTGCTCGCCCTCTCGGACGAGGACAGGGCGCTGAGCGACTACTATGACGCCGAGGAGATGTGGTACTGGTTCGAGGGCGCCATGCCCGTGGACATGGACGATGTCAGAACCGCGCGCGCAAATACGGCCTACGGCGAGTACGAGCTCGACTATTACCGCGTCGACATGAAGGGCGTCAACACACTCGACGCGCTGCGCGCGCGGATGCTCACGCGGTTCGACGAGGCGGTCGCCGACAAGCGGATCGAGAGCTATACGTCGGATCAGAACCAGATGCTGCGCGAGTTTGACGGCGTGTTGTACTTCTGCCCGGCGGGCCGCGGCACCGACATGTACATCGACTCGGTCGACTTCGCCGTGGACATGGGCGAGGGCGGCAGGGAAGGCCGCGTTCTCGGCACCATCCACTGGCGGGACTATGACGAGGAGAAGAGTGAATGGTATTTGACCGGTGAGACTGCGGAGGTCGCGTTCCCCTTTGTGATGACGGAAGACGGCGCCTGCTTTACCGACTTTCAGGCCATTTATTGATCGCGCCGACAACAAACGGGAGACCGGATCGTTCGGGCCTCCCGTTTCATTGTTTATTCGTCGCCGTGGCGGTAGCGCTCACGGTGCCCGCGCATGATTTCCGCCAGCAGCACGCCCGTGTCGGGCGGCGTGAAGGTGATCGCGTTCGCGCCGGCGGCGATGGTCGCGCGAATGCTTTCCTCCGTCGGGCCGCCGGTCGCCATGATGGGAATGTCGGGGTGCCGCTCGCGCAGCTGCGCCACGACCGCCGGCGTCAGCGAGGACGCCGCGATATTCAGAATGTCAGCGCCGGCGTCGATGCGCGCGTCGGTGTCCTGCTCGGCGGAGACGATGGTCGCCACCACGGGAATGTCCACCGCCTTTTTGATCTGGCGGAGCACATCGGGCGTCACGGGGGCGTTGACCACCACGCCGAACGCACCCATGTTCTCGGCGGCGAGCGCCTGATTGACGGAGCGTTCGCCCGAGGTGAAGCCGCCGCCCACGCCGAAGAAAACCGGCATATCCGCCGCGCTCATGACCGCGCTGACAATGCGCGGCTGGGGGGTGAAGGGGTAGACGGCGATGACGGCGTCGGCATTGGTGTTGGCGATGATCGCGACGTCGGTGGAGAAGATGATCGACTTGAGCAGGCGGCCGAAGATGCGGATGCCGCTGCACGTCTCGATGCACTCCGGCGACTCGACCATGTGGTTGCGCAGCACGCCGGTGTAGTTGACGGGGCTTTTCATGGCGTCACCTCAATCGACATTTTCGCTCGCGCGCATGGCGAGAATGGTCTTCTCGATCAGCTTGTCGAGATCCCAGCCCAGCATCTCCGCGCCGCGCTCGATGACCGCGCGGTCGCAGCCCGCGGCGAAGCGCTTGTCCTTGTACTTCTTCTTAACGCTCTTGACCTCCAGATCGTCGCAGCTCCTGCTCGGCCGCATGATCGCGACCGCGCCGATGAGGCCCGTGAGCTCGTCCGTGGCGTAGAGCACCTTTTCCATCTCGTGCTCCGGCTTGGGCAGCTCGCCGTGGCGCGAGGCGTCCTCATCCCAGCCGTGGCTGGCGGTTGCGCGGATGAGCCGCTCGTCGAGCCCGCGCCCGCGCATGATCTCCTGCGACTTGACGCAGTGCTCGTCGGGATACTTCTCAAAGTCAAGGTCGTGCAACAGGCCGACCAGCTGCCAGAAATCCGCCTCGTCGCCGTAGCCGAGATCGCCGGCGAACCAGCGCAGCACGTCGCCGACGATGCGGCCGTGCTTCAAATGGAATTCGCCCTCGTTGTACTCCCGGAGCAGGGCGTAGGCTTCGTCGTAGGTCATCGCGGTGTTCCTCCTTTACGGTTGATCGTCCGTGAAATGGACGTGTGAGAAGATGTGGTCGGAGCAGAAGCAGTGGTAGCCGGCGCAGCGGGAGCAGTAGCGGAAGTCAAGCTCCGGGTTTGTCAGGTTGGTGCGGCCGCACACCGCGCACCTGCGCACGCCGGCGTTCGCCTGCTGCGCCTGCCGCCGCGCGTTCGCCGTGGTGTTGTGGAAGTGCGTTGCCTGCCGTGAGCGCGTGCGCTCCAGCTTGAGGAAGGACGCCATATCCGGCCAGATCATGACGCAGACGTTCAAAAGCGCCATCAGCGGCACGGTGCAGTAGTACCACATGCCCTGCAAGATGGGCGAGAGGATCATAAAGGCAAAGTATGCGAGGTCAAAGTAGGCGATGTACTTCGCACGAATGGGAATGGGGATCGGGAAGAGCACAAACGTCGCGTCGGGGAAGAGCACGGCAAAGGCGAGGAACATGGCGAACGTGACCTCGCTGGCGCTGTAGACGTCGACGCTGACGCGGGCGAGCAGGCTGACGGCGAACGCGCCGATGACGGTCAGGATCACGCCGCCGAGGTAGTAGCAGGTGAATTTCGCCGTGCCCCACTGCTGCTCCAGCGTGCGCCCCATGGAGTAGGTAAAATAGCAGTAGAGCAGGAACAAAAGCCCGCTGCCGCCGGGGACAAACACAAAGGTAATGATGCGCCAGAGCTGGCCCTGCAGCACCAGCGCGGGCGAGAAGTACAAAAGCCCGGACAGCGTGACGCCGCGGGAGAACATGTCCAGCAGATACACGGCGACGTTGCCGAGGACGATATAGAGCATCAGATTCGGGATACCGAAATTCGGATGCAGAATGCAGAATCTGTCGATTGCGCGGTTGAGCTTGTTCAAAGCGGGAACCTCCCCTTGCAAGATGATGCCCTATTATGCCACAGCTTCCGGAAAAAGTCATTAATTTTTTGAAAACTCACAAATGATGGTAAAAAGCCGGAAAAACAGACACAAGGTATTGACAAAACCATATATCGACATTATAATATATTCCACAACTGAATACTTCATCAAGAGCGGTGGAGGGAACGGCCCTGTGAAACCGCGGCAACCTGTCAATTCAAGGTGCCAAATCCGACGAACGAATCGAAAGATGAGGAAAAGCAAGTAAGGGCGCTCTCGGTCGATTCAGACCAAGAGCTTTTTTGTTGCATTTCCGCGAGAAAGAAAGGGGAAAACTATGGCAAAACGTTTGTTTACATCCGAATCCGTCACCGAGGGCCATCCCGACAAGGTCTGCGACGCCATCTCCGACGGCGTCCTCGACGCCATCATGGCGGCCGACCCGCAGGGGCGCGTCGCCTGCGAGACCACCGTCACCACCGGACTCGTCCACGTCATGGGCGAGATCACGACCAGCTGCTACGTTGACATCGCCAAGATCGCGCGCGACGTCATCCGCGACATCGGCTACACCGACGCCTCCATCGGCTTCGATTACAGCACCTGCGGCGTTATCACCAGCATCGACGAGCAGTCGGGTGACATTGCCATGGGCGTGGACAAGTCCCTTGAGGCGAAGGAGAGCGGCGAGAGCGAGCTCGACAACGGCGCGGGCGATCAGGGCATGATGTTCGGCTACGCCTGCAACGAGACACCGGAGCTGATGCCGCTGGCGATCTCGCTTGCGCACAAGATGGCGAAAAAGCTTGCCGCAGTGCGCAAGAGCGGCGAGATCAAGTACCTGCGCCCCGACGGCAAGACGCAGGTGACGGTCGAGTACGACGAGAACTGGAAGCCCGTGCGCGTCGACACCGTGGTCGTCTCCACGCAGCACGACCCCGACGTGACGCTGGAGCAGATCCGCAAGGATATGATCGAGCAGGTCATCAAGCCCACCGTCCCCGCGGAGCTGCTGGACGCCGAGACCAAGTTCTTCGTCAATCCGACCGGCCGCTTCGTCATCGGCGGCCCGCAGGGCGACTCCGGCCTTACGGGACGCAAGATCATCGTCGACACCTACGGCGGCAGCGCACCCCACGGCGGCGGCGCGTTCTCCGGCAAGGACCCGACCAAGGTCGACCGCAGCGCCGCCTACGCCGCGCGCTATGTGGCGAAGAACATCGTCGCCGCCGGCCTCGCGGAGAAGTGCCAGGTCGAGCTTGCCTACGCCATCGGCGTGGCGAAGCCCGTGAGCGTGCTGGTGGAGACGTTCGGTACCGGCAAGGTCAGCGACGACAAGCTGGAAGAGGCGGTGAACAAGGTCTTCGACCTCCGCCCGACGGCGATCATCCGCGACCTCGACCTCAGAAAGCCCATCTATCGCGCGCTCTCCGCCTACGGCCACATGGGCCGCGAGGATCTCGGCGTGAAGTGGGAGCAGACCGACCGCGTCGAAGCTCTCAAGGCGGCGCTGAAGTAATATGCTTCTTACTTCGCACGGAACATATCCGAAAGGACTGTGCGACCGGGCGGAGGCGAGGTGTCGGAGCGTATGTGCGCTGTGCAATCAAAGCGGTTATAACGGGTTTGAATTAACCGACCGCCGCGCAAGCATATTGAACAGACAACGAGCATTTGCATAACAGCAGTATGGGCAGCAGGACGATTCCTGCTGCCCATTGCCCTTCAAATGCATCCTGCTCCCGTGCGGAATGTTTTGGAATAATCATTATTGCGACAACGAGAATTAAAAATAATACGTTTTCCTTATTGTTAGCCTTGAATTCGGAATGTGCTATATGATATAATACTTACTTGTTGTAGATAACTCGGGCATATCATGATTTCTGACTGATGAGAAGGAAATTGCCCAGTGGTCATTTGAAAGATATGGGAAGCCAATTTGGCTTACAGGACAGAATAAGGACGATGCTCATGAGCGACAGAAAACGTGAGGAAATCAAAAATCTGCTCAGCTTTGTGATCCCATGTTATCGCAGTGAAAAGACCATAGAAAAGGTTTATCGGGAGATCGTGGAAACGGTGGCACAGAAACCGGAGTACACCTATGAAGTCATCACTGTAAACGACTGCTCTCCGGACGGCGTATTGACTGTCCTGAGAAAACTGGCCGCCGGTGATCCTTGCTTTAAGGTGATCAATCTGGCAAAGAACTTCGGAAAGCACAGCGCCATGATGGCGGGTTTTTCATACGTCAGAGGCGAATACATCGTCAATCTCGACGATGACTGCCAGTGCCCGATGGACAGACTGTGGGAGCTGGTAGACCCGGTTGCAAATGAGGGGTATGACTGTGCAACGGCGGCGTATCCTCGGAAAAAGGAGTCGCTGTGGAAGCGCATGGGCAGCCAGGTAAACAATTCGATGGTCAATATGCTCATTGAGCCTCCAAAGGGAGTCGTGCTGGAGAATTTCGCTGTTATCAAGCGTTTTGTATGCGATGAGATTCTGAAATACCGCAATCCCTATCCCTATGTCGCGGGACTTGTCCTGCGCGCAACGCACAACATCAAGATGGTTCCGATGGAGGAGCGGGAACGTGAGGACGGGAACGCTTCGGGCTTTACCTTAATAAAGTCCGTCGAGCTGTTTGCGAACGGACTGACGTCCTTTTCGGTCAAACCGCTGCGCATTGCGTTGATCCTGGGTGTGCTCTTTGCCTTCCTTGGATTCGTCTATGGATTGATTATTATTATTCGAAGGCTTTGCAACTCTGGAATCCCTATGGGTTACAGCTCCATCATGGCCGTCCAGTTGTTTTCATCAGGGGTCATCATGCTGATACTTGGTATGATTGGGGAATACTTAGGGAGGATTTATATCAGTTTGAACAATTCACCGCAATACGTTGTGCGAGAGACCATGAATACCGAACCGGCAGAATGACTCATCTGTTTTGACCGAGATCATACACAAAAGGAGAAAGGATAAACCATGAGCAACCTTGAAAAGTACAATGAGGCGTTTATTACTACGTTTGAAATCGGAGCGGATCAACTGGAGGGACTGCAATATCAAGATATTCCCGAATGGGACTCCGTGGGACACATGACTCTGATTGCAGCCATGGAGGATACATTCGACATTATCATGGACACAGAAGACATTATTGATTTCAGCTCCTATGAAAAGGGCAAAGAAATTCTTTCCAAGGATAATTACGGAGTGTCGTTTTGATGGATAGGATCTGGGATTTCAGCGCCCAAGAACCAAGAATTGCCCTGCGTGATGATCGCGGCAACACCTTGACCTATGAAGAAATGCAATACGAGACAGACCGCCTTGCTGCAGCAACGGGAGGGAGATGCCTCGTTTTTTCGCTTTGCCGAAATGAGATCGGCTCGATCATGGGTTATGCAGCGTTTGTGAATCATGGCATCGTACCGCTGCTTCTGAGCAGTCGGCTGGAGGACTCTCTTCTGAGAAACTTGATCGACACTTACGCCCCGTCCTATCTGTGGATTCCGGAGGATCAGTCGGGGAGATTCGCGGATATGGAGGCGGTATACTCCGCTCACGGGTACGCGCTGATGAAGACTGCGCGGCAAGAAGCATATCCCCTGAACGACGCGCTGGGTTTGCTCCTGACCACGTCAGGCTCGACGGGTTCTCCCAAGCTGGTGCGCCAATCCTATGTCAATATCATCGACAACGCCCAATCCATCGTCAAATATCTGGAGTTGGACGCGGAGGAGCGGCCGATAACTACCCTGCCGATGAACTACACATACGGCCTTTCGATTATCAACAGCCATCTTCTTGCAGGCGCTACGATTCTGGTGACGGATAAGGACTTTACGCAGAGAGGCTTTTGGGATTTCTTCCGAGAAGCCGGCGCCACATCCTTCGGAGGCGTGCCCTATACTTATGAAATGCTGGACCGTATGCGGTTTTATCGTATGGAGCTGCCGTCGCTTCGCACCATGACACAGGCAGGCGGGAAGATACTTCCGGATATTCAAGAGAAGTTTGCAAAGTATGCCGTCGAGAACGACAAGCGGTTTTTCGTCATGTATGGAGCATGTGAGGCCACTGCCAGAATGGGATACCTGCCCGCAGAGATGGCGCTGGTGAAAAAAGGCTCCGTAGGAATTGCAATTCCCGGCGGGAGGTTCCGGCTGATTGATGGGGACGAGCGGGAAATCACCGATCCGAACGTGGTTGGCGAGCTGATCTACGAGGGAAAGAACGTCACGCTCGGGTATGCGGAATGCGGAGCGGATCTGAACCGCGGTGATGAATGCCACGGCGTATTGAAAACCGGCGACATGGCTTACTTTGATGAGGACGGTTTCTTCTATATCAGCGGAAGAAAAAAGCGCTTCCTCAAGATTTTCGGCAACCGCGTCAACCTGGATGAGATGGAGCGGCTCATCCGCGGCAGGTTCAACGTCGACGCAGCCTGTACCGGCATCGATGACCGCCTGTCGATTTTTACCACAGAGGAAACGCTGATGAAGCCGATACAGGAATACGCGGCAGCGGTGACCCGGCTCAATCCGTCTGCCTTCCGTGTTATTCATATTGACGAGATCCCGAAGAACGATTCCGGGAAGACGCTGTACAGCGCGCTGGAACAGTACAATGGCCTGTGACGGACAGCTTTTTTGCTTTACCTGCGCGGGAGGCAGGAGAACGCTTTTCGACGACATCGAAACGTTTTTGCCGGAACTGCAGGTTGAGAAGCTGGAGTACGCGGGGCATGGAACGCGGTATCGGGAGCCTTTTTACAGGGATTTCGACGCTCTGGCAGAGGATATGTTCTCCTGCCTGAAAACGGCATATACCGGGAGTAAATATGCACTGCTTGGCTATAGCATGGGAGCAATAGCCGTTCTGGAGGTGCTGCGGCGCATTACCGCCTCCGATTTTCCGAGGCCGTTCCACATTTTTCTTGCTGCTCACGAGCCTCGCGTCAGAGAGGAGCTGCGGGGCTTTACGCAGACGGAACCGGACGAGAGGGTAAAGCAGCGGACGATCAGCTTCGGCGCCGTTCCCGACTGCCTCATCAGCAACCGGAGCTTTTGGCGGGTTTATCTTCCTCTGTATCGGGCGGATTACGCCATGGTTGGCAAATACTGGTTTGAGAACATACACTTTGAGACAGACATCCCTGCAACCATCTTCTATTCTGAAGAGGACACGCCTTCGGAATACATGGCGCAGTGGCGTCGATATTTTGTCGGCCGTTTTGAACTTTGCCGTTTTGATGGGACGCATTTTTTTATTCGGGAGCATTTCCGCGAAATGGCTGCAATTATTCAGAACAGGATGTGGGAAGACAAATGACGTTTGAGGAACTGTTTTTACTCCCGACCTATTCCATGGCACAGCCGGAGAAAGAAAAAATATTGACACGGCGTCTAAATACATTGACAGAGTTTCATCGAATGAACTGCCCTGAATATTCCAAAATTCTGGAGTGCTTTGACGTCCCTGCTGAGCCGATGCAGGATTATCGGATGCTGCCGTTCCTGCCGGTTCGTTTGTTTAAAGAGCTCTCGCTGAAATCCGTGCCCGACGACGCGGTGGTCAAAACTGTGACATCCTCCGGCACCTCCGGCCAGTCCGTCAGCAGAATCTTCCTGGATCGCGTGACCTCTGCCAATCAGCAGCGGGCAATGGTACGGATCGTTTCGGATTTCATCGGAACGGGGCGTATGCCTATGATTGTCATCGACTGCCCGGGCGTCGTAAAGGACAGGAATATGTTTTCTGCGCGGGGGGCCGGCATTCTGGGCTTTTCTATATTTGGCGCAAAGCGTATGTTTGCGCTGGACGACAAAATGCGCCTGAACGTGGATGAACTGCGGGATTTCCTGTCTTGCTTCCATGGTCAGCGCATTCTGCTGTTCGGGTTCACCTTTATGGTCTGGCAGCACTTCTATCGGGAGCTTCTGCGCCTGCGGGAACAGGGAATCGTTTTCGACCTGTCCGACGGCGTGCTGATTCACGGCGGAGGCTGGAAAAAGCTCGCCGCGGACGCTGTTACGTCCGACGTGTTCAAAAACAGCCTGCGGGAAGTGTGCGGGCTTGAGCAGATCCACGATTATTACGGAATGGCAGAGCAGACCGGCTGTATTTATATGGAATGTGAATTTGGTCACCTCCACGCCAGCATTTTCTCGGACGTGATCGCCAGACGACCGCTGGACTTCTCCGAATGCGCCATCGGTGAACCGGGAATCCTGCAGGTGATGTCCTCCATACCGGAGTCTTATCCGGGACACAACCTGCTGACAGAGGACGAGGGCGTGGTTCTGGGCGTTGACGACTGTCCCTGTGGAAGAAAGGGAAAATATTTCAAAGTCCTTGGCAGGCTGAAAGATGCTGAGATCAGGGGGTGCAGCGATACTTATGCGGAACGATTCAAGGACTGATTTGCCCGCCGGAATATCATTTTTGGTTGGAGATGCGCAGATTGCGGAGGGACTTGCCCGTGTTCAGGTGCGAATGCCCTTTGATGCCGAAGTGATCCGCTTTTTGAACATTGCTTCACAACAGCTGATGGGTAATTCAGCGGCAAAGGCATTCCCCGATGTGGTCACCTTTGCCTTCTGGATCCGCAAGGCATCGGTCATGAAGCTGCAAACGCGGTTCGCAACACAAGGTGGGAGCGTTCAAGTGGGGAGAGGCGTTTTGTTCCACATTGCGCCGTCCAATGTCCCCGTAAACTTTGCGTATTCGCTGGCTGCGGGCCTCATGACCGGCAACGCCAATGCGGTGCGGGTGCCCTCCAAACCGTTCCCGCAGGTGGAGATGATCGCGGACGCATTGAATCATGCCCTGGACGAATGTCCCGGGCTGCGGCCGTATCTCCTGCTGATGCGCTACCAACGGGACCGCGCCGTGAACGACTGGTTTTCGGCAGCGGCAGATGTGCGGGTAGTCTGGGGCGGGGATCAGACGATTGCCGAGCTGAGGAGATCTCCGCTTCCGCCCCGGTCTTCCGAGATTACTTTTGCAGACCGGTATTCTCTGGCTGTGGTGGATTCTGATGCCTACCTTGCCATGGAGGACAAGACCAGGGTGGCGGAGGATTTCTATAACGATACTTTCCTGACGGACCAGAACGCCTGCACCAGCCCGAGAGTAATCGCATGGGTGGGAAGCAGCATCCCGCAGGCGAAGACACTGTTCTGGGCGGAAGCCCACCGGCTGGTGAAGAAAAAGTACAATTTTCAGCCGATCCAGGGCGTCAACAAGCTTGTCAGCGGGTGCCTGGCGGCAGTCAATCTGCCGGGGGCACACGCGGAGCATGGAGAGGACAATCTGATCTTCCGCGTCTCCGTGCCGCCGGATACCGAAAAACTGATGGAATACCGGGACAACAGCGGCTATTTCTTCGAGTGCGATTGCAGCGACATTACGGAACTCAGGAGCCTGTGCGACAACAAACGCTGCCAGACCATTGCGTATATTGGAGATCGGAACATGTTCGCGCCGTTGCTGGAAAGCGGGATCATGGGCATTGACCGGATCGTGCCGCTGGGCAGGACGATGGACTTCGACCTCATCTGGGACGGATACGCCCTGCCAGCGGTATTGACCCGGACGATTGCGGTTATCTGAGTGCCGGACAGAAGGAGTGCATATGTGGATTCAGGAAACACCCTGGGAGCAGAAAAATCTCGGCGTTGCAAGCAGCGCCGTATTTCACTTTGACGGGAACGATGATCCTGCGGCAGTGACGGAAACCGTTAAAAATCAGGATTACATATATCAGGAAGCGGTTATCCCGATGAACAGGATCGATATTGTGAACGGCCTCCTTGCGGGCGGGTTCCGGTTTGCGGAGGTTGCCATCGCTCAATCCATGAAGCCGGTCTGCGAGCTTCCGGAGGCATATCAAAGACATTTGCATGAGTTTACCTTTCATCCGGCGGACGAAAATGAAATCAAACAGATTTATGATGCCGTGGACGGGGGATCTGTTTTCCAGACCGACAAGATTTCGCTCAATCCGAGATTCGGCCCCGCCGTTGCGGCGCGGCGATACGGAAACTGGATTCGCGAGGAGATTGCCAATCGCGGCGCCCGTCCCTATATCATCAGCTATGGAGATGAAGCGGCAGGTTTTTCCGTGATGAAAACGGATGACAAAGGCACGGTCACGGGCTTGCTGTCCGGGCTGATGAGCACGAGCAGGTTTCCCGGTTTTGGCGTCTATCTGGGATACTATATGATCGAGGTGGCCAAAGCAAACAAGGCAAAACGGATTGTGGCGCATGTGTCGTCCAATAACCCCAGCGTGATAAAGGCCAATCAACTGCTGGGCTATCAGATCGAGAACATGAACTATCTTTTGACGAGATTTCTCGGGTAACAGTGAATGATATGTCAAAGAGGGGGACAAGGATTATGGCAAACAGCGTAATCATTACAGGGGCGAACCGTGGTATCGGCAGCCAGACGGTGAAAAGATTTGCCGAGGGCGGATATCAGAAAATCTGGGCTTGCGCCCGAAAAGAAGACGAGCAGTTTTTGAGGGAGATGCGTGAGCTTTCCGCCCGATGCGGCTGTGAGATCAAGCCTGTATTCTTTGATTTGACGAGCGAAGAGGAAATAACGAATGCGGTAAAGCAGATCAGAGCCGATAAAACAGATATTGACGCGCTGATCAATGTTGCCGGCGTTGTCAACACGGATCTGTTCTTCATGACCTCAATGAAGAAGTTGAGAGAAGTGTTTGAAACCAATTTCTTTGGGACGGTTTATCTTGCGCAAATGGTTGCAAAACTGATGCTGCGACGGAAAAAGGGCAGTATTGTCAATATCGCATCGATCGCCGGCTTGGACGCGAATCCGACCAATTGTGCATACGGCAGTTCAAAAGCAGCTTTGATCTCTCTTTCAAGGATCCTGGCGTCGGAGATGGGCGAGCAGGGGATCCGGGTAAATGTGATCGCACCCGGCCCGACCGAGACCGATATGGTCGAAAAGGTAAAGGAAAAAGTCGGCGACAACCTGTTGGATCGTTGTGCGATGAACAGACTGGGACAGCCGGAAGAGGTCGCGAATGTGGCTTTCTTTCTGGCGTCTGAACAGGCTTCGTTTGTGAACGGACAAGTGATACGGGTGGACGGAGGATCCAGATGAAAATGAAGAGTATTCAGGAATTGAAGGATGCGGCCGAAACCGCGAGAATCAAGATGGTAAAAACCGGATTTGCATCGAATTATGCCGTCCATTTCGGCGGCGCGCTGTCATCTGTGGAACTGCTGATTTTCCTTTATCTCAAGGAAATGAACTACGATCTGACGTGCAGGGAATGGGCGGAGAGAGACAGATTCTTTTTGAGCAAGGGACACGGCGTTTTAAGCTACTATACGGTGCTTCAAATGGCGGGCTTTTTCGACGAGGATAAGCTCAGTACCTTTCAGCAGAATGAAGGGGAGCTGAGTTCTCATCCGGTGAGGAATCTGGAGCTGGGTATCGAATCCTCCAACGGAAGCCTGGGACAGGGGTTATCTCTGGCTGTCGGCAATCAGATCATCGCCGTCAAAAAGGACAGAAGCTACCGGAATTTCGTTCTGTTGGGCGACGGAGAATGCGATGAAGGCTCCGTGTGGGAAGCGGCCATGTGTGCCAGCCACTACCACCTTGACCATTTGATGGCAATCGTTGATCGGAATGGGCTGCAGAGTGACGGGACAAATGACAGCGTTATGTCATTGGGCGATTTGGAAGGCAAATGGAAAAGTTTCGGCTGGGAAACATGGAAGCTGGACGGCAACGATCTCGCACAGATTGACGCCGTCTTCGCGGGCATTGACTGGAACAACGGAAAGCCCAAAGCCATCATCGCGAACACTGTGAAGGGAAAAGGAATCTCCTTCATGGAAAACAACAATGATTGGCATCACAGGCAGATGACAGAAAAAGAGTTCCAGCAGGCTATGGAAGAATTAAGGGGAAGATGAGATGGAAATCAACAGACGAAATGCGAGAACATGGTCGTTGCTTGGAGCGCGCGGGACACTTGGCCAAGCGCTGCAGGCGCTTGCCGAAGAGAAGGATTTCTATGTCGTTACCGCCGATTTGGCGATTTCCTCCGGATTAAAGAAATTCAGAGAAACGTATCCCGACCGGCTGATCAATGCCGGCATTGCCGAACAAAGCATGATCGGAATCGCCGCCGGAATTGCGATGGAGGGGGAAACCGCCTTTGCTACCTCCTTTGCACCGTTTGTCACCGAAAGATGCCTGGATCAGATCCGTATGAATCTGGGTTACATGCGTTTGCCCGTAAAACTCATAGGGTTGAGCGCGGGGTTTGAGCAGGGGCTCTCCGGATGCTCCCACTATGGGATGGAAGACGCGGCCGTCATGCGATTGATGCACAATATTACAGTGGTGACGCCGGCGGATTGCACCGAGATCGTCAAAACGATCGAAGCGGCGGCCGACTACAGGGAACCGATGTACATCCGCCTGACCGGAGGAAGGAATGTGCCCATTGTCTATACCGAAGACTATCCGTTTGCAATCGGGAAAGGGATCGTCATGAAGGAAGGCACGGATGTTCTGGTCGTTGCGAACGGAGTTCCCGTATCCGAAAGCCTGAAAGCGGCAAAGGCGCTTGATCTGGAGGGCATTTCCGCAGCTGTGATCAATATGCACACGATCCGTCCGATTGACGATGAGCTGTTGATTTCAATGGCAAAGGGGAAAAAGCTGATTGTTACCGTGGAGGAACACAGCATCTGCGGCGGATTGGGAACCGCGGTCGCCGAGGCTGCGGCAGAAGCGGGCAACATGCCGAGGCTGGTCAGGCTCGGTATGCCGGATGCCTTTATGAAGGCAGGGAAGCATGAGTTTATGAACGAACGCTGCGGATTAACGGCGGAGTCCATCGCCGCAGCGGTTAGAAAAGAAATGTGCGCATGATCGACAATCGTGCGGCTGAGGTGAATAAGATGCCGGATCGGATCATGCAGGGAAAAAATATCATTATCACAGGGGCGGGACGCGGTATCGGCCGGGTCATGCTTGAGCTGTTTGCCGAAAGCGGAGCGAATATATGGGCGTGCATCCGCAAACCGGACGAACAGTTTTCCCGGGACGCCGCTGAGATTTCCGAAAAGAATCAAATTTGGATCAAACCGGTATGTTTTGATTTGTCCGACGAAGACGACATCAGGCAAGGGATCCAGTCGATCATAAAAGAGAAAAAGCGGATCGATGTTCTGATCAACAACGCCGGGATCTCCCACGGCGGACTTGCGACGATGACGCCGATCTCCACGGTAAAGGATGTCTTTCAAGTCAACTGTTTTGCGCCGGTTCAGATCATGCAGATGATCCTTCGGGTCATGATGCGTCAAAAGGGCGGCTGTATCGTCAACATGGCCTCCGTCGGAGGGATTGAAGCCACGCCGGGATATCTCGCCTACGGCTCCAGCAAAGCGGCGCTGATTTATGCCACCAAGACCATATCCCATGAGGTCGGGCAATATGGCATCCGCGTCAACGCCATCGCTCCGGGCCTGACGGAAACGGATATGGGAAACGTGAAGCCGGAGGAAGAGATTCAAAAGATACTGGATCGAAGCAGCCTGCACAGGAAAGCAGACCCTTCAGAGATCGCGAAATGCGCGCTTTTTCTGGCTTCGGACGCGGCGTCGTTCATCACCGGTCAGGTGCTCATCGCGGATGGAGGAAGAATATGCGTGTGAACGATTCACCGGAAACCATTGCACGGCTGCGTGCAATGGCGATCCGTATGCGGAAGATGGCGCTGGATATGGCACTATCGGCAGGTTCAAAGGGCTCCCACATCGGCGGCGGTTTTTCCTGCATGGAGATCATGGCGGTGCTGTATGGGGAGGTTTTGAAGGTAGAACCGCAAAACCCTCTTGACCCGGAACGGGATCGTCTGCTGGTCAGTAAGAACCATTGTACGCTGGCGCATTTTCCGGCGTTGGTTGAGAAGGGCTTTCTGCTTGAACGGGAGCTGCCCGGCTACACCGAAGACGGAAGCCGCCTGATAGGATACCCCTGCGATCCTGAAATTGGCCTGGAGTATTCCGGCGGCAGTCTGGGTATGGCGCTCTCCGTGGGCGCCGGTCAGGCCCTTGCCGGGAAAAAACGCCACAAGGATTACAAGGTCTATGTGCTGATGGGCGACGGCGAGTTGAACGAGGGTTCCGTCTGGGAGAGCTTTATGGCTGCAAGCCACTATTCGCTGGACAACCTGGTTGCCGTCATTGACCGCAACCGCCTGTGCTACGACGGCACCACGGAGGACATCATGAGCCTTGGCAGGCTGTCGGATAAACTGGCTGCGTTTGGATGGAACACCATCGTCTGCGACGGGCATAGCATCGCCGATCTTCTGCGGGCTTTCGCTGAGATCCAAACCGGATTGCCGAATGTCCTGATATGCGAAACGGTCAAGGGAAAGGGCCTGCCCTTTGCGGAGAATCGGCCGGAGTGGCATCAGAAAGCGATCACACGGGAACAGTACGACGCGGCAATGACGGAACTCATGGAGGGCAGGGTTCTATGAGCGTAACAAAAGGCCAGATTCGATCCTGGTCGCGGATGGGGCAGAGGGCGACGTTTTTCGGTGTTGCCATGCCGGAGCTTGCAAAAGAAGACGAGTCACTGATGGTTCTTACCGCCGATCTGGCGCAGCTGTCCAACCTTTCCCGCTTTGCCGAACAGTTCCCGGAGCAGTTTTTGAACGTCGGCATAGCCGAGCAGGATATGGTCGGCATCGCCTCCGGTCTGGCGATGGAGGGCTATCATGTGTTTGCCACCACCTATGCATCTTTCCTCGCCGTCAGGGATCTGGAACAGGTGCGCCAGCATGTCGCCCACCTGAATCTCAACGTGAAACTGGTCGGAACTGCCGCCGGCGTTGTGGCGGCGCGCTCCGGCATCGCACACTGGGCAAGCGAAGACATTGCCTTTATGCGTGCGCTGCCGAACATGACCGTAATGAGCGCCGCCGACGGCCTGCAGGCCTACTATATGGCGTTGTATTCCGCCCGGTATGACGGGCCGATGTATATTCGCCTCAGCGGAGGCCCCGGCTGCCCCATTGTATATGACGAAAGCTATGTGTTTGAGCCGGGACGCATCAGCTTCCTGCAGCGGGGAAGCGACGTGGCTTTAATCGGCACCGGATTGATGGTTCACGAGGCAATGGAAACGGCAAAGCTTTTGGAGCAGTCGGGGATTTCCTGCACCGTTGCCGATATGCACACCATAAAACCGGTAGATCAGCATTCACTTTGGGAGATTTTCAACGGCCACAGGCTGATCGTTACCATGGAGGAGCACAATGTAGTGGGTGGAATGGGCAGCGCCGTGGCGGAGTATAAAGCGACGCTCGCAAACACTCCGCCGCAGATGCTTATCGGTTTTCCCGACGCTTTCTCCGATGCCGGGGCTCCCCGGTACATTTGGGAGCACTTTGGCATCACCGCTCCGCAGGTCGCAGAGAAGATCGTGAAAAGACTCAGAGGATCGGAACATGATTGAGGATTTCTACAACCATGGCGTCTACTCGCTGAGCAGATCGGAGAAGGACCGGCTTATTACCGGAGAGCTGGTCGCGCTCACCGAGCACCACAGGGAAAACTGCGCGGCTTATGCGGGTATGCTGAAGACTTTGAATTACGATGCCGACCGGGTGATGCACGCTTCTGACATTCCTTTTATTCCCGTGCGCCTATTCAAGGAGCTTGAGCTTATGAGCATCCCGCGGGAGAGCGTGTTCAAGACCATGACCTCTTCAGGCACCACGAATCAGGCGGTTTCCCGCATCTATGTAGACCGGGAAACCGCCATGATGCAGCAGAAGGTCTTGATCCGGATCTTGGGGGATTTTCTGGGAAAACAACGGCTTCCCATCCTTGTGATCGATTCACCGGCCGTGATGAAGGATCGCATCCAGTTCTCCGCGCGGGGCGCGGCCATCATCGGGCTGCAGGTGATGGCGCGGGAGATGGTCTTCGTCCTGAATGAGGATATGAGCCTCGATGAAGCGGCTCTGATGCGTTTCCTGGAGAAATACGGGCATACTAAATTTCTGATTTTCGGATTTACCTTCATGGTGTGGCAGCATTTGTACGAAGCTGTGCAGCAGAACGGCAGGGGATATGACCTTTCAGCAGGGTGGCTGATGACCGGCGGCGGTTGGAAAAAGCTGATCTCCGACTCGGTGACGCAGGAAGAGTTTCGCCGCAGAATGACAGAAACCTTTGGAATCATCCATTTTCTGGATCACTATGGGATGGTGGAGCAGACCGGCTGCATCTATGCGGAGTGCGAATGCCACCATCTCCATGCCAGTATCTTTTCGGACGTATTCGTGAGAAGGCCGGATGACTTCTCGCTGTGCGGGAACGGTGAAGCGGGGATCCTTCAGACTGTCTCTGTGCTGCCGCATTCCTATCCCGGCCATTCCTTGCTTACAGAGGACAGGGGCATAATACTCGGAGAGGATGACTGTCCTTGCGGCAGGAAAGGAAAGTATATTCAAATTCTCGGCCGGATCCAGAGCGCGGAGTTGAGGGGGTGCAGCGATACATATGCCGAAATGCTTAAATAGCGTCAGCTTCCTCACCGGAAACTCCGAGATGGTGGAAAAAGCAGGCTCCGTCCCAGCACTTCCCACCTGGAGCGAGAGGGCGATTGCTTTTTTGAGCGCGTTTTCCAGAAACCTTATGCGAGACGCTCGAACGAGGGCTTTCCCGGATATCGGCAGCTATGCCTTCTGGATTCGTGCCGCATCTCTGCGGCAGATCAAGGAGCATTACTATGCAAATGTGGACGGCAAAGTCGGCCGGGGTGTCGCGCTTCACTTCGCACCCTCCAACGTCCCCATCAATTTCGCGGTTTCCTTTACTTCTTCGCTGCTTGCAGGCAACATCAATATCGTCCGCCTCTCCAGTAAAGCCTTCGAGCAGGTGGATATCGTGGTGGACTGCATGAAGAAGACATTTCGCGACGGTTTCCGGGATATGGAGCAATATCTGATCCTGCTTCGGTATGAACACGACGATGCCGTTACCCGGTATCTGTCCTCCCTTTGTGACGTGCGCATCATCTGGGGTGGAAACCGCACCATTGAGACGGTTCGCGCCGCCAAGCTGCCGCCCCGGGCGATTGAAATGGCATTCGCCGACCGACACAGCGTTGCGCTGATGAACTCGGACGCGGTTATCCGGGCGGACATCAAAAAACTCGCGGCGGGGTTCTATACGGATACCTATTATATGGATCAGAACGCCTGCTCCTCTCCCAGAATCGTGATCTGGTTCGGCGGGCGGGTCGATGAAGCAAAGGCGCTGTTCTGGAACGAGGTGGAACGGCTTGTCGAAACGGACTATGATTTCAGGGATATTCAGGCCATAGACAAGCTGAATCAGCTCTGCCTGCTTGGGGCATCCGGCAAGGAGGCGCGCATGGTCAGCTGGGATAACAGGGTTATGCGCATTGAGGTTAGCTGTCTCGACACGGGTTTAATGGATTATAAACTCGGCGGAGGATACTTCTTCGAGTATACAGCGGATAATCTCAATGAGCTTGTTCCAATTCTCGGAAAGTCATGCCAGACTCTTTCGCATTACGGCATGGACGCGCATGAGCTGCAGCATTTTGTGACAGACAGCGGGTTACGAGGCTGCGACAGGATTGTTCCTGTCGGCAAGACCATGGATCTGACATTCAAGTGGGATGGATTTGACATGATTGAAACCATGTCCCGATACGTATACTGTCCCGATTACATTATGAAACAGATTCTTGATGCACCGGCCGAATAAAACTCCTTCACACGGGGGACAGCCGGAATTATGCACCCGCGACCGAGCGGAGGCGAGGGAGCCGCGCGTCAGCACGTCTTGAAATCACAGCACGCAAAGCGTGCCGCCAGACAAAAAACGACAGGTCGAAACCTGTCGTTTTTCGTCTGGTCGGAGTGCAGGGATTCGAACCCTGGGCCTCCTGCTCCCAAAGCAGGCGCGCTACCAACTGCGCAACACCCCGTCGACTGACCTATTATAGCGCCTCGGCGCAAGCTGTGCAAGTCTTTTTTCACGAAAAAGAAGCGTGGCAAATCGTGTGTCCAAAGTTGACAAACACCGACGAATTTGCTATCATATCTCAAGATTGGACGAGAATATCCTCGCGCATATCTCTGATATCCTGAAAGGGGAGGGGGCGTATCGATGAGCACGGAAGCGATGGGCAGCGCGCCGGAAACGGAACAGCCTGCCGCGGCGATTGTGGAGCTGATGCTCTCGCCGTATGACGAGCTTGCCGAGATCGATATGGTACACGACCGTGTCCGGCTCCTTCGCCATTCCGAGGGGAAGCATTTTTCGCCCGCGATCAGCGGCGGATTTCTGAATATGTTCCGCTACACCGCCGAGAATCTGGTTCATCCGGACGATATGGAGGTCTTTCTGGCGGAGTGCCATCCGAATGAGATCCTGCGCCGGCTAGAAACGTCCGAGACCGGCGTGCTTCGTCACCGCTTTCGCTATAAAACCGCGGGCGGCGATTGGCATCTGGTTGAGCAGACCGCCGTCGGCGGCGCGGTCAACGGTCTTCCGGAGGGCGTGTATTACGCGTTCCTGACGGACATTCAGGACGAGGCGAAGCCGGAAGCGGAGGACGCGGAGGATGCGGCGGAGCTGGCAGAGCCGCCGTCTGCGGCGGCGAACGTGAACCTGACGCCCTTTATGCGCAACGCGCTGACGGGGCTTTTGTGGGAGGAGCACTTTTACAGCCTCGCGGGGAGTTTTATCAAGGAGCACTCCGAGGGCTGGTGCATGGCCGCCATCGATCTGGAGCATTTCAAGCTGTTCAACGAGTGGTACGGCAGGGATCAGGGCGATCTGCTGCTTGCCTCCGTCGGCGCGAAGATCGCGCGTCTGGAGCAGAGCGTGGGCGGCCTTGCCTGTTATCTGGGGCAGGATGATTTCTGCATCCTGATGCCCTTCGATATGGAGCTGATTGAGAAGCTGTACGAGGATATTCACGAGCTGGTCAAGAGCTATGGCACCTCCGTCGGCTTCATGCCCGCCATCGGCGTGAGCCTGATGGGCGCGGAGGGCGAGAGCAGCGTTTACGACGTGTATGACCGCGCGGCTCTCGCGGCCCACCGCGCCAAGGACGATTACCACAACCGCATCCGCCTGTTTGAGCTTTCGATGATGATGCAGACGGACCGGGACTACCACATCCTCTCCGACTTCCAGAAGGCACTGACCGACCACGAGCTGTTCATCATGCTCCAGCCGCAGTGCGAGATCGCCAGCGGCAAGGTCGTGGGCGCGGAGTCTCTGGTGCGCTGGCGCAAACTCAACGGCGAGATGGTATCGCCCGGCGTGTTCGTGCCGGTTCTGGAGCGGTACGGCTTCGTCACCGACCTGGACAAGTACGTCTGGGAGGAGGTCTGCGCGTGGCAGAAGCGCTGGATCGACAGCGGGAGCACCGCAATTCCGGTTTCGGTCAACGTCTCCCAGATCGATATTTTCACCATTGACGTGCCGGCGTATTTCGACAGCCTGATGGAGAAATACGAGCTCCCGTCGGATTCCATCAAGATCGAGATCACCGAGTCCGCGTATGTGGACAACAAATCGGTGGCGGATACGGTGCAGCGGCTGCGCGCGCGCGGGCTGACCGTGCTGATGGACGATTTTGGCAGCGGCTACTCGTCGCTGAACATGCTGCGCAACCTCAATGTGGACATCATCAAGCTGGACGCCCAGTTTCTCCGCATGAGCGGGGACGACCGCAAGGGCCTGCAGATCATGGAGTCCATCGTCAACATGGCAAAGACCATGGCGGTGCCGATCATTGTGGAGGGCGTGGAGACGAAGGAGGAGTCCGACTTCCTCTCCGACCTCGGCTGCCGCTATGTGCAGGGCTACTATTTCTACAGGCCCATGCCCGTCGCTGACTTCGAGTCTCTGATCGCCGATCCGGCGAACATCGACAACCGGGGCTTCCGCGTCAAGGCGCGCGAGCAGTTCCACATCCGTGAGTTTCTGGATCAGAACCTGTTCAGCGACACGATGCTCAACGACATTCTCGGCCCCGTCGCGTTCTATGACCGCGTGGGGGACAACATCGACATCGTGCGCTACAACCAGCAGCTGACGCAGGAGATCAAGGTGGCGAACCTGACCGGACGGCTGAAATCCGTTCAGAATGCCGTGGCGGAGGAGGACCGGAAGCTGCTGTTCGAGCTGCTCGACTGGGCGGAGATGGACACGCTGCACGGCGCGGAGGGCATGGTGCATATCCGTCGGGACGACGGCTCGGCCGAGGCGCTGCGCGTCCACTTCTTCTTCCTGAAGCGGGAGGGGGAGAAGAGCCACTTCTACGGTTCCGTCTACAACCTCACGGAGTTCTCCGCGCTCAACGACCAAATGCGGCTGCTCTCGTCCATCACGAGGGACAGCGTGGTTTTTGCACGCCACAACGGCGAGACGTGGATCCACCGCGTGGTGGAGCACGGTCTTGAGGGCGCGATGGGGCTGTCGGGGAGGCAATTGCAGCGGGAGCTGGACAACGGGAGCTTCTTCGAGCGCGTGGAGGAGAGCGAGCGGGAGCGCCTGATCCGGCAGATCCACGCCGCCGCCGAGAGGCCGGAGGGCTTCACCGCACCGTTCCGGATGGACGGCGCGGACGGCAGGACGCTGACGTTGCGCGCCAAGGTCGACTTTGTCCATGACGACGCCAGCGGAGTGGAGTACATCATGACCCTGCGCAGCGCGTGAGGCCATTTGAACCATAGTACCTAGTGTTTATATTAAGGAAGGAGACAACGGATCATGTCAAGACTGGGAAGAAAGCTGCTGTTCGTCGTCGGCGCCGCACTGATCGTTGTGGTGGCGATCGTTTCCACCATCAGCATCAGGATGGCGTCCAATTTCAGCAACAAGCTCCTGATGCGCGAGGCGACGGCGCTCGCCAACGTGGCGGAGACGATGGTCAAGGACGAGGCGGAGAATTGCTGGGAGGACTATGAGCTCATCCGTGCCTCCGGCGCGCTGAGCACCAGAAGGGCGAGCCAGTTCGAGGCGGCATATGACGCGCTCTGCGACGACGACCTCGACTTCATGGTGATCTACGACTTCAATGGCAACCGCATCTGGGACAGCGAAACCGTCCAGATCTCCACCGACCTGAGTAAGTACAAGGGCAGGACGGAGACGGGCCTGATCGACGACCCGACGGGCGGTCCGTGCTGCATCCATCTTGCCACCGACAACGACAGCCAGACCATCGTGATGATCGGCCGCTCACTGGCGGACAACGACCTTGTGGCGTCCATCAAGGAGTCCACGGGCTCGGAGATCGCCATCTTCTATGAGGCGAAGACCATTGCCACCACGCTGCGCGACGCCTCGGGCACGCTCCAGCTCGGCGGCGCGATGAACGCCAAGGCGCAGGACGCGATCTACAACAGGAACGAGGCGCTCAGCGGCCGCACGAAGGCAGCGGGTGTGAGCATGTTCTACCAGTACAATCCCGGCTTTGACATCGACGGCAACCTTATTTGCGCGTTTTTCTCCGGCCTGCACGCCGAGGAGTCGGACGCGGAGTTCCGTTCGATCATCCTCATCGTCATGGTGGTGGCGCTGCTGTTCGTCGTTGCGGCGTTTGTGGTGGGCGCAATCGTCCTGCGCAAGCTGCTCGACGAGCCGATCCTTATCGCGAACGACCTTGCCAACGCCATGAGCAGCGGCAACCTCTCCGAGCCGGACAGCGACTATAAATTCAGCCACGACGAGATCGGCGACTTCGTGCGCAACCTGCAAAAGACCAAGAAGGACATCAGCTCGTATATCGGCGACATCTCCGCCATCCTCTCGGCGATGGGCGAGGGCGACTTCACGCAGAAGCCCGCCGTCCGCTACATCGGCGACTTTGAGCGCATTGAGCGTTCCTTCGGCGAGATCCAGATGCGCCTTGCCAAGATCGTGGGCAGCATGGACGAGTCCGCCAACGGCGTGCGGAGCGGCGCGGGACAGATCGCCAACGGCTCGCAGCTGCTTGCCGAGGGCACGACGCGCCAGGCGACCGCCATCGAGGAGATCAACGCAACGGTCGCCAACATCAACCAGCAGGTGACGGCGACGGCGCGCCACGCGGACGAGGCGAACGCGCTCTCCGCTGGCTGCCTGCAAAAGGTGGAGGAGCAGAACGCGCAGATGCAGACCATGCTCGTTGCCATGGACGAGATCCGCAACAAGTCCGCCAAGATCAGCGAGATCATCAAGACCATCGAGGACATCGCGTTCCAGACGAACATCCTCGCGCTCAACGCCTCGGTCGAGGCGGCGCGCGCGGGCGAGGCGGGCAAGGGCTTCGCCGTCGTCGCGGACGAGGTGCGCAACCTCGCGGGCAAGTCCGGCGAGGCGGCGAGCAACACCAACACCCTGATCTCTGACACCGTCAAGGCGGTGAACGAGGGCGTGGAGCTGGCGCAGCGCGCGGCGGACATCATGAGCGACGTGATCGAGCAGACCAAGCGCACCAACGCCATCATCGGCGAGATCAACACCGCCGCCGCGGCGCAGGCGGAAGCGGTCACGCAGGTGAGCGAGGGCATTTCGGACATCTCCGGCGTCATTTCCGAGAACTCCGCCACGGCGGAGCAGACGGCGGCGTCCTGCCAGGAGCTTGCCTCACAGTCCAATCTGCTCAAGTCGCAGGTCGACATGTTCCGCGTGAACTGAAACGGGCAATTTTTCGAGAACTGCATAATATGTATATGTAAGGGCGCGTTGCAGAAAGAAAAATCTGCAACGCGTCCCTTTTTGCGTCGAAAAGGCGCTTTATGTGGAAAACAACCGTCCAAAATGTATTATCTGCGCATAGCAAAGCCAGCCCCGGAGCATTTTCCGGCGCTTTCTGTGGAGAATATTCAGTTTTTCAGGCTATGCGCTGTCG
>SVMM01000021.1 GCA_015067435.1 Oscillospiraceae bacterium | reverse complement strand
TTGTACTGCTCGTACAGCGCTTTGGAGAACGACATCTGCGTCTGGATCGACAGCAGCACGCTCAACGCAATAATCAGAGCGCCGCAGCCGATCAAAATGCTCCGATTGATGGGACTTTTGTTCTTGCGGACAGGCATAAAGGCTTCCCCCTTGTATTTTCTCTGTACTTCCGCCGGGACAGCAGAACGCGGTCGACATGACGCCGGTCGCTTCGCAAAGCTCTGTGCAGATCATATTTTGATTATTTTACAGCACGGTGCGTTCATAACCGTTACAAAATCGACTGTTTTCCGCAAAAGTTTCAAATCAATGAGCACATGGAGCGTTGGCTTGCGGAATTAGTATATACAATTTGACGGATATTGCTTATAATTGCATTATCGTTTTCTGTTTCACCAACGGAAGGAGAGGCAGGCAATGTCGAACGAAAAGAGGATGC
Source organism: Oscillospiraceae bacterium (assembly GCA_015067435.1). GTDB lineage: Bacteria > Bacillota > Clostridia > Oscillospirales > Oscillospiraceae > Hominicoprocola. The sequence goes on along the minus strand of SVMM01000021.1, from coordinate 52,094 downwards.
TGGAGCTGCTGGAGAAAACCTTCTTCTGCGAAAGCGAGCACCACGGCGCGACGGACGCGGAGATCGAGGCGGCGGGCATGCAGATGATCGCGCGTCTTGGCGTCGACGGGATCGATGTACCGCAGATCCCGAAGGACTACGCAGCCTTTTTGAGGCTGACCGACGGCTATGCCTGGAACGGCGTGTGCTTTTTCAGCACAAAGCCGACGCCGATGGGCAATCGCTACACCAACCCGTCGCTCTTTGACAAAAACGATTACTATCTCCGCATGAAATCCGGTCTGAACGGCTGCCTCGTCGTCGGCAGCTTCGACGACGAAATCTATGTTTACTCCTCCAAAACAGGGATGTACCACGCCCTCGACGAGCTGACGCTGATCCCGATGGAGGATGACGGCTGCGAAGACTTTGCCGAGCTGTTCCTCTGCGCGGTGGGCGAGCTGTACGAAAGCTGTTTTGTCGATGAGGACGACGAAGAGGACGAGGAGGAAACCGTCCCCGGCACGACGGGCGAGGATCTGCGCCGCAGCCTTTTTCTCAGCGCACTGGGCGACACGGCGCGCGCCTGCGAGGTCAGAGAGATCATGGAACGCGTCGAGCGCCTTGCCGGCGCGGAGGAGTTCAAGGCGTACTGCCGCTGGCTCCGGACGGTCTCAGAGTCGGAGGACGCGACGTATCTTCGCGATTATTGCAAGAACGGTGCGCTCTGCTTCGCCATCGGCGGCGGCAACGGCTTTACCACCTATGTCTCGCTGCTCTCCGAGCTTTTGACGGCGCTCAAGGTCAAAACGATCGAACACCGCCCCAAGGTGCCGGAGATCAAAAAGGCAGACAGCGACAAGGAGGTCGTCGAGGAATTCGAGCGCCTTTCGGAAAACAGCGACATCATTGCCGTCGACATGGGCTTTCGTGTCGAGCGGGCGGGCACGGCGGAGCTGCGCTCGTTCCTGCGAAGGCTTGCAAGAGAGCGCGGCGGGCTGCTTCCGGTCTTCAAGATCCCCTATTCGGAAGGGGCGGAAAAGGAGAAGATCGTCGCGGAGCTCGGCGCTGTGTTCCCGCTCTTCACCATCGCGGTCCCGCCGCTCTCGACCGCGGATTACGCCGCTGCGGCAGCGGGTATGGCCGCACGTCTCGGCGGCAGGGTCGAGCCGGACGCCGTGGAAGGATTGGAAAAGCTGATCGTGGAAAAGCGCAACCGCGAGCATTTCTACGGTTTTCGTTCGATCCGCGCGCTGGTCTCAGACGTCATTTATCAGAAAAATCTCATCGAAGCGAGGGAGGGAACGGAAATGTCGCTGGTCATCACAAAGGAGGACGTGCGCCGCGCGCTGAATCAATGGGAAGACGAGCACGGCGGCTCGGAACAGCTCGATGAGCTGATCGGCGTGGACGAGGTCAAAAGCCGCATCGACGAGATCGTCGTCCAGCTGGAGCTGGCGAAAGAGCAGCCCTCCGCCGAACGGCCCTGCATGCATATGCTCTTCACGGGCAACCCCGGCACGGGCAAGACTACCGTGGCGCGCATTCTGGGCAGGATTTTGAAAGAAAAGGGCGTCCTCTCCAAGGGACAGTTCTATGAGCGCACGGGGCGCGATCTCGTGGGGCGCTACATCGGCGAGACCGCGCCGATCACCAACGCGCTCTGCCGCGACGCCTACGGCTCCATTCTATTCATCGACGAGGCGTACACGCTCTACCGCTCCTCGGATGACGGCAAGGACTTCGGGCGCGAAGCGCTGGATACGCTCATCACGCAGATGGAAAACCACCGGCAGGATTTCATCGTCATTCTCTCCGGCTACGGCGACGAGATGAAGCTCCTGCTCGAAGCGAACCCCGGCCTTGCCAGCCGCATTCCGCACGAGATCAGGTTCCGCAATTTCACACGCGAGGAGCTGGCAAAGATCTACATGCGCATGGCGGGCAAAAAGTACCGCTGCGCCGCGGGGCTGGAACGGGAGGCGGAGGCGTACTTCCTTTCGCTTTCGGAGAAAACGCTGAACAACAAAGCGTTCGCCAACGCCCGCTTCGTGCGCAATCTCTACGAGCGCACGGTCTCCAAGGCCGCGCTGCGCCATCAGGCGGAGACCGGCGAGCGCATTGTCTCCGGCGCGTCGATCGAGCTGACCGCCGCGGATTTCCGCAACGCGGCGGAGGCGGAGGAGTTTCAGATGCTGCGCGAGAAGTCGGCGCGCGCCATCGGCTTTGTGTGAGGTGGCGACGATGGAGAATACCACGCTTCCCATCAGCAGGGACGTGCTTGCGCATATTGCGGCAGACAGCTTTCCCGATCCGGTCAGCGAGGCGACGCGCGCCGCGCTCGATCTGATCGGCGCGAAGGAGTTCAAGCGCTATCTTTGCGATACGATGGAGGTCGCCACGCACATGAGCGGCGGCGGGGAGATGTTCGTCTTTGAGCGCGCCGTGCTGCTTTCCATCAACGACGGGGACGGACTGCACACCCAGATGCGGCTGCTTGCCAGGCTCTGGGAGGGCATCCTGGGGATCAGGCAGATGCCGGTGGCGTACAAGGAGCTGCGTCTGCCCGACCGCATGGACGCAAAGAGCATGGAAAAGCTCAGCGACCGCGACATCGTACTTTCCAACCTCGCGGAGGACGGGCTGACATACGTGCCCTGCAGGCGCGTGCTGTGCCTCGACATCACGAAGTGGATCGACCGCGTGGAGCGCAGCGACTTCCGCGCGGCGCTCAGCCGCCTGCGCGATACGACGGAGGAGCAGCTCGTCGTGTTCCGCGTTCCGGCGGTGGACGAGCTGACGCTGCGGCGTCTGCGCGAGGCGATCGGCTGGTTCTTCAACGTCGACGTCGTCTATACCCCGCCCTATGCGATCGACGACTACCACGCCTACGCGCTGCGCCGGATGGAATCGCGCGGACTGGAGTCGGACGAGGAGACGCGCGAGGCGCTGCGCCGCGCGCTGGAAAAGCTGCGCGGAAGCGGCGGCTTCTGGGGCTTCCACTCGGTGGACGTCCTGATCGACGACATGGTGTTTGCCGCGCTTTGCGGCAAATATGCGCTCTGAAGGGGGAGGCAGAATGAATCTGGACAAGCTGCGCGCCGAGGAAATGGAGCCGCTGTGCGACTACCAAACCGCGATCAATGACGCGGGACAGGTCATGATCGCCGTCCCCGGCTACTTCAAGGGTTCGGCGCACGACGCCGTGCTGCTCTGTGGCGGCGGCGAGGACGCCCTGCTCGTGCGCAACCCGCACCAGATCCTCATCTGCGACGCGATCCACCCCGAGGTCCGCGCCCGCATCCCCGAAATCGACCGCGTACTGATCTATGAGGTCGACGCGGAGCGGGAGTATCTGGCGAGAGTCGAGCGCGCCGACATCGACGCGCTGCTGGAAGAGGCGCGCAAGCTCCGCGGCTACGACTTCCCCCTCCATCCCTTTCCCGTGCTGGACGGGACGTTCGACATCGGCGAAGCGCAATGCGACTACTGCGACAACACGCACCGCGTCAACTACCGCGGCGAGACCGAGCGGGGGCCGGAGACCGTCTGCCCCTGGTGTATTCAGGATATGTACCCCGTCCGGAGCGGCAACACGCTGTTTCCCGATCTCGACAGCAGGGTCGAGGACGAGTTCGACTGGTGCTCGGTCGGCGGCGACACACCGCCGTACTTCGATCAGGGGCGCGTCGCGCCGCTGTGGGGAATGCACTGCGGCAAATTCGGTGCCTATCTCGGTCAATTGGAGCCGGAGGACCTGACGGATGCTCTGCGCGCCGCCCTGACCGAGACCTGGGACAACAAGTTCAACTGCTTCCGGGATCGCGGCCCCGACGCGGTGTTCGCCGATTTTGCGGTGGGAAAGCTCACAGCACACCTCTTCCGCTGCGTGGCGTGCAAAGGTGTGTTCTGCATCTTTTACGAGCGCCTGACCGATGCCCTGACCATGCGCCTGAGCGAGTTTGTCCGCGGGATCGGCGAGCGCTGCGGCGATTCCTTCACGGAGACGTGGTTCCATGTAAAAAAAGCGGAGGACGGTTCCGCCGTCATCACCGAGATGTGCGGCGACCGCGGCTATTACACGATCGAGATCGATCCGACGGGCGAGATCGTGCACGGCGAGCGCTACGATTACGTGCGCCAGCTGAAGAAAAAGGGCGTGCGCATCGTGCCGGACGAGCCGGACGAGGAAGCATAAAAAATCGGGCGCTCCGTGATATCATGGAGCGTCCGATTTTTCTGTCCGGTTTTCGCGGCGTCAGCCCAGCAGCTCCTCCAAAAGCGTAAGCTGTTCCGCAGGCAGATCGTATTCCGCAAGCGGCTTTTCGAGCGCGCCGCGCAGGGCGCAAAGCGCCTCCTCCCAAAGGAACGGAGCATCCTCCTCACGATCCCAGAGGCAGCGCTGATGATGCCGGTCGCGGGAGACCTCCCATTCCTTCTCCCTGCCCAGAAGCGGAAGCAGGGCTTCCACGGCGTCCCAATGCGCGTCGGTGGGCGTGACGGGCGGTTTGTTCTCTGCCATATGGCGTCTCCTTTTTTCTCATCGTATCCTGCCGGCACGATGGCACAGATCGGCTGTGTCGTCAACGCCGGGTAAAACAGCTCTGCAAGGCGTCCCTTTTTGGTGCCGGCGGCTGCGCGGCTGCGCCCCTGCGCATGCTTACGGCTTACAGGGCGCGGATCGTCTTGTACAGCTCCGCGTCCGTCGCCTCGGTATACGGTCCCGTCCACAGCACGCCGATCACGTCGGCGGTGATCGCGGCGAGGAAATACCAGCCGAAAAAGCTGAGGTCGAGCATAAAGGCGTTCCACTTGTGCCCGTGCATCATCTGCTTTGAGATGGCGATCGCCTCCTTGCCGCCGACGCTCGGGTCTTCGGCGAGGATGTACGGCACCATGCGGTAGGAGTACGCCTTGACGATGCCGGGAATGACGAACAGCAGGCTCCACAGCGCGATGTACATGTCACGCAGGAGCATTCCCGCGACCACGCGCCCGTAGCCGTTCCGGAAGCCGCAGAGCAGCTCGTCCAGCTCCGCGGGCGCGTCGCTGTTGACGAGGAAGAAACGCTTGCAGCCGACGCGCAGCGGGTTGAACACAAGCAGCTTGATCGCGCTGCCCGCCGCCAGCACGCCGACGAGTACGCCCGCGAACACGGCGAGCACCGCCTTGGGCGTCTGCTTGATCGTCTCCACGATCGTCGTGCCGTTGGCTTCGGCGGCGTCCTCCGCCTTGTCCTTGCCCGCCGCCGCGCCGCCGCCGACGAGTATCCCCAGGATCAGCGCGACGATCACGCACTTCCAGTAGTTCGCCTGAAACGCCGCCTTGCCCCTTGCCTTGAGTTCCCTTCTGTCCCACATTTCGAATCCTTCCTTTCTTTTGATTGCTCTTCCCGATCAGAAGTCGATCCTGACGAACAGGGAGTCCTTCTCCTCCTCTTCCCTGCGGTCGTAATCGAGCAGATAGATCGCGTTCTTGCCCGTTTCCTTCGCGTGGTACACCGCCTTGTCGGCGTAGTTGGCAATGTCGATGATCGTGTTGGTGCGATCCGTGATGACGACGTTCGCCACGCCGATCGACAGCGTGACGCGGCCCCCGTTCGGGTTTTTCTCGTTCGGAATGTCCGCCTTGCGGACGCGCCCGGCGATCCGCCTTGCGATCTCGGCAAGCTTCTCGTCGCACAGCCCGTGCGCGATGCCGAAGAACTCGTCGCCGCCGTAGCGCGCGAAGCGGACGTTCGCCGTATCCTCCTTCTGGCAGGCGCGCGCGATGTCCCTGATGATCTCGTCGCCCTTGGCATGGCCGTAGGTATCGTTGCACTCCTTGAAGAAATCGATGTCGATAAAGATCGCGCCGACGCGCTCCTTCTTCTTCGCCGCGAGCTCGATAAATTCCGACGAGACGCGCAGCAGCGCCGCGCGGTTGAGCAGCTTGGTCAGCGGCTCGCGGGAGGCGTTCTCCTCGCTCTCGCGGATCTTTTCGTTCAGCTTGTGGATCTCGGCGTCGGCGTCGCGCATCCGGTGGTAGACGTTCAGCTGGATCGACTTCAGCTCGCTCAGGCGCTTTTCGTACAGCTTGTCCAGCTTCTCATAATACGCATTGGCGCGCTCATGCTCGCCGGTGTTGCCGTAATAGTCCGCCATCATGCGGCAGGCGATCAGCTGCTCCATCGTGTCCGGGTGGTTTTCGGCGTAGGCGGACATCCAGCCGAGGACTTTTTCGCCCCGCTCCCGGTCTCCGTTCCGGACAAGGATGCGCGCGATCAGCCTGAGATCCTCATAGAGCGGGTATGCTTCGCTTGCCCCGCCGACGAGGGCAAATGCCTCATCGACAAGCCTGTCGCCCTCCGCCCTGTTTTCGAGCTGGTATTCGATGAAGGCGCGGCGCAGATAATAGTCGCAGGTGAGCGCGGGGTAATCGCATTTCTCGATCAGGCCGGAAATCGATTGAAGGATCTCCCGCGCCTTCTCATACTCCTTGAGATCCACATGGTTCTCGGCGAGATTGACCGAGAACATCAGGATATCCGTATAGTTGTCCGGAAAATGGGCGTGCGTCAGCTCCAGGCTTTCGTGCAGATACCGGATGGCCGCCTTGCTGTCCCCCATCATGTGATAGCAGGTGGAGAGGTTGTTGATCACATAGAGTCTGTTGTCGTCCACGATCCTGTGCCTGCGGAGGATGCGGTACGCCTTGTCGTAGTTCGCCAGCGCCAGCTGGTTGTTCTCCTGCTCGGCGTAGGCGTAGCCCAGCACATTGTAGGCGTTGGCGAGCAGCTTGTATTCGCCGGTATCCTTCAAAAGTGCGACCGCCTTGATCGCGTTGGAAAGCGCGCCGTCCCTGTCGTCGTTATGGATGCAGGTATAGGCGATGGCGCGGTACGCGGCGCCGATGAGAACGACGTCTCCGGTCTCCTGCCCCTCCCTGACGAGGCGCTTGAGCTCCCGGATCGTCTTTTTGGGGCTGCCTCGGAACGCGTCGAGGATATCGTTGACCCGATTGATCGGTTTCTTGCTTCCCATCTGCTTTTCTCCCCCCTGCGTAATGATCTGTTCCCGGTCTTTCCCTGTCCGACGGCGCAAAAGCCGCCGTCCCTCACGCCTCCGCAAGCCAGCGGATCGCGCTCGCCGCGTGGAGCCACGCGCCCAGCGGGAGCGCGCGCTCGTCGAGGTCGAAATCCGCGCTGTGGATGTTGTGCAGCGTCTCCGGGCGCTGCGGGTCGCCGGTGCCGAGATAGGCGTAGACGCCCGGCACGTCGAGGATGTATTCGGCGAAGTCGTCCCCCGTGAGGGAGATCGGGCGGTCGGTGATAAAGCGCTTCTCCGGCCAGTACGCCTCCGCGAGCGCCTTCGCCTCCGCTGCGGCGCGAGCGTCGTTGATGAGAGGCGAGGCAAACTCCACCCAGTCCACCTCCGCCGCGCCGCCGTAGAGCTCCGCCGTCCGCTGCGCGAGGCGGGCGATCTGCCCGCGCAGCCGCGCGCGCGTCTCCTTCGTCACGGTGCGCGTCGTGCCCTCCATGACCGCTGTCTCGGCGAGGGCGTTGTACGTCGTCCCCGCGTGCAGCGTGCCGACGCCGAGGATGACCGGCTCCACCGGGTCGCCGCAGCGCGAGACCAGCGCCTGCATCGCGACGACGATCTGCGAGGCGATGTAGAGCGCGTCCACGCCGAACTGCGGCGTCGCGACGTGGGTCGAGAGCCCGTGCACGGTGATGGTAAAGCGGTCGACGCCCGCGTTGTTCGGCCCCGGCTTGAGCCCCACCGTGTCCGAGGGCAGGTCGGGCGCGCAGTGCAGCCCGAACACGCGCCGGACGCCCTGTAAAAAGCCCTGATCGAAGAAATTCTGCGTCGTGTTGGCGCACTCCTCCGCCGCCTGGAACGCAAGCCGGGCCTCACCGCCGAATCTGTCCCGATTCTGCACGAGCAGCTTCGCAGCGCCGAGCAGGCACGCCGTGTGCGCGTCGTGGCCGCAGGCGTGCATCACGCCCTCGTTCTGCGAGCGGTAGGGCGCATCCCCCTGCTCCGCGATGGGCAGCGCGTCGATGTCCGCGCGCAGCGCCACCGCGCCGCCGCCCGCGCCCGTTCCGCGGATCGTCGCCCATACGCCGGTCTCGCCGACGCGCCGGTGCTCCACGCCCAGCTTGTCCAGCTCCTCCTCGATGCGCTCCGCCGTGCGGAACTCGTGCAGCCCCAGCTCCGGATGCATGTGAAAATCGCGCCGCAGCGCCGTCAGCTCGCTTTGCAGGGCGAGCGCCTGTTGTTTGAGCGTTTCCATGGTCTCCTCCGTCGATCGATCTTCAATATGGCTGCATTATAACAGCTCCGCGCCCCATTTTGCAAGAGCGGAGGCGCTCAAATACCCGCGGCGCGGCAGGTTGGAAAAGAAATGCTTGATATTGCGCCGATTCGTGGTAAAATACTATATTGTCAAGTTGTCTGGACGCATGGACAGACCCCATCTTACGAAAAAGGAAGGTAGCTACATATGGCAAAGCTGGATCTCACCAAGTACGGCATTACGGGCGCAACCGAAATCATCCACAACCCGTCCTTCGATTTCCTCTTTGAGGAAGAGACGAAGCCGGAGCTGACGGGCTTCGACGTCGGCAAGGTCAGCGAGCTGGGCGCTGTCAACGTCATGACCGGCATCTACACCGGCCGCTCCCCTAACGACAAGTTCATCGTCATGGACGAGGGCTCCAAGGACACCGTGTGGTGGACGACGCCGGAGTACAAGAACGACAACCACCCCGCTTCTCCGGAGACGTGGAAGGCGTGCAAGGACATCGCCGTCAAGGAGCTTTCGGGCAAGCGCCTGTTCGTCGCCGACGCGTTCTGCGGCACGAACGAGGACACGCGCATCGCGGTCCGCTTCATCATGGAGGTCGCCTGGCAGGCGCACTTCATCAAGAACATGTTCATCCAGCCCACCGAGGAGGAGCTGGAGAACTTCGAGCCCGACTTCGTGATCTTCAACGCCTCCAAGGCGAAGGTCGAGAACTACAAGGAGCTGGGCCTCAACTCCGAAACGGCGGCGATGTTCAACGTCACTGAGCGCGAGGCGGTCATCATCAACACCTGGTACGGCGGCGAGATGAAGAAGGGCATGTTCTCGATGATGAACTACTACCTGCCGCTCAAGGGCATCGCCTCGATGCACTGCTCCGCCAACACGGACATGGAGGGCAAGCACACCGCCATCTTCTTCGGCCTCTCCGGCACGGGCAAGACGACGCTCTCCACCGACCCCAAGCGCCTGCTCATCGGTGACGACGAGCACGGCTGGGACGACAACGGCGTGTTCAACTTCGAGGGCGGCTGCTACGCCAAGGTCATCAACCTCGACAAGGAATCCGAGCCCGACATCTACAACGCCATCAAGCGCAACGCGCTGCTGGAGAACGTCACCATGGACGAAAACGGCAAGATCGACTTTGCCGACAAGTCCGTCACCGAGAACACCCGCGTCAGCTATCCCATCGACCACATCGAGAAGATCGCCCTGAAGGTCAACGGCAAGTCCGCCGGCCCCGCTGCCGAGAACGTCATCTTCCTCTCCGCGGACGCGTTCGGCGTGCTTCCTCCGGTCAGCATTCTGACGCCCGACCAGTGCAAGTATTACTTCCTCTCCGGCTTCACGGCGAAGCTCGCGGGCACCGAGCGCGGCATCACCGAGCCGCAGCCCACCTTCTCCGCCTGCTTCGGCCAGGCGTTCCTGGAGCTGCATCCCACCAAGTACGGCGAGGAGCTGGTCAAGCGCATGGAGAAGTCCGGCGCGAAGGCGTATCTGGTCAACACCGGCTGGAACGGCAGCGGCAAGCGCATCTCCATCAAGGACACCCGCGGCATCATCGACGCGATCCTCAACGGCGACGTGCTCAAGGCGCCCACCAAGAGGATCCCGCTGTTCAACCTTGAGGTGCCGACCGAGCTGCCCGGCGTCGATCCCACGATCCTCGACCCGCGCGACACCTACGCCGATCCCACCGTGTGGGACGAGAAGGCGAAGGATCTCGCCGGCCGCTTCATCAAGAACTTCCAGAAGTACACCTACAACGAAGCCGGCAAGGCGCTCGTCCCCGCCGGCCCGCAGCTGTAAGCGAAGCCTGTACGCAGGAGGGGCTGCACAAGCCCCTCCTGTCTTTCACAATCGATACACGCGCAACCGACAGAACGATATTTTCCTTCGGGAGGTAAGCAGGCATGATACGCCCCGCAAACGAATGTGAAGTGGAATACCGCGAGAAAATGCGCGACGGAGACGGCGTTGTCAAGCTGACAAACTTCATCGTCTCACCCGACGAGCTCGCCGGCAAGGGCAGGCTCTTTTCCAGGATCACGCTGGAGCCCGGATGCAGCATCGGCTATCACACGCACGAAGGCGACCGCGAGCTCTTCTACATCCTCTCCGGCGAAGCGGAGTACAGCGACAACGGCGAGGTGCGCACCGTGCGCGCCGGCGACGTCACCATCTGCCCCGCGGGCACGGGGCACGGCATCGCCAACCGCGGCAGCGGCGTCGTGGAGCTCATCGCGGTGATCGCATACGAATAACGGAGCGGCAAGGAGCGACGAAACGATGGCTAATAAAACGGTAATCACCGCGGACAGCACCTGCGACCTCTCGCCGGAGCTGCTGAAACGATTCGACATCCACACCATCCCGCTGACGATCACCCTCGGCGGCGAAAGCTTCCTCGACGGCGAGCAGTTCACCCCCGCCGATATGTACCGGCGCTACCGCGCGGACGGGACGCTGCCCACGACCTCCGCCCCCGGCCTCCAGCAGTACACGGACTTCTTCACCCGGTTCACCGACGCCGGCTGCGAGGTCGTCCACCTGACCATCAGCTCGGAGCTGTCCGCGTCCTTCAACAGCGCGCGCCTCGCGGCGGAACCGTTGAACGGCGTGCACGTTGTGGACAGCCGGATGCTCTCCACCGGCGTCGGGCTTCTCGCCATCGAGGGCGCGGAGTCGCGCGACCGCGGCGAAATGGACGCCGCGCAGATCGCGGAGCACCTGCGCGAGTTGACCGTCAAGGTGCAGACCAGCTTCGTACTCGACACGCTGGAATTCATGCGCAAGGGCGGCCGCTGCTCCGGCGTCGCCGCCATCGGCGCGAACCTGCTGCGCATCAAGCCCGCGCTGATGATGAAGGACGGCAAGCTGCAGGTCTACAAGAAATACCGCGGCAGCATCGAGCAGGTCTACCGCGAGTACATCACCGAGCATCTCGCGGGCAGGCGCGTGCGCCCCGGACACGTCTTCATCACCGAGTCCGGCGAGGTGCCGCAGGAGACGCTGGACGCGCTGGAACAGCTCGTGCGCGACACGGTGGAGGTGCGCGAGCTGCACCACACCATCGCGGGCTGCACGGTATCCTCACACTGCGGTCCCAAGACCCTCGGCATCCTTTTTATCGAAGAATAAACAGCAGCCATCCGGATTGCCGGATGGCTGTTGTTTATTCTCTATTCGCCGCGGTGCTCCGCCACCAGCGCGCGGATCTCCTCGATTGCCAGATCGTAAAACGCGCGGAAGCCGAGGCTGCGCTCCAGCGGAGTGCCGTCCGCGCGGATCGAGCCGCAGTGGCGCACCTCGACGCCCAGCACGCGCAGCAGCTCCTCCTTCTCGTTGATCTGCCCCGGCTCCAGCCGCTCCGCCGGCGCGAAGAACCACGTCCTGCCCGTGTCCGCCCGCTCCCGCTTCTTGCGGTTGAGCAGCCACCAGAGGTCGAACTCCGACACGTCGAAGCCAAAGCCCAGCACGTACAGATCCCCGAACAGGAAAGCGTCCGCCCAGCTCTTGATGCGCACCGGCTCGCCGCGGGACTGCTCGTGGTGCCAGCGCGCGCCCTCCGACTTGACGTAGGACGAGATCTTCTCCAGCAGATTCGCGTAGTAATAGTGCCCCAGGATCATGCTGTCCGGCTTGCGGCCCTCGCCGTGGATGTGCCAGACCCTGTTCGCCCTGCCGCGCCAGTCCACCGCGCTGTAGGTGTAGAACAGGTACTTCGCCTCCGCCTGCCGCCGCCCGTCGCTGTGGTGCATCATGTCCTGAAGCCGCTGCTCGCTGAGCGGCGTATCCGGCTGCGCCGCCTGCTCCAGCTCGTAGCTGAAGTTGGTCGTCAGGATGTGGTCGAAATTCAGGTCGAGCAGCCTTTGCAGCATCTCGATGTGGCCAGGATCGCCCAGCTTGCCGTACAGGATCTCCCCCGCGGAGCGCAGCTGTACGCCCACGCAGTCCCCGGTGACGAGGATCGCCCGCAGGGGCATGGGCAGATGCAGCCGCGCGTCCTCCGGCACGTCGGGGTTGCAGGAGATGTCCCGGATCAGCTGGCCCCACGAGCCGCCGCCGAAGGCGCGGTTGACGCCGTTGCCCAGCAGCAGCACCTGCGGTCGGATGAGCTTACGTTCCTCTTGCGGCATGGACTCCACCCTTCTCTCATTTTGCAAGTACCGGCGGTCAGAACGCCTACGTCATAAACAGCGCGGCGTAAACGATCAAAAGGATGATGGCGCCGAGGGAGATGATGGCGAAGGTGCAGACCGCGCCCCCCAGCATGGAGACGGCATGATCGTATGCAAAGCGCTTCGTCCGCTCTTTCCGCCGTTCCCGCCTGGATCGCTTCTCCTTTTTTTCCTTCCTGCCCTTATCCTTTTTCCTTGCCACGGATGCCGTCGCCTCCTCTCCCGCCTTGCGGCGTTACTCGCCCGCCTCGATATCCAGTCCCAGCTCTCTGGGCAGGAAGCGCGGGCAGGTGCTCTCCGAGATCATGATGACGGAGGCGGCGAGGTGCGTTCCGATCTTCACCGACTCCGCCAGCGTCTTGCCGTAGGTCATGCCGATGGCGACGCCCGCGCAGAACGCGTCGCCCGCGCCGCTGGTGTCGCGCACGTTGACGTGCTCCGGCGGGGAAAACCCCCTCTCGCCGCTCAATGCGGCGTACGCCGCGCCGCGGCTGCCCATCGTGACCACCATGGCGGGGATCTGCGCCTTGACGACGCGCTGATACAGCTCCTCGACCAGCTCCTCCGGCGTCATTTGGGTGAAATCGCTGACAAAGAGAATGCCCGCCTCCTGCAAATTGCACACAAAACAGTCGACAGACTGCAAGAAATCCCGCCGCTGCGAGGCAATCGCCATGTTGGAGACCACGCCGTAGACCTTCTTGCCGTACTTCTCCGCGTAGCGGAAGATGCGCTTGATGATCTCCTTGTCCATGTCGACCTCGACGACGATGCTGTCTGCGTCGCGGAAGATGTCGTCGCCCGTTTCGTCCAGCAGCTCGATCAGCGGGTCCATGTTCGGCCGCTTGGAGATCGAGCCGGCGAGATCGCCGGTGTTGTCGAACACGGCGAGCCAGATGCCCATGCCGTCCGGACGCTCCAGCACATACTCCGTGTCGACCTTGTGCTTTTGCAGCTTGTGCAGCACCTCCGCGCCGGAGGCGGTGTCGTCCACCATGCTGACGAAGCGCGGGCGCAGCTCCACGTTGGCGATATCCTCCGCCACGTTGCGGCCGACGCCGCCGTGCACCGTCTCCACCCGGCCCGCGTTGCGCCCCGTGGGGACGTACACATCGTCCGGAAAGCCCTTGATGTCTACAAATACCGCGCCCACCACAACGATCGCCATAGCCGCTCCTCCTTTGTGTACTCTCCCGCAGCCTCTATCCTGTCATCTTACAGCATATCACATTTCTCCCCGGGAGGCAACGCATTGTTTCGGCGTTTTCGTCAGCCCTCGACACAGCGCAGCAGCTCCTCCGGGCGGTCGACGATCGTCTTTGCGCCCGCGCGCAGCAGCTCCTCGCGGCTGCGGTAGCCCCAGGACACGGCGGCGCAGTCGATCCCCGCGTTCTCCGCCGTGGCGACGTCCACCTCGGAGTCTCCCACGTACAGGCATCTGCCCCGATCCACGCCCAGCGCGCTCGCCGCGGCGTCGATCATGTCGGGCTCCGGCTTGCGGCGGACGCCCGCGCGCTCGCCCACGGCAAGCTCCACCAGTCCCGCGAAGTACGTCTCCGCCAGCGGCTGCACGGCGGCGTCCGGCTTGTTGGAGAGAATGGCGAGCCGGACGCCCGCCGCTTTCAGCTTCTCCATCAGCGGGAGTATCCCGTCGTAGGGGCGCGTCCTGTCGCCGGTGTGCTCGGCGTAGTACGGCAGATAGCAGGCGAGCACTTCCTCCAGAAACGCCTCCGCCGCATCCGGCAGCAGTCCGGCGAGCAGCCGCCGCGCGCCGTTGCCCAGATGCGCTCTCACCTGCTCCGGCGTGCGCTCCGCCAGGCCGAAGCAGCGCATGGCGTGGTTCACGGCGTCGGTGATGTCCGCCAGCGAGTCCACCACCGTACCGTCCATATCGAATAAAACAGCGTCGTATTTCACGTTTCACCCTCCGCGATCAAGATCGTTTTTCTCTCTCCATTATACGCCTTTTCCCGCGCGGCGCAAGCCGGGCACCCCAAAAAACGTCCCATGACGCCCCGCGCCCCTCAAAAATCAGGCAAAAAAACGGCCATAAAGCAAAAAAATGTGGATTAGCTCTTGACAAGTCCCTGATAATTCGCCATAATTCCGTTGTATCTCGCGATATTAATTCGTATTGGAGGAAAAAAAGTTATGAACAAGACAGAACTCATTGCCGCTATGGCTGAGCAGAGCGGTCTGACCAAGAAGGACGCCGAGAAGGCGCTCACCGCTTTCCTGGATTCCGTTGAGGGCGCTCTGAAGAAGGGCGACAAGGTCCAGCTCGTCGGCTTCGGCACGTTCGAGGTCAAGAGCCGTGCCGAGCGCACCGGCATCAACCCCCAGACCAAGAAGCCGGTCAAGATCGCCGCTTCCAAGGCTCCTGCTTTCAAGGCGGGCAAGGCGCTCAAGGACGCTCTGAACTGATCTGTTCACAATCAAAATCCCTGAAATCTCCCAATCGAGATTTCAGGGATTTTCATTTTGTTCTCAGACGATCTCCAGCCCCGCGGGCGTCTCCAGGCAGATCACCTCGTCGCCGATGTAATAGGTCTCGTAGTGCGCGGCGGTCACGACGACCTCCTTCGCGCCCGCGGGCGTGTCCAGCTCGAAGATATACGTCGGCTCGTCTCCGCCGGACTGGTCGGTGTACTTGTTCTTGAGCGGGAAGGCGACGATCTTGTCCGGATCGACGGGCGCGGCGCCGCGCTGCTCCGGCTCCTGCTCCGGCGCGGCGTCGTCCTCCGTCCCGCCCAGCAGCTTCACGGCGGCAAGCGCGCCCGCCGCCGCCACGGCGGCAAGCCCCAGCAGAGTCGATTTCTTCATGGCTGTTTCCTCCTAAAAATCATAGTCCGCAACGTTTTTCGCGGTGTATACGATGCGCTCCGGCAGCAGGACGACGCCGCTGTTGACGCCGCTCTCCTGTTCCGCCGCCAGCTCGCTGTTGGCAAGAAGCTCGACGCTGCCGATGCGCGGAATGCCGATCACATCCCCGACGCGCGCCTCGTTCCCCTGCGAGAGCCACGCCGCCAGATAGCACGCCATGGCGCTCTGCATCCCGCAGTCCCAAAGCCCCCAGCGGGCGCAGACGCCCTCCTCCAGATACGGCAGCATCACGCTGCGCGGGCAAAAGCCGGTGATCGTGACGTCGGCGGCGGTCAGTCCCCGCTCATGCGCCGCGCGGCACTGGCCGGGCAGCGCGGCAAAGTCGCTGCAGATGATGAGCTGGACGTCGGGGTACTCCTCGAAGATCCGGCCTCCGACCGCGGCGGCGTACTCGGCGTCGCCATCGGAGCAGTACGGCTGCTCCGCCATGATCCATTGGGGGTAGGTGTTCTTGATGTACGCGCTGCCCGCCTCAAACCACGCGTTCTGGTCGGCGCTTGTGAGATCGGAGGCGTGCCAGATCCACCGCACGCCGCCCATCACGTCCACACCGCGCTCCTTGAGGGACTCTGCGCCCATCTCGACGAGCATCGGGCCGAGCATATCCGCCGTGCCCTGCGACACGGTCAGCATCCGGGCGTCCGGCGGCGCGTCGGCAAACCATGTGGTAACGGCGACGCCCGCCGCGCGCGCCTCCCGAAGCTGGTCGGGAAGCGTCTCCACGCCTCCGGGCGCGATGCAGATACCGTCCACGCCCGCTTCGACCGCCCGCCGCACCGCCGCGGTCTGGTCGGTCTCCTCCGGAAACACGAGGCGCAGCCCCCACTGCGCGGCGTATTCCTGCGCGCCCTTCCGCGCGGCGGCGTAAAAGGGATCGCCCGCGTCCCCGGAGATAAAGGCCACCGTCCTGCCGCTCACAGGGCTTTCCGCCGCGGCGTCCGTCTCCGCCGCGGGACTGTTCCCGTCCGCGGGATCGTCCGTCTGCTCCTCTCCCGCGCCGCCCTTCGCGCAGGCGGTGAACGCCAGCAGCGCGAGTGCCAGCATCAGCGCCGCAAATCTCTTGATATTCATATTGTGAATCTCCCATATGGCAAGGCGGACGCGCTGCCGCGCCGCCGAAAAAGCTGTATGCTTCAGTTTATCGTCCGCCCCGCGCTTTGTCAATACGGATTCTCCGAATCCGCATTGAGAGCAGGCGTCGCATGCCATAATCACCGCGGCGCGCGCATAGAGATAGGGGACGGAAGGAGGCCGCGCCCCATGAAGCTGTACCCCTATGACCGCGCCGCCGCCGTGCGCTACGCGCACGAGTGGGCCTACTCCAGAAATCCCCTGTACTACGATTACGAAAATCTGGGCGGCGACTGCACAAACTTTGCCTCGCAATGCATCTTCGCCGGCTCCGGCGTGATGGACTACACGCCGACCTACGGCTGGTATTACCTCGACGCGAACCGCAAGGCGCCCGCCTGGACGGGCGTGCCCTATCTTTTCAACTATCTTCTGCGCACGCACGCCGCCGTCGGTCCCGCCGCGCAGGACGTCTCCCTTGCCGCTCTGCTGCCCGGAGATATTGTCCAGCTCTCTTTCGACGGCGCGCGCTGGGCGCACAGCCCGGTCGTCGTCTCCGTGGGCGAGCCGCGCTCCTACGAAAACGTGCTCGTCGCCGCCCACACCTACGACGCCGACTACCGCCCGCTGGCAACCTATGAATTTGCGCTCGTGCGGTGTCTGCACATTTTCGGCGTTTACAAATGGTGAGATCCGTGCTACGATGGAAAAAAAGAGAAGGAGTCCCTGTCATGGAAAAAGAAGCAAAAACCCTGCGCTACATCCGTCTCAGCGTCTTTCTGCTGACCGGGCTTTTTGTTTTGATCTCCGTCGTGATCGTCATGCTGGTGCCCAAGGCGGTAAACACCATGGACCGGATGGACGCCACGATGGACAAAATCGACGCTCTGGTTGTCACCGCCGAAAAGGCGCTCGAATCGGCGACCGCGGCGACGGACAGCGCCAACCGCGTGGTCGAGGAGAATGCCGACGCGGTCTCCGACGCGATGACGAAGTTCAACTCGGTGGATTTCGCCGCCCTCAACCGCGCCATCAACGACCTCGCCGACATTGTCGAGCCGCTGGCAAAGGTCGTCAACTATCTCAACAAATAGCGGCCTGCCCCCTCAAAAAAGCACACTTCCGGCGTCATCGTCCGGAAGTGTGTTTTTTCTGTCAGCGCCTCTTGCCTCCGCCGAAGCCGCCGCGGCTGCCGAACGTCCCGCGCATCCTGCGCCGGGCGTGGCGCTGCGCGCGCTTTGATTCGCGCTCGCGCCGGCGAACGCCGTGCAGCGCCAGCATCGCGCCCGCGAGCTCCACCGCCCGCGCCAGCTCCCGCTTCCCCGTCGGGACGGTGAAAAAGCCGCTGCCGAGCGGCGTCTCAAAGCCGACGTGGCAGGTATCCTCGCGCGCCGAACGCTCCGTTTGCACGCTGAACCACTTGGTCACAAAGCTCGCCATATCCGAACCCTCCCGTCAAAGATCGCGCCTGTCCAGCGCCGCCAGTCCGAAGCGCGCCGCGCGCTCGATCCGCCGCCGCTCATCCTCCGGCGCCGCGGCGCAGCGCTCCCGCAGCTCCCGCAGAAACAGCCCCCGCAGCGAATCCTCCTGCGCCCGCGCCCAGACATCCTCCCGGATGCGCGTCTCGTCGCGCAGCTCCAGATGGTAAAACTCCGCCGCGAAGCGCTCCTCGATTTGTTTTATGTCAACTCCGCGCTCGTCGGTCTCTCCGATGAAGATCACGCGGCAGAGATCGGCGGCCGCCGTCTCCGGCATGGCGTCGCGCAGCGCATCCTCCGGCGTCCTGTCCGTCACGTCCACGCGCAGGACGCCATAGCGCCGCTGCGCCAGCGGGATAAATGTTATGTCTACCTTCTTCGGCTCCGCCGTGCCGCACAGCACACCCTTGTCGCCGGTCTCGTCAAAGCCGCGCCCCTCCGGACAGCCCGCGTAGGCGTAAACCGTCCCGCCCGCGCGCTGCGCGCCGTCGAAGCGGTGCGTGTGCCCCAGCGCCAGATAGTCGAGGTTCGACGCGGCGATCTGCTCGACGGTGATCGGGTCATAGCGCGCGTCCGCCGCGCCCAACTCCGCGTGGAGCGCCATCAGGTGCGTCAGTCCGTCGTCCGGCGCGGAGAAGCCCGCCAGCAGGCTCGTCTCCTCCGCCGCACCGGTGAACGCCGCGCCGTAGACCGCGCAGCCGAGCGCAGGCAGCTCGACGCGCTCGATCTCCCGCGTCTTGAAGATATGAACGTTCTCCGGCCACGGGAGCGTCGCGTACGGCGAATGCCGCGTGTACGGGTCGTGGTTCCCCGGCGCGATGAACACCTGCGCGCACATCCCGCCAAGCGCGTCGCCCAGCTGCTCGACCGTCTCGCGGTAGACCGTCGCGCCGTCGAACAGATCGCCGGAGAGCAGCACGACATCAATGTCGTTTTGATTGACATAATTCGCCATCCGCTCCAGCAGCCTCCGGCTTTCCCGACGGCGCTGTCTGGCGCGCTCGTTGGTCAGGCCGGCAAACGGACTGTCGAGATGGAAATCCGCCGCGTGGAGGAACTTGATTGACATAATTCAAATATCCCTTAATTTATGTTAATTCTATACGTCTTTATAATTTACATAATATTGAGAATTATCATCTTATGTCGATTCGCTCCACGCCGGTACAGCGCCCCGTGGCGTCGTCCAGCGTGAAGATTGCGCCCTGGAGCTTGCAATCGCCCTCCGCCTGCCGATAGCGGCCCGGCAGTCCGCCGAGGAAGCCCTCGATCGACTGCTTCGGCTCGACGCCGAGCACGCCGTGCACCGGTCCGGTCATGCCCAGGTCGCTGATGTAGCCCATGCCGCCGGGAAAAACCTCCTCGTCCGCCGTGGGGACGTGGGTGTGCGTGCCCCAGAGCGCGCTGACGCGCCCGTCGAGATAGTGCGCCATGGCGAGCTTCTCGCTCGTCGCCTCGGCGTGGAAGTCCACGAGCGTGAAGCGCGGATTCTCCGGCATATCCAGCAGCCGATCCGCCGTTTTGAACGGGTTGTCGGACTGCACGCGCATGTCGACGCGGCCGATCAGGTTGATGACCGCGATCTCAATGTGGCCGCAGCCGTAGACGCCGCAGCCGCGCCCCGGCGCGCGCTCGCCGAGGTTCGCCGGACGCAGGATGTAGGGGCACTCGTCCAGATACGGCGCGATCTGCATCCGCCCGAACGTGTGGTTGCCGAGCGTGACGACATCCGCGCCCGCGGCGAACATCGCCTCCGCGTCCTCGCGTGTGAGCCCGACCATCTGTGCGTTTTCACCGTTGACGACGGTGAAGCGGATGTCCTGATGCTTCTGCACCGCGCGCAGATGCTTCTTCAAAAACTGTACGCCGCTCTGTCCGACCACGTCGCCGACGGCGAGGATGCGATACTCCATAGGCCTGCCCACGTCCTTCCGGTTTTCTCTCGTCTTCCAGTATAGCAATCCGGCGCGAAAAAGGCAAGCGCTTTGCCGCGGTGCACAGGATCAGGGGACAAGCGACTCCAGAAACGCGAGCGCCTCCGCCGTGCCTCCGCAGGCGCGGAAGCTGTCGGACACCTTCGACGCGTTTTCGCGGTATTTCGGCTCGTTCAGCACGGCGTGAAGCGCCGCGGCGATGTCCGATTTCGACGTGGAGCGCAGGCGAACGCCCGCGCCGAGTTCCTCCGTGCGCTTCGCCACGGCGTCCTGCTCCGGCGTCTGCGGGAACAGCACCAGCGGTACGCGGAAATAAAGCCCCTCCGATGTGGAGTTCATCCCGCAGTGCGTCAGAAACGCGTCGGCGATCGAGAGCACCGCCATCTGATCCACCGACTCGTAGACCTCGATGCGCTCGGGCAGGTCGTCGAAGCGCTCCGGGTTCGTCCCCATGGAGACGATGACCTGGCAGTCCATCTCCCGCAGCACGTCGATGCAATTGCGGTAAAACGCCGGGTTTTGGTTCACGGTGCCCATGGAGAGGTAGACCGTCTTCTCCGCCGTCTTTTGGAACGGATGCTCGATGGGGCGGATGGACGGGCCGATGAAGTGATACCGCTCCGAGAACGTCTCGGAGCGCGGCTGGAAATACTTCGAGGTATAGACGATGGTGTTGGTCTCGTTGTCGTTCTGCACGATGTCGAGAAAGCCCTTCACCGGATAGCCCTTGTCCCGCAGGCGCTGGATCTGCCGGTTGATCTTCGGCATGGTTGCGATCATCTTCAGCGTCTCCCCGACGCCGTGGCGCATGTACGCGGCGGAGTAGCGGTTGAAGGCGAAGGTCGTGGTGGAGCTGACGTAGGGGATGCCGTACTTCATCGCGGTCAGCTTGCCCCAGAACGCGACGGAGTCGGAGACAATCAGGTCGGGTCTGATCTCGCGGATGCGCTCCGCCACCATGTCGTCCAGCGCCAGCGTGGAGCTGACCAGCAGCTCCGATGCGAACGCCTTGTCCTTGCCCACGCGGTCGGCGTTCTCCTTGTCCTCCATCTCGAAGTCGTACCCGTCGCAGCTGACGAACCGCGCGCCGGCGGCCTCCAGCTTCTGCCGGAACATCTCAAACGAGAAGTAGTATACCTCGTGTCCGGCGTCCGTCAGCGCGCGTACCAGCGCGAGCGTCGGGTTCGTGTGCCCGTGCGCGGGGATGCAGAACCAAGCGATCCTCATACGCCCTCACCTCCAAACACACGATTCAACCACTCGTCGAAGGACTGCTTCGGCGGAATCGCCATGCCCTGCCGCGCGTCTGCCAGAATGATGAGATGGTCGCCCGGACAGATATCGAACAGTTCACGCGCCTCCTTGGGAATGACGATCTGTCCCTTGGTCCCCACCGTGACCGTCCATGCGAACTTGCCCTCGGGATATTCCATAACGCCGCCTCCTTGTCATACTTGTTATATAAATCATACTATTTATACTACGATCTGTCAAGTGCCTTCAAGGAGAAACCGCGCCAAAGCGCCCGTCACCGAACGGCGAGCCGACCGTCCTCCACGGTGACGGTGGCGCGAGCGCCGCTCCGGAGCGTTCCCGCGAGCAGGCGTTCGGCGAGGACGTCCTCGATCTGGCTGCGGATCAGGCGGCGCAGAGGGCGCGCGCCGTATTGCGGATCAAAGCCCGCCTCGGCGAGCTTGCGCACCGCGCCATCGTCCGCGTCCAGCGTGACGCCGAGCGCCGCGGCGCGCTCACCGGTGCCGCTGAGCATCCGCCGCGCGATCTCCGCGACGTCGTCCCCGCTCAGGCGGCGAAAGATCACCGTCTCGTCGATGCGATTGAGGAATTCCGGCCGGAACGTGCGGCGCAGCTCGTCCGTCACCGCGTCGCGCAGCCGCTCGTCCTCCGCCCCCTCGCCCCGTACGAAGCCCAGCGCGCAGCCCCGCGCCGCCGCGCTGTCCGCGCCGACGTTGCCGGTCATGACGACGACGGCGTTGCGGAAGTCCGCCCTGCGCCCCTGCGCGTCCGTGAGGACGCCTTCGTCCAATATTTGCAGCAGCAGGTTCCACACGTCCTCGTGCGCCTTCTCGATCTCGTCGAACAGCACCACGCTGTAGGGCCTCCGGCGCACCTTTTCGGTGAGCTGCCCGCCCTCGTCGTAGCCCACGTAGCCCGGCGGCGCACCGACGAGACGGCTGACGGCGTGCCGCTCCATATACTCGCTCATGTCGAAGCGGAGCAGCGCGTTTTCGTCGCCGAACAGCGCCTCCGCCAGCGCCTTGCACAGCTCCGTCTTGCCGACGCCCGTGGGGCCGAGGAACAGGAACGAGCCCACGGGGCGCCCCGGCTCCCGAATGCCCACGCGCGCCCGGCGGACGGCTCGCGCCACGGCGCGGACGGCCTCGTCCTGCCCCACCACGCGCCTGCGCAGCGTCTGCTCCAGCGCCAGCAGCCGCCTGCTCTCGTCCGCCGTCAGGCACGCCACGGGAATGCCCATCCAGTCGGACACCACGTCCGCGACGTCCTCTCCCGTGACGCTGACGCCCTCCCCGCGCAGCCGCACGCGGGACGCCGCCTCGTCCATCAGGTCGACCGCCTTGTCGGGCAGGAACCGCCCGCCGATGTAGCGCCGCGAGAGCGCGACGGCGGCGTCCAGCGCGGCGTCGGTGATCGTCAGCCGGTGGTGCGCCTCGTAGCGCGGCCGCAGCCCCCGCAGGATGCGCACGCATGCCTCCGGCGTCGGCTCCTCGACATAGACCGGCTGGAAGCGGCGCTCCAGCGCGGCGTCCTTCTCGACGTACCGGCGGTACTCGGCGAGCGTCGTCGCGCCGACGACGCGCAGCTCCCCGCGCCCCAGCGCAGGCTTGAGGATGTTCGCCGCGTCGACCGCCCCCTCGGCGCTGCCCGCACCGACGATGTTGTGCAGCTCGTCGATGAACAATATCACGCCGCTGTCGCGCCGCACCTCGTCGATGACGCCGCGGATGCGCTCCTCAAATTCGCCGCGGTACTTCGTTCCTGCCACCATGGCGGTCAGGTCGAGCGACAGCAGGCGCCTGCCCGCAAGCTCCGGCGGCACGTCCGCCGCGGCGATCCGCTGCGCCAGTCCCTCCGCCACCGCCGTCTTGCCGACGCCCGGCTCCCCGATCAGCGCGGGGTTGTTCTTCGTGCGCCGCGTGAGGATGCGGATCGTGCGCTCGATCTCCCGCTCGCGCCCGATCACCGGGTCCAGCCGCCCCTCCCGCGCAAGGCGCGTCAAGTCGCGGGTGAACTGTGCAAGCGCCCTGCCGCCGCGCTCCGCCGGAGCCTCCTGCGTTCTGCCCGGCGCGCTCTCCGCGCCGCCGATGCCGAGCAGCCGCCGCACGTCGCGGTCGAGCCTGTGCGGGTCGATGCCGAATTCGGTCAGGATGCGCACCGCAAGATTGTCCCCCTCCCGCAGCACGCCGAGCAGCAGATGCGCCGCGTCGACGCAGCGGCTGTTCGAGCGCAGCGCCTCCCCCGCGGCGAGCTCCACGGCGCTGCGCGCATGGGGCGTCAGCCCCTGCTCCGGCGCCGCGCCCGCCGTGCCGCGGCCCACGATACTCACGATCCGCTCGCGCACCGCACGGGCGGTCACGCCCGCCTCCGCCAGCACGCGGAAGGCGATGCCTCCGCCGCTGCGCAGCATCCCCAGCAGCAGGTGCTCGCAGCCCACGCAGCTGTGCCCCATCTCCTCCGCTGCCTCCTGCGCCAGCCGAAGGACGTTTTCGCCGCGCGGGGTAAATCTTTTCTCGCCCATGGGATCGTCTCCTCCCGAAATGCAGATTTTTCCTTGCCCTGATTGTTGCCCGCAGGCGCCGGTTTTATGCGGGGAACAGGCGTCGGCAGCCTTGCGTTTTGTTGCTTTATGCTAACGAAATTCCGCATTTTTTGCAAATGTTCACAGTTAATTTTCAAAAATCGCACTTTTTCCCTCTTGCATTTTCCGTACTTCATGTTACAATGAACCCATCAAAGCAAATGGAGGTGCTTAACTATGGCCTACAAAATCAGCTCTGCCTGCGTCAGCTGCGGTGCTTGCGCGGACGCATGTCCCGTCGGTGCGATCTCCCAGGGTGACACCCAGTATCAGATCGACGCCAATGCCTGCCTGGATTGCGGCACTTGCGCGGACACCTGCCCGAACGGTGCGATCGCTCCCGAGGAATAAGTACATGCAGTAAAAAGACGCGTCCGCTGTGGCGCGTCTTTTTTCTTTGTGAGGCATTATATGGCTGCATTTGACGCTCTGTGGCGGGACGGACCCGTGTTCTTCTACGACGACGCCCTCTTCCCGCCGACGACCGATTCCTTCGCGCTGGGCTGGTTTGCCGCCCCAAAGCGCGGCGGCGCGGTCTGCGACCTCGGCTGCGGCACAGGGCTGCTGGGCACGCTGCTGCTTGCACGCACGGAGGGGCTTCGCCTTTACAACGTCGAACAAAACGGCGAGGCGCTGGCGCTGGCGCGGCGCACCTTCGCGGAGAACGGCTGGAGCGCCGCGTTCGTCGAGGGCGATCTGCGCGAGCCGTCCGTCCTCCCCGCCGCCGGCTCCATGGACTACGTAATCTGCAACCCACCGTATTTCCGCTCCGGCAGCGGCAGGAGCGCATCAGGCACGGCGCGGCAGGACGCGCGCGAGGAGACGCAGTGCGCGCTCGCGGATGTGTGCACCGCGGCGGCGCGCATCCTGCGCTGGGGCGGAAGCTTCGCGCTGGTGTACCGTCCGGAGCGGCTGGCCGATCTGCTGTGCGAGCTGCGCGGTCACGCGCTGGAGCCCAAGCGGGCGCGCTTCGTGGTCAAGGCGGCGGAAGCCGCGCCCTCGCTCGTGCTCGTCGAGGCGCGGCGCGGCGGCAAGCCGGGCCTCCGGATCGAACCGCCGCTCGTCATCGGCAGCGCGGAGTGGGACAAGGTCTACTTCCGATAAGAAAAGCGGCGCATGCTGCGCCGCTTTTCCTATGTTCATATGATTTGCGCCCGCAGGCGCAAATGAATCGGATCGTTTTTTCTGACGACATGCGCGTCAGAAAAACACTTCACGCGGAGCGCCCGTGCGCCTTCGGCGCGCGGGAAGCGCAGCGAAACCTGCTCGAAAAAGAGGCTTCGCCTCTTTTTCGAAGGTCAGTATGCTACTCCCCAGTAGATGTCCGTCGTGCACTCCTTGCCGCACACGGGGCACTTGCCGGTCGTTCCGCTCTGCTTGAGGGGCATGCAGCGGGACGAGACGCCCGCCTTTTCCTTCATGGCCAGCTCGCATTCGAGGCTGCCGCACCACTTCGTGCGCGCGAAGCCGCCCTTGCCCTGCGCCATGTCGCGGACCTCCTCCCACGACGTGAAATCGAAGGTGTTGTCCTCCAGATTCTTCTTTGCCATGGCGAACAGGTTGTTGTGAATGTCGTCGAGCAGCGCCTTCACCGCGTCCGCGATGCCGTCGATGTTCGCCGTCGTCTTCTCGCCGTTGTCGCGGCGGACGAGGCAGCACTGGCCGTTTTCGAGGTCGCGGGGCCCGAGCTCCAGACGGATGGGCACGCCGCGCATCTCATACTCGGCGCACTTCCAGCCCATCGACTGGTCGGAATCGTCCAGCTTGACGCGGATATCCGCGGCGCGGAGCGTATCGAGGATCGCCTTGACCGTGTCGAGCACGGCGGGGTTCTTGTGCGCGGCGATGGGGATCGCGACGAGCTGCGTCGGCGCGATGCGCGGGGGCAGGACGAGACCGCTGTTGTCGCCGTGGGTCATGATGACCGCGCCGATGAGACGGGTCGTCGCGCCCCACGAGGTCTGGAACGGGTACTGAAGCGTGTTGTCGCGGCCGGTGAAGGTCACGTCGTAGGCGCGGGAGAACTTGTCGCCGAAGTAGTGGCTCGTACCGGACTGGAGCGCCTTGCGGTCCTTCATCATGCACTCGATGGTGTAGGTCGCCTCGGCGCCGGCGAACTTCTCCTTCTCGGTCTTGCGGCCCTTGACGACGGGCATGGCAAGTACGTTCTCGCAGAAATCGGCGTAGCAGTTGAGCTGCTGCTCGGTCTCCGCCATCGCCTCCTCGGCGGTCTCGTGGATGGTGTGGCCCTCCTGCCACCAGAACTCACGCGAGCGCAGGAACGGGCGCGTGGTCTTCTCCCAGCGGATGACGGAGCACCACTGGTTGTAGAGCATGGGCAGCTGGCGATAGGTTTGCAGCACGCTGTGCCAGTGGTCGCAGAACATCGTCTCGGACGTGGGGCGGAACGCAAGGCGCTCCTCCAGCTGCTCGCTTCCGCCCATCGTCACCCACGCGACCTCGGGCGCGAAGCCGTTGACCAGCTCGCCCTCCTTCTTGAGTAAGCTCTCCGGGATCAGGACTGGCATCGCCACGTTGACGTGGCCGGTCTTCTTGAACTCGGCGTCCATCAGGCGCTGGATGTTCTCCCAGAGCGCGTAGCCGTAGGGGCGCAGGATGGTAAAGCCCTTGACGCTGGAATACTCCACCAGCTCCGCCTTGCGGCAGATATCGGTGTACCACTGGGCGAAATCCTGCTCCATATCGGTGATCTGTTCCACCTTTTTCTCTTTTGCCATGATAGTTTCTCCTTATGCAGATTGATGCTTTCGAGCTAACATCATACTCAATCCCGCGCAAATTGTCAAGGCGCGGAACTTTTTTCGCCTGCATACGTCGAAACGGACATCGACCATAGAGGAGGAATCAAACATGACCAGGATCATATCCATTTTACTCTGTCTCTGCTTCGCCCTCGGCGGCTGCGCGCAGCCGGAGGCGCCGCAGCCCGTCGTTGTCGACCCGCAGCCCGTCGTCGTCGAGCCGCAGCCCATTGTCGTCGAGCCGTCAAAGCCCGTCGACCCGCAGCCCGCCGACACGGCCGCCTATGAAAAGCTCGCGCTGGGGCTCGCCGCGATGCCGGAGCTGCCGGAGCAACCGAGCGAGTCCGAGCTTTGGGACGCGCTTGACGCGCTCGACTACGAAAAGCTCGGCTCGGTCAAGTACGAGGCGGAGCAGAACCGGCTCTGGAACGAGTACAACGCGAAGCAGGAGGCGTACCGCAGCGCGGTGAGCGCGCTGCGCGGCGACGGCCTCGATTCGGCACTGACGCAGGCGTTCGACGCCTACACGCGCAAGACCGCGGACGCGCTCCTTTCGGACACGGCGGACAAGAACGTCGTCTACTCGCCCGTGAACCTCTATCTCGCGCTGTGCATGCTCGCCGAGACCGCCGACGGCAACAGCCGCGCGCAGCTGCTCGACCTGCTCGGGCTCAAGAGCGTCGAACAGGCGCGCGAAGCGGCGAACGAGCTCTTCCGCAGCCTCTACACCGACAGCGCGAGCGGCAAAACGCTGCTGGCGAACTCCATCTGGATGAACGAGCGCTTCGACTACCATCAGGAGACCATCGACAACCTGACGGGCAGGCACTTCGCCTCCGCCTTCCGCGCGCCCATGGGCGACAAGGCGACCGACGCCGCGATCGCCGCTTGGATCAACGCAAACACGAACAACCTGCTCGCCGACGCGGCGGGCGCGCTGCAAACCGACCCCGAAACGCTGCTCATGCTCGTCTCCACGCTCTATTTCAAGGGCACGTGGATCGATCAGTTCAGCGATTCCGCCACCCGCGAGGACACGTTCACCGCCGCGGACGGCACGAAGCAAAAGCTCGACTTCATGCACACGACCGAGAACGGCACCTACTACCGCGGCAAGAACTGCACCGTCGCCGCGCTCCCGTTCCGCGACGGCACGTCGATGTGGTTCCTGCTGCCCGACGAGGGCGTGAGCGTGACCGACGCACTCTCCGCCGGCATCCTGTCGGGCGGCTCCGGCGCGGGCGAGACCCCGTTCTGCATTACGGGCGCCAAGCCGGGAAACGCCGACATCGTGTGGAGCGTGCCGAAATTCGACGTGGGCAACAGCCTCGACCTCATTCCCGCGCTTCAGTCGCTCGGCGTGACGGACGTCTTCACCGGCGCCGCCGATTTCACGCCGCTGACCGACCTTGACGCGGTCGTCTCCGCCGTCACGCACGCGGCGCGCGTCAAGGTGGACGAGGAGGGCTGCGAGGCGGCGGCGTTCACCGTCATTTCGATGGAGTGCACCTCCGCCATGCCGGTGGAGCACCCCAAGATCGAGATGAACCTCAACCGCCCGTTTGCCTTCCTCATCACCGGCGCGGACGGCCTGCCGCTGTTCCTGAGCGTCGTCAACACCATGGAATAACTGCGAACAATCACGCCGGACATCCCCAAAAGGCTTGCGCTTTTTGGGGATGTTTGATACAATCCGCCCAAAGGGATATTGGCAAAGGAGGCGGACATGGACATCTTTGATATCATCGGCCCCGTGATGATCGGGCCGAGCAGCTCGCACACGGCGGGCGCGGTGCGTCTGGGCCGCGTGGTCAGCAAGATCCTCGACGGGCGGATGCCCGAGAAGGTGACGATCACGCTCTCCGGCTCGTTCGCCCGCACATACAAGGGCCACGGCACCGACCGCGCGCTTCTCGCCGGCATCCTCGGCTACCACAGCTGGGACGCCGAGATCCGCGACGCGCTGGACATTGCTGCGGAGCGGGGGCTCAACTATGAGTTCGTCTGCCGCGACCTGCCGAACGCACATCCGAACACCGCCGCCATCTCGTTCGTCCTGCCGGGCGGCGAGACGGGCAGCGTCGTGGGCGCGAGCATCGGCGGCGGCAACATCCGCGTCGACGAGGTCAACGGCATGCACGTGAATTTCAGCGGCGACTTCAGCACCATCCTCATTCTCCACCTCGACCGCCCCGGCGTCATCGCGGACGTGACGCAGCTCATGCGCTCGCAGTACCCGGACGCGAACATCGCGAGCTTCCGCCTCTCCCGCAAGTCGCGCGGCGGCGAGGCGATCATGACCATCGAGATCGACGGCGTCGCCACCGAGGCGATGGCGGCGGATCTGCGCGAGGTGGACAACGTGCTCAACGCGCTGCTGATCCGGCGGCTGTAAGGAGGGGACGGATATGCTGGCATACGAATCCATACGGGAGCTGATCGAGGCGGCGGACAGGGAGCACTGCTCCATCAGCGAGCTGGCGCTGCGCGACCAGGCGGAGTCGATCGGGCAGGACGAGGCGATGATCTTCCGCCAGATGGACAAGAACTTCACCGTCATGCTGGAGGCGATCGCATTCGGTCAGCAGGCGGATCAGGTCTCCATGTCCGGCCTTACCGGCGGCGAGGGCTGGCGGATGCTGCGCTACAGCACGCGCGGCGGCGGTGTCTGCGGCGAGTTCATGACGCGCGCCATGTCCCGCGCGCTCGCCGTGGCGGGCTGCAACGCGTCCATGGGCAAGATCGTCGCCGCGCCGACGGCGGGCAGCTGCGGCATCCTGCCGGGCTGCCTCGTCTCGCTCTACGAGGACCGCGGACTGCCGCGCGAGGCGGTGGTGCAGAGCATGTTCACCGCCGGCGCGTTCGGCATGGTCATCGCGCGCAACGCGAGCATCGCCGGCGCGCAGGGCGGCTGTCAGGCGGAGTGCGGCAGCGCCGCGGGCATGGCGGCGGCCGCGCTGGTCGAGCTGCTGGGCGGCTCGCCCAAGCAGTGCGGTGACGCCTGCGCCATCGCGCTGGCGAACCAGATGGGCCTTGTGTGCGACCCCGTGGCGGGACTGGTGGAGATCCCCTGCATCAAGCGCAACGCCGCGGGCGTCGCCATCGCGTTTTCCAGCGCGGACATGGCGCTGGCGGGCATTGCGCCGCACATCCCCGTGGACGAGTGCATCGAGGCGATGCGCGCCGTGGGCGACGCGCTGCCCGCGACGCTCAAGGAGACCGCCGCCGGCGGCCTCGCGACGACGCCGACCGGCCGCGCGCTACGTGAGAAGGTCTTCGGCGCGACGCCAGAGGAATAGCGTGCAAAAAACTCCGCGGAACGGGCGTTCCGCGGAGTTTTTGTCATTTTTTACTGGCGGTTGAAGATCTTGAAGATATCGGCGAACGGGTCGTCCTCGTCCTCCTCCTGCTTCGGTGCGGGAGCGGGCTGCGGCGCGCTCTGCACGGGCCGCTGCTGCGCAGGAGCGGGCTGCGGCGAGGCGACGGTGAAGATGCTCCTGGCGTCGTCCAGAAGGTCGCCTCCGACCGCGGGGACGGCAGGAGCGGCGGGGGAGACGGGGGCGACGGGATTGGCCGGCGCAGCCGGAGCCGCAGCTGCCGGAGCAGCAGGGGCTGCGGGAGCCGCCTGCGGGGCGGCCTGCTGCGCGGCGGGCGCCTCCTGCGGCGCGGCTGCGGCCTGCTCTGCCGCGCCCTGCGGCGCCATGCCGTTCTTTTCCAGCATCTCGCGCTCGCGCACGGTCAGCACCTGCGGGGCGGCGTTGCTCTTCTCCTCCTCAAAGCCGGTGGCGATGACGGTGACGCGAATCTCGTCGTCCAGCGACTCGTCGAACGCGGCGCCGAAGATGGTAAGCGCGTCGGGATGCACGGCCTGCTGCACCAGCGAGGCGGCCTGCTCGACCTCCTCCAGACCGATGTCCGTCGAACCGGTGATGTTGATGAGCACGCCGTGCGCGCCGTTGATGGACGTTTCCAGCAGCGGGCTGGAGATCGCCATGCGCGCGGCGTCCTCCGCCTTGCCCTTGCCCGCGGCGCGGCCGACGCCCATGTGGGCGAGACCCGCGTCCTTCATAATGGCGGTCACGTCGGCAAAGTCGAGGTTGATGAAGCCCGTGTTGCGAATCAGGTCGGAAATGCTCTGCACCGCCTGGCGCAGCACGTCGTCCGCGATCTCAAACGCGTTGGCAAACGTGATCTTCTGGTCGGTGGCGTGCTTGAGCCGCTCGTTGGGGATGATGACGAGGGAGTCGACCTTGTCGCGCAGCTCGCCGATGCCCTTCTCCGCCTGCAGCATGCGGCGGCGTCCCTCAAAGGCAAAGGGCTTCGTCACCACGCCGACGGTCAGGATGCCCGCCTCGCGCGCGATCTCCGCCACGATGGGCGCACCGCCCGTGCCGGTTCCGCCGCCCATGCCGGCGGTGATGAACACCATGTCGGTGTCCTCCAGCGCCTTGGCGATCTGCGCGCGGCTCTCCTCCGCGCTCTTGCGGCCGACCTCCGGGTCGGAGCCGGCGCCCTTGCCGTGCGTCGTCTTCTCGCCGATCTGAATTTTATAGGTTGCGCTCGAAGCGTCGAGCGCCTGCTTGTCCGTGTTGACCGCGACAAAATCCACTCCGCCGGAGCCGGTGCGCACCATGCGGTTGACAACGTTGTTTCCGCCGCCGCCGACGCCGATCACCTTGATCTTGACCACGCTCTCCTGCCCGGTTTCCAATCCGAAAGCCATGTTGGTTCCTCCTACTGTCTCTAGTACAATGTGACCGTTTTTTCCAAAAAACGCCACAACATGAAGTATATCATATCGTTCCTATTCTATTACGCTTTTTGTCCGCGGTCAATAGGGGATTGGAAAAACTTTTTGATTTTTTTCTCACTCCGGGATGAAGCTCGCCTTTCCCTCGGTCATCAGGTCGATGCGCCCGGTCTCGTTGTCCTCCAGATAATCCACCACGGTCGCGAGGCTTTCCAGCTTGTAGCCCGCGTCCGCCGTCCACGGGTAGCGCACCGTAAAGCGCCCCAGATAGGTGAAGTTCATCGCGGTGTCGTCCGAGATGTCGATCTCGCCGATGTAGATGCCCATGTTCCGCGACGCCGCCTCGCGCACCAGCGTCAGCGCCGCGCCGCCGCGGAAGGCGGCGCTCTCGCCGAAGTCCATCTGCTTGCTCGGCGCGGGATCGATCAGCTCGGCGCCCCGGATGCGCGGGCAGCCCGCGGGCGGCGCGTCCGTCTCCTCCAGCAGCTTGCCCTGGTCGCTGATGAGCCAGACGCCGTTTTCGCTCTCGATGCCCGCCGCCGCCTTGCACTCGCGCACCTCGATGAGGAGCGTGTCGGGCAGCTTGCGGTTGATCTTGACCTCCTCCACATAGGGCAGCTGCGCGAAAATCGTCTCCTTGACGCCGAATTTGTTGAGAAAATAGAGGTTTCCGCCCGTTTGCAGTCCGGACGCGTCCAGAACCTCCTGCTCGGTGTACTGCACATTCCCGCTCACGACGATGTAATCCATGCGGAAAAAGAGCGTGACCGCGGCGGCCATGGCCGCCGCGGCGGTCAGAAAGCCGACGAACTTCAGGAGGAAGGAAAACCTTCCCCTGCTGCGTCTTCGGTTGCGTCTTGTTCTCGCCATAGCTCCTGTATCCTTGTCTCATCCCGCGGCCGCCGCCGCTCGATTTTCGCGCCGAGCAGCGCGAGATCCCGTTCGATGCTCTCGTAGCCGCGGTCGATGTGCTCCGTCAGCGAAACGCGCGTTTCGCCCTCCGCCTGCAGGCCCGCCAGCACCAGCGCCGCGCCGCCGCGCAGGTCGGTGCACTTGACGCTTGCCCCGTGCAGCGCCGCCACGCCGGTGACAACCGCGATCCTCCCCGCGACGCGGACGTCCGCGCCGAGGCGCGAGAGCTCGCACGCGTGGCGGTAGCGGTTTTCAAAGATGTTCTCCACAAAAACGGTGCTGCCCGCGGCGCGCAGCAGCGCCGCCATCAGCGCGGGCTGCGCGTCGGTGGGAAAGCCCGGATAGGGCGCCGTGCGCACCGGATGGACGGCGCGCAGCGCGCCGCCGCTTTTGAGCGTGACCTCACGCTCGCCGCTCTCGACGCCGCAGCCCGCCTCACGCAGCGCGCCCGTGACCGTGGAGAGCTGGCGGTAATCCACCCCGCGCAGACACACCTCGCCGCCGCAGGCGGCCGCCGCGCACAGATAGGTCGCGCAGACGATGCGGTCGGCGCAGACGCGGTGCGTCCCGCCGCGCAGCGCCCGGTTCCCCGCGACGGTGACGATGGAGCCGCCCGCGCCGCGCACGTCCGCGCCCATGGCGTTGAGAAAGGCTTGCAGCTCGGCGATCTCCGGCTCGCGCGCGGCGTTGTAGATGACGCTCGTCCCCTCCGCGCCGCAGGCGGCGAGGATGGCGTTCTCCGTCGCGCCAACGCTCGGCAGCGGCAGCACGATCTCGGAGGCGGTAAGTACCCTTGCCTGACAGCGCAGCAGCCCGCCGCGCTCCGAGATCACGGCGCCGAGCGCGCGCAGCGCGGCAAGGTGCATGTCAATGGGCCGCGGCCCCAGCTCGCAGCCGCCGGGATACGAGAGCGACGCCTCCCCCTGCCGCGCGAGGATCGCGCCGAGGAAGATCACCGACGAGCGCATCTCGCGCATCAGCGCGTCTGGCACCTCGTTTTTGTCCATGTGCGTTGTGTCGACCAGCAACGCGCCGCCGTCCCAGCGTGCGCGGCAGCCGAGGTGCCGCAGGATCGCGATGGACGCGTCCACGTCCCGCAGGCGCGGGCAGTTTTCGATCCGGCACTCGCCCGCGCAGACGATGGTCGCCGCCAGCACCGGCAGCACGCCGTTCTTGGACCCCTGTATCGTCAGTTCACCGCAAAGGCGTCTCCCGCCTTCGACGAACAGCTCCTGCATCTCGTCTCCTCCACATACTATGGTATTTCAACTGCCCCATAGTATGCAGGGGACGCGGGATGTGGTTCCGCTTGCGTTTTTCTCAAGGATATGGCACAATAGGGTATCATGCCGGAACGGGGGATATTGTCATGAAAGGGAAAAAAGTCCTCAAGATCCTGCTCTGTGTCGTTTTGGCGCTGGTCCTGATCGTCGGCGGCTACTTCGCCTATGTATTTCTCTCCTACCACCGCCTGCCGGACAACCTTGAGCTGGAGGTCGATGTGCTCTACAAGGGCGGCGTCCTGCTCGACGCCAACGCGCACTCCGCCGCGAAGCCCTCCGTCGGGACTCCGTACCGCATTGTGTCCTACAACATCGGCTTTGGCGCGTACAGCGCGGATTACGGCTTTTTCATGGACGGCGGCACCGAGAGCCGCGCCCGCAGCGCCGAGGCGGTCATGCGCAACATCGGCGGCGCCGTCGACGCCATCGCCGCCCGCGAGCCCGACCTCATGCTCATCCAGGAGGTCGACACAGACGGCACGCGCAGCTATCACATCGACGAAGCGGCGCTGCTGCGTGATCTGCTCACGCCGCGCTACGCCGACACCGCGCTTTGGTTTGACTTCGCGCAGAACTACGACAGCCCCTACCTCATGTACCCCCTCTCCGCGCCGCACGGCGCGAACAAGGCGGGCGTCATGACGTTCTCCGCGTTCCCGATCTCCTCCGCCCTGCGCCGCAGCCTCCCCATTGAGGAGGGCTTCACGAAGCTCCTCGACCTCGACCGCTGCTACAGCGTCAGCCGCATCGGCGTCGAGGGCGGCGGCGAGCTGGTGCTCTACAACCTGCACCTCTCTGCCTACACCTCGGACGGCACGATCGCCAACGAGCAGCTCCGGCTGCTGCTGACGGACATGCAGGGCGAGTACGGCAAGGGCAACTGGTGCATCGCGGGCGGCGACTTCAACAAAGACCTGCTGGGCGATTCCAGCGTCTACTTCGGCGCAAGCGACATCAAATACACCTGGGCGCAGCCCATCCCGCCGGAGACCTTCGACGGCGTGGACATCCGCCTCGTCGCGCCGCTGGACAAGGAAAAGCCCGTGCCGTCGTGCCGCAACGCCGACGGGCCGTATCACGAGGGACAGTATGTGCTGACCGTGGACGGCTTCCTCGTCTCGCCGAACGTCGAGGCGTCGAAGGCGGACGTCGTCGACGTCGGCTTCGCCTACAGCGACCACAACCCGGTACAAATGGAGTTTACCTTACAAGGCTCATGACCGTCTCATAAATGCGCTCCGTGGCGTCTCTCACTCCGAGGGACGCCATGTTTTTTTCCATGTCCGCGCGTCTGCCCTCGTCGTGCAGGATCTCGGACGCCGCGGTGAACAGGCGCTTGCCGTCCAGCCCCTCCTGCGCGAGCACCAGCGCCGCGCCGTGGTCGCCGAGGACGTTCGCGTTCTTCTCCTGATGGTGGTTCGTCACGTTGGGTGAGGGCACGAGGATCGCCGGCACGCCCAGCGCCGTCAGCTCCGCGATGGTGGACGCGCCCGCGCGGGAGAGCACGAGGTCGGCGGCGCGCATGACGTCCGCCATGTCGTAGATGTACTCCCGCACGTCGAGCGCCGGATGCGCCGCGAGGTCGACGCCGCGCGCCGACAGCTCGCGCTGCATCGCCTCCCATGAGATCGAGCCGACGGCGTGGATGTGATGGAACGGCTCGCGCGCCGCTTCGAGTTCGAGAAATTCCGCCATCATGCCGTTCATGCGTCCCGCGCCGAGGCTGCCCCAGAACGAGACGACCAGCGGCCTGCCGTCGTCCGCGCCGAGCTTGCGTTTTGCCTCCGCCTTCGTCTGCGTGAAAAAGTCGCCGCGCACCGGCGTGCCGGTGACGACCACCTTATCCGGGTGCTTATAGTGGACACGGCAGTCCTCAAAGCCGACCATGATGCGCTGTGCGTAGGGCTCCAGCTGCTTCGTCGTGAGTCCGGGCACGATGTTCGACTCGTGCACCGCCGCGGGGATACCCCGCTGCGCGCCGTAGCGCACGATGGGGTAGCTGGCGTAGCCGCCCGTGCCGACGATCAGGTTGGGGCGGAAATCGTCGAGAATGGCATCCGCCTGCCGCTTCGCGTGCATCAGGTTTTTCACGGAGATCAGGTTGTGGCGGATCTCCTTCGGCTTGAGCGAGCGGTGGAACGAGGAGATGTTGACCGAGCGGAACGGATACTGCGTGTGCGCGATCAGGTCGCGTTCCAGCCCGCGCTCCGCCCCAACGAACAAAATGTCCGTCGACGGGTCTTTTTCCAGCATGTAGCCGGCGAGCGCCAGCGCGGGGTTGACGTGCCCCGCCGTCCCGCCGCAGGTAAAAATGACTTTCATTCAATGCCCCTCCTATGAAGGCGGCATTTGCCTTGACACACTCAAGACAACGCCCATCTCCGCCAGCTGGATCGCCAGCGCCGTGCCGCCGTAGCTGAAAAACGGAAGCGAAATGCCCGTGTTCGGGATCAGGTTCGACACCACGGCGATGTTCAGGAAAACCTGTAAGGCAATCTGCGTTGTCACGCCCACCGCCAGAAGCGCGCCGAAGCGGTCGCGCGCGTGCAGCGCGATCCAGTAGCCGCGGATGATGAGCAGGGCGAACAGCGCCATGATGAGCGTCGCGCCGATCAGCCCCAGCTCCTCGCAGACGATGGAGAAGATGAAGTCGTTGTGCTCCTCGGGCAGATACAGGAACTTCTGGCGGCTGCGCCCCAGCCCGACGCCCAGCAGGCCGCCCGAGCCGATGGCCAGCAGGCTCTGCCGCGTCTGATAGCCCTTGCCCTGCATAAACTCCGGGTTGAGCGGGTCGAGCCAGATGGCGATGCGCGAGGAGTTGTATTTGATGATGCCCGTCATAAACGCGTAGGCGACCATGCCCGCGCCGCCCGCGCCGATGACGAGCCAGTACAGTTGGATGCCGCCGACGAACATCATCATCGCGCCGATGCCGACGATCAGGATCGTGCCGGAGAGGTGCGGTTCCAGCATCATCAGCACCGCGATGATGCCGAGGATAAAGGCGTAGGGCAAAATACCGTAGCGGATGGTGTGCATCCGCTCCTTCTTCTTGGAGATACTGTCCGCAAAGTAGAGGATGATGCCCATCTTCGCGACCTCAGAGGGCTGGAACTTCGGGATGGGGCCGATGGCGCGGATCCAGCGCTGCGCGCCGTGCGTCACGCGGCCGGTGCCGACGCCCGGGATCAGCACGGCGATGAGCAGCACGATGGAGATGAACAGGATCATCTTCGACACGGCGCGGTAGCGCTCGTAGTTGATGCGTCCGATCAGGAACATCGCGGTGATGCCCAGCGCGGCAAAGATCGACTGGCGGATGAAGTAATACGCCGGGTTGCCGCTTTCGTAGTACGCGGAGGGAAAGCTCGCGGAGAAAAGCATGATGAGCCCCACGCCCGTGAGCAGGAGCGTCAGCAGGAGGAAGGGCACGTCAAGCGGCCCGCGTCCCGCTTCCTTCGCGGCGTTCTCGATCGCGCGCTTGTGTTCGATCTCCCGGCGCCTGCGCTCGCGTTCCTGGCGCTTGAGCTCGCGTTCCTCGCTGGTCATGCCGTCCCTCCTTTCCTTCGGTTTTTTTTGCGCCGCGCCCTCCGGCGCGGCTGGGCGTCAGAAGCGATACCGGTCAAACACGCCCAGCGCCGCGGCGAAGCAGCACAGCGCGCTGACGGTGGTGAACACCGCGACGAGCTTCACCTCGCTCCAGCCGCACAGCTCGAAGTGGTGGTGCAGCGGCGCCATCTTGAACAGGCGCTTGCCGTGGGTCAGCTTGAAGTAGCCCACCTGCAAAATGTCCGACATCGTCTCGCAGATGTAGACGAAGCCGACGGGAATGAGCACCAGCGGCATATCGTAGGCAAAGGCGAGCGCCGCCACCGTCCCGCCGAGGAACAGCGAGCCGGTGTCGCCCATGAACACCTTCGCGGGGTGGAAGTTGTAAATGAGAAAGCCGAGCAGTCCGCCCACCAGCGCGCCGGCGAAGACGCCCAGCTGCGAAAGCTCCGGCCGCCACGCCGCGACAACCGCGAAGAACAGTCCCACCGGCACCGTCACACTGCCGGCGAGGCCGTCGATACCGTCGGTGATGTTGACGGCGTTGACCGTGCCAACGATGACGAAGGCGGCAAAAACCATGTACACGGGCCAGCTGAGGACGATCTGCGTGTTCCAGAACGGGACGTACAGGTTCGGCGTCAGCAGCCGCTCGTAGCGCATCAGCGCCAGAAACGCCACGGCCGCGGCAAGCTGAAGCAGGAACTTCTGGATCGAGGTCAGCCCCAGATTGCGGTGGTGGATGACCTTCTCAAAGTCGTCCAGAAAGCCGATGATGCCGAAAATCAGCGCGAAGCCGAAGATGTAGAGGTGCTTGAAATCGCCGCGCATCATATCCGGCCAGCCAACGATGAGGATGGCGGCAAAGATGCCCGCGATGAACATCAGCCCGCCCATCGTCGGCGTGCCCGCCTTGGCATTGTGCCACGTGGGGCCGTCCTCGCGGATCTCCTGCCCCGCCTTGAGCTTCCTGAGCCACGGGACAAGGAACCGCCCCACAACAGCGGCCACCGCAAAGCTCAGAACGCAGGCCAAAATCGTCTTCATGTTCTTCCTCCTCCGCCGGCGCCCCGGCGTATCTTTTGCATATCCCACACACAAACACCGGAAAGCGGGCTTCCCCGCGTCTCCCCGTCAATCCGTCACCGAACTGTCGCTGAGCTGGACGCGCACGACCGTGCCCGCCGTGACCTCCTTGCCCGGCTCCTCGGACTGGGAGATCGCGTGTACGGTGGCGGAGCTGCGGTTCGTCGCGCCGGAGATCGACATGATCAGTCCCGCGTTCGTCAGCTTCTGGTTCGCGACCGACGCGCTGTCGCCGATGACGTTCGGCACGACGCAGGGCGCATCCGGCTTCTCCTCACCGCAGTAGAGCAGGATCTCGGCGTTGTTCGGCACGATGGCGCCGCCCACGGGCGTCTGATCCGTGACCGTGTCGCCATCTCCGATGATGCGGCAGCCGAAGCCCGCCTCGATGAGCTTGCTTTTCGCCTGCGCGGCGCTCTCGCCGACGAGGTTGGGCACCGCGACGTCCGCGCCGACCAGCTCCTCCGCGCTGTAGGTGGGCTCGATGCCGAGGTACGGCAGAAGCTCCGCCATGACGCTGCTCGCCACCGGCGCGACCATGTTGCCGCCGGAGACGTAGGTGCCGGTGTACTTGCTCGGCTCGTCAAGCGTCAGCAGCATAATGACCTGCGGGTCGTCCGCCGGCGCAAAGCACACGAAAGAGACGATGACGTTGCCGCCGACCTTATCCGCCGTGCCGGTCTTGCCGCCGATGCGGTAGCCGGCGACCTTGCCGTTCTTGCCCGTGCCGTCGGAGACGACGTATTCGAGGATCTTGCGCACGGTGGCGCTGGTCTCCTCGGATATGACCTGCCGCAGCGGGGTGTTGTCGTGCTGATAGGTCACGCTGCCCTCCGCGTCCGTCACCTGCTCGACGATGTAGGGCGCGCGGAGATAGCCGCCGTTGATGCACGCCGCCTGCGCCGCGACGAGCGCGACGGGCGTGACGTTGAAGTTCTGACCGAAGGCGTAGCACGCGAGCGCCAGCTTGGAGTAGTTGATCTCGTCGTTCATAAAACCGGACGCCTCGCCGGTGGTGTCGATGCCGGTCTTTTCCGTCAGGCCGAAGGCGTTCATGTACTCGACGAACTTCTGGTTGCCGATGCGAAGGCCGATGTTGATGAACGCCGGGTTGCAGGAGTTCCCCGCCGCCTCGGTCAGCGTCTGCGCCCCGTGTCCCTCGCGATTGGAGCAGTGGATCTCCTCCTTCTCGACCTCGATCACGCCCGTGCAGTCGAAGGTGGAGTTGAGGCTGATGACGCCCTCCTCCAGCCCCATGGACAGCGTGAGGATCTTGAACGTGGAGCCGGGCTCGTAGGTGTCGTTGATCGCCTTGTTGCGCCACTGCTTGTAGCGAAGGTCGGAGAGCTTTTCGGTGACCTCCCCCTCGCTCATGCCCCATGTGAGGAAGTCGTTGTACAGCGTGCCAGGGCTGTTGAGGTCGTAGTTGGGCAGCGACGCCATGGCGAGGATGGCAGAGGTCTTGACGTCCAGCACGATGCCCGTCGCGCCCTTGCCCGTGCCGTAGCGCGCCTCCAGCTCCGAGAGGCCTTTTTCCAGATAATACTGCACGGTGGTGTCGATGGTCGTCTGGAGCGAGCAGCCGTCATGCGCGTCGAAATACTGCTCGTACTGGTAGAGCATCGGCGTGCCGTCGCGGTCCTTCGCCATGACCACCATGCCGCTCTCGCCGCTGAGCTGCTCGTCGTACACCGCCTCCAGCCCGTAGGCGCCGCCGACCTCGTTGGTGAAGCCGATGACGTTGGACGCGAGCGAGCCGAAGGGATAGTAGCGCTTTGTGGTCGGCTCGAAAAAGATGCCGGTGATCTCGTTTTCGTTGATGAATTCGCGCACCTGATCCGCCTGCTCCTGCTCCACGCGCTTCTTGACGACGCGGTAGCTGGTGTCGACGTTCATGTCGCTGACGATCTTCTCCTCGCTCACGCCCAGGATCGCCGCGAGCGACTGGGCGATCAGCGCCTGATCCTGTCCGTCGCTTTTGATCTGGCGCGGCGAGATGCACACGTTCTCCGCCGTCGACGAGATGGCGAGCGTGCGTCCGTTGCGGTCGTAGATCGCACCGCGGGACGCGCCGACGGTCGTGCGCAGCGTCTGCTGGCGCACGGCGAGCTGCTGCAGCTCGTTGTGCCGCGTGATCTGCCACTCATAGAGCTTGGAGAACAGCAGAACAAAGCCCGCCACGCCGAACACAGCCAGCAGCAGAAGCGTCCGCAGGCCGATGGTCCGGTTGGCGCGGCGCGCCGCGTCCGGTTTCCTTCTGGGGGCTTGCGCCATGAAAAAGTCCCTCCCTATTCATGGACATAAGGAGTAAGGAACATCCTTACCCCTTATGTATAGTTCTTCTCATTTGAAATATTCCACAACGGAGATGACGTTCTGTCCCACCGCGGCGAACGCCCTGCCGAGGACGCTTGTTTCCGCGCGCTGATAGAGCACCACGTTGTCCGGCGAGGAGAGGTCGACGTAGTAGATCTGCGAGGCGCTGGGCTTCGCCATGCCCGCGGCCTCCGCCGCCTCCTTGATCGCCGAAAGGTCGAACGTCCGCTCGTAGCGTCCGACCAGCGCGACATGCTCGTCCTCCAGCGTCGCGAGCTTGCTCTTCATGCCCACAACGTCGTTGGAGATGGCGGCGAGCTGCGCGTAGCTCATCAGCAGGACGACCACCATCGCCGCCGTGACCGCGAAGCCGAACAGGACGAGGGGTGAGACGTGGATCCGCTCGCGGTGCTTCGGCGGCGCGACCGGTTTTCTGCGCGGCTCCGGACGGGGCGTTGTCTCCCGCGCGCGCCGCTCGGCGTACTCGCGCTGCTCCCGTTCGCGCCGGCGCTGCCGTTCGCGTTCCAGATAGTCGTAGTCATAGGCGAGGTTGCCTGCGACGTATCTGCCGTAGGAGTTTGCTTGTCTGGTGGGGCGGCGTGCCATGGCTCCCTCTCCTCTCTCCCAAAATACACGTGCTTTCAGCACTTCTCCGCGACGCGCAGCTTCGCGCTGCGGGCGCGCGGATTCTCCGCCAGCTCGTCCTCGCCCGGCAAAATGGGCTTTCGCGTGACGAGTCTCAACTTCGGAGTCCTCCCGCACACACAAACGGGGAACTCCGGCGGACAGATACAACCGGTGGACAGCTCCCTGAGCTGCTGCTTGACGATGCGATCCTCCAGCGAGTGGAACGTGATGACCGCCAGCCGCCCGCCCGGACGCAGATGCGCCTGCGCGGCGTCCAACATCGGCGGCAGCTCGCCCAGCTCGTCGTTGACGGCGATGCGCAACGCCTGAAAGCTGCGCTTGGCGGGGTGCTGCTTCTCGCGCAGCGCCTTCGGCGGCATCGCGCCGCGGATCAGCTCCGCAAGCTCCAGCGTGGTCTCGATGGGTTTCTTCTCCCGCGCGGCGCACACGGCGCGCGCGATCTGCGGCGCGTAGCGCTCCTCGCCGTACTCGTACAGGATGCGGCGCAGCTCCTCGTAGGGGGCGCCGTTGACCAGCTCGCGCGCCGTCAGCGGTGAATCGGCGTCCATGCGCATGTCCAGCGGCGCGTCCTGCTTATAGGAAAACCCGCGGCTTGCGTCGTCGAGCTGTGGCGAGGACACGCCGAGATCGAAGAGCATCCCGTCCGCCTCCGCGACGCCCAGCTCGTCCAGCACCTCGCCGAGGCGGCTGAAGTTGCTGTGCACCAGCGTCACGCGGTCCATGTACTCCGCCAGCCGCTCCCGTGCGGCGGCGAGCGCTGTTTCGTCGCGGTCCAGCGCGATCAGCCTGCCGCCCCCGCTCAGGCGGCGCACGATCTGCGAGGAATGGCCCGCGCGGCCGAGCGTCCCGTCGACATAGATCCCGTCGGGACGGATGTTGAGCGCGTCAAGGCACTCGTCGAGCAAAACGCTCTTGTGTCCGTAATCGCTTTCTGATACCATATCAGAAACCGAGCTCCGCCATGGCGGCGGCGAGGTTCTCGGGGTTGAGCGCCTCGCTCTCCTCCTTCGCCCACTTCTCCGCGCTCCAGATCTCGGCGCGGTTGGACACGCCGATGACCACGGCCTCCTTGTCGAGGCCCGCATAATCGCGCAGCTCGCGCGGCAGCAGGATGCGTCCCTGCGCGTCCGGCTCGCACTTGGCGGCGTTGGCAAAGATGGCGACCATCTGTCTGGTCTGGATGGAGGGCAGGCTTTCAAACTTCTCCGTCAGGCGCGCCCACGCCTCCGCGGAGTACGCCGCGAGGAAGGCGGTATGCTTGGCGTCGGTGCTCACCGTGACATAGAAGGTGCCGCCGAGCTCCTCGCGCAGCTTCGCGGGGATGAACAGCCGCCCCTTCGCGTCGATGTTGTGTTGATACTGTCCGGTCACGGTTGCTCACCTCCCCTCAAAAATGCGGCGAACGAGGGCAAAGCCTCCCGTTCCCCCTTTTTTCGAAGGAACAGGCACGGCTCCACTCTCACTGCATTCGGCAAGCGCCGCTGCACGCAGCGCTCACTTTGTGGGAATGTGGCTCCACGTCAAAACACTTTTCACCACTTCCCCCCACCTCTGCCTCTGAGTATACGAGAGGTTCACATAAAAAGCAAGTAGAAATCCTTGCGTGTTTTTTGTCGAAATGATGACGAAGTGAAACGCCCGTTTCGGTTTTAAAAAACAAAAAAGCACCCTGCTACAATATTTTGTAGCAGGGCGGCAAAAACGTCTCTAAATCTTGTTCCGCTGCACATCCATTGTGCAATATCACGAATTTTCTTCGGTTTCCTTGTCCGGTTTTCTGGCAGAGCGGCTCAGTTCCTCCCGATCCTTCTGCCGTCTGGCGGCGGAGGCTGCGCGGAAGCGCACGCGGCTCTGCTTCACCTCTTCCAGCGCCGCCTGGATTGCCTCCTCCGTGCGGCGCAGCGCGTCCTCCGTGTACTCGTTGACCACGCGGTACATCTCGTTGGAGCGGTCCTCCGCGCGCTGGATGATCTCGTGCCCGCGCTCACGCGCGGCGGCGACCACCTCGCTGTCGGACACGCGGCTCTTGGCGTCGTTCTCCGCCTTCTGCATCATGCGGCCGACCTCGCGCTTGGCGGAGTTGACGTAGTCCTCCTTCGCCTGGATCAGATCCTGCGCGCGCTTGAGCTCCGCCGGAAGCCCCGCGCGGATCTCGTCGAGCAGGTCAAGCGCGGCGTCGCGGTCGATGACGCACTTGTCGCTGCTCAGGGGCATGTTCTTCGCGTCGTTGACCATGTCGTAGAGCATATCAATGAGGTTCTCCACATCCCGGTTTGCCATCGTCAACCCCATCCTTTCATCACTTCTATCGCCGCCCGGGGCATACAGGGCTCCAGCGGCCTTTTGTATCGGATCATCTCGCGCACCATGGACGAGCTGATGTGCAGCAGCTCCGGACGCGAGGGGATCAGCACGGTGTCGAGCTGCGCGTCGAGCGAGCGGTTGATCTGCGCCATGCCGTACTCCGCGTCGAAGTCGGTGCCGCTGCGCACGCCCTTGACCAGCCAGCGCGCGCCGCGCTCGCGCGCGTAGTCCGCCAGCAGCCCCGTCCACAGCTCGGCCGTCACGCCGTCGAGCTCCGCCACCGCGGCGCGCAGCATCTCAAAGCGCTGCTCAGTGGTGAACATCGGGCTCTTGCCCGCGTTGACCATCGTGCAGATGTACACCCGGTCGAACATCGCCGCAGCGCGGGTAATGACGTCCATGTGTCCCAGCGTGACCGGGTCGAAGCTGCCGGGGAAGACTGCGATCCTCATGCGTCCGTCTCCTCTCCGTCGCGGCGGTAGACCGTCACCTTGATCTTGCCGTAGCGATACTCGCGGTGGATGCGGTACGGCGCGGACAGGGCGGGCAGCGTCTTGTCCACGGGGCACTCCGCCACGATTATACCATGCTCCGCCAAAATGTCAAACCGCGCGATGTGCGCGATGGCGCGCTCCAGCACGTCGTCGGCGTAGGGCGGGTCGAGGAAGATCAGGTCGAACTTCGCGCCGCGCAGCGACGTGAGATAGGTCATCGCGTCCGTGCAGAGAACCTGACCCCGGTCCGAAAACCCGCAGACGGCAAGGTTGTCCTGCACGAGCCGCGCGGCGTCGGCGCGCCGGTCAATGAAGACGCAGGACTTCGCGCCGCGGGAGAGCGCCTCGATGCCCATCTGCCCCGTTCCGGCAAAGAGATCCAGCGCGCGCCGGCCCTCCAGCTCGAATTGCAGCGCGCTGAACACGCCCTCCTTGACCTTTCCGGCGGTGGGGCGCGTCTCCTGTCCCTTCAGCTCGCCCAGACGCCTTCCCCGCGCCGAGCCGGTAATCACTCGCATGACACGCACCCCCCGAATTTCGTTGCCGCACAGGCTCCCTTTTATCTTACGGTAAACTTTTTTGTTTTGCAATAGGCAGTTTTCGCGCAAAATAACTATTGTTATTCTCAATTGCTTCGTATATAATATCAAAGTTCTAAACTGCCTTAAAAGGGCTTTCGGAAAGGAGACCTTTTATGTTTAAGCTGCAAACCGACCACGGCGAGATCCAGATCAGCGACGCGGTGCTCTCGAACATCACCGGCGCGGCGGCGACGAGCTGCTACGGCGTCAAGGGCATGGCCTACCGCTCCATGACGGACGGCATCGTCCATCTGCTGCGTCCCTCCGCCATGAGCAAGGGCGTACACATCATCCAGCACGACGAGGGCGACATCTCCATCGAGCTGCATATCATTGTCGAGTCCGGGGTCAACATGACCGCAATCTCGCGTGAGATCATCTCGCAGGTGCGCTATCTCGTCAACAAAAACACGGGCGCCCGCATCCGCAGCGTCGACGTGTGCGTCGACAGCATCACGATCTAGGAGGGCCGTTTTCCATGCACGAAACCATCAACGGTGCCGTTTTCAAGGAGATGCTGCTGTTTGGCGCCGTCTCCGTGAGCGCGGCAAAGCAAAGCATCAACGATCTGAA
This sequence comes from Oscillospiraceae bacterium, assembly GCA_015067435.1. Classification (GTDB taxonomy): domain Bacteria; phylum Bacillota; class Clostridia; order Oscillospirales; family Oscillospiraceae; genus Hominicoprocola. The sequence goes on along the minus strand of SVMM01000021.1, from coordinate 7,186 downwards.
CGTTTTTCCCGTGCCGGACGGCGACACGGGCACCAATATGAGCCTGACCATCCAGACGGCGGCGACGGAGCTGAACAAGAAGGACTTCCGCACCGTCGACGAGGTCGCGAACGTCGCGGCGAACGCGATGCTGCGCGGCGCGCGCGGCAACTCGGGCGTGATCCTGTCGCTTCTGTTCCGCGGCATCTCCAAAAGCCTCAAGGGCGTGGACGCCGCCGACGGCGTCGCCTTTGCCAGCGCCATGCAGGAGGGCGTCGCTGCGGCGTACAGCGCGGTCATGAAGCCCGCCGAGGGTACGATCCTGACCGTCTCCCGCCTCGCCGCCGACGCGGCGATGCGCGCCGCCGGCGAGGGCGGCGACGTCGAGCAGGTGCTTGAGGCGGCGATCCGCCAGGGCGGCGAAACGCTCAAGGAAACCGTCAACATGAACCCCGTGCTCAAGCGCGCCGGCGTCGTGGACGCGGGCGGCAAGGGCTTCCTCATCATTCTGGAGGGCATGCTCTCCAGTCTGCGCGGCGAGCCGATGCCGGAGCTGGACGGCGCGCAGGAGACGCGCGACAAGGCGGACTTCGCCGAGCTGGGCGACGAGGACATCACCTTCACCTTCGACACGGTGTTCATCGTGCGCAAGACGAAGCAGTGCGACCTCGCGCCGTTCCGTGAGTATCTGAACTCCATCGGCGACAGCATCGTCGTCAGCGAGGGCGACGATATGTTCAAGGTCCACGTCCACACCGACACGCCGGGCGACGCGCTCAACGCCGCGCAGCAGTACGGCACGCTGGAGGTCGCGAAGATCGAGAACATGCGCATCCAGCAGGAGGACATGGCGGCGGGCCGCAAGACCATCTCCGCCGACGAGCTGGAGGACGACGATATGGAGACGCCCGCCGCGCCCGTCGAGCCGGAGGAGATCAAGCCCTACGGCTTCCTTGCCGTCTGCGCGGGCGACGGGCTTGCCTCCGTGTTCCGCGACATGGGCGTGGACGGCGTCATCAGCGGCGGCCAGACCATGAACCCCTCCACCGAGAGCATACTCACCGAGATCGAGCGCACGCCCGCCGAGACGGTCTTCGTGCTGCCGAACAACAAGAACATCGTCATGGCTGCGCAGCAGTGCGAAGGGCTGACCGAAAAGAATGTCATCGTCATCCCCACGTCCACCGTGCCGCAGGGCATCTCCGCGATGATGGCGGTGGATCTGGAGCAGGGCGACGCCAAGGCGATCGAGAGCGCGATGCTCGACGCGGCGAAGAACGTCACCACCGCGCAGATCACCTATGCCGCGCGCGACTCCGACTTCGACGGGAACGACATCCATGAGGGCGACTTCCTCGCGCTGCTCGACGGGAAGCTCTTCGGCGTGGACAAGAGCATTTCGGTGCTGCTCGGCAAGCTCGCCGACGCCGCCGCTGAGCGCGGCGCGGAGTTCATCAACGTTTTCTACGGCGAGGACGTGGACGCCGCCGAGGCGGAGGTCGACTCCGGCTGCTTCTCCGAAAAGCTGCCGAACGCGGAGGTCAGCGTCCTCTCCGGCGGTCAGCCTGTATACTACTACATCATCAGCTTTGAATAAAACGCCAAGGGAAAAGGCTTCGCGCGGCGCGCGAAGCCTTTTCCCTTGGCTCAACTCTCTACAGCGTTTTTTCCAGCAGCTTTTCGAGCTTTTCCGCGTGGCGGTACTCGTCGGCGGACAGGCGTTCAAAGAGCCGCCGGAGGCAGACGTCCCGCGTCTGCTCCGCCGCGCGCGCGTACGCCGCGCCGCCGCGCGTCTCCTCGTGGTAGCGCTCGCGCAGGCGGTCGCGCCACGGGAGCTTCGGCTGCGGCGGCAGCACCACCGTGACGGGGTACGTTCCGCCCGTGAGGAGGAAGTACGCCGTTTGCAGCGCCCTGACATGCCCCGTCTCGTCGGATGCGAGGCGCTGCATCAGCCGCCGCCCCTCCGGCGTCGGCGCCTGGCGCGCGAGAGCGCGGTAGGTCTGCGCGTCGGCAAGCTCGTCGCGCAGAAACGCCCGCAGCGTCTCCGGCGCCTCCTCGTCCGCCCCGCTCATGCAGCGCCCGTCCGGCGGCATGGCAGGCGGCTGCGGCACGGCGGGCGGCCGCGGCGGGCGCGGCTCCATCGCCGCGGCGCGCACGTCGGGATAAGGGTCCAGCTCCGGCGACACCCTGCGCCAGACGCGGTCGTATCTGCGGTAGTCCGCCTCGGTCGGCAGCGCCGGAACCGCTGTTTCATCCATCATAAGCCCTCCCTGCGTTGATTTTTCCCTACATCCTATGGCGGCGCGGGGCAAAGACTGCTTATCCGCATTGATTTTTTTCAAAAAGTTTGCTATACTGGGCGAAAACTGCGGAAACTATGGATAAGACTTCCAAACAGGGAGGAACGCAATGTTAGAACTCAGGCACATTTCATACGCCGTCACGGAGGCGGGCGTGGAGCAGCCGATCCTCAAGGACGTCTCCGTCACCGTACCGGACGGCAAGCTGGTCGTCTTTACCGGACCGAACGGCGGCGGCAAGACGACGCTGGCGAAGGTCATCATGGGCCTCGTCACCCCGACCGGCGGCGAGATCATCTACAACGGGCAGAACATCACCGATCTGAGCATTACCGAGCGCGCGCGCCTCGGCGTCAGCTACGGCTTCCAGCAGCCGCCGCGCTTCAAGGGCATCACCGTGCGCGACCTGCTGACCATCGCCTCGGGCGACGAGAAGCTCTCCAAGGACAGATGCTGCCGCTTTCTGACACAGGTGGGGCTTTGCGCCAACGACTATCTCGACCGCGAGGTGGACGCGTCGCTCTCCGGCGGCGAGGTCAAGCGCATCGAGATCGCGACGCTCCTCGCCCGCGGCAGCGAGCTGATGATCTTCGACGAGCCGGAGGCGGGCATCGACCTGTGGAGCTTCGCGCGCCTGACCGAGACGTTCGAGGAGATCCACCGCACCCACAGCGCGACAATGATTATCATCTCCCATCAGGAGCGCATCATCCGCCTCGCGGACGAGATCATTGTCGTCGGCGGTGGCGAGCTGCAGTACCGCGGCAGCGCCGAGGAGGTATTCCCCAAGATCATGGCGGACACGCTCGGCTCCTGCCCCGTGCTCACCAGAAAGGAAGGTGCCGCGAAATGATTACCGAAATCGACCGGCGTCTGCTGGAAAAGATCGCCGACCTCGTCGGCAAGCCCGTCGGCGCGCTCAACATCCGCAAGGACGGCGGCTGCGAGGCGCGCCAGAGCACCGAGCACATCAAGATCGACGCCCGCACCGACGGCCACGAGGGCATCGACATTCACATTCTCGACGGCACGAAGGGCGAGAAGTGCTACATCCCCGTCGTCATCAGCAAGAGCGACTATGCCGAGATGGTCTACAACGACTTCTACGTCGGTGAGAACTGCGACGTGGACATCGTCGCGGGCTGCGGCATTCACAACTCCGGCTGCGACGAGGCGCGGCACGACGGCGTGCACACCTTCCACATTGGCAAAAACTCCCGCGTCCGCTACGCCGAAAAGCACTACGGCGAGGGCGACGGCGAGGGCACAAACATCATGAACCCGCAGACCATCGTCTACCTCGACGAGGGCGCGAGCATCCAGATGGAGACCGTGCAGATCCGCGGCATCGACTCGACGAAGCGCGTGACGAAGATCGTCTGCGGCAAGGGCGCGGAGGCGCTCATCACAGAGCGTCTGCTCACCCACGGCAAGCAGCTCGCCGAGAGCGACATGGAGATCGTGCTCGACGGCGAGGACTCCAAGGGGCGCGTGATCTCCCGCTCCGTCGCGCAGGACGAGAGCCGTCAGGTCTTCCGCCCCATCGTGGTGGGCAACGACAAGTGCTTCGGCCACGTCCAGTGCGACTCGATCATCATGGGCAGCGCGAAGATCGAATCCGTCCCCGCCATCACGGCGAACTCGACGGAGGCGCAGCTGATCCATGAGGCGGCCATCGGCAAGATCGCGGGCGACCAGCTCCTCAAGCTTCAGACCCTCGGTCTGACCGAGGAGGAGGCGGAGGACCGCATTCTGAAAGGTTTTTTGGCGTAACCGAGGCTATGAAGAAAGGGCAAGCCGTGCGGCTTGCCCTTTCTTGTTGTCACAGATCCAGACGCAGCGTCAGCGCATCGTACCTTTCGCCGCGTACCTCGCGCAGGCCCTTCTTGCGGCACACCTCGCGAAAGCCCAGCTTCTCCGCCACGCGCAGCATACGAACGTTGCCCGACCACGTCTGCGTGTAAAACGTATTATAGCCGTGCGTATGCAAATACGCGATGTATTGGCGCAGCGCCTCGGTGCCCGCGCCGCGGCTGCGCTCGCCCGGCTCGTAAATGTTGATGCCGACGGCGGGGTGCTGCTCCGGGTTTTCCATATACTGCAAATCGGTGTAGAAGTTGACGCTGCCGATGTGCGCGCCGTCGCACTCGATTTCAAAGTCTCTGCGCACGGCGTCCCGGTTCAGCTTGCTCACGCGTGAAAAATAGGAACTGAAGCGCCTGCGCGCCGAAGCCTCGTCCTCCTCGATCGGCTCCCATGGCGCGTCCCAGTCGCCCCATTCGGTCTCGACCGTGAACCAGCGGACGTAGTCCTCGACGTCGCTTTCGATCATATCGCGCAAAACGATCAGAACGATCCCTCCGATCAGCTCATCTGCTCGACGATGTAGCGCGCGGCGTACACGCCGCTGGCGCTGGCGTGGGAGAGCGAATGCGTCACGCCGCTGCCGTCGCCGATGACGAACAGGCCCTTGTGCGGCGTCTCCAGATGCTCGTCGATGGCGACCTCCATGTTATAGAACTTGACCTCCACGCCGTAAAGCAGCGTGTCGGGGTTCGCCGTGCCGGGTGCGATCTTGTCCAGCGCGTAGATCATCTCAATGATGCCGTCGAGGATGCGCTTGGGCATGACAAGGCTTAAATCGCCGGGCGTCGCCTTGAGCGTCGGCGTGAGGAAGAACGACTTGCTCAGGCGCTTGGGCGTCGAGCGGTGTCCGCGGATCAGGTCGCCGAACTGCTGCACGATCACGCCGCCGCCGAGCATGTTGGAAAGGCGCGCGATGCTCTCGCCGTAGCCGTTGGAGTCCTTGAACGGCTCGGTAAAGTGCTTGGAGACCAGCAGGGCAAAGTTGGTGTTCTCGGTCTGCTTGGCGGGGTCCTCATAGCTGTGGCCGTTGACGGTAACAATGCCGTTGGTGTTCTCCGTCACGACCGCGCCGCGCGGGTTCATGCAGAACGTGCGCACCAGATCCTGATATTTTTCGGTCTTGTAGACGATCTTGCTCTCGTAGACCTCGTCGGTGATGTGGCGAAACACGTCGGCGGGCAGCTCCACGCGCACGCCGAGGTCGACGCGGTTGGAGCGCGTCGGGATATCGAGCTCGGCGCAGACCTGCTCCATCCACTTGCTGCCGCTGCGCCCGACGGAGGCGATGCAGTACGGCGCGGCATACTCCTCGCCCTGCTCGGTGACGACCGTAAAGCCCCCATTCTCCTTGCGCATGGAGACAATGGGCGTGCGGAAGTAGAACTCGACCTGCTCGCGCAGCTCGTTGTAGAGGTTCGTCAGCACCTCGAAGTTGATGTCGGTGCCGAGGTGGCGGACCGACGCGTCGAGCAGATGCAGATTGTTTTGCAGGCACAGCGTCTTGAGCGACGAGCTCGCGGTCGTGTAGAGCTTTGTCTTGCCGCCGCCGTGCGCGGCGTTGATCTCGTCGACGTAGCGCATCAGCTCCAGCGCAAGGTCTTTGCCGATGTACTCGTGCAGCGTACCGCCGAAGGCGTTGGTGATGTTATACTTGCCGTCGGAAAACGCGCCCGCGCCGCCGAAGCCGTTCATGATCGCGCAGGTGGGGCAGTGCATACAGCTCGTGATCTTTTTCCCGTCGATGGGGCACTTGCGTGTCTCCAGCTCGCCGCCGCGCTCAAACACCGCTATTTTCAATCCCGGCTTGCGCTTGCACAGTTCATAGGCGGAGAATATTCCGCCGGGACCCGCGCCGATGAGGATGACGTCGTAATTTTTCATGGTTGCACCTCGCTTGCTTTTGTTCCGCCTAGTATCCTAACAAAAAAGAGGAACGCCGTCAAGGCGTTCGCCACATTATCCCTGTTGCCGTTAAGTGTTGATGATATCTGCCTTCGACACTTTCACCAGTTCCTTGATTATGAGAATGGGTTATGGTATTGTTGATAAAGGCATCGATCGATTGTGTTTTTTGAAGGTAAATCGAATGTTTATCAGAGACGATTACATACATCCTCAATCATTTGAGATAGAATATTTCATCAATGAGCTTCATTTGCTGGATTTGCCGCTGAACAGCGTTGTAAAAACGTTGTTCCTTTGGTTTGATAACAACATTTCATACAGCAGGCTGAATGCACCATACTATCCTCTTCAAAGAAGTGATCTGGATGTATTAAAAATGAAATCCGGAACTTGCGGAGATTATTCAAACTTGATCATTTCAGTCTTAACGAGACTGGGCTATCAAACGAAATATGCCTATGTTCATGTTGATTGCTACGGAGACCCTCAGGATCATATTTGCGCAGCTGTTCTGAATGGGGAACATTGGCAGCTTGTCGACGCCACATTACCGTACAGAAAGTGGCACGGTCTGGATTGTCCGCATAAGGAATATGAGTTGCTGTCATATGATGAAATGAAAAACAAATTGAAGCAAGACGAGCAGTTTTGGGCAAGCAAGGCGATAGAATGGAAAAAGGAGTCCTTTGCCGGGCTGTTATACGCGCCGTGGATCCACGAGGAGATCGTTTCGTGTACGGATCATTCACTTGAAACCGTATTCTTCCTGCTGATCCTGAACAGCGTTAACGAGTATAACATCTATGTTTATTATCTGGTTTATTCAGAAGCTGACGCTTCCAGCGTCATGATGTGCAGAGTGACCGCGGATAAAATGTATTTCAGATTTCCCGTTCGCTGTGCGGAAAATCTGTGGGATGAAGAGCAATGGGGAGAAGAGTATACGAAGGAGAGTATACCAAGATCTTATTTCTCCGACAGATTATCAAATATGTTTGAAAGGCTTAACAGCATTGTACCGCGGATCAAAAAAATAACAAATCCATAATGCTTAAACGCAAGGGCGCGTTGCAAAATAGCGCGCTGAAAAAAGACGAGGTCAGGAGCCCAAAAAGGGTTTCCTGACCTCGCCTTTT
>SVMM01000020.1 GCA_015067435.1 Oscillospiraceae bacterium | reverse complement strand
CTCCTTGACGAGGCGGCGGGCGTACATCGCGGTCGCCGCGGTCTCGCCGTGCATGACGTAAATTTCGGTGGTCGCCGTGCCGAGGGAGAATGCGTTGTTGTCGTTGCCCTGCGGGCCGCCGAGGACGTAGTGCGCGGCGGCGGTGCCCTTGCGCAGCGTGATCTCCATCATCGGCAGGCGGCTGGACTGGATGGAGTAGATCAGGCTCTGGCCGAGGCCGAGGAGCTCCGCGCGCTCGGCGTCGTTGCCGACGTCGATGCCCGTGGTATCCTGGATCCACAGCATCGGGATGCGGTCGCGGGAGCAGAGCGTCACGAACTCGTTCATCTTGATGAGGCCCTGACGGTACAGCTTGCCGCCGACGCCCATGGCGCTGCCGTAGGTCGCCATCTTGTACTCGGGGTAGTTCATCAGCATGCCCTGCATGTTGGCGACGACGCCGACGAGCATACCGTCGATCTTGGCAAGGCCGGTGATCATCTCGGGGCCGTAGCCCTTCTTGAACTCCATGAACTCCGAGCCGTCGAACAGACGCGCCATCACGTCGTACATATCATAGCTGCGCTTCTGGTTGAACGGAACGATGCTGTACAGGTCGTTCGGGTCGAACAGCGGCTCCTTGGGATCGTCCACGCGGAAGAACTCGGGATCGTAGGCGGGGAGATAGTCCATGTACTTGCGGATGGCGTCGAGCATGCCCTCCTCGTCCACCTGCACCTCGCGGAAGAAGCCGGTCTCGCTGTAGTGGATGGCGACGGTGCCGGGGATGTCCGCCTTGAGGTTCTTCTGCGCCTCGATCAGCTTCTCCGCCTCCTCAAGGTCAACGTAGCCCTTGGGGTTCATGCCGCCGACGATGCCCGCGCCGCCGACCGCCATGTTGGCGTCCTGATGCGCAACGAGGATCGTGGGGCTGATGGAGTGGTAGCCGCCGCCGGCGGGGTTGGTGCCGTAGATGCCGACGATGACGGGGATGCCCAGCTGGTTGAGCTCGCTGTTGCGATAGAACGGGGTGCCGCCGCCGCGGCGGTTGGGATAGACCTTCTCCTGCACGTCCAGCTTGACGCCGGAGCAGTTGAGGACGTAGACCAGCGGGATGCGCAGGCGCTTGGCGGTGTCGCTGCCGCGCAGCAGCGCGTCCGCCTGACCGGGCACCCACGCGCCGGCGAGCTTCTTGTTGTCGCTGGCGATGATGACCGCCCACTTGCCGTCGATGCGGCCGAGGCCCTTGACGATGCCGACGCTGCCGTCCTTGTTGTCCTCGGGGTTATACAGGCTGTTCAGCGGGCACCAGGTGTCCTCGTCCACCAGCTCCATGATGCGCTGCATCGCGGTCCACTGGCCGCTCTCGTTGAGCGATTCGGTGGAGCGGCCGGCTTCAAGCGCCGCCTCGCGCAGCTCGTGGATCTCCTGCTCGACCTCCTGGATCTCAACGACGTTCTCCTCGTTGACCTTCGTGAGCTCCGAGCCGATGGTGGGCATGGCCTGGAAATAAGAGGGCATAGAATATTCGCTCATACTGTCTTCTCCTTCTCTTATTTTTTGATGGGATTAGTCCTTGGGCACCTTGATGAACGCCTGGCCGGGGTCGATCTCCTCGCGGATGAGGCGGATGATCTCGGGAGAGGGCGCCTCAAAGGTCTCCGCGCGGGAGCAGTCGATCTCGAAGCCGGTGTTCTCCTGCACGATCTCGGGCGTGACGCCGGGGAACATGTAGGCGCAGTACATGCGCTTGGTCTCGTCGTCGAACTTCATGATGCCGAGGTCGGTGACGACCATCTGGGGCCCCCTGTTGCCGGGCAGGCCCGCGCGCTCGCGGCCGCCGGGGCCGTCCATCCAGCCGCAGGAGGTGATGTAGTCGACCTTGTCGATGAAGCGGCGCTTCTGGTGCTGCATCATGATAATGGTGTTGCAGTAGGTGGCGATGCCGTTCGCGCCGCCAGAGCCGGTGAAGCGCGTGGTGGGCTTGAGATAGTCGCCCTTGCCGAAGATGCAGGTGGAGTTCACGTTGCCGTAGGGGTCGATCTGCGCGCCGCCGATGAAGGCGACGAGACGGTCCTCGTCGTGCAGCCACTCGTTCGCCTCAAAGCCGACGAAGCGGATGTTGGGCCACTGTACGGCGCAGTGCGCCATGAAGCGGTTGTCGCCGACGGAGCGCGGCACCTCGACGGGGTCGCAGTCCATGAGGCCGGACTCGACGATGGGGTGGCAGCTCGGGCAGACCGCGCGCTTGGCCAGCGACGCGCCGATCAGGGGCAGGCCGGTGCCGACGATGACGATCTGGTTTTCCTTGATGTTCTTGGCGATGGCGTACGCCTGCATCTCCTGCTTGGTGTATTTCGTGTAATCAGACATTTCGATATCCCTCCTACGTTCAGTGCGTCGTGGAATAGCCGAGGTGCGGCTCGTTCTTCAGGCGCATCAGGCGGCTGCCGCCGAGCTTGTCGAGCAGCTCGTCATGATCCTTGCAGCTGTAGACCCACTTCTCGCAGAAGTCCTCGAACGTCTCGGGGATCTTCGCGCCGCTCTCGGCGTCGTCGGCGGCCTTGGCGGCCTTGTCGAACGCCTCCTTGAGCTTCTCGTCGCCGGGCTTGGCGTCGAGCGCCTTCTTCGCCTTGTCGGCCGCCTTGCGCAGCTGCGCCTTCGCGTCGTCGGCGTCCTGATACTTCGACGCCTTGTCGTACTCCTTGAGCGCGGCGTCGTCGTCATCGTAGTAGTCGTAGCACTGCGCGGGCCATGCGCCGTAGGGCGCCTTGACGACCGCCTGCACGCACTCGCCGAAGATGCGGGTCTTCGTGGGATCGCGGCGGATGTACTCGTTGGAGACGATCTCCTCGCAGGTGACGATGGTCTTGCGCGCGGCGACCGCGATGTCGATGTCGTGGAACTCATCGCCGCAGATGATGCAGGTGCCGTCGGGGCTCGCCTGCTGGACGTGGATGAGCGCGGTGTCGATCTGCGGAACGGGAACGGCGACGACCTTCTGGCCGGGAACCAGGGGATTCTCGATCTCAACGCACTTGAGATCGGACATCTTGGGCATGGTCTTGCGCTTTTCCTCGCTGATGCCCCAGTACTTCATCAGGCCGCTGCCCTGCATCAGGCGGACCGGCAGGAACGGAAGGCCGAGGGAAGAAGCGTGCAGCATGAGCATCAGCACGTCCTGCGAATAATCCTCGTAGGTGAGCTTGCCCTGCTCGATAAAGGCGCGGAAGCGGCGGGAAACGTTGGTGTAGCCGGAGTTTGCGGTGTAGCAGTTGATGTACGCCGCCACGCGGCCCTCGCCGATGAGCATGTCGACCTCGCCGCCGCCGGGACCGGCGTAGACGATGAAGTCCTTCTGCCCCTGGCGAAGGATCTCGGAAACCGCGGCGTAGGGCTTGCGGTTGGTGGTGAAACCGCCGGTGGCGAGTACGTCGCCGTTCTCGACATACTTCGCAACGGCATCGTGCAATGACATTACTTTGCTCAAGATGATAACCTCCCTGTTCCATCGGCTCTGCCACGCGCATTTGCAACGTTTCCGTCAAAATTTTGCGCGTGGATGTCCGATTTGAATTCATTTTACATTATAGTTGAGAATCGCCTTTTAATCAATGGAAAATGCGGCGGAAACTCTGAAAAAACTGACCAAAATTTTGGTGCTTTTTTTGTCGCATCCGTGTATGGGGAAATCCGTCCGTCGTGCATTTTGCCGATTTTTTGCAAGAAATCTTTCATATCTATTTTGCCGCGGGCCGCGTCCGCTCTTGCGCGTTTGTCCACATCCTGTTATAATTGCGGCATACAAACACAACAGGAGGTATTTTTCATGGATATTTCTTCCCTGATCTCCGACTCCGGGCTGAGCCTCGGCACGCTGACGCTGGCAGCGGCAGCCAAGGCGGTGCTGACGCTGATCGTCGGCGTGATCCTCATCCGGGTGCTGCTGTCGCTGTTCGACCGAGCGTTCGACCGCTCGGAAAAGCTCGCGCCGCTGAAAAAGCACGTCCGCCCCATCGTCAAGACCGTACTGACCATCGTGCTGGTGCTGGTGGTGCTCGACTCGCTGGGCGTGAAGGTGACGAGCTTCATCGCGCTGCTCTCCGTCGCCGGCCTCGCCGTTTCGCTGGCGCTGCAAAATACGCTGGCGAACATCGCCGGCGGCATCATGATTATCACGACGCAGCCCTACTCCATCGGCGACTACGTCTCCCTCGGCGGCACGGAGGGCACGGTCGACCTGATCCGCCTGTCGTCCACCAAGCTTGTCACGGTGGACAACAAGCAGATCACGATCCCGAACAGCACGGTCGCCTCGGCGACGATCGTGAACTTCAACCGGCTCGGCCGCCGCCGCATCGACCTGACGTTCACCGCGTCCTACGACGCGCCGACGGAGGAGGTCTACGCGGCGCTGCGCGAGGCGATGGGCCGCTTCCCGCTCACCGCGCCCGGCGAGGTGCACCTTTCCGAGTACGGCGCGAGCAGCATCTCCTATCTCGCGCGCATGTGGGTCAACGCGAACGACTACTGGACGGTGTACTGGGGTGTGATCGAGGCGGTGCGCGAGACCTTCGCCGCGCACAACGTCGAGATGAGCTACAACCACATGAACGTCCACATGATGAATCAGGGATAAGCCGCGCGGTATATCGCGGCGAAGCCTCGTCACGCGCAAAAGCCGCAGGAGCGGGAGCCTTTTTTGGCCCCCGCTCCGCGGTTTTTCGCTATCTTGCCAGAAATTCGTCGTCGCCCATGCGCATTTCGGGAAAACGCCGGTTCCACTCATCCAGCAGCGCCCGCTGCTCCGGCGTCAGCCTGCCGCCCTCCGCATGATATGCCCGCCCTCATGGGCAGATACAATGCCACGCTGATCCTCAGGAATATCCTTTTTGATAAACGTCTTGCCGTTTACGGTGTGCGCATAAACCCCGTCGCCCCAATCTTCACCATCGACCAACTCTGTCTCCGCACAGTACATCTGCCGTATGGACTGCGCCTCGCCTTCAGCAACGCTCAGTCGCTGTTCGGATGTTCCCGGAAGAAGTGTAATTCTTCTTTGAACTTCTCCAATTCCCTCTCAAACTGCGTTTTGTGCACTGGGTCGGTTTCCATTTTTTGCCGATGCGCCAAAATCGCCTCGCGCATTAATTGCCGCTGTCGGTCGGATACTTCCTTGTTCTCCGCCATTGACAACACCTCCGTTTTTCGATGAGTTTGTTTCCGCTCTTATTGTATCAGGCAGCGCCGTCTGCCGCAAGGGATTTTTCGCAGCGCTGCCGATGCCGCCGAGCAGACCGCCGAGCAGCATGTCGTAGCGCAGCTTAGGCACATCGACATCGTCGAGGTACTCTCCAAGGCTGCCGTATTGCTTACCGCTGTAGATCGTCCGCAGCGCCGGGTCGGCAACGCCGGACGCCGCTTCCTCCAACGCCTCGCCGCCCATCGACGAGAGAACGCGCAGCGCGTTTTGTCCCGCGCCGCGCGAGCTCCTTCATCCCGCCGCTCATATCCGCCTTTTCACGCAGTCCGCGCGCACCGTCTGTTTCTCCGCCCGTCTGTTCAAACGGCTCGAACGAGCGGCCGCTTCCGCTGTGGCCGAGGTCTCCGGCGCGCGACGCTGCCGCCGGTGCCCGTGTCGGTCTGCCGCGTCAGGCCGCCGCCCAGCTCGACGGTCGAGAGCTTGACCGCCTTCGGCTTTTCCGTCTGCACAGGGACGCGCAGGGTGGGGAGCGCGAGGCTGTCGTCCCGCGCTCCCTTTTTCCCGCCGGATAAAGGGATCGGTATTTCCATGATCCCTCATCCTCCTTTCACTGCATGTAACCCTTTTCGCTGAACACCTCGGCCAGCTTCGACCGCTGCGCCGCGGACAGGTCGTCCCAGATCAGCGTAAGGCGGTCCCGCGCCTTCTGCGCCATGCCCTGCGAAAGATAATGCATGATCGCGCGCGCCTCCTGATTGAACATGCTCTCGTTCATCCCGGCGGCGTCCGCCTCCGCCGCCTGCCGCGCGGACGAGCCGGAATTGCCGGACGAGCGCGCGCCGGAGCCGCCGCTTCGGACGCCGACGCTCGCCGCCGGCGCGCTCGCGCCGTAGTCCGGATCGCCGTAGACGTACCAGTTGTAGTCGCGCAGCATATTGCCGGTCAGCAGGCCGCGCTTCGCCGCGTCGTAGACCTGCGACTGCGTAAACGTCGGCGTGTACGCGCTCTCCGGCACGGCGGGCAGCAGCGCCGCAGCCTGCGCGCGGGTGAGTCCCGCCGCGGCGAGGGTGTCGTCGTCGGGCATGTTGCCCTGCGCGAGCATGCTCTGCACGAGCGAGCGCGCCCACGACTGGGACGAGAGCGCCGCCTGCGCCTCGCGCTGCGCGTCCTCGCGCGCGTACTTCTCCGCCAGCTGCGCGTCCTCCCTCGCGTAGCGCGCCGCCAGCTGCGCGTCCTCGCGGTCGTATGCCTCCTGCCGCGCGCCGAGCGTGTCGTAGCGGTCCATCAGATAGCGCAGCGCGTCCGCGTAGCCGTTGATCTGCTCCTGCGCGCTCTGCGCCGCCGTCTGGGCGCCGCGGACGTCGCCGTCGTAGCGCGTGTCCGCGATTGCGCGGTCGATCTCACCCAGCGCGCCGAGGCGCTTCTGCTCCGCCTGACGCAGCGCATCGGAATAGGCGGTCGAAAGCCCCAGCAGCGTGCTCTCCGCCGCGCCGCCGGTGACGCCCTGCGCCGCCATGCGCTGACTGACGTCGCGCTGCGCGTTCATCCAGTCCACATACGCCTGACGGTAGTACTCGTTGTAGGCGTCGTTCGTCTCGCGCTTCTGCTCCTCCAGACGGCTGACCGCGCGCTCCACCGCCGCGTCGTTCGCCGCCTGCTGCTGCGCGCGCAGCTGCGCGTAGGCGCCGTCCGCGCCGTACAGGCCGAGGTACTGCTCCGTCAATCCGCCGTCCTGTATCGCGTAGCCGTAGCCGGCGCCGCGCGCGGCGCCCGTCCGCGCCGCCGCGCCGGAAGCCGTCCGGATCGGCGCGGCGTCTCCCGCCTCAGCGAAAGGGGCCGCGCCCCCTGCGTAATACGCGTCGTCCCGCTCGCTCTGCTGCGTCGTCCAGCCGGTCGTCGGCTGCGCCCGGAACGAGCCGGAGAGCGGCTGCGTCGTCGCGTCCGCCGGGTCGAAGATCGTGTAGCTCTTTTTGCTGTACGCGCTGCCGTCGCCGCCGCCGCTGTAGCCGTACTGGGCGCGCACGCCCTCAAAGACGTCGTGTCCCTCGGCGGCGCTCACCGCGCCGCTGTTGATAAGGCCGCGCGTGTCCGCCAGCCCTTCGAGCTGCCTGTCGCTCATGTGCTGCACGTCGCTGTCCGACAGTCCGTACTGCTTCTGATACGCCGTGCGGTCGACCTTTCCGTCGTACACGTCGATGCTCGGCGCGCGCACGCTGCGGTCCGTTTCGGCGTTCGACGCGTGGCTGTATTTCGTCGCGCTGACCGCGTAGCCGTCGGCGTCGTAGGTCACGTTCATGCCGTTGGAGGACACGGTCTTGCCCGCAAGATCGGTGCGCCGGCTCATGTCCGGCGTCTTGGAGGAATACCCCGTTACCTTGGTTCTGGCCATCTCTTCACCCCCCTTACGCAAGCAGGCCGGCGCGGTCGATCCAGACCAGCAGCCGCAGCATGTCCTCGCTGACGTCCAGTCCCGTGTCCTTTCCCTTGAGCACACCCTTTTCCATCAGCTTTTCCACCGTCGGCGCGGCGTAGGCCGCGCCGTTTCTGATCTCGTCCAGCGTCTGATAACGCATGATTTCATCCTCCTTTTGTTCGTCGAGCGCGGGAGCCGTCAGCTCCCGCGGCCTGATGTAAACCGGGTTCGCGTAACCGAGGTCACGCGTGCGGCGGCGCACCCAGCCGCCGTTCGCGTCGTCCGCGCCGCCGGTGTTGCCGTCGATGGTGGTGATCGTCGTGTCCGTCGCGGCGACGAAGATGCCCGTGTGGTCCGTCCGGTAGCGCGTGCCCGGAAAGTCGAAGATCACGATGCAGCCCGGCGTCGGCTCGCGCACCACGCACTCGCTCTGGCGGGCGCGGTACCAGTTCAGCAGCGCGCCGCAGCTCGCGGTCCGGCACGGCAGCGGCGATCCCGCCTGCGCGTACACCCACTGCACAAACTCCATACACCACGCCACGCCGTCGAGTCCGAACCACGCGCCGTATTTGTTGCGCTTGCCCGCGCCGTCGTGAGCGCCGATCTCCCCCGCCGCGATCGCGAGGATCTGTTCAGCCGTCGCCATTTGCCTGCCCTCCCGCCGTTTCGGCGCCCTGCTTGAGCCGCCGGATGATCTTGAGCAGAAACTCCGGCACCGGCACGCCTATCTCCGCGATGTTCTCCAGGATGCTGATGCACTCGTTCATCACGAGCCACACCGTCACCAGCAGCGCGAAAACGTGCGGCAGGTCCGCGTCGACGCCCGCCTGCTCCGCCGCGGAGCGGATCACGAGATCGACCACCACCGCGACCGCCACCGCGACGCCGTAGCACAGCTTTTTGACCACGCCGATGGCGCCTGCCTTGCTGGACAGCGCATGATGCATCCACGCGTTCGCCATGCCGGTGAAATAGTCCAGCGCCATCGCGACCGCCAGCAGCACGCACGGGACCATCAGCTGATGGAAATAGGCGCCGAGCGCGGCGACCGCCGCCGTGAAAAGTCCGCGCAGGATGTTTTCCCTGTTCATGCACCCGCCCCGCTTTCGTAAGGCTCGCCCGTGATCTCCTCGTACTGCTCCGCCGAGATCAGCCCCTTGCCCGCGGCGTTCGCGACCATTTCCTTCGTCCAAAGCCCCTGGGCGTACCATTTTTTGATCTTCTTAAACATCCTCCCCGTCCTCCTCCGGCAGCAGGGTATGTGGCGCAGCTCGACGCCGCCCGCCTGGATGCTGCACCCCACCGCGCCGGCGGGGGCGTCCTTCGTGTCGAAGGGCTGGCGATACCAGAACTCCATTCCTTGACCGCCATCCAGCCGTCCGCGCGGCTGTTGCCCGTCTTTGTGAGATAGACGCCGTGCTCGGCGAAGATGTCCGCGACGCTGCGCCCCGTCTCCTGCCGTGCGTTCCAGAGGTCCGGCGGCGCGAGATACGCCGTGACGGCATAGCCCTCCGCCAGCGTCTTCACCGCCTCCGCCGCCTCGGAGACGATCAGGCCGTCGTGCCCGTCGCCGAGGTCGCGCCCCTCGTACATCTCGCCCGTGACATAGGCGTCGCCACGCGCGTCCACGCCGATGCGCAGCGCCGCGAGCATGTCGAGCCCGTAGTCCATCGCGATGTACCAGCGCCAGCCCGCCGGCGGCTGAAACGCCTCGACGACGTGCTTTTCGCGGTCCCACTCGGTGAAATACTGCCCCGCGAACACGTCCCAGTTGCCGTCGCGCCACGCCTCGCGCAGCCCGTGGGGCAGGTTGTCCAGCCGCCGCACGTACTCCGGGTCCCGCTCCATGAGGATGCGGTTATCCGTCACGCGCGCGGGGATGAAGACATAGTCCTCCGCCCGCTCGCCGGCGCGGAACGCGCGCTCGATGAACAGGCGCTTCACCCACGCGTGGCCGACGCCGCCGGGGTTGCAGGTCAGGTACATCCGCTTGGGGAAGTCGTTCGCGCCGCGCAGCGCCGCCGTCAGCGTCGCGTACTGGTACTCGGTGAAGTGCGTCGCCTCGTCCATAAAGATGACGTCGTACTCCTGCCCCTGATACTGGTCGACGTCGCTCTCGCCGTCGCAGTAGCCGAAGACGATCAGGCTGCCGTTCGGAAACTCGAACGTCTTGTCCGTGGCGCGGTAGTCCGCCACGCCGCGCAGCAGCCGCCGCATGGGGCGGATGTGGTTCTCGCGCAGCTCCGGCAGGGTGCGCCGCAGGATCAGGATGCGGATGCCCGCGTACCGCGCAGCCATCAGGATGGACTTGTGCTGCACGCACCAGCTTTTGCCGCCGCCGCGCGCCCCGCCGTAGCAGACGTAGCGCTCGCGCGCCTCGAAGAAGAGTCGCTGCTTCTCCTGCGGCCGCCCCAGCACGCCGATGCCGCTACTCACCAAGCTCCGCCGCCTCCCCGGATAGTCTCAGCTCCACGCCGTCCGGTCCCTTCGTGCCCGCGCCGAAGCCCATCAGCTCGCTGAGCTGCTCCAGCGCCATCGCCGCGCCGCGGGCGTCGACCTTCCACTCGTCGCTTTTCATCCAAGCCTTCTCGTCCTTGTCGTAGGTCATCACCCGCTCCGCCTGCAGACAGCGGCGGTACAGCTCCAGAAGCCGCCGCGCCACGTCGTCGCGGGTCACTTCGCCCGTCTCCTCCGCCGCGCCGGTGGGAGAGCGCGCCTTGCTGGACACACGCTTGCGCTCGTCGCCCTCCCCGTTCTTTTTTCTCGTCGCCATTCGCTCACCTCCTCCCGTCAAGGTTCCCTCCCGCAGCCCGGATTTTGACAAATATCGCGCTTTAAGTTACTTCTTATTGCCAAAGAGGCCGTTCCTTCGCGTTTGTTTCACCGGGTTTCCCACCAGCACAATCAGTCTTCTCTATCGCCGGTAACTTTTCGTGTTACTCGGATAATAGCACATGTGTTCGTGTCTTGTCAAGTTATTTTTTCTTGATTTTTGCATAAAATTTTGATATGATTTTTGTCATCGACGGGGGAGGTGTGCGGCATGACGCTGGGGGAGCGCATCAAAACGGCGCGCGAGGCGCTGAAAATGACACAGGAGGATCTGGGCCGCCTCTGCGGCACGACCAAGCAGACCATCTTCAAGTATGAGACCGGCATCGTCTACAACATCCCGCTCGACCGGCTGGAGCAGCTCGCGGAGCATCTGGACGTCACGCCGGGCTGGCTGACCGGCTGGGCGGACGGCGCGGCGGCGCTGCCGGAAAAGCTCGGCGCGCTTTCGGACGCCTTTTCCCAGCTCAACGACGACGGGCAGGACAAGGTCGTCGGCTACACGCAGGATCTCGTCTCCTCCGGGCGCTACGTCCGCGCAGAGCCCGCGAAGCTGGTCCCCTTCCCGCGCGCAAAGCGCCGCGCGGACGGGTTTGTGGAGCTGCGCGTCTACGACCAGCCCGCCGCGGCGGGGCTGGGCAACTACATCGACGCGCCGACCTTCACGCAGGAGCAGTACCCCGTCGAGCTCGCGCCGGAGGGCGCGGAGTTCGGCGTGCGCATCTCCGGCGATTCGATGCAGCCGGAGATCCCCAACGGCTGCGTCGTCTTCGTGCGCCCCACGCCCGCGGTGGAGCCGGGGGAGATCGGCATCTTTGTGCTCGACGCTCAGGCGTACTGCAAGCAGCTCGTCGCCGACCGGCAGGAGCGCAGGACGAAGCTGCGCTCGCTCAACCCCAAGTACCCCGACATCGTCGTGGAGGACGAGACGCGGATGCGCACGCTTGGCCGGGTGCTCGGCCACTATCCGGAATAACGCTCCCGCGCAGACGCGGGGCATCACTTCAAATCAACCAAATCAAATGAGGAGGAACTGGTTATGCAAGAGCTGGAACGTCAATTCCACATCCACTGCGCCCCCGGCGACGTCGGACGCTACGTCATCCTGCCCGGCGACCCGGGCCGCTGCGAGTCCATCGCGGCGCTGTTCGACGACGCAAAGCACATCGCGCAGAACCGCGAGTTCAACACCTACACCGGCACCCTGCTCGGCGAAAAGGTCAGCGTCTGCTCCACCGGCATCGGCGGGCCGTCCGCCTCCATCGCCATGGAGGAGCTGCACAAGCTCGGCGCGGACACGTTCATCCGCACGGGCACCTGCGGCGGCATCGACCTCGACGTCAAGTCCGGCGACATTGTGGTCGCCACCGGCGCCGTCCGCTTTGAGCACACGAGCATGGAATACGCGCCGATCGAGTTCCCCGCCGTCGCGGACTTCGGCATCGCCGCCGCGCTCAAGGAGACGTCTGAGGCGCTGGGCTACCGCACCCACTGCGGCGTCGTCCAGTGCAAGGACAGCTTTTACGGCCAGCACAGCCCCGAGGCAAGCCCCGTCTACTATGAGCTCCTGAACAAGTGGGAGAGCTGGAAGCGCCTCGGCGTCAAGGCGAGCGAAATGGAGAGCGCGGCGCTGTTCGTCGTGGCGGCGGCGCTGCACGTGCGCTGCGGCTCGTGCTTCCACGTCATCTGGAACCAGGAGCGCGAGAAAGCGGGCCTCGATCAGGACATGAGCGAGGACACCTCCGCCGCCGTCAAGGTCGCGGTCGAGGCGCTCAAGCGCGTCATTGAGCAGGATCGGAAAAATGGCTAAAAAGACCATCGGCATCGTCGGCGGCATGGGGCCGCTGGCGACCGCCGACCTCTTCCGCAAAATCGTGCTCCACGCCGACGTGAAGTCCGATCAGGAGCACCCGCGCGTCGTCATCGACTCCAACACCGACATACCCGACCGCACGGCGGCGCTGCTGCACGGCGGCGCGGACCCGACGCCGGAGCTTCAAAAAAGCGCGCGGCGTCTGGAATCCATCGGCGCGGACGTGCTCATCATGCCCTGCAACACCGCCCACGGGTTTTACGACGCCGTGGCGGCGGCGGTGCATATCCCCGTACTGCACATGATCCGCCTGACGCGGGACACGCTCAAAGCGCGCGGCGTCAAAACGGCGGGCCTGCTCGCCACCGACGGCACCGTGCAAACCGGCGTCTACGCCCGCGCGTTCGAGGGCAGCGGAATCGCCCTGCTCACGCCGGACGAGGCGGGGCAGGCGGCGGTCATGGACATCATCTACAACGGCGTCAAGGCGGGCGACGCGGGCCACGACCCCGCGGCGTTCCGCGCGAGCTGCGAAGCGCTTCTCGACCGCGGCGCCGAGACGCTGATCCTCGGCTGCACGGAGCTGCCGCTCGCGCTGGAGCTCTACGGTCTCGATCTGCCCGCGACCGATCCGACGCTGGAGCTGGCGCTCGGCGCGCTCCGCTTCGCGGGCTGTCCCGTCAAATGAACCGAACACGGCGCGCAGGGGCCTGCTTTCCGCCCCCGCGCGCCGTGTTTTTGCTGTTGCTCAAAACCGAAGACTTCCCCGCCGCGTTTTTTTGTTGATTCTTTCACGCGGGCGCGCTTTACAACGGCTCGTCCCCTGTGCTAAAATCAGGTTGAGGAACAAATCGCCGGAGGTGCCCGCCATGAGCTGTGCCGACCAACTCTTTCGCAAGACCTGCCTCGACATCCTGCAAAACGGCGTACGGGACGACAATCTGACCGTCCGCCCGCACTGGGAGGACGGGACGCCCGCCCACACGATCAAGAAATTCGGCGTCGTCAACCGCTACGACCTTTCCAAGGAGTTCCCGATCCTGACGCTGCGGCGCACCTACTGGAAAAGCGCCGTGGACGAGCTGCTGTGGATCTGGCAGAAGAAGTCCAACAACGTCCACGAGCTTGGGAGCCACATCTGGGACGCGTGGGCGGACGAGAACGGCAGCATCGGCAAGGCGTACGGCTACCAGCTGGGCGTGAAGCACCACTATAAAGAGGGCGACATGGATCAGGTGGATCGCGTGCTCTACGATCTGAAGCACAACCCCGCCTCCCGCCGCATCCTCACGAATATCTACACCTTTGCCGACCTCAGCGAGATGGCGCTCTATCCCTGCGCCTACTCCATGACCTTCAACGTCAGCGGCGACACGCTCAACGCCATCCTCAACCAGCGCTCGCAGGATATGCTGGCGGCGAACAACTGGAACGTGGTGCAGTACGCCGTGCTGGTGCACATGTTCGCGCAGGTCAGCGGGCTCAAGGCGGGCGAGCTCGTCCACGTCATCGCCGACTGCCATATCTACGACCGCCACATCCCCATCATCGAGCGGATGCTCGACGAGCCGGAGTACGAGGCGCCGACGTTCACCGTCGATCCGTCGGTCACGGACTTCTACGCCTTCACCAAGGACAGCTTCCGGCTGGAAAACTATCAATATTCCCCGTTTGAGGATAAAATCCCCATCGCGATCTGACCAAAACCGTTTTTCGCACAGCAGCGCCATTTGCGCAGGGAGGCATTATGCAAGCAATCGTCTGTGTCAGTCAAAACTGGGGCATCGGCCTCGACGGCCAGCTGCTCTTTCATCTCTCAGCCGACCTCAAGCGCTTCCGAGAGCTGACGATGGGCAAGACCGTCGTGCTCGGCTCGCGCACGCTGGCGACCTTCCCCGGCGGCAAGCCCCTGCCGGGACGCCGCTGCATCGTCCTCACCCACAGCACCGACCCCATCGAGGGCGCGGAGCTGGCGCACACGCCGCAGGACGCGATCGCGCTGGCGGGGCCGGACGCCGTCGTCATCGGCGGCGCCAGCGTCTACACCCACCTCCTGCCCTGCTGCGACCGCGTGCTGGTGACGAAGGTGGAGGCGCAGCCCAGGGCGGACAGCTTCTTCCCCAATCTCGACACGCACCCCGACTGGTCCGTCGCGTCGGAGAGCGAAGCGATGGAGGAAAACGGCCTCGTCTTCCGCTTCGTGGATTACGTCCGGAAATAGACCTATGGCGGATTTTACAACTGACGTCAGATATATCAAGGGTATCGGAGAGGCCCGCGCAAAGTCCCTGCAAAAGCTGGGGATCACGGATTTGCGCGGGCTGATTTCGTATTTTCCGCGCGCCTACGAGGATCGGCGCGCTTTCCGCCGCATCGCCGACCTCGTCCCCGGTGAGAACGCCTGCGTGCGCGCGATCGTCGCCGGCGAGCCGACGCTTTCCCACATCCGCAAGGGGCTCGACCTCGTCAAGCTCCGCGTTGTGGACGAGTCGGCGGCGCTGGACCTGACCTATTTCAACCAAAGCTACCTCAAAGGCAGCTTCCGCACCGGCGAGGAGTACGTCTTTTACGGCAGGGCGGAGGGCGACCTTCTGCGCCGCCGGATGACGAACCCCCTCTTCGAGCCCGTGGGCGAGGAGCGCATCACGGGGCGCATCATGCCGATCTACCCGCTGACCGCCGGCGTCAGCCAGACGGTGCTCTCCAAAGCGATCCGGCAGGGGCTGGACGCCTGCGCCGACGATCTCAGCGACTTTCTGCCGGAGGAGGTGCGCGCGGAGCACCGCCTCTGCCACGTGCGCTACGCCTATGAGAACATCCACTTCCCCGCGGACGACGAGGCGCTCGCCGTTGCGCGGCGGCGGCTGGTGTTCGAGGAGCTGTACCTCCTGACGCTGGGGTTGCGGCTGCTGCGAAACCGCCGCGACGCCGTGACGGGGCAGGTCTGCCGTGCCGTGCCGCTGACGCCGTTTTACGACGCACTGCCCTTCACGCTGACCGGCGCGCAGCGCCGCGCGATCGAGGACGCGGCGCGCGACATGTGCTCGCCGCGTCCGATGAACCGGCTCGTGCAGGGCGACGTCGGCTCCGGCAAGACGATGGTCGCCGCGGCGGCGGTCTGGTTCGCGGCGCAAAGCGGCCTCCAGTCCGCGCTGATGGCGCCGACGGAGATTTTGGCGGAGCAGCATTACAAGACGCTCGCACCGCTGCTGGAATCGCTCGGCGTGCGCTGCGCGCTGCTGACCGCCTCCACGCCGGCGAAAACGCGCCGCTCGATGCTCGCGCAGCTGCAAGACGGCGAGATCACGCTTGCCATCGGCACCCACGCGCTGCTCTCCCCCGACGTGCAGTACCAAAATCTCGGCCTCGTCGTGACGGACGAGCAGCACCGCTTCGGCGTCGGCCAGCGCGCGGCGCTCGGCGCGAAGGGTGACGATCCGCATCTGCTGGTCATGTCGGCGACGCCCATCCCGCGCACGCTGGCGCTGATGATCTACGGCGACCTCGACGTCTCGCTCATCGACGAGCTGCCCCCCGGCCGGCAGCACATCGATACCTTTGCCGTGAACACGAGCTACCGCAAGCGCATCTACGACTTCGTGCGCAAGCTCGTCGGCGAGGGGCGGCAGGCGTACATCGTCTGCCCGATGGTCGCGGAGAACGACGAGCTGCCCGACGAGCGCAAGGCGGTGACCGCCTACGCCGAAAAGCTGCGGCGCGAGGTTTTCCCCGACCTCTCCGTCGCGCCCATCCACGGGCGCATGAAGGCGAAGGAGAAGGAGCAGACCATGCGCGCCTTCGCCGCGGGCGAGATCGACGTCCTCGTCTCCACCACGGTGGTCGAGGTCGGCGTCGACGTGCCGAACGCGGCGGTCATGCTGATTGAAAACGCCGAGTGCTTCGGCCTCTCGCAGCTCCACCAGCTGCGCGGGCGCGTCGGGCGCGGGCAGCACAAGTCGTACTGCATCCTCGTGTCCGACAACGCGGGCGAGGACAACCGTCGCCGCCTCGCGGTGATGACGAAAACGAACAACGGCTTCGAAATAGCGGAGGAGGACTTGAAGCTGCGCGGCCCCGGCGACTTTTTCGGCTCGCGCCAGCACGGCCTGCCCTCGCTGCGCGTGGCGGACCTCACCTGCGACATGGAGCTGCTGCACGAGTCCCGCGCCGCGGCGGAGCGCCTGCTTGCCGACGACCCGGAGCTGGCGGCGCACCCCATGCTGCGCCGCCGCATCGACGAGCTGTTCGAGCTCAAATCCGCCTCGATGAACTGAACGCTTCAAAAAAGTGCAAACATAAAAACACTCCGCCGAAGCGGAGCGTTTTTTCGTTTTTTATATAAGGCGTACGCTGCCCACGTTGCGGATCTGCACCACATGGCAGCAGCCCGCGCCGAATTCGCCCTCCATGCCGGCGATGAAGCCGTCCAGCGCGCCCAGCGGCACATACGCCTGCGCCGTGCCGGCGAAGCCGCCGCCGTGGACGCGCGCCGCGCCCGCCTCTCCGGCGAGAACGCGCGCCTTGCGGATCACCCGCAGCAGCCGGTCGCCGTCCGGACGGTCGAGCGACACGTTTTGCAGCTTTTCCTCCGACGAGCGCGCGGATTCGCGCACCAACGCGAGATAGCCCCGGAAGTCGCCGCGCTCCAGCGCCTCGTACTCCGCCGCGGCGCGCTTCGTCTCGGCGAAGAAATGCTCCGCGCGCAGCGTCGGCCGCTCGCCGCACGCGGCGAGGATCGCCTCGCGCTCGCGCAGGAACGCCGCCTCGTCTACGTCGCGCAGCCGGTTTTTCCCGAAATACCCCGCCACGGCGCGGCACTCGTTGGGGATGGCGGCGTACTCGTCGTCGAGGTTGGCGTGGCTCGCGCCGCTGTCGATGACGACGAGGGCAAATCCCTCGCGCGCGAAGTCGACCGGGCAGCGTCGCACGACGGGCGATTTCGGGTCGGCGAAGTCGATGGCGATGACGCCGCCCGTGGCGCACGCCATCTGGTCCATCAGGCCGCAGGGCTTGCCGTAGAAGACGTTTTCGGCGTACTGGCCGATCTGTGCGTTCTGCGTGGCGGTCAGCGCGCCGCCGCAGAACAGGTCGTTCATGATCTCGCCGATCAGCACCTCGAACGCGGCGGAGCTGGACAGGCCCGAGCCGCGCAGCACCTGCGTCTCCGTGTAGGCATCGAAGCCGCCGACGGCATGGCCCAGCTCCGTGATGCGCGCCGCGACGCCGCGCACGAGCGACGGGGAGCATCCCGTCTCCTCCGTATGCGCCGCTGTGTCGCGCGCGTCGATCTCCGCGGCGTTGTGCCCCTTCGAGAGCACGCGGATCATCGTTCCCTCGCTGCGCGCGACGCACCCGAGCGTGTCCATGTCCACGCTGCCGGCGAGCACGCAGCCGCCCTGATGGTCGGTGTGGTTGCCGCCGAGCTCCGTGCGCCCCGGCGCGCTGAAGATCATCACATCCCGCTCCCCCGCGGGGTCGTAGTGCCTGCAAAAGCCCTCCGTCACCGCCTCGATGCGCCGGCAGACCTCCTCCGCCGGCGTCGAGCCGTAAACGGTGCGAAGCCTCTCGTCAAACCGCCCCTTGCGGAGGGCGTGCAGCAATTCCTGTGCGCGCATAGCTTACCTCCCGCGCCTTCGGCGCTGTTCCGCGGCGGTCATCCCGCCTGATCGTTCTGCGCTTCCTCTGCCTGTCCGAGCTTCGCCAGCTCCTCTTCCTCCAGAATGCGGTAGGCGACCTTGCCCACGAGCGTCTTGGGCAGGTCCTCGCGGAACTCCACGTCGTAGGGCAAGGCGTATTTCGCGACGTTCTTCGCGCAGTAGTCGAGGATGGACCGCTTCGTCTCCTCCGTCGGCTCATAGCCGGCGTTGAGCTTGACGAACGCCTTGACCTTCTGCATCTTGTACGCGTCGGGCACGCCGATGACGCAGCTCATCTGCACCGCCTCGTGCGCGTCGATGATGTTCTCCAGCTGCGCGGGATAGACGTTGTAGCCCGACGAGATAATCATGCGCTTGGCGCGGCCGCGGAAGAACACGAAGCCCTCGCTGTCCATCGTGCCGAGGTCGCCGGTGTAGACCCACGTGAGGCCGTCGGCGTGCGTGCGCAGCGTCTGCGCCGTCTCCTCCGGGTGCTTCATGTACTCCTTCATGACGGTCGGGCCGGCGAGCAGGATCTCGCCCTCCTCGCCGTAGGGCAGCTCCTTGTCCGTGCCCGGCTCGACGATCTTGATGTACGTGTCGGGGAACGGGATGCCGATGCTGCCCTCCTTGTGCATGTGCGGCGGCGTGAGGCAGCAGGCGGTCACCGTCTCGGTGGTGCCGTAGCCCTCGCGCACCTGAATGACCGCCTTGTGGTCATAGAGGAACTTGTCGAACTTCTTTTTCAGCTCGATGGACAGGCTGTCGCCACCGGAGAACACGCCCTTGAGGCTGGAGAAGTCCGCCTTGTCCATGCCCGGCAGACGCAGCAGCGCCTCGTAGAGCGTGGGCACGCCCGCGATGAAGTTGCAGCGGTACTTCGTGATCTGCTTGGCGTAGCTCTTGGGCGTGAAGCGCGGGATCAGGATGCAGCGTCCGCCGCTGGCGAGCATCGAGTGGATGCACACGCCCAGGCCGAAGCCGTGGAACAGCGGCATGGCGGCGAGCATCTTGTCGCCGGGGCGGAACATCGGGTTCGTCGCCACGATCTGCTGCGAGAGCGCGTTGAAGTTCTTGTTCGTCAGCACGATGCCCTTGGTGGTGCCGGTCGTGCCGCCGGAGTAGAGGATGACGGCGGGGTCGTCGCTCGCGCGCTTGACCTTGTAGGTCTTGTAGAAGCAGGAGCGGGACAGGCGCAGGAAGTCCTTCCACATCAGCACCGGCGCGTCGGCGGGGATCTTCTCGATCTTGCGCCCGGCGGTGAGCATATAGCCCGCGCGGATGGGCTTTGAGAGCGCGTCCTTCACCGAGGCGATGATGATGTTGACGACCTTGGTGTTCTGGCGGATGCGCTCGAACTTGTCGTAGAACTGGTCGAGCGTGATGGCGAGCACGCTCTCGGACTCGTTCAAATAGAACTCGATCTCCTTCTCCGCCGAGAGCGGGTGGATCATGTTGCCCACGGCGCCGACGAGGTTGACGGCGTAGAACAGGTAGATCGCCTGCGGGCAGTTGGGCATGGCGATGGTCACGCGGTCGCCCTCGCGGATGCCGATGGTCTTGAGCGCCTTGGCGCAGCGCTCGATCTCGAAAATGAGCTGGCGGTAGGTGGTCGACCGGCCCATGAAGTCGAAGGCGATGTTGTTGGGGTACTGCTCGGCGACGGCCTCGATCTTCTCGAACATCGTGCCCTCGAAATAGTCCAGCTGAAAGGGCACCTCGCCCATATGGTCCTTCCACGGGGTCTTTGCTGTGATCTCACTCATGGTTGTTTTTCTCCTTTTTATTCAAACGGGACTTCCGCGCTCAGCGGTTTTTCCAGCTCCTCCGGATGCTCCAGCAGGTACTTGAGCAGGCGGATGCTCTTGGCGTAGTAATAGCCGTCGGCAATGCGCTCGTCCACGGTCAAGCCGAGGTCCAGGGCCTCGTACATCTTCACGAAGCCGTGCTGATCGTACAGCGGCGTCCACTTCTTCTCGCCGATGATGACGAAGATCGACGCGGTGCCCCAGGTCGACAGGTGGTGGTAGCCGCATTTCAGTTTGATGGAGCCGAGGTTGGAGATGAACACGGTGCTGTAGTTCGGGTCGTCCGCGATCAGCGAATTCGGCACCAAGCCGCGCTTGTCGAGCCACATGAGGATGTGCAGCAGGAACTTGGCGAACCAGCGCGGCATCTTGTTGAACAGGTCCATGCTGTCGTCGGTGGTGTTCTGCTCGCCCGAGCGCGTGGAGCGCACGATGTCGCGGATGGCGCCGTGGATGCTCTCCAGCGTGTCCTCCGGCTTTGCCTCCAGAAACGCCATCTTCTCCTCGCTGCCGTCGTTGAACTCCTTCTTCACCACGAAGGCCGCCGTCACCTTGTCGCGCTGGTAGTAGTTGCCGTTGGCGAAGAAGCGGTTGAGCTTGGGCCGCAGCGTCACGGTTTTCACAAGCGCGGTGACGATCAGGTGGAAGAACGTGTACTTGAAGTCGATGCCCTCCACGTTCCTCCGCGCAAGATATTCGTTGATCGCCGTCAGATCGACGCGCTCGGAGATATACGCCTCGTTGTCCGGACGGCTGGGATAGATGACGCCCATGATGAAATGCAGCGCGTCCTCGTGGCGCAGCAGCGTCGCGTCCTTGCGGTCGCCCCATCTTTTTTTGATCGGTGTGGTCTCTGCCATTGGGTCACTTCCTTACTCTTTATATTTTTACGGGACAAAGCCCTCGAAGATCGCCTGCGCGCCCTCCGCCTCCGCGCGCTCCATGTCCTCGCGCGAGCGGATCGTCCAGTAGAAGATCTCGACGCCCGTCTCCTTCACGCGCCGCAGCGCGTCCGAATCGCGGTGGTCGTATTGGTACGAAACGAAGTGCGGCTGCGTCTCGGCGTTGAACGCCATATCGGTGAGCATCCGGTCCATCTCCGCGCCCAGCCCGGAACTCCAGCCGGGACGCAGGAAGTCCTGCGCAAGCTGCCCGCGCGTGATCTCCGGGCGGTTCCTGCGCAGCCACAGCACGCAGTGCGGGTCGAAGGATTCCATCACAAAGGGGACGCCGTGCCGGTCAAGCTCCTCCACCGCGCGCGCCGTCAGCGCGTCATAGTCGTCGCGGAAGGATTTCAGCTCGACGCACAGCGGCAGCCCCGTGCCCTCGTACACGTCCAGCACCTCGGAAAACTGCGGGATCGTCTCCGCCGTGCCGCCGAGGGCGTATTCCTGAAGCTGCGGCGCGGTCAGGTCCTCGACGATGCCGTCGCGGCCCGTCATGCGCCGGAGCGCGGAGTCATGGATCACGGCGAGCGCGCCGTCCGCGAGCAGATGCACGTCCAGCTCCGAGCCGAAGCCGTGCTCCGCCGCGCGCCGGAACGCCGCGAGCGAGTTTTCGGGGATACCGAGCGCGGGATCATACAATCCCCGATGTGCATAGCGATAATGTGTCATCAGTCATCCATATCCTCAAAGGCATCCAAGCCGTGCTTCGCCTCGACCTTCGCGTCGCCGTGCTTCACGAACAGCATCGTCGCGAACGAGCACGCCACGAAGAACGCCGCGTAGGGGAACAGCACCCGGTAGTCGATGTGGCGCATCAGCGTGCCCGCCACGATGGGCGTCACCACCTGCGCCGCCATGGACGCCGTGTAGTAGTAGCCGGTGAACTTGCCGATGTCGCTGCCCTTGCACATCTCGACCACCATCGGCAGCGAGTTGACGTTGATCGCCGCCCACGCGAAGCCCACGCAGGCGAACACGAGGAACATCACGATGTTGATGGACGAATACGTCGTCGTGAGCACGAAGCCCAGCAGGAAGCAGACCGCCAGTACGACCACGCCGCCCAGAATGGTCTTCTTGCGCCCGATCTTCGAGGCCAGCTGGCCGATGGGGATGTAGGAGATGACCGCGCCGCCCGTGGCGATGAGAAGGCACGTCGACGCGCCGCCGAGCCCCTGCCCCATGACGACGTCGACGTAGGTGGTGAACCAGGTCGTCACGCCGTTGTAGCCGATGAACCACAGCGCGATGGAGGCGAGCAGAAAGCCGAGGCTCCGCTTGACCGCCGGCGGCAGGACCTCATGGCCGCTGCCGTCGTCCGCCGCGAGGTTCCATTCGGGATGCTCGTTTTCCAGCGCGCGGTTCGCCGCGGTGAGCTTCGGCTCCTTGACCGTCAGGAACAGCGCCGCCACGGAGAGGAACATGATGGCGGACACAATGATGAACAGCGGCTGGTAGTTGACGTGCGCGAGGCCCTGCACCTTCGCGTTGGGGTACAGCGCCGCGGCGACGCCGAGGTAGATGATGCCGCCCACCGCGCCCATCAGGTTGATGACGGCGTTCGCCTTCGAGCGCAGGGGCTTGGGCGTCACATCCGGCATCAGCGCCACCGCGGGAGAACGGTAGGTGCCCATGGCGATGAGCAGCAGCCCCAGCACCACGACGAAGGACACGGTCTTGAACGTATCCGGCGCGGCGGCGTAGCCGTTGTCGAGCAGCGGGAGGAGGTTCATGAGGATGACCGCGCAGCCCGTGCCGAACAGGATGAACGGCATGCGCTTGCCGAGCTTTGTGTCCGTCCTGTCGGACAGCGCGCCGAAGAACGGCAGCAGAAACAGCGCGAGAATGTTGTCCGCCGCCATGATCGCACCGGAGAACGTCTCGTTCATGCGGAAGGTCTTGGTCAGGATCAGCGGCACGATGTTGTCATACATCTGCCAGAACGCGCAAATGGACAGAAACGCGAGGCCGACGAGCAGGGTGCGCGGGTAATCGAGCTTATCGCTTCTGAGCTTCACGGGAAAGCCCTCCTTGTCATCAGACGTTGAACCGGAAATAGATCATATCGCCGTCCTTGACGATATAGTCCTTGCCCTCGGAGCGCAGCAGGCCCTTTTCCTTCGCCGCCTGCACGCTGCCGCAGGCGATCATGTCGGTGAAATTGATCGTCTCGGCGCGGATGAAGCCGCGCTCAATGTCGCTGTGGATCTTGCCCGCCGCCTGCGGCGCCTTCGTGCCGTTTTTGATCGTCCACGCGCGGCACTCGTCCTCGCCGTAGGTGAGGAAGGAAATGAGCCCCAGCAGCGTGTACGAGCAGCGGATCAGCCGGTCGAGGCCGGACGCCTCGACGCCCAGCTCCTCCAAAAACATGGCGCGCTCGTCGGCGTCCAGCGCCGCGATCTCCTGCTCCAGCTTCGCGCAGATGGGCAGCACCTGCGCGCCCTCGCGCTCCGCCTTCTCGCGCACGAGCTTGAGGTAGGCGTTGCCGTCCTGATCGGCAAAGCCGTCCTCGTCCATGTTCGCGGCGTAGATCACGGGCTTGAGGCTCAAGAGGTCGGCGGTCGCGATCAGCTTCTCGTCGTCGCCGGAGCACTCGAACGTGCGGGCGGACTTGCCCGCGTCGAGGTGCTTCGCCAGTTCCGCGAACAGCTCCGCCTCCTTCGCGAACTGCTTGTTGCCGGACTTCGCGTTCTTCGACGCCTTCTCCACGCGGCGGTTGACCATCTCCAGATCCGCCATGATGAGCTCCAGGTCGATCGTCTCGATGTCGCCCAGCGGATCGACGGGCACGTTCTGCGTCGCGTCCGCGACGACGTGCATGATGTTCTCGTCGTCAAAGCAGCGCACGACGTGGACGATGGCGTCCGTGCGGCGGATGTTCTCCAAAAACTTGTTGCCGAGGCCCGCGCCGTTGCTCGCGCCCTTGACGAGGCCCGCGATATCGACGAACTCGATGACGGCGGGCGTCTTTTTCTTGGGCTGGTACATCTCAGCGAGCTTGTCGAGCCTCTCGTCCGGCACGGCGACCATGCCGACGTTCGGCTCGATCGTGCAGAACGGATAGTTGGCGCTCTCGGCGCCGGCGTTGGTGATGGCGTTGAACAGCGTGCTCTTGCCGACGTTCGGCAGTCCCACGATACCTAATTTCATCTTTTCTTACAACTCCTTTATTTTCAGGGCTTTCCGGCGTTTTCGCTCTGGCTTTTACGCCATTTTTACACCATTTCGGGCGTGGAACGGATGCGCTTAACTGAATTATTATATCACATGGTTTTTCATTACACAATAGGTTGTAACGCAATAGCTTGCAACCGGCGGGAAAGTGTGACGCCGCAAAAACAGCCTCCCCCCGGATGAGCTGGGAGAGGCTGTTGAACTTTTTCGGCGTTATCTTTCCCGCCGCTCGCGGCGATCGTGCGTTTTGTAGTAGTTTTTCTTGTCCTCGTACATCTGGTGGTCGATGGTGCTGAGGAAGTCTGTGATATCGTCGCGCGCCGCGTCGAACACCTGTCCGCCGATGGCGGCGGCGAGCCGGTACGGCTTGCAGGACGAGGCGTTGTAGGCGTCGATCCCGGCAAAGATGCGGCGCCTGTACTCGTCGATGACCCCCTCGTACGGTTGGTCGAGCACCACGATGAACTCATCGCCCGCAAAGCGCACAACGATGCCGGAGGACTGCACCGTGTCCGTCAGGATGTCGGCGACGGCGATCAGCGCGGCGTCGCCCTCGGCGTGGGAAAAACGGTCGTTGATCTCCTTGAAGCCGTTCATATCCAGCATCATCGCGGCAAATTGCCCGCGCCGGCGGCGCCGGAGCAGTTCGCTGATGTCGTCGAGATAAAAGCGGTTATAGACGCCGGTGAGCTTGTCGAGATAAACGCTTTCCTTTTGCAGGCAGACGATCATCCCGCACAGCGAAATACCCGTGCATGTCCACAGCAGCGACACGCCGTACAGAAAGCTCTGGATCACCATGGCGAGCGCCTCCGGCAGGATGAACAGCCACGCCGGGAAAAACCGCAGCAGCCTGCCGCGCATCCGCGCCAGCACGTAGATCATCAGGCCGTAGATCATCAGCACCCCTTCCACCGCGATGAAGATCCAGAAAAAGCCTTCGCGGTGGTAGACGTTGTTTTCGTCCACGGAAAAGACGACGGGCACGAACAGGTTGACGATCAGAAGCAGCACCCCCGCGGCGCACAGGGCGTTGATCGCCTTTCTCCGCCACGGCGAAAGCTTTTCATGGATGTGTCTGGCGATCAGCGTCACAAAGCAGGGGCCGATGACGATGTTGAGCAAAAAAAGCCCCGTGTTGGTCGCGTAGACCGCCGCGCGGTTCAGCGCGCCCGGCTGTCCGTCCGCCATCCACGCCAGCGCGTCCAGAATGCACCCCGCCAGCGCCGCGAGCATCATGGCAAGCACGAGCTTGCTCTCGACGCGTCTGGTCGGGATGCGCCACGCCCTGCTCAAAAGCAGCATGCCCATCAGGAACACGCCCAGCAGGTCCGTCGCGTAATATGACGTCAATTCGATTCCCACACCCATGACAAGCGAGCCCCGTACGCCTTTCCCGCCGCGGCGCGGCGTTTCGTTCGATTGACCCGGCTACATGTTACCACATTTTTCGGCACATGGCAACAGGCGGAACGCCGGGCGGACAATTCATGCCGCCGTCCGGCGGTTTTTCTTGCAAGTGCCCTCCCCTTGTGCTATAATATATTGGTTAGAGTATGTGCATCCGGAGGTTGACCGCTTGGAACGAAAGAACGTGCTCGTAAGCCCTGAGGAGCTTGCGGAACAGAGGGAATATATGCAGAAGATCCGCGACGTCTGCGCGCTGCTCACGCGCAAGCCGCTCGCGTACGTGGACACCTTCGGCTGCCAGCAGAACGTGGCGGACGGCGAGGTGCTCGCGGGGATGCTCGCGGAGATGGGCTTCGCGCCGACGGACGATACAAGCGCCGCGGACGTGGTGCTGCTCAACACCTGCGCCATCCGCGAGCACGCGGAAAAGCGCGTGTTCGGCGCATTGGGCGAGCTGACGCACACCAAGGAGGCGAACCCCGAGCAGATCATCGTGCTGTGCGGCTGCATGGCGCAGCAAAAGCGCATCGCCGACCGCGTGAAGGAGTCCTACCGCCACGTCGACCTCGTGCTCGGCCCGCAGGCGGAGTGGCGGCTGCCGGAGCTGCTGTACGGCGTGCTGACGCGGCACGACCGCGTCTTTTCCATCGACGACGAGCACGGGCGCATCGCCGAGGGCCTGCCCGTCCGGCGCGACGGCACGGTGCGCGCGTGGGTGAGCATCATGTACGGGTGCAACAACTTCTGCTCGTACTGCATCGTGCCCTATGTCCGTGGGCGCGAGCGCTCCCGCGACCCGGAGAAGATCGTCGCCGAGTGCCGCGAGCTGATCGAGGCGGGGTATCGCGAGATCTATCTGCTCGGCCAGAACGTCAACAGCTACGGCAACGACCTTGATATTGACTACGACTTCGCCGACCTGCTCGCGGCGGTGGACGCCATTCCCGGCGATTACTGGCTGCGCTTCATGTCCAGCCAGCCCAAGGACGCGACGCCCAAGCTCTTTGAGACGATGGCGCGCTGCGCCCATGTGGCGAAATGCCTGCACCTGCCCGTGCAGAGCGGCAACGACCGCGTGCTCCGCGCGATGCGCCGCCCCTACACGCGCGAGGGCTACAAGGCATTGATCGACTGCGCGCGCCGCGCGATGCCCGGTCTGGTGCTCACGAGCGACGTCATCATCGGCTTCCCCGGCGAGACCGAGGCGGAGGCGATGGACACGGTGTCGCTCGTGGAGGAGCTGCGCTTCGACGCGCTCTTCACCTTCATCTTTTCCCCGCGTCCCGGCACCCCCGCCGCGGAGATGGACGACCCCGTCCAGCGCGCGGAGAAGCAGAAGTGGTTCGACCGCCTGCTGGACGTCCAGAACGCCTACAGCGCGGAAAAGCACGCGTCCTACGTCGGCAAAACGCTCCGCGTCCTGATCGACGGCGAGAGCGACGACCCCGATTTCCCCCTCTCCGCGCGCACGGAGGGCAACCGCCTCGTCCGCCTGAAGGGCGACAGGACGCGCATCGGCTCGTTCGCGGAGGCGAAGATCACCGATTCCAACACATGGGCGCTCTACGGGGAGGCTGTCGAATGAAGATCACCGTATTGCTGGAAAACACCGTCTGCCGCGGCGGCATGAAGTGCGCCCACGGGCTTTCGATGCACATCGCCGCGAACGGTCGGAGCATCCTGTTCGACATGGGGCCGAACGCGATGTTTCTGGAGAACGCGGAAGCGCTCGGCGTGGAGATCGCGGCGGTCGACCTTGCCGTCCTCTCCCACGCCCACGACGACCACAGCGGCGGACTGGAGCTGTTCTGCAAGCGCAACGACCACGCGCCGGTGTACCTGCAAAGGGACGTCTGGGGCGAATACTACGTCGTGACGCCGCAGAAGTGCAAATACATCGGGCTGGACAGGGCGGTGCGCAAATACGAGTCCCGCTTCCGCTTCGCAAGCGGCGTCACGGAGCTCGGCGAGGGGCTGACGCTCTTCTCCGGCGGCATGGGGCGCGACCTTCTGTCCCACGCCAACGACACACTGCGCGAGAAGGTCGGCGAAGACTATCCCCCGGACGATTTCCGCCACGAGCAGAACCTGCTGGTCACGGAAAACGGCAAAACCGTCCTCTTCGGCGGCTGCGCGCACAACGGCATCGTCAACATCCTGCGCCGCGCGGAGGAGATCGTCGGCCGCGCGCCGGACGCGGTGTTCGCGGGCTTCCACCTCTACAACCCCTCGCTCGCGCAGTCGGAGCCGCGCGAGCTGGTTTCGGCGGTGGCGCGCGAGCTGAAGGCGCGGCAAAACACCATGTTCTACACCGGACACTGCACGGGCGCGGAGGCGTTCGACGTCCTGCGTGAGACGCTGGGCGATCGGCTTGCGCCGATGCCCACGGGCAGCGTGTTTGAGATTTGAGAGAAAGAGAGACGACGGCGATGGCGGAGCTCACCCCCATGATGAAGCAGTACCTTGAGATCAAGGAACAGCATAAGGACGAGATCCTGTTCTTCCGCCTCGGCGACTTCTATGAGATGTTCGCGGACGACGCGCTCACCGCGTCGCGCGAGCTGGACCTCACGCTCACGACGCGCGACCGCGGCAAGGAGAAGGAGGATCAGACGCCGATGTGCGGCGTGCCCTACCATTCGAGCGACGGCTACATCGCGCGCCTGATCGCCAAGGGCTACAAGGTCGCCATCTGCGAGCAGACGGAGGACCCGGCGCTTGCCAAGGGGCTTGTCAAGCGCGACATCATCCGCGTCGTCACCCCCGGCACCGTCATCGACAGCCAGAGCCTTGACTCCGCGCGCGGCAACTTCCTCGCCGGCGTGTTCCTCGACAGGGGGACGGAGACGAATTCACCGTCCTGCGGCGTCGCGTTCTGCGACATGTCCACCGGCGAGACGCACGTCACCGCGTTTTCCGGCGCGGACTGCCTCGCGCACCTGATGAACGAGCTTTCCCGCTTCACCCCTGCCGAGGCGGTGGTCAACGACGCCGCGTACGAGGACGCCGCGCTGACGGAGCTGCTGCGCCAGAAGCTCGGCTGCGCCGTGGAGCGCGCTGACAAGCGTTTTGACTTGCGGGATGCCGAAAAGTCCGTCCTCGCGCAGTACGGTGAGGACGCCTACCAGAGCCTCCCGCGCGGCAACCCCGCCGCGGTGCTGGCGCTGGGCGGGCTTTTATCCTATCTGCACGAGACGCAGAAGACCGACCTCGCCTACATCGACCGCCTCGAATACTACGAGTCCGGCCGCTTCATGGAGCTCGACCTCACCGCGCGCCGCAATCTGGAGCTGACGGAGACGCTGCGCGGCAAGGACAAGCGCGGCAGCCTCCTGTGGGTGCTGGACAAGACGAAGACCGCCATGGGCGCGCGCTGCCTGCGCGCGTGGCTGGAGCGCCCGCTGCGCGACGTTAACGAGATCGACCGCCGCCTCGGCGCGGTGGAGACGCTCGCCCGATTGACGATGGCGCGCGAGGAGCTGATCGTCGCCATGACCGGCGTCGCCGATATGGAGCGTCTGATTGGGCGCATCGTCTACGGCACGGCGGGCGGGCGCGACTTCGCGTCGCTGCGCGCGTCCATCGAACGCCTCGGCGCGGTGAAGGAGCAGCTCAAGCCGTTTACAAACAGTAAACTTGTCGAAATATATCACAATTTGGATACCCTTGACGACGTGGCGTCGCGCATCCGCGAGACACTGGTCGACGAGCCGCCGTTCTCGGTGCGCGAGGGCGGGTTCATCCGCCCCGGCTTCAACGCCGAGGTCGACCGCCTGCACGGCATCCTCTCCGGCGGGAAGGACCTGCTCGTCGGGATCACGGAGCGCGAGAAGGAGAAAACCGGCATCCGCACGCTGAAGATCGGCTACAACAAGGTCTTCGGCTACTACATCGAGGTGTCAAACTCCTTTAAGGATCAGGTGCCGGACACCTACATCCGCAAGCAGACGCTCGTGAACGGCGAGCGCTACGTCACGCAGGAGCTCAAGGACCTGGAGCAGGAGATTTTGACCGCGGGCGAGCGCGTGAACGCGCTGGAGTACGAGCTGTTCACCGCCCTGCGCGACGCGGTCGCCGCCGAGGCGGAGCGCATCCAGAAGACCGCCGCGATCGTGGCGGAGCTGGATTCGCTGTGCTCGTTCGCCCACGTCGCGGTGCAGAACAACTACTGCCGCCCGACGGTGGACGACTCCGGCGTCATCGAGATCCACGACGGGCGTCATCCGGTGGTGGAGCGCGTGCTGAAGGACACGCTCTTCGTCCCGAACGACACCTATATGGGCGAGAAGGAGAACCGCGTCTCCATCATCACGGGGCCGAACATGGCGGGCAAATCCACCTACATGCGCCAGGTGGCGCTGATCGCGCTCATGGCGCAGGTCGGCTCGTTCGTGCCCGCCAAAAGCGCGCGCATCGGCGTGGTCGACCGCATCTTCACGCGCATCGGCGCGAGCGACGACCTCGCCGGCGGGCAGTCGACGTTCATGGTGGAGATGAGCGAGGTGGCGGAGATTTTGCGCGCCGCGACGCCGCGCTCGCTGCTGATCCTCGACGAGATCGGGCGCGGCACCTCGACCTTCGACGGCATGAGCATCGCCCGCGCCGTGCTGGAGCACTGCGCGAGCACGCGCAGGCTCGGCGCCAAGACGCTCTTCGCCACGCACTATCACGAGCTGACGGAGCTGGAAAACACCCTCCCCGGGGTGAAAAACTACAACATTTCGATCAAAAAGCGCGGGGACGAGCTCATTTTCCTGCGCAAGATCATCCCCGGCGGCGCGGACAGGAGCTACGGCATCGAGGTCGCGACGCTGGCGGGCCTGCCGAAGGACGTCGTCACCCGCGCGAAGGCGATCCTCGCGGAGTTGGAGCGCGGCAAGGGCTACGAGACCGCCCCCCGCCGGGAGGAGGACCAGCTCAGCATGACCGCGATCGGCGAGGCGGAGGTCCTCGACAGGCTGCGCCGCGCGCAGCCGGAGACCATGACGCCCATCGAGGCGATGCAGCTCCTCTACGAGCTCAGGCAGCGGCTGCAATGAGCCGCGAATACAGGAAACGGAAGTGAAGCCATGGCCAAAAAAACCGCTGTGACCACGCAGATGAACCACACCGAGCGTCTGGCGGGCGCGATCTTCTTCGTCGTCTACCTGCTGGTGATGCCCCTGCTGTTGGACAAGCTCTTCGCGCTCTGCGAGAGGCTGCTCGGCACGCAGATCGAGGCGGGGCTGCGCAGCGCGCTCTATTACTATGTGATCTTCGCCGTGACGCTGGTGATCTTTCACAGCTTTCTCGGCCAGACGACCTCGCGCTTTTTCGACAACCTCAACCGCTCGCTCGCCACGCTGTTTCTCGCGCTTCTGGTGTTCTACGGCGCGAACGAGCTCATTTACCGCCTGCTGCGGCTGCTGCAGATCAGCCGCGCCAACCTGAACGACACCACCATCGCCGCGCAGGTAAACGCCGCGCCGCGCACGACGGCGCTGATCGTCGTATTCCTCGCGCCGTTCGTCGAGGAGGTTCTGTTCCGCGGTCTGGTGTTCGGCTGCGTCAAGGAGAAAAGCCGCGTCGTCGCCTACGCGCTCTCGGCGCTGCTGTTCGCCTTCCTCCACGTGTGGACGTTCGCCGTCTCGTCGTGGGATCTGAGCTATTTTATCCTGATGGTGCAATACCTCGTGCCGGGTCTGGTGTTCGCCTGGGCGTTCGACCGCTCCGGCACGCTCTGGACGTCGATCCTTCTCCACGCCTCCGTGAATGCGCTGGCGCTGTGGGTCATTATGGCGTGAGGCGGCGCAATGCGCACTCGCTTCGCTCTGCGCTCGTGGCAGATAGATGCGCAGATTTGCGCGCGCCAATTATCTCGCCGCTATAGCCCACCTAGGCGCTGCCGCGCAGACGCACGACGCCGCGCCTCGATGAACGAGCGCGTCAGCGCAAACAGACACGCGATGTATCGATATGGCGCGCCGGATGGTTTCCATCGGCGTTGACAGTCGGAAAGGGATTCCAAAACCGCAGGTTTTGGCGAACTTTTGGTTACTTTTCCTTCGCGGGAAAAGTAACCCGCGCCCGCAGGCGCGGAATTCTTCCCTTCCGCCGCGCTGCGGCAAAAATGAAAAAGGAGCCACCCCCATGCCCCATATCCAACAATTGAGCCCACATGTCGCCGACCTCATCGCCGCGGGCGAGGTTGTCGAGCGTCCGGCAAGCGTCGCCAAGGAGCTGCTGGAAAACGCCCTCGACGCGGGCGCGAGCGCCGTTACCATCGAGATCAAGGACGGCGGCATGACCTATCTCCGCGTCAGCGACGACGGCTGCGGCATCGCGGCGGACGAGCTGCCCACGGCGTTTCTGCGCCACGCGACGAGCAAGCTGCGCACGGCGGAGGATCTGTCCGCCATCGGCACGCTGGGCTTTCGCGGCGAGGCGCTGGCGGCGATCTCCGCCGTCTCGCGGCTCGACGTTCTCACGCGCGAGCGCGGCGCGCTGACCGGCGCGTCGCTCCATCTGGAGGGCGGCGTCCCCGGCGAGGTCGCGGACGCGGGCTGTCCGGAGGGCACGAGCGTCATCGTGCGCGACCTCTTTTACAACACGCCCGCGCGCCTCAAGTTCATGAAGCGCGACAGCGCCGAGGCAACGGCGATCTCCGGCCTCGTGACGCATCTCGCGCTCTCGCACCCCGGCGTGTCGTTCCGGCTGCTGCGCGACGGCGCGGAGGCGCTCCACACCCCCGGCGACGGCGCGCTCAAGTCCGCGGTCTACGCGGCGCTGGGGCGGGATTTCACGCTCTCGCTCGTCGAGGTTGCAGGCCGGGACGGCGCGCTGGCGGCGGACGGCTTCGTGACGCGTCCGCTTAACGGGCGCGGCAGCCGCGCCATGCAGACGTTTTTCGTCAACGGCCGCCTCGTCAAGTCGCAGCTTTTGACCGCCGCGCTGGAGGAGGCGTACGCCAACCGCATTATGAAGGGCAGGTTCCCCGGCTGCGTGCTCAGCGTGACGCTGCCCTTCGACATGGTGGACGTCAACGTGCACCCGGCGAAGACAATCGTCAAATTCGTCAACGACAAGCAGGTCTTCGATCTTGTCTACCACGCCGTCATGGACGTGCTCGACCGCGAGGCGAAGCCGGAGGGCGCGCTCCCGAAGGCTCCCGCGCAGGCCGCGCAGGGCGCGCGCGACGGTTTCTATCAGACCATGACAGCGGAGCAGTTCCGCGCGCAGCACACGGCGCAGGGCGGCAAGGCCGCTGCCGCCGCGCCCGCGGCGAAACCGCAGAGCGCGGCGGCAAAGACCGCGGAGCCGGAGAGCGCGCCGGTTTTCCACACCCGCGTCCCCGCCGTCACGCTCGGCGAGTCGGGCGGGCGCGCGCGCGTGTCGGACGTCGTGCCGCGCGGCGGCACGTTCTCCGCGTCCGACGCGCTCAGGGAACCCGCCGCGCCCGCGCCGGAGCCCGAAATCGCGCCGCTTCCCGCCGTTTCCGTCATTCCCGCAGGACCGGAAGCCGCACCGGAACCGGCGAGCGCGCCGGAGCCGGAGCAGACGACGCTGCTGCCGGAGGAGACCGTCCCGTGGCGCATCGCCGGCGAGGTGCTGGACACCTACATCGTCTGCGAGGACGCGGACAAGAACGTCTGGCTCATCGACAAGCACGCCGCCCACGAGCGTGTGAACTTCGACCGCTACAAGGCGCAGGACGCGCCCGTCATGTCCCAGACGCTGCTGACCCCGCTCGTCGCCCAGCTGGGCGCGGCAGAGCACGCGGCGGTCTGCGCCGAGGCGGACGCGCTGCGCGCCTGCGGCTTTGAGTGCGAGGACTTTGGCGGCGGCGCGGTGCTGCTGCGCTGCGTGCCCGCCGACATCGACGTCTCGGACGCGGTCGGCACGCTGGAGGAGCTTGCCGCCGCGCTCGCCGACGGCAAGAGCGCCGATCATGCCGGCGCGCGGGACGCGCTGCTCGCGACGCTCGCGTGCAAGGCGGCGATCAAGGGCGGCTGGAAGAGCGACGAGCGCGAGCTGCGCGCGCTGGTGGACAGGGTGCAGTCCGGCGAGATCGAGTACTGCCCCCACGGCAGGCCGGTCAAGGTGCGGCTGACGCAGCGCGAGATCGAAAAGATGTTCAAGCGTGTAACATAAGGAGGCGTCACCATGTTCGGAAAGGAAAAACGTTTTGTCGTGTACGCGGAGGGCATGGGTCTCAGTCAGGTCAGGATCCTGATGGACCGCGTGACCGGCGTGCACTATCTCTTCTACAGCGACGGCTCCGCCGGCGGCATCACGCCGCTGCTGGACCGCGACGGCAAGCCCGTCGTCGAGCCCGTGTCCCCGGATGGCAAGCCGTAAGCTGATCTGCGTCGTTGGGCCGACGGCGTGCGGCAAGACCAAAATGGGCGTGCTGCTCGCGCAGCGCTGCGGCGGCGAGGTCGTCTCCTGCGACTCGATGCAGCTCTACCGCGGCATGGTCATCGGCACCGCCGCGCCGACGAGCGAGGAAACCGAGGGCGTGCCGCACCACATGGTCGGCGTCGCCGACCCCGCCGAGCCGTACTCCGTCGCGCGCTACGCCGAGGAGGCGGGACGCTGCGTGGAAGACATCCTCGCGCGCGGCAAAACGCCCGTCGTCGTCGGCGGCACGGGGCTGTATCTGGACGCGCTGCTCGCCGGGCACGGCTTCGCCGCCGGACAGTTCGGCGGCGAAGTGCGGCGCGAGCTGGAATCACGGCTCGACGCCGAGGGCGCCGAGGCGCTGTACGCCGAGCTTGCGCGCATCGACCCCGAACGCGCGGAAAAGCTCTCGCCCAACGACCGAAAGCGCATCGTCCGCGCGCTGGAGATCTGGTACGAGACCGGCAAGACCATGACACAGCACGATCTGGAGACGAGGAGCGTCCCGCCGCGCTACGATTCCGTCAAGCTGGGCTTCACCTTCGAGGATCGCGGCGACCTGCGCGCCGCCATCGACCGCCGCGTGGACGAAATGGCGGCACAGGGGCTCTTTGAGGAGGTGCGCGCCCTGCTCGACGCGGGCGTGCCGCGCCGCTCGACGGCGTTTCAGGCGATCGGCTACAAGGAGTGCCTCGCCTGTCTGGACGGGCTCGTTTCCCGCGCGGAGGCGGTCGAGGAGATCAAGCTCCGCTCGCGGCAGTACGCCAAGCGCCAGCTGACGTGGCTGCGGCGTGACCGGGACATCCACTGGTACTATTGGAAAAAAACGCGTGATTTCCAATCCGCTCTCGCTTTTTCGACGGAAATCCTCTCCGCCCATGGCGTATCCTGACTCTGCCGCGGCGGGCGGACAAGCCCGCCGCCGAAAAACAGAAAGGATGGATACACCCATGAAAAGGAACAACAACCTCCAGGACGCCTTCCTCACCGTCGCCCGGCGGCAGAACGTACCGCTGACGGTTTTCCTCGTCAACGGCTTTCAGATGCGCGGCACGGTGCGCGGCTTCGACCCCTTTGTCGTCCTGCTCGACAGCGACGGCAAGCAGCAGCTCATTTACAAGCACGCGATCTCCACGATCGCGCCGATGCTCTCCGTCGACCTCGGCGCCGCGGAGGCGGGGGAAGACGGCTGAACGAACACCCCCTCCCGCATAAGGATCAAAGCAGATGAAAAACACTTCGCTGACCACAAAACTCATTACATTTCTCCTGTTCCTCGCCGTCGTGACCTATTTCGGCTTTCAGGCGTGGAACTACTTCACGCGCCCGGAGATCACGACCCCCGTCTACGTCTACCGCGCCGAAAGAACGCTCGCCCTCGCCGGGCGCGTCGTGCGCGACGAGGAGGCGGTGGCGTGCGGCGACACGCTCTTTGAGCTGCAGCGCGACGAGGGCGAGCGCGTCGCCAAGGGCAAGGCGATCGCCACGGTGTACCAGAGCGCGCAGACGCTGGATGCGGCGCGGGAGCTCACCGTGCTGCGCGAGCAGCTGGAGCAGCTTGAATACGCCCAGTCCGCCGCCAGCGACGCCGAGACGGCGCTGCGCCTCGACACCGAGATCGAAAGCGACGTCATCGCGCTGCGCGCCGCGTACGCCGCGGGCAGCTATGACGCGCTGGACGCCTGCTCCGCCGCGCTGCGTACCTCCGTGCTGCGGCGCGAGTTCGCCTACCGCGGCAGCACCGACCTCAGCGGGCGCATCGAGACGCTCAACGCGCAGATCCGCGCGTCGTCGGACGCGATCGGCGGCGCGTCGCGCACCATCACCGCGCCGTTCGCGGGCACCTACTCCGCCGTCGTCGACGGGTATGAGTCGGTGCTCACGCCGGATGCGCTGGAAACGATGACGCCGGACGAATTTGAGCGCCTGCGGCCCGAAGCGGTCTCCGGCGCGGTGGGCAAGCTGATCCGCGGCGAGCGGTGGTACTACGCCGCCGCCGTCCCGGCGGACGACGCCGCGGTGCTGAGCACGAAGACCACCTATCAGCTGGCGATCTCGGGCGTCGACGTGACGCTGCCCGTCCGCGTCCACTCCGTCGGGCGGGAGCAGAACGGGCGCTGCCTGCTCGTCCTCACCGGCGACCGCTATCTCTCCGCCGTCACGATGCTGCGCGGCCAGAGCGCCGAGCTGATTACGGAGAGCCACACGGGGCTGCGCGTGCCCAAAAACGCGATGCGCATCGGCGAGACCGGCGCGACCGGCGTTTACTGCCGCATCGGGCTGCAAGCCT
Source organism: Oscillospiraceae bacterium (assembly GCA_015067435.1). GTDB lineage: Bacteria > Bacillota > Clostridia > Oscillospirales > Oscillospiraceae > Hominicoprocola. The sequence goes on along the minus strand of SVMM01000020.1, from coordinate 21,691 downwards.
ATTTCAAGCCCGTGGAGCTGATCTATCAGGGCGAGGATTACTGTCTGGTGGAGCCGGGTGAGATCACCGCCGGACGCGACAGCGACGTGGTGTTCTACACGCTGCGCGCCGGGGACGAGGTCATCGTCTCGGCGGACGAGCTTTACGACGGAAAGGTCATCGGATAGTGTGATAGATCACACGATCCGATCTGATGCCATTTCGCCCGCCGCTCACGCAGCAACCGCGAAATACGGCGATGGACCTCCGAATGGAGGTCCATGTGTATAAAACTCTTCAGGGTACAGGGAGGAAAGCTATGAGCATCGCAGAAAACATCGCGCAGGTGCGCGCCAACATCGCCCGCGCCGCGGAGGAATGCGGCCGCAGCGCCGCGGACGTCAAGCTCGTCGGCGCGAGCAAGATGAACGACGCAGCCGCTTGCCGGGAGGCGATCGCCGCCGGCATCGACGCGCTGGGCGAAAACCGCGTGCAGGAGATGACGCAGAAGCTCGACGAGCACGCCTACGACGGCGCGCCGCTGCACTTCATCGGCCACCTCCAGCGCAACAAGGTCAGGCAGGTCGTCGGCAGGGTCGACCTGATCGAGTCGGTCAGCTCCGCCGAGCTGCTCGCCGAGATCAACGCGCGCGCGGAGAAGCTGGACATCGTGCAGGAGATCCTGCTGGAGGTCAACATCGGCGGCGAGGAGGCGAAAAGCGGCTTCGCGCCGGAGGAGGTGCGCGCCGCGGCGGAGCAGGCGTTGTCCCTGCCGCATGTCCGTCTGCGCGGCCTGATGTGCATACCACCCGTTGCGGAAGATCCGCACGGAAGCATACCATATTTTGAAAAAGTTCGCCGTATATATGTTGACATCAACGAAAATCTGTATCATAATAAGCTTGATATGTTATCGATGGGTATGAGCGGCGACTATGAGGACGCCGTCCGCTGCGGCGCCACGATCGTGCGCGTCGGCACGGCGATCTTCGGCCACCGCGACTACAGCAAATGACAGAGAGGGGCTTAAATATAATGGGTATTCTGGACGATCTGAAGAAGTGGGCGCATCCCTATGAGGACGAGGACGAGGGTTACGACGAGGATTTTGAGGACCCGCGCGACCGCGGCGAGACGAGCGCCTTTTCCGACCGCCCCGGCACGGGCGCGCGCCGGACGACGGAGGACGACCGCCGCAACAAGATCGTAAACATCCACGCAACCACGCAGCTCAAGGTCGTGCTCGTCAAGCCCGAGCGCTTCGAGAACGCCTCCGAGATCGCCGACCATCTCAAGGAGAAGCGCACGGTCGTCATCAATCTGGAATCGACGAACAAGGACATCGCGCGCCGCCTGATCGACTTCCTGTCCGGCGTCGCCTACGCGGGCGAGGGCAAGATCAAGAAGGTCGCCGCGAGCACCTACATCATCACTCCCTATCACGTCGACATCATGGGCGACCTGATCGACGAACTGGAAAGCAGCGGATTGTATCTGTAACAGGAGGGCCATTCTATGCTGACACCACAGGAAGTGGCGGAGCACGCCTTTGCAAAATCCGCCTTCGGCGGGTACAACATGACGATGGTGGACGAGTTTCTGGATGAGCTGACCGACGACTATACGGCGCTCTATAAGGAGAACACCACGCTCAAGGCGAAGATGAAGGTGCTCGTCGACAAGGTCGAGGAGTACCGCGCCACGGAGGACTCGATGCGCTCCGCGCTGCTCGCGGCGCAGAAGATGGCGAGCTCCATGGTATCCGAGGCGGAGGAAAAGAAGGAAACCATGCTCGCCGACGCCGAGATGGAAGCGCGCGCCCGCATCGGCGCGCTGCACGACGAGATCATCTCCGAGCAGAAGCGCCTCAACGCCATCAAGGCGCAGACGCAGGACTTCATCGCCAAGACGCGCGCGGTCTGCGAGGACCAGCTGCGCACGCTCGACCGCCTGCCCGACCTGACGCCCGAGGAGATCGGCAAGACCACCACCGAGGTGAAGGCGGAGCGCGACGCGGCGGCGGACGTCGCGGCGCTGAGCGAGCGGATCGTCGCCTCCTACGAGCGCGAGCACGAGCCGGAGCACACCGATATGGCCGCCACGATCGCGTTCCCCACCGCGCGCGTGCAGCGTGCCGCCGCGCCGGAGATCGCGCCGGAGCCCGCCCCGGCGCCGGAGCCTGCCGCACCCGTCGATGAATCGACGCGCCCGATCCGGCTGGCGGATCTGAAATTCGGCCGCAACTACACGGGCGAAGAGGACGAGGACAACTGAAAAAAGCGGCGCCGCGGCGCCGCTTTTCGCACATTCGGGCAAATGACGCCCGCCAAATGGGGTGAAGCCATGAAAAAGCCGATCGTTGCGTTCCTCTACGATTTCGACAAGACGCTGTGCACCACCGATATGCAGGATTACGCCTTTATCCCCAGCCTCGGCTACACGCCGAAGGAGTTCTGGGCGATCGCCAACAACTTCGGCTGGGAAAACCACATGGACGGCCTGCTCGCCTACATGTACACGATGATCGACGAGTGCCGCAAGAAGGGCGTCCGCCTGGAGCGCGGGTATCTGGTGAAGTGCGGCAACGCCATCGAGTTGTTCCCCGGCGTACGCGACTGGTTTTCGCGCATCAACGCCTTCGGCGCGGAGCTGGGCGTCTCGGTGGAGCACTACGTCCTCTCGTCCGGGCTCAAGGAGATCATCGAGGGCAGCGGCGTGGCGCACGAGTTTAAGGAAATCTACGCCTGCGAGTTCCTCTACGGCGCGGACGGCATCGCCATGTGGCCGAAGCTGGACGTCAACTTCACGAACAAGACGCAGTTCGTCTACCGCATCAACAAGGGCGTGCTGGACGTCGCGGACGACCGGACGCTCAACGCCTCCATGCCGGACGACAGCAAGCGCATCCCGTTCACGAACATGATCTACGTGGGCGACGGCCTCTCCGACGTGCCGTGCATGAAGATGATGCGCGCCTACGGCGGGCAGGCGGTCGCCGTGTATCAGGACAGCAACCGCGCCGGCGTGGAGGGCCTGCTCTCGGACGGGCGCGTGGACTTCATCTTCCCCGCCGACTACCGCGAGGGCACGATGCTGGACACGACGATGAAGAACATCCTGCGCAAGATGGCGATCGCCGACGTGCTGAGCGAGGAAAACGCCGCGCAGCTCCGGAAAATACGCGAAAAAGCATAAAATCACAAAGAAAAAGCAGCCTTGCGGCTGCTTTTATCTTATTCGTCCAGCTTGAGCACCGCGAGGAACGCCTCCGTCGGCACCTGCACCGTGCCAAGGGAGCGCATCTTCTTTTTGCCCTCTTTCTGCTTTTCCAGCAGCTTCTTCTTGCGCGTGATGTCGCCGCCGTAGCACTTCGCGAGCACGTCCTTGCGCATCGCCTTGACCGTCTCGCGCGCGATGACGCGCCCGCCGACGGCGGCCTGGATCGGCACCTCGAAGAGCTGGCGCGGGATGTTCTCCTTGAGCTTTTCGCACAGCTTCCGCGCCCGCGGATAGGCCTTGTCCTTGTGCGCGATGAAGCTCAGCGCGTCCACCTGATCGCCGTTGAGGAGCAGGTCGACCTTCACCAGCTCGCTCGGCCGGTAGCCGGAGAGCTCGTAGTCGAGCGAGGCGTAGCCCTTGGTGTTCGCCTTGAGCGTGTCGAAAAAGTCGTAGATGATCTCGTTGAGCGGCATCTCGTAGTGCATCTCCACGAGGAAGGTGTCGAGATACTGCATGTCCTTGAACTCACCGCGCCGGTCCTGGCACATCGGCATGATGTTGCCGACGTAGTCCGGCGGCGTGACGATCGTGACCTTAACGAACGGCTCCTCGGCGTGCTGGATGACGCCGGGGTCGGGGTAGTTGTGCGGGTTGTCGACCTTGACCATCGTGCCGTCGGTCTTGTAGACCTCGTAGATGACGCTCGGCAGCGTGGTGACGAGGTCGAGATCGAACTCGCGCTCCAGACGCTCCTGAATGACCTCCATGTGCAGCATCCCCAGAAAACCGCAGCGGAAGCCGAAGCCCAGCGCGACGGACGACTCCGGCTCGAATGTGAGCGACGCGTCGTTGAGCTGGAGCTTTTCCAGCGCGTCGCGCAGGTCCGGATACTTGCTGCCGTCCTCGGTGTAGATGCCGCAGTAGACCATCGAGCGCACCTTGCGGTAGCCCGGCAGCGGCTCGTCCGCGGGGTTTTCGACGCCCGTGACCGTATCGCCGATCTGCGTGTCGTGCACGTCCTTGATGCTCGCAATGAACCAGCCGACCTGGCCGGCGCGCAGCTCCGGTGCGCTCTCCAGCCCCAGCGGGCGCATCAGCCCGCAGTCCACCACCTGAAACTCCGAGCCGGTCGCCATCATGCGCACGCGCATACCGGGTTTAAGCGTGCCCTCCATCAGGCGCATATAGACGATGACGCCCTTGTACGCGTCGTAATAGCTGTCGAATATGAGCGCGCGCAGCGGCGCGTTCGCGTCGCCCTTGGGCGCGGGCAGGTTGTGGACGATGTCCTCCAGCACCGCGTCGATGTTCGTGCCGAGCTTCGCGCTGATCTCCGGCGCGTCCTCGGCGGGAATGGCAAGGATGTTTTCGATCTCGTCCTTGACGCGCTTGGGGTCGGCGGCGGGCAGGTCGATCTTGTTGACCACGGGGCGGATCTCCAGATCGTGCTCCATGGCAAGATAGGTGTTCGCCAGCGTCTGCGCCTCGATGCCCTGCGACGCGTCCACGATCAATATCGCGCCCTCGCACGCGGCGAGCGAGCGCGAGACCTCGTAGTTGAAGTCCACGTGGCCCGGCGTGTCGATCAGGTTGAGCGTATACGTTTCGCCGTCCTGCGCGGTGTAGTCGAAGGTGACGGCGCGCGCCTTGATGGTGATGCCGCGCTCGCGCTCAAGGTCCATGTTGTCGAGGATCTGGTCCTCCATCTCGCGCGCGCTGACCGCGTTGCACTTCTCCAGCAGCCGGTCGGCGAGCGTCGACTTTCCGTGGTCGATGTGGGCGATGATGCTGAAATTGCGGATGTTCTCCTGTTTCATGGCCGTCCCCTTATCTTCCCAACAGTCGGTTGGTGTCCTCCTCGGTCATGTGCAGCACCTGCGTCAGGCTCTGCGTCAGGCTCGGATACGCCTCGGAGAGCGCCGCGCTGTCCACCGCGGGCAGCGCCGCCTCATTCTCCTCCAGCGCGTCGAGCGCCTGCGCGAAGCTGACGCGCGCGAGGCGCATGTCCGCGTCCACCGCGTCCATGGAAAACGCCGTGCCGCCCAGGCCGAAGAACTTATCCTTCCCGCCCGCCGCGCGGTGCAGCATCCGGTAGAGCTGATAGAGCGCGCCGCCGAGGTATCCGCCCGCGGCGTTCACCGCCTCGCGCGAGCCGGTGCGGCCGAGCAGCTCGAACAGCAGGCTCGTCGTGTTGACCAGCAGCTTCTTTTGCAGCGTCGCCGTGACGCTGCCGCGCAGCGTGCCCTTCTCGTTGCTCGCGTCGTAGAGCTCCTGCGCGTCGATCACCGCGCCGTCCCGGTCCAGCGTGCGCCCCAGCAGATAGTCCGCGCTCACGTGGTAATAGTCGCAGACCTTGCGCACAAAGGCAAGCCCCGGCTCGCGCACGCCGTTTTCATAGTGCGACATCAGCGCCTGCGAGATGCCGAGGTCCTTCGCCGCCTGCCGCTGCGAAATGCCCTTCTCCTGCCGCAGCAGGGCGAGCGTTCTGGAAAAGTCAGCGTTCATGGTGCATTTCCCCTGTCCTTCAATACGTTGTGTATAAGATTATCACGAAAAATACAAGTTGTAAAGAAATGATTGCAAAAAGAAAAGGGCGCCGCTGCGGCGTCCTTTTCTCATAGCTTCCGCTTGCCTTACTCGGTCACGAACGGCAGCAGCGCGATCTGACGGGCGCGCTTGATGGCGGTCGTCAGCTGACGCTGATGCATCGCACAGGTGCCGGTCGTCCTGCGGGGCAGGATCTTCGAGCGCTCGGAAATAAAGCGCTTGAGCTTCGCGGCATCCTTGTAGTCGATATATTCGCACTTGTCCGCGCAGAACTGGCAAACCTTCCTGCGCTTGCGGTTGGGGCCGCCGGCGCGGGGCGCTCTGTTTTCGCGTTCCATAGCCATAATGGAGTTCCTCCTTATATCAGAATGAGTTGGATCTTAGAACGGCAGCTCGCCGTCCTCCTCGACCTCGGCAAAGCCTCCGCCCGCGGGAGCGGCATAGCTCTCGGCAGGGGCGGCGTAGGACTGTCCGCCGCCGTAGGCCGGCGCGGCATAATCGCCGCCCTGCCCGTCGCGGCGGGACTCGCCGAAGTAAACGTTGTCCGCCTGGACCTCCCACGAAACGCGGTTCTGGCCGTTCTTGTCCTGCCACTTGCGGGACTGGAGCGAACCGTCGACCACGATCATTTTACCCTTGGTAAAATACTTGCTGACAAACTCCGCGGTGGAGCGCCACGCGACCACGTCGATGAAATCCGTCTGCTTCTCCTGCGAATCTCTGGACTGGAAGTCCCGATCCACGGCAACGGTGATCGTCGTGACGGCGACGCCGCTCTGCGTGCGGCGCAGCTCGGGATCACGGGTCAGGCGGCCCATGATGACGATGCGGTTTAACATCCCCGTTCCTCCTTATTCGTCCTTGCAGACGATCATGGAGCGGATGATACCGTCGGTAATGCCGAGGATACGGTCCAGCTCCTTGGGGAACTCCGGAGCGCTCGTGAACGAGATCAGGACATAGTGGCCCTCGGTGATGTAGTTGATCGCGTAGGCCAGCTTGCGCTTGCCCCACTCCTCCACCACGACCTCGCTCGCGTTCTGCTCGACCAGGGTCTTGAACTTCTCGGTCAGCGCGGCAACGCCTTCCTCACCCTGAGCCGGGTCGATGATGAACACGACCTCGTAGTTGGCTGTGACTTTCGCCATAGTTGCACCTCCTTTTGGACTTTGGCCCACGCTCGCGGCGTGAGCAAGGATTTTGCTTGCGTTTTTGAACAAGCCCTATTATTATATAAAAAGAAATCCCAAAGTCAAGGGTTTTTTCGCGGCAATCATCACAAAAAAGCACGTTGAAAGGAGCATCCCCATGAAAAAACGGTCAAAACTGACGGCGCTGATCCTGACGCTCGCCATGCTGTGCACCCTGCTCAGCGGCTGCGTCTACGAAAACATCGACATCGTCGTCCACGATGACGGCAGCGGCACGATCGCCATGAAGGCGGGCTTGAGCGAGGAGCTGTTCGAGGACGCCGACGACGAGACGAAGGCGGAGCTCGCGCAGCTGGAGCGCTTCGAGGTCGACGGCAAGGTCTATTACGGCACGACGGACAACGCCGCCTTCGACTCGGTCGAATCGTTCAACGAGGCGTTCCGCACCATCTACACCGAGGGCGCGGAGGCGCTTGACGCCGGAGAGGATCTGCAAAGCGTCGTCACGCTGGTGCGCGACGGCGGCGGCCTGACGCTCGTGCTGGACAACCGCTACATGCTCGACGAGACGGAGGACGAGGACCTGCCGGACGGGGACAGCGAGGAGATCGAGGAGGATGATTTCTACGAGGCGGACGACGCGGAGATCGCGCAGCGCGCCGAGGACATCCTTGCCCTCTGCAAGAAGAACGCCAGCGGCTTTACCGACGCGCAGCTCAAGGAGATTGCCGAGGACATGGCGGAATCGACCCGCTACTCCAGCCCCGCGGAATTCGAGGAAGCGCTCGGCGAGCTGAAGGCTTTGTCCAAGGACGAGCTGAACGAAAGCCTGCGCTACAACCTTGAATGGCTGGAATGGGAAGGCCTGGACGACGCCACGCGCAAGGCGCGCGAGAAGGATGTCGCGGCGGCGCTGCGCGCGTCCAAGGTCGAGCTGACCGACGAGCAGGTGCAGCAGTACGCCGCGTGGTTCGTGGATTTCTACGACGATCCGGACGTCGCTTTCCGCGGTGAGATGGAGGCTTATCTGGGCGACGAGGACAGCCTGCGCAGCGAGCTGGAATTCCTGGATTCGTACTACACCGAGGAGGACCCCTTCCCCTCCGGCGGCGAAGACCCGTTCGGCGGTGAAGACCCGTACGGCGAGCTGGAGGATGCGTTCACCATGAACATCACGGTGCGCTTCGACTCCCCCGTGACGCAGATCGCCGGCCCCGCGGACGGCGTGGCCATCGAAGGCGGCGCGCTGACGCTGGATCTGCTCAGCCTGACGGCGGAGGTCTACCGCTTCACCACGCGCACCGACGTCCCGCTGGCGCTCGGCCGCACGCAGATTGTCGAGCTGGACGGCGAGCCGGTGGAGCTGAGCTGCTACGCCCTGCGCGACGCGAACGGCGGTGAGACGAACTATGTCCGCGTCCGCGACCTCGCTTCGCTGCTCGACGGCACGAAGGCGCAGTTCAACGTGGACTGGAACGGCAGCGTCGTCCTCACGCCGAACACGGCGTACACCAGCCGCGGCGCGGAGACGGTGCCCTTCAGCGGCTCGCGCACCTACTCCCGGAACGCGGCGAAGACGCAGGTCGGCGGCAAGGACGCCGTGCTGGACTCCATCCTCCTCACGGACGAGGACGGCGGCGGCTACACCTACTACAAGCTGCGCGACCTCGGCTCCGCGCTGGGCTTCAACGTCCGCTGGGACGGCGCGCGCAGCATGATCTGCATCGAGAGCGACAAGCCCTACACGGGCTGACGGGTGAGCGGACATGCTCTACTTTGCAAGCGATTATCAGGAGACCGCGCATCCGGCGATCCTGAACCGCTTTCTGGAGACCGCCGGCGAGCACATGACCGCCTACGGCTCGGACAAATACTGCGAAAGCGCGCAGGAGAAGCTCCGCTCCGCCTGCGACGCGCCGCGGGCGGAGGTGCGCTTCCTCGCCGGCGGCACGCAGACCAACCAGATCGTCGTCGACCTGCTGCTGCGTCCGTGGCAGGGCGTGATCGCCGCCGTGACGGGCCACGTCAACGGCCACGAGGCGGGCGCCATCGAGTACACGGGCCATAAGGTGCTCACCGTGCCGCAGCACGCGGGCAAGGTGCGCGCGGACGAGGTGCGCGCACTGATTGAAACGTGGCGCGGCGACGCGGCGCGCGAGCACATTGTCGAGCCGGGAATGCTCTACATCTCACATCCCACCGAGTACGGCACGCTCTACACGCGCGCGGAGCTGGAGGCGCTTTCGGTGCTCTGCCGGACGTACGGCATCCCCCTGTACGTCGACGGCGCGCGCCTCGGCAGCGGCCTTGCCGGACGCGGCACGGACGTGACGCTGCCGGTGCTCGCGGCAAACGCGGACGCGTTCTACATCGGCGGGACCAAGTGCGGCGCGCTGTTCGGCGAGGCGCTGGTCTTCCCGAACGGCAACCTGCCCGAGCGCTTCCTCTCCCGCATCAAGCAGCACGGGGCGCTGCTGGCGAAGGGCTGGTCGGTCGGGCTCCAGTTCGACGTGCTGTTCTCTGATGGGCTGTACGAGTCGCTCGGCGCGCACGCCGACGCCATGGCGGAGCGCCTGCGCGCGGGGATGCTGGAAAAAGGCTACGAAACGTACATCGATTCGCCGACAAACCAGCAGTTCTTCGCCGTGGACGACGCGCTGCTGCAAAAGCTGGACGGCGAAGTCGTCTACAGCTTCTGGGAAAAGCTCGCCGACGGGCGGACGGTCATCCGCCTCGCGACGAGCTGGGCGACGACGCCGGAGGATGTTGACGCGCTTCTTGCATTTCTTTAATTTTTTGCGGTTTTGCGGAAGAAAATCTTGCATGTCATGAAAAAATCTATATAATAGAAATGTTGACACTGTAAAACCAATGAAATTCAATCATCTGGAGGAAAACCAATGAGCAAAAAGTATTGCTATCTGTTCACCGAAGGCAACGCCAACATGCGTGAGCTGCTGGGCGGCAAGGGCGCCAACCTCGCCGAGATGACCAACATCGGCCTGCCCGTCCCGCAGGGCTTCACCATCACCACCGAGGCCTGCACCCAGTACTACGAGGACGGCAAGCGCATCAACGACGAGATCATGGACGAGATCATGAAGTACGTCGCCAAGATGGAGAAGATCAACGGCAAGAAGTTCGGCGATCTCAAGAACCCGCTGCTGGTCTCCGTCCGCTCCGGCGCGCGCGCGTCGATGCCCGGCATGATGGACACCATCCTCAACCTCGGCCTCAACGACGACGTGGTCGAGGCGATGATCAAGGCGAACCCCACGCCCGAGTTCGAGCGCTTCGTCTACGACTCCTACCGCCGTTTCATCCAGATGTTCTCCGACGTCGTCATGGAGGTCGGCAAGAAGTACTTCGAGCAGCTGATCGACCGCATGAAGACCAAGAAGGGCGTCACCTACGACGTCGAGCTGACCGCCGCCGACCTCAAGGAGCTGGCGGAGCAGTTCAAGGCGGAGTACAAGCTGCGCATCGGCACGGACTTCCCCTCCGACCCGAAGGTCCAGCTCAACGAGGCGATCAAGGCGGTGTTCCGCTCCTGGGACAACCCGCGCGCCAACGTCTATCGCCGCGACAACGACATTCCTTACAGCTGGGGCACCGCCGTCAACGTCATGCCGATGGTGTTCGGCAACCTGAACGACAACTCCGGCACGGGCGTCGCGTTCACGCGCAACCCCGCCACCGGCGAGAAGAAGCTCTTCGGCGAGTTCCTGACCAACGCGCAGGGCGAGGACGTCGTCGCCGGCGTCCGCACCCCGATGCCCATCTCCGAGATGGCGGAGAAGTTCCCCGAGGCGTTCAAGCAGTTCGAGAAGATCTGCGCCAACCTCGAAGAGCATTACCGCGACATGCAGGACATGGAGTTCACGGTCGAGAACGCGAAGCTCTACATGCTCCAGTGCCGCAACGGCAAGCGCACCCCCGCCGCCGCCCTCAAGATCGCCTGCGACCTCGTGGACGAGGGCATGATCGACGAGAAGAAGGCCGTCTCCATGATCGAGCCGCGCGCGCTCGACGCGCTGCTGCACCCGCAGTTCAACGCCGAGGTGCTCAAGAAGACCGAGCCGATCGGCAAGGGCCTCGGCGCCTCTCCCGGCGCGGCCTGCGGCAAGGTGGTCTTCACCGCCGAGGACGCCAAGGAGTGGGCCGAGCGCGGCGAGAAGGTCGTGCTCGTGCGTCTGGAGACCTCTCCGGAGGACATCGAGGGCATGAAGGCGGCGCAGGGCATCCTGACCGTGCGCGGCGGCATGACCTCCCACGCGGCGGTCGTGGCGCGCGGCATGGGCAAGTGCTGCGTCTCCGGCTGCGGCGACATCAAGATGGACGAGGAGAACAAGAAGTTCCGTCTCGCCCGCAAGACCTACAACGAGGGCGACTTCATCTCCATCGACGGCTCCACCGGCAACATCTACGACGGCGCCATCCCGACGGTCGACGCCAGCATCGGCGGCGAGTTCGGCCGCGTGATGAGCTGGGCGGACAAGTTCCGCAAGCTCGGCGTGCGCACGAACGCCGACACGCCGGTCGACGCCGCGCAGGCGATGAAGTTCGGCGCCGAGGGCATCGGCCTGTGCCGCACCGAGCACATGTTCTTCGCCGAGGACCGCATCCCCGCCATCCGCGAGATGATCTGCGCCGACACCACCGAGCAGCGCGAGAAGGCGCTGGAGCGTCTGGAGCCGATGCAGCAGAGCGACTTCGAGGCGATGTACACCGCGCTTGAGGGCAAGCCCATGACCATCCGCTTCCTTGATCCCCCGCTGCACGAGTTCCTGCCCACCGAGGAGGAGGACATCAAGGAGCTGGCGTGGGATATGGACAAGAGCGGCAGCGAGATCCGCGCGATCATCGCCAAGCTCCATGAGTTCAACCCGATGATGGGCCACCGCGGCTGCCGTCTCGCCGTCACCTATCCCGAGATCGCCGCGATGCAGACCCGTGCGGTCATCAAGGCGGCGCTCAACGTCCGCGCCCGCCATCCCGGCTGGGACATCGTGCCCGAGATCATGATCCCGCTGGTCGGCGAGGTCAAGGAGCTCAAGTACGTCAAGGACGTCGTCGTCAAGACCGCCGACGAGATCATCGCCAGCATGCAGTCCAACATGAAGTACAAGGTCGGCACGATGATCGAGATCCCGCGCGCGGCGCTCACCGCCGACGCCATCGCCAAGGAGGCGGACTTCTTCTCCTTCGGCACGAACGACCTCACCCAGATGACCTTCGGCTTCAGCCGCGACGACGCGAACAAGTTCCTCACCGCCTACTATGACCGCAAGATCTACGAGTTCGACCCGTTCGGCAAGCTGGATCAGACCGGCGTCGGCAAGCTGGTGAAGATGGCCGCCGACCTCGGACGCGCGGCGAATCCGCAGCTCCACCTCGGCGTCTGCGGCGAGCACGGCGGCGATCCCAGCTCCGTGGAGTTCTTCCACAAGGTCGGGCTCGACTACGTCTCCTGCTCCCCGTTCCGTGTGCCCATCGCCCGTCTCGCCGCCGCGCAGGCCGCGATCAAGGACGAGAAGTAAATCTTTATAAAAGGAGAAAGCTTATGAAACGCGGAAATGCAAGGTCGTTCCTTCTGGGCGTGCTCGTCACCGTTCTGGTCTTCGCGCTCGCCCTGCCTGCCGCGGCCCGTTCGGGCTCGAAGACCGCGGAGCTTTTCTACCGGAACATCAAGATCAACTTCAACGGCACGCAGATCACGCCCAAGGACGCCAACGGCAATACGGTCGAGCCGTTCATCATCGACGGCACGACCTATCTGCCCGTCCGCGCGGTCGCGAACGCGCTCGGCCTGAACGTGGGCTGGGACGAGGGCACGAGCACCGTCCTCCTCTCCACCGGCCCCAACGGCACGGCGGAGGAGTCTGATTCGCTCAAGGCGCTGCGCGTGTCGGCGCATTACAAGGGCTTCATGCTCGCCGCCGCCTATGTCGGGTTCGATTTCGACACACTGTCGGACGAGCTCGACCTGGACGGCATCAGAAGGGCGTATGAGGGAACGGACGACACCATGTTTGTCGACGCGGGCGGCAGCGAGGTCTATGTCCTCGTCCCCTCCGACCCCGCGGCGGAGCTGTCGATCTACAACTCGACGATCACCGAGGACGGCGACCTCGTGCCGACGGGAAAGCCGCTCTATGAGGGCGGCGCCGCACCGGTGATCCTGCGCTGCAACTACGGCGATATCCCCAGCGTAGTCGTTTGCGTCAAGGACAGCGCGGGTGATTCGGCGGAGTTCTATCCCTGCCTCAGCGGGCGCGACGGCAGTCTCGCCATGGATAATGTGTACGATTACACCCACTATCCGGACGGTTTTGAGTTTGAAGATTGATTTTTCGCAGGATTTCCCGCAAAAAAGGCTTGCAATCTGCATATGACTATGGTATATTGACTACCGTAGGTAAGGAAAGAGTGGACTTCGGTCCGCTCTTTTCTTTGGAAAATCGAAGATTTTCCAAAGAAAAGAGTCCGCGCGTAGCGCGGAACCGATTAGAAAAACAAATCTGCGATTTGGAAGAACGGGTCTGTGCGGGAAAAAGGGGGCAGTCGATGAAAAAGATCACCGAGATCGTGCGTGAGCTGGCGGAGCCGGTCGTCATCGAGAACGGCTGCACGCTCTGGGACGTCGAGTACGTCCGCGAGGCGGGGCAATGGTATCTGCGGCTTCTGATCGACAAGGAGGGCGGCGTCGACATCCTCGACTGCGAGGCGATCTCCCGCCGTGTCAGCGATATGCTCGACGAGGTCGACCCCATCGAGACGAGCTATACGTTCGAGGTCGGCTCCGCCGGCGCCGAGCGCGCGCTCAAGCGCCCAAGCGACTTTGAGCAGTTCATGGGCTCGCCCGTCACGCTCAAGACCTACAAGCCCAGAGACGGGCGCAAGGAGTTTGCCGGGACGCTCGCGGGCTACGAGGACGGCGCGGTGACGATCGCCGTCGGGGAAAACACGATGCGCTTTGAAAAAGAGGAGATCGCGCTGGTGCGTCTCCGCGTGGAGTTTTAATAGGAGTTGTTCATACCATGAAATGCGATGAAATCTTCGCCGCGCTGGCGATGCTGGAAAAGGAACGCGGCATTCCTCAGGACTTTATGATGGATAAGATCGTGCAGGCGCTCACCACCGCCTACAAGAAGGACCATCCCGGCGTCGAAAACGTCTTTGTGGACGTCAACGAGACGAAAAAGGACCTCAAGATGTACGTGCAGAAGGAGGTCGTGGAGGAGGTCGAGGAGCCCGGCACGCAGATCTCCGTCGAGGAAGCGAAGGCGCTCTCCGCGAAGTACGCCCTGGGCGACGTCGTCAACCTGCCGGTCGACAACGTGGAGTTCGGGCGCATCGCCGCCGGCAACGGCAAGCAGGTCATCATCCAGGGCCTGCGCGAGGCGGAGACCGGCATGGTCTACGAGGAGTACAACGCCAAGACGCACGAGATCCTCACCGGCGTGGTGCAGCGCATCGACCCGCGCACCGGCAACGCCGCCATCCGCATCGGCACAGGCACGGAGGCGACCGACGCCGTGCTCCCGCTGAGCGAGCAGGTCAAGGGCGAGACGCTGGTCGAGGGCCAGCGCGTGAAGGTCTACCTCGTCGACGTGCGCCGCCTCAGCCGCGGCCCGCAGGTCATGATCTCCCGCACGCATCCGGGCCTTGTGAAGCGCCTTTTCGAGTTGGAGGTCCCGGAGATCGCGGACGGCGTGGTCGAGATCCGCAGCATCGCCCGCGAGGCGGGCAGCCGCACGAAGATGGCGGTGTGGAGCAACGACCCCAACGTCGATCCCATCGGCGCCTGCGTCGGCCAGCACGGCGCACGCGTGAACAGCATCGTCAGCGAGCTGCGCGGCGAGAAAATCGACATTATCAAGTACAGCGAGAGCCCCGAGGAGTATATCGCGGCGGCGCTGGCTCCGGCGGACGTCACCGACGTCTGGATGGCGGACGAGGGCAAGGCATGCCGCGTCATCGTGCCGGACGACCAGCTCTCCCTCGCCATCGGCAAGGAGGGGCAGAACGCCCGCCTCGCCGCGCGTCTGGTGGGCTATAAGATCGACATCAAGCCCGATTCCTTCCGCGGCAGCGCGGAGGAGGCGGCGGAGGCCGCCGCCGAGGCGGGCGCGGAGCCGGCGGGCGAAGCCGCGCCGGAGACGGAGGAATAAACAAAAGGAGGCGGCGCCGTGCAGAAGCCGAAGAAAATACCGCAGCGGCAATGCGTGGGCTGCCGCGAGATGAAGGAAAAGCGCGAGCTGATCCGCGTGGTCAAGTCGCCGGAGGGGGACGTCTCCCTCGATTTTCGCGGCAAGAAGCCGGGACGCGGCGCCTATGTCTGCCCGGACGCGGCGTGTCTGAAAAAGGCGCGCAAGTCCCGCGCGCTGGAGCGCGCGTTCTCCGCGGCGATCCCGCCGGAGGTCTACGACGCGCTGGAAGAGGAGATGACGCGCGGTGAATAACGGCACGGAAAACATCCTCTCGATGCTCGGCCTCGCCAAAAAGGCAGGCAGGCTCGAAGCGGGCGAGGAGCCGGTCGGCGCGGCGGCAAGGGCGCGCTCCGCGCGGCTCATTCTGCTGGCGGAGGACGCGGCGGACAACACCGTGCGCCGCGCGCGGCACTTCGCCGACGCGGGCGCGTGCCTGTGCGCGCAGATCCCGGCGTCAAAGGACGCGCTGGGCCGCGCCGTGGGGCGCACGTCCTGCGCGATGCTCGCCCTCACCGACGTCGGCTTCGCCGAGGCGGTCGGAAAAAAGCTCGCCGCGCTGGACGAGACGCGCTACGGCGAGCTCGCGGAGCGGCTGAGCGTCAAGGCATCGCGCGCCGCGGAGCGGAAGGCGGAGCAAAAGCGCCGCGACAAAAACGTCCGCACAGGCAAAAAGCACAACAAGAAGTAATTTCCCCAGCACTAACGGAGGTGTTTTATGGCTACAGCTGTACAAAACAAAAACAAGGTGTCCGTGCTCGCCAAGGACTTTGGCATGAGCAGCAAGGAGATCGTGAGTATTCTCAAGAATTATACGGACACGGTGAAAGGGCCTTCTCAGGTGCTGGATGAGCGTGAGCTTTCGATCCTCTTCGAGTACCTGACGCAGAAAAACCCGGTGGACATCGCCACCATCTTCGCCGACACCTATCAGGAGAAGGAGGCGAAGGGCGAGCCGAAGCCGGAGGCTAAGGCGGCTCCCGCCGCGCCGGCGCAGGGAGCGGAAAAGCAGGCTGCTCCGGCGAACGCGCAGGGCGGCGCACAGGGCGGCGCGGCCGCGCCGGCGCCGAAGGGCGACAAACCCGCGCAGAACGTGTCCCGCGTACCGGAGAAGAAGGTCGTCGACACGCGCAAGGCGGTCAACGTCAACCTCGACAAGTACGACGAGAAGCTTCAGGACATGGCGGACCGCTCCGGCGGCGGCGGACGCCGCGCCGAGCAGAGCGGCAACAAAGAGAAGTTCCGCAACGCGGGCAAGAACAAGAACCGGGGCGCCAACGCGCCGTCGTTCTCCAACAAGCGCAAGCAGGAGGAGGCCGCGCGGATGCGCCGTCTCCAGCTTGAAGCGCTCAAGAAGACCCCGCTGACCGTCAAGATCCCCGACGAGATCAGCGTGCAGGAGCTGGCGTCGCGCATGAAGAAGGCGGGCGCCGAGGTCGTCAAGTGCCTCGTCAAGAACGGCGTCATGGCGTCGCTGAGCCAGATCATCGACTTCGACACCGCGTCCTTCGTCGCCGAGGAGCTCGGCTGCAAGGTCGAGAAGGAGGTCGTCGTCACGATCGAGGAGAAGCTGATCGACGACCATCAGGACACCGAGGAGGAGCTTCAGCTCCGCGCCCCCGTCGTCGTGGTCATGGGCCACGTCGACCACGGCAAGACCTCGCTGCTGGACTACATCCGCAACGAGCACGTCGCCTCCGGCGAGGCGGGCGGCATCACGCAGCACATCGGCGCCTATCAGGTGCAGATCAAGGGCAAGCCCATCACCTTCCTCGACACCCCGGGCCACGAGGCGTTCACCTCCATGCGCGCCCGCGGCGCGATGGTGACGGATATCGCCATTCTGGTCGTCGCGGCGGAGGACGGCATCATGCCGCAGACCGTCGAGTCCATCAACCACGCCAAGGCGGCGGGCATCCCGATCATCGTGGCGATCAACAAGATGGATAAGGCCGACGCGAACCCCGAGCGCATCAAGCAGCAGCTCACCGAATACGACCTGCTCGCCGAGGACTGGGGCGGCCAGACCATCGTGTGCCCCATCTCCGCCAAGACCGGCATGGGCGTGGACAACCTGCTCGAAATGGTCGCGCTGACCGCCGAGGTCAGCGAGCTGAAGGCGAACCCCAACCGCGCCGCCTCCGGCACGGTCATCGAGGCGCGGCTTGACAAGGGGCGCGGCCCCATCGCCACGCTGCTCGTGCAGAACGGCACGCTGCATCAGGGCGACATCATCATCGCCGGCACCGCCGTCGGCCGCGTGCGCGCCATGATCGGCGACAACGGCCGCCGCATGACCGAGGCAGGCCCCTCCGTCCCCGTGGAGATCACGGGTCTGGGCGACGTGCCCGGCGCGGGCGCGGTCTTCAACGCCGTCGCCGACGAGCGCCTCGCCCGCGAGCTGGTCGAGCAGCGCAAGGAGGAAGAAAAGCTCAAGGCGAGCGGTCCGGTCACGAAGGTCTCGCTGGAGGATCTGTTCAGCCAGATCCAGGCGGGCGAGATGAAGAACCTCAACATCATCGTCAAGGCGGACGTGATGGGCTCGGTCGAGGCGGTCAAGACCTCCATCGAGAAGCTGTCCAACGACGAGGTGCGCGTGCGCGTCATCCACGGCGCGGTCGGCGCGATCAACGAAAGCGACGTCATGCTGGCGTCGACGTCGAGCGCGATCATCGTCGGCTTCAACGTCCGTCCGGACGCCGTCGCCGCGGAGAGCGCGAAGCGCATGCACGTCGACATGCGCATGTACCGCGTCATCTACGACGCCATCGACGAGATCGAGGCGGCGATGAAGGGCATGCTCGCCCCGAAGTACCGCGAGAACGTCATCGGACACGCCGAGGTGCGCCAGACCTACAAGGTCTCCAGCGTCGGCACGGTCGCCGGCTGCTACGTCACCGACGGCAAGATCCAGCGCGCCTGCGAGGTGCGCATCGTGCGCGACGGCATCGTGGTGCACGAGGGGCAGCTTGCCTCGCTCCAGCGCTTCAAGGACGCCGTCAAGGAGGTCGCCTCCGGCTACGAGTGCGGCCTGAGCTTCGAGAAGTACAACGACATCAAGCTCGGCGATGTGGTCGAGGCGTTTGTGATGGAGCAGATCGAGCAATAATATCCTCAAGGGGCGGGCGCTTCGCCCGCTCCTTTCTTTCACCCCCCACCCTTTTGACAGAAAAGGAGGCATTATCATGGCAGGCAATCGCATCAACCGCATCAACGAGGAGATCCAAAAGGAGCTCAGCAACCTGTTTCGCACCCTCAAGGACCCGCGCGTGCAGGGCGGCATGGTGACTGTCACGCACGTCGACACCACCACCGACCTGCGCTACGCGAAGATCTATGTCAGCGTGCTGGACAAGCAGCAGGAGAGCGACGTGATCAAGGGCCTCAAGAACGCGTCGGGCTATCTGCGCCGCGAGCTGGGGCAGGCGATCCGGCTGCGCTACACGCCGGAGCTGCAATTCGTCGCGGACGATTCCATCGAGTACGGCGCGCACATTCTGGAGATGCTGCGCGACCCCAACATCGTCAAGCCCGCGAATCCCGCCAACGAGACGGACGAAGCGGACGCGCCGGAGGACGGGGACGAGACGTAAACGCGCAGCGCAGAAAGGACGACGCTTATGCTGACGACAAGGGAGGTCGCGGATTTCCTCCGCGATCATGACGATTATCTCATTCTGACCCACAAGAGCCCGGACGGCGACACGCTGGGCTGCGCGGCGGGGCTTTGCCGCATGCTGCGCGGCATCGGCAAGACCGCCTGGCTGCTCAAAAACGACGAGGTCGTCCCGCTCTACGCGCCCTACGTCGACGGGCTTTGGGCGGCGGAGGACTACGCGTTCCGCACCGTCGTGTCCGTGGACATCGCCGCGCACAACCTTTTCCCCAAGAACGCGGAGCCGTTCGCGGAGCGCGTCGACCTCTGCATCGACCACCATCCGGGGAACGAGGGCTTCGGAACGCTCAACTGCGTCTATCCCGAGCGCTCCGCCTGCGGAGAGATTATTCTGGACGTCGCCGTCGCGCTGGACGCGCTGACGCCGGAGGTCGCGCTGCCGCTCTATGTCGCGGTTTCGACCGACACGGGCTGCTTCGTCTACTCCAACGTCAACGCAAACACGCACCGCGCGGCGGCGGCGCTGATGGACACCGGCATCGACTACCGCGCGGTCAACAAGCGCCTGTTCCGCACCAAGACGAAAAAGCGTCTCGCGCTGGAGGGCCGGCTTTTGAACGCGCTGGAGTTCTTCGACGGGGGGCGCATCGTCGTGGTGCAGCTGCCGCTCTCGCTCCAGCGGGAGCTGGAGCTGACCGAGAACGACACCGACGACATCGCCTCCCTCGGCGGACAGGTCGAGGGCACGGACTGCTCGATCACGATGAAGGAGCGCGAAAACGGCGAGTGGAAGATCAGCCTGCGCACCGGACCGCGCGTCAACGCGACCGAGGTCTGCCGGCGCTTCGGCGGCGGCGGCCACCGCGCCGCGTCCGGCTGCGTCATCCGCGGCAAGACGCAGGAGGAGACGAAGCGCGCCCTCGTGGATGCCTGCATGGAGCTTGCCGATGCCTGACGGGCTCATCGTGATCGACAAGCCGGCGGGCTGGACGAGCATGGACGTGTGCGCCAAGCTGCGCGGCGCGCTGCGTGAAAAGCGCGTCGGCCACGCCGGAACGCTCGACCCCATGGCGACGGGCGTGCTGCCTGTGTTCGTCGGGCAGGCGACCAAAGCGGTCCCCTTCGCGGAAAACGGCAAAAAGGAGTACCGCGCGGCGCTGCGCCTCGGCATCGTCACCGACACGCAGGACACGAGCGGCACGGTGCTCTCCACCGCCGAGGCGGACATCGCGGAGGATGCGCTGCGCGAGGTCCTCGCGCGCTTCACCGGCGAGATCGAGCAGATCCCGCCGATGTACTCCGCGGTCAAGGTGCAGGGTAAAAAACTCTACGAGCTGGCACGCCGCGGCGTGGAGGTCGAGCGCAAGCCGAGACACGTGACCATCGACGCGCTGGAGCTGCTGGGTCGCGCGGAAAACGGCGACTGGCTGCTGCGCGTGCTGTGCTCCAAGGGCACCTACATCCGCACGCTCTGCCACGACGTCGGCGCGGCGCTCGGCTGCGGCGGCGCCATGAGCGCGCTGCGGCGCACGATGGCGTCGGGCTTCACGCTCGACGACGCCGTGACCATGGAGCGCGCGCTCGCGGGCGGCGCGGCGCTGCTGCGCCCCGTGGACAGCCTGTTCCGTGGGTATCCCGCCCACCGCATCGCCGACGCGCAAACGGAGCGGCGCTGCCGCTGCGGAAACCCGCTCCCCACGCCCTCGCTCGCGGAGGGCGTCTATCGCGTCTACGCGCCGGACGGCACGTTTCTGGCGCTTTCGCGCTGCGAAAATGGCGTTTTGACCTCGCAGCGCAACTTTTTCAGCACGTAAGGAACACATCATGGAAGAGAAGACAGTCATCGCCCTGGGCTTTTTTGACGGGGTGCACATCGGACACGGCGCGCTGCTGCGCAAGACCGTCGAGCGCGCGCGGGAGCTGAACGCCGCGCGGGGCGCGGCGGAGAGCCGCATCGTGCCCGCGGCGTTCACCTTTGACCGCCCGCCGAAGGAATTCGTCACCGGCGTCCCCGTGCCGCTGCTCACCAGCGTGGACGAGCGGCGCGCGCTCATCTCCTCGCTCTACGGCATCGAGCGCACCATCGTTGCGCGCTTCGACCGCGACATGATGACCATGCGCGCGCAGGATTTCCTCGAAAAGCTGCTGCTCGGCACGCATCACGCGGCGCATCTCGTCGCCGGACACGACTACCGCTTCGGCTACAAGAACGAGGGCACGCCCGAGATGCTCCGCGCGTGGTGCGCGGCGAACGGCGTGGGCTGCGACGTCATTCCCAAGGTCGAGCTCGACGGCGTGACGGTCAGCTCCACCCACATCCGCGCGCTGGCGGAGGCGGGCGACATGGAGCGCTCGGCGGCGTTCCTCGGCCACCCCTACGCGCTCACCGGCACGGTCAAGCACGGCAAGCACCTCGGCACCGAGGCGCTGTTCCCGACGGTGAACCTCTGGCCGGAGCCGTGGCGCGTGCTGCCGCGCTTCGGCGTCTACGCCGTGCGCGTCGTGCTCCCGGACGGGAGCGCCTATCCGGGCGTGACGAACGTCGGTATCCGCCCGACCATCGTCGACGACGACCGCGTGACGGTGGAAACCTACCTCGTCGACTTCGACGGCGACCTGTACGAAAAAAACATCCGGATCGAGTTTCTGCGCTACCTGCGCGGGGAGATCAAATTCGACACCATGGCGGAGCTCCACGCCCAGATCGAGCGCGATATCGCCGCGGCGCGGTAACGCCGCGGTCTCCGCGACGGCCGTCGCCGGCAGATCAGCCTCCAAATACCGTAAAAATCGCGTTGTGCACCCGCACGGCGCGGTTTTTCTTTGCTTCGCGCCGCCGCGTTGTATTTCCCGACGGCTTTTGCGCCGCCGCCCCGTTAGAATGAAGAAAAACGGGAGCTTCCTGTATAGTTGAAACGTGACAGGGGTTGACGCAAAAAGATACCTCAAGTAGATTTGAAACATCACTG
>SVMM01000035.1 GCA_015067435.1 Oscillospiraceae bacterium | reverse complement strand
AGCGACGCGTTCGCGACGCCGGTGATGACGTTCGTGATGCCCGGCCCGAGGTGGCACATCACCACCGCCGCCTTGTGGGTCAGGCGCGCGTAGCCGTCGGCGGCGGTGGAGGCGATCGCCTCGTGGCGCATACCGACGTACTCGATCTTCTCGCTGCGTGAAAGCGCGTCCAGCATACCGATGACCGTATGTCCGCACAGGCCGAACAGCTTCGTTACGCCCCGGCGCTCCAGATAATTGACCAAAAGGTCAGACACCAGTTTCTTTGCCATATTACATATCCTCCCTATTTGTAATGGATAGATTTTTCATCCTCTGCCGATATTCGTCGAATACCAGCCCGCGGCTGACAATATAGTCGCGGAATTGCGTCGCCGCAGGCGGCAGATGGCTTTCCTTGTTCCACATCAGGTACAGCCTGCGCCGGCTTGCCCCCTCCACGGGTACAAGGCAGACATT
This sequence comes from Oscillospiraceae bacterium, assembly GCA_015067435.1. Taxonomy (GTDB): domain Bacteria; phylum Bacillota; class Clostridia; order Oscillospirales; family Oscillospiraceae; genus Hominicoprocola. The sequence goes on along the minus strand of SVMM01000035.1, from coordinate 4,160 downwards.
GTACGGCGCGCCGCCGAGCGGCATTGGCGTGATGGCGATGCCGCGTCCCGCGGCGACCATACCGTAGATCATGATATCATGCGCAGTCTCGGTCGTGATCCTCGGATGGACGCCCAGCTTGCGGAACAGCTTGTCGTACTGGTGCCGCAGCTGCGAATCCTTGCTGTAGGCGATGAAGTTCTCGCCGTCCAGCTCCTCCAGAGCGACGCGCTCGCGTCCCGCAAAGCGGTGCTGCTTCGGAACCAGCAGGACAAAGTCATGCTCTCCGATGAACACGCTGCCGACACGCGGGTCGTCGATTTCCGTGGCAATCACCAGATCCACGGCGCCGTCCAGCAGCTTCTCGCGCAGCCCGTAGTACGTCGCCTCCTGATCGGTGCGCAGCCGGACGTCCACGCGGTTCGTCTCCGAGACATATCGCACGATGATGTCCGGCACAAACTCCGCCAGAGACGGAAAGCTGGCGATCGTCACGATCCCCGTGTCGGGGTCGATCGCATGGCGCAGCTCCGAAATTCCGCCCTCCAGCGCGCCGAGCGCCTGCGTCACATAGGGCAGAAAGAGCTTCCCGTACTGCGAAAGCACGATGTTCCGTCCGCTGCGTGCAAACAGCTTGACGTTCAGCTCCTGCTCCAGACTCTGCATCGCATGGCTCAGGCTCGACTGGTTGACCTTCAGCGCCTCGGACGCCTTGGTGTAATGCTCCAGTTCCGCGATGGTTTTGAAATAGTATAACTGTTGAAGGTTCATGGTGTTCCCCCGTTATTCGCTTCCAAATCCGTCCGGTTCTTCGGTATCATAGCAGGGGCCTTTGGATGAGGAAGGGTTATTCGATGCCGTTCGCCTTGAAGTATGCCTTCGCGGTTTCGAGGCAGCGGGCGGCGTGCCCCTTCTGTCCGCGCGCCTCGATCTCCTTGAGATTCGGCAGCTCGATGGACAGTGGGATCTCCGGCATCGCCTTGACCATGCCGGCAATGTCCATGACGCCCTCGCCGGGATAGTAGCGCGCCTCGCGGGCGGTGTGGAGCATCAGGTCGTCCTTGATGTTGTCCAGCACCGGATCGCCGTCGGGGCCGGCAGGGCCGTCGCAAAGGTGGATGAAGTTGAAGTATTTGCGCGGCGTGCGGGCAAGCTCCTTCGCGGTCACGCCCGCGCGTCCGGCGTGGAGCGTATCCACCATGACGAATACGTTGTCGCGGCCCAGATCGTCAATGAGCGTGATGTCCTCCTGCAAATTGCGGACGCCGGCCCAGGGCAGGAACTCGATGTTGAATTTGAGTCCGAACTCCTTGGCATAGTCGGCGACCTTGCCGGCGGTATCGGTGTACCACGCCTTGTCGCGGGACCACACGCTGCCCAGCACGTCGGTCGCGCCGAGCTTCGCGGCGGCCTCGAAGGCGGGCCTGTACTCCTCGATATCGAGGTCGGGGCGGATACGCGCAAGCTCGATATCCATCAGCGGCATATCGTACTCCTTGAGCGCCTTTTTGATCGCCTCAAAGAGCTCGGGGTCCTTCTGGGGCAGGAACTCCGGCTCGCCGGGAAGATGCATCGGAATGGTGCGCAGGCTCACGAAATCGTAGCCGATCTCCTTTGCCATCTTAATTTGGTTGACGGGGTCGACGCCGGGGATCGTCAGGTACGCAAGAGAAAACTTTCTGGCCATGGTATATCCTCCTTAAAATAATGATCTCTATTCTTAATTGCAATCCATCGTCTTCCTTGACCCGCGCGTCGTCTCCCATGTGCTGAGGATCACGTCGGCGGCGACAAAGGCAAGACCGATAAAAAAGGACGCCGTAAATTTCTCGTTTAAAACAACCGCGCCGAGCAGCGCGGAAAAGACCGCTTGCAGCGGATAAAACAGCGAGCAGGTACCCGCCGGGAAACCGGCCAGCGCCTTCGCCCACGTGAACTGGGCAAACGCGGTGCCGGCCAATGCGAGGTAAAGTACGGTCAAAACGGCGCGCAGGTCGAGCTGCGGCGGCCGGCGCAGCGCATCGATCAGACCGGTCGGTATGTGCAGAAGCAGGCTGACAGCCATACCGTAAGCCGTTACGAGTATCGCGGGATATTTCGCGGTAAGCGAGCGGATGCACACGGCGCAGGCGCCCCATGTGACGGTAGCGAGCAGCGTGGACAGAATCCCCAGCGTCTCCCCCTTCCCGTGCGCTCCCCCGGCGACGACCAGCGTCCCCGTCATGGCAAGCGCGAGACAGAGCAGCTTGACGGGCGTGATCTTCTCTTTGAGAAACACGGCGGCGAGCAGCATGATCGCCACAGGGTTGAAGGAATTGACCAGCGCAGCGGTGGACGCTCCCGTGAGGCTGACGCCGAGCTGCACCAGGTCAAAGGTCAGGTAGTAGCCCAGCACTCCGACGGCGAGAAACAGTTTCCGATCCGCCGGGTCGATCCGCACCGGAAGATGCCTGCGCGCCATCACCAGCAGCACGGGCGTCGCGATGGCACAGCGCAGCGCCGAGAGCAAAAACGGCGGGATCTGCGCGGAGCCGAGCTTTCCGGCAACGTAGACGCTGCCCCACAGGAAGAAGGTCAAAAACAGGTACGCAATGTCCGCGCCATGCGTCTTTTGATCCATCGGAACCACTTCCTTCGGCGCGCTGAATGCGCGAAAGGCGGCGAGGCGAGAAACGCCTCGCCGCCCTGTTGCGTTGACTATGGCTGATTACTTGCGGCGTTTGTTAGCCCAGAGTGGCGGTCAGCAGACTGGCAAGGCCGTTGGTGTCGCCGTCGATCTTGGTGTAGACGGCTTTCACGGCGTCGAGACCGAGGATCTCATCGAAGAAGGACGCATCATACTCGATGATCTCCATACCGCCGTCCTTGAGGATCTGCTTGTTATCCGTGTCGATGCTCCCGAGCTGCGGACGCATATAGGCGATGGCATCGGCGACCGCCTGGTCGAGCGCCGCCTGATAGGCGGGATCCAGGGACTCATAGGCTTCCTTGTTGATGCAGATCTGGTTGCAGTACAGGATGTGGTTCGTGCAGGCAAGATACTTCTGGACCTCCTGGAAGTTGGCGCCCACGCAAGTGTCCGCCGCGTTCTCCTGCGCGTCGATCATCTTGTTCTGCAGGGAAACATAGACCTCAGCCCACGCGAGCGGAGTCGGCTGCGCGCCGATCGCCTGCCAGAACGCCATGTGGTTCGCGTTCTCCATGGTGCGGATCTGCAGGCCGGAGAAGTCGGCCAGGGTCTTGAGTTCCTTGTTGGAGGTGGTCAGACGGAAGGTCGCGTTCTGCAGGAAGCCCAGCAGATGCAGGCCCTGCTTCTCATAGGCGGCGCCGAGCGCCTTTGTGAAGTCGTTGTCGCCGTTGAGAACGCTGTCGATCTTGTCGCCGTCATACTTGGCGAAGGACATCGGCAGATCGAACACCGCCATCTCAGGGATGAAGGAGACCGTCGGAGCAGTCTGGCAAACGACGATCTGGATGTCGTTGCCCTGCATCTGGCGGATCAGGTCGGCGTCGCCGCCCAGATCGCCGTTGGGATGGTAGTCCATGGTCAGCTTGCCGCCGGTGATCTCGTCCACACGCTTGGCGACATACTCACCGAAGAGCTGGCCGGCAGCGCCTTTTCCGGTGGAATCCGCGCCAATCAGTTCAACAGGATCGAGGCTGTCATACGCGCCGGTGTCAGTCGGCGCCGCGGGGGTCGCAGGAGCCGCGGGGGTCGTCGCAGGGGTCGAGGGGGTCGCGGGAGCGGTGGTACCGCCGCCACCGCCGCCACAGGCGGCGAGCGCCAGAACCATGATCAGGGACATCAGGATCGCAAGAAACTTTTTCATGTTTTTTCCTCCATTTTTTATTATTTCGCGCCTTTACAGGCGTAAAACCAAGGGGAACTTGTTCCGATCAGATCAGCGCGGTGGAGAACCACGGCACATAGGTGATCAGGAACAGCGCGATCAGGAAGGAGATGATAAACGGGATCGCGCGCTTCGCAACCGCCATCGGCGGCTCTTCGGCGAGGTTGCCCGACACGAACAGGTCGAGGCCGAAGGGCGGGGTCGCAAGGCCGATGGAGAGGCAGCAGACAAGGATAACGCCAAAGTGAACGTCGTGCACGCCCAGCTCCTGCACCGCCGGCAGCAGCACGGGGGCAAGGATGATGATCGCGGGGCCGGTGTCCATGACCA
>SVMM01000019.1 GCA_015067435.1 Oscillospiraceae bacterium | reverse complement strand
CTGTAGTCCAGTTCCTCAAGCTGTGCGCTTGCCAGCCGGACGGGTGCGTTCTCCGGTAATATTTTTTCGTGATCCAGAGCAAGTACCACTTGACCGTGACGCTCATACGTCGTATAGTGGTCTTGCGTTTTTGACTGTTTATACACACCTACAGCATAACGCAAAAGGCGAGGTCAGGAAACCCTTTTGGGCTCCTGATCTCGTCTTTTTTTCAGCGCGCTATTTTGCAACGCGCCCTTACATTTTGGCAGAGTTAGACAACGGAACGCGGCGATCAAGTGAAAAAAGTAAAAATGTGAACAAAAAGAAAAAACTTGAAAACTGGTATTAAGTATGATACCATTATGCCGAATATATATGTGTGAGAGTATATGCACATCACAATACCATGTACCGGCCCCGCGGGCAGGGCGCGCCCGCACAGATGGAAGAAACAAAAAGAACAGGGAAAACAGAGTGCTTCTGCAAGGGAGGATACAAATATGAACTGGAATCATGTGAAAAGGAAGCTGAAAGGGCGCAGCGGCGTTACGCTTGCCGAGGTGCTGATCGTCATCGCCATCATTGGCGTGCTGGTCGGCCTCGGTTACGCCGGCGCGACGAACATCAGCCGCAACGTCGAACAGGCAAAGCTGGAGCGTATCGCTGAAAACATTTTCAGCGCGGCGCAGAACCAGCTCTCTCAGCGCGCCCTGCTCTACGGCGGCAACAGCGACGCGCTCCAGCCGAGAGACGCTTTGGGCAATCCGGATACGCTGCTGCTTGCGAAGGCCAGCGTCGAAGGACGCACGCTCTATTTCGCCTCGCACGACGGTACCGCTCCCGCCCCGGAGAGCGATCCCACGTATACGGAGATCAGCATGGTCCACGCGGATGGGCCTGCCGCCTCGCCCTCGGCTGAGGCTATCAGCGCCATGATCCTGCCGCTGGAAAGCATCAGCGCGGAGCTGCGCAGCGGCAGCTGGATCATCGAATATGAGCCGGCGACGTTCTCTGTCTATTCCGTGTTCTATTCCGAGAAGTACTCAAATTTCAGCACCGCCTACAGTAAGGGCGATCTGGAGAAGATGCGCGATAATATCGACGAGCGCAAGGCCGCCGGGGTCGGGTATTACAACGGCACGCTTCCGGACAAGAATGAGAAGCGCGTCGGCGCGATGGATCTGAGCCTCGTCGTCGACAACGGTGAGAAGCTGACCATGACGATCGAGTGCATGCCCGAGAGCGGCCTCTTTACCAGCGAAACCGATAAGGTCAACGTCGAGTTTGTGATTACCGTTCAGGATGCATCCAAGCCCGGCGCGCCCGGATGGACGCACACCGTCACGCAGCAGGTGGGCATCCACGGCTTCAAGCTGACCGGCGTGGTAAGCGGTACGCCCGGCACATACGAATCTCAGGATCCGGCGCTCTGCCTCGACAGCCTCACCGGAAATCATTTTTCGGACTATTTCTCCGATGTCACCAGCAGCACCAAGGGGTGGAAAGCGGAATCCGGCGCTGTTCCTCTGGCGCCCGGTTGCGACATCATCGTAACCGTTGATGCGCACACCGTTACAACCACATCTTCGGATCCGGAAGTAGTGAAAAATCAAAAGCAGCTGCTTCCCGCCAGCGTGAGCTCCGGTCAGCCTACGAACAGCATTTTTGCCGACACGTCGAGCGTCAGCTCCGCCAACTATACGGCGAAGCTGTCCTACGGACGCCACCTGCAGAACCTCGACGTATTTACGTCCGGCTTTGACTGCACGAAGTTCGGCGCGTCCTGGGTCATCGCGGATCAGGCAAATGCGATCGATTTCGGCAAGAACTCCGAATGGCAGAAGGCCTATCCGGACGGAAGCGAAGGGCGCGCATTTGTCCCCATTATCAACGAGAACGTCAGCGAATATCACGGCAATTATATGCCAATCAAGTACCTGACCGTCAAAACCGCGGGCGCCCGCGGCAATGCCGGCCTGTTCGACACCTTCTACGGCCATCTCTTCGAGAAGACCGTGCTTGAGGATGCCGCCGTTACCGGCGGTACCAGCTCCGGCGGTCTCGCGGGCAATCTGGCGAGCGACGCAAAGCTGGATGAATGCCGCCTTTACATGACGAGTGCGCGCCATGGCGTTGAAGATGCGAACGCCCAGAACGTTGTGTGGATGAACGGCACCGCTTATGCCGGCGGTCTCGTGGGCAGCACGACGGGAAGCATTACAATCGTCGACAGCTTTGCCGCCACTGTTGTGCGCGGTTCGATGTACGCCGGCGGCCTTGTGGGCTTCGCCGGAACGCTGTCCGTGAGCAACTCCTATGCCGACGCCTATCTGGATGGCGCGACCGTCGGCGGTCTCGCGGGCACCTGCTCAAGCGGCAGCTTTACCAATTGCTATTCCGCCGGTTTCGTGCTCAATGCGAGAAGCGGCATGACCGCGGCGGGCTTTGTCCCGTCGAGCGCGAAGGTCACCAACGGCTATTCCGTGCTTTGCTTCAACGATCCGTTTGATTCGGAGCACAGAACGACGGCGACGCTCGCCGACGGGAAAGAGGTCGTGGCGTTCACGCCTGTCGATGGCATGACCAGATACGCGCTGACCGCCAGCGTCTCAGCTGCGGATGACCCGGCCGCGAAGAACGCGTACTATACAGACAGCACCGCGATCGCAAAGGACGGCGCTCAATTGAAGTCCGGTACGAATCCCGAGGGGATCGAAGACTACGATCCCACGGAATACCTCCGCACGATCCCTGTCTTTGGACCCGTCACGAGTGGGACGGCTTCGATGTTCTACAACCTTAGCGACGTTACTCAGCTTTCCACTTGGGTGTATCCTGCGCTTAAATCTACGGGCGGTAAGATCCTGCCGCACTACAACGACTACTATGTCGTGGAGGGCTCCACGGTCACGGTTGAGCGCGTCCTGCTCGGCGGTACGGGCGAGACGGCGAGTATCTCCACGATCGATACCTTCGACGGCTATCGCAACGGCTCTGTCGTGCTGGCGAGAGCGGATTCGCGTCTCGCGCAGGATCAGGTCTTTGTCGGCTGGTTCACAGCGGCACAGATCAGGGAAGCCGAGGCACATGCCGACGACTGGGCGAACGCGATCGACAATACTTCGAACCTGAAGATCTCCAAGAAATATTGGTGGTATGTCACAAACATCGAGGATGACACCACGAGAATTGCGTCGGTGCAGGGACAGACTGCGCTGAGCAGCACCCTTCCCGAAGATCCGAATACGCAGAACGAGAAGGTGACTCTCCCCGCCAGCGCGGATAAGCTCTATGCGCTCTATCGTGAGACGCAGCGGTTCGACGTTGTTATCCTCTACAACCGCTTTGAGGTCGAGAATTTCCAGGACAGCGTCGGCAACCCGGATCTGACGATGACTACCCAGAAGTATCTGGATCGCTACTATTACGCCGACCGCATCCCGCACCCCATCTATGTCTATGAGGTCGACCCCATTGTCGAGCGCAACGAACCCGATTATCCCTACAAGACGCTGACGCTTGACAAGCTTGAGAATGATAAGGGCGAACCTGACTTCGAGATCATTACTGACGAAATACTGAAGACGTACTATACCGAAGCCTACACGGGCATTGCGCCGATCTGGGGCTTTAAGGACAGCAAAACGCCGTTTACCAGCGATGAGATGAAGAAAATCTCCATTGCCGACTACACCAATCGCAAGGTCACGGTCGATATCTCCAAGGCGTATACCTACAGCGTGCTGTTCGATTCGCGCCCCGTCCCCGTTACGGGCAATTTCTACTTCCTGCACTCCACGACCGGCTCGGATAAGTATGAGGACGCCGAAAAGACGCTTGCGCAGCTTGCCCAGCAGATCAACACCAAGCTGAAAGACGTGCAGTACGTGGATGATACCACCGCGATCGACTACGACAACGTCGATTATACGAACATCGACAGCGTTACGAATAAGTACAAAGCGGTCGTCGCAATGAACTTCCCGCAGGGTGTTTCGGTGTGGCCTTACGTCAGTGCGCTCAAATTCGACGGCTTTACGCTCAAGAAGATCGAGAACACGATCGTCGACCCCTCTACGATGGCGACCAACCCGTTGAGTGTTTTCTATGAGCGCGACGAGTACACGCTCAACTTTGACCTTAACGGCGGTATCTACTACGACGGCACCTCCAGAACGGGCGTTATCGAGCCGCTCCCCGTGTATTATGGCAAGCTTCTGAAGGACTGCCTGAAGCGCGGCTACGATATCACCGCGAAGTTTAAGGCGAGCGGCGCCACCAATCTGGACGGCATTACGGACATCCCCGCGGACACTGTGTTCCGCATGAACTATCAGCTTTCCGGGTGGTATCTGTACAAGATCGAAAACTACAAAGCCGGTGCTGATCCGGATCTTAAGCTTACGGTCAATATGAATGCGTCCGATACGACGAATTACGGCTATGTGGTAGAGAATAAGCTGATGCAACCGGGCGACTACATCGCGGTGGCGCAGTGGGAGCCGGTGACAATGGCGAAGATCCGTCTGGAGATCTATGTTCAGGACGTTACGGATCCGGTGGACGCGGCCACGAAGGGAACCGAGCACTACTATCTGTACAACTACTATTTCATCGACAAGGAGGTGACCGTCTCTAACTATACGAAGGTGGCGAATAACACGTACTCCGAACTGATGAATAAGGTGTACAAAGATACCAAAAGGACGTGCCTGCATACGATCAACAGCAAAGATGATCCGCGTGAATATCTGAATAAGGACGACGGCACGAAGAAATGCCCGCAGCTGACCTACAACAGCGCCAAGAGCGAATTCACGGACGATAAAGGCGTAAAATATTACGACTTTGATTTTGAGGTGGGCGGCTCCAACACTGCGGTTATCAAGCTGTACTTCACCCGAAACAAAATTACGTTCAACTTCTTGATGGAATCGGGCAGCTTTTCCGATCAGGCGCCCAAAACAGGCGGTGTGCTGCCGTACGGCGGATATATTCAGCAGAGTATTTCCGGCAGCAGCGGTAAATTCACGAAAAAACTGTATGGCACCGACTGCAAGATCTATGTGATCGACAATAATGCTGTCATTGATGAATTTACGTCCGATTTTGACAAGGCTTTTGACAAGTATTTTGATGATGCAACAACGGACGGATGGTATACAAAGGACTCTTCGCTGGAAACCAAACTCCTTGCCAGTGAACACGAAGATATATTCTACTATAGAACGGGCGGCTCGAATTATGTCTTTGGACAGCTGGTTCCCATCAGCGGAAGTCCCTCGCACTGTGTCCTGATCCCGTTCTACACCACGACCGAGGTAAATGCCCTGACGCGAACCGGCACCGGCGACGACAGAGGATACAGCTGGCAGGACGGCGGCCTGATGAAGGTCGCCACACTTCCCACCTTTGTCGGCCTGTATGAGGCACCGTTCTCCACTTATCAAAGCGCTAAGTGGCCGAATGGGTATGTCTGGCCGGGCAACGGTATGTATTTGTGGAAAATGTATCCGAGCGAGAACAAAAATCATGTGATAGGCAATTCAACCCTTACCACGCTGGACGGCTTCTTCTTTGAGAGCTGGATCAAGGACGATGATTATGCTGGTTCAACGGTCTTCAATATTAAGGGCACTAGAACCAGTTCGGCCAGCAACTATGTCTCCTTCTATCTGGAAAAGACCGATAACGATCGAGACACCAATCTGAGGACGAAACTCAACGGGAATCAATCGCTCAGTTGGGGCTCAGATTACTACGAACGCAAGATGTTCAAGTTCAACCCGGAGTATGTTGTCAGAAACAATGCAACTGGTTTTAACAACAACAATAAGTACACCGGGTATTCGGCAAATCTGTACAACACCGGCAACACGACCTCGTTCTCGAGTACATACTCCGGCGCTTCTCTCCCTGCCAATGTGAGTATCTTCAACACGCGCGAGATGTACAACGTGTACTTCAAGGGTCTGCTCAACGACAAAGAGGACACCTATCTGTACGGCGCGACGTTGGACAGCCTGCCGGATGTGACTTCCGCCGACATGCCCATCAATCTGAGCGCGGATTACCACTTTGTCGGCTGGAACACGCGGAGCGACGGCAAGGGCGAGTGGTGGACATGGGAAAGCGGCACCACGCAGAGCGACCGAGCCGCCAGCGGGACTTACGACAAGTGGCAGACGGGCACGCTGATCGCGCACGAGGGTTCCGTGCCGGAGGATGCCAAGAACCCACACAGCGTGAAGATGCCCGCCGGTGACCTGACGGTCTTTGCCATTTGGTCGAACAGCGAGGTTACCGTGCACTGCTACACGATGATGTACACGGAGGACGACCAAACTCAGATCACGGAACGCTACAATCAGGCCAAGGAGGTTTCCATCAAGACGTTGGTCGGCTATACGATCGATGAGCAGCTCAAGGAGCTTGGTATTCCCGCAACGGTGACAAACGAGAACGGCGACGCGTTTGAGTTCGCCGGTTGGCGTATCGCCACCGCACAGCAGGTCAGCGTCTCCGACCCGACCAGCCTGGAGTATACCAGCCCGGGCAATCTTGAGCTGGCGTTCAACGCGAACTCGCCCGTTGCGGTCAGTGGAACGGAAATGTATCTGGTTGCGTGCTGGAAGCAGACCGCGGGAAAAATGGCATACAACATCCGCTTTGCTCTGAAGGATCTCGAAGACAATATTACGTATATGACCCTAACCAGCGACCAGTGCGGGTTCCCCAGGGCGCCGATCGGTGCGCATCTTCAGGTGAAAGTGCCCACTTATGGCAAGAACCCCTACACCGATGAACTCTATCCGGAGAATCACCCGCTGGCAGAGCTCACCCAGTATGACGCGATGAGTGCCCTGGCTAATTTGGAGAAGGACGGAAACGCGTGCGATCTTACGGCGGACTATTGCACCGTGGAAATTCTCTATTACATGCAGGTTCCCTGGAGCTGCGAGGTTCAGGGCATTGTGAAGTTCGCAAACGTGCCTGTCGTGTTCTACCACACGTTTGAAACGACCACAAAGGCAAACTTCAACGCAAAGGCGCCCTCGATCAGTTTCCTGGGCTATGCACTTGAACCGAATCAGGAAGTGATTTCAATCTTGAGACCCACCACCGAGGGAGAAAAGGGGAAAGTGTCCTTCGAGTATACGCTCAGCAGCGGCGTGATTGACGTGCAGGGCGGTACGCGCGACTGGGATCTCGCCGATGGTGTGGGTGGACGCCCGACGGATCTGTTCGCGGTCAATGCCTATGGCGAAGCATTGCTCAGCCTTGACAACAGTGCGACCAGATGCTATTGGGTGACAACGACGACCTACAGCAAGGACGGGAGCGTCGTCTTCACCGAGACGCGTACGTCCCAGCCGGATACCAACAACAAGACGCCGTTCCCCAATGAGCAGGTCGTGACCACGGGCACGATCGTCCCCGGCGTCTACAGCACGGAGGTAAAGGTCGAGCTGTACCGCGTCGGCACCGCTGAGCCGATCTACACCTTTATGGAACCCGCGAGCTCCGCAACGGTCAACGTCTACAAAAAGGTGAGCGTGACGCTTGACGGCAAGGCTGAGCCGTATGAATCCCCGTACTACTGCCTGAAAGACGGACAGTTCTACAAGAAGAATGATGACGGTACGTTCACCCAGCTTGGCCTGACGGCCGGCTCGACCCAGTTTGCCAGCCTTCTGGGAATCAGCGACGAGGAACTGAGAACCATGATTGAAACAGAGCTCATGCCCGAAGGAAAGACCATGGAAAAGTTTATGGGCTTCTTCGACGCGGCGACAGGCGGAAATAGAAATATCCTCGTCAACCCGGATCGCACGCTGCATCAGCAGTTTATCAATCTCGAAACCTTCAAAGCGGCTGTGAATTCCGGCGCAGTCACGCTCTACGCGCAGTGGGCTGAATAAGGCATGAAGACGGCAGAAAAACAACAACCTCCCCCGGGAAACCGGGGGAGGGACGGAACGGGGGAGGAACGCGAGGTGCGTCTCATCAAACGAAAATTACAGAGCGACGTTGGGGCGACGCTCATCTTTGCCGTTGCCGGGCTTTTGGTGGCGACGATCGCCGCGCTGACCATGGTCGCCACAGCGGCAAACAACATGCAGCGCGTCAGGGGACAGCAGAGTGATCAGCGGCAGTATCTTGCCGTCAACTCTGCCGTGACGCTGCTTTCCAAACAGCTCGGCGGTACGGTGAAGCTCACGTACGAGGTATACAAAGACGGTAATCCTTCCAATAAGCTTTTGGCTCCAGTAGCGGTCGGCGAGGTGTCCGATTTGCAGATGCAGCTTGTGAAGGATATGATGTATTGGGAGACCACGGATACGACCGGCTCAAAGCTCGCGTCGCTGAGGTTCGACCAAGTCGTCGCCGGGCCGTCCGGAGAGGGTGTGACCCCACAGGAAGACGATATAATCCCGGCGGTGACAGCTGATCTTTCCCTTGAACCGTTTGCCCTGAAAACAAAAAAGAGCGGGAAAATCACCGCACAGTTCCGCGCGGAAGGCTCGCCTTACACAATGATGACGGTCACCATTCCGAACGTGCAGCCGATATTCCTGTCGGAAAAGCTCGAATATGATGTGACAGAGGAAGGCGAGCTCGTCGTTAAGAATCACTCGTATGAGTATACGGTCTCGTTCAATACCGAGTTGATACGCGCGTCCAGCGGCGCTGCAGCGGGAGGCTGAGGAATATGATTCAACGCTTTGTGACAAGGCTGAAAGACAGCCGCGGCGAATCCCTGATCGAGGTGATGGTCGCGATGATGATCATCACGATGGCGGGCATGATCCTCGCCGGAGCGATCCTCTCCGCCACGCACATCAACGCAAACACCGCCAAAATGGCAACGTTCCCCAGCTATAGCGGGCTCGAGGCGGAAACAAAGACAGCAAGCATGAATGTGACATACAAATGCGGCGATACGGATGAAACAGTGCCGGTTGATGTCAGGCTCTTCAAGGTGCCCGGAAATCTGAATGATACCACCTCAGAGGGGAAGATGTACTACTATGAGAAAAAGTGATCATCCTGTTGAATGCGAGGCGTCACTTTCGGCGCGCAAGCTGCGTTCGCGCGGCGGTTTTACGCTGGCTGAGATGATGGCGGTCGTCTTGCTGATTTCCCTGGTTGGCGTCGTCGTGATCTCCACCGTGGATATCGCGAGCAAGGAATTTCGCGTGACCACGCAGGACAGTGACGCACAGCTGCTTTGCTCGTCGCTCTCGCTGTTTGTGCAGAACGAGTTGACCTATGCCAGCGATTATGATAACTCGACCGGTACGTTTACCGAAAGGGTGCAGGGCTTTGGTTCGGGTTGCTCCTTTATTAGCGTTGACGCAGACGGGGTACCCATTGCGGCGCCGGCCGAACCGACGGAAGGCGCACCTGCGCCGACTACTGTCGGCGGCTATCTTGCCTTGATCTGCACTGGGAGCGACGGGTTTACGCAAGTTGGCTCGGTCAGGGCGGTCAGCAATGCGTCCTATGTCGGCCGCAAGAATCTGACGGAAACGCACAATATAGTATATGTAGACGGTCAGAAGAGATTTGACGTGACGATCACCATCTATGACGGAACTGAGGTCGTCGCACAGAACAAGTTCTCGGTTAAGCCGATCATCATGAATGCGGCGTCTGCGTGAACACGCACGATACCGCGCATGAAACACCCCGGAGCAACAATATCATACGCGCGCCTTCCCGGCGCGCGTATTTCTGTAGATTTCACGCGCGTCGATGCGCCGAACGCACGAGCGTGGGGAATCGACATACGGCAGCGAGAAAACACGCTGCTATGACAGCGTACGAAAGCAAAAACGGCATTTTTTAACGCAAAACTGCTGCTCAAAGCGTGAACGATGGTTTTCGTCAAATTATTATAAAATTATTAAGAAAAAATGAACGATTGTGCTTGACGTGAACGGTTGCGAGTAGTACACTTATTATGATTTTGAGATTGTGCGCATTTTTATTCGGGCGAGGTAAATGATTATGGGTTATATGCATCTTGGCGAGCTGCTGATCAACGCCGGAATCATGACGCAGGAGGATCTGGAACGCGGCATCGAGCTGCAGAAGGGGACGAAGGAGCGTCTCGGTACGGTGCTGATCCAAAACGGCATTATCACCGAAAACGACCTGATCGAGGCGCTGCAAATGCAGCTCGGCATCGAGTTCATCGATCTGACGAAGGTCAACATCCCCACCGAAATGGCGCAGGTACTGCCGAAGAACATTGCCAAGCAGTACAACGTCGTGCCGGTACGCATGGTCAAGGACGAACTGTACCTTGCCATGGCGGACCCGCTGAACTTCTATGCTGCTGAGGAGGCGCGCCGCGCGTCCAAGCGCAAGATCGTGCAGATGGTGGCGACGAGCGCCGGCATCGAGCATGCGATCCAGGTGCTCTACAGCAACGAAGGCGCGGCAAAGGCGATCGCCGACATGAAGCGCGAGGTCGGCTCCACGGGCGAGGGCACGACGGTTGTCGAGAACAACTTCATGTCCACGCAGCTCGGCGGCGAGGACGCGAACAGCGCGCCCGCGATCCGTCTGGTCAACTCCGTGCTGGAGCGCGCGATCAACGAGCGCGCGAGCGATATCCACATGGAGCCGCGCGAGGATCAGATGCAGGTTCGTATGCGTATCGACGGCGTCATGCGCGAGATCCTCACCGTGCCGAAGGACATTCAGGCGGCTGTTATCTCCCGTATCAAGATCATGAGCGGCCTTGATATCGCGGAGCACCGTATCCCGCAGGACGGCCGCTTCAACGTGCGCATCAAGAGCAACGACTACGACATGCGTGTTTCCACGCTGCCGACGGTCTATGGCGAGAAGATCGTCGCCCGTATCCTCGACAAGTCCGGCGGACGCGTCACGAAGGACGCCGTCGGCCTGACCGGACCGGATCTGGAAAAGTACGACGAGATGCTCAAGCTGCGAAACGGCGTGCTGCTGCTGGTCGGCCCCACCGGAAGTGGTAAGACCACGACCATGTACGCCATGATTAACCAGCTCAATACGCCGGACGTCAACCTCGTCACGCTGGAAGACCCTGTCGAGTACAATATCGACGGCATCAACCAGGTGCAGATCAACGAAAAGACCGGCATGACCTTCGCCAACGGCCTGCGCGCGATTCTGCGTCAGGACCCGGATATCATCGCCATCGGCGAGATCCGTGACGGCGAAACCGCCGAGATCGCCATGCGCTCCGCCATCACGGGCCACGTGGTGCTCTCGACCATCCACACGAACGACGCCATCGGCTCGATCGACCGTCTGCGCGACATCGGCGTGGAGCCGTACATCATCGCCGGCGCGCTCAAGGGCGTCATTTCCCAGCGCCTTGTGCGCCGCATCTGCCCCTCCTGCCGCGAGGCGTACACGCCCACCCGCGAAGAGGCGGAGGAGTTCGATATGCAGGACGTGCCCGACCTCAAGTTCTACCGCGGCCGCGGCTGCCCCGACTGCTTCAACACAGGTTATCGCGGCCGTATCGCCGTGTTTGAGATGCTGCCCGTCACGCGCGCCATCCGTGCGCTCATCTACGAGCAGCGCGGCCATGACGCTATCGAGAATGAGCTTCGCAAGCCCGAAAACAACTTTGTTTCCCTGCGTGAAAACGCCATGCGCCTGATGCTGGAGGGAACCACCTCGCCGGATGAGGTCCGCCGCATCGTCAACGAGGAGAGCTGAGGAGGAGCACCCATTATGATGACAGTTGAAGAACTGGTCGCCAAGGCGAAGGCCGACGGCGCGTCGGATATTCATCTGATTTGCGGCCTGCCTCCCAAGTACCGCAAGGACGGCCAGCTGCAGGACATGGACACCGCGATCATGACCCCGGACGACTGCTTTGCGGTCGCGCGCTTCCTCGCCGGAAACGAGAAGGAATATAAGTTCCTCGAAGACACGGGTGAGCTGGACGCGGCGGAGACCTACGCCGACAACCGCTGCCGTATCCACATCTTCAAACAGCAGGGCGTGCCCAGCGTGGCGCTGCGTCTGCTGCGCGACGAGATTCCCAACGTCAACAACCTCGGCCTGCCGCCGGAGGTGCCCAAGCTCATCAATCTCCACAAGGGCATCGTGCTTGTCACGGGCGAAACCGGCTCCGGTAAGTCCACGACGCTGGCGGCGCTGCTCGACTCCATCAACCACACCCAGCGCGCGCACATCGTCACGCTGGAGGACCCCGTTGAGTACATCTACAAGCCCGATCTCTGCGCCATCAACCAGCGCGAGGTCGGCAAGGATACCCAGAGCTTCGCGATGGGCTTGCGCGCGACACTGCGTGAAGACCCGAACGTCATTCTGATCGGCGAAATGCGTGACCGCGACACCATCGAAACCGCGATCACCGCAGCCGAAACCGGACACCTTGTGTTCGGCACGCTGCACACCGGCAGCGCGGCGGACTCCATCGACCGTATGGTGCAGGTGTTCCCGGCTGACGCGCAGACGCAGATCCGTTTGCAGCTGTCCATGACGCTGCAGGCGGTGCTGACGCAGCAGCTGATCCCCAAGAAAAACGGCGGACGCGTGTTGGCGTGCGAATTCATGATCGTCACCGACGCTATCCGCAACATGATCCGCGCGGGCAACACCCCGCAGATTGCCAACGCGGTCGCCACCTCCTCCGGCATCGGCGGCCAGAGCATGGACCAGGCGCTGGTTCGTCTGGTGCGTTCCGGCACCATTACCAAGGATATGGCGATCCACTACGCCCACGACGCGGAGTACATCAAAAAGAACGCCCTTTAAGGGAAAAAGACTTGCGCAGCAGAGGAGTGAGCGCCTTTGGCACATTTTAAGTACACAGCTATGACGCACGGCGGCTCCAAGGTCAACGGCGTCGTCGAGGCATTCAACGAGATGGATGCGGTGCGCCGCATCAAGGAAAACTGCGAGCTGATCGTCAAGCTGCAGGAGGTCAAGGAACGCAAAGGCGGCTTCTTTGACATGGAGGTCGGCGGCAGCAAGATGGATTCCAAGGCGTTCAGCATGATGTGCAGCCAGTTTGCCATTATGCTTGACGCCGGTATCCCGCTTGCGCGTGTCGTCAAGCTGGTCGCCGACAAGGCGGAAGACAAGAAGATGCACAAGCTGCTCGACAAGGTCGCGGCGGACGTGGAGGGCGGACGCAACCTCTCCACCTCGTTTGATGAGCATGGCAGCGGCTATATCCCCATCACGTTCATCGAGACTCTGCGTGCCGGCGAGGCGACGGGCAATCTGGCGGGCTCCTTCCGCTCCATGCAGGAGCATTATGAGAAGGACAGCCAGATGAAGTCCAAGGTCAAGAGCGCGCTCAGCTACCCGATCTTCGTTCTGGTCGTCGCCGTCGTCGTCGTCGCGGTCCTGATGGTTCGCGTCGTGCCGGTGTTCACCAGCATGTTCACCGAAATGGGCGGCGAGGTTCCGATTTTGATGCGCATCCTGATCGCGATCTCCGAATTCTTTACCCGCAATATTATGCTGATGGTCGTGATCGTTCTGATCTGCATCATCATTGTCAGAGTCTACGGGCTGACAGAGACGGGGAAGACGAATCTCGCGCATCTCCGGCTCAAGATGCCGGTCTTCGGCAAGATCGAGGAGCTCAACGCCGCCAGCCAGTTCGCCAACACGATGGCAGCCATGCTCGGCGCGGGCCTTCCAATCGTGCGCGCCGTGACCATCACGACCAAGGTCATCAGCAACTATTACCTCAGCGGGCAGACGGGCAGGCTCGTGGCGCAGCTGGAATCCGGCCGGTCGCTCAGTGCCTCCATGCGCGACATCACGGACTATCCCGATATCCTGATCGACATGGTCGGCGTCGGCGAAAGCTCCGGTGAACCGGAGCGCACGCTCGGCCTGACCGCCAACTACTATGACACCGAGCTGGAGGAGGCGACGAAGGCGGCGGTCGCCAAGCTGGAGCCCACGCTGCTGATCGTGCTTGCCGTGATCGTCGGCTTCATCGTGATGGCGGTGTTCACCGCGATGTTCGACATGTACAGCATGATGTAAATTTGTAATCCGGTTTCTTGCCGTCCCGGCGGCTGGAAATATAGTCCATAAACCCCGCCAGTGCTTTGTCCGGAGAAGCATTGGCACCACTCCAAAATCTGAAAGGAAGCACAGAGAATCATGAAGAAGAACAACAAAGGCTTTACCATGGCAGAAATGCTGATCGTGGTCGCGATCATCGCGGTCCTGATCGCCATCGCTATCCCCACCTTCGGCGCTCAGCTCAAGAAGGCGCAGTTCGCGACCGACGAGGCGAACATCCGCTCCAAGTATGCCGAGCTCGTTGCTGATGCGATGATGAACAACGACGGCGGATCTATCACTATTAGCCAGGGTACGCTGGCAGGTGCAAGAACGTATTCTGATACATCCCTTGCGATTAATAATACTGCCGGTACTATTACTATTACCAAGACTGGCGTCGATGGTTCTGCGGTTATCAAGTTTGACCCCTCTAACGTGCAAATCAACTGATTCACAGCAATCTCCGCGCCGGGTTCCGGGAGACCCGGCGCGGGGAAACCCCTTGCGGACGCAAAGCAGGACTTCTCTCCGGAGGAGCTTTGCTTTCTGCCCGCGAGCAGAGAAGCCCGATAATAAAACATAGGATGGGATCCGCTGTGGACGAGCTGACGAACGAGCAACAGATCGCGCAGGCGGAGAAGCTGGCGTGCTTGCTGGAGCAGAAGCGGCGGGATAAGCGGAAAAAGCTGCTGCGTCTGGGCGCGGCTGCCGCGTTTGCGCTGGCTGTGCTGGCATTGATGCTCACCGCGGGCGTCTCCTTCGTGCGGCGCCATCGGGAGATCGCCGAGACGGAGGGATGCCGGATCGCGGTCAACGAGGCGCAGCGCAAGATCGTCAACGCCGAGGTGAACGCCGGCGGCGGCATTTCCGAGGAGGAGGCAAAGCTGGCGGCGACGCAGGATACCAAGCCGTGGTCGCAGCTCTGCCCCGGCGGCGGGGATTGTTACCTCCTGCCGGACAAGGACGGTTATTTCACCGTCGTCTGCGCGCTGCACGATCCGGACGAAAAACAGCGCACCCGCCTGAACGCGGAGAGCGCGTTTGAGCAGATTCAGAAGAAGTTGGACACGGAGCGTCTGCAAGGCCGTGAGGTTCCGAAGGCGATTCGCGTCACGCTGAACGGGAAGGCTCTGGACGCCGCGCGCACGAACTCCGATATCGGGCTCTCGCGCGGCACGAAATACGCCTCGAACTACGACGGCGTGATCGCGTTTTACCTCGTGAACGGGGAGACGCTGCAATATTTCTTCTACGCCGACGAGGAGCATTGTGCCGTTTGGAATCTCGGCGTCGGCTGGACGGGGGACAGCTGGTCATGACGTTTACCGAACTTGGGCGCACGCTCATGATATATTCGGGTGTGCTTGCCGTGATCCTCGGGGCGTGCATGGGCTCGTTCCTCAACTGCACGGCGTGGCGCATCGCCCGCGACGAGGATTTTACGAAGGGCCGCAGCCGCTGCCCGAAGTGCGGGCATGATTTGGGCGCGCTCGATCTTGTCCCGGTGCTCAGCTGGGTGTTCCTGCGCGGCCGCTGCCGCTACTGCGGCGAAAAGGTCTCCGTGCGCTACCCGCTCACCGAGCTGCTGTGCGCGGCGCTGACGCTCGCGTGCCTTCTGCGCTTTGGCTTTACGATCATCGCGGCGCGGAACCTTGTGTTTCTGATGTGCCTGTTCTGCCTGTCGCTGGTCGATCTCGACGTGCAGATCATTCCGGACGGCTGCCTGATCATCGCCGCGCTGGCGTGGCTCGCCGCCGCGCCGTTTTCCGGCGCCGGCTGGGGAGACGTGCTCCGGTGCGTCGGCGCGGGACTGGTCTTTGGCGGCGGCATATTGTGCGTGTCGCTCGTGATGGACAAGATTTTGCAAAAGGACACCCTCGGCGGCGGGGATATCAAGCTGCTCGCCGTGGTCGGGTTGTATCTGGGCTTCGTGGGTACGCTGATGGCGCTGCTTCTTGCCTGCGTGCTGGGGCTGCTGCTGGCGGCTGCCATGAAAAAGAAGGCGGGGCAGGCGTTCCCGTTCGGTCCCGCTATCGCCGCCGCCGCGGCGCTCGTGCTGCTGTACGGCGGAGGCGTGATCCGGTGGTATCTGGGCCTTTTGGGTTATTGATTCTGCGAATTTGATTCGTGTGACGTATGGGAGGAGAGTATGGGGAAAACGATTTTGGGTGTGGACATCGGCTTCGATTCCCTCAAGATTGCGCTGTGCAAGGACGGCAAGGTCAAGAAGGCGGCGACGGAACCGATGCCGGTGAACCTGATGAAGGAGAACCGCATCACGTCCGTGGACGCGATGGGCGAGCTTATCAAGTCCACCATGAAGAAGAACAAGATCAGCGCGTCCGCAGCTGCCATGGTGCTGCCGAATGAGGTGAGTTACGTCCGCAATGTGACGATGCCTCCCATGGCCGCCGATCAGCTCGCTTACAACATTCCTTTCGAGTTTAACGACTATATTGTCGACGAGCTGAAAAACTACATCTTCGACTACGCGATGATCTCCAATCCCAAGGAGAATCCGGATGCGCCGATGGAGATGATGGCGGTCGCCATGCCGTCTGCCATTATCGACGAGTCGCGGACCTACTTCTCAAGGGCGGGACTCAAGCTGGTAAAGGCGGCGCCCGTGGAGTATGCGTATATCTCGCTGATCCGCCAGTACCAGAAGGAGAACATGACGGAGCGCGAGTACTGCATCCTCGACCTCGGCTATCGCGCGATCCGCATGTTCATGTACAACAGCGACCGCCACGTGGTCACGCGCCTGCTGGACATCGGCATTCGCAATCTGGTGGACAGCGTCGCCGAAGCGATGAACGTTGAAACGCATCTGGCAAAGACATACCTGGAGAGCAACTACGAGAACTGCCAGGAGCAGGAGGCCTGCGTCAGCGCGTACAACAATATCGCGACCGAGCTGATGCGCGCGATGAACTTTTACCGGTTCAGCAACCGCGATAGCCAGCTGAACGACGTGTGGCTCTGCGGCGGCGGCGCGGAGATCCCCGGCCTGTGCGACGCCATCGCCAACACGCTGGAAATGAAGGTGCATCCCATCTCCGAGCTGATGCCGGGCGGCTCCTCGCCGGAGATCGCAAACCTCGGCGATTACGCCATGGCGGTCGCCGTTACCTTGGACTGAGAGGGGGAAAGCAAAGTGCCGGTTTTAGAGAAGAAGTCAACGAATGATGCCGCTCTGCCCGAGGAGGGCAAAAAGGCGGCGAAGGTGCGCGGTAAGCTGCCGGATAAGCGGACCATCAACCTTGCCACCGTCAACCAGCAGAAGATCAACTGGCTCCTCGCGTTGCCGCTGATCCTGCTGATCGTTGTCGTCGCCGCGGCATTTGCCAAGTTTGCCGTCATGGATCGCTATGATGCGGTGAACCGCGCCCAGGGAGAAGTGAGCAATCTGGAAAATGAGCTGCTCATGTATAACACGAAGATCGAGAGCTTCGGCGAGCTCAATGACATCTACGGACACTACACCTATTCCGATATGACGGAAGAGGAACTCACGCGCGCCGACCGCGTCGCCATGATGGATCTGATCGAGCGTGTGGTTACACCGAATACGCCGGCTGACGGCTGGCGCGTGAGCGGGAACCAGATGAGCATCGACATCAACGGCCGCACGCTGCAGGAGATCAACGTTGTCGTGCAGCTTCTGCTGGCGGAGGACGAGGTCGCTTTCTGCAACGTCAATACGGCAAAGACGAATGAAAAGAGTGACCAGCCGGTTTTGCCCGCCCCTGCCGTGATCGGAGAGAACGGCGAGGAGCTTCCTCCGGCGCCGGTTGAGGAGCCCGACAGCGACGCGGTCACCGCCAACATTGTCGTGCAGTTCAGCGGAAAGGCACAGGTGGAGTAACCATGAAAAAAATGGATAAAGCGATCAAGGCAAGAGACGTTGTGCTGATTTTCTTCGCGATGATCGTCCTGGTGGGCCTTGCCTATTACCGCTACGTGTATGAGCCGACGACCACGCAGATCGCGGAGGCGAATAAGCGCCGCGACGAGTTGGAGCTTGAGGTCATGCAGGCGCAGGGTAAGGTTTCGCAGCTGCAAAAGATGCAGGATGAGCTGGACGAAATCGGCATGGACGCAGACCGTATGGAAAGCTACAACAATGCCAAGGCTGAGATTTCCCTGCTCAACAACTGCCTGATGGATGCCAATTCGTACAACATTTCGTTTACGAATCTGACACGCAACGGCAACCAGATCCGCCGCAACTTCTCGCTGGACTTTACCACGGAAAATTTTGAGTCCGCACGCCGGATCCTTACAAAGCTGACAGCCAGCCAATACCGTTGCCTGCTTGGCGATATGAGCTATACCAACGGTGTTGATTCATCAACCGGTGAGTCCTTTGTCAATATTTCGCTGACTGCTACGTTCTATGAGACGATGGTCGGCGGCACGCCCGACGCTGGACTGCCCATTGACTCTTCCGTTGTTGCAGGCTGAGGCGCGACGATAACAACCCGATTTTAAACATAAACGGCACGGCGTTCCCGCCGTGCCGTTTTCACGCGCTTTTTCGGTTGACAAATGGACAACGGGACACTAATATAATAGAAGGGAACACATGATATTGCGCTTTCGGAAGGAGAAAGAACAAAATGTGCGGAATTGTCGGATTTGTCGGCGCGCAGGAGGCGGCGCCGGTTTTGCTGGATGGACTGACCCGTCTGGAATATCGCGGATATGACTCCGCGGGTGTTGCGGTGGTCTCGCCGCAGTATGAGATCCAGGTCGAGAAGACCAAGGGCTATGTTAAGGAGCTCAGCGCGCTGATCCACGGCGGCGCGGATCTGCACGGCACGATCGGTATCGGACACACCCGCTGGGCGACGCACGGTGCGCCGAGCGACGTCAACTCCCACCCGCACCTCAGCGAGGGCGGCAAATTTGCTGTTATCCACAACGGCATCATCGAGAACTACGTCGAGATCAAGGAATTCCTCATCAATCAGGGTGTTACCTTCCGTTCGGAGACGGATTCCGAGGTCGTTGCGCAGCTTCTGGAGTTCTATTACAATGAGTGCCATGACTTTTTTGAGGCAGTGGGCCGTGTGCTGCGCCGCATCGAGGGCGCGTATGCGCTGGGAATGCTCTGCGCCGACTGCCCTGACCGCATTATCGCCGCGCGCAAGGACGCGCCGCTGCTGCTGGGCTACGGCGAGGGCGAGAACTTTATCGCCTCCGACGTCACCGCCATCATCAAGCATACGCGCGAGGTCGCCTACATGGAGGACGGCGAGGTCGCGGTCCTGACGCGGGAGGGCATCGAGGTCTTCGACGCGCTGCAGCAGCCCGTTGCCAAGGAGCGCCATCACATCGACTGGGAGGTCTCCGCCGCGGAGAAAGGCGGCTATCCGCATTTTATGCTCAAGGAGATCTTCGAGCAGCCGGAGGCGCTGCGCCGCGCCATCTCCCCGCGCCTGAAGGAAGGAAAGATCGTATTCGACGACATGAAGCTCACGCCGGAGCAGATCCGCGCGTTCACGCGCGTGTTTATCGTCGCCTGCGGCTCGTCGTACCACGTGGGTATGCTCGGCAAGTACACGCTGGAGCACCTGACGCGCCGCAGCGTCGAGGTCTGCCTTGCCTCTGAGTTCCGCTACGCCGACCCCATCGTGGACAAGAACACGCTGGTCATCGTCATCAGCCAGTCCGGCGAGACGCTGGACACCATGGCGGCGCTGCGTGAGGCGAAGGCGCGCGGGGCGTACATTCTCTCCATCGTCAACGTGGTCGGTTCGTCCATCGCGCGCGAGTCGGACGACGTGCTCTACACCTGGGCGGGGCCGGAGATCGCCGTTGCCACCACCAAGGCGTATTCGACGCAGCTTGCCGTGCTGGATATGATCGGGCTCGTCTTCGGCGAGGCGCTGGGTACGGTGGACAGCGCGGAGTACGACGAGGTCGTCGCCGAGCTGGAAAGGCTGCCGGAGAAGATGGAGACGGTGCTCAAAAACCACGAGGATATCCAAAAGTACGCCGCGCAGCATTTCAACCACAACTCGATCTTCTTCATCGGGCGCAACCTTGACTTTGCGCTGGGACTGGAGGGCTCGCTCAAGCTCAAGGAGATCTCCTACATCCATTCCGAGGCGTACGCCTCCGGCGAGCTCAAGCACGGCACGATCTCGCTCATTGAGGAAGGCACGCTCGTCGTGGCGCTCGGCACCTACGGCAAGCTGTTCGACAAGGCGCTGAGCAATATCATCGAGGTCAAGGCGCGCGGCGCGGACGTGCTGGCGCTGACCACCGAAAAGCACCGCGCGGAGCTGGAGAAGACCGTGTCGAACGTGCTGACCATCCCCGACACGGCGACCATGCTGCTGCCCAGCCTCGGCGTTGTGCCGTTGCAGCTCTTCGCGTACTATGTGGCGCTCCAACGCGGCTGCGACATCGACAAGCCGCGGAATCTGGCGAAGTCGGTCACAGTGGAATAATCACAAAAAAATTGCCGCGAGAGCGGCAATTTTTTTATGCGAAATACTGCTCCAGCAGCAACCTGTCCGCGCCGTGCGCGGCGGCAACGGCGCGGAAGAATTCGCCGGAGGGCTTGACGGTGCGCTTCTGTGTGTCAAAGTCGACGTGCACCAGCCCCAGCCGGTGCGTATTGCCGTCCAGCAGCTCAAAGCCGTCGAGCAGGGGAGCATACATGCAGCGCTCGACAGGCAGCTCGCTCCGGGAGAGCGCGTCGAGGTTCGACGCGAGGTATTCAACGCGATTGCCGTCCGCCACGCCCGCGAGCGTTACGTGGATCGGCAGCGGCGCGAGCGCGTGCAGCGTTTGAAGCCGTGCAAGCAGCGCATTGGGATGCCCTATGCCGCTGCGCCTGGCGAAGGGCGTGAGGTCAAGCGGCTCGGAGACGTCCGCGCGCCCGTACCAGTCCAGCGCAAGAAAGTCGCACCAGCGTCCGGGCTTGACGAAGCGGTCATACTTCATGGGCAAGTGCGTCTCGCCGAGGTAAAACGCGCGGAAAGCCGCGTCAAACGTGCGCTCCGCCGCGGCGCACAGCAGCTTGTGCGCACGGCTGCGCGGATCGAGCGGCACGATCTGCCGTGCGCGCAGCGAGACGCTGACGCGGCAGGGCGGATACGCCATCGCCTCGTGCAGCTGGTGCAGCAGGTCATAGGCGAGGATGTGGCACTGCGCCATGTGCGTGAGCACGCGGAAGCAGGCGGAGGGATCGTTCCGGCCCGGCGGATAGTCGCCGCCGAGATAGCCGCCCACCGCATAGGCGTTTGGCTCGGCAAACGTCAGGTAGTCGCCGGCGAGGCTGCCCAGCGCCGCCGCGACGTGCTCAATATAGGAGAGGTAACAGGACAGGTTCTCCTGCCGCTCGAATCCGCCCTTTTCCTCAAACCACGCGGAGTTTGTGAACTGGTGCAGCACCAGCGTCACGCGGACGCCCGCGTCGCGCAGCGCGGTAAGCTCGTCGCGGATGCGCGCAAGCTCCTGCTCGTCAAAGCTCTCCTCCTCCGGCTCCACGCGCGTCCAGTCCACGCCGAGGCGCACAGCCTGCACGCCGAGCTCACGCAGCAGCTCCACATCCTCCCGCCAATGCTCCGCGTGCTGCGCGGCGACGGCGGGGGAGGCGTGGTCGCGAATGTAACCCAGCCCCCACCAGTAGATCCAGCTGCTCTCGATCTCGCCGCCGAGGCATTGCGTGGCGTCCAGCGCCGCGCCGGTCAGCAGATCGCCCTTCAACGTAAACGGCTCCATGCGAAGCCCTCCTTTGTTCGTCCGTTTGCCTGCATTATACGGAAAAACTGCGCGCGCGTCAACGGCATACCGGACGGTTTTCGTTCATAGGATGGAACAACGAAACGAACGAGGGGTAAGAAAAGCTATGGAAGTCAGCCGGAACTATGTGGAGCTGTGGGGCGTCGCGGACGCGGAGCCGGTCCTGTCGCACGAAAACCACGGACAACGTTTTTTCAAATTTCCGCTGCGCGTCGAGCGCCTGTCCGGACAGACGGACGTGCCGGTCGTCGTCGCGAGCGAAAATCTGCTGCGGCGTTTTCCCGTGAAGGCGCGGCAGCCGGTGCGCGTCGTGGGACAGCTGCGCTCGTTCAACAACAAGAGCGGGCAGGGGAGCCGTCTGGTCATCACTGTGCTCGCGCAGGAGCTCGGCGCGGGCGACGGCGGCTCCTTCAACCGCATCGAGCTCTCCGGCGTGCTGTGCAAGCAACCGTATCTGCGACGCACGCCGCTGGGGCGCAGCATCTGCGACGTCATTCTCGCCGTCAACCGGCACTATGGCCGCGCGGATTATCTGCCCTGCATCGCGTGGGGACAGGTCGCGGGCGAGGTGGTGCGGATGTCCGTGGGCGACCGGCTGTCGCTGGAGGGCAGGGTGCAGAGCCGCACGTACACCAAAATGCTGGACAGCGGCCCGGTCGAGCGCGTCGCGTTCGAGGTGTCGATCATGCAGCTCACAGACGACGAGGGCGAGCCGTGAAGCGGCCCGCCCTCGCTTCGTAACGCGCTGTCGCGAAAGGAAAAGCGACCGACCCGTCAGGGTCGGCCGCTTTCTGCTTGGTTGAGGTGTCGCGATGCGGTATGGAGAGTATTTCCTGAATTAACGGAAGATTACTGCATGAACGGGAGATACGTCTTCACCATTTCGCAAAGATCATCCACACTCATGAGTCCCTTGTCCACAACGACCTTCAGATATCTGCCGTTGAGAGCTTCGAATTGCTCCTCCGTGACCAGATCAGCAAACTGCGCATACTCGAAGGTTCCGTGCTCGGCGATCTCACGCTGGAGCTGCTCGACATCATAATGCAGCTTTTCTCCCATGGGAATCCAGTTGAAGGCCTCCGACGGAGGAGCCAGCGTCAGCATGTCGGACGCAAAGGCGTTGAGCGCACCGGCGCTTACGATACTCCAAGCGTGCGTCCGCTCTTGCGAAACCACGATGCTCTCCAACGTGACTACATCATATGTGCCATCCACATCGGCGCGAACGAAGCGGTGACCGATGTAGTCCGCACCGATGGCGGGCGTAAGGAAGACAAAGCGGTTTAGATCGTAGTCAAACACGCCGTGATCCCCGATGATGCTGAGCTGCGTTCCATCCGAGAACAGGAGCTTCGCTACAGTGTAGTCATCCTCGCCATGATCGACCAGAGCAACAGCAGGGCTTGCGGAATAGCTGCCATCGAAGAAGTTCCACACCAGGAGCATATCATCGAAGGTGAGTTCCTCCACCGGTTTCCGGCTTCCGTCCGCCAACGTAATCAGCGTTCCCGAGGCAAAGCATCCGCCATCATCCCTATACTTGGCTTTAAAAGTGATCGGACTGGTGACTTGGATAGCGCTAATATCATCTGCATCCTCGTATGTTTTGCCGTTATACTCCCAGCCGACAAAAACATAATCTGAATCGTATGGCGTAGGATTGCCCGGATATTGTTCCTTGGTTATATTACTGCCGTCATATACCTTCACTGGGTTGGGCTTGTTTCCTGTAATTCTGCCATCCGTGCCGGCGTTAAACGTTACTGTCCACTGATAGACCGCAGTCAAATCGAGATTTCCGGTGACATTGATCGGCCAACTTGTGATGATATCGTTATAATTGCCGTTCTTCGCCCAGCCGACAAATTCAGCCTTGACGTTGTTCACGCTCGGCGCGGTGTAGCTCGGCTTGCTCATGCTCGCGTTGTTATCGAAATAGAGCGTTTTATCGCCTGTCAAACTTCCGCTCTTCGGATTAAGCGTCACCTTCCATTTGTACACAGCGGTAAATTCACGCGGGCCGTCGATCTCATCGTCGATCGTATAGTTACCCTCCGGTTTCCACGAATTGGCAAAGGTCATTCCGTTCAGAGAGGAGGGCTTTGGAGTATCAACCACACATTGTCCGGGCAGATAATACTCCGTCTTTGTGTTCGAGCCGTCCTGGAACTTGCCGTTGCCTGCCTTGAATGTCACCGGCCATTCGTAGACAGCGATAAAATTGAGATGGCTGTTGACGGCGATCGGCCAATTCTCGACGATGGAGCCGTTCAATTCCCAGCCCTTAAATTTAGAGCCCGCCGGATGTGTATAGTTCGTCGGCTCACTCAGTTCGGTGCCCTTCAGGATGCTATACGTCTTGGTGAGTGAGCCGTCCGAGAACTTTCCTCCGTTGCCGTTGAACGTCACGTCGTAGTATACTTCGCTGTACGCAGCGTAGAGGTCGAAGGCACTGGTGACCTTCTTCTCAAATGAGTAGTCCGGGCCGGAGGAGCTGCCGGTCTTCCACCCCAGGAAGGAGGAATCTTCGACATTGGAAACAGGATCCGCCGGTAGTTCGCTCAGTTCTTTGCCGTGCCGGACCTGAACCGTCTTCGTCTCTTCACCGTCCGGGAACTTGCCGCCGGGTTCGGCATGGAAGGTCACAGTCCAGCTGTAAACGGCGGACAGGTTCATGTTTTCGGTGACGGTGATCGGCCACTCCAAATCTCCGATGTCGCTGCCGTCCTGCTTTGCCCAACAAACAAAGGTGGTTCCCGCCGGTGCGGCATAAGCCGGTTTATCAACCTTGCCGCCCTTTTCGACCTCCTTCGTCATCGAGGTGAAGCCGTCGGAGAACCTGCCGCCGAGGCCGTTGAACCGCACGGTGCATTTTTCCCGCGTGTAGGTAGCGGTCAGAGAAAGATCGCCGTTGACTTCGATCGGGAAAGTGATGCTGGAGGTTCCGGATTTCCAGGCATCAATAACCCATCCGTCCTCGATATTCAGCTCCGGCGCAGTAAGTTTACTGCCCTTTTCAACTTGAAGCACATGCTGCTTTTGACCGTCAGAGAACTCACCGTGGTCTCCGGTGTTGAGCGTCACAGTCCATTCCGCTTTCTTATAGGTGGCGGTCAATTCAAGATTGCTGGTGACCTTTTCGATGGGCCAAGTGACGGCGGTGCTGCTCAGCTGCCATTCGGCAAGCTCCCAACCGGGATCGCAGATCAGGCCGGCGGGCTTGCCCAGAGAACCGTCTTTTTTGACCGGGACCACTCTGGTCGCGCCCTCAGAGAAATGTCCATGTTCGCCCGCGTGGAACGTCACATTCCAGGTTTCCTCCTTGGTATAGTGGGCGTAAAGATCCAGATCAGCTGTAACCGCACTTGTAAAGAGGTAACTTGCGCCATCGGCACTTACTGTCTTCCAACCGTCAAAGGTGTATTCCGCCGATGCGGGGCTGGGCGTCAGCGAGCTCACAGTCTCGCCGTCCTTGACCTTGACCGATTTCGTCTCCTGACCGCCGATGCGGCCGTTTGGCGCGGCGTGGAACGTCACCGTCCAATATTTTTCCTCTGTGGGAGCAGTCGGCGTGGTGGAGGCCTCTTCTCCGTCGATTGTGATATAATCCCTTGTGCCGGTGTTGAAATGGAACGCAACCTTGTGCACGCCGGGCCCCGGGATTTCGCTGTTGATATCAAAGGGGAGCTCGTCTCCCGAATAATCGAGAGTGGCGTCCTTGCTTTCAAAGCGCACTTCATCGACGACAACCACGTACTCGCCCGTTGTCGCGGATCCGTGTTTGATGTAGTCGGCACTCGCCTCGGCATAGGCAAGACGGAGATTGCTCACCGTCGCGGCGTCCCGATTCTGCTCCAGCTGCCTGAAATAAGTAGGGATCGCCACGGCGATCAAAATGGCTATGATCGCAACAACAATGGCTACTTCACCGAGGGAGAAGCCCCCGTGCCGCCTTCGAGTATTCATCATGCAGTACCTCCCAATCAGTCTGACCTGTTGAATGTGGCGTAATATGATCCAATTCTCTCCCATTATCTATCATGGGTATAATTCTACGCATAACCATTATATCATAGCAGTACATCAAATGCAAACAGAATTGCAAAAAAAGGAAAAGAAATTTGAAAGCGGTAACAAAAAGGGCGAGCCGTGAAGCGGCCCGCCCTCGCAGGATATTCGGTTGGTGTTTTTCAGAACGCGGAGATGATCTCCACGATCTCCGCGCCGATGCGCTTCTGCGCCTCGACGGTCTGCGCGCCGATGTGCGGCGTGCAGGACACCATCGGGTGGGAGTAGAGGTCGTGGTCCTTCGACGGCTCCTCCGCCCAGACGTCGAGGCCCGCCGCGCGGACCTTGCCGGAGTTCAGCGCTTCGAGCAGCGCGTTCTCGTCCACGTTGCCGCCGCGGGAGGTATTAATAATGCAGACGCCGTCCTTCATCTTCGCGATGGTCTCCGCGTTGACCAGCGGACCGCCGGCGAGCGCCGGTGCGTGCAGGGAGATGAAGTCGGACTTGGCAAGCAGCTCGTCGAGCGTGACATAGGGGATGCCCGTCGCCTCGTCCGTACCGGAGGTGCGGGACGCGCGCGTGGCGATGACGTCCATGCCGATCGCCTTCGCCATCACGCCCAGATGCGCGCCGATGCGGCCGAAGCCGACGATGCCGAGCGTCTTGCCCTGCAGCTCGATGCCCTTGGCGTAAGCCTTCTTCTCCCACTTGTCCTCGCGCATGGTGCTGCCCGCGATGGAGACGTAGCGCGCGCAGGCAAACATGTGCGCCATGGCGCACTCCGCCACCGACTGGCTGGACGCGTTGGGCGTGTTGCGCACGGTGATGCCGTTTTCCTCGGCGTACTTGACGTCGATGTTGTCCACGCCCACGCCGCCGCGGATGATGAGCTTGAGCTTGCCGCCCTTCGCCTCGTCGATGTGGTTGGCGCGCACCTTGGTCTTGGAGCGCACGACCACCGCGTCGAAGTCGCGCAGCGCCTTGCCGAGCTCCTCGGGCTCATAGAACTGCTCGACGACCTCGTGTCCGAGTTCCCTGAGCTTGGCGAGCGCGGTCTTATCCATTCCGTCCGTCACAAGTATTCTCATGTCCTTCAAAACCATCCTTTATCATATTCGCTTGGAAAGGGGGAGAAGCCTCCCCCTTTCCGGTGTGTTATTTGTGCTCCGCCTCGAACTTCGTGAGGAAGTCGACCAGCGCCTGGACGCCCTCCTTGGGCATGGCGTTGTAGATGGAGGCGCGCAGGCCGCCGACGCTCTTGTGGCCCTTGAGGTTGTCGTAGCCCGCCGCCTTGGTCGCCTTGACGACCTCGGCGTCCAGCTCCGCGCTCTCGGTGACGAACGGGACGTTCATCAGACTGCGAACCTCGGGAACGACGGTGCCCTTGAACATCTTGGACGAGTCGAGGAAGTCGTAGAGGATCTTTGCCTTCTCGATGTTGCGGCGCTCCATTTCCTTCAGGCCGCCGATGCTCTTGAGGTACTTGAACACCTTGCCGCAGCAGTAGATGTCCCAGCAGTTGGGCGTGTTGTACATCGAGCCGTTGTTGGCGTGGGTGTCATAGCGCATATAGATCGGCATCTTGGGATCGAGATCCTCACGGATGAGGTCTTCGCGGATGATGACGATGCTCATGCCGGCGGGGCCGACGTTCTTCTGCACGCCCGCGTAGATGAGGCCGTAGTCCTTGACGTTGCAAGGCTTGGAGAGGAACATGGAGCTCTGGTCGGAGACGAGGACATGACCCTTGGTGTTGGGCAGCTTCTGCCACGTGACGCCGTGGATCGTCTCGTTCTCGCAGATATAGACGTAATCGGTGTCGTCGGGGATGTCGAGGTCGGAGCAGTCGGGGATATAGCTGTAGTTCTTATCCTTGCTGCTGGCGGCGACGATGACCTCGCCGTACTTCTTCGCCTCGGCGATCGCCTTCTTCGACCAGGCGCCGGTCTCGATGTAGACCGCCTTGCCGTTCTTCATCAGGTTCCAGGGAATCGCGGCGAATTGCAGCGTTGCGCCGCCCTGGATGAACAGCACCTTGTAGTTGTCCGGAATGCCCATCAGCTCGCGGAGATCGGCCTCCGCCTCGTCGACGATCTTCTGAAAGACCGCGGAGCGGTGAGACATCTCCATGACGCACATACCGCTGCCGCGGTAGTTCATCATCTCGTCACGGATCTCCTCCAACACGGGCTCCGGCATCATTGCGGGACCTGCCGAAAAATTATACACACGATCATAGTTCATGGCGCGCGTCCTCCTTTATAATGATTGCATACTGAGTATAGTACAGGCTTCACAAAAAGACAACCCCAAAATACAAAAAATTTATTGAAGCCAAAAAAAGATTTTGCCGGAAAAAGTATTCCGATAAAATGGTTGCATCCGCCGTGAAGAGCGTGTAGAATAAATGTTAAAGTTTATACAACAAGGAAGTGATCCCATCAGGACCGACGGAAAACGCGTGAAAAACGAAAGCCCCTATGTCGCCGTCACGCCGTACATCATGCCGCATCGCTATGACGCGATGAATATGGTCACGGAGTACACGGACATGGAGGTCTTGCGCGAGTACATCCACCGCAAGCGCAAGGAGGGCGTGCGCATCTCCTACATGGCGCTGGTGCTGGCGGCATATTATATGGCATATCTGGAGAATCCGAAGATCAACCGGTTTGTCATGAACAAGCGGATCTTCCAGCGCTCCCATTTCTGCGTCAGCTTCGTCATGCTCAAGAAGCGCGCGGACGGTACGCCGGACGAGACGACGCTCAAGGTGTTCTTCGAGCCGGGCGACGACGTGCTCTCCATCAACAAAAAGATCGAGGACATCATCGCGGAGAACGAAAACGCGAAGCACGACAACGCAACGGACAAGTTCGCGAACTTTATGTTCTCCGTGCCGCTGCTGCCGGATGTCGTGGTGGGGGTCGCGCGCCTGCTTGACCGCTGGGGCATTCTGCCGAAGTTCATCATCGACCTCAGCCCGTTCCACACGAGCCTGTTCATCACGAACCTTGCGAGCATCAATACCACGCACATCTTCCACCACACCTATGAATTCGGCACGACGAGCGTGTTTTTGTGCATGGGCAAGCCCGTGGCGAACTACATCCACGGCGAGTATCGAAAAAAGCTGCTGCCGCTCTCCTGCGTGATGGACGAGCGGATCTGCTCCGGCGTTGAGTACGCCCAGTTCTGGGTGAGCTTCAGCCGCTACCTGCGTCATCCGGAGCTGACGGAGAAGAACAACGGAAACAGGACAAACGATGAAGAAGGAGCGTAAGAGCCATGAGCAATGAGGATCAGATCGTACAGAACCAGCTTCAGGAAATCCGCAATCGTCTGGATTATGCGAAGCGCAACATCAATTCGCATATGCTGGAGGACCCGTCACTTTCCGGAAAGATCGCAATCGACGGGATCGTGCTGAGCATTGTGCGCAACGCCAAGGACAGCCTGACGATGATCTACCGGCAGCAGGGGATCAACACAGCGGCGATGGAGGAAGCGTTCAAAAACGTGTTGGAAACCTGCGACAGCCGCAATTGCACCTACGCCGACCGCAAGGATATGATCGACAAGCTGAAATCCTTTACGAACATATAAAACAAAGCGCCGCAAAGCGGCGCTTTGTTTTATATCAGCGTGGCGTCGTACCGTTTCAGCGCCGATTTCGCCGGGTGGAACAGGCGATGGCCGGTATAGTCGAAGCGGGAACCGTGGCAGGGGCAGTCCCATGTCTTTTCGTCGTCGTTCCACACGAGCGCGCAGCCCCGGTGCGGGCAGACGGGTGAGACAGCGTACAGGGCGCCGTGCTCGTCGCGGTAGACGCCGTACTGCCTGCCGTGGTGCCGCACGACGCCCGCGTGCCCCGGCGCGATGGCGTCCGTCTCCGCCGCCGCGGCAGTGAACAGGCGGCGCGCCTTGCCGCGCACGGCGTACAGCGCGCCCTCCATCATCGTTTCGATGGACGCGGAGGGGAAAAAGCGGTCGGGCGAGAAAACGTCGGCGTAGGGGTAGTGCTTTCCGAGTATTTCGGCGGTCAGCAGCGTCGCGGCGACCATGCTGTTCGTCATGCCCCAGCGCCCGAAGCCGGCGGCGACATGCAAGTGCGGCGTCGCGGCGCCGTAGCGGCCGATGTACGGTATGCCGTCCATCGTGACGCAGTCCTGTGACGACCACGCGCGGACCTCCTGCGCCGTCGGGAACCACAGCTTTGCCTGCGCGCGCAGGCGCTCGTAGCTGTCGCCACGGTTCTCGCCGCAGCGATGGACGCCGCCGCTGAGGATCAGCTCGTCGCCGCGCTGCTGGAGGCTCCAGCCGCGCGTGTCCGCGTCCAGATACCAGCCGTCCAGCGGCGGTGCGCCGCGCAGCGCAAGAAGATATCCCTGTTCCTGCCGCAGCCGCAGGTGATAGAGGCCCCAGCGCTCCAGCATCGGATAGCGCGTGGCGACGACGATGTGCGCCGCCTCGACGCTGCCGCCGTCGCAGCGCACGACATGGCCCCGGATATCCCGGACGGGGGAGTGCTCGTAGACTTCGATGCCGGGCAGCAGCGCGGCGAGAAAGGGAATCGGCTCGAACGACGCCTGATGCGGGAAGCACAGCGCCTCCCGCACGGGAAAGGGCAGGCCGTCGACCGCTTGCAGCTCCGCGTCCGCGCCCAGCAGCAGGGCGCAGGCAAGCTCCCGCGAGAGGTCGGGCCCGTCCGGCGCGGTATAGACGCGGGAGACGTGCTCCCGCAGCGCGCAGTCGATGCCGCGCGAGGCGATCAGATCGCGGTATTGCCTGACGGCGTGTTTTTGCGCGGAAAGATACTGACGCGCCAGATGCTCGCCAAAGTCGTGCAGCAGCCTTTCGCAGAAGAGCCCGTGCTGCGCCGAGATGCGCGCCGTGGTACGCGCGGTCGCGCCGCCGGCGAGGCGATCCTCCTCCAGCAGCACGACGCGCAGCCCCGCCTCGCGCAGGGCAAAGGCGGTCAGGATGCCCGCCATGCCCCCGCCGATGACGGCGGCGTCGGCGATCAGACGCTCGCTGAGGCGCGGAAAGGCGCTCAGCGTGTTTGCGGATGAACCCATCATAGCCTCCTTGCGGAAAAGGTTTCCGGTAGCTTGTGCGCCGGAAACCTTTTCTATGCGGGGACGATCCTATTTTTACCGCGGAGTTGCGGAATCTATTAGACGGGATGCAATTTCACAGAGTTGGAGACTGTTTTTTGTGACTTATCACGGTTTATCGGTCGATTGAAGCGTTTGTATTGCATTGGATACAAAACTCTGATATCATGGAAATCGGTAATATGGACTGGAAGCATCCGGATGGCGCAAATGACAGGAGGAAAGAGAAACCTGCCATGAACAAGCTGAAAAAAAGCCTTGATCGCCATATTTCGACCGAGAGGCTGTCGACGTGCGTCTATTTTGCCATGCTCGCGCTGCTGATCGTTTTTTCCGTATTCAGCTATTCCGTCTCCTACGTCAACGGAGGGTTCAATACGAAGTCCTATGTTACGCTGTCAAAGGCGTGGGTGCGGGTGTACCCGGACGGAAGCGAGGAGGAGATCCCGCTGCTTCCCGCCGACTTCAATGACAAGGTCGGGGAGGAGATCGTCATTCGCAGGCGTCTGCCCGCATTGTTTCTGGTCGACAGCCCGGTGCTGTTCATCCGGTCCAACCACCAGACGGTGCTTGTGCGGATCGACGGCGAGGAGGTCTATCGCTATCAGTTCTGGGCGGCCAACCGCTTTGACGCGGATTTCCCGCCCACGCAGTGGCTCTGCCTGCAAATGAAGGACGATTGGAACGGCTCCGTCATAGAGCTGTCGCTCACGCGCCTGCAGGACGATGAGTCGGTCACGGTGAGCGAGATCTACCTCGGCGACCGCGCGGATATCATCTTTGCCCTCGCGTCCCGGTCGGCGCTGCCGCTGCTTTGCGCGCTCATAGCCTTTGTGATGGGAACGTTCTTCCTCGCGCGGCAGATGTTTGCGCCCATGCGCCGCGAGCTGGGCTATCGGAACCTGCACATCGGTCTGGTGCTCCTGTTCCTCTCCATGTGGGTGATCTACAAGTCGGACGTCCGGCAGCTGTTCTTCGGGAATCTGCCCTTCGTGCGAAACATGGAGTTTTTCACGCTGATGATGCTCCCCGTGCCGATCATCCTGTCGGTCAACTACTCTGAAAAGAAGCGGTTCAACGTCGCGGCGCACTATCTTTGCGTGCTGATCCTGCTGGCGGATCTTGCCATCATGGGACTGGTGCTGATCGACGGCTACAACCTGCTGAGCCTCCTGTGGCTGATCCTTCTCACGCTGGTCGTGACGGCGGTGTTTATCGTCGTCAGCCTGGCCATCATTGCCGGAACGGACGTTGAGCTGTTCCGCTCCCTGCGCAGCACGGTGTTCTCCTACGGCGTCTTGTTCCTGTTCGGCTTCCTGGAGTATCTGGATATGTTCGTCCTTCGGGACCGCTTCAAGGGCCTGTTCATGTCCGTCGGACTGCTGCTCTACACCTTCGGCCTGACCTTCGAGCAGTTCGGCACGCAGCGGAGGCTCATCGAGCAGACTCGGCGCGCAGAGATGGAGAACCGCGCCAAGAGCGATTTCCTGGCGAGTATGTCCCACGAGATACGCACGCCGATCAACGCAGTGCTCGGCATGGACGAGATGATCCTGCGCGAAGCGAAGGACGCCACCGTGCTGGGCTATGCGGCGGACATCCAGCGGGCGGGGCGGCATTTGCTCAATATCATCAACAACATTCTGGATTTCTCGCGCATCGAGTCCGGACACGTGGAGATCTCAAACAGCGCCTACGACGTGGCTGCGCTGCTGACGGACATTTCCGACCTCATTCAGGTGCAGGCGGATGAAAAGAAGCTCCGGTTTGAGACGCGCGTGCAGGATATGATGCCCGGCAAGCTCATCGGCGATTCGTTCCGCATCCGGCAGATCGCCATCAATCTGCTCAACAACGCGGTGAAATACACCAAACGCGGCTACGTTGATTTTTCCGTGGACACCATTTCGGAGGAGGAGGCGTATCTGCTGAGCAGGGACGCCGCCGTCAGCGGCCCGCCGACGGAGATCACTTCGCCCGTCTATCTGCGCATGGTGGTTCGCGATTCCGGCAACGGCATCCGCGAGGAGGATATGCCCCGCCTGTTTGAGAGCTTTCAGCGCCTCGACCCCGTGCTGAACGCGGGCGTGCAGGGGACGGGGCTGGGACTGTCCATTGTCAGCACGCTGGTTCAGCTGATGAACGGCAGCCTGCTGGTCAAGAGTGTCTACGGCGTCGGCACGCAGTTCACTCTGATAATCCCGCAGGAGCTTCCGAGCGGGGAGAAAAGCGGCTCGTTCGCGGTGCTCCGCAAAGAAAACGACGAGGTGCAGAGCGCGCAGGGCGTGTTCCGCGCCCCGGAGACGACAGTCCTCGCCGTGGACGACAACGCCATCAACCGCAGGCTGCTGCAGGCGCTGCTCCGGCGCACGGAGGTGAAGCTCACCGTGTGCGAGAGCGGCAAGGAGTGCCTGAAGCTGGTCGGCGCGAACGCGTACGACATCATTTTGATGGACCATCTGATGCCGGAGATGGACGGCATCGAGACGCTGCACCGCATGAACGAGCTGGCGGAGAACCGCTGCGCCGGCGTCCCCGTGATCGTGCTGACCGCGAACGCCGTCTCCGGCGCGCGGGAGAGCTATCTTGCGGAGGGCTTCACGGACTATCTGTCCAAGCCCATTCAGAGCATCGAGCTGGAGGAGATGCTAGCACGCTATCTGCCCGCGGAAAAGGTGCTGCCCGCCGAGGGCGCTCCGCCGTCCGCGCCGGACCGGGCGGGCGCCCTGCCCGAATGGCTGGGACAGGTGGACGAGCTGAGCGTGGCGGACGGGCTCCGGTTCTGCGCCACGCCGGAGACGTATCTGGAAACCCTTGAGATCTACGCGAAAAACGCGGCGTCGTTTGCCGACGAGATCGCGGCGAGCTACCGCGAGGGCGACACGGGCAGCGTGATCGTGAAGGTACACGCGCTCAAGAGCACGTCGCGCGCCATCGGCGCCGTCGGACTCAGCACATTTGCCGAGAGGCTGGAGCTCTCCGGCAAGGCGGGGGACACAAGACCGCTGGACGAAGAGCTGGACGGCCTGCTTGCCCGCTATCGCGCGCTGGGCGCGCAGCTGTCCGAGAGGATGGGACTGGAGCGGGAGAGTGAAGCGCGCACGCTGCGCGCCATCTCCGACGAACAGCTTCGGGAAACCTACGATATGATCCGTGCGCTCACGGAGGAGTTTGAATATGACCGGGCGGCGTCCATGATCGAATCGCTGGACGGGTTTGACCTGCCGGACGCCGAGCGCGAGCGCTGCGGACAGCTCAAACGCGCAGCGGAGAACTTCGACTGGGACCGCATTGGCGAAATACTCGCATGACGCCTGCGTGAACTGGCGTTTTAACCACAGAAAGAAGGAATAACATGGCGGACAAGGTGCTTATCATCAACAATAAGACGGCGATGCTGACCGACGCGCTGGCGGCGAACCTGCGCAGCGAGAAGATCGAGATCCTTTTGACGGAGCCCGCTGTCGACAAGATCGGCAAGGTCAAGAACGACGCGGACGTCTTCCTGCTGTTTGCGGGGGATTTCATCTACGAGTCGCCGGAGGTCCTTGTCTATCTTAAGGATCTGTGTTTCGGCGAGGAAAAGGTGCTCTGTATCGTCGGCTACAGCAAGGAGATCACCGAGATCGAGGAGGTCATTCCCAAGAGCCTGATCGAGAAGGAGTTCGAGCGCCCCATCGACGTCAAGATCCTCTCCAAGGATATGCACCAGATCATGCGTGAAAAGCGGGCAAGGACGAAGAAGCGCCATCTGCTGCTGGTGGACGACGACGTCACCTTCCTGCAAATGATGCAAAAATGGCTCTCGGCGCGCTATCGCGTCACGGTGGTCAAGTCCGGTATGCAGGCGATCACCTTCATCGGCGCGCATACGCCGGACCTCATCCTGCTGGACTACGACATGCCCATTACGCCGGGGCCGCAGCTTCTGGAGATGATCCGGAGCGAGCCCAACTCCGCCGGCATCCCCGTCATTTTCCTGACCGCGAAATCCGACCGCGAGAGCGTGATGCGCGTCATGCGGCTCAAGCCGGAGGGCTACCTGCTCAAGTCGCAGGGCAAGGAGGAGATCATCAACTCGATCGACCAGTTCTTCTTCTGATCCACCGGTAAAATCTCCCTTTTCTGGAAATCATTTTGCATTGCCAAAATGGTAACAAAATGGTTACAATCAGACATGAAAGGGAGGTTATACCTATGAAACACAAATGTTCCAGCCGTCTGATTGCCATTGCCCTGATGCTCGCTGTCAGCGTGCCCGTCCGTGCGGCGGACTGCCGGACGCCGGTGCGTTCGGCGTGCGGGAGCGCTCTGCCGTACCGGTTCATCGCCGCCTGCGCGGACGCCGCCGCGGCGCGGGAGGGCTGCGCGGCGATCGATCTCGATTCCCTGCTCGGCACGCTGCTCTCACGCTGCCGTTTGCAGCAGGAGACGACCACGGAACCGGAGGCGCCCGCGCAGACAGAAAAGCCTGCGCGGCCGGAAGTGCCGCCGGTGCCGGATGCGCCCGCACAGGCAGGAACGCCTGAACAGCCGGAAGCACCCGCCGGACAGGGGACATCGACACAGCAGGAAAGACCATCGCAAAGCGAAACGACTTTACAGCAAGAGACACCTGCCGCAGACGCCTCCGAACGCGCCTATGAGCGGGAGGTCGTGCGCCTTGTGAACGAGGAACGGGCGAAGGCAGGCGTTGCGCCGCTCACGGAGGACGGGGAGCTTTCCCGCATCGCGCGGCTCAAGTCGCGGGACATGCGGGACCGAGGCTACTTCGACCACAACAGCCCGGCCTATGGAACGCCGTTCCAGATGCTGCGCTCCTTCGGCATTACGTACCGCACGGCGGGGGAGAACATCGCCATGGGCTACCGGACGCCGGAGGCGGTGGTCGCCGCGTGGATGAATTCGCCGGGGCACCGCGCAAACATCCTCAACGCGTCCTATACGACGATCGGCGTCGGTTTTGTGGCGGACGGCGGTTACTGGACGCAGGAGTTTATCGGATAAAAAAGTTGCAGCGGAGCGATCCGCTGCAACTTTTTTGTGCTTTTTTTACTCTTGCAGGTGCGTTTTGAAGTATTCAAATGCCGACTCGTAGTCTTCCTTGAAGGTCTGGCAGAGGAATTCCAGTGTGCTGGAATCCAACTGCTTGCTCATGTCGGGGTGGAGGTTCTGGGCGACGACAACAGCAAGGTCGTGCGCACGCAACTCTTTGTCGGTCATGGTAATCTCTCCTTTTCAATTTTGATTGGTTAAGAATATTATATCACCGTTGATACTCGAATTGCAAGCCATAAAGATCGACGGTGTCGCCATCTTTTATGCCAAGCTCCTCCAATTTGGCGAAAACGCCGTTTTCCCGCAGAGCCTTGTCGAAGAACATGCGGCTTTCGTAGTCGGAGAAGTTGACGTTCGCCATCAGGCGCTCCAGCCATTTGCCGGCGACGTACCACACGCCGTCCTCGGTTTCGATCTCCAGCGGCTCGTCCGCGTCGATGACGGGCGGGCGCGGGACGAACGTCGGCTCGTAAACCGTGACCGGCGGCAGGGTGGAGAGCTTTTCGGCGACGAGCTGCACCAGCTCCCGCGTGCCGCTGTGTCCGGCGGCGGAGAGGGGCAGGACAGGGAAGCCGAGCGGCTCCACATGAGCGCGCAGCGCGTCCAGCAGGCTCTCGTCCGGCATGATGTCGGTCTTGTTCGCGACGACGATCTGCGGCCGCGCGGCAAGCTCCGGCGACCACTGGGCAAGCTCCGCGTTGATCGCGTCAAAGTCCGCCGCGGGATCGCGTCCCTCGCTGCCCGACACGTCAACGACGTGGACGAGCAGGCGGCAGCGGTCGATATGGCGCAGGAAATCGTGCCCGAGGCCCGCGCCCTCGCTCGCGCCCTCGATGATGCCGGGGATGTCCGCCATTACGAAGCTGCTCTCCTCGTTGACGTACACGACGCCGAGGTTGGGGAAGAGCGTCGTGAAGTGATAGTTGGCGATTTTCGGCTGCGCCTTGGAAACGACGGACAGAAGCGTCGATTTTCCCACGTTCGGGAAGCCGATGAGCCCCACGTCCGCGAGCAGCTTGAGCTCCAGAATGACGTCGTGGCTCTCGCCCTCCAGCCCTGCCTTGGCGAAGCGGGGCACCTGACGCGTGGGCGTCGCGAAGTGAGCGTTGCCCCAGCCGCCGCGCCCGCCCCTGCACAGAACGAAGGGCTCGCCGTCGGACACGTCCTTGATGATCTCGTTTGTCTCGGCGTCGCGCACCAGCGTGCCGCGCGGCACGCGGATGACGAGCGGCTTGCCGCTTTTGCCGTTTTTGCGGTTGCCCTGCCCGTCGGCGCCGTTTTCCGCGACATATTTGCGCTTGTAGCGGAAATCCATGAGCGTTGACATGTTGTCGTCTGCCTGAAGCACGATGTTGCCGCCCGCGCCGCCGTCGCCGCCGTCGGGGCCGCCCGCCGCGACGTATTTCTCACGGTGGAACGCGACCGCGCCGTTGCCGCCCTTGCCGGCGTGGACGCTGATGCGCGCGGTGTCAATGAATGCTGCTGCCATTGGGGATACCTCCGATGGTGTTATTTTTCGATAGTTTACCCGTTTTTTGCCGCCGCGTCAAGCGGGATCGGCGCGTCGGTGCGATTTTTGGCGGCGATTGAAAAAATGTGTTGCGCGCGCCGCGCCGCAGTGGTGTAATAGGATAGGGGTGAGGGAGTATGGAGGAGCCGCGGCTGCTGGTCGACGGCGCGGAAGCGTTTCCGGAGATCATCCGGCGTATCCGAGCATCGGAGCGCAGCGTCTATGTCAACATGTTCATCTGGCGCGACGACGCGATCGGCGGCGCGCTCGCCCGGGAGCTGCTGCGCTCGGCGGAGCGCGGCGTGCGCGTCGGGATCGTCAAGGACCGCTACGGCGCCCTCTGCGAGTACGCCGAGGAGGGACAGCGCTCGTTCTTCCACCCGAACCTGTGTCCGGCGGAGCGCGTGTCGATCTGGACGCTGGAGCTGCTCTACGGCAGCGACCTGCTCTTTCGCGAGCGGACGGGACAGGAAAACGCGCTCTGCCGCGCGCTCCGCGCTCACCCGAACGTCACCGTCTCCGCGGACAAGTTCCGCCGCGACCACTCGAAGTTCTGGGTGTTCGACGACGAGATCCTCATCCTCGGCGGCGTCAATGTCGAGGACAAGGAGAACGGCGCCGACCGCGCAGGGCGGCGCTACCGCGACTACATGGTCGAGCTGCGCGGCGCGGATGCCGTGCGGCGCTTTTGGGAGAGACGCGAGGCGGCGGGGCCTGACGCGGACGACCTGTTCGCGTTCAACCGCAAGGAGCCGCGGCGCTGCTTCGAGCTCAAGAACCGTTACCTGCGGCTGATTGGCGGCGCGGAGCATGAGCTGACGATCCTGATGGCGTACTTTGCGCCTGACAGGGAGATCACGGACGCGATCCGCCGCGCCGCCGCGCGCGGCGCGGCGGTACGGCTGGTGATGCCCGCGCGGGCGAACTTCACCGACGCGGGCAACAAGCGCGTCCTGCGCTCGCTGCTCGGCTGCCCGGGTGTCGCGCTGCACCTGACGGATCGGATGCTCCACGCCAAGCTGCTCATGAGCGAGAGGGAGATCACAATCGGCTCGTGTAACATCTCCAAAAAGGCGTTCCGGCAGCTCGACGAGTTGAACGTTTTTTTGCCGAACGACGACGGGACGTTCGCTCGCGCGGTCCGCGCGAGCGTGGAGGAGACGGTCGCGCTCTCGCATCCGGTGACGGATGCGTCGGCGCTGCGGTAC
This sequence comes from Oscillospiraceae bacterium, assembly GCA_015067435.1. Taxonomy (GTDB): domain Bacteria; phylum Bacillota; class Clostridia; order Oscillospirales; family Oscillospiraceae; genus Hominicoprocola. Next base: position 28,194 of record SVMM01000019.1, on the reverse strand, counting down.
AGCAGGGCGGTCGCGGCGCTGGAGAGCCTGCTCATGTGACGCGAAAAAATTTGCGATGATCTGTAACGAAACGTTTCCGATTTGCATCAACGGATCAGAACGGACGGAGGAGGTGAGGGCTTGCAGCCGATGGAAGAGGTGTACCGCCGGCACGCGCGGACGGTCTACCGCTATCTGCTGACGCTGACGCGCGACGACGATCTGGCGGAGGAGCTGACGCAGGAGACGTTCTATCAGGCGATCCGATCCAGCGACCGCTTCGACGGCAGCTGCGCGGTCTCCACGTGGTTGTGCGCCATCGCGAAGAACGTGCTCGCGACCTATCGCCGCAAGCACCCCGCCGCCGAGGACGTGGACGAGCAGATACTCCCAACCGCCTCGGCGGAGGAGGACGCCGTCTCCGAGGTGGGACGGCTGGAACTGCTGAAAAAGCTCCACGCGCTGCGCGAGCCCTATCGCGAGGTGCTGTATCTGCGCGCGTTCGGCGGACTATCATTCCGCGAGATCGGCGAGGTGCAGGGCAAGACCGAGAACTGGGCGCGCGTGACGTTCTACCGGGGCAAGGAACTGTTGAGAAAGGAAGTGGACGAGGATGCATGAGCTCCCGTGCGAGGTCGTGCGCGACCTGCTGCCGTCCTATGTGGACGGCCTGACGTGCGAAACGACGAACGAGCTGGTCGATGCGCACATCGAGAGCTGCGCGCCCTGCCGCGCGGCGCTTGCCGCCATGCGCGCGCCGGAGGCGGAGCCGGACGGGGCGTCCGGCGGGAAGGAAAAGGAAATCGACTATCTCAAAAAGAACAAGCGCCACAACCGCAAGGTGCTGCTCCTGAGCCTTGCCGGAGCGCTGGCGCTGGCGTTCGCGGTGCTGTTTATGCGGGTATTTGTCATCGGGGAGGAGCTGAGCTATGGCAGCGTCGTCCCGCGGAATATCCGCGTCGAGGGGAACCACCTCACGGCGGATCTGGACTGTATGGACAGCGCCCGCGTCATCTCCGAGGTGTACTATGAGGAACAGGACGGCGTCGTGACGCTGCGCGCGCGCGGCGTGCTGGTGAGCTTTCTGCACGGGCCGGGCGCGCGGGCGGAATACACGGCGTCCGAGCCGATCCGGCAGGTGCGTATGCCGGAGCGCATCTACTGGGCGGACGGGGAGGCAATCAGCAGGCTCGCCTCCGACGTCTATCTGACGCGCCACGACTACGTGGGCGACATGCCCGCGAACAAGGCCACGGCGGACGCGCTCGGGATCGGAGAGAGGTTCGGCCCGTATGAAAACGAGCTGCACACCTCGAAACCGCCCTATTGCTGGACGATCCGATTCCAAAACGACCTTGGCGGGCTTGACGGAGTCATGCTGGCGGACGAGATGGAGCAGATCGCCTGCGTCTTATTCGCGGCGATCGGCAATCTCGACACGTTGGAGGTTGAATACGACTACAACGGCTCTTTCATTCATTATACGTTTTCGGCGGAGTATTACTCCAAGCTGCTCGGGCAGGACATCAAGACCATCGGTGAAAGTCCGAAGGCGCTCGAAGACCTGATCCGCAGGGTGGAGCTGAAAACCTTCTGACGATTGAAACAAAAGCCCTGCGGCGGCGCCGCAGGGCTTTCGTCTATCATTCGCCGCGATCCTCCGGCAGCATGCCGTAGAGGAACATATCGAGCCAGTTGCCGTGGTTGTCCGTCGTGTGGCTGCGCTGCACGCCTTCGAGCCGCATGCCAAGCTTGTCGAGCAGGGGAGCGGCGCGCTGCGCGTCGCAGGTCTCGGCAAAGACCTTGTGCGCGTGCAGCCCGTCGAAGGCATAGTTGAGCACGGCACGGCTCGCCTCATAGGCGAAGCCCTGCCGCCAGAAGGCGCGGTTAAAAAAGAAGCCGAGCTCGTACACGCCGTCCTCCGTCTCGTTGAACAGAAGATATCCGATCAGCCTGCCGCCGTCGCGGAGCGTGACCGCCAGACCGCCGCTGCGTTCGATGCAGAAATCGTTGAGGAATTCCTCTGTCTGCTCCATGCTGTAGGGCGGCTCGCAGTATTCCATGGCCTCCGCGTCGCCGAAAATCTCGTGCAGCGCGGCGGCGTCCGCCGGGAGAAACGCGCGGATCATCAGGCGCGGCGTTTCGATGTTCATAAAAGAACCCTCCTTATAAAAAAATCCCGCAGCGATCGCTGCGGGATTTTTTGATATCTTACTCCTCGGTGGGATAGACGCAAGCCTGCTTGCGATCCTTGCCGAGACGCTCGAAACGGAGCACGCCGCTCTCCTTGGCGTACAGCGTGTCGTCGGAGCCGATGCCGACATTGACGCCGGGATGGATGCGGGTGCCGCGCTGGCGAACGAGAATGTTGCCCGCGAGGACGAACTGGCCGTCGGCACGCTTGGCGCCGAGACGCTTGGACTTGGAGTCACGGCCGTTCTTGGTCGAGCCCATACCTTTTTTATGAGCGAAGAACTGAAGACCGATGTTCAGCATGATTTGGTGCCATCCTTTCTGTAGAATCAGAAGCTTACGCTTCCATGACCTCGATGTTGTCCGGATACTCGTCGTGCAGCTCCGTGAAATAGAGCATCAGTCCCGAGAGAAGTCCCTGGACCGCGTGCTCGTCCCGGTCGGAGAGACCGCCGGGGATGCGGAGCGAGATCGAGCCGGATTTTTCGCGCATCTTGACGTTCGCGGCAAGGCCGAGCACGTCGTTGATCGTGGCTTCCGTCAGCCGCACGGCGCTCGTGACGGCGGCGCAGACGATGTCCGCGCCCTCCTCCGCGTAGCCGCTGTGTCCGGAGACGTCGAAGCCGGTGATGCGCTTACCCTCTGTGAGGAACTTTGCCGTTGTCATCAGACGCTGATCTTGCCGATCTCGACCTTGGTGTAGGGCTGGCGATGACCCTGACGCTTGCGGTAGCCCTTCTTGGGGAGATACTTGAAGACGCGGATCTTCTTGCCCTTACCGTTCTTGACGACCTTGGCGGAAACGCTCGCGCCCTTGACAGTGGGAGCGCCGAACTTGGTGTTCTCGCCGTCGACGATGGCGAGGACCTCGTCGAACGTGACGTCGTCGCCCGCCTCGACGGGCAGCTTCTCGATAAACAGCGTGTCGCCCTCCGCGACGTTGTACTGCTTACCGCCGGTAACGATGATAGCCTGCATGTGGTTGTTGCACCTCTTTCCTTTATTACGGACTCGCTGTCGGGGGCGGTCGGCGGAGGCCAACGCTTTCGTGCCCATTCAAAGCGGCTTTCCTAGTATAACGGTGAGATTTCGGCTTGTCAAGCATTTTTTGCGGAATTTGACGAAAAAAACCCGTTGAGGTTTTGCCTCAACGGGAACGCACGGTATCGTCGCTCCAGAAGAAGAGCGCGAGCGAATTCGGCCCAAGGTGCGAGCCGGTGACCGGCTCATAGTCGACGAGGAGAATCTCCTTCGGGACCTTGCCGCTCTGGTGGATGAGCTTGATGAGCATATCTGCGTCGGCGCGGCAGTCGCAGTGGGCGATGCCGATGGCCTGCGTCTCGGGGGAGCGGACGTCGGCGGCATAACGCGCGGCAAGGTCCTCGATGACCTGCCGGCGGCCGCGAACCTTGCCCGAGAGCACGATCTGGCCCAGTTCGTTGCCCTTGAGCACGGGCTTGATGCTCAGCATTGTGCCCACGATGGTCGCCACGCCGGACAGGCGCCCCGTCGCGCGCAGGTATTTGAGATCACCGACCGTGAAGACCTGGCACATGCGCTTGCGCTCTTCAAGCAGGATGTCGGCTGCTTCGTCAACCGACTTGCCGGCCTCGCGCAGCTCGCAGGCACGCAGTACCTGCAAGCCCTCGCCCAAAGACGCGCCATACGTATCTATGCAGCGGAGCTTCCTGCCGGGATATTTTTCCCGCATCTCCGCTGCCGCGATCTCGGACGAGGCGTAGGAACCGCTGATGCCGGAGGACATGCCGACATACAGCACGTCGTTACCCGCCTGCAGCAGCGGCTCGAAGCAGTCGATATACCGCTGGGGCGGGATCTGGGAGGTCGTGACCTTGACGCCCGCGCGCATGGCGGCGAAGAAGTTGGCGGCGTCGAAGAGCTCGGCGTCCATATCGACGTGCTCGGCGCCATTGATATAAAAGGTAAACGGCACAATGGTCAGCGCATATTTTTGAATCAGGTCGCTCGGCAGATTGGCCGAGGTGTCGGTGACGATCGCGAAGGACATGGCGGTCCCTCCTTTGTCAGGAATCGTTTGTGTACATTCAATCATAGGTTAGAACGGTTCGGAAGTCAAGCGGGAAAAAGGACGAAAATGCTTGCTTTATCCGCCCGCCCTGTCTATAATAACCACAGTACGGCGCGGAGCGCGCGACTGCGGCTCCGGCGCGACGAATGAGAAAGGTTGAAGGATCGATGAAAACGGATCAGAAGCTGAACATGACCATGCTGTGCGACTTCTACGAGCTGACCATGGCCAACGGGTATTTTGAAAGCGGCTATGCCGACCGGATCACGTATTTCGACGCGTTTTTCCGTTCGGTCCCCGACAAGGGCGGCTTTGCCATCGCGGCAGGGCTGGAGCAGCTGATCGACTACATTGAGGATCTCCACTTCACGGAGGAGGACATCGAATACCTCCGTTCGCGGAAGCTGTTCAGCGAGAAGTTCCTCGAATACCTCCGCGATTTCCGCTTCACCGGCGACATCTGGGCGATCCCGGAGGGCACGCCCGTGTTTCCGCGCGAGCCGATGGTCACGGTCCGCGCCCGCGCCATCGAGGCGCAGCTCATCGAGACCTTTACGCTTCTGACCATCAACCACCAGAGCCTGATCGCCACGAAGGCGAACCGCATCGTCCGCGCCGCGAAGGGCAAGGCGGTGATGGAGTTCGGCTCCCGCCGCGCGCAGGGCAGCGCCGCCGCCATCGACGGCGCGCGCGCCGCGTACATCGCGGGCTGCGTGGGCACGGCATGCACGATCTCCGACCAGCTCTACAAGACGCCGGCGCTCGGTACGATGGCGCACGCGTGGGTGCAGATGTTCGACAGCGAGTACGAGGCGTTCAAGACCTACTGCAAGCTCTATCCCACGAACGCGGTGTTGCTGGTCGACACCTATAACACGCTCAAATCCGGCATCCCCAACGCCATCCGCGTGTTTGACGAGGTGTTGAAGCCGCAGGGCATCACGAAGTGCGGCATCCGCCTCGACTCCGGCGACATCGCCTACCTCACGCGCGAGGCGCGCAAGATGCTCGACGCGGCGGGCTGGGAGACCTGCACCATCACGGTCTCGAACTCGCTGGACGAGTACCTGATCCGCGACCTGTGGATCCAGGACGCGAAGATCGACGCGTTCGGCGTGGGCGAGCGTCTCATCACTGCGAAGAGCGAGCCGGTGTTCGGCGGCGTCTACAAGCTCGTCGCCGTCGAGGACGACAACGGCAAGGTCATCCCCAAGATCAAGATCAGCGAGAATGTCGGCAAGATCACGACGCCGCACTTCAAGAAGATCTACCGCCTGATCGGGCGCGACACGCACAAGGCAATCGCGGACTATCTGTGCGTCTACGACGAGACGGTGGACGACACCGGCACGCTGGAGATCTTCGATCCGGAGGCGACGTGGAAGCGCAAGGAGGTCTACGACTTCGAGGCGCGCGAGCTGCTGGTGCCGATCTATCAGGGCGGAAAGCTTGTCTACCAGCGCCCCTCCATCAACGAGATCAAGGCGTACTGCAAGGAGCAGGTCGATACGCTCTGGGACGAGTACAAGCGCTTTGAGAACCCGCAGACCTACAAGGTCGACCTGTCGCAGAAGCTGTACGACATCAAGCAGGAGCTGCTGCACGAGAACGGCAGCAAATTAGAGTAACAAATCAGAGCAGGGAAAGGGCGAGGGCATGAGGAACAACAGCTTGCAGCAAAGAGGGGAGCGCCGCATCGCCGCGGCGCTGCGCATCGCGCTTGTCGTGATGCTGCTCGCGCTGCAAGTCGCTGTCGTTGTGCTGCTCGCCTACTTTTTGCAGCAGAACGCCGCCATCGTCTACGCGGCGCTTCAGATCGCGGGGATCATCATGGCGATCTCGATATACAGCAGCGAGGGCGACGTGATGTACAAATTCACTTGGATCATGCTGATCCTCGCCGCGCCCGTCATCGGGCTGATCCTCTATCTGCTGTGGAGCGGGGAGATGCAGCGCAGGCGCCTTTCCCGCAGGGAGACGCGGCGCGCGGAGGAGCCGGAGAGCGTGCGGATGCGCGACGAGCTGAGCGCGGAAAAGCTCGCGCGCGCCGCCCCGTGCTGGGCGCGGCTGATGAACAGCCTGAAAAGCCGCGGCTTCCCGGTGTACCAGAACACGAAGACGACTTATTTTGCCGAGGGGAAGGCGCTGCTGGAGGACTTGCTCCTCTGCTGTGAGCACGCGGAGCGCTTCATCTTCCTCGAATACTTCATCCTCGCGGAGGGAAAGCTCTGGGACCGGCTGTTTGCCATCCTCTGCGACAGGGCGCGCGCCGGCGTGGAGGTTTGCGTCATCTTTGACGACTTCGGCAACATCAAGCGCTTCCGCGGCGAGACGATCGAGCAGCTGCGCGCCGCCGGCGTGGAGGTCTTTGTCTTCAACCCCGTGCACCGCTACGTCAACCGCCTGTACTTCAACTACCGCGACCACCGCAAGATCGCCTGCGTCGACGGCGACACCGCCTATACCGGCGGCGCGAACATCGCCGACGAGTACGCCAACATCACCACGCGCTTCGGCTACTGGAAGGACTCCGGCGTGCGGCTGGACGGGGATGGCGCGTGGGGGCTGACGACGAGCTTCCTCGAAATGCTCGCGTTCCTCGGCGGCAGCGTGCACCATGAGCGCGACTACTACCGCCCGCACGGCGACACGCGCGCCGAGGGCTGGTGCCAGCCGTTCACCGACGGACCGCAGAACAACCCCGACAACCCCGCGGAGGACGTCTACATCCAGCTCATTTCGAACGCCAAGCGCTTCCTCTACCTTACGACGCCGTATTTCATCCCGGACGACACGGTGCTGCGCGCGCTGTGCATCGCGGGCGACGGCGGGGTGGACGTGCGGCTGATGCTGCCGGGTATTCCGGACAAACGCTTCGCCTATCTCGTCGCAGAATCCTACTTCGGCGAGCTGTTGAAGCATCATGTAAAGGTCTATCGCTACACGCCGGGATTTCTCCACGGGAAAAGTGTCATGGTTGACCGGGAGATCGCGTTCATCGGCTCGGTCAATATGGATTACCGCAGCTTCGAGCTGCATTATGAGGACGGCGTCGTCCTCTACGGCAGCAGCGCGATCGAAGAGCTGCTGGAGGACATGGACGACATCGTGGAGAAGAGCCATCCGGTCACGCTGGACGAGTGGCGCGCTCGCAGGTGGTATCGCCGTCTCGCGGAGCCGTTTTTGCGGCTGTTTGCGATCTGGATGTAAAAAAATCGGAATAACCCGAAAAAAATACTTGACAAATCCTGCGGTATCTGTATAATGTAAATGTTCGCAAGCGAACAGATAGCGGGTTTGTGTAATGGTAGCACACCGGACTCTGACTCCGTTTGTGAGGGTTCGAATCCTTCACCCGCTGCCAAAAAGCTCCGAAATCATTATGATTTCGGAGCTTTTATTATATCTATCGCAACTTATAACGCTTGTTTACGTCTGCGTGTGCGCCATATACCCCAACCAATACCCCAACGGGTTTTTGCCCGATTTTTTGCTTTCAGGTTGCGCTTTTGCAACGCTCTGTGTTATCATAAATAACATGGGGGAAATATCACCTTGAACGTGATCTGCACTGCCGAATCAGACCGGAGGAGATTCCTGCATGGAAAAGAAATATAGACCGCTGAACCGAAGCATCACGATTGCGTGCGCCATCATCTTTTTGCTGCTGAGCACCATACTGTCTGTGGCAACCTATCGTTTGTTTTCGAACGCCATGTACCGCAGATATCAGGAACAGATGACGAGCATAATGGACTATGCCCAGACCTTTATTGACAATGAGGATATGGCAGTTTGCGCCAAAACCTACGTGGAGACGGACAAGTACCGCGAGACGCAGGCGGCGTTCGACAATTTCGTCGATCATTACAGCGATCTGCATTACCTGTATATCATGAAGGCGACGGAATCGGGCGACTCGCTGAACATCCGCAGCGTTTGCTCCGCCAGCACCGCCTACGAAAAAGCGAATACGCCGGAGACAATCCTGCACCTCGGCGACGGTGCGGCGAGCTGGTATTCGGGCGAGGTCATCAAGGTGATCGAAGAGATCCAGAACGGGAACGAGGACGTTTTCTTTGTGGATCAGTCGGAATGGGGCCTGGATTATACGCTGGCAAGACCCCTGACCAATGCGGCGGGAGAGCATTACGGCGTATTGTGCGTGGACAACTCCATCGACGCGATCCGCAATACCATCAATCGGAACACGCGCGTCTGCATCGGGCTGATCTTGGCGCTCGGTGCCTTGTTCAACATTATGCTGGTCCTATGGATGCGCGCCTGCGTTACAGACCCGATCCGCCAGCTGGAAGCCAGCGTAACGGCGTTTGCCGCCTCCTCGCACGGGAAGCGCGATCCGGACGAGCTGCTGTTCACACCGCCGGAGATCAAAATCAACAACGAAGTGCAGTCGCTGAACCTTGCCGTGTCGAAGATGACGACCGACATGAAGGACTATGCGCAGGGTCTGGTGGAGGCGGAGAAGACGGTTCAGGAGCTGCGCGACTCGGTTGCCAGAGACGAGCTGACCCATGTGAATCTTGAGGCAGCCTATGTGAAGATGGAGCAAAAGCTGGATCGCAAGATCGCGGACGGCGTAGCCGAATTTGCCGTTGTCATTGTGGATCTGGACGACACGGGCGATATTAACAACAAGTATGGATACAAAAAGGGCGACGAATACATCGCGGGGTCCTGCCTGCTGGTCTGCAACGCGTTTCAGCACTCGCCGGTGTACCGCGTGGGCGGAGACGAGTTTGCCGTGGTTCTGGAGGGCCGGGACTATCGGGACAGAGAAGCGCTGGTGACGTCGTTGAAGAAGGACTTTGAACAGTCGCCTTCCAGAACGATGACCAAGCAGCCGTGGCTGTGCTATTCGGGCACCATCGGCATGTCCGAATACCTCCCGGGCAGGGATCCGAGTGCAAAATATGTCTATACCCGCGCGGTTTCCAATATGGTCAGCACAAAAAAGGAGGAAAAAGGCAAAACGCAGGCGGAGAATGTGTTCTGAGGCGCCGCTGAGCGACGGGCCGGAAGGCACCGCCTTGTGCCGGCAGCCGCAATGACGATAATAAATCTGTATTGCAATCATCGACAGAATATAGTATTATAATATTTATAGTATTATTGCCGATTTCCGGGAAAGGTTGTTGTTTGAATTATACAAATTAGCGGCAGCGGCTTTCTGACGCGCCGCTTGAAGCGTTTCCGTTCCGTCCCGCACGGCAGCGGGCGGGTTCGTACAGGAGCGTAGGGACAGCAAGGAGGTATCGATGGGTTACAACACGTATCAGAACCGCCGGAAAAGCCAGGGACCGACGCCGGAGAAGAACGCATCGTCCGTCAGGCACGTGCAGAGCGGGTACGCCCCCAACTCTGCCTACCCGGGCGCACTGGACGGCGGCATGGGCATGGACGCCCTGCGGCAGGCCATGCGGAGCAAGATGGCCAGCCAGTTCGGGTCGGCCTATATCAATCCGCGCGCGGAGGCGGAGGCGGATCGGATCGGCAGCCGCTTTGCCGACGCGTCCGGAGTGGAAGACCTGAAGGCGCGGATGGGCTCCGAGCTGGGGGCGGACTTCTCCGCCGTCCGCTTCCACACCGGCGCCGAGGCGGCGGCGAAAGCGCCCACGGCGGAGGATTCCTTCACCGCCGGAAAAGACATCTATATGGGCGGCGGATTCGATCCCATGATTGCCGCGCATGAGATGGTTCACACCCTCCAGACGGGCGCGGTACAGGCGACGGCCGCCGCCGTCACAAGCGTCCCCGCCGGCGCCGTGCAGGGCTGGGATATGATCGGCAGCAAGGGCAGGGGCGAACGCACCGGCACATTATCGAGAATGTGGAACTGGACGAAAAAGAAGTGGAACGGATCGGGAATGGTGAAGGCGCACCGCAGGGCGGTGGATCACTATAATAACGCAACGGAAGATTTCAAGGACATGAGCCGCTGGGAGAGGTTCAAGTGGGCTGCCGCGAATCCTCTGGCATGGATGAGAGGCGGCGGCGATACCTCCAAACAGGAAACGGCTGAGCGCAACGCGGCAAGACAGAAGGAAGACGAAGAGGCCGCGAAGCTGGCCGGCATGTGGAGCGCCAAAGATCTGGGCGACGCCGCCGGAAAGCAGGGCCCCAATCCCGCGGCCGACGACGAATCGGATATGCCGGCAGCCAGAGCGGAGCCGACGGGTGTCTCTGTGATCAAGAGCGCCACGGGTCTGCTTTCCGGTAAAAAGAACATGGAGCAGGACATCGATGAGGGCAATCTCGGAAGCGGGTATAAAGAAAGCATAGATACGGTGGGACACGCCGCCAACCTTGCCACCTTCGGTCTGGGCTTCGTTCCTGGCCTGGGCGCCGTATCAAACTTTATCAACGCGGGCGTGGACATTGACAGGGCCGCCAGCGAGTTCGGCTCCGCCATCGGAAACGGCAGGACACAAAGCAAGATGAACAAGCGCGTGGAGGCTCATGCGGATGAGACCAAGGCGCTGGAGGCCATGAACCCGGACGAGATCAGCGAGGAGGATCGCTATAAGCTGAGCCGGAACCGGTCGATGGAGCAGATTCGCGAAGCCTCGCGCATCCGCAAGCACGAGGGGATCAACAACGGCGTTGCGCAGTCCATTCAGGCGGCGGGCGACACGCTGGGCGGAATGGCCAAGGCGGGCGATTTTGTGATCCCGGGTCTTGGCACGCTGACCGGTACGGCTGTCAGCCTCGGCGGCACGGTCCTGAGCGCGATCTCCAGCGGGATCGGCAACTCGATCATCGGAGACCAGAAGAAAGCGATGCGAAAGGACACGGTCAACAAGGAGCTCAACATCGAGCAGAAGATCGACGCGCTCCGAGGCGGAGACCCGGCGTTTTACAAAAAGCTCGGACTGAACGCGGAACAGGCCTCCAACCTGTCCAGAAGCGAGGCGAAGCACATCATCCTCAAGTCCATGGGCTTCAAGAGCGGCAAGTACAAGGAGGCGTTCAACCAGATCACCAAGAACCGCGCCAGAGCGCTGACGAAGAGAGCCAACGAGGGCGGCGAGGAAGAAATCGGCATGATGAAGGATATGTTCCTGAGCAAGGTGGATCTCGGGGGAGGAAAGCAGGGCTACTCCACCGCCGGCGTCGCACGGAAGATGGGCTATCAAAACATCGATCCCGAATACTTTGCGGGCAACAACATCTTCAAAAAGAAAGCGGAGGAGAACCGGGCCGCAAAGGCCAAGGAAGAGGCCGAAAAGAAGGCGAAGGCGGAACAGGCCGCAAAGGCGAAGCAGGAAGATTCGGGAAAGAAGAAGTGGTGGCAGTTCTGGAAGTAACCGGCATACGCTCCGGCGGAGACGCTGCAAAAGCGGCAAAGAAAAGAAATGTCAGGAGGTGCGCTTATGGATCATACCGGTCTGGCGCAGTTTTTTGAGAAATTGGAAGCGGAGATCCGGAAGGGCGGCATGGAGACGGTTCTTGTCCCGCCCCATGACGGCATGAATGAGACCCTGCGGGTCCTGATGCCCGTGACGGACGAGGGCGACGCGTCCCTGTTGGAGATCATGACCGTTCCCTATGCGGAGGACGCGGATCTTTTGATCTTCTATTTCACCGTGATCGCCAAGATCAACACGGGATACGAGGAACTGCTCCGCATTCTGCACGAGTGGAACCTGCACTGTCCCCTGGGCGCGTTCGGCGTCTTTGACAACGAGGAGCAGGGGGTGAAGCAGCTCTTTTTCAAGTACAGCGTCCCCTTTGACCCGGAGCTTGAGCCGGAGGAGCTGTCGGAGAACGCGTGGCTGCTCATGACGATGCTCTATGATATTGTCTCCCGGAAGTACAAAGAGGCCTACCGGATCACCAAGGGCGGGGATTGAGCGTTCCTGCAAATCAAGGATAAGGCAGCGGAATGTGACGCCGCATCGCAAGGCCAATTGCCAGATGACAGCGGTGCGGGATGTGATTGACATTCCGAGCCGCTGTTGCATCCACGCCGATGAGACAGCAGGAAACGACTCTGCCAAGACTTAAACAATCTGAATCAGCGGGATATTATCGAAAAAAAAGAAGGTAACGAACATGCTGGACACAAGACTGGTCACTCGCAACGCGGAGGCCGAGCTGCAACTGAGCGGCCGCCTCGACACCAACACCGCGCCGGAAGCGGAAAGAATTTTGACAGATCTGGCCGGACGCTTTAACAGCCTGGTCCTTGACCTGTCGCAGCTGGATTATGTTTCAAGCGCCGGACTGCGCGTGATCAAGATTGCCCATATGGCCATGCGCCGTAAGGGCGGAACGCTTGCGGTGAAAAACGTGAACAAGTCGGTCATGGATGTTTTTGAGATGACGGGATTCGCAAGCCTGCTGAAAATCATCTGAGCCGGAGGGGACGTCGATGAAGAGCCTGACAGTTCCTGCGGAAGCCGGACGTCTGGATGAGGTGACCGCCTTTGTCAATGGCGAGCTTGAGGCCTACGACTGCCCGATGAAGGCGCAGTTTGAGATCGAGCTTGCCGTTGAGGAGATTTTCGTCAACATTGCGAGCTATGCCTACAAGCCTGCGGACGGCGAGGCGGAGATCCGCTGCGAGGTGCTGCGGGATCCGCTGCGCGTCGTCATCCAGTTTCTCGACGGCGGGAGACCCTACGACCCGCTTGCAAAGGAGGACGCGGATACGTCCGTGGAAGCGCTCGAAGCGCGCGAGGGCGGGCTTGGCATTTTGCTGGTCAAAAAGACAATGGACGACGTACAGTATGCCTATGAGAACGGGAAAAACATTCTGACGATCCTGAAGAAACTGTAGTTTGGCGACGTCACACGATCCTGCGCCCGCGCATGGGTATCCATCGAATTTGCCCGATCAGGGGAGGAAAAGAGCTGCATGAAGGACGAAGAAATCTCTCAGGGACTGAACCGCCGGGTATCGGTCGTGCTGCTGGCGTCCATGCTGACCATGGCTGTCATTTTGTGTGTGATCGGTTATTATACGTTCAGAACCACCTATATCCGTTTTTACAGCGAAAAGGCGAAAATAATGATCGGTTTTCTGGCGGATCGGACGGACTGGGAAAAGCTGGAGCATTATGCCGAGACCGGAGAGATTGACGAATATGCGCAGGAGCAGATCGACATCTACAACAGCATGAAGGCAAACGCCGCGTCGAATATCTACATCTATCTCTTTATCCCCGGCGAACACAGCCTGACCTACCTGCTGGAGGCGACCGTCCCAGGAGACGATCCGACAAAGATCTCCCACTGGGGGGATACGTTCGATTACACCGAATTCGAGTACAAGTATCTCGTCCCCGATGTGGAAGCCAGGAGAGGGCGGGAGGAGATCACTTACATGCGCTCCGAGGTCGGCGAGGGCCTTTCAACGTGGCTTCCCGTGTTTGACAAAAGCGGCGAGCTGCGCGCCATGGTGGAGCTGGACTACATCCTGCCGGTGTTCAACGAAGATCTGAACGCGCAGGTCGCACAGATCGCGATAGCCTTCATACTGCTCATAATCGTAGCGCTTGCGCTGATTATGGGCTTCATGAAGCGCAGCATCATCCAGCCGATCGAGAAGCTGGATACGGAGGTCGCCGCCTATGAGCACGGCAGGTTTGTCCCCGACGCGTCCCTGACCGGGAAGAAAGACGAGATCCGGCACCTGGCGCTGACATTCAGCGACATGACGGAGCGCGTGGAGACTTATAATAGAGAAATCTGCCGTGTGACGGAGGAGAAGGGACGCATCGACGCGGAGCTCAATCTGGCGGCAAAGATTCAGATGGACATGCTGCCGAACACATTCCCCGCGTTCCCGGAGCGGACGGAGTTCGATATTTACGCGACAATGAACCCGGCGAAGGAGGTCGGCGGCGATTTCTACGACTTCTTCATGATCGGGGAAGACCGCCTCGCCATGGTGGTGGCGGACGTGTCCGGCAAGGGCGTGGCGGCGGCGCTGTTTTCGATGATTTCGAAGACCATGCTCAAAACACAGGCGCTGACAAAAACTGATCCCGCGCAGGTCTTGACGGAGGTCAACGCGCTGCTCTCGGAGAACAACAAGGAGAGCATGTTCGTTACGGTATGGCTCGGCATTTTGGATATTTCGACGGGTGAGCTGACCTGTGCCGACGCGGGGCATGAGAAGCTGCTGCTGTATCAGGACGGCGCGTGGAGTTACCTGCCCAAGAAGGGCGGCATGGCGCTCGCCGTGCTCGATCCGGAGGATCTGGAGCTGATGGAGGGCACGGAGCTGTTCCACAACCAGACCGTGCAGCTGAAGCCGGGCGATGCGGTCTTCCAGTACACGGACGGCGTGACGGAGGCAAAGGATGCGAGCGACGTGCTGTTTGGCGAGGACCGTCTGCTTGCCGCGATGGAAAGTGCGCCGTCGGCCGAACCGACAAAGCTGCTGCCGCACGTCCGCACGCAGATCGACGCCTTTGTCAAGGACGCGCCGCAGTTTGACGATATCACAATGCTGGGACTGTGGTACAAGGGCGCGGGAGAATAGACGGAAGTGAAAGCATGAGCGTAAACGACCAGACGCTGATCGCGCTGTATGCCGCGCTGACGTGATTGCCGCATTTCCTGCACAACACGCTTGCCACGGTCCGGAATGTGTGCCTGACAGAACCGAAGCAGGCTATGGAGGTTTTGAGATCACGGGCTTTGCGGGAATGCTCGAATTTGCCTGATGCGGAGGAAACATCGATGAAGAGCCTGACCGTTCCGGCAGAAACGGATCGCCTGGATGAGGTGAACGCCTTTGTCAATGGCGAGCTTGAGGCCTACGACTGCCCGATGAAGGCGCAGTTTGAGATCGAGCTTGCCGTTGAGGAGATTTTCGTCAACATTGCGAGCTATGCCTACAAGCCCAAGGAGGGCGAGGCGGAGATCCGCTGCGAGGTCTTGCAGGACCCGTTGCGCGTCGTGATCCAGTTTCTCGACGGGGGCAGGCCGTACGACCCGCTGGCGAGAGAGGACGCCGACACCTCGCGGGAAGTGCTGATGGAGCGTGAGGGCGGACTTGGCATTTTGCTCGTCAAGAAGACCATGGACGAGGTGCAGTACACCTATGAAGGCGGAAAAAACATCCTGACCATCGTGAAAAAACTGCAATCAAAAGGCAGATGATGAAAGGAAAAACAAAAGGGAAGGAAAAAGATGAAACCAAACAAAAATGCGATACTTGCCGCGTTTCTTGCGGCTGCCATGATTTTGTCGTTCGCGGCGTGCGGCGCAAAGCAGCAGGATGACGCGGGAAATGCAAACGCCGGACAGGACGCGGGCCAAAACACGCAGCAGGGCGCCTCTGCCGGGCAAAGCGGCGCGCAGAACGCCAAGGCTGCCGATCGCGTCTATGAGAACAAAGGCCTGCGGCTTGCCATTCCGGCGGAGTACGACGAGCTGCTGCAGATCGAAACGCCGATGGACAGCCCCGACGGCGCGCTTTTTGCGGTTTATGACCGGGCGTCCATCCTCGCGGCGCAGGAGCAGGGCTACGACGTGGGCGGTGCGGGCTGGCTTTTTGACATCTGCGCCGTGGACGATGCGAAGCTGCATGAGATCCTCTGCTGGGATATGTCCGGCACGGAGGTCTTTGCCGCGGACAACACGGGGAAGTATTACCTCTTCAACACGCCCACCGACGTGCGCATTTTTCTGGAGAGCGACGAGGCCGCCGCAAAGCAGCACACGGAAAAATGGGAGAAGCTTCTGGACTGGACCGCAAGCGTGATCGGCGCGTTTACGCTGGAAAACGGGCTTGACCAGTTCTGGCGCAGCAACAACACGCTTGACATGTACCTTGCGCGCATCGCCTATGCGCACGAAACGGACTACACGGTCAGCTCGCTGGAGCATGGGAGCATGGCTCCGCGCATCACTATGGACGTGACGGCGTATGCAGAGAAGCTGATCGGCGGCAACGGGGTTTCCTATGAGGAAGCCGATCTCTCCGAAACGCCCGACGGCGAGTACATCGTACTCAGCATCCCCGCGGAAGACATCCGCTTTGATTTCTTCCTTGCCCCGGGCGGGGAGAACTATGTCCGTACCGTCTGGAACGGCGAAAACGAGCAGCTGATGCGCGCGAGCTTTCTGAACGGGAACCTCACGGCGAGCGGTATCATGCAGGCATGGTATGACGCGCTGGTCACTGCAAACGGCGGCGCCGTATCCACGGATGTGCTGCTGGGCACCTGGGCGGAGGAGACCGCGGGCCGCGGCGTCATCACCTTTGAAAGGGGCGCGGGCTCCGGCGAGTACAACGTCACGATCGACTGGGCGAACGGCGCCGCCGAGACCTACATCTGGGAGATGGAGGCTTTTGGGAACGGCGACGGCACGCTCAGCTATCGGAATGCGAAGCATTTCATCCGCACATTCACCACGGATACGGACTATACCGACGCGGTGCAGTATGAAAACGGGGAAGGCTCGTTTGTGCTCAGCGGCGACAACGAGATGACATGGGACGACCATACCGGTCACGCGGGCGACGAGTGCGTGTTCATCCACGTGGGGTAAAAAACCGACGATCAAAAGATCGACCGGGCATATCGTAATAGTTAATGGCGCGTTGCAGAAAGAAAAATCTGCAGCGCGTCCCTTTTTACGCCGAAAGGAGGCGGATGTGGAAAACAACCGCCCAAAACGCGGCGTCTGGGCATAGCAAAGCCAGCTCCGTGCACTCGCGGCGCAGCGGCAGTCTCCGCCCGTTGGCGCAGATATAGCAATCTTCGTCGGCGTCGTAGGTCATGTTTTCCATCCGGCCGAGTTGCTTCTTATACTTCGCGCTCTTTTGGTACTCGTAGTTGGCGGGCTTGATAAAGCTCATCTGTCCGTTGCGCATATGGTCTTCCTTCATCCGCATGATCGTGGCGTCTGTGTCCGTCTTGGAATCGCTGTTGCGTTCCTTGCCCATGACATCGAGCTTTTCCTCGTACTCTGCCCAGCGGCAACGCAGCTCGTCCAGCTTTTCCCAGTCCTTTTGTTCCGCGCTCTTGCGTTTGCCGCTGCCGTGGACAAAGTCGATGTTCTCGGCTGCCTGCGCAGTTTCGTGATCCAGGGCAAGTACCACTTGACCATGACGCTCGTACGTCGTATAGTGGTCTTGCGTTTGAAGTTGTTGTTTCACACCTACAGCATAACGCAAAAAGCGAGGCCAGGAAACCCTTTTGGGCCCCTGACCTCGTCTTTTTTCAGCGCGCTATTTTGCAACGCGCTCTTTCCTTTATGGCTTTGCACGCTTCACTTCCGGAGATACACTCGGCATTCATAGGGCCGCAGCGTATCTTCGGGCGCGTCGGGCTTGTTGAAGTATTGCCAGCGGGTCTGCACGTCCTCGTACTTCTCCGGATCGTCGGGATACCAGTTGGTCATGCCGATCTCCTGCCCCTGATAGACGAAGGGCGTGCCCTTTTGGAACAAATACGCCGCGGCAAGCGATTTCCCGCTCAACTCGCGCAGCTTTTCGCTGCCGTAGCGGGAGATGACGCGGGGATGGTCATGGTTCTCCAGATAGAGCATGTTCCAGGCCTTGCCCTCCAGACCGTTCTGCCATTTCGTCGACGCCCTTGTCCAGCCAGAAGCGTAGGATCTTCTTCACCTCTTCCCGCACGAGCGGGTTGTCCATATTCAGATCCGGCTGCTCGTAGCAGGCACAGAGCATGAAAAAAAGCTTGCTTTGTGCTCTGCTCGTGGTATACTAACTACATATGGTAGAATCATATTGGGGTGGTCGTTGTCCCGCGTGAAAAGGATTGCTGAATATTTTGCCGCCTTTTGCATCGCCGCGGCGCTGATGCTGGCGCTGCTCGTCGGCGCGGCGTGCATCCCGCGCGGCGCGATCGAGGGCAATATGCGCGAATCCGCGCGTTTTCTTGCCGCGGGCGAGACGTACCCCCTCGCGGTGCCCGGCGTGGACGCCAGCCGGATCGATCGCTACGCAGACGCCATCCTGCTGAACATCGCTTGGCACTATGACGCAGCGAAACCGCTACGTTCCGTCATGCTCTCGGCATACCGCCATGCGCCGAATCAGAACGTGCTTGACAGCCTGCTCGACGCGGTGACGAACGATCAGCCCGCCAACCAGCAGTATCTGCGCTACTGGCACGGTTCGATCGCCGTCGTGCGCCCGCTGCTCGCGGTGCTCAGCCTGCGGCAAATCTACGTGTTCAACGGCGTGCTGCTGGCGGCGCTGGCGGCGCTGCTGACGGCGCTGCTCCTGCGCCGGAGGGCATGGTTCCCGGCGGCGGGGATGCTGGCGGGCATGATTGCAGCGGCATTCTGGTTCGTGCCGCTGAGCCTGGAGTACACGTGGACCTGCCTGCTGGCGCTGATCTGGTCGCTGTTCGTCCTCCGTCTCGCGGACCGCGGGAAGTGGGAGCGTGCTGGCGTTGTATTTCTTATCAGCGGCATGGTGACAAGCTTCCTCGACTTCCTCACCACAGAAACGCTGTCTCTGCTCGTTCCACTGCTGCTTTTGATCTGGCTGCGGCGGCGCGCGGACGCGGCGGCGTCCCCCGTGCGCACGGCTTGGACGGCGGCGGTCCCATGGTGTTGCGGCTACGTGGGCATGTGGCTTTTGAAGTGGCTGCTTGCCGGTGCGGTGCTGGGCGAAAACGTCCTGCCCTACGTGACGGAGCACATCGACGAGCGCCTGAGCGGCGAAGTCGCCGGCATCGGCCCGATCCGGCTCGTATCGGGCGCGATCTGGCGCAACGTGTTCTGCCTGTTCCCGCTGGGCTGGGGCGTTGTCGGCGCGCTGACGGGGCTGGCGCTGCTCGTCGGCGCGGCTTACGTCGGCTTTGTGTACCTCCAAAAGGGCTGTGACAAGCGGCTGATCCTGACCTATGCGCTGCTCGGCCTCGTCCCCTATGCGCGGTACCTGACGCTGCGGAACCATTCGTTCCTGCACTTCTTTTTCACCTACCGTGCGCAGATGGCAAGCGTGCTTGCTGCGGCGCTCATTTTGGACGAGTTGACGAAAAGGAGACGCGGCAATGTCGCCAAACGACGAAAACACGCCTGACCTGACGCTGGTGCTTCCCTGCCGGAACGAGGCAGCCGCCGTGGCCGCCTGTCTGGACGAGGCGCGGCGCTTTCTGGCGGAGAACGGTCTGCGGGGCGAGCTGCTGGTGGTGGACAACGGCTCCGTGGACGGCTCGGGAGATATCGCGGCGGCGCAGGGCGCGCGGGTCGTCCGTGAGAGCCGCCCCGGCTACGGCATGGCACTGCGCACGGGCATTGCGGCGGCAAGCGCGGGCGTCATCCTGATGGGCGACTGCGACACGACTTACGATTTCATGCAGCTCGGCGCGCTGTATCGGCCGCTGGCGGACGGCCGCTTCGACGTGATGATCGGCGACCGCTTTGCGGGCGGGATCGAGCGCGATGCGATGCCGCTTTCCCACAAGCTCGGCGTGGCGGCACTCTCCGCGCTGGCGCGCGTGCGCTTCCGCACGGACGTACACGACTTCCACTGCGGGCTGCGGGGACTGACGCGCGAGGCGGCGCAAAAGCTGACGCTGCGCTCGGACGGTATGGAGTTCGCCACCGAGCTGATCGCCGCGGCGGCGAAAGCGGGGCTCCGCATCGGTCAGGTGCCCGTGCGTCTGCGGCGCTGCACGCTGGACAGAGCGTCAAAACTGCGCACAATCCGCGACGGCTTTCGCCATCTGCGGTTTATCATAAAGAGTTCATAAACTGACGACACAGGAGTGAGGACAAACATGGACAAACAGACAATTCAAACGAGAAAGCGGCGTTTTCTGTCGCTCTGCATGGCGCTGGTCATGGCGCTGGGGCTGCTGCCGCTCAACGCGATGGCGGAGACATGGAGCGAGGACGGCAGCTCAATAATCAGGCGCTCCGCCGTTTACGGGAGCACGGTCTACAACGTCACTTTCCATACCAACGGCGGCAGCGCGATCGATCCGAATCCGCAATACGTCACGGAGGGCGGCCAGGCGAGCAAGCCAGTCGATCCGACCAAGGACGGTCTCTCTTTCGGCGGCTGGTATAAGGACGAGGCCTGCACCATACCGTATGATTTCGGCGCCGGGGTCAATGGCGATCTCGACCTCTATGCCAAATGGGGCCATAACATTGAGGTGACGATCGACGCGTTTCAGGGCGATGTGACGCTGCAGCTCATGCGCGGCGGCAAGGAGCTGGCAAAAAAGGTTGTCACGATCAGCGACTCCGACAACGGCAGGGGTAGCGGCTCCGTAACCTTCCCCGGCAATCCGGACGGCATCTACAATCTGGTGGCGACGCAGAATCACCAGTTTGATCCCACTAACTACCCGAGCGTAACATCCGAATTGATTAAAACCTCCGCGGTCATCGTGAAAGGCGAGGCGGTCACAACAGCGATCACCATGCCGGCAACCGACGCAAGTTCCGTGGCGGATCTGCAGGTTGCGGACACCGTGGTCGGCGGGCTTGACGAGCTGGCGGCAGCGTTGAACGGATGGAGTTGGCTTACCACGCAGCTCAATGACCTTGGACTCGTGCTTTCCTCGTCCCACGTTGAAGTGAACATGGAGTTGAAGCCGTTCAGCGGTGCTACGGCCGCGGAAACAGCCGCGATGGACGAGATGAGAAGCCGCGCGAGGAGCAGCGATCTCGGCAAAGACCCGCATCTGACGGAGCTTCTGATCAACGTCAACCTCAAGGTCACCCCTTACGGGAGCACCGATACGACCACCATCCAGCTGACGAAACCCCAGCTGACGGAAAAGCTCCCCAAAAGGCTGGAGATTATCCTCCCCATCAAGAACGGGGACACGCAATTCCATGTCTACCGTGAGCACGGCGGCGATATTACGGAGCTCAATCCGCTGGGCTCCCGTAGACTGGTCAACACCGAAACCGGCTTGATCACAGCCACTAGAGAAGGCTGGGTGTTCGACCCTGCCGCAAAGCTGCTCTATATCTACGCGGATAACTTCTCCGGCTATTTGATCGCCGGCGCCAGGGAGAGGAT
This sequence comes from Oscillospiraceae bacterium, assembly GCA_015067435.1. Lineage (GTDB taxonomy): Bacteria > Bacillota > Clostridia > Oscillospirales > Oscillospiraceae > Hominicoprocola. The sequence continues at coordinate 6,973 of SVMM01000019.1, read as the reverse complement.
CGCGCCCGCGCCCGCGCCCACGAACCCGCCGCCGCACGAGCAAGATGACGGACCGAAAAGTTATTACGTTGAGGTGCTGCGCACGGCGTTCGGAACCGTCGAGTCGGATCACATCCGCGCCGAGGAGGGAACGAAGGTCACGCTGACCGCCAAGCCGGAGGATGGCTACGACCTTGCCGCGCTGACCGTTACCGCCGCCGTCCGCGGCTACAAGCTGCCGCTCACGGAAAACGGCGGCGTATATACCTTTACGATGCCCGCCTGCGACGTAAGGGTCAAGGGAACGTTCCAAACGACTGCGGCGTCCGCGGGCACGGGCGACCCGAACGGCTCGAATGGCTGTCCGCGGGACAACACCTGTCCCATGACCGGCTTCGCCGATCTGGATAAGTGGGCATGGTATCACGACGGCGTGCATTTTGTGCTGGAGCACGGGATCATGCAGGGCATGGGCAATAATTTGTTTGCGCCGAACGGCATCATTACCCGCGCGCAGATGGCGCAGATCCTCTGGAACCTGGAGGGGCGTCCCGCCTCTTCCGTCGCGCTGGCCTACACCGACGTCGTCCCGGATGGCTGGTACGTGCCCGCGATCCGCTGGGTGACGGAGCAGAACGTCATGAAGGGCTACAACAAGCTTCAGTTCGGGCCTGACGATCCCCTGACCCGCGAGCAGCTTGTTACGATCCTCTACCGCTATGCACAGAGCAAGGGCTTCGGCTTCGCCGGCGCATGGGCGTTCCCGCTCGATTTCCCCGACGCGGCGGACGTTGCGGAGTGGGCGTATGAGCCGATGTGCTGGGTGACCATGAAGGGCATCGTCAACGGAAAGGACGGCAGGCTCGCCCCGAAGGACAGCGCGACCCGCGCCGAGGTTTCGGCGATCATGCAGCGTTACTGCCAATTGCTGGCGCAGTGACCGGCGCGTACGGAAACAAAACACAAGAGCGCGTTGCAAAATAGCGTGCTGAAAAAAGATGAGGTCAGGAGCCCCAAAAGGGTTTCCTGGCCTCGCTTTTTGCGTTATGCTGTAGGTGTGAAAAAACAGTCAAAAACGCAAGACCACTATACGACGTATGAGCGTCACGGTCAAGTGGTACTTGCGCTGGATCACGAAACTGCGCAGGCAGCCGAGAACATCGACTTTGTCCACGGCAGCGGCAAACGCAAGAGCGCGGAACAAAAGGACTGGGAAAAGCTGGACGAGCTGCGTTGCCGCTGGGCAGAGTACGAGGAAAAGCTCGATGTCATGGGCAAGGAACGCAACAGCGATTCCAAGACGGACACAGACACCACGATTATGCGGATGAAGGAAGACCACATTCGCAACGGGCAGATGAGTTTTATCAAGCCTGCCAGCTACGAGCAGCAAAAGAGTCCGAAATTCAGGAAGCAGCTCGGCCGGATGGAAAACATGACCTACGACGCCGACGAAGATTGCTATATCTGCGCCAACGGGCGGAGACTTCCGCTGCGCCGCGAGTGCACGGAGCTGCGAAACAGGCGCGAGGTGACGACCGCGTGGTATCGCTGCGAGGACTGCACGGGCTGCCCGCTGCGGGAAAAGTGCTGTCAGGCAAAGGACGCGGAGCAGCCGAAGGAACTGCGCGTAAACAAGACGCTGCAAGAGCTGCGCAAGGCCTCACAGGAGAATATCTCTACCGAGCGTGGCGTCTATCTGCGTCTGTGCCGCTCCATTCAAGCGGAGGGTGCATTTGGACTGCTGAAAACCGATTTTGGCTTTCGCAGATTTCTCACGCGCGGCAGGAAGAACGTGCGGACAGAGCTGTTCTTTCTCGCGCTTGGATTCAATCTGAAAAAGCTGTGGATGAAGCGGGAAAACGGACGGTTGCAGACGCATCTCTCGCAACTCGACAGCGCATAGCCTGAAAAACTGAATATTCTCCACAGAAAGCGCCGGAAAATGCTCCGGGGCTGGCTTTGCTATGTGCAGGCGCCGCGTTTTGGGCGGTTGTTTTCCACGTCCGGCGCCTTTTCGGCGCGAAAAGGGACGCGTTGCAGATTTTTCTTTCTGCAACGCGCCCTTTTCATTCAATAAAACCGTAAACGCCGAATTTGGCGTCCCGGTACATCCGCGCGCCGCCGACGTCGAGGCAGACCATGTAGATGCCGTCCGCGACGCGAGGCAAATTCTTCGGTATCAGTCCGCCGACGAGATCGAACGCCCAGCCGTCGTCGATCCGCGTGACGTTCTGCGCCCACATGTTGACGAGATGCAGGTCGGAGCAGACCTTCTCAAAATCGTCGTAGACAACGCTTTTCGCCCGCTTGCGGAACATCTCGAAGGGAATGGCCTTCCGGTAGCGGAACAGCGAGAGCTGTATGAGCACGCTGCCGAGCTCCTCCGCGGGGCGCTTCTTCGCCGTGCAGTCGAATTTCGCGCGGATGTAGTCGCCAACCCCGTTGTCGAGTTTACGCCGCTCGACGTCCGCCCCCGACATGACGACGCCGTCCATGTCTGGATTTGCGCCGAGCAGCCGCACAAACTCCGCATAGGGCGTAAAGAGCGACGAGGTCTCGATCTGAACGTTGTCGCTCACGCTCGGCGCGCTGTCCGCGCCCTTCATGTAGCACTCCCAGCGCCATTGGTTCGTGCGCAGGGAACGGCGGATCACCTCCACGCGTGCGGCGTCGCCGCGCTCCAGCTCGTCCATGACCGAGGTTCCGGCGAAACAGAACGGGCAGGGGTAATACCGCTCGACCCGGATCTCGCCGATTTCGCCGAGGCCGTCCATATCGGTCGGAAACGGCCCGACGCGCGCGGGGGAGAAGGCGTAGCGGCAGTCCGCGCCGCTGCGGTGGATCAGCCGGAAGCCGGCGACAGAGCCGCGGTGCGGGAAGTAGACGGTCTCGCCGTCCAAGTCGAGGTAAGAGCTGTCGCGCCGTCCCGATGTGTTTTTTGCGAGCAGGCGCAAAAACGCCTCGTCGTTGCGCTTCTCCCGCGCCGTTTCCTCCGCCTTGCGCTTCGCGGCTGCGCGGATGTAGCCCGTGTCGAGCTTCGCGCCGCCATACTCGTCGCGGCCGGTGACGAACTCACTGCCGTTGCCGAAGTAGCCCGCGCCGTATTTGGCAAACTCACGCGCTACGGCCTCCGCGTCCGCGCGGCGCCTGTCCGCGTCCCGGTACTGGTAGTCGGAATAGCTGAAATCGGTGTGGTCGGACATGCTGTTTCCTCCGCTGTCATCGGTGATTGCCGGGGGTCATGTCGGCTTCGCCACGAAACTGGCGCTTCCCGTCGAAGCTCTCGTCGTCGATCATCACCTCAATGGTATAATGCCCTGCGCCGCAGAGCGCCTTCAATTCAGATTTGCGATACGGGATGTTGACCCGGCAGGCGTACCCGCCTCCTTCCTGTTTGTCCTTGAGATAGACCTTGACATTCTTCGCTGTGAGCTCTCCGGGAAGGACGGAAACCGTTTTGGAGCCAAACAGACCGCTCTTGACGTAGGACACCTTCAGGCTGTGCGTGAAGCTCAGATAGGAATCCTCCTGCATGGAAAGCGGCGAGACAAAATCCACATTCAGCCAGACGATGTCACGGAAGACCTCCACCTCGTAATTCTTGAACGCCAGAGACCCCTTTTCGGGGCGATTGAGCAAGAGACTGCTTCCTTCCTTTTTGTAAGTCGGGGTCACCTTCTCCTTCGGGATTGCCGGTTTCGCCGGCGAAGCCTTCTTCGCCGGAGCCGCCGTCCTCGCCGCGTTCGCGGGCGGCGCGGGCGGCTCGAAATACTCCTTCTTCCACTTGCCTCTTTTCAGCGCGGCGAGGATGGCGTTCGCCTTTTTCAAGGCCCACGCGTCATCTGTGTCGGGCTGACGGAAGCAGTACGGGCAGAAGGACGTAAAATTCACGTCAAAGCGGTCAAACGTGCGGACCACAGCTTCCATCTCGTTCAGAAACGGGCCGAGTTTTGCTGAATCGAACAGGTATGGACAGCTCCCGCTCTTGTGGAGCAGCTGCGTCCAATAGATGCGATCTCCCTCGCGCAGATAGTAGATCTTATCCCTGCCGTGATAAATGTAGAAGCTTGCCTGCGCCTGACGCTGCTGCATCAGCAGGCGCATAAACGATTCCTCCGCGCGCCGGGACTCCGCGGCCTCCTCAGCCTTTCTCCGCGCGGCGGCGCGCACGGCGTCGGAGTCGATCATCGCGCCGCCGTTTGCGTCGTAACCGACGATGAACTCGCTGCCGTCGCCGTAGTAGCTCGCGCCCGCCTGCGAGAACGCGCGGCCGATGGCGTCGGAATCGACGCGCCGCTGTCCCTCGTCGCTGTTGTGGTAGTCGAGATAGGTGAAATCGGTGTAATCTGACATGGCGCTTCCTCCGTTCACTTCAATTCTCTCACGAGGTTGTAGACGCCGTCCGGCGCACCGTATTGCAGATACATCTCGCTGTCCCAGTCGGACTTGACGATCAGGCTGCCGTTGCCGGGGCTTTGCAGAGATAGCTTGACGTCGCTGTCATAGGCGTGCGTTTCGTCTGTATAATCCATCCAGACATTGTACGTGTCATACTCATCGTCGTAGATCCTGTAGCTGCTCTGTTTTCCGCCGTCCGGCATCACATAGATCTGATAGGTAAAGCCGTCGCCGCTGTCGCTGCTGTCAAGGTAAATCACGGCGCGTCCGTCGTCACGGACATATTTGCCGGAGGTGAAGTATTTGCGGCCATACCCCTCGCCCTCGGCGACCCAGCTCCACTTCTCCGGCGTGAGTGGAAGGCGTCCACCGTGCCGCTTGTGTTCTGGCGACGGCTGACGATCTGCGCGGAGGTGCCGGAAGCGTTCTTCTGCGCGCTCTCCGCGATCTGGCGCGTGTCGGCGGTCGGCTGCGTGGAGGCGGTTTGCGCTGTGCCGCCGTCGGCGGTCGCGGTACCCCTCGCGATCTCCTGCCCGCCGGAGGAGAGCGTGGCGCTGTTGCCGCTGGATTTGATCTCGACGCCCTTCGAGGTGTCAATATCGTCGAATGTCACGCTGCTTTTCTCGCGGGAGACGGTGACGTCCGCCGTGCCGTCCGAGGTCTGGACGGTCGCGCCGTCCGTCGTCGGCGTGACCGTGACCTCGCCCGCCCGGGTCGTGACCGTCGTGCCGAAGAGGTCGCCGCGCGTGGTGTCGGACGCGACGGCAAGCGCGCCCTCGGAGCTGTTGGTTTTGGCGGTGACGCTGCCGTCGGGGTTGACCGTCACCTCGCTCGCGCCGCCGGTGATGAGCGCGAAGGTGCCGCTCGACTGGACGCTCGCCGAGCCACCGCTGTTCGGATGCAGCCTGCGGAGGCGGACGGGCTGGTTCGACTCCACGGGAACGATCAGGATCGATTCGCCGCTGCCTGCCTCCGGCTTGTACGCCGTGACCGGAAGATCGCCCGTGACCTTGCCGTTCTCCACGGTCGCGCTTTTGCCGTTTGTCTCGACCGTCACGCCCTCGTTCGTGCGGATGTCCACCTCGGTTTTGGCGACGGCGGGATAAGAGAGCGTCGCGTCGTACAGGACGTCCGCCTTGTCGGCAAGCCTGAAACGGGAATTATCGTGGGAGGGGAACGAGGCTTCGCCGCTCTCAGTGAGATAGAGGTGCCGCGCTTCTTCGGGATAGTTCGGGTCGTAAACGCTCACGTCATATTTGTAGCTTCCGCTCGCGTCCTCCACCTTGAAGGCGAGCACCGCGTGGCTGTACCTGACACCGTCTTCCGTGGCGGAGAAGCCGACGAGCACGGGATGCTGCGGCTCGCTTTGCAGGGATTTGACGATGCGCAGCGCCGTGCTCCGGCTGTCCGAAAGGTCGGCGCTGTGCCGCTTCTCATAGCCGAGAACATCGTAGTTCCCACAGACCTGATAGAAAATCAGCGTCCGCGCCAGCTCGGGGTTCTCAAAGGGCGCTTTGAGGCTGAACGCGTCCGCTTCGGGGCCGAACTGGGAAAGCGCGATGCGCTCCTCGAACAAAAGGCCGCTGGTGAGGGACATGCCGTGGCAGCATCCGCTAAATCCGCGGTTCAGCATGGCGATCAGCTCCGCCTTCTGGCTTTGCGTGCGCCCCGCCATCATCGCGCTGAACGCCGAATCGTCATCAGATAGCCGTAGGTCCCATAAAACCAGACGGTGCCGCCCGCGACGATCGTTGCCGGGGACTGCGCGTATCTCTTGAAAAAGCTGGGGGAGTCGTTGCCGAAGCTGAAATTGTCGCGCTTGATGGTGTATTCTTTGCCCTTCTGGGCAGGCTGATCGGGCGGCGCGTAGTCCATGATGCGGCGGAAGAAGAAGTCCGTCCCGTCGATCCCGCCCGAGCCGAGCCCGCCGGTCGAAACCTCTTTCCATTTGTTGATCCGGATCTCCTGCTCCGGGTAGTGATAGCCCGCCGGCCCCGTGAGGGAAAAGGGATCCGTTTGCCAGACAAAGCTTTAGAGGACGAAATCCGTGTTGCCTCATAGGCGACGATCTCGTTCGACGCTCGCGAGAGCGGGGGCAGAAAGCCGAGCGCTATCACAAGGCACAAAAAAAGCGCAGGAAAACGCGTCTTCTTCATGACATAGTCTCCCTTTCAAAAGAAAATGGGTACTCCATAATAATTATACTATAGAGGATTTTTCTCAATTTGTATAGTCCGGCTTGCGTTTTCGCCGATTTGACGAAAGACGCGGCGTCCGTCCGGAGCGATCCGGGGGAAGGGGAGCCGCGCAAATAATCATTCATAATAAAGAATAAAATGCTGAACGACGGTTGAAAAATCCGGAAAGAAGTAGTATATTATAAGCAGAAAAATTGGGCTTTCCATTCGGCACAACCGTCAGTTTAATCAGTCCGTCAGAGAAGAGAGGAAGCTTTTATGTCGGCAAAAAAGAAGAAAAATCCCATCAACAGGAGTATTATGATCGGCTGCGGCGCGCTGATTATTGCGTTGAGCGTGCTGCTGTCGATCCAGACGCAGATGTCGTTCTCCAAAGCGCTGTACGAGCAGTACAA
>SVMM01000002.1 GCA_015067435.1 Oscillospiraceae bacterium | reverse complement strand
GCCCAGGGCAATCCGCGCGAGTTCCAGACGACCAAGCTCAAGTTCACGGACAACGCCACCGGCCGGCTGTGCACGCTTGCCATGCGCCTTGACTACACCGAGGTGACGCTCGCGAGGAAGGAGACCGAGGAGGCGCAGGCGGCTTATGAAAAGCTCCTCAGCGCCAACGCCCTCTATGCGCACATGGCGCACGCGTTCTCCGAAAATTACTCCGCGATCTACTACGTCGATCTGAACACGGACTGGTACGCCACCTACAACTCCAGCACGGATATGAACGATGCGTCGGAGGAGATGCAGGGGCAGGACTTCTTCAATGCGAGCCGCGAAAACGCGCTGAGCATGATCTGCGAGGAAGACCACGACGAGTTCTTCAAGGCGTTCACGAAGGAGAACATCCTGCGGACGGTTGACGAGCAGGGCGAGTTTACGCTGAGCTACCGCCTGCAAATGGACGGCGAGCCGCTCTATTGCAGTCTGAAGGCAACCCGCGCGGCGGGCGACACCCGGCACCTGATCGTGGACGTGAGCGGCGGCGGCGCGGAGAACTCCAGAAACGAGCTGACGGGCCTCTACAAGGCGGCGGCGTTCTACAACCGCGGCAAGGAGCTGCTGCGCGAGCACCCCGAGGGCTGGTGCGTGCACGCCATCGATCTGGAGCACTTCAAGCTGTTCAACGAGTGGTACGGCAGAGAGGCGGGCGACGAGCTGCTTGCGTCGATCGGCGCGCGTCTGGTCGAGGCGGAGAAGAACACCGGCGGCCTTGCCGGTTATCTGGGACAGGACGACTTCGCGTTCATCGCGCCCTACAGCGAAAAGGGCATGAAGCACCTGTTTGACAACATCCACGAGCTCGTCATGGAGCACGGCACATCCATGGGCTTCCTGCCCGCATTCGGCATCTGCATGGCGGACGGCGAGGCCTCCGTGGAGGAGCTGTTTGACCGCGCGGCACAGGCGGCGCAGCACGCGAAGGAGGATTACCACCACCGCATCCGAATCTTCGAGGAGGCTATGTACAAGAAGACGGAGCAGGATTACCAGATTCTCTCCGACTTCCAGAAGGCGCTGAAGGATCACGAGCTGTTCATCCAGCTCCAGCCGCAATGCGAGCTGGAAGGCGGCAAGGTCGTCGGCGCGGAGTCTCTGGTGCGCTGGAAGAAGGAGGACGGGTCGATGGTGCCGCCGGGCGTCTTCGTCCCCGTGCTGGAGCAGTACGGCTTCGTTTCCGACCTCGACCAGTTCGTCTGGGAGGAGGTCTGCGCGTGGCAGAGAGCGTGGATCGACGGCGGCCATACGCCGCTGCCCATCTCCGTCAACGTCTCGCAGATCGACATTTTCACCATCGATGTGCCGGCGTTCTTCGACCTGCTGGTCTGGAAGTACAAGCTGCCGGTGGAGACGATCAAGATCGAGATCACCGAATCCGCCTACGTCGGCGACGGCGCGGTGGCGGACACCGTGAAGCGGCTGCGCGAGAAGGGATTCATCGTGCTGATGGACGACTTCGGCAGCGGCTACTCGTCGCTCAACATGCTGCGCAGCCTGAACGTCGACATCATCAAGCTGGACGCCAAGTTCCTGCGTATGAACAGCGACGACCGCAAGGGCGTACAGATTCTGGAGTCCATCGTCAACATGGCAAAGAGCCTGGAAGCGCCCATCATCGTCGAGGGCGTGGAGACCGAGAAGGAGACGGAGTTCATCAAGGAGCTCGGCTGCCGCTACGTGCAGGGCTACCACTTCTACAAGCCCATGCCCGTGCCGGACTTTGAAAAGCTGATCGGCGACGAGAAGAACATCGATACCAGCGGCTTCGAGCTGTGACGTCAAACCAATAAAAGAATGGCGTGGGATCGCTCCCGCGCCATTCTTTTATGCGGTTGTTTACGCCTCATCGCCCAGCGCCTCGCTCTGGCGCACGGTGACTTTGCGGTCGTAGCAGGAGAACGCGTCATCCACCAGCTTCTTGTCCGGCGGCGCGGTGAAGGAGCTGACGAGCGGCACCAGCACCAGTCCGGCGAGCATGCAGAACGCGCCGGCATTGATGGGGGAGCGCAGCAGCGCGGGGAAGGAGGAGCGCACGAAGATGTTGAGCACCATCACCACGCAGGAGAACAGGAAGCTTGCCCAGCAGGCAGCGCTTGTCGTGCGCTTCCAGTACAGGCCGTAGAGGAACGGCGCGAGGAACGCGCCCGCCAGAGCGCCCCAGCTGACGCCCATCAGCTGCGCGATAAACGTGACGCTGGAACGGTACTGCACGATGGCGAGCACGACGGAGATCGCGATGAACACGACGATCAGCACGCGCATGACTGTGACCTGCTTCTTCTCGTCCATGTCGTGGATCACGTTGTCCTTGAGGAAGTCGAGCGTCAGCGTCGAACTGGACGCCAGCACCAGCGACGAGAGCGTGGACATGGAGGCGGAGAGCACGAGGATGACCACAACCGCGATCAGGATGTCGGGCAGACCCGAAAGCATCGCCGGAATGATGGCGTCGAAGCCGTCCGCCGCGACGTTGATGCGGTCGGAGAACAGCCGTCCGAAGCCGCCGAGGAAGTAGCAGCCGCCCGCGACGATGAACGCGAACACGGTCGAGATGACCATGCCCTTGGTGATTTGGCTCTCGCTCTTGATGGCGTAGAACTTCTGCACCATCTGCGGCAGACCCCATGTGCCGAGCGAGGTGAGGATCACGACGCCGAGCAGGTTGAGCGGATCAGGCCCGAAGAAGGAGTTGAACGCGCCGGGCATCGCGGAGACCTCGGGGTCGCTGACCTCGGCAAGACCCTTGAGCGCAGCGAGAAAGCCGCCCTGCGAGTTCAGCACCGCGGCGATGACCGCGATGATGCCGCCGATCATGATCAGACCCTGGATGAAGTCGTTGATGGCGGTCGCCATGTAGCCGCCCGCGATCACGTAAATGCCGGTCAGGATCGCCATGACGATGACGCACACGGCGTAATCCACGTTGAACGCCATCGCAAACAGGCGGCTGAGGCCGTTGTACAGGCTCGCGGTGTAGGGGATCAGGAAGATGAAGATGACCACGGACGCCGCCAGCTTGAGCTGCTTGCTGCCGAAGCGCCTGCCGAAGAACTCCGGCATGGTCGCGCTCGCGAGGTGCTGGGTCATGATGCGGGTGCGGCGGCCGAGCACCGCCCACGCCAGCAGCGAGCCGATCAGTGCATTCCCGATGCCGACCCACGTGGCGGCAATGCCGTACTTCCAGCCGAACTGTCCGGCGTAGCCGACGAAGATGACCGCCGAAAAATATGAAGTGCCGTAGGCAAAAGCCGTCAGCCATGGGCCGACGTTGCGCCCGCCGAGCACGAAACCGTTGACGTCGGTGGCGTTGCGGCGGCAGTACAGGCCGATGCCGACCATAACGCCGAAGAACACCACGAGCATGAGTACCTTGATAACCATATGAAACCATCTCTCTTTCCTGCGGCTTCACCGCTTTGATGTTCTGAACTTTAACACATAAAATCGATAAAGTCAAGAGTTTTTTGCTTGAATTTTGTCGGGGGATATGATATAAAACGTATGACAATTGAATCGAGCAGTCTTTCGCCGCTTCGGGCGGCAGGGGGAATGTGGGTGAAAAGCCCCGCGAGTCGGTCACTGTGATGCCGCGCGGCACCGTTTGGTCCGCGGCGGATGAGTCAGAGTACCCGAAAGCTGTCAGCGTTTCTGCCGGAACCGGAAAACGCACGTCTGGCTGAGCCGATGGATCGGCTCGGCTTTGGTGCGCGTTTGCCCCGCTTGCCGGCAGGTGAGCGGGTGTTTTTTGTCCGGATTCAATGGTTTCGCCGCACGTTGCGGTATATTTCGGAAAGGAAGTAACAGAAGATGAAAATGAAAAAAGGTTTGTTTTGCCTCACCGCCCTTACGCTGGTGCTCGTGATGCTCGCCGGATGCGCCGGAGGCGCCGCGACGCCGCAGACGGAGACGCCCGCCGCCCAACCCGCGGCGCCCGCCCAGCCTGCGCAGAGCGCCGAACCCGCGCAGCCCGCGCAGCCTGCTGAACCGGCCCAGCCCGCCGAGCCCGCGCAGGAGCCGGAGGAAGAGGAGGATTACACGACGGGCGACGCCTCGCTGGACAACCCCCGCAATCAGGACGACATTGGGGAAAAGGAGCTGCTGGTGGTGAGCTTCGGCACCAGTTTCAACGACAGCCGCCGCCTGACCATCGGCGCGGTCGAAAACGCGCTGGAGAAGGCGTTCCCTGACTGGAGCGTGCGCCGCGCGTTCACCAGTCAGATCATCATCGACCACGTCAAGTCCCGCGACGGCGAGGTCATCGACAACGTGACCGAGGCGCTCGACCGCGCGGTCGCCAACGGCGTCAAGACGCTCGTCGTGCAGCCGACGCACCTGATGAACGGCTTTGAGTACAACGACCTCGTCGAGGAGCTCGCCGGCTATTCCGACGCCTTCGAGCACATCGCCATCGGCGCGCCGCTGCTGACCACGGACGACGACTTCTCCGCGGTGGCGGATGCCATCGTCGCTGCGACGAAGCAGTATGACGACGGCGAGACCGCGATCAGCTTCATGGGCCACGGCACCGAGGCGGCGTCCAACGGCGTCTATGAGAAGATGCAGGGCGTGCTCGCCGGCAAGGGCGAGGCGAACTACTACATCGGCACCGTCGAGGCGGAGCCGAGCGTTGAGGACGTGCTCGCCGCGGCGCAGGCGGGCGGCTACAAGCGCGTCGTGCTGCGCCCGCTGATGGTCGTTGCGGGCGACCACGCCAACAACGACATGGCAGGCGACGAGGAGGACAGCTGGAAGAGCATCTTCGAGGCCGCGGGCTTCAAGGTGGAGTGCGTCGTCGAGGGGCTGGGCGGCGTCGAGGCGATCCAGCAGCTCTATGTCGCGCACGCGCAGGCGGCCGTCGCTTCTCTGAACGGCTGATGAAAAGCGTGAGAAAACAGGGACTTGCGGCGCTCGTACTCTGTCTTTGCCTGCTGACGGGCTGCGGCGGCGCGCCGGCGCAGGAGACGCCGCAGACACCGGAGCCGTCGGCACAGACGGAGCCGGTACAGACGCCGCAGACGCCCGCGGAAACGTCGCCCGCGCAGACGCCGGACGGCGCCGCGGGCACGCAGGGCAACACCTCCGCCGTGGCGGACGCCTCGCAGATGACGACCGTGGAGGACGTGGTTCGCGAGGGCATGACGCCGGTCGGCGGCGACGAGCTGTTTGACGGCGTCTATGACGTGGCGGTGGATTGCAGCTCGTCGATGTTCAAGATCGAGCACTGCGAGCTGACCGTCGCCAATGGGGCAATGACCGCCGCGCTCACCATGAGCAGCGACGCCTACGGCTATCTGTACGCGGGGACGGCTGCGGCTGCCGCCACAGCGGATGTGTCCGCGTACATCGAGCCGGAGGGCAGGACGTTTGTGCTGCCCGTTGACGCGCTGGACGCGGGCGTCGCCTGTGCGGCGTGGAGCCGGAACAAGGAGCTGTGGTACGACCGCACGCTGGTGTTCCGCGTGGACTCGCTGCCGCTGAGCGCGTTCCGCACGGTGGTCACGGCGGATACGCTGGGCCTTGCGGACGGGACTTACACGGCGGATGTGACGCTATCGGGCGGCTCCGGCCGGGCGAGCGTGGCGTCTCCCTGCACGCTGTGGGTAGCGGACGGCAAGGTGACGGCGCGACTTGTCTGGAGCAGCTCGAACTACGACTATATGCTGGTGGACGGCACGCGCTACGACGCGGATTACGACGACGGGAACTCCGGTTTTGTGATCCCGGTCGCCGCCTTTGACCGCCCGCTGGCGGTGACGGCGGATACCACCGCCATGAGCCAGCCATACGAGATAGACTATACAATTAATATTGACTCAAAGTCCATAAATGCGGCAGAAAACGAAAATTGACTCGATGACCGGAAATAGATTTCCCGCCCTGTTTTTTGCGGTGTTGCTGCTGTTTTTCAACGGCTGCGCCCAGTCGGCTCCGGAGGAACCTGTATCCGGAGAGACGGTACCGGCCGGACACATGGACTTACAGTATGCAAAACAGTTTTCGGTCGATTATTATGCCGGCGGCGCCGCGCTCGTCACCATCGCGGGGGAGGAGCGCTGGCTGCTCGTCCCGGAGGGCACCGAGCCGCCGCAGATCGCGGACGCGACGGTACTGCGCACGCCGATGGAGCATCTGTATGTTGCCTCGTCCGGCGCCATGGACCCGTTCCGCTGTCTCGATGCGCTGGATGCCGTGCGCTTCACCAGCACGACGGAGGCGGACTGGAGCCTCGCGGAGGTGCGTGACGCCATTGCGTCGGAGCGCATGCTCTACATCGGCAAATACCGTGCGCCGGACTACGAGGTGCTGCTCTCGGAGGGCTGCCCGCTGGCGGTGGAGAACACGATGATCTTCCACAACCCCGCGACGAAGGAGCAGCTGGAAGCGCTCGGCATCCCCGTGATGGTGGAGCGGTCGAGCTATGAGGAGCATCCGCTGGGGCGGATGGAGTGGATCCGGCTCTACGGACTGCTCTGCGGCAGGGCGGACGAGGCGGAGGCGTTCTTCAAGGCGCAGACCGAGGCGCTTGCGCAGATCCTCACCGCCGAGAACACCGGTAAGACCGTGGCGTTTTTCAGCCTGAGTCCCAACGGCTATGTGAATGTGCGCCGCCCGGGCGATTATCTCTCGAAGATGCTGGCGCTGGCGGGCGGGATCTACGTGCCCGCAGAGCTGGAGACGGACGAGAACGACGCGCGCTCGACGGTCAATTTGCAGATGGAGGCGTTCTACGCCGGAGCGAAGGACTCCGACGTGCTGATCTACAACGCCAACATCTATCCGGTGGACAGCCTCGATCAGCTTCTGGAGCAGAACGCGCTGCTCGCGGACTTCAAGGCGGTGCGCGAGGGCGAGGTCTGGTGCGCCGGAGAGAATGTTTTTCAGGAGACCACGGCGGTCGGCGGCATGATCGCCGATTTTCACGCCGTGCTCCGCGGAGGAGCGGACGAATCGGAGTTGACCTACCTGCACCGTTTGCGGTAGAATACAGTAAACGCAAATAATATTTGCGTTTACTGTAATACTTTAATTGCCATTTCGCTCGCCGCTGCGCGGCAACCGCGAAATATGGCTGATATAGTAAGCGCATATATACAATGCGTTTACTATACAAAAGAATATGAGAGGGGGGGAGCATGCCATGAAACGTGAGACGCGCTATGCGTTGGCATTCGGGCTGCTCGCCCTCTTGCTTTTTGCGCTGATGGCGGCGAGCCTCGCGGTCGGCAGCGTGTCGCTCGCGCCGCGCGAGGTGCTGGAGCGGCTGCGCGATCCCGGCGGGGAGGATTTTGCCGCGCGCATCGTCGGGCTGCGTCTGCGCCGGATGCTTGCCGCCGCGCTGCTGGGCGGCGCGCTGGCGGTTTCCGGCTTCCTACTGCAAACTTTTTTCGCCAATCCCATCGCGGGGCCTTTTGTGCTGGGCGTTTCGTCGGGGGCGAAGTTAACCGTTGCACTGGTGATGGTTTACTTTCTCAGCCGCGGCGTCGTGCTTGGCTCGGGAGGGCTTTACGCGGCGGCGTTCGTCGGCTCAATTTTGGTCATGCTGCTGATCCTGCTGATTGCCGGACGTGTGCGCCAGATGTCTCTGCTGGTGGTCTGCGGCGTGATGATCGGCTACATCTGCTCAGCGGTGACGGATCTGATCGTCACGTTTGCGGACGATTCCAACATCGTCAACCTCCGCGCGTGGTCGCTCGGCAGCTTCTCCGGCGTCAGCGCGGAGAATGTGCGCCTGATCGCCGTTATCGTTGGCGTCGGGACGGTATGCGCGTTCCTGCTCTCCAAGCCCATGAGCGCGTACCAGCTCGGAGAGGCGTACGCGCAGAACATGGGCGTCCACATCAAACGCTTCCGCTTTGCGCTGATCCTGCTCTCCAGCGTGCTGTCTGCCTGTGTCACCGCGTTCGCCGGCCCCGTTTCCTTCGTCGGCATCGCCGTGCCGCATCTGATGAAAAATCTGCTGGGCACCTCTCGGCCAATCCTGATGGTCCCGTCCTGCTTTCTCGGCGGGGCGGTGTTCTGCCTCGGCTGCGACCTGATTGCGCGGACGCTCTTTTCCCCGACGGAGCTCGCCATCAGCTCCGTGACCGCTGTTTTCGGCGCGCCGGTGGTGATCTGGATGCTGGTTTCCCGCAAAAGGGAGGTGCGCGCATGAGAGACGAAATCATTCTGCGCGCCGCGGAGCTCGCCGCGGGCTACGGTGAAAACGCCGTCGTACGCGACGTTTCGTTTGCGGTGCGACCCGGCGAAATCCTGACGCTGATCGGCCCCAACGGCGCGGGCAAGTCCACGATCCTCAAGGCGATCGCCCAGCGTCTCAAGCCCCTCGCCGGGACGGTCTATCTGTCCGAAAAAGCGTCTCATACGATAGACCAAAATGAAATTGCAAGGAAAATGTCCATCCTGTCCACCGACCGCGTGCGCACGGAAAAGCTGCTGGTGCGCGACGTGGTAAATCTGGGACGCTACCCTTACACCGGCGCGCTGGGCATCCTGTCGGCGCAGGATCATGCGGTGGTGGAGCGGACGATGGAGCAGCTCGGCGTTTCGCCGCTCGCGGAGCGGGACTTCGAGGCGCTCAGCGACGGCCAGCGCCAGCGCGTCCTGTTTGCACGCGCGCTCTGTCAGGAGCCGGAGGTTTTGGTGATGGACGAGCCGACGTCGTATCTCGACGTGCGCTATCAGATCGAACTGCTGACGCTTCTGCAACAGATGGCGCGGGAGCGGGAGCTTGCGGTGGTGCTGTCGCTGCACGAGCTGGAGCTTGCGCGCCGCATCTCTGACACGGTGGTGTGTATCCGGGACGGAAAAATAGACCGAGCTGGTAATCCAACAGAAATTTTAACAGACCGATACATTGAGGAGCTATATTTATTGCCGTCCGGCGCCTACAGCGGCTTCTTCGGACGCGCGGAAACAGACGGCACGGACGCCTGTTACGTGCGCAGCGGGCAGAAGCTGCTGCGCTGCGGCTATACGACCGGCACCTGCGCGGCGCTGGCTGCTTCGGCGGCGACGCGTCTGCTGCTGACGGGCGCGGCACCGGGGACCGTGCACTTGCGGACACCGAAAGGGATCGTCGTCGAGGTTCCCGTGGCAGAGCGCGCGTGCGACGGCGAAACCGCCTCCTGCGCCGTGCGAAAGGACGCGGGGGACGATCCGGACGTGACGGACGGCTGTCTCGTCTTTGCACAGGTGCGGCGCGCGGAGCGGGGCGTCTCCATCGACGGCGGCGAGGGCGTCGGACGCGTGACGAAGCCTGGGCTGGATCAGCCGGTGGGAGCCGCGGCGATCAATTCGACGCCGCGCCGCATGATCGCGGAGGCGGTGGAGACCGTCTGCGGCGAGCTCGGCTTCGAGGGCGGTGCAGCGGTGACGATCTCCGTGCCGGGCGGCGAGGAGATCGCAAAAAAGACATTTAACCCGATGCTCGGCGTCGAGGGCGGGATCTCCATCCTCGGCACCTCCGGCATCGTCGAGCCGATGAGCGAGCAGGCGATCATCGACACCATCGCGACGGAGCTGCGCCAGCGGCGCGCGGAGGGAACGGAACGCATCGTCCTGACGCCGGGGAACTACGGAGCGGACTTTCTGCGGCGCGGCGGTGTGGACACCTGCGGCGTGCCAAACGTCCGATACTCCAATTATCTCGGTGACGCCCTCGACCTCGCGGTGACGCTGGGTTTCCGGGAGGCGCTGCTCGTCGGGCACATCGGGAAGCTGGTGAAGCTCGCGGGCGGCATCATGAACACGCACTCAAAGCAGGCGGACTGCCGCGGCGAGCTGTTCTGCGCGCACGCAGCGCTCTGCGGCGCGGACACGGAGGTCTGCCGCACGCTGATGGACGCCGCGACGACGGACGCCTGCATTGCCGTGCTGGACGGCGCGGATCTGCGCGGGCCGGTGCTGCAAAGCATGCTTGCGGCGATGCAGCGCCAACTGGACCATCGCGCGGGCGGCGGCATGCGCACCGGCGCGGTGACGTTCTCGAACGAATACGGCCTGCTGGGCGTGACGTCCGGCGCGGAAGCCCTGCTGCGGGACTGGAAAAACGAAACGGAGAAGGATTGAGCCATGGTACACTTTGTCGGAGCGGGCCCGGGGGCGGCCGATCTCATCACGATGCGCGGCGCGGCGCTGCTGCGAGAGGCGGACGTCGTGATCTACGCGGGCAGCCTCGTCAATCCGGAGCTGCTGCAATACTGTCGCGCGGACTGCGAGATCCACAACAGCGCCACGATGACGCTGGACGAGGTGCTCGCTGTGATGGAGCGCGCGGAGGCGGCGGGCAGGACCACGGTGCGCCTGCACACGGGCGACCCCAGCCTCTACGGCGCGATTCGTGAGCAGATCGACGCGCTGCGCGCGCGCGGGATCGACTGCGACGTGACGCCGGGGGTTTCCAGCCTGTTCGGCGCTGCGGCGGCGCTAGGCGCGGAGTTCACGCTGCCCGGCGTGAGCCAAAGCCTGATCGTCACACGGCTTGCGGGGCGGACGGGCGTGCCGGAGGGCGAGGCGCTGCGCGAGCTTGCGCGCCACGGCGCGTCGATGGCGCTGTTCCTCTCCGCCGGGATGCTGGCGCGCGTGCGCGACGAGCTGCTTGCGGGCGGACTTGCACCGGATACGCCTGCGGCGCTCGTCTACAAGGCGACGTGGCCGGATGAGAAAACTGTCCGCTGCACGGTCAAAACGCTTCCGGAGGCGGGCGAGGCCGAGGGGATACAAAAAACGGCGCTGGTGCTCGTCGGCGGTTTTCTGAACGCGCCGTATGAAAAAAGCAAGCTCTACGACGCTGCGTTCGCGACCGAATTCCGCCCTGCGCGCGACGGCGGCATGGAGAAAACGACATGAAGGAAGGCGGAATCTGCTTCCTTTCGTTTACCGAACGGGGACGCGGTCTTGCGCAGCGCTTGTGCGAGGCGCTGGGCGGCGAGGCAAGCTGTACGCGCGACGGCGTGAACCTCCGCGACTGGACGGCGGAGCATTTTCCGCGCGCGCGGGCGCTGGTATACGTCGGTGCGGCCGGCATCGCGGTGCGTGCGGTCGCGCCGCATCTCGTGAGCAAGGCGAGCGATCCGGCGGTGGTTGCCGTCGACGAGCGGGGGCACTTTGCCGTGCCGCTCGCGTCCGGACATCTGGGCGGGGCGAACGAGCTTGCCCGCGCCATCGCGCGCGTCACGGGCGGTACGGCGGCGATCACGACCGCGACGGACGCGGGCGGCGTCTTTGCCGTGGACGAATGGGCGCGCGTGCAGGATTGCGCGGTGGTCGGCGTCGAGCGGATCAAGACGGTATCCGCCGCGCTGCTGGCGGGGGAGCGCGTTATTGTCCGTTCGGCGTTTCCCATCTCGTCCGAACCGCCGGAGGGCGTCGAGCTGACCGGGGATGGCGAGCCGGATGTCTGGGTGGATATCCTGGCGCACGCGGGGCTGGTCGTCGCGCCTCGCGCGCTGATCCTCGGCGTCGGCTGCCGCCGCGGCACGACAAGCGAGACGCTGGAGGAGCGGTTCGCCGCTTTTTGCAAAGAACAAAATGTGCTCGGAGAGGCGATTTGCGGTGCCGCGACTATAGACTTAAAGAAAAATGAAGAAGGACTTCTTGCCTTCTGCGAGGCGCACGGTTGGCCGCTGCAAGCCTTTTCCGCGGAAATACTTGCCGAGATGGAGGGGGCGTTCAGCGCGTCCGATTTTGTCGCGGCGACGACGGGCGTGGACAACGTCTGCGAGCGCGCCGCGCTGTGTGCGGCGGGCTGCGGCGGGGAGCTGACCGCACGCAAATTTGCGGGCGGCGGCGTGACCTTTGCACTGGCAAAAAAGCCGGTCAGGCTGGATTGGAGGCTACAACATGGGTAGGCTTTTCGTTGTTGGAATCGGTCCGGGAAAGGAAAAATACTTGACAATAGAGGCGCGCGAGGCGCTTGCCGCCTCCGACTTGCTGTGCGGATACACGACGTACATCGACTGCGTCGCGCCGCTGTTCCCCGAAAAGGAGACATACACCACGCCGATGACGCGGGAGCTGGAGCGCTGCCGCCATGCGCTCTCCGAGGCGCAGCACGGCAGCACGGTCGCCATGGTGTGCAGCGGGGACGCGGGCGTCTACGGCATGGCGGCGCCGGTTTTGGAGCTGCTGCCGGAATATCCGGGCGTTGAGGTTCAGATCGTCGCCGGCGTGACGGCGGCGCTCTCCGGCGCGGCGGCGCTCGGCGCGCCGCTGGGGCATGATTTCTGCGTGATCTCGCTCAGCGACCTGCTGACGCCGTGGGAAACCATCGAAAAGCGCCTGCGCTGCGCGGGCGAGGGCGGCTTCGCCGTCGCGCTCTACAACCCGTCGTCAAAGCGGCGCGGCGACCATCTCTCGCGCGCCTGCGATATCCTGCGGGAAAGCCGCGACGGCGCGACGCTCTGCGGCATTGCGCGCAACATCGGACGCGATGGCGAGGAAAAGCGCGTGCTGACGCTCGCCGAGCTGCGGGATACGGAGGTCGACATGTTTACGACCGTGTTCATCGGCGCGCCGGAGACGCGGCTGTCGGGCGGCTGGCTGGTGACGCCGCGCGGTTACCGCGGGACGCCCTCCGCGGCGGAGAACGGCAGATGAAGCACATCGTTGTTTTCGGCGGCACGACCGAAGGGCGCGAGCTCTCGCACCTGCTGGCGGCGCGCGGCGCGGCGGTGACGGTCTGCGTCGCCACGGAATATGGCGCGGAGGAGCAGGGCAATTGTACCGGCGTCACGGTGCTGACCGGTCGCAAGACGCGCGACGAGATGGCGGCGCTGCTCTCCGGCGCGGCGGGATGCGTCGACGCGACGCATCCCTATGCCGTGGAGGCGTCCGCGAACATCCGCGACGCCTGCGAAGCGGCGCGGGTGCCGTATCTCCGGCTTCTGCGCGCCGCGGGGGACGGTGCGGAGGCGAATCGGATCGTGGTCGCGGATGCACGGGAGGCTGCGGCGTATCTGGCGGGGACGACGGGGAACATTCTGCTGACGACCGGCTCGAAGGAGCTGGGCGCGTTCGCGGCGCTGGATGTCGGGCGATTGTACCCGCGCGTTCTGCCCTCGCGGGAGGGGATCGCGGCGTGTGAGGCGGCGGGCATCGCGCACCGGAACATCATCGCCATGCAGGGGCCGTTTTCCCGCGAGCTGAACGAGGCGCTGATCCGGCAGCTTCAGATCCGGTATGTGGTGACAAAGGACGGCGGCACGGCGGGCGGATACCCGGAAAAGGCGCGCGCCGCGGCGGCATGCGGCGCGGAGCTGATCGTGCTGCGCCGCCCGAAGGAGGATGGCTGCACCTTTGAGGAGGCTGCGGCGCAATGCGGGGAGTGGATGAAGTGAGAGTGACATTTTTGGGCGTCGGCGGCGGAAATCCGGACCAGATGTCGCCGGAGGCGCTTGCGGCGATCCGCCGCGCGGAGCTGATCGTGGGCGCGCAGCGGCTGCTGGACGCGGTCCCGCTGCGCCCGGACCAGCGCGTGCTGGCGTCGATCCGCTCGGAGGAGATCGCGGAGGCGCTCTCGCGCGACGGGGCGCGGGAGGCCTGCGTCGTGTTCAGCGGGGACACCGGCTTCTACTCCGGCGCGCGGACGCTGCTGCCGCTGCTGACCGCACAGGGCGCGGAATGCAGCTTTGTTCCCGGTTTATCCAGCGTGCAGCTGCTTGCCGCGCGGCTCCGACGCCCGTGGCAGGACTGGACGCTGTGCTCGGCGCACGGGACGCAGTGCGACGCGATCGCCGCCGTGCTGCGGGGGCGTCCGACGTTTTTCCTGACCGGCGGTGCGCAGACGCCCGCGAGTATCTGCGCGGAGCTGGCGGAAACGGGATTGGGCGACCTGCGCGTGACGGTGGGGGAGAACCTGTCCTACGAGCAGGAGCGCGTCGTCGAGACCACGGTTTCGGTATGCGCGGGCATGACCTTCGCGCCGTTGAGCGTGCTTCTGGTCGAGGCAGCAGCGCTTCCGGAGCGGACGCCGGGCGGTATTCCGGACGACGCGTTTGAGCGCGGCGACGTGCCGATGACAAAGCAGGAGGTGCGCGCGGTCGTCCGCTCCAAGCTGGGCGTGCGCAGCGGCGATATTCTGTGGGACGTCGGCGCGGGCACGGGCAGCGTGTCGATTGAGCTGGCGCTGACGGCGCGCGAGGGCCGCGTCTACGCCATCGAGTGCGGCGAGGAGGCCTGCGCGCTGATCGAGCGGAACAAGCGGCGCTTCGGCGCATGGAACCTGCATTTGGCGCGCGGCACGGCGCCGGAGGCGCTGGCGGGTCTGCCGGCGCCGGACGCCATGTTTGTCGGCGGCTCAAAGGGCGCGCTGCGCGGCATCGTCGCCGCGGCGCTGGAGCGCAATCCGGCGGTTCGACTGTGCATCAGCGCGATTGCGGTGGAGACGCTGTCCGCCGCGCTGGCGCTCTGCACGGAAATGAAGCTGGAAGCGGAGGTGACGCAGCTTTCCGTGAGCCGGACGGCGGTCGCGGGCGGGCTGCATCTGCTCAAGGCGAACAATCCGATCTTCCTGATTACGGCGAAGCGGGGCGGGGAGAAATGATTCAGGTGATGATCGCCGCGCCGCACTCCGGCAGCGGAAAGACCGCCGTCGCCTGCGCGCTGCTGCGGGCGCTGCAAAAGCGGGGATACGGCCCCTGCGCGTTTAAATGCGGCCCGGATTACATCGACCCGATGTTCCACCGCGCCGTGTTGGGCGTCGAGAGCCGCAACCTCGACCTGTTTCTGAGCGACGAGGCGCGGGTCCGGGAGATTTTCGCGCGCGGCTGTAGCGGACACGGCGCAGCGGTGTGCGAGGGCGTGATGGGCTACTACGACGGCCTTGGCGGCGTCAGCGACCGCGCGAGCTCGTGGCACGTCGCCGACACGCTGGGGCTGCCGACGGTGCTGGTCATGCCCGCGCGCGGCGCGGGGCTGACGCTTGCGGCGCAGCTGCGCGGACTGGTCACGTTTCGGGAAAACAGCCGCATCGCCGGCGTGATCCTCAACGAGTGCCCCGGCAGGCTGTGCGAAACACTCGCTCCGGCAATAGAACGAGAGACCGGGATCGCCGTTCTGGGCTGTCTCCCGCGGATGGAGGAGGCGCGCTTTGAGAGCCGGCATCTTGGCCTGCGGACGGCGGCGGAGATCGACGACCTCTCCCAACGCCTTGACGCCATGGCGTCGGAGCTGGAAAAACACCTCGACTGGGAGCGGTTTTTACGCCTTTGCGCGCGTGAAAACCCCACCGGAGAGACAGCTTTTGACAATTCCGGATGCGCTGTAATTCGCCTTGGTTATGCGAACGACAAGGCGTTTAACTTCACATATGCAGAGACTTTGGAGACACTGCGCGCTTTCGGAGCGGAGTTGGTGCCCTTCAGCCCCCTTTCGGACGAGCGTTTGCCGGAGCAAATCGGGGGTCTGTACCTGCCCGGCGGATACCCTGAACTCTTCGCAAGAGAGCTTTCTATGAACTGTTCCATGCGTGAGTCTATCAAATCCGCCGTGCAAAACGGGCTTCCGACCGTGGCGGAGTGCGGCGGTTTTCTCTATCTTGGCGAGGCGCTGTGCGACGCGGAGGGGAACGAATACCCGATGGTCGGCGCGCTGCCCGGAACGGCGGCGAACGCGGGGCGATTGGTGCGCTTCGGCTACGAAACGCTGTGCGCGGAGGCGGACAGCATGTTGTTTCGCGCGGGCGAGCGCGTGCCGGCGCACGAGTTCCACTATTGGGACGCGACGGCGTGCGGGGGCGGTCTGCGCGCGGAGAAGGGAAGCCGGTCGTGGCGCTGCGGCTTTGTGTCGGACACGCTGTACGCGGCGTTCCCACATCTGTACTTTGCGGGGCGGCCGGAGCTGGCGCGGCGCTTCGTCGACGCGGCGCGCCGCTGTGGAGGAATGACATGACGCTTGAGGAGATCATCGGCGGGATCACGCCGCCGGACGAGGACGCCCGTAACCGTGCACGCGAACGATGGAACGCCTGCGCCAAGCCGCTGGGGAGCCTCGGCCTGCTGGAAACGGCGGTGGAGGATATCGCCGCGCTGACGGGCAGCGCGGACGTCGATCTGAGCGTGCGGGCGGCGTTGGTGCTCTGTGCCGACAACGGCGTGGTGCGACGCGGCGTGACGCAGACGGACAGCGGCGTGACCGCCGCCGTTGCGCGGCAGCTTGCGCTGGGGCGGACGTCTGTGTGCCGCATGGCGCGCGTTGCCAAATGCCGCGTCGTCCCCGTGGACGTCGGCATTTTGGATTTTGCGGGCTGCGACGGTGTGCTGGATCGCCGCATCGGCAACGGCACCGCCGACTTCACGGAGGGACCTGCCATGTCGCGCGCGCAGGCGGAGCGCGCGATCCTGACCGGCGTCGAGCTGGTGCGGGAGGAGGCGGCGCGCGGCACGCGCCTGATCGCGACGGGCGAGATGGGCATCGGCAACACGACCACGTCCTCGGCGGTGACCGCCGTGCTGCTCTCGCGCCCGCCGGAGACGGTCACGGGGCGCGGCGCGGGCCTGTCCGACGCGGCGCTTAATCGGAAGATCGAGGTCGTCCGTCAGGGCATCGCCGCCAACAGCCCCGACGCGGGCGATCCCGTGGACGTGCTCTCGAAGGTCGGCGGCTTCGACCTCGCGGGGCTCTGCGGTGTGTTTCTCGGCGGCGCGCTGTACCGCGTGCCCGTCCTGATCGACGGGTTCCCCAGCGCGGCGGCGGCTCTGTGCGCGGCGCGCTTGTGTCCGGACGCGCGCAAGGCGATGCTCGCGAGCCATGTGTCCGCGGAGCCTGCGGGCGAGCTGCTCTTGCGGGAGCTGGGCAAACGCGCGCTCATCCATGCGGATATGCGTCTCGGCGAGGGGACGGGCGCGGTCGCGGCGATGCCGCTGCTGGACATGGCGCTCGCCGTGTACCGCGAGGCGTACACCTTCGCCGAGGGCGGCATCGAGCCCTATGTCCCGCAGGAGGGCGCGCCATGACGACGCTGGTGGTCGGCGGCGCGGCGAGCGGCAAGAGCGCTTATGCCGAGGAACTGCTCTGCGCACGGAGCGGCACGGCGCGCCGCGTGTATCTCGCGACGATGGAGCCCTTCGGCGCGGAGGCGGAGGCGCGCATCGAGCGCCACCGCGCGCTGCGCCGCGACAGGGGCTTCGAGACCGTGGAGTGCTTCGTCGATCTGCCGAACGCTGCGATCCCGCGTGGCAGCGCGGTGCTGCTGGAGGATGTCGGCAACCTCTGCGCCAACGAGCTTTTTTCGCCGCAGGGGGCGCCGGAACAGGCTGCGCGGCGCATCCTCGACGGCGTTGAGCGCCTGCGGACACTGTGCCGCGAGCTGGTGATCGTCTCGAACGAGGTGTTCTCCGGCGGGAGCGGCTATGAAAACAGCACGCTGGAATACCTGAGCGTGCTGTCTTATGTAAACCGAAAACTTGCCGCGGCGGCGGACGCAGTCTGCGAGGTCAGCTGCGGGATCGCGGTATATCACAAAGGGGAACGGGTGCGCTGATGTGGGTTTTGGAGACCGTTGCGGTCGCATTTTCAATGTATTCGGCGCTGCCGATGCCGCAGCTTGCATGGAATGAGAGGAACATGCGCTACGCGCTGGCGGTGTTTCCGCTCGTCGGCGCCGTGCTCGGACTGGGCTGGTGGGGCGTCTGCGCGCTGTGCGCGGCGCTGGGGCTGCCGGAGCTGCTGCGCGGCGCGCTACTGTGCGTGCTGCCGGCGGTGGTGACGGGCGGCATCCACCTCGACGGCTACGCTGACGTTGCCGACGCGCTCTCCAGCCACGCCTCGCCGGAGCGCAAGCAGGAGATCCTGCACGATCCGCATTGCGGCGCGTTCGCCGTGATCCGCCTGTGCGCGTACTTTGTGCTGTGTTTCGCGCTGTGCTGCGCGTGGACGCCGTCGGCGCGGGCGCTGGGGCACATGGCAACGTGTTTTGTGCTTTCCCGCGCGCTCTCCGGGCTGCTGCTGACCTGCCTGCCGATCGCGGAGGGGTCGAGCCTCGCGCGGACGTTCGCCTCCGCGGCGGACAAAAGGCGCGTGCGGGCGATCCTGACCGTCGTTTGCGCCGGTTGTGCCGTCGGCACGTATCTGTTTGGCGGATGGCTGATATGCCTTGCGACGGTCTGCGCCGCGCTTGCGGCGTCAGCGCATTACATCCGCACGGCGAAGCGACAGTTCGGCGGCACGTCGGGGGATCTTGCGGGATGGTTCTTGGTCAAGGCGGAGTTTTGGATGCTCGCGGCGGCGGTCGCGGTGCAGTATGGGGAGAAATTGCCGTGATCTTCATTTTCGGGCCGCTGTGGAGCGGCAAACGCGAAGTCGCGTGTACGATTTTGGGCTGCGACCGGGAGGAGCTGGCGCGCCGCGCCGTCTGGGACGTGCAGGAGCTGGCGCGCGGCAGGGAGGACTTGGAGGCGCTTGCGGAGGAATTGTCCGCCCATGAAATCGTCATCGCAACGGAGGTCGGAGGCGGCGTCGTCCCCGTCGACCGCGCGGAGCGGGAGGCAAGGGAGCGCGCCGGAAGGCTCTGCTGCCTGCTGGCGCAGCGGGCGGACGCCGCGGTGCGTGTGTTTTGCGGGATACCTACGGTCATCAAGGGGGAACTGTCGTGAGGATCTGGGTGCTGCGCCACGGGCGCACAACATACAACGACGAAAGACGCTATCAGGGCAGGCTGGACATCCCGCTCTCGCCCGAGGGCGAAGCGGAGCTGCGGACGGCGGCGCTGAAGCCTGCGCTGGTGTACGTTTCTCCGCTGCGCCGGACGCAGCAGACCGCGCGGCGCATCTTTCCGGATGCCGCGCAGCGGATCGTGCCAGACTTTGCCGAGATGGATTTCGGCGACTTTGACGGTCGGACGGCGGATGAGATGGTGAACGACGCAGCCTATCGCGCGTGGGTGGACAGTGGCTGCATGACGCAATGTCCCAACGGCGAATCGCGCGCGATGTTTTGCGCGCGCGTCTGCGCGGCGTTTGAGACTGTTATGGCGGATAGCCTTACATGTAAAGCAAAAACGCTTGTCATAGCTGCCCACGGCGGGACGGTGCGCGCAATCATGGAGCGGTATGCCCTGCCGGAGCAGGATTATTACGCATGGACGCCGGACAACGCGGGCGGCTGGGAGCTGGACTTTGACGAGACGCTTTGGCGCGGAAAGAAACGGCTGCGCATGACCGCGCCGCTGTCGTTCCGGCGGGAGGAGGAAACATGCTGACGCTTTGCGCGGCTGCGGGCGGCTACGCGCTGGATCTGATCTTCGGCGATCCGGCATGGCTGCCGCATCCGGTGGTGTGGATGGGAAGGTACATCGACCGCTATGAGCGCACGGCACGGCCCCGGCTTCCGGCGTCGCCAGAGGGCGAACGGCTGGGCGGGGCGCTGCTGGCGCTGTCCCTCCCTGCGCTGACGCTGGGCGTTTCGCTCGGTGCATGCCGCATGGCGCGGCGGGTGCATTGGAGCGCGGAGCTGGCGCTGCAAACGCTCTGGTGCGCACAGTCGCTCGCGGCAAAGGGACTTGCGACCGAGAGCGGGCGCGTTTACCGCGCGCTGGAGGCGGACGATCTGGAGGCGGCGCGTAAGGCGGTCGCACGCATCGTCGGACGCGATACGGAGCGGCTGGACGCGGAGGGCGTCGCCAAGGCGGCGGTCGAAACGGTGGCGGAGAACTTCTCGGACGGCGTGGCCGCGCCGATGCTGTGCATGTTTCTGGGCGGCGCGCCTGCGGCGCTATTGTATAAGTCTATCAACACAATGGACAGTATGGTCGGCTATCGCAGCGAAAAGTATCTGCACTTCGGCGCGGCGGCGGCAAAGCTGGACGACGCGGCGAACTATCTGCCGTCGCGCGTCGCGGCGCTCTTCTTCATCGCCGCCGCGGCGCTGACGGGACAGGACGCGAAGGGCGCTTACCGCATCTGGCGGCGGGACGCGCGGCTGCACCTGAGCCCCAACGCGGGGCAGACGGAGGCGGCCTGCGCGGGCGCGCTGGGGGTTTGCCTCGGTGGCGATGCGTGGTATTTCGGGGAAAAGCATGAAAAGGCGTCGCTGGGCGACGAGCGCCGCGGCGTGGTTCCGGAGGATATCCTTCGGGCGAACAGAATGATGTACTGCGCGGGCGCGCTGCTGTTCTCGGTCTGCGCGGCGCTGCGATTTGCGCTTGCGGGGAGGAAGAGATGATCCGGACGCATGGCGGCGACTGGGCCGCGTATAAAAGGGAATTCGGCGCGGAGCCGCTGGACTTTTCCGCGAACGTCAGCCCGCTGGGCGTGCCGGAGAGCGCGCGCCGCGCCGTCTGCGGAGCGGCTGCGTCGGCGGATCGCTATCCCGACCCTGACTGCCGCGCGCTGCGGGAGGCAATCGCGGCGCACGAGGGCGTGCGCGCGGAACAGGTGCTGTGCGGCAACGGAGCAAGCGAGCTGCTGTACCGCGCCGCGTACGCGCTCCGGCCAAAGCGCGCGCTAGTGACGGCGCCCGCCTTCGGCGAGTACGAGGCGGCGCTGGACACCTGCGGCTGCGCGTTGCGGCGCGTGCCGCTGGACGACACGTTTCACATGACCGGAGCATTTGTACGGGAGATCACGGGTCAAATCAGTTTGGCAGTATTATGTCAACCTAATAATCCGAGCGGCGTGACGGTCGATCCGGCGCTGCTGCAAGAAATCGCGGCGCGCTGCCACGAGACCGGAACGAGATTGCTGGTCGACGAGTGCTTCGTCGATTTTTTGGACGAGCCGGAGCGGTATCGGACGCTCTGCGCTCTGCGCGCGATCAAGGGCAGGGGAGAGAACGGAACGCTGCTGGACACGTTTCCGGAGGTCATTATCCTTAAGGCGTTCACCAAGCTCTACGGCCTCGCGGGGCTGCGGCTGGGCTACGTGCTGTGCGGCGACGCAGCGCTGCTGGACGCCATGCGCTACTGCGCTCCGCCGTGGTCGGTGTCCGGCGTCGCACAGGCGGCGGGGGTCACGGTATTGGCAGATGTAGATTATGTCAACCAAGTGCGTACGCTGATCGGCGTCGAAAGACCGTGGTTGAATCGACAGCTATGCTCTCTCGGTCTATCTGTGATACCGGGGGAGGCAAATTTCCTGCTGTTTCGGGGCCCCGCCGGGCTGAACGACAAACTGCGCCGGCGGGGTATCCTGATCCGCTGCTGCGCCGACTTCGCGGGGCTGGACGAGGGCTGGTATCGAACGGCGGTGCGTACGCGGGAGGAGAATGAGCGGTTGGTTTCCGCGCTGCGGGAGGTGCTTTTATGAGGCGCGCAAAGTGCATCATGGTGCAGGGGACAATGTCCGGCGTGGGCAAGAGCCTGCTCTGTACGGCGCTCTGCCGCATTTTCCGTCAGGACGGATATCGCGTCGCGCCGTTCAAGAGCCAGAATATGGCGCTCAACAGCGGTGTGACGCGCGACGGATTGGAGATTGGACGCGCCCAGATCGCACAGGCAGAGGCGGCGGGCGTCGAGCCGGACGCGCGGATGAATCCGATCCTGCTCAAGCCGTCCAGCGACACGGGCAGCCAGGTGATTGTGAACGGGCGCGCGCGGATGCACATGAGCGCCGCGGACTACATGGCGTACAAGCGCGTGCTGATCCCCGAGGTGCTCGCGGCGTACGAGAGCCTTGCGTCTGAGCATGAGATCGTCGTGATCGAGGGCGCGGGCAGCCCGGCGGAGATCAACCTGCGGGAAAACGACATCGTGAACATGGGCCTCGCGGAGCTGGTGGACGCGCCGGTGCTGCTGGCTGGCGACATCGACCGCGGCGGCGTATTCGCGCAGCTCTACGGCACGGTGGCGCTGCTGGAAGCGGACGAGCGGGCACGCGTTCGCGGGCTGATCGTGAACAAATTCCGCGGTGACGAGGCGCTTTTGCGCCCGGGCCTTCGGCAGATCGAGGAGAAGACCGGCGCGCCGGTGCTGGGCGTCGTGCCGTATCTGCGCGCCGAGCTGGACGACGAGGATTCGCTCGCACCACGCTTGTCTGTCAGAAAAACCGATAAACCTATCGATATTGCGGTGATCCGCCTGCCGCATATCTCCAATTTCACGGATTTCACGCCGTTGGAGCAGCACGGGCAGCTTGGCGTGCGTTATGTAAACGATCCGGAGGCGCTGCAAGCACCGGACTGTATTATCTTGCCGGGCACGAAAAGCACGGTTGACGATCTGCTCTGGCTGCGCCGGAACGGTCTGGAGGAGAGAATCTGCGCGCTTGCGGCAGCCGGAACGCCGGTGCTGGGCGTCTGCGGCGGAT
Source organism: Oscillospiraceae bacterium (assembly GCA_015067435.1). Taxonomy (GTDB): domain Bacteria; phylum Bacillota; class Clostridia; order Oscillospirales; family Oscillospiraceae; genus Hominicoprocola. The sequence continues at coordinate 244,689 of SVMM01000002.1, read as the reverse complement.
ACCAGATGCTCGGCGAGGAGCTGCGCGACCCGTCGGGCGTGGAATCGGACACGCAGGCGCTGTGCGGCATGGGGCTCCTGCCCTGCACGACCGTTTTCGCGCCGGAGAAGACGCTGACGCGCGTGCGCGCGGCGGTCACGGGCGGCACCATGGACGGTGCGCGGATCGAGGGCTACGAGATCCACATGGGGGAGACGCAGGTGCGGGGCGAGGCGTTTTGCGTGCTTGAGGACGGCAGGCCGGACGGCTGCCGCCGCGGCAGCGTGTGCGGGACGTATCTGCACGGCCTGTTCGACAGCGGCGAGACGACGGAACGGATCGCCGCATGGCTGTGCGGCAGGAAAGGCGTTACGTACGCCGGCGGGACGCCGGAGCCGCGCCGCGCGTTTCGGGAGCGGCAGTACGACCTGCTTGCCGACGGCGTGCGCGCCGCGTTGGATATGGACGCGATCTATCGGATCATGGAGGGGTGAGAGCGATGGAATATGCCAAACCCGCGGAGATCGAGCGCGAGAGCATGGCGATCATCGACCGCGAGCTTCGCGCGCGCGGGACCGCGGTGCCGCCGGAGCGGGAGGCGGTCGTCCGGCGCGTCATCCACACCACGGCGGATTTTGAGTACGCGCAGACGCTCCGCTTCACGGAAAACGCGGTCGAACGGGGCAGGGACGCGCTGCGCGGCGGTGTGATCGTGACGGACACGAACATGGCGCTCGCGGGCGTGAGCCGCGCCGCAGCGTCCAGACTCGGATGCGAGGCGGTGTGCTACATGGCGGACGAAGAGGTCGCGGCGGAGGCGAAGCGCCGCGGCGTCACGCGGGCGGTCATCTCCATGGAGCGTGCGCTGCGCGAGCATCCCGGAGCGATCCTCGCCGTCGGGAACGCGCCGACGGCGCTGCTGCGCATCGCGGACGCGATCGAGGACGGCGCGCGGCCCGCATTGGTCATCGGCGTGCCGGTGGGCTTCGTCAACGTCGTCGAGAGCAAGGAGCGCGCCCTCGCCGTCTGCGAGGACTGCGGCGTACCCGCCATCGTGGCGATGGGACGCAAGGGGGGAAGCACCGTTGCCGCGGCGATCTGCAACGCGCTGCTCTATGCCGCCGCGGGGCTTCTTGACCCGGCGGCGCGCGGATGAACAAAGAAACAAAACAAGAGCCGTTCCCCGGCGGGAACGGCTCTTTATTCTCGGCTGAGGCATCAGCGGCGGCTGTCGAGGTGCGTGGAGATGCGGTTTTTGCCGCTGTTTTTCGACTGATAGAGCAGCTTGTCGACCGCCTGCATGGCGTCGTCCAGCTTGGTGAACTTCTCGCAGGAGACCAGACCGCCGCTGATCGTGACGGTCAGTCCGGGAACATCATCCCAGGTGAGTGCCGCGATGGCGCGCCGCGCTTCGTCAACGCGCGTAAAGGCGCTGCTGATGCTGTCCGCGTAGAGCATACAGACGAACTCCTCGCCGCCGTAGCGCGCGGCAAGCTCGGCGGAGGGCGGATCGACCGCCTGCAAAAGTGTTTTTGCGACCGTGCTGAGCACGGTGTCGCCGAACTGGTGTCCATACGTGTCGTTCAGCTTTTTGAAGTTGTCGATGTCGAACATGGCGATGTAGCAGCCCTCCAGCCGGAGCTTGTCGCCCCGGTCGGTGCGCTCGGACTGCGGCTGATAGACCAGCTCAAGACGGCGGAACAGCTCGCGACGGTTGTAGAGGCTGGTCAGCGGGTCGCGGAAGGAGAGCGACTTGAGCCGCTCCATCAGCTCCTCGCTGTGGTGGCGCTCGTCCTCGTATGCCTTGAGGATGTATGCGGTGAGAATGACCACCGCCGTGCCGGTGAGAAACAGCGCCAGCTTCTGGTTCTGATAAAGGGTTTCCTGAGACAGATCGTAATTAAAAGATTGGTTGGAATTGGCTGCTGTAAAGGAAAACAGCATGACATACATGGAAATGACAGACACCATCGCTCTCATGCGTCCGCGCAGCAGCAGCGCGGAATTGAGCAGGCCGATGAGGTAGAACAGAGGGATGCAGCCGCGGTAGCTGCCGAAGGGGAAGAACAGCATCGGCAGGATCACCAGATTGAGCCCGCAGACAAACACCGTGCACGCCATGTCGCCCACACGACGGCGGGCGTTGATGAGCTGAAAGATAATGAACCATGCGCTGCAAATGAGGGTTCCGACCCGCGCGTGTATGCCGAGCTGCTGGTGAATAGTCAGCGCGACGGCAAGGATGCTCGCAAAGCTGCCGATGACGATCGTCGCAGAAAAGATCTGCTGCCGCAGCGTGCCGGAGTGGAAGAAAAAGCTGCGAATTCGATTGTGAATACGTTCAAGCATCGGAAAAAATCACACCACGATTCTAAATTTGTACGTACAAGCGGGAAGAATTAACTTACAAATTTACATTATATATTATAGCGCGGATACCTCGGATGGGCAATGGATAAAATGACGGTATTTCAGAAAGACGCGAATCTTCGTCACCGTGACAACATTTACGCGAAACATTTGTCTGTTATGACGAAATCGAATCGGTTGAAAGCAACGCATTTGACTTTCTCGATGGAAGATGATATTTTACAGATACGGGATTGTCCCGTACATCTTTCCCGCGTGGGAAACAAAATTATGAGTAAGGAGAAGAAGAAGTATGAAGAAAGCACTTGCAACGATTCTTGCATTGGCCATGGTATTCGCGCTTGCCGCCTGCGGCGGCGGTGGCGGCACGACCGAGCCCGCTCCCGCGGCGACCACCCCTGCGGCGACCACTCCCGCGGCCACCACCCCCGCGGCCTCCGGCCCCAAGACCTATAAGGTCGGCGTCGCCATCTATCAGTTTGACGACAACTTCATGACCCTGTACCGCAACGAGCTGCTCAGCTATTTTGAAAGCCTGAACAACGATACCGTCAAATATGACGTGACCATCGTCGACGGCAAGAACGACATGGCGGAGCAGAACAACCAGATCGACAACTTCATCACCCAGGGTATGGACGCCATCATCCTCAACCTCGTCCAGACCTCCTCCGCGGACGCCGCGATCGACAAGATCGTCGCCGCGAACATCCCCCTGATCCTCATCAACCGTGAGCCGCTCGGCGACAACGGCGACGAGTCCTACAAGGGCATCCTCGACAACGCGAAGGTCTGCTACGTCGGCGCCGACGCCCGCCAGTCCGGCACCTATCAGGGCGAGATCATCCGCGACCTCGCCAACAAGGGCGACATCAACGGCGACGGCAAGGTCAGCTACATCATGATCGAGGGCGACCCCGAGAACGTTGACGCGCAGTATCGTACCGAGTTCTCCGTCAAGGCGCTGACCGACGCCGGCATCACCGTCGAGTGCCTCGACGACCAGATCGGCAACTGGGCGCAGGCGAAGGGCCAGGAGATCTGCGCCAACGACCTCGCCAAGTACGGCGACGCCGTTGAGGTCGTCTTCTGCAACAACGACGCCATGGCGCTCGGCGCCGCCACCGCCATCACCGCCGCGGGCCGCACCGTCGGTCAGGACATCTACCTCGTCGGCGTTGACGCGCTGGAGGAGTGCCAGCAGATGGTCAAGGACGGCACCATGACCGGTACGGTGCTCAACGACCACATCGGCCAGTCCCACACCGCCGTTGACGTCACCGTCAAGGCGCTGAACGGTGAGAACATCCAGAACTACTACTGGGTCGACTACGTCAAGGTCACCGGCTGAGCATCACAACGGGCATAGCAGAAACGATCCCCGTTTGCACAGTGAAAAAACGGGTGAGCCGAAAGGCTCACCCGTTTTTAAGATTCCAGAGTCAGGCGAGAGAAAAAAGCGTTCCCAACCCCCAGAGACATTATCCTGAAGGAACGGAGGCACAACGGTATGTCTGAATTCGTACTGGAGATGCGCGGCGTATGCAAGTCGTTTCCGGGCGTCAAGGCGCTCGACCATGCGCAGCTGCAGCTCCGCCCCGGCACCGTTCACGCGCTGATGGGCGAAAACGGCGCCGGAAAATCAACTTTGATGAAATGCATGTTCGGCATCTATTCGATGGACGAAGGTGAAATCTATATAGACGGCAATAAGGTCGAGATCAAGGACCCGCTCGACGCGCTGGGCAAGGGCATTGCGATGGTGCATCAGGAGCTCCAGCCCATCCCCGCCCGCACGATCGGCGAGAACATCTATCTCGGCCGCTATCCGCTGAAAAAGGCGCTCGGCTTTTTCCCGATCGTCGACCATAAGAAGATGTATGACGACGCGGCGGAGGTCCTCAAGAAGGTGCGCATGGACTTCGACCCGCGCCAGAAGCTCGGTGAGCTGTCGATCTCGCAGATGCAGTCGGTCGAGATCGCGAAGGCGGTCAGCGCGAACTGCCGCGTGCTGATCTTGGACGAGCCGACGTCGTCGCTGACGCAGAACGAGGTCGAGGCGCTGTTCCGCATCGTGGAGGACCTCAAGAAGGACGGCGTCGCCATCGTCTACATCTCGCACAAGATGGACGAGATCCTGCGCATCAGCGACGAGGTCACCATCATGCGCGACGGCCAGTACATCGGCACATGGGCGGCGAAGGAGCTGACGACCGACTTCATCATCACCAAGATGGTGGGCCGCGAGCTGACGAACCTCTATCCCAAGCGCGAGAACGTGCCCGGCGAGGTGGTGTTCGAGGTCGAGGACTTCACCTCCATCAACCCCAAGAGCTTCCGCCATGTGAATTTCAACGTCCGCAAGGGCGAGATCCTCGGCGTCGCGGGCCTCGTCGGCGCGCAGCGCACCGAGCTGATGGAGGGCATCTTCGGCACGCGCTCGCACACGACGGGCAAGATCACCTATCAGGGCAGGGAATTGAAGATCAACCGCCCGAAGGACGCCATCGATCAGGGTATCGCCATGCTGACGGAGGACCGCCGCGGCAGCGGCATCATGGGCGTCCTCTCCGTGGCGGACAACATCTCCATCGCGTCCCTCAACCAGTACGTCGACCACGGCATTGTGCTCAACACGAAGAAGATCAACGACCTCGTGGAGGACAACCGCAGGAAGATGAACATCAAGACGCCGTCCGGCAAGACGCTGATCCAGTCGCTCTCCGGCGGCAACCAGCAGAAGGTGCTCATCGGCCGGTGGCTGGCGAACAACCCCGAGGTGCTGATCCTTGACGAGCCAACGCGTGGCATCGACGTCGGCGCGAAGTACGAGATCTACTGCATCATCGCCGACCTTGCCAAGGCGGGCAAGAGCATCATCATGATCTCGTCCGAGATGGGCGAGCTGATCGGCATGTCCGACCGCATCATGGTCATGTGCGACGGGCGCGTGACGGGCTTCGTCGACGGCGGGGAGGCCAATCAGGAGAACATCATGGCGCTTGCCACGCAGTTTGAATAACGGGAGGGAAGAACAATGGAGAAAAAGGAAAACTTCGCCCAAAAGGCATGGAAGTACGCGAAATCGAACCCCATCGTCGTCATGCTCGTGATCGTGGCGATCATCGTCGGCGTCACGAAGGAGAACTTCTTCTCGTGGAGCAACTTCGGCAACCTGATGAGCAACACCGCCGTCCGCTTCCTCATCGCGCTCGGCGTCTCCGGCTGCCTCATCACCAAGGGCACCGACCTTTCCGCCGGCCGTCAGGTCGGCCTGGCGGCGTGCCTGTCCGGCATTCTGATCCAGAAGGGCGACTACTCAGGCCGTCTGACCAGCCTGCCGGAGATGAACATGTTCGTCGTGCTGCTGTGCGTGGTCGCGCTCGGCGCGGCCATCGGCATCGTCAACGGCCTGATCGTCACGAAGCTCCATGTCCCGCCCTTCATCGCGACGCTTGGCACGCAGACCATCGTTTACGGCATCTGCCTCGTCATCACCGACGCGCAGCCCATCGGCGGCTTCCAAAAGAGCTACATCGACCTCATCAACGCCAAGCTCGGCAACACCACCGGCTTCCATCTGCCGCTGCTGCTGTTCGTGGCGCTTATCTTCGGCGCGTACTTCTGGTTCCTCTACAACAAGACCCGCCACGGCAAGTACATGTACGCCATCGGCGGCAACGAGGTCGCGGCGGAGGTCTCCGGCGTCAACACCACCAAGACGCTGATCCTCATCTACACCACCGCCGGCATCATGTACGCCGTCGCGGGCTGGATTTTGGCGGCGAAGACCGGCGGCGCGTCCACGTCCATGGGCATGGGCTATGAGCTGGAAGCCATCGCGAGCTGCACCATCGGCGGCGTGTCCACCACCGGCGGTATCGGCACGGTGCCCGGCGTCCTCGTCGGCGTGCTGGTGTTCGAGCTTTTGAAGATCGTGCTCCAGTTCCTCGGCGTCAACCCGTACTACAACTACATCGTGCAGGGCCTTGTCATCGTCGTCGCCGTCGCGCTCGACCTGCGCAAGTACCTCGCCAAGAAGTAAAAACGCTTATCAGCAAAAGGGGCCTGCCGTACGGCAGACCTCTTTTGTTATACGCCTTACAGCTCCCGCACCACCCTGCACGGTACGCCGTGCGCCAGCACATTGTCCGGCAGGTCGTGCGTCACGACGCTCCCCGCGCCGACGACCACATTGTTGCCGATCGTCACGCCCGGCATGACCAGCACGCCCGCGCCGAACCAGCAGTTGCGCCCGATGCGGACGGGGAAGTTGCGCTGATACCCCGCCTCGCGCTCCGCGTCGTCGAGGGGGTGGTCGGCGGTGGCGATGACGCAGTGCGGCCCGAACTGGGTGAAGTCGCCGACGTAGATGCTCGTGTCGTCCACGAAGGTGACGCCGAAGTTACAGTAGATGTTTTTGCCGAAGTGCATGAATTTTCCCGCCCAGTTGGCGTGGAACGGCGGCTCGAAGTAGCAGCCCTCGCCGATCTCGGCGAACATGTCGCGCAGCAGCGCCGCGCGCTTCTCGGTCTCATGGGGGCGCGTCGCGTTGTAGTCGTACAGCTTTTCCAGACATTCGGCCTGCTCGCGCGCGAGCACGGGGTCGTTCGGCAGATACCATTCGCCGCTGTGCATTTTCTCGTGAATATCCATGTGCTCCTCCTGTATGCGCATTGTTTGACTGCATTGATTATAGCAGAGGTCGCGCGCCGCCGCAATCCGATAAATCGCGCGCCTTTTGGTTGCGCGTGCGGCAATTATCTGTTATAATCATCAGGAAAATCAAACGGGGAGGGCACAGGCATGAACATCGGTTATCTGGGATTTGGACAAATGGGCTCCGCCATCGCGGGCGGACTGGCGGGCTTCTGCGCGGAGGTACAGAGCGGCGCGATCCGGCAGCTCGCCTACGCGCCCCACGCCGACACGCTGCATGAGCGGGCGGAGACCGCCCACGTGCAGACGTGCGAGAGCGCGCGGGAGCTGGTGGAGCAGAGCGACATGATCCTTCTGGCGTGCAAGCCGTATCAGGTGGAGCAGGCGCTCAAGGACGTCAAGGAGCCGCTGCGCGGCAAGGCGCTGATCTCCATCGTCAACGCGTGGCGCTTCGAGGACTTCAAAAAGCTGCTGGGCGGCGGCGTGCGCGTGCAGTGCATCATGCCCAACACGCCCGTCAAGGTGGGCAAGGGTGTCGTCCTTGTCGCCGCGGAGAACGATTTTACGCCGGAGGAGCAGGCGACGCTGCGCGCCATGCTCGGCTCGGTCTCGACGGTGGTGGAGCTGCCGGGCGAGCAGTTTGCCGCCGCGTCCGCGATCTCCGGCTGCGGCCCCGCGTTTCTGTACATGGTCATCGAGGCGTTGGGTGACGCGGGCGTCCGCAGCGGCCTGCCGCGCCGCCTCGCCTACGAGCTGGCGGCGGGCACGATGACCGGCGCGGGCGAAATGGTGCTGCGCGACCCGTCCGTGCATCCGGGCGCGCTCAAGGACGCGGTCTGCTCGCCGGGCGGCACGACGATCCGCGGCGTCGCCGCGCTGGAGGAGTCGGGCATGCGCGCCGCGTTCATCCGCGCGGTGGCGGCGATTCTTGCGACATAATTACCGCCGGGAGCATCCGGCGGATCACGAGAGGAGAAGTGCAATGAACAACTTCAAATACTTTGCGCCGACCCATGTGGAGTTCGGCAAGGGCGTCGAGGAGCGCGCCGGCGCGCTGGTGCGGCAGTTCGGCGGGAAAAAGGTGCTGCTGCACTACGGCGGCGGCAGCGTGAAGCGCAGCGGCCTGCTGGATCGCGTGATCGCGTCGCTGGACGCGGCGGGCGTCCCGTGGGTGGAGCTCGGCGGCGTCGTGCCGAACCCGCGCATCTCCAAGGTGCGCGAGGGCGTCGAGCTCTGCCGCCGCGAGGGCGTCGATTTCCTGCTCGCCGTGGGCGGCGGCAGCGCGATCGACTCCGCCAAGGCGATCGGCTACGGCCTCGCCTACGACGGCGATGTGTGGGATTTCTACGCCCGCAAGGCGACGCCGACGGCGAGCTTTCCCGTCGGCTGCGTGCTGACGCTTGCCGCCACGGGCAGCGAAATGAGCGATTCGAGCGTTATCTCCAACGAGGAAACCGGTCAGAAGCGCGGCGTAAACACCGATCTGTGCCGCTGCAAATTCGCCCTGCTGAACCCGGAGCTGACCTACACCGTTCCGCCGTACCAGACCGCGGCGGGCTGCGCGGACATCATCTCCCACACGATGGAGCGCTATTTCGCCGGTGAGGAGACGGTCGAGCCGACGGATTCCATCGCGGAGGGTGTGATCCGCTCCGTGATCGAGATGGCGCCGCGCGCGCTCAGGAATCCGGAGGACTACGAGGCGCGCGCCGCGATCATGTGGGCGGGCAGCCTGTCCCACAACGGCCTGACCGGCTGCGGCCACGGCGGACACGGCCGCGTGGGCGACTGGGCGTGCCACCAGCTGGAACACGAGCTCAGCGGCATGTTCGACGTGACGCACGGCGCGGGGCTCGCGGCGATCTGGGAGGCGTGGTCGACCTATGTGATGCCCTGCGCGCCGAAGCGCTTCGCGCGCTTTGCCCGCAACGTCATGGGCGTCGCGGAGGCGGACGACGAAAAGGCGGCGCTGGCCGGCATCGCGGCATATAAGGAATTCCTGCGCAGCATCGGTATGCCGACGAACCTGCGCGAGCTGGGGCTTACCCTGACCGACGAGCAGCTCGACAAGCTCGCCTACAACTGCTCGTTCGAGGGAACGCGCGACATCGGCTCCGTCCGTATCCTCGCCGAGAGCGACATGCGCGAGGTCTACCGTCTCGCGCGCTGACAGACAAACACACAAAATTCATCGTATTCAGAAAGGAGAGCACCATGCAGTACGAAATCAAGGGAGAGCCGCTGCCCGCGTTGATCTGCTCGCTGGAGGACGGCGAGACGATGATTACCGAATCCGGCGCCATGAGCTGGATGAGCCCCAACATGGAGATGCAGACCTCCGGCGGAGGCGTCGGCAAGATGTTCGGCAGGCTTTTTTCCGGTGAAAGCCTGTTCCAGAACCTCTACACCGCGCATGGGCACGGCATGATCGCCTTTACGTCGAGCTTTCCCGGCTCGATCCGCGCGCTGGAGATCCGGCCGGACCGTCCGGTCGTCGTGCAGAAGACGGCGTTCCTTGCCTCCGACGCGGGGGTCGAGCTGTCCGTCCACTTCCAGAAGAAGATGGGCGCGGGCTTCTTCGGCGGCGAGGGCTTCATCCTGCAGCGCCTCTCCGGCAACGGCATGGCATTCGTCGAGATCGACGGCACCGCCATTGAGTATGACCTGGCGCCGGGCCAGCAGATCATCGTCTCCACGGGCCACCTTGCCATGATGGACGCGAGCTGCACGATGGACGTGCAGACGGTCAAGGGCATCAAAAACATGATCTTCGGCGGCGAGGGCCTGTTCAACACGGTCGTCACCGGCCCCGGACGCGTGGTGATGCAGACCATGCCCATCAACAAGTTTGCCGAGCAGATCATCCCGCTGCTGCCCTCGGTGAAGACCGGCAGCAACTGAGGAGGTCGCGAGGGATGCAGACCGTCGACCACGTCCGCCTGAGCGCGGACGAAAAAAAGCTGGTCATCCTCGACCAGACGCAGCTGCCCAACCGGACCGAGTACGCGGAGCTCACGACGGCGGAGGAGATGTACGACGCCATCAAAAAGCTGCGCGTGCGCGGCGCTCCGTGCATCGGCATCTTTGCCGGATTCGCGATGTTTGTGCTCGCGCAGGGCTTCAAACAATCGACTTATGATGCTTTTGCGAAGGAATTCCATGAAAAATCGGCGTATCTCAACGCCTCGCGCCCGACGGCGGTGAACCTGAGCTGGGCGCTCAAGCGCATGGAACGGGTCGTGACGGAGCATGTCGGCTGCACGCCGGCGGAGCTCCTGCCGCTGCTGCGCAATGAGGCGCAGGCGATCCTCGACGAGGACATCGCCATGTGCAAGGCAATCAGCGAGCATGGCCTGAGCCTTTTGAAAGAGGGCGACTGCGTGTTGACGCACTGCAACGCCGGCCCCATCGCCACGTCGAAGTACGGCACGGCAATCGGGCCGCTGATCCTCGGTGCGGAGAGAGGCGTAAAGTTAAAAGCCTTTTCAGACGAGACACGGCCGCTCCTGCAGGGTGCGCGCCTGACCAGCTGGGAGCTTGACAAGGCGGGCGTAGACGTGACGCTGATCTGCGACAACATGGCGTCCATGGTGATGAAGAACGGCTGGGTGCAGTTCTGCTTCGTCGGCTGCGACCGCGTCGCCGCGAACGGGGACACCGCCAACAAGATCGGCACCTCCGGCGTCGCGATCCTCGCGAAGCATTACGGCATCCCGTTCTACGTGCTCGGTCCCACCTCGACCATCGACATGAATTGCCCGACGGGCGACGACATCAAGATCGAGCTGCGCGAGCCGGACGAGATCAAGGAAATGTGGTATCGCGAGCCGATGGCGCCAAAGAGCGTCAAATGCTTCAATCCTGCCTTCGACGTGACGGATCACAGCCTGATTTCCGGCATCATCACCGAAAAGGGCATCTGCCGCGCGCCGTATGAACAGAGCCTGAAAGCGTTGTTCCACTAATTCTATTCTGGAGGTATCATATGTCTATCAAGGAATCCCCGTCCGCGTGTATCGCGGCGGACGAGGCGAACATTGCGAAGGTCGTACTGTTCCCCGGCGATCCGCTGCGGGCGAAGACCGTGGCGGAAACCTATCTGGAAAACCCCGTCCTGTTCAATTCCGTGCGCAATATGTACGGCTACACGGGCATGTATCAGGGCAAGCGCATCTCCGTGATGGGCAGCGGCATGGGCATCCCGTCCGCCACGCTCTACGCCCACGAGCTGTTCCACTTCTACGGCGTCGACGCGGTCATCCGCATCGGCTCCGCCGGCGGTGTGGCGGAGGATGTGAAGCTGCGCGACCTCGTCGTGGCGATGACGGCGTCCACCAACTCGCACTTCGCCGACCAGTACGGCTTTCCCGGCCAGCTGACGCCGCAGGCGGACTATGAAATGCTCAAAACCGCCGTCGCCGCGGCGGAGAGGATCGGCGTCAACGCCCGCGTGGGGCAGGTCTTTACCGCGGACATGTTCTACAACGCCAACGAGAAGGCGGGCGAGATGTACCGTAAATTCGGCGTACTGGCGCTGGAGATGGAGACCGCGGGCATCTACTGGGAGGCGATGGCATCCGGCAAGAAGGCGCTGAGCCTGCTCAGTATCTCCGACCACATCTTCACCGGCGAGGGCCTGACCGCCGCCGAGCGGCAGGACAGCTTCCGCGACATGATGGAGGTCGCGCTTGAAACGGCGAAGCAGTTCGCCTGACGCGGCGAAGCTGTTTGCCTGACGCGGAAAAAAGAATCAAAAAGAATCAAAATGAATCAAAACGTGCCGCGGTTCAATGCTCCGCGGCACGTTTCATGTGATTCTGTCGCTATTCCGTCAGCCGCTGCGCCCGCTGCAGTGCGGCATAGACGCCGTTTCGCTCCATCAGCTCGGCGTGGCTGCCCTGCTCGACGATGCGGCCGTCCTCGACCACCGCGATGCGCGACGCGCTGCGGACGGTGGAGAGCCGGTGGGCGATGATGACGGTCGTCCGCCCCTGGCTGAGCCGGTCCAGACTCTCCTGAATGCGCTGCTCTGTCACGCTGTCGAGCGCGCTGGTCGCCTCGTCAAGAATGAGGATGGGCGGGTCCTTCAGAAAGACGCGCGCGATGGAGATGCGCTGCTTCTGCCCGCCGGAGAGCATGACGCCGCGCTCGCCGATGTAGCTGTCATACCCGTCGGGCATCGCCATGATCTCGTCGTGGATCTCCGCGCGCATGGCGGCGCGGACGACCTCCTCATCCGTCGCGTCCGGCCGGCCGTAGCGGATGTTCTCGCGCACGGTGCCGGCGAACATGAACACGTCCTGCTGGATGATGCCGATGGCGCGGTGCAGGCTCTCCTGCGTCACGCCGCGCACGTCCTGACCGTCCACGGTGATGCGCCCCTCGGTGACGTCGTAAAAACGAGGGATCAGGTGGCAGAGCGTGGTTTTGCCGCCGCCGGAGGGGCCGACGAGGGCAAAGCTCTCGCCCTGACGGATCACTAAGTCGATATCGTGGAGCGTTTCGGCGTTTTCATTGTACTGGAAAGAGACATGTTCACAGCGGATCTCGCCCTTGACGTCGGCGAGCTCGCGGGTGTCGGGCGCGTCGCGGATCTCCGGCTCCGTGCGCATGATCTCCAGAAACCTGCCGAAGCAGACGCTGCCCTGCGTGTACTGCTCCATGAACATCACGAGCTTGCGCAGCGGCGAGACAAAGGCGGCAACATAGAGCGTGAATGTGACTAAGTCGATATAATCCATGCTGCCGCGCATGATGAGGACGCCGCCGACGCCGACGACGATTGCCTGCAGGGCGCTGGTGGTGAACTCCATGCCGCCCTGAAAGAGCCCCATGGACTTGTAATAGCCCCGCTTCGCGGTCTTGAAGACGTCGTTGCCCTCGTTGAACTTGCGCATCTCCTCACCCTCGTTGGCGAAGGCCTTCGCCGTGCGGATGCCCGAGACGCCGCTTTCGATGACGGCGTTGATCTCGGCGGTCTTGACGCGCAGCTCCGCGCCCGCGCGCTTCATCTTGAGCCGTTGGCGCAGCGTGAAGACCATGCACAGCGGCAGGATGACCAGCAGCACGAGCGCCAGCTCCCAGCGGATGAAGAACATGACGAGCAGCGCGCCGAGCAGCGTCAGCGTGCAGATGATGAGGTTTTCCGGCCCGTGATGGGCAAGCTCTGTGATCTCGAAAAGGTCGTTCGTCACGCGGCTCATCAGCACGCCGGTGCGGTTGTGGTCAAAGAAACTGAAGCTCAGCGACTGGATGTGCGTGAACACGTCGCGGCGCATGTCTGCCTCGACCAGCACGCCGACGCCGTGGCCGACCACGGTGATGACATAGTAGAGCACGCCCTTGAGGAGGTACGCGAGCAGCATCACGGCGACGACGGTGAAAAACGCGCGGTACAGCTGCTGCGGAAGGAGCTGCTGCATCGCGGTGCGCGAGATGATGGGAAAGACGAGATCGATGGCGGAGACCACGACCGCGCACGCCATATCGAGCGCGAAAAGCCCCTTGTAGGGCGCAAAGTACGAGAGAAACACCCGCAGGGGGCTGCGACTATAGTCACGTTTCATAGCAGTTCCGCAAGCTCCGTTTCCAGTATTTGCGCGAAGCGCTCCAGCCCCTCGCAATCGGTGTCCGTAAAGCGTTCGAGCCGCGCGCTGTCGATGTCCAGCACGGCGACGACGCGCCCGCCCTTCCGGATGGGCACGACGATCTCGGAGCGGGACGCGGCGTCGCAGGCGATGTGCCCCGGAAAGGCGAGAACATCCGGCACGAGCTGCGTTTCGCCGCTTGCCGCCGCCGTACCGCAGACGCCGCGGCCCAGCGGGATCTCGATGCAGGCGGGCTTGCCCTGAAACGGCCCGAGCACCAGCGTGTCGCCCTCGCGGAGGTAGAAGCCCGCCCAGTTGACGTCATCCAGCGCGCCGTAGAGCAGGGCGGAGGCATTGGCGAGATCGGCGGTCAGATGCGGTACGTCATGGATCAGCGAAGCGAGCTGGGAGGCAAGCAGCGTATAGTCGGTCATGGCAAATACTCCTGTCAATCAATTGTTACGCCTACTATAAATTTAAATTGAGCCATTGTCAACCCGTCGCCGGAATGCTATAATAATAAAGATAGATTGCTGACACGCTGCAATTGCGGCTCCGGAGGAGGGGATGCTGTTGAACGGCCGAAAGTCTTTGCTCGCATTGGTATTGGTGCTCGGCGCTGCGCTTGTCCTGTCGGTTGTTTCCGCCTGTGCGGCGGCGCCGGATGTGCCGGAGAACGCGTGGTACGCCGAGGCGGTCAATGAGATGTGGACGGCGGGCGTGCTCAAGGGCTACGAGGACGGAACCTTCCGCCCCGACCGCAGCATCAGCGCCGCGGAGTTCGTCGCGGTGCTCGCGCGGCAGTGCGGTCTGAGCGAATCGGCGGCGCAGACGACGCATTGGGCGGCGGGGCTTTTGGAGACCGCGCGGCAGCGCGGCTGGTACGACTGGGACGAGCTTCCGCCGACGGGGGAGCGCTTTGACGAGCCGATTCAAAGGCAGCTGGCCGTCAAGATCATGATGAACGCCCTGTATCCGGACACGGCATACGATTTCAGCGCGGAATCCGCGAAGCTCCGCGATTTTGCCCAGCTGGACGGACGCTACTACAACGCCGTGCTCGGCGCTTACGCCGTCGGGCTGGTGAAGGGCGACGATAAGGGGAACTTCAACCCGAAAAGCGGCCTGACGCGCGCCGAGGCGTGCATGCTGCTCCACCGGGCGAAGGCGGGCGCCGCCCCACAGGAGCCGTCCGCTCCGACGAGTGTGGAAACGCCGCCCGCTGCGCCTGCGGTGCCGACGCCCGCCGCGCCTGCGGTGACGGTGCGCGGCGGCGTCGCCGAGAACGGCTGGCTGCAGGTGATCGGCACGCAGCTTTGCAACGAGAGGGGCGAGGCGATCGTCCTGCGCGGGATGAGCAGCCACGGGCTGCAATGGTATCCGCAGTACGCCGCCGCGCAGCCGATCCGCAACACGGCGGCATACGGGGCGAATCTGTTCCGCGCCGCCATGTACACGGGGGAGAACGGCTACCTCAGCCAGAGCGCTGAGATGAAATCGCGCCTGATCGCGGCGGTGGACGCGGCGATCGACGCGGGGCTTTACGTCATCATCGACTGGCACATCCTCTCCGACGGGAACCCCTCCGACCACACGGAGGAGGCTTGCGCGTTTTTCCGGGAAATGACGGCGCGCTACGGCGACAACCCCGCCGTGCTGTATGAAATCTGCAACGAACCGAACGGAAACGTAACGTGGGAACGGGATGTAAAGCCATATGCCGTTACAGTGGTGAACGCCATCCGCGAACGCGCGCCGCGTGCGGTGATCCTGATCGGCAGCCCGACGTGGAGCCAGGACATCCACAGGGCTGCGGCTGACCCTGTGCCGGGTGAGAATCTGATGTACACGCTGCACTTTTATGCGGGGACCCATGGCGCGGAACTGCGTCAGCGCATCGATGAGTCTATGAAAAAAGGGCTGCCCGTGTTCATCTCCGAGTGGGGCACGAGCCGCGCGGACGGCGGCGGAGGCGTCTATCTCAAAGAGAGCGCCGAGTGGCTGGAATTTTTGAACGCGCGGGGCATCAGCTGGGCGAACTGGTCACTGTGCGACAAGGGCGAGAGCTCCGCGGCGCTGAAGCCGGGTACGAGCGCCGGCAAGACATGGACAGAAGACGATCTGAGCGAATCGGGTCGCTTTGTGTTTTCACATTTTGATGATTGAGGTGCAGGATTATGGCTGATATTCGTAAACTGATCTCTGTTTGCGGCGACAAGCGCGTCTTTATCCAGACGCACAACTTCCCCGATCCGGACGCCATCGGCTCCGCGTTCGGCCTGCAAAGGCTGCTGGAGCACTACGGCATCAAGTCCACGCTCTGCTACGACGGAAAGATCGACAAGCTGAGCACGGCAAAGATGCTGGAGACGCTGGGCGTGGAGATTTTTTCCGGCATCGAGTTGTCGGGGGACATGCGCGCGGAGGATCTCATCATCTGCGTCGATTCCCAGAAGTTTGGCGGAAACATCACCGATCTGGTGGGTGACGAGGTCGCCGCGATCGACCACCATCCGACCTATGTGAAGGTGCCGTACCGCTACTCGGACATCCGCACGGTCGGCGCCTGCGCGACGATTATCACGCGCTATTACCGGGACCGCGAGCTTATTCCGGAGCCGGACGTCGCCACGGCGATGCTCTACGGCATCAAGATGGATACGCTGAACTTCACGCGCGGCGTGACCGAGGAGGATATCGAGGCGTTTGCCTTCCTCCAGCCGCTGATCGACACCAAGAAGATGTCGGCGCTGGAGCACAGCCAGATGGAGTTCGCCGACCTCAAGGCCTACGGCGCGGCGATCAGCAATATCTACGTCAACGGCATATACGGCTTTTCCCGCATCCCGTTCTCCTGCCCGAACGCGATGATCGCCATTCTTTCCGACTTTATCCTCTCTCTGGTGGAGGTGGAGGTCGCTGTGATCTACTGCGCGCGCGAGGATGGGCTCAAGTTCTCCATCCGCTCCGAGCGCGAGGACGTGGACGCCGGAGAGCTGACCAGAAAGGCGCTCAAAGACATCGGCGACGGCGGCGGCCATGCGGCGATGGCGGGCGGGATGATCCCGGCGGAAAAGATGAACCTGCTGGGCAAGCATCAGGACGAGTATATCCGCGAGCGGTTCCTGAAGGCTGCCGAATCTGTCGAATAGGGGTATAGAACTTGCATTCCACCGATCTGACGCAGGGGAGCATCATGCGCTCCCTGCTGCGCTTCTTCTTTCCCATCCTGTTCGGGATGCTGTTCCAGCAGCTCTACAACACGGTGGACGCCATTGTGGTCGGCCGCGTCGTGGGGCATGAGGCGCTGGCTGCCGTGGGCGGAAGCCCGGCGGTCATCATCAATCTGGTCATCGGCGTCTTCACGGGCCTTGCGTCCGGCGCGACGGTCATCATCTCGCAGTACTGCGGCTCGAAGGACGACGAGCTTTTGAGCCGCGCGGTACACACGATCCTCACGTTCTGCCTGTTCGCGGGGCTTGCGCTGACGGTGCTGGGCTGGCTGTCCTCTCCGCTTTCGCTGCGCCTGTGCAAGACGCCGGAGGACATCTTTGAGCTGTCCGACCGCTATCTGCGGCTTTACTACCTCGGCTCCGTGCCACTGCTGCTGTTCAACGTGGCGTCCGGCATCCTGCGCGCCGTGGGGGACTCCCGCTGGCCGCTTGTGTATCTCGGCGTCTGCTGCGCGCTGAACATCGGGCTCGACCTGCTTCTGGTCGCCGCCCTTGATCTCGGCGTCGAAGGCGTCGCATGGGCGACCGTTCTGTCGCAGCTAGTCGGCGCGGCGCTGATCCTCCTCCATCTTGCGCAGGCGAAGGGGCCGGAGCGCTTGGAGCTGCGCAGGCTGGGCATCGACGTGCCGTCGCTGCGCAGGATCCTCTACATCGGTATCCCCGCCGCGGTGCAGGGCGCGATGTACTCGGTGTCCAACATCATCATTCAGGCGGCAATCAACGGCTTCGGCACGGTCGTGGTGGCGGCGTGGACAGCCATCAGCAAGTTCGACGGCATCTACTGGGTGACGAGCAACTCCTTCGGCGCCGCCATCTGCACCTTTGTGGGGCAGTGCTTCGGCGCGGCCAAGTACGAGCGCATGAAGGAGGGCGTGCGCAAGTGGATGCTCGCCACGCTGGGCACGGCGCTAACGCTCACGGCGGCGCTGCTGGGCTTCAGCCGCTGGGGGCTGCTGCTGTTTGCGACGGAGCAGGCGGTCATCGACGAGGCGACGCGGATGCTGTGGTACTTTGTCCCATTCTACTTCCTCTGGACGTTCATCGAGATCATCTCCAACACGCTGCGCGGCGCGGGCGACGCGATTGCGCCCACTATCATCTGTCTGCTGGGCATTTGCGCGCTGCGTGTTCTGTGGATCTGGCTGGTGGTGCCGTACTGGCATACGGTCAAGGCTGTCAGCATGTCGTATCCGATCACGTGGTTTGTCACCGCCGCTGTCTTTGTGATCTACTATTATAAGAGCAACTGGTTGCCGCGCTGCATGGGGCGGCAGGGAAAGGTGGACGAATGAAGGGCATTTGGAGCTTGGCGGTCATGGTGCTGATCACGGCGGCGCTGTGCGGCGCGGTTTTCCTGCTGGGGCGGATCACGCTTGCCGGATGGCTGCTCGCGGCGTGCGTGTTCTGCGCGTTCGCCGTGGTGCGGCTCCGCATGTCCGGCGCGGGCCGGATGCCGCGGCTTGCCGCATATCTCGCGCTGCTGGCGGTGCTTGCGGTCGTGTACCGGCTCTGCGTGCCGCCGCTGCGCGCGGTAAGCGCCGTCGAGGGCAAGAATCCCACGGCGACGGGCGTCATCACCGTGGCGCAGGGCGATCTGACCGGCGTATACACCGCGGACGGCGGTGTCGAGGTCTACACCGGCATCCCCTATGCCAAGCCGCCCGTGGGCGAGCTGCGCTGGCGCGAGCCGCAGGCGCCGGAGCCGTGGGAGGGCGTGCGCGTCTGCGACCACTTCGCGCCGATGTCCATGCAGACGCGAAACAGCACGATTTTCGATTCCCTGACGTCTCTCTCGGTCTATCACATGTTCCGCCCGCAGATCGTCGGCAACTCACTGGAGCCGATGAGCGAGGACTCGCTCTACCTCAACATCTGGAAGCCGTCCGGCACGCAGGAGAAGCTGCCGGTCATGGTCTACGTCCACGGCGGCTCGCTCACCGGCGGACAGCCGTCGTGGAGCGAGTACAACGGCGAGAGTCTTGCGCGGCGCGGGATCATCGTCGTCAACTTCGCCTACCGGCTGGGCGTGTTCGGCTACCTCGCCACCGAGCAGCTGGCGGCGGAGTCGCCCAATGGGACGACCGGCAACTACGGACTGCTCGACCAGATCGCGGCGCTGCGCTGGGTGCATGAGAACATCGCCGCCTTCGGCGGCGATCCGGAGCAGGTGACGATCTGCGGCGAGTCCGCCGGCGCGAGCAGCGTCAACGCTCTGTGCGTCTCTCCGCTCACGGAGGGGCTGTTCCGCCGCGCCATCGCGGAGAGCAGCGGCATCGTCGCCAAACAGCCCTATCACACGTTCCGCAGCCGGGAGGCCGCGCTTTCGATGGGGCGGAGCATTCTGGAGGAGTTCGGCGCGCAGAGCATGGACGACCTGCGAAAGCTCCCGCCGGAGAAGCTGCTGCAAACGAAGTACACCAACAGCGCCATGACAATCGACGGCTATGCGATCACCGAGCAGCCCTATCTCACCTATCAGAAGGGCGAAAACCACGAGGAGACGCTTTTGCAGGGCTACAACGTGCATGAAGCCGACCTTTTCATGCTGTTCGACAAGGTGACGGCGGAAAACTACATCGAGACGCTGCGCCATGTCCTCGGCGCGCAGGCGGAGTCCGCCGCCGCGCTGTACCCGCCGCGCGAGGTCGATCCCGCCTATCACTATATTGTGGAGCGGGGCGGGGACGCGAAGGGCAGCGCGGACGAGGTCTACTCCGCCGCATGGTTCTCCTACAGCCACTATTGCTGGGCGCGGCTCATGGGTGCGCAGGGGAGACCCGTGTGGGAGTACCGCTTCACCAAGGACAACGGCGGACTCGGCTCCTGTCACGGCGGCGAACTGCCCTACGCGTTCGGCTGCCTCGACCGGCATGCGTGGCTCTATGACGACGCCGACCGCGCGCTCAGCGAGGTCATGCAGAGCTACTGGGCGAACTTTGTCAAGTACGGCGACCCCAACGCCGAGGGCCTTCCCGTCTGGGAGACGACCGCGGACGGAACGATGCTGCTGGAGCTTGGCTCGGAGGTCGTTCCCTCTGTTGATCCCTATCTCAAGCTCTATGGTCTGCTGGACGCCTATCAGGACTCGGTTATAGCAGAATAGACAAAAACAACACAAAGAAATTATACAAACCGCCCAAATCTTTGGGCGGTTTGCCTCTTGTTTTCCTCCGAGAAAAGATTACAATCACAAGCGACCCCTGCGGAGGGGGCAAGAAAGAAGGCAACAGATCAATGACTCATGACATGACAACGGGTTCCCCGGTCAAGCGCATCCTCGCGTTTTGCGTGCCGCTGCTGATCGGCAGCCTGTTCCAACAGTTTTATAACCTCGCCGACAGCTTTCTGGTCGGCCGCATCCTCGGCGTGAACGCGTTTGCCGCCGTCGGCTCGACGGGGGCGCTCAACTTCCTCGTGCTCGGCTTCGCGCTGGGCATCTGCTCCGGCTTTTCCATTCCCATCGCACAGAGCTTCGGCGCGGGCGACGATGCGGAGGTCCGCCGCCGCGCGGGCCAGCTCATTTGGCTGGGACTTCTGTTCTCGGCGCTCATCACGATTTTCGCGGCGACATGGACGGACGACATCCTGCGTATCACCCGCACGCCGGCGGAGATCTACGACGAGGCGTACCGCTATATCCACATTGTGTTCCTCGGCGCTGGCGCGACGATCCTCTACAACCTCACCTCCGGTGTGCTCCGCGCGCTGGGCAACAGCCGGACACCGCTGCATTTCCTCATGGTCGCCGCGAGCGTCAACGTTGTGCTGGATGTGCTGTTCATGAAGGTGCTCGGCATGGGCGTGGAGGGCGCGGCGTACGCGACCGTGCTCTCGCAGTCGCTCTCCGGCGCGGCATGTCTCGTGTTCATCGTCCTGCGAGAGCCGCTGCTCCGCCTCGGCAGGGACGACGTGCGTCCCGACCTGCGGCGCATGCGCATGATCGCCGCCGTGGGCGTGCCGATGGGGCTTCAGTTCTCCATCACCGCCATTGGCTCGATCATGGTGCAGAGCGCCGTCAACAGCCTAGGCACCGCCGCCGTCGCCGCGGTTTCCGCCGGCACCCGCGTGCACACGCTGGTCAGCGCGCCGCTGGAAAGCTGCGGCATCACGATGGCGACGTTCTGCGGGCAGAACCTCGGCGCGAAAAAGCTGGACCGCATCCGCAGCGGCGTCAACTCAATCATGGTGATGTGCCTTATTTACTGTGCCGCCGCGTTTGCGTTCAACTACTTTCTCGGCAGCGTGGTCGCGTCCTTCTTCATCGACGGCGCCAACGAGGAGATCCTTGCCGACGTGCACCGCTATCTGACGGCGAACGGCGCGGCGTACCCGATGCTTGCGGTCATCTTCGTGTTCCGCAACGGCCTGCAGGGCATGGGCTATTCCTCGCAGGCGATGGGCGCGGGCCTCGCGGAGCTGGTTGCCCGCGCGCTGGTCGCCTTCGGACTGGTGGGGCGCTTCGGCTTCGCGGCAGTGTGCTTTGCGAACGTGGCGGCATGGCTGTTCGCCGATGTGCTGCTGCTCTCGCTCTATCACGTCGAGCTGCGCGCGCTGAGCCGCCGCTGGACGGCGGAGACGCAGTGCTGCGTGCTCCGGCGGGAGAACGCCTCCGCGCAGCTGCGCCGCGCATAATTCTGCGAACCCTTGGGCAGAAGCCTGAGGGTTCGTATTGTTTTTTGACCTTTTTTGTGTTACGATAGCACAAAATCAATTTGGGAGGGCACAGATCATGAAGATCAGCAGCATTGTCGAGCAGAAGAAATACTCGGTTTCCTTTGAGGTTTTTCCGCCCAAGACGGAGGACACCCGCGAGAGCGTGACCAAGGCGGCGCGCGAGATCGCCGCGCTCGGCCCGGTCTTTATGAGCGTGACCTACGGCGCGGGCGGCGGCACCAGCGAATACACCGCCGAGATCGCGCACGACCTGCAGGCGAATATGGGCGTGCCGATGATGGCGCACCTGACGTGCATTACCTCGACGCGCGACCGCATTCAGGAGCAGCTGCGTCTTCTCAAGAGCAAGGGCGTCGAGAACATCCTCGCGCTGCGCGGCGACATCCCGGAGGGCTTCGAGCTCAAGGAACAGAACTATCACCACGCGATCGAGCTGGTGCGGGACATCAAGGCGTTTGACCCCGATTTCTGCGTCGCGGGCGCCTGCTATCCCGACACGCATCCCGAGGCGCCCAGCCAGAAGGAGGACATCCTTCACCTCAAGGAGAAGGTCGATGCCGGCATGGACTTCCTCATCACGCAGATGTTCTTCGACAACCCGGTGTTCTACAGCTACATGTACAAGCTGCGCGAGGCGGGTATCAAGGTTCCGGTGCACCCCGGCATCATGCCCATCGTCAACGCCAAGCAGATGAAGCGCACGCTCAAGCTCTCCGGCACGACGCTGCCGGAGCGCTTCCGCCGCATTCTCGACGCCTTCGGCGAGACGCCGGACGCGATGCGTCAGGCGGGTATCGCCTACGCCACCGACCAGATCATCGACCTGTTCGCCAACGGCTTCCACACGGTGCACGTTTATTCGATGAACAATCCGGTCGTGGCGAAGGCGATCCTCGACAACCTCTCGGAGCTGCTCAAATAAGCATACACGGCGTTTGAGCGACCGATCAGGGGTATGATGGATTTTTACGCGACGCTCGGCGCTGCGTGCGCCGCGCGCGAGACGCTTGCTGAGATGTTCCGGGAGGGAATGACGGCGGCGCGGCTCAACCTGTCCCACACCGGGCTTGCTGCGTGCGCGCCGCTGCTGGCGGAATTCCGCGCGGCGGCGGAGGAGACGGGCGTCTCGCCGCGGTTGGTGATCGACCTGCAGGGCCCGGAGCTGCGTGTCGGGCGGCTGGCTGAACCCGCCGCGCTGACGGAGGGCGGGGAGACCGTCCTCGGCGCCGGCGGCGTGCCGGTTCCGCAAATCGTGTTGGATACGGCGCGGCGCGGCGACCGGATCGCGCTGGACGACAGCGCGCTGCTGTTGGAGGTGCGCGCGTGTGAGCGCGGCGCGCTCCGCTGCCGGGTGCTGCGCGGCGGGACGCTGCAAAGCCGCAAGAGCCTCGCAATTCTCGGACGCGAGACGGACGCGCCCGCGCTGACGGAGGAGGACCGCGAGAATCTGGCGGTTGCGGGCCGCTTCGGCGTGACGGATGTGCTACAGCCGTTTGTTCGCGGCGCGGAGGACGTGCGCGCCGTGCGCGAAGCGCTTGCGCGGGCGGGGCTTTCGTCGGTACGCGTCATGGCGAAGATTGAGAACCGGCGCGCGCTGGACCATTTGGATGAGATCATCGACGCCGCGGACGAGATTTGCATCGCGCGGGGCGACCTCGGCAACGCGATGGCGCTCTGGGAGCTGCCGCGGCTGCAAAAGGAGATCGCCGCGCGCTGCCGCGGGAAGGGAAGGCTCTTCTGCGTCGCGACGCAGCTGCTCTGGTCGATGCAGGAGCGCGCCGTTCCCACGCGCGCCGAGGTTCTGGACATCTACAACGCCGTTCTGGACGGCGCGGACGGGCTGATGCTCACCGGCGAGACTGCGGTCGGGCGGTATCCCGTCGACGCGATGCGCTACCTCGTCCGCACCGCGCAAAGCGCGACCGAGAAATGAAACAAGCCTCCGAAAGCGATTCGGCTTTCGGAGGCTTGCTATGTTCAGGGGATCAGGAATGCTTCGCGATAAAACGCTTGATCGCGGCAAAGGACGCGTCGCTGATGTCGTGCTCGATCTTGCAGGCGTCCTCGGCTGCGACGGTTTCGTCAACGCCGATAGAGGTCAGCCATTGCGAGAGCACGGTGTGCCGCTCGTAGATCTTCTCGGCGATCTCCCGTCCCGCGTCGGTCAGCGTGAGGCCGCCGTCGGGCTGGATGACGATGAAGCCGCCCTCTTCCAGCAGGTGGACGGCGCGGCTGACGCTGGGGCGGGAAAAGCCCATTTCCTCGCCGACGTCGATGGCGCGGACAAATCTGCTTTTCTGGGAAAGAATGAGGATCGTTTCCAGATACATCTCGCCGGATTCCTGTAAAACCATTGCCGTACCCTCCCTTAACCGATTACAGATATGGTATCACAAATTTCGGCTGTGCACAAGTGAAATATTACCATCGACGCCGCGCGCCGTTTCATGTATCATGGACATGCCGTACCGCATAAGCTTTTCGATGAAGCGGGGAGGTGCGGAATGAGAGGATCATGGATCGTTTTGGCGGCGCTGCTGCTGTTGTCGCTGACGGCGTGCGCCGCCGAAGAGCGGCCGGATACCGCTGCGGAGGAGCTACAGGAAAAGTACGCCCGGATGTCAGGCTGCACCGCGCGGCTGCGCGCGGCGGTCGCGACGGAGGAGGAGACGCGCCGCTATGTGCTGGACGTCTCGTGCGACGCGGAGGAAACGCGCGTGACGGTGCTGGAGCCGGAGGAGATCTCCGGCATCTGCGCGCGCATTTCCCGCGCGGATGGGCTCTCGCTCGAATACAGCGGGATGGTGCTGGATGCCGGGAGCGCCGCCGGCGGCGTTTCCGCCGCCAACTGCGCGGACGTCTTCCTGCGCGCTGCGGCGGAGGGCTTTGTGACCGAACGCGGACGGGAGCGCTTCGGCGATACGGACGACGCGCTGCGGCTGTGCTTCGAGACGGAGTACGGCGGCGAGAAGCTGCTGGTTTCCGCATATTTCGATGCAGAGGACGCGCCGCTGTACGCGGAGATCGAAAAAGACGGCAAGATTTTGGCATTTTTGGAGTTTACGGATTTCACATTTGGTGATATACTCTCTTCGGCGCAGGAGTCCTGAGGGAACCGCACCGATCAACAGACGCGGCTCGCGCGGCCGTCGATTTCCGCTTCGGCAGGCCGGTTCACCCGCCGCGATCAAACATGAGGGGGCCGTTTTACCATGGAAGAAACACTCAAGCGCACCTGGGCGGAAGTAGACTTAGACAATCTGGCGCACAATTTCAATGTGATCCGGAAACAGGTCGGGCCAGACGCGAAGCTGCTGGGCGTGGTCAAGGCGGACGCCTACGGCCACGGCGCCGTGCGCATCGCGAAAAAGCTGGAGGAGCTCGGCGCGGCGTATTTTGCGATCTCGAACATCGAGGAGGCGGCGGAACTGCGCGCGGGAGGCATTAAGCTGCCGATCCTGATGCTGGGCTACACCCCGGCGGAGCAGGGCGAGCGCATTGTCCGGCTGGATATGACGCAGGCGGTCCCGAATCTGGAGATCGCGCGCGCCTATGACGCCGCCGCGGCGCGCGCGGGCGGGAAAATGAAGGTGCACATCAAGCTGGATACCGGCATGGGCCGTCTGGGCTTCCAGTGCGACGACAACCACTTTGACGCGAGCCTGCGCGACATCCGCGAGGTGCTCAAGCTCAAGAACCTCGACGTGGAGGGCGTCTTCACGCACTTCGCCGTCTCCGACGAGGACGCGCCGGAGCACGTGGCGTTCACCAAAACGCAGCACGACCGCTTTGTGAAGATGATCGAGGCGGTGGAAAAGGACGGTTTCCGCTTCCGTATCCACCACTGCTGCAACGCCGGCGGCATCGCGACCTATCCGGAGTGGGCGTGGGACATGGTGCGCTGCGGCATCATCCTCTACGGCACGGGCGATCTGGCGGAGCGCATGGGCATGAAGCCGGTGATGCGGCTGAAGACCACGGTTTCCACCGTCAAGGACTTCGATCCCGAGACCTCCGTCAGCTACGGGCGCACGTACTACACGGACAAGCCCAGCCGCATCGCCGTGCTGGCCATCGGCTATGCCGACGGGCTGCACCGCGCGCTTTCCAATCGACTCATCGTGCGCACACCCTATGGCGACGCGCGGCAGGTGGGGCGTATCTGCATGGACATGTGCATGATCGACGCCACTGATCTGCCCGACCTGAAGCCCGGCGACGAGATCGAGGTCTACGGCGAGAACATGCTCTGCGAGACGGACGCGAAGCTGGCGGGCACCATTTCCTACGAGCTGCTGTGCGCCATCTCGAAGCGCGTGCCGAGAATCTATTTTGAAAACGGTAAGGCTATCGACTGAATCGATAGTATTTGACCGGTTCCGGACGTTGTGCATACGATAAACGGGGGCGGAAATTCGGAGGCTGCCGAAGCTCCCAAGTATAAAAACCGTCCCCGCGTGGGAGAATGAGAGTAGCCTTTCAACGGGCGGCTGCGCCGCCAGAAGGACTTCTTCCGCACGGAGTGTGAACAACGTGGATACCAACGTCAAACGAGGGGATATCTATTACGCCGACCTCTCTCCCGTGGTGGGGAGCGAGCAGGGCGGCGTTCGGCCGGTGCTCATCGTGCAGAACGACACCGGCAACCGCTACAGCCCGACGGTCATCGCCGCCGCGATCACATCGCAGACGAACAAGGCGAAGCTGCCGACGCATATCTCGCTCGCGGCGCCGGACAGCGGCCTGCCGCGGGATTCGGTGGTGCTGCTGGAGCAGATCCGCACCCTTGACAAGCGCCGCCTGCGCGAGCACATGGGCCGTGTCGACGGCGAGATCATGGGCAAGGTCGACGCGGCGATCGCGGTGAGCTTCGGGCTCCAAAATACACAACTCGTATAATTCGCGCGGAGGCAGCCGCGGCACGGCTGCCTCCGCGAAGGAAGGATTCGATACATATGAGGAAAAACCATTGGATCGCACGGCTTGCGGGGCTGCTGCTCGTGAGCTATACGCTGCTGGTCGTCTCGGTCGCGGCGACGGGCGGTGCAGGCTCGGAGGGCGACCCGCTCGTGTCGCTGAGCTATCTCAACGACACGTTTCTGGCGCAGCTGCTGCTGAAGGTTGACGAGAAGCTGGATGTGCGGGATCAGGAGCTCGCGGACAAGTTCGACGCGCAGGTGCGTCAGGACACGCAGCGCCTGAACGAGCAGTTCGGCGGCGCGGCTGCGCCGTCGTCCGGCGGCACTTCAACCGCCGCTGATACCTTCTCGGTCGTGACGATGTCCAATGGTCAGACGCTCTACGGCGACATCGGCTGCGAGGTGATGCTGCGCGTCGGCACGGCGAGCTGCGTTACGCCGTCGAGTCCCGGCCTCATCGACGAGACAGACGCCTCGATCCTCGGCAACGGCAGCGCGCTGGTGAAAAACCACCTGTACATGATGACCATTGACGAGCGCGGCGTCAAGGCGACCGCCGAGACAACGAAGCTGCTGGTTCGCGGCGGGTATACGATCAAATAGGGATCGGCATTTGCATATTGCTCAAAAAGAAAAGGACGGCAAAGCCGTCCTTTTCGTATGTTTTGAGCTTACTTGCTGTAGTCGTAGAAGCCCTTGCCGCTCTTCTTGCCGAGCTGGCCGCCGCGCACCATCTTCTTGAGCAGGAGCGCGGGACGATACTTGGGATCGCCGGTCTCGTCATAGAGAACGTTCATGATGGCGAGGCAGACGTCCAGACCGATGAAATCGCCGAGGGCGAGGGGGCCCATCGGGTGGTTCGCGCCGAGCTGCATCGCCTTGTCGATGTCCTCGACGGAGGCAACGCCGGTCTCGACCAGGCCGATCGCCTCGTTGATCATCGGAATGAGGATCTTGTTGACGACGAAGCCGGGAGCCTCGGCAACCTCGACCGGCTCCTTGCCGATCTCCTTGGAGAGGTTGTAGATGAAATCAAAGGTCTCCTGCGTGGTGTTGGCGCCGCGGATAACCTCGACGAGCTTCATGCTGGGCACGGGGTTGAAGAAGTGCATGCCGATGACGGGGTGCTTGAGACCGAGACCCATCTCGGTGACGGAGAGGGAGGAGGTGTTCGTCGCAAAGATGGTGCTGTCCTTGCACATGGCGTCGAGCTCGTTCAAAAGCTCCTTCTTCGTCGCCATATCCTCCTTGACGCACTCAATGACGAGGTCGGCGTCGGCGGCAGCGCTCTTTTCCTCAACAAGGACGTTGTCGAGAATCGCCTTCATGGCGGCTTCGTCCATCTTGCCCTTGTCCACACGCTTCTGGAGCGACTTCGCAAGATTGTCCTTGTGACGCTGGGCGGAAGCCACGCTGGACGCGTACATCAGGGCGGTGTGGCCCTTTGCCGCGAAGACCTGCGCAATACCGCTGCCCATGGTGCCGGCGCCGAAGATTGCTACTTTCATTGTCGTGTTCCTCCTGATTTTTTATTGAAAATTTTGGGAGCTCTCAATGATTGGTGAAGGGATCGTGCTTGCGCTTTTCGAGGAAAGCGCCCATGCCCTCGCGCTGGTCGGCGGTGCAGAAGCAGGAGCCGAACGCCTTCTCCTCACACACGACCGCCTTGTCGATGGGGTCAGCCATGCCCTCGTTGATTGCCTTTTTGCAGGCGCGCACGGCGATGGGGGCGTTGGCGGCGATGGTGCTTGCCAGCTTTTCCGCGGCGGCGTACAGCTCGCCCGCCGGATAGACCGCGTTGACAAGACCGATGCGCAGCGCCTCGTCCGCCTTGATGTTGCGCGCGGTGTAGATCATCTGCTTCGCCATGCCGGGGCCGACAAGGCGCGCCAGACGCTGCGTGCCGCCGAAGCCGGGCGTGATGCCAAGGCCGACCTCCGGCTGGCCGAACACCGCGGTGTCGGAGCAGATGCGGAAGTCGCACGCCATGGCGAGCTCGCAGCCGCCGCCGAGCGCATAGCCGCCCACCGCGGCGATGACGGGGATGGGGAAGCTCTCCAGCTTCAAGAAGACGTCGTTGCCCTGCTTGCCGAAGGTCTCGCCGCCCGCGGGATCAAGGTCCTTCATCTGTGCGATGTCCGCGCCGGCGACAAAGGACTTTTCCCCCGCGCCGCGCACGATCAGGCAGCGGATCAGGTCGAGATCCACGGCGTCCAGCGCGGCGTCCAGATCGGCGAGAACCTGCGCGTTGAGCGCGTTGAGCGCCTCCGGACGGTCGATGACGAGATAGGCGATGTCGCCCTTCGGCTCATACTTGACAAAAGGCATGCTGTATCCCTCCTTTGAATTCATGGTTCATATTATACGCGTGTGCCGCGGCATTTGCAAGAGCCTGAGCGGAAATTCGTTATATTTTTAACATTCATATTTATACTTGCCTTTGCCGTCCGGATACGGTATGATAGCTGCCGGCTTGAATCGGCGGCGGAAGCGCCACAAAAGGAGTTTTTGTCACATGAGAATGCGCAAAAAAAAGAATCTGATCCCCCGCATGGAGCGCTGCGAGGTGTATCAGATCAAGGACCCGTACGACCGCAGGGGGAACTGGCGCGAGCTGATGCCCGGAGCGCGCGAGCTGCGCGTCGAGCTGGGCTGCGGCAAGGGCCGCTTCACGGTCGAGACGGCGAAGGCGGAGCCGGACGTGCTGTTCATCGCCGTCGAGAAGGTGCCGGACGCGATGGTCGTCGCCATGGAGCGCGCCGCGCGGGAGGGAATCGAAAACGTGCGGTTCATCGACGCGGACGTGAACCAGCTGCCGGAGTTCTTTGAAAGCAGCGAGGTGGACCGTATCTACATCAACTTCTGCGACCCGTGGCCCAAGAGCAATCAGGCGAAGCGCCGTCTGACGCACGGCAATTTCCTGCGGCTCTACCGCCGCGTGCTCGTCCCCGAGGGGCAAATCTGGTTCAAGAGTGACAACGAGAAGCTGTTTGCGTTCTCCGTGGAGGAAATCCCACAGTTCGGATTCGCGCTCAGCGAGGTGACGGACGATCTGCACGCGGACGGCCCGCGCGGTGTGATGACCGACTACGAGGCGAAGTTTTACGCGGAGGGCGTGCCCATCCACCGCCTCGTGGCGACGATGCAGCCGTGGACAGAGCCGGAGAAAAACGCGGAAGTCGATGAAAATAAGTCTATATTATGAGCACATAATAAAGAGGCGTTTCGCTCGGCTAAACGCCTCTTTATGTAAGTGAAACGGCTTTACAGTCCTTTGGCCCGTAGAGGGAAAGCATCCTTGCGATGGCGGCATAGACGTCGGGATCGCCGGAGGTTTCCACCGTGAGGCTGCCGCGGTTCTGCGGATTGGTCAGCGTGCGGTAGACCAGCATGTTCTTGACGGCGATCGCCTGCTGTTCGGCGGGATCAATGAGCCGGAGCTCCGGAAAGCAGCGGCGGAAGTTCTCCTCCACGATGGGAAAGTGGGTGCAGGCAAGCAGCAGATCCCTGACCGGCGCGCGGGAGAGGATGACGTCGACCTGCGCGGTGATCTCCTCGTCGATGACCGCCTGATTGAGGTCGCCGCGGTCGATGAGCCCCGCCAGCTCCGGCGAGCCTCGGGACACCACCTCGCAGTCTGGCGCGAGCGCGTGAATGCGCGTGTCGTACACGCCGGCGGAAACCGTGAATTCGGTGGCGATGACGCCGACGCTCGGCAGCTTTTCCCGCGCGATATAGTCCGCGCCGCTCTCGATGATGCTGATGAGTGGGAACGGGCACTGCGGGCGCAGCCGCTCGACAAGCGAGGAAATCGTGTTGCACGCGATGGCGACGCACTTGACGCCCCGCGATTCCATATAGCGCAGCATCCGCAGCGAAAGCTCATAGATCTCGTCGGCGCTGCGGTTGCCGTAGGGGCAGTTGGCGCTGTCGCCGAAGAAGATGATGTCCTCGCCGGGCAGGATCCTCTGGATCTGGCGCACAACGGTCAGCCCGCCGATGCCGGAATCGATCACGCCGATGGGAAATGAATTCTGATACATATATAATCCTCCAATTTACCTTACATTGTATCATATGCGATGAGATTTGCAAGAGAGCATTTCCACGTTTTTTTTCCGAAAACGCTCTTGAAATCCGTCAAATTTCTGGTACTATAGTATCTGGTGGAAGTTGCGATTTCCATACAGCTTGAGACTAAGGATCGGTCTGATATGACTATATTCAATGTGATTTCGCTCTTCGGCGGCCTTGCGCTGTTCCTCTACGGCATGCGCCTGATGGGGAACGGGCTGAAGGAGAGCTCCTCCGGCGCGCTCAAGGACGCGATGGAGAAGGTGACGAACAACCCGCTCGTGGGCTTCTTCCTCGGCGTGATCGTCACCGCCGTGATCCAGAGCTCGACCGCGACCATCGTGCTGACCTCCGGCTTGGTCGGCGCGGGCGTCATCACGCTGCACCAGTCGCTGGGCGTCATCATCGGCGCGAACGTCGGCACGACCATCACGGGCCAGATCATCCGCCTGCTGGACCTCAACGGCAGCGGCGGCGCCTCGTGGGTCGACCTGTTCAAGCCCTCGACGCTGGCGCCGCTGGCGGCGATCATCGGCATATTGTTCATCATGGCGGTCAAAACCAAACACGCCGGCGTCGTGGGGCAGATCGCCATGGGCTTCGGCATCCTGTTCACGGGCCTTCTCAACATGACGGCGGCGGTCAGCCCGCTCTCTGAATCGGAGTCGTTCGCGCGGATGTTCGTGGGGCTGTCCGACACGCCTGTGCTGGGCTTTCTCGCCGGTACGGGCGTCGCGTTCCTGATCCAGAGCTCGTCGGCGACGATCGGCATTTTGCAGGCGCTGTCCATGACCGGCGCGCTGACGTTCAGCTCGGTCTACGCCATCATCATCGGCGTCAACATCGGCGACTGCGTGACGACCGCCATCGTCTGCTCCATCGGCTCGAAGGCGGACGCGAAGCGCACGGGCGTGGTGCACATCCTGTTCAACATCTGCGGCTCGGTGCTCATCATCGTCGGCCTCGCCGTGCTGCGGCACATGGGTGTGCTCGACGCGCTGTGGGACAAGACGCTGACATCCGGCGGCATCGCCAACGTGCACACGGTGTTCCGTCTGGTCTCCGCGGTGGCGCTGCTGCCGGTGTGCGGACAGTTTGAAAAGCTCTCGCGCCGCATCGTCAAGGATGACACGCAGCTCGGCGTCAGCGTGGAGCGCGAGCTGGAGCTGCTCGACGAGAAGTTCTTCTCCTCGCCGGCGCTTGCGCTCTCCGGCGCGGCGCGCGCGATCGGCACGATGGCGAAGCTCTCGCACGAGGCGGTGCTCGGCGCGATGGACGTGCTCTACAGCTACGATCAGCACACCGTGGACGTCATCAACGAGAACGAGGACCGCATCGACCTGCTCGCCGACCGCGTGGACAACTATCTCATCAAGCTCTCGCCGCACGTGACGATGGGGAACGGCAACGAGCTGCTCAACTTCTACATTCAATGCTTCTCGGAGTTCGAGCGCATCGGCGACTACGCGGTCAACCTGACCGAGAACGCGCAGGAGCTGCGCGACAGGGGCGCGCAGTTCTCCGACATGGCGCGCGAGGAGCTGCGCGTGCTGCGCGACGCGCTCGACGAGATCATGGGCTACGCCTATCAGGGCTTCCGCACACTGGACGTGCGCACGGCGCGGCGCATCGAGCCGGTCGAGGAGGTCGTGGACGATCTGGTGGCGACGCTGCGCAACAACCACATCAAGCGCGTGCGCGACGGAAAGTGCACGATCTACGCGGGACTGACGTTCCTCGACGTGCTGGTGAACATCGAGCGCGTATCCGACCAGTGCTCCAACGTCGGCGTCTACACGCTCTCGCTCTCGGACAGCTCGATCATGAGCAACCACCACGAGTATATCCACAAGCTCCACCAGGGCGGGGACGCCGAGTACAACCGCAGATTCGGCGAGACGCGCGAGAAGTATTTCGGCGCGCTCGCCGAGGCGGACGCCAAGGCGTAAATCACACATCGACCGCGGCGGCAAGCTTGCCGCCGCGGTTTTATGCGCTTTTCTGACGCAGGAGCTGCGCCGCGAGCAGCAGCAGGAACGGGAAGAGCACCATCCCCGCGACGCCGCAGGCGCAGTAGCCCAGATACATCGCCAGCAGCGACGCGATGGGCGGCAGGCCCGCCTGCGCGCCGAGCAGGCGCGGTTCGAGCACGTTGTGCGCGACGAGCGTGACGAGATACAGCGCCGCGAGCGCCATTGCCTTCGGCGTGTTTTGCAGCAGCAGCGCCGCCGCAGCCCACGGGAGCAGCACCGTGCCCGTGCCGAAGACGGGCAGCGCGTCGACCAGCGTGATGAGCAGCGCGAGCAGCAGCGCGTACGGCTCGCGCAGCAGCAGAAGCCCCGCGAGCAGCAGCGAGAACGTGACCGCGCCGAGCGTCAGCTCCGCGCGCAGCCAGCGGCGCGCGGACGCGGCAAGCCCGCCGCGCAGATCGAGCAGCCGCCTGCGCGCGGCGGGGGAGAGATGCGCGGAAACAAAGCCTTTCAGCTCTGGCAGCGACGCGGATGTAAAGTAGATCGCCAATACAGTCGTAGCGACGGCGAGCACGACGCCCGGCACGGCGGTTGCCGCCATGCCGAGACGCCTGACGAGCCGTCCGGCAAGGTCGCCGAGCAGCGTTTCCGCGTCCGCGAGCGTGCGCGCGAGCGACGCCTCGATCCGTTCGCGCAGCCACGCCGGACAGGCGGCGCTGTACCGCTCGACGCGCGCGAGCAGGGCGTCCAGCGCGGCGGGGAGGGCGTCCAGCAGGGCGGGCGCGCGCTCCAGCAGCGCCGCCGCCTCGCCGGCGAGCGCCGCGCCGAACAGCGAGAGGAGCCCGCCGAGCACGAACACGAGGAACAGCGTCAGCACCAGCGCGGAAAAGCTCCGGCGCAGGCGCAGCCGCGCGTGCAGGAAGCGGACGGCGGGCTCGATGGCGGCGGCCGCGGCAAACGCGGTGAGAAACGGCAGCAGCCAGAGCAGCGCGTACCGCAGCGCGGCGTACAGCAGCAGCGCCGCCGCCGCGGCGGAGGCGGCGCAGAGCAGGAAACGCCGGAGCGCGCGTTCGTTCATGCGGGATTCCTTTCATAAAACACTTGCCAAGCGGGCGGAACTGTGGTACAATTGAGCGCGAAGGAAAGACAATTGACTTTAGGAGGCGCACAGCTATGCCGGGGAGCAGGTTTTTTCTCGTTGCGGCGGAGGTACTGCCAGAGGTGATCCCCAAGGTCGCCGAGGCGAACCGCATGCTGCGCGCGGGCGAGGTGCGCACCGCGCTGGACGCGGCGAAGGCGGTGGGCATCAGCCGCAGCGCCTATTACAAGTACCGCGACGCGGTGCAGCCGTTCACCGACCTGCGGACGGAGCACATCATTACGTTCTACGCGCTGCTCAAGAACAACCCGGGCGTGCTGTCGAACGTCCTCTCTATTTTTGCCGCGTCGGGCGCAAATATACTGACGATCAACCAGAGCATCCCCACCAACGGCTGCGCGGCGGTGACGGTCTCGGCGGAGACGAGCATGATGAGCCGCTCGGTCGAGCATCTGATCTCGGACGCGGCGGAGCTGGACGGCGTGGTGCGCTTTGAAATTCTGGCGGGCTGAAGATGCCCGCCTTTTTTTGCCCCGCGCAAAAAAAATGCACGCATCGTACCATCGGACGATGCGAAGCGTTGACAGGTGTGCTATATTCTTATATTGGAATAAAATTGCAGGAGGAGGAAATGAGTTTGTGAAGAAGAGATTGGCGAGTCTCATCATGGCGCTTGCGCTGTGCCTGACGTTCCTGCCGGCGACGGCAAGGGCGGCGGTTACGGTAAATGTCTGCGGCACAGATGTGACCGGGAGCAACGATGGATTCACTCACTATTGGAAGGCAAACGGCTCCAAAAATGGAATTGTAACAGCCACTTCGAGTGACGCAACGATTATCTATGCCCCGGGTTCTCCCGCGACGCTGACGCTTAACGGTGTGGACCTCGGTTCGTATGACGGCCAATATGCCATTGAAACCGCCATCCCCCTCACGATCACGCTCGCCGACGGGACGAACAACAAGCTCGCGGCGGGTAACGGCGCCAATTCGTCGTGGGTAATTCATTCTGCTGCCGGCGGCCTGACCATCACGGGCAGCGGCTCCCTGACCCTGACCGCCCGCAAGACCACCGGGGACAATACTACCAGAGCGGAAGGCATTTACTGCGCCAGCGGCGGCCTGACCATCAACGGCGGCGCCAATGTGACCGTGACCGCCGGCGAGTACGGCGATAACGCGGTAGCGGGCGTCGCCACGCTCGGCATTGACTGTAATGGCGGCGCCCTGACCGTCAGCGGCGCCACCGTGACCGTGACCGCCGGCAAGTCCAAACGTGGCACGATCGGCATTACCGCCAACGTAGGCATGACCATCGAAAGCGGCGCCAATGTGACCGTGACCGCCTGCGCGTCGGACAACAGCGACTCGCTGGGCATTTCCTGCAGCAGTAACGACGTTGTTCCCGCCCTGACCGTCAGCGGCGCAGGCACGAGAGTGGAAGTGACCGCCGGCGATGCCAAGGGCAATGAGAATGGCTCGCGCGGCATTCTCAGCGCGGGCGACGTGATCGTCGACGACGGCGCCAATGTGACCGTGACCGCCGGCGATGCCGCGGGCGAGGCAGGCTCGTGCGGCATTCTCAGCGCAAGCAACATGACCGTCAAAAACGGAGCGGAGGTGTCCGTGAAGGCTTTGAGCTGCACAAACGGCACCTCGTTCGGCATATACTGTTTCTCGTCCGCCGACCTGACCGTCGACGGCGGCACGGTGACCGTGACCCCCGTCAATGGAAACGAATCGTGGGCCAGCACGTACGGCATTTCCGCAAACGGCATTACCATTAACAGCAGCACGGTGAACGCGACCGGCTGCAACTCGAAAGACAATGCCACGTTTGGCATTGAAGCCCGCGGCACGCTGAGCGTTACGAACAGCGAGGTGACCGCCACGGCCGGCGGCATGAACACGAACAGCAGCACCGCAAGCTTAACGACCAGCTACGGCATCAAAGCCGCCGACGTCACGATCAACAGCGGCACGGTGACCGCGAAGGGCGGCGCGATGACCGGAGGCGGCAGCTACAACGGCAAGTTGACCAGCGCCGGTATCTACTCTACCGCCGCCGTTATGATCGGCGGCGGCGAGGTGAAAGCGACCGGCGGCACGATTACCGGCGGCAATACCGATTCGTACAGCGCCGGTATTGATGCCGCGGGCGCTGTCACGGTCAAAGGCACCGCGACGCTGACCGCCACCGGCACCGGGGACGGGTCCTACGGCGTGAAAGCCAACTCGCTTGCGATTTCGGAAACCACGGTGAAGAAGGTGGACGTCAGCGGCGGCAATGCGCTGAAATTCAGCGGCACGGCGTCATTGACCACCGTGCTCGACTGGAAGGGCTTTCTCAAGGGCAGCTCCACGGGCGAAACCTTCCCTGCTGATACCGAGGCAGATAGGGTGACCGACTACGCCCGCGTGGTGTTCCCCGCCAGCGCAGCCGTCACCACCACGCCGACCGAACCCACCAAGCCCGACCCCAAGCCCACCACGCCCGAGCGCGAGCCGAGCGAGCCGTTTTCACAGACGTTCCAGTCCCCGCTGACCTTCGACGGCGGCAAGATCGTCGTCTCGCCCGAGAGCGCGGGCATCCGCGACACGGTGACGCTGACGGTCGTCCCCGACGCGGGGATGGAGCTCAAGGATCTGAGCGTCAACATGAAGGGCGTCACCACGACCGGCAATGTGAAGCTCACCGACAAGGGGAACGGCGTCTATACGTTCCAACAGCCCGGCGGGAACACGGAGATCAAGGCGAAGTTCGGCGAGGCGACGGCGCAGTCGGCGGCGATTGATGAGCCGGAGCAGGTGCAGACGGCGGCCGAGGAGGTGAACGCACAGCTCTCGCGGCAGACGATCACGGTCAACGGCAGGGCTCTGGACGTCAAGGCGTACAACATCGACGGGCACAACTACGTCATGCTGCGCGATCTCGCGGCGATGCTCGCGGGCACGTCGGCGAAGTTCACCGTGAGATACGACGAGAGGGAGAATAAGGTGACCATCGAAAAGGGCGTGGACTACGACGGCGCGCTCAGCAGCGATCCGCGCGACCTGTCGCGTTCCGCGATGAGGAGCAGGCAGGTGGTCTGCTGCGATGGCAATGTGCTGGAAGGGTTGAATGTGTTCAACATCGGCGGCAACAACTTCTTCAGCCTGCGCGAGCTGGCGGAATTCATCGGCTATGGCATCACGTATGACGAGGCGAGTGATACGGCGATCATCAGCATCTGATCGGAACACCTTCGGCGCGGACGGCGGCAAAATGCCGCCCGCGCCGCGAACGCCGGAGGAAGCAGGTTCATAACATGGATTGGCGGGATTTACCGATTTCCCGCCAATCCATGTTTTTTTGAGAAGGGATACCATGAGCCTGATCGTGCAGAAGTTCGGGGGCAGCTCGGTTGCCGACGCCGAAAAGCTGCTGCACATTGCCCATATCACAAAGGAGACGCGCGGCGCGGGGCACGACGTCATCGTCGTGGTCTCGGCGCAGGGCGACGCCACGGACCGTCTGATCCGTCAGGCGCGGGAGCTTGCCGCCGACCCGAGCGCGCGCGAGCTGGACGCGCTGCTCGCCACGGGGGAGCAGGCGTCGGCGGCGCTGACGGCAATGGCGCTTATGTCGCTGGGCGTGGACGCCGTGTCGCTCGGCGCGTGGCAGCTGCCGATCCGCGCCGACGGCGCGTACGGCGACGCGCGCGTGACGGAAATCGGCACGGAGCGCGTGGCGCGGGAGCTGGACGCGGGGCGCGTCGTGGTCTGCGCCGGCTTTCAGGGCGTCGGCGCGAACGGCGACGTGTACACGCTGGGCCGCGGCGGCTCGGACTACTCCGCCGTCGCGCTCGCGGACGCGTTCCGCGCGGAAGTCTGCCGCATCTATACGGACGTCGACGGCGTGTACACCGCCGACCCGCGCGTCTGTCCGACGGCGCGGCGGCTGTCGCGCGTGTCGTACGAGGATATGGTCGCGCTTTCCCGCGCGGGCGCGCGGGTGCTCCACGACAAGTGCGCGGTGCTCGCACAGGAGCGCGGCGTCGCGCTGGAGGTGCGCTCCTGCGCGCCGGACAGCGTGGGCACGCGCGTTGGCGCGGAGGGGGAGAAGCGTGCGGTCACAGGCGTGACGCAGCGCGCGGGCGGCGCGGACGCGTTCGCGGCGGTGACGCTCGTCGGCGGAGCGGTGCCGTCGCTTTGTGTGCAGAAGAAAGCGCTCCTCGCGCTTGACGCCGCGGGGATCGCCGCGCGCGGCGTCGACGCGTCGGCGCGCAGCCTGACGCTCTACGTGGATCGCGCGCGCGCGGACGAGGCGGTGCGCGCGGTGCACGACGCGGTGGTGGATTGACGCGCCCGGCGGCGCGGGTCCGCGTTTTCGCGCGGCCCCGCGCCGCTTCGCGTTTTTTGACGTTGGCGTTTTCGCCCCCTTTTGCGCCGTTTCGCGCCTTTTACGCGGCGGGGCGCAGGCTCCCGCAAATCGTGCGAAATCATCTTGAAATGCACAAGATAAGGTGGTATACTGTTCAATCAAGAGAATGGGGGCTGGACGATGGCTGATGCGAAGATCCTCGCGGTCGCCGGAAAGGGCGGCGTGGGCAAAACGTCTGTTTCCGCCGCGATGGTGCGGCTTTTGGTCGCCGCGCATCCCGGCGCGCGTATCCTTGCCATCGACGCCGACCCCGCCGTCGGGCTCTCGACCGCGCTGGGGATCGAGCCGAAAAAGACGCTGGACGACATCCGCAAGGAGGTCACGGGCGAGGTCACGGAGCGCGCGGGCGGCGGTGTGGGCGACATTCTGGAGAGCGTGAAGGAGCGCCTGCTCGCCGCGACGGAGCACCGTGAGGGCTATGATTTCTTCGCCATCGGGCGTCCGGAGACGGCGGGCTGCTACTGCGCCGTGAACACCTATCTGCGGCAGGTCATCGGCCTGCTGATCCACGATTACGACTACGTGGTCGTCGACAGCGAGGCGGGCATCGAGCAGGTGAACCGCCGGGTGCTCGAAAAGGTGACGCACCTGATCCTCGTCTCGGACGCGAGCAAAAAGGGCACGAAGGTCATCCAGACCGTCAAGCGCGTGGCGGACGAACTGACGATGTACGAGAGGTGCGGCGCTGTCATCAACCGCGTGGAGGACGCGTCGGCGATGGAGCTGGTCGACACGGGGGACATCCCCGTCCTCGCGGTCATCGGCGAGGACCCGGAGCAGATCGAGTACGATATTCTGGGGAAGAGCGTTTTTGACCTGCCGTCCGGCGCGGAGATCCTGCGCGGCACGGCGGAGGCGCTCGGCAAGCTGGATATTCTGTAAAAAACGGGGAGGACAAACGCAATGCACGAGCACGAGCATGAACACACCTACACCCATTCGCATCCGCACGAGCACGAGCCCGGCCATGAGCACGAGCACACGCACAGCCATGACCACGAGCATCCCCATGAGCACGAGCATCCTCACGTCCATGCGGATGGAGAGATTGCGCCGAAGGAGCGCTCCGAGGCGATCCTTCGCTATATGATCGACCACAACGAGCACCACGCCGAAGAGCTTGCGGAGCTGCTGGACACGCTGGAGGGCCCCGCGCGCAAGCGCCTGCTGGACGCCATCGGCAGCTTTGAGGTGGCAAACGTGCAGCTGCGCGAGGTGCTGGAGCTGCTGAAGGAGGCGTAAGAGATGTGTCTTGCCAGCGTATATAAAAATGAGCAGAGCAAGGAGAACCTGCTGTGCTCGGACGTCTCCGCCATCGAGATGGGGGAGGGCTCCGTTACGCTGACGGATCTGTTCGGGCGCAGGCTGACGGTCGAGGGGACGCTCAAGCGCGCCGACCTGACCGGCGGCGTCGTCATTCTGGAGGTCGCGGCAGACGAAGCGAAGACGGCGTAGGGGCTTCGACCGCCGCGCCGCAAGCCCCGCGCCGCGGGGCAAATTACCATGCAGCATTTTTGATTCAGAATACACGAAAAATGCAAAAAAGAAGAGGAGTTGGGTTGCCATGTATCGAATTGTTACCAGAAAGGCGCTCACGCCGACGCTTGTTCTCATTGAGATCGAAGCGCCGATGATCGCCAAAAAGGCCGAGCCGGGCCAGTTCATCATCCTGCGCGTGGACGAGGACGGCGAGCGCATCCCCATCACGATCCACGATTTCGACCGCGAGAAGGGGACTGTGTCGATCATCTATCAGATCGTCGGCGCGACCACCGAGAAGCTCAGCCACAAGCAGGAGGGCGACTATATTCAGGACTTCGTCGGTCCGCTCGGCAACGCGACCGAGATCCCCGGCGCGAAGAAGGTCGCCGTCGTCGGCGGCGGCGTGGGTACGGCGATCGCGTTCCCCGTGGCGAAGAAGCTGCACGAGTCCGGCGTTCACGTCGACCTGATCGTGGGCTTCCGCAACAAGGACGTCGTGGTGCTGGAGGACGAGTTCAAGAAGGCGTGCACCAATTTCTTCGTCGGCACGGACGACGGCTCCTATGTGCGCAAGGCGCTGGTCACGGAGCTGCTGGAGGAGCAGATCAACGCGGGCGCGAACTATGACGCGGTCTTCTGCGTGGGGCCCATGATGATGATGAAATTCGTGTGCAAGCTGACCCAGAAATACAACATCCCGACCATCGTTTCCATGAGCCCGATCATGGTGGACGGCACGGGCATGTGCGGCTGTTGCCGCCTGACGCTCAACGAGGAGAGCGGCCCCGTGACGAAGTTCGCCTGTGTCGACGGCCCGGATTTCGACGGCTTCAAGGTCGATTGGGATGAGTCGGTCAAGCGCAGCAAGATGTACGGGGAGTGGGAGCGCCACAAGCATGAGGAGACCTGCAACCTGTTCAAGAAGGAGGTCAAGTAACCATGCCTAACATGAGTCTTGTCAAGAATGCGATGCCCTCTCAGGAGCCGGACGTTCGCAATAAGAACTTTCTGGAGGTCGCCCTCGGCTACACCGAGGAGCAGGCGCTCGACGAGGCGCAGCGCTGCCTCAACTGCAAGAACCCGCTGTGCGTCAACGGATGTCCCGTGAACGTACATATCCCCGAATTTATCGCGAAGATCGTCGAGAAGGACTACGAGGGCGCGTATCAGGTCATCCACGAGACGAGCTCCCTGCCCGCCGTCTGCGGCCGCGTCTGCCCGCAGGAGACCCAGTGCGAGATGCACTGCATCCGCGGCAAGAAGGGCGATCCCGTCGGCATCGGCAGACTTGAGCGCTTCGTCGCCGACTGGCACAACGAGCATGTGAACGAGGAGCCCGCCAAGCCCCAGAGCAACGGCCATAAGGTCGCGATCATCGGTTCCGGCCCCGCGGGCCTCACGTGCGCGGGCGACCTCGCCAAGAAGGGCTACGACGTCACCGTGTTTGAGGCGCTGCACCTCGCCGGCGGCGTGCTGGTGTACGGCATCCCCGAGTTCCGTCTGCCGAAGAAGATCGTGCAGAAGGAGGTCGACGGCCTCAAGGCGATGGGCGTCAAGTTTGAGATGAACATGGTCGTCGGCCGTGTCGTCTCCATCGACGAGCTGATGGAGCAGTACGGCTTCGAGGCGGTGTTCGTCGGCTCCGGCGCGGGCCTTCCGATGTTTATGCACATCCCAGGCGAGAACCTCTGCGGCGTGTACAGCGCCAACGAGTTCCTGACCCGCATCAACCTGATGAAGGCGTACAAGGAAGGCGCGGACACCCCGCTCATGCCGCTTGCCGGCAAGACGGTCGCGGTCGTCGGCGGCGGCAACGTCGCGATGGACGCCGCACGCTGCTCCAAGCGTCTCGGCGCGGAGGTCTACATCGTCTACCGCCGCGGCATGGAGGAGCTTCCCGCCCGTAAGGAGGAGGTCGAGCACGCGGTCGAGGAGGGCATCATCTTCAAGACGCTGCACAACCCCGTCGAGATCCACGGCAACGACGCCGGCTACGTCTCCGGCATGACGTGCATCCAGATGGAGCTGGGCGAGCCGGACGCCTCCGGACGCCGCCGTCCCATCGAGGTCAAGGGCAGCGAGTTCGAGCTGCCTGTCGACTGCGTCATCATGGCGCTCGGCACCAGCCCCAACCCGCTCATCAAGTCGACGACGCCCGGCCTTGAGGTCAACAAGAAGGGCGGCATCGTCGTCAACGAGGACGGCATGACCAGCAAGCTCGGCGTTTACGCCGGCGGCGACGCCGTCACCGGCGCCGCGACGG
The DNA here is from genome assembly GCA_015067435.1 of Oscillospiraceae bacterium. GTDB lineage: Bacteria > Bacillota > Clostridia > Oscillospirales > Oscillospiraceae > Hominicoprocola. Next base: position 202,957 of record SVMM01000002.1, on the reverse strand, counting down.
TCATCCTCGCCATGGGCGCGGGCAAGCTCGGCGCCAAGGGTATCGACGAGCAGCTCTCCGGCAAATAAACCCAACGATTCCGATAAAAAATCACCGCTCCGGCATCCGGAACGGTGATTTTTTGTGCTCGATTGATTATAACGTGCGCGCCTGTGTTTTGCGGGCAGAAGCTGAAAAGGGGAGCACGAAGCCGCCCGTGCCCGCCAATCTGATGAAATGCGCGCGCCGTGCTTGTACTTTTGGAAAAGACGTAGTATAATACCATGGATAATCGGAGGACTATGGTCCTTTTCGGAAAGGAAAACGATATGGAAGCAAACAACGGCAAGAAAACGATGCTCTCCGGCATCCAGCCCAGCGGAGACCTGCACCTCGGTAACTATCTCGGCGCGATCAAGAACTGGGGCGGACGCTCGGAGGAGTTCGACTGCTTTTACTTTATGGCGGATCTGCACGCCATCACCGTGCGCCAGAACCCCGCCGACCTGCGCCGCCGCACGCTGACGCAACTGGCGCAGTACATCGCCTGCGGCCTTGACCCGGAGAAAAACACGCTGTTCATCCAGTCGCATGTGCACCAGCACGCGGAGCTCGGCTGGGTGCTGAACTGCTACACGATGTTTGGCGAGCTGAGCCGCATGACCCAGTTCAAGGACAAGTCCGCCAAGCACAGCGACAACATCAACGGCGGCCTGTTTACCTATCCGAGCCTGATGGCGGCGGACATCCTGCTCTATCAGCCGGACTATGTGCCCGTCGGCGCGGATCAGAAGCAGCACGTGGAGCTGACGCGCAACATCGTGCAGCGCTTCAACGGCGTGTACGGCGACGTTTTCAAGACGCCGGAGTTCTACTCGACGAAGGAGGGCGCGCGCGTCATGTGCCTGACGACGCCGGAGAGCAAGATGTCCAAATCCGCGCCGGAGGGCTGCGTGTTCCTGATGGAAAAGCCGGAGGAGATCGCCCGAAAGTTCAAGCGCGCCGTCACTGACAGCGACACCGAGCACTGCGTCCGCTTTGACGCGGAGAACAAGCCCGGCGTCTCCAACCTGATGAACATCTATTCCGCCGTGACGGGCAAGACCATGGACGAGATCGAGCGTGAATTCGACGGGCAGGGCTACGGCAAATTCAAGCCCGCCGTCGGCGACGCGGTGATCGAGCTGCTGCGCCCCATCCGCGAGGAGACCGAGCGTATCCTTGCCGACAAGGCGTATCTGGAATCCGTCTACAAGAACGGCGCGGAGCGCGCGTCCTACGTGGCGGAAAAGACGCTGCGCAAGGTCTACAAGAAGATCGGATTCATTCCGCACTGAAGGTTGGGCTGAAACATGGCGACAAGTATTCCCGGCGAGCTGCTGCTGCGGGTGGGCGAGGCGCTGCTCTGCGCGATGGTCGTGAGCTTTCTCATGTCCCCGCTGGTCAAGTCGTTCGCCTATAAGATCGGCGCGATCGACGTGCCGAAGGACAGCCGGCGCATGCACAAAAAGCCGGTGCCGCGGCTGGGCGGGCTTGCGATCTTTCTTGGCTTTCTGATGAGCCTGCTGATCTTCGTGCCCATTGACCACCAGCTGCAGGGTATCCTGCTCGGCGCGGTCATCATCGTCGTGCTGGGCGTCGTGGACGACATCACGCCCCTGCGGGCGTGGTTCAAGTTCATCATTCAGATCGTCGCCGCGCTGGTCGCGGTGTATCACGGCGTGGTGGTGAACGTTCTTTCCAACCCCAACATTTTCAGCAGCGACCCCTATTGGTCGCTGGGCTGGATGTCCGTCCCGATCACGGTGCTGTGGATCGTGGGCATCACGAACTCCGTCAACCTGATCGACGGGCTGGACGGCCTTGCCAACGGCGTGAGCACCATCAGCGCCGTCACGATGCTGGTCATCGCGCTGCTGGTGTCCGAGGGGCAGACCGCGCTGGTCATGGCGTCGCTGGTGGGCGCCTGCGTCGGCTTCATGCCGTACAACCGGAACCCCGCGCAGATGTTCATGGGGGACACGGGCTCGACGTTTTTGGGCTATATCCTCGCGACCATCTCCATTCAGGGGCTTTTCAAGTATTATGCGATCATTTCCTTTGCGGTGCCGTTCCTCATTCTGGGCCTGCCGATGTTCGACACGCTCTTTGCCATCGTGCGCCGCCTTGCCCACGGGCAGAACCCGATGTCGCCCGACCGCGGGCACATCCATCACCGGCTGATCGACATGGGCCTCAACCAGAAGCAGGCGGTCGCGGCGCTCTACGTGGTCAGCAGCATCCTCGGCCTCTCCGCCGTGGTGCTCGCCACCAGCGGCGCGATGCGCGCGATGCTGTTTCTGGCGGCGGTGGCGGTCGTCGCGTTCCTTGCCTCCCGCGTCATTTTCCCGCGGGAGATCGCCGTTTCGAAGCAGGAAAAGCAGCGCAAGCTGGACGCCGCGCCGGCGGCGGAGCTGCCGGCCGGCGGAGAAGACGATGAGATCGTGCTGCACCCGGCGGTGGACGCCGACGGACACGACATCGACCTGCACCCGGCGGTGGACGCCGACCGCATCGAGGAGGACCGCCCGGACGGGACGGAAAACGGAGGAGAAGCATGAGCAAGCTGCGGATCATGAGCGTGTTCGGCACCAGGCCGGAGGCCATTAAGATGGCACCACTGGTCAAGGAGCTGAAATCGCGCGGCGAGGTGGAGAGCCTTTGCTGCGTCACCGCGCAGCATCGGGAGATGCTGGATTCGGTCATGGACGTGTTCGGCCTCACCGCGGACAGCGACCTTGACATCATGACGCCGCGGCAGACGCTCTCGACCATCACCAGCAAGTGCCTCACGGGCATGGACGACGTGATCGAGCGGCTCAAGCCCGACATGATCCTCGTCCACGGCGACACGTCGACGACCTTCTCCGGCGCGCTCTCCGCGTTCTATCATCAGGTGCCTGTCGGTCACGTGGAGGCCGGTTTGAGAACCTATGACAAGTATTCTCCCTTTCCGGAGGAAATGAACCGCAAGCTGGTCACACAGATTGCCGATCTGTTCTTTTGCCCCACCGCGAACAACCGTGAAAACCTCCTGAAGGAGGGCGTGCGCGACGGGGTCTTCGTCACGGGCAACACGGTCATCGACGCATTGAAAACGACGGTGCGTCCGGACTATCATTTTGCCACGGACATTCTCAACACGCTGGACTACAGCGCGCGGAAGGTCGTGCTCGTCACCTGCCACCGGCGCGAGAACTATGGCGAGCCGATGGCGAACATCATGTCCGCGCTGCGCGACATCGCCGCGCAGAACGAGGACGCGGAGCTGGTCTATCCCGTGCATTTGAGCCCCATCGTGCGTGAGACGGCGAACAAGTACCTCGCCGGCGTGCCGCGCGTGCATCTGATCGACCCGCTGCCGGCGGACGAGATGCACAACCTGATGGCGCGCGCCTATCTGGTGATGACGGATTCGGGCGGTTTGCAGGAGGAGGCGCCCGCGCTCGGCAAGCCGGTGCTTGTCCTGCGCCGGGAAACGGAGCGTCCGGAGGCGGTCGAGGCGGGTACGGTCGCGATGGCGGGCGTACGGTACGACGATATCCTGCGCATGGGCAACGAGCTGCTGCAGGACGACGCTGTTTACGCGCGGATGGCGCACGCGGTCAACCCCTACGGCGACGGGAACGCCTGCCGGCGGATCGCCGACGCCATTGAGTGGCACTTCGGCCGCCGTGCGGAGCGCCCGGACGATTATCTGCCATGAAGAAGAAAACGGGTTCGCTGTTCGGCTTTTTGTTTGCGGCGCTGGTGCTGCTGGTCGTCTTCTTTATGATCCGTCGGACATTCCAGCGCCCGCCGGAGGTCGTGCTTCCGGAGATCACCGGCACGGAGGAGGTCAGCGGCGTGATCCCGGAGACCGCGCAGGATGCGGTACGACGCGTCGAGGTGACGCCGGACACGGTGCAGCGCGTGATCGACCGCCTTGCCCGTCCGGAGAGCTACAGCCGCACGATGGTGATCGAGCGGTTCTGGCCGGGCGGAAGCGGGCAGAGCACGGCAAGCGTGACCGTTTCCGGCGGCTGGACCCGCGTCGACCTGACGAGGGGCGAGGCGGAGACGCGGCACCTCATCACCGGCGGTGGGCAGAGCTGGATCTGGTACGGCGAGGAGGATCGCGTCTACTCCGGCGCGGCGGCGCTCACCGCGGACGAGGAGGAGGGCATCCCGACGTATGAGGATATCCTGCGCCTGCCGGTCGATGAGATCGTCGCGGCGGATTACCGCGCGCTGGAGGGCGTCAACTGCATCTATGTCGAAACTTCGCCGGACAGCTTCGGCTATTCCCAGCGGTACTGGGTCAGAGTGGACAACGGGCTGCTGGTATACGCCGAGCGCATGGACGGCGAGGAGGTCGTCTATCGTATGTCCGGGCTGGAAACAGACCCGGATGTGGCGCCCGCCCAGGCGTTCGCGCTGCCGGACGGCACGCCGCTGTATGGCGGAGAGGATGCAAACGAAGAAAACAACACGGAGGGCTGACGGGGCGTCGGCCCTCCGTGTTCTATAAGATCAGCAGCAGACCCAGGGCAATGAGCAGCTCGTCGTCCGCCTTTTCCTCAAAGAGAAAGAACAGAATCAACAATAGCAGCAGATCGCCCGTGTCGACATCCTGCAGGCGCAGCCGCTCCAGAAGTCTTCCGAGAAACCGCGACGCGTCAGGCGGCGGAGGCGGCGGTGGAACAGGCGGAACGGGCGGCACGTGCGGCACGTGCGGCGGAACGGGCGGCACGTGCGGCGGAACAGGCTGCGGCTCCGGCGTACACGGCGGCGCTGGCGGGGGAACGGGCGGCGGCGGAACAATCGGAGACGGAACGACCGGCGGCGGTTTCGGCTTTGGCGGCGTGAGCACCGGAATACAGGTGTATTCGCCGCGCTCGTTGCGTACATAGCGGTTATACACGGCCGGACGCCTCCTGTCCCTGCGTCGTCAGAAAGACCTTGCCCAGATGGACAAGCCTCGCCAGCTGCGCGGCACGCTCCACCTTGCCGCGGCGCGCTTCGCTGAGAAACGGGCGCAGCGCCATCAGAAACGTGGTTGCCTCGCTGCTCTCCGGACGGTTGAACTGTTCCATGAGCGGCCCGAGGCGGCGCAGCAGCTCCGGGTCGAGTCCGCCGAGCGCGGTATGCAGCGCATCGGGATCGACGCCCGCGCCCTGCGCCGGCTTTTCCCGCGGGGGAGCGTCCGCGCCGCTGCCCGGACGCTTTGTGCCGTCGCCGCCGGAGATGCTTTGGGCGAGCGCGGCGATCTGCGCCATGGCTTCCGGGTCGGAGAGAATGGTATTCAGTTGTTCCTGCCATTCCGCCATGCCGCATCACTTCCTGTTCTTTACCGCTTCGCGGAATCGTTGATGCGCTCCATGACGGCGGCGCCGTCCGGCCGCTGCATCAGGTTTTGCAGCATTTGCGAAAGCTCCGCCGTGTCGCCGTGCGCCGCGGACTGCGCCGCACGGTTCAGCGCCGCGCCGCCGTCCGCGCCGGAGAGCAGCTCCATCAGCCGCTGCCCGTCGCCGGAGCGCATGATCTGCTCGGCGAGCCCCTTGTTCTGCTTGAGCCGTTCGATGGCTGCCGCGGTTTTTGCGTCCATATCGCTCACTCCTCGCTACGATTTCAAAACACTATATGCGCGGGAGTCAAAAAAAGTGCCTGCCCTTGGGCGGGCAGGCGCGTGCGGTGCAATAAACATAAAAATAGTGCCGGAATCATTGCTTTTTGCCGAAATCGCAATCGGCTTTGAGCGGACAGGCGGCGCAGTCAGGCTTGCGCGCCATGCACAGCGCGCGGCCGTGCAGCACCATGCGGTGGCAGAAGTCGCTGCTCTCCGCACCGGGAATGACGGCGCGCAGCTGCCGCTCGACGCTGAGCGGGTCGCGGCTGCCGTCCGTGAGGCCGAGCCGTCCCGTGATGCGGATGCAATGCGTGTCGCAGACATAGGCTGGCTGCCGGTAGACGTCGCCGAGAATGAGGTTCGCCGTCTTGCGGCCCACGCCGGGAAGGGCGGTGAGCGCCTCCATCGTGTCGGGGACTCTGCCGCCGTGCTTTTCGAGCAGCAGCTTCGCACACTCGACGAGATCCTTCGCCTTGGTGTTGTAAAATCCGCAGGAGCGGATCTCCTCGCCGACGTCCTCATAGCTTGCCGCCGCGAAGGATTCCAGCGTGGGAAAGCGGGCAAAGAGCGACGGCGTGACCATGTTGACGCGCGCGTCGGTGCATTGGGCGGAGAGCCGCACGGCGAAAAGCAGCTCGTAGTCCTTGTCGTATTGCAGAGAGCACAGCGCGTCTGGATAAAGCTCCTTCAGCGCTTCGATGATGCGCTTGACCGCGGCCTTGGATTTCATGGCGATCCCTCCCGAAAACTGTCGTTTTTCGTAGGATACCATGAAAAATCGCTTCCGTAAAGATAAAAGCAGCCGCCCTCGCGGCTGCTTTTTGCGGATCAGGCGTGATCCTTGCTTTCAAACGGCTCCGTTTCGCGGAACAGCAGCGTGATGCACCACAGGCCCGCAAGCCCCACGAGGGTGTAGATCACGCGGCTGATCGTGCCGGTCTGTCCGCCGAAGAGGAACGCGACGATATCGAAGCCGAACAGCCCGATGCTGCCCCAGTTGAGCGCGCCGACGATCGAAAGCGTCAGCGCAACCTTATCGAGAAACATGAGAATATCCTCCTTCTGATCGCTGTGGTCGACCTAGTTTCTGCCGGACGGCGCGGGATTATGTGTCGAAAAAATGTTTTGGAGAAATTTACAAAATCCGTTGCAACAGAAGAACGCCTATTGTATAATCAGTAGAAGTGATTTCCAAATCTATACGCCATGGGAGGAACTTGTGATGAACGAGACATTCAGCAAACTCGGCTTTTATCCTGCCGATATCCTTTTGCCGCGCGAGGCGGACATGGAGAAGTGGGCGGTCGTCGCCTGTGACCAGTTTACCTCCGAGCCGGAGTATTGGGAGCGCGTGGAGAAGAACGTCGGCGACGCGCCGTCGACGCTGCGCCTCATTCTGCCCGAAGCGGAGCTCAAGGCACCCGACGTCGAGCAGAAGATCGGCAGGATAAACGCCGCGATGGACGATTATCTGGACAAGGACATCTTCAAGACCCTCAAGGAGTCGCTGGTGTATATCGAGCGCAGCCAGTCCGACGGCAAGATCCGCCACGGCCTGATCGGCATGATCGATCTGGACGCCTATGACTTCACGCCCGGCTCCGGCGCGCTCATCCGCGCCACCGAGGGCACGGTGCTCGAACGCATCCCGCCGCGCGCCAAGGTGCGCCGCAACGCCGCGCTGGAGCTGCCTCACGTCATGCTGCTCATCGACGATCCGGACAAGACGGTCATCGAGCCGCTGACGGCGGAGGCCGGCGGCATGGAGAAGCTCTACGACTTCGACCTGATGGAAAACGGCGGCCACATCAAGGGCTTTAAGCTCACGGACAAGCAGGTCGAGGCGGTCGCGCAGTCTCTCTCCGGCCTGTGCACCGACGAGGCGATGCAGAAGAAGTACGGCGTCTCCGGCGTCGCGCCGCTGCTGTTCGCCGTGGGCGACGGCAACCACTCTCTCGCCACCGCAAAGGCGTGCTGGGAGGAGCAGAAGGGCAAGAACCCGCTCGCGCGTTACGCGCTGGTCGAGGTCGTCAACAACCACGACGATGCGCTGCAATTCGAGCCGATCCACCGCGTGCTCTTCGGCGTCGAGCCGAAGACATTCCTTGACGAGTTCAAGAAGTTCTATCCGGGCGCACACGAGGGCAGGGGCGAGGGCCATGTCATTGGGGTCGTATACGAGGGCTACAAGGGCGAGTGGACGGTCCCAAATCCCAAGGTGCAGCTCGCCGTCGGCACGCTGCAGGCGTTCATCGACGATTTCCTCAAGTCCCACGGCGGCGAGGTGGACTATATCCACGGCGACGACGTGACGCGCGAGCTCGGGAGCAAGCCCGGCAACATGGGCTTCCTGCTGCCCGCGATGGGGAAGGAGCAGCTGTTCAAGACCGTCATGGCGGACGGCGTGCTGCCGCGCAAGACCTTCTCCATGGGCCACGCGCAGGATAAGCGCTACTATATCGAGGCGCGCAAAATCAAATGAGCGGGGTCACGCTGCCCGCGTTAAATCAGAAAACGCTCACGCTTCCGGCGTTTGCGAAGCTCAACCTGACGCTGGACATTCTGCGCAAGCGTCCCGACGGCTATCACGACCTGCAAATGGTCATGCAGAGTATAGAGCTGCACGACGACGTGACGGTCACGCTGACGGACGGCGACGGCATCGTCTGCCGCTGCGGGGATATCCCCGGCGACGAGAGCAACCTTGCCGTCCGGGCGGCGCGCGCGTTTTTCGACGGCGCGGGCGTCGCGCCCTGCGGGCTGGACATCGACATCGTCAAACGCATTCCGGCGCAGGCGGGCATGGCGGGCGGCAGCTCGGACGCCGCCGCGACGCTGCGGGCGCTGCGAAAGCTCCTGCGGCCGGAGCTGCTGGGCGAGGACCTGGAGCGCATCGGCACGCGCGTCGGGAGCGACGTGCCGTACTGCCTGCGCGGCGGAACGGCGCTGGCGGAGGGACGGGGCGAACGCCTCACCACGCTGCGCGCGGCGCCGAAATTCCATGTCGTCCTCTGCAAGCCGGAGTTTTCGATCTCCACGCCGGAGCTTTTTTCCCGCGTCCGCGTCGCGGAGCTTTGGAGCCGCCCCGACACGGGCGGTATGCTGGACGCGCTGCACCGCGGCGACGCCGAGGGCGTGCTCCGGCGGGTGAAGAACGTGTTTGAAACCGTGCTTCCGCAGGAATATGCCGAGGTGTTTACGATCAAGGGGCGCCTGCACGAGCTGGGGGCGCGCGCGACCGCCATGACGGGCTCCGGACCGACCGTCTTCGGGCTTTTTGAGGACGAGGCTGCGGCGGAGGACGCGTACGACGAGCTTTCGGAAGACTACGAGGACACTTTTTTGACGCGTTTTGTCTAAATTATCAAAAAGCCGTCCATACTGAGAGCAATACTCGGTGTGGACGGCTTTTTTGCGTCCGGACCGCAATAAAGGATGGCCGAAAGCATGAAGGACTTCAAAAAATGGGAAATCTCCGTAATGATCGGCGTGATCGTGACGATCCTGTGGTGCGCCGCGTCGCCGCGGTGGACGCCGCAGTGGTGGACGACGGCGTTTTCCCCGCTTTGCGACGGGATATTGACCGCCGACGCGTCGGGCGAAGGGATCATTTTGCGCTCATGGCTGTGGGAACAGGTGTCTAAGTATCTGTTTTGACCTGCGCCGCGCGTTTTCGTTGCACGGCGGTGCGGAGTGTGGTAAACTGGTATGCGAAGAAGGGGGGCGGGACGTATGCTGCGGCTGTTGATGGGACGCGCGCGCACGGGTAAATCGGAGCGCGTGCTGATGGAGATCGCGCGCAGCGGGCGCGACCGCGGCGAGCGCCGGCAGATCCTGCTGGTGCCGGAGCATGCTTCCCATGTCGCCGAGGTGGATATTTGCAGCGTCTGCGGCGATACGGCGAGCCGCCACGCCGAGGTGCTGACGTTCAAGCTGCTTGCCGCGCGCGTGCTGTCGCTCACCGGAGGCAGCGCGGATGTGACGCTCGACAACGGCGGCAAGCTGCTCACGCTGCAGCGCGCGCTGCAGGAGCTTGCGCCGGCGCTCAAAGTCTACGCCCGCCCCTCGCAGCGGAGCGCCTTTCTGGAGGGGCTGCTCGCCGTCATGGAGGAGCTGATCGCCTACGCTGTCGCGCCGGAGACGCTCGCGGAGCGCGTGGAGACGATCCCCGGCGAGACGGGAGAGAAGCTGCGGGATATCGCGCTGATCTACGGCGTGTATCTGGCAAAGCTGCACCGGGACGGCTTCGACGCGCGCGACCGGCTGGAAAAACTGGAGGACAACCTGGAGGAATCCCGTTATATCGACGGAAAAGATATTTATATCGACGGTTTTTCGTACTTTACCGGGCGGGAGCTTCGCATCCTGCGCATCATGCTGCAAAGGGCGGCGAGCGTGACGATCACGCTGCTGGGCGACGCGAGCGACCGCGAGCTGTTCTGCGAGAGCCTGCGTGTGCGCGAGCAATTGGCTGCGCTGGCGAAGGATGCCGGCGTCCCCTGCGAGACCGACACGCTGCGCCAGAGCGACGCGGAGACCGAGCTGGATCATGTGGAGAGCCATTTCTTCGGCGACCGTGCCGAATGGAGGGGGGCGGGCGGTTCGATCCGCCTGCTGGAATCCGAGGACGCCTATGCCGAGGCGGAACGGACGGCGGCGGAGATCCTGCGCCTTGTCCGCGAGGAGGGGTTCCGTTTCCGGGATATCACCGTCACCGCGCGCAGCCTGTCGGACTACGAGGCGACGCTGGAAACGGTGTTCGACCGTTATGGGATACCGCTTTACCGCGCCCACCGCAGCGACGTTCTCAACCAGCCGCTCACCGCGCTGCTGCTCGGCGCGCTGGACGCGGTCACGGGCGGATTTGAGTATGAGGACGTGTTCCGCTGCCTCAAGACCGGGCTGGCGGGGATCGATGCCGACGAGTGCGACGTGCTGGAAAACTACGTGCTGACTTGGGACATCCGCGGGGGCATGTGGGTGCGCGACGTCGCGTGGACGGCGCATCCGGATGGGTACGGTTTGGCGTGGGACGACGCCTCGCGCGCGCGCCTGGAGACGGTGAACGCCCTGCGGGAGCGCGTCCGCGCGCCGTTCGCGGCGCTGCATGACGCTCTGCGCGCCGGAACCACGGCGCGGGAGAAGGTTCGCGCGCTTTACGACTATCTGGAAGCCATCCGGCTGCCGCAGACGCTTGAGGAGCAGACGGCAAGCCTCTTTGCCGCAGGGGAAACGCAGCGCGCTGACGAAACCGCGCAGCTCTGGACGATCCTGTGCGGCGTCATGGATCAGTTTGTGGAGATCCTGGACGACGCCGTGCTCGACGGCGATGAATTTGCGCGGCTGATGCGCCTGATCCTGACGCAGTACAGCGTCGGCACCATACCCGCGGCGCTGGACCGCGTGAGCTTTTCCGAAATGACGCGCAACGACCGCCACACCGTGCGTGCGCTGTTTATCCTCGGCGCGAACGACGGTGTTCTGCCCGCCGTGGAGCATGGCGGCGGCGTGCTGCGCGAGGAGGACCGGCTCGCGCTGGAGGAGCGGGATATCCGCCTCGCCCCGTACGGCATGGCGGCGTTCCATCTGGAGCTGCAAAACCTCTACGCCGCGCTGGCGCAGCCGACGGAGAAGCTGTATGTCTCCTACCCCTTGTCCGACGCGGGCGGCGCGGAGTTGCGCCCGTCCTTTGTCGTGGGGCGTATCCGCACGCTTTGCCCCGCCGTAACGATTGAAAAAGACAATGCTGACAAGGCGTATCGCCTGTCGGCGATTCAGCCTGCGCTGGAGTATGCCGGCGCGCATATGGACGGCACGGTGTGGCGGATGTTGGAAGAAAATGGGGCGCTGCGCGGCAAGCTGGACGCCATGCGCGACGCATCGCTCTATACGCGAGGCCGGCTGGGCGCGGCGGCGGTGCACTCCCTGTACGGGCGCAGCATCACGCTCTCCGCCTCGCGGATGGACAAGGCGCGATCCTGCCATTTTGCGTACTTCATGCAGTATGGCCTGCGGGCAAAGCAGCGCGCAGCCGCGGGCTTCGACGCGCCGCAGATGGGAACCTTCATCCACGCCGTCATGGAGCATACGCTGCGCGCGGCGGACGAGGCGGGCGGGCTCAAGGCGCTCGACAAGGCGCAGCTCCACCGGCTGACGAAGCGCTCGATCGACGCGTACATTGCCCGCGAGCTGCCGGAGCTGCCGGAAAAGACGGCGCGCTTCCGCTATCTCTTCCGCCGACTGTGCGAATCGGCGTACCGGATCATGGACGAGGTGGCGGAGGAGCTGCGGGATTCCGATTTTGTCCCCATGGCGTTCGAGCTGTCCTTCGGCCCGAACGGGCAGCTGCCGGCGATCACCATTCGCGAGGAGACGGGCGAGCTGCGCGTCGTCGGCCAGGTCGACCGTGTGGACGGCTGGCTGCGGAACGGAAAGCTCTATCTGCGCGTGGTGGACTACAAGACCGGGAAAAAGAGCTTCGACCTTGCCGAGCTGCGCCACGGCCTCGGCTTGCAGATGCTTTTGTACCTCTTTGCGCTGGAGCGGGAGGGGCGCGAGCTGTTCGGCGGGCACGAGATCGTACCCGCGGGCGTGCTCTATACGCCGGCGCGGGACGCGATCCTGCGTCTGCCGCGCGATACGGACGACGAGACGCTGCGCCGCGAGATGGGGAAGGCGCTGCGCCGCGGCGGCATGGTCCTCGGCGACGACGACGTGCTGCGCGCCATGGAGCACAGCGCGCTGGAGGAGCCGCAGCGCCTGCCGATCTCGGTCAAGACAGACAAGGACGGCAATCACACGATCCGCGGCAGCCTCGCGACGGCGGAGCAGCTCGGCAAGCTCTCACGCTACGTCGACCGCCTGCTGCGCGACATCTGGCGCGAGACCGAGAGCGGCAACATCGACGCTGATCCCTTTGCGCGCACGCCGCAGGAGACGGCGTGCACCTACTGCCCCTACGCCGCCGCGTGCCACTTCGAGCCGGGACGCGGCAGCGACCGGTACACCTATCTGGCGAGAACGGGCGAGGACGAATTCTGGGGCGCCGTGGACGCGGCGATCGACGGAGAGGGGGCGGCGTCCGATGGCTGACAAGCTGACCGAACAGCAGCGCGCGGCGGTGGAGAGCCGCGGGAGAGGGCTGCTGGTCTCCGCCGCGGCGGGCTCCGGCAAGACGCGCGTGCTGGTGGAGCGCCTGTTCTCCTACGTGGAAAACGAGGGCGCGAATCTGGACGAGTTCCTCGTCATTACATACACCCGCGCCGCGGCGGCGGAGCTGCGCGGCAAGATCGCCGCCGCGCTTTCGGAGCGCATGCAGGCCGATCCCCGCAACGCGCACCTGCAGCGGCAGCTGCTGCGCGTATACCGCGCGGACATCAAGACGGTGGACGCGTTCTGCACCGCGCTGCTGCGCGAGAACTGCCATTTGCTCGGCGAGGACGACAGACACCGCACGCTCCGCCCGGACTTCCGCGTGCTGGACGAGCAGGAGGCGGAGACGCTGCGCACGCGCGTGCTGTCGCGCACGCTGGACGCGTTTTACGAGGGGCTTGCGCCGGACGACGGAGGCACGCTGCTGGCGGATACGCTCGGCGCGGGCCGCGACGACCGCGCGCTCGCGGCGCTGGTGACGGAGCTGCACGGCAGAGTGCAGGCGCAGGCGTACCCCGAGCGGTGGCTTTTGGCGCAGGAAAAGCGCTGGGAAAGCGTGCCGGAGCGCATCGACGACACGGACGGCGGCAGGCTGCTGCTGGACGCGCTGCGCGCCAAGGCGCTGCACTGGGCGGCGCTTTTGGAGGACAGCGCGGCGCAGATGGCCGACAGCGAGACGCTGCAAAAGACCTACGCGCCGGATTTCCTGACCGTTGCCGGCAGACTGCGCGATCTTGCAAAGGCCGCGGAGCGCGGCTGGGACGAGGCGCGGAGCAGCCTTGTTGTATTCCCGCGTTTGACCGGGGCGCGCAAGGCGGATGACTTGACGCTCAAGACGCGCATGAAGAACCTCTGGGACAGCTGCAAGGCGTCCCTCGGCAAGCTGGACGCATGGTTCACCGCCTCCGCCGCCGAGGCGGCGGACGATCTGCGCGCCATGGCGCCGGCGATGCTGGCGCTGCTGCGGCTGACCGGAGAATTCTCGCGGGAATATCAGCGGGAGAAGCGCAGGCGCAACGTCGCGGATTTCTCCGATCAGGAGCATGAGGCGATCCGCCTGCTGATCGACGCGGACGGGCGCCCGACGGAGCTGGCGCGTACCGTCGCGGCGCGCTACCGCGAGATCATGGTGGACGAGTATCAGGACGCCAACGAGGTGCAGAACCGCATCTTTGAGGCGGTTTCGCGGGATGGGAGGAACCTGTTCACCGTCGGCGACGTCAAGCAGAGCATCTACCGCTTCCGCCTCGCCGACCCGACGATCTTTCTCGACCGCTACAACCGCTATCCGCACGCTGAGAACGCGCCGGAGGGCGAGAGCGCCAAGCTGATCCTCTCGCGCAATTTCCGTTCGCGCCGCGAGGTGCTGGACGCCGCGAATTTCGTTTTTTCCAACATTCTTTCCGTCGAGATGGGAGAGCTGGAGTACGGAAAGGACGAGGCGCTGTACCCCGGCGCGGAGTATCCGGCGCGCGACGACTGCCGGACGGAGTTCCATCTGCTGAACGTCGAACGGCGGGAGGACGGGGAGCGCGTCCGCGCCTCGGAGGCGGAGGCCGCCTTCGTCGCGCGCTATATCCGCACGCTGCTGGACGGCGGTTACGCCGTCACCGACGCCGAAACGCATCAGCCGCGCGACGCACGGGAGGAGGATATCGTCATCCTGATGCGCTCGCCGCGCGCCCGCATCGCGGACTACCGCCGCGCGCTGGCGCGGCAGGGTCTCGCGCTGAGCGCCGGCGCGGAGGGGGAGTGGTTTTCCACCGCGGAGGTCGCGACCGTTTTCGCCATGCTCTGCGTGATCGACAATCCGCGGCAGGACGTGCCGCTGATCTCCGTGCTGCGCTCGCCGCTGTTCAGCTTCAGCGCCGACCGGCTGGCGCTGCTGCGCGCCGCGAAGCGCGACGGCGACTTCTACGACGCGCTGCTCTGCGGCGAAGCGGAGGACACGGATCGGTTTTTATCGACGCTGCGCGAGCTGCGCGCCGCCGCGCAGACCATGAGCGTGTGCCGCCTGCTGGCGCTGCTCTACGAGCGCTGCAACGTGCTGGGCATCTTCGGCGCGATGCCGGACGGCGAGGAGCGCAGGGAAAACCTGCTGGCGCTTTTCACGCTTGCCGAGGGCTTCGAGAGCACCGGCAGACGCGGACTGTTCGACTTTGTGACGCACGTCCGGCAGCTGCGCGAATCCGGCGCGCAGGAGCCGGCGCGGGGCGCGGGCGGGAGCGCCGGCGTGCGGATCATGAGCATCCACAAGTCCAAGGGGCTGGAATTCCCCGTGGTGATCCTCGCAGACCTTGCCAAGGCGTTCAACAACATGGACTTTACGGGCTCGGTGCTGGTACATTCCAGACTCGGCATCGGCCCCGAATGCGTCGATATCAAGCGGCGCATCCGCTATGCGACCGTGGCGCGGCAGGCGATCGAGCGCACGCTGCGGCGGGAGGCGAAAGCGGAGGAGCTGCGGCTCCTCTATGTCGCCATGACGCGCGCAAAGGAGAAGCTGGTCATGGTGCATACGCAGGCGAACGCGGCAAAGCGCGTATCCGACCTGCTCGTCACGGCGTCCTGCCCCGCGCTGCCGGAGTCGGTGGACGAGGGCAGATGCCTCGGCGACTGGGTCATGCTGCCGCTGCTGTGCCGACCGGAGGCGGAGGAGCTGCGCGCGCTGGCCGGTGCGGATACGCCGCGGCTCGTCATTGCGGACGATTCGCCATGGCTGGTGAGCGTGCATAATACGTTCGGCGATGCCGAGGAAGAGACACAGACGGGAGAAAGTCCCGCACAGGAAACGCGGGGCGGCGAGCTTACCATGGACCCGGCGGTGCTGACATGGACATACCCGCACGCCGCGGCAACGGAGATGAGCGCGAAGCTGACGGCGACGCAGCTCAAGGGCAGGTCGGTCGACAGCGAGATCGCGGAGAACGCCAAGCTGCCGCCGCGCCTGCGCAGTCTGGTGCGGCCGCGCTTTCTGGAGGGCGAAAAGCTGCTTTCCGGCGCGGAGCGCGGCACGGCGATCCATCTGGTGATGCAGTACCTCGACTTCGGCGGCAGGGACGAGGCGCATGTGCGCGCGCAGATCGAAGGGCTGCTTGCGCGGAGGCTTTTGACCGAGGAGCAGGCGCGCGGCGCGGATGCGCGCATGATCGCAAGGTTTTTGCAGAGCGGCGTTGCCGAACGCATCCGGCGGAGCGCGCATGTGGAGCGCGAGTACCGCTTTTCGCTGCTCGCGAGCGCGCATGCTTACGACGAGCGGATCGACGAGGGGGACCGCGTGCTGCTGCAGGGCGTGGTGGACTGCTTTTTCGAGGAGGACGGCGCGCTGACGGTGCTGGACTTCAAGACCGACCGCATCACGGAATCGGAGACGCGGGAGCGCGCCGCGCACTACGCGCCGCAGCTGGACGCCTATGCCGCCGCGCTGGAGCGCATCATGGAAAAGCCCGTGCGGGAAAAGCTGCTCTATTTCTTCGCGACCGGCGAGACTGTGTGCCTTTGAGGAGGAAACGATATGGCGCTCTATGTGATCGGCGACCTGCATCTGTCGCTGACGGGCGAGAAGCCGATGGACGTCTTCGGCGAAAAATGGGCAAATCACGTGGAGCGGACGCGCAAGGCGTTTTCCGCGCTGCGCGACGACGACGTGACGGTGCTCTGCGGCGATACGTCATGGGGCATGTCACTGTCCGGCGCGCTGGCGGACTTTGCCTTTATTGACGCGCTGCCGGGCAAAAAGCTGCTGCTCAAGGGGAACCACGACTACTGGTGGACGACTGCGACCAAAATGAAGAGCTTTTTCGCCGAGAACGGCTTTACCACGCTGGACATCCTGCACAACAACTGCTTTTTTTACGGGGACTGCGCGATCTGCGGCACGCGCGGCTGGTTTTACGAGGAGGACGCCGCGGGAACGCACACGGGCAAGATGCTCGCGCGCGAGGCGCTGCGGCTGGAGGCGTCGTTCCGCGCGGCGGAGGGGAGGCGCATTCTGTGCTTCCTCCACTATCCGCCGATCTATCAGGGCTACCAATGCCCTGAGCTGCTGGAGCTGATCGACCGCTGGCACGCGGAACGCTGTTATTACGGACATTTGCACGGCGTAACGCACCGCCGCGCCTTCGAGGGGAAACGCGCCTTTACCGAGTATTCGCTGGTTTCGGCGGATTATCTGGGCTTTGTACCGAAAAAAATCTGTGAATAAATAAAATTAAGGGTAGATATTTCGGAAAACCTATGGTAAAATACCATTTCGCAATGAGCAATTCCATTTGTTCAAACGGAGGAAAAAGGTAAAATGACAGTCAAAAACGTAGAAAAGCTGGAGAAGAGCAGAGTGGCCATCGAGGTCGAGGTCGGCGCGGAGGAGTTTGAAGCCGCCGTCGCCAAGTCGTATGCGCGTTCGCGCAGCAAGCTCAGCGTCCCCGGCTTCCGCCCGGGTAAAGCGCCCCGCAAGATGATCGAAAAGATGTACGGCGCCGAGGTTTTTTACAGCGACGCCGTGGATCTGGCGTTTCCCGACGCATATAAGGCAGCGGTCGAGAGCGAGAAGCTCGACACCATCGGCTATCCCGAAGTGGAGCTGGTCGGCGATGTGACGAAGGACGGCTTTACGTTCAAGGCGACCGTCGCGGTCTATCCCGACGTGAAACTCGGCAAGTACAAGGGCGTCAGCGCGCCGAAGGACGAGGTCAACGTCACGGACGAGGACGTCATGGAGCGCGTCAACGAGATGGCGGAGCGCAATTCCCGCCTTGTCTCCGTCGATCGCGCGGCACAGAAGGGCGACACCGCGGTCATCGACTTCGAGGGCTTTGACAACGGCGTGCCGTTTGCCGGCGGCAAGGGTGAGAACCATGAGCTGGAGCTCGGCTCCGGCAGCTTCGTCCCCGGCTTCGAGGATCAGGTCATCGGCATGAAGGCGGGCGAGGAGAAGGATATCGACATCACCTTCCCGGAGGATTACCACAAGGATCTCGCGGGCAAGCAGGTCGTGTTCAAGGTCAAGGTCAACGAGGTCAAGTTCAAGGAGCTGCCCGAGCTGGACGACGAGTTTGCCAAGGACGTCTCCGAGTTCGATACGTTCCAGGAGCTCAAGGACGACATCCGCAAGAAGATCGAGGCCGAGCGCCAGAAGTCCGTCGACGTCGCCTACGAGAACGCGCTGATCGAGAAGGTCGCCGAGACCATCGACTGCGAGATCCCGGAGATCCTCGTCGAGGAGCAGTGCAGACGCTTCCTGGAGGAGTTCAAGTCCCGCATCATTTCGCAGGGCATCCCCTATGACCAGTATGTGAAGATGACCGGCATGGACGAGAAGAAGTTCATGGAGGACGGCCGCGAGCCCGCGCTGCGTCAGGTCAAGATGGATCTCGCCATTGCCCAGATCATCGATCAGGAGAAGCTGGAAGCCACCGCCGAGGAGATCGAGGAGGAGTACAAGAAGCTCTCCGGCTACTACGGCATGGACATCGAGACGGTCAAGAAGTACCTCGGTGAGAACGAGGTCCGCACGCAGGTGCTCAACACCAAGGCGGTCGCCGTCGTGGTCGACAACGCGAAGGCGGAGAAGCCGAGCGCGAAGAAGGCGGAGAAGAAGGACGCCGCCGAGGAAAAGGCGGAGAAGAAGCCCGCTGCGAAGAAGACGACGAAGAAGGCCGAGGACAAGGCTGACGCCGCCGAGGAGAAGGCGGAGAAGAAGCCCGCCGCGAAGAAGACGGCGAAGAAGGCCGAGGACAAGGCTGACGCCGCCGAGGAAAAGGCGGAGAAGAAGCCCGCCGCTAAAAAGACGGCCAAGAAGGCTGAATAAGCCTCGATCCGGTTATCATTATTACATTCTGTGAGGACGAGCAACCACAAGCGATGCTTTGTGGTTGTTCGCATACCTGCCGAAAATTTGAACAGGGTATGAACGAAACCCAGGAGGACTATACTATGGCATTGATCCCTTATGTTGTGGAGCAGACGAACCGCGGCGAGCGGTCGTACGATATTTTTTCCCGTCTGCTGGAGGACCGCATCATCTTCCTCGGCGAGGAGGTCAACGCGACGACGGCGAGCCTGATCGTCGCGCAGATGCTTTTCCTTGAGGCAAAGGACCCGGACAAGGACATCCAGTTCTATATCAATTCGCCCGGCGGCAGCGTGACGGACGGCTTCGCCATCTATGACACGATGCAGTATATCAAGTGCGACGTTTCCACCATCTGCGTCGGTATGGCGGCGAGCATGGGCGCGTTCCTGATGTCCGCGGGCGCCAAGGGCAAGCGCATCGCGCTGCCGAACGCCGAGATCATGATCCACCAGCCCCTCGGCGGCTATCAGGGCCAGGCGACCGACATTGAGATCCACGCCAAGCGCATGCTGGAGCTGAAGGAAAAGCTGACGCGCATCATGGCGGAGAACTGCGGCAAGGAGTACGAGGTCGTCCGCGCCGACTGCGAGCGCGACAACTTCATGACCGCCGAGCAGGCGAAGGAATACGGCCTGATCGACAAGGTGATCTACAAGCGCTGAACAGACTATTTATAAAAGGTAAGGTTTTGACCCATGAGCGATTCAAATAAGAGAACGCTGCGCTGCTCGTTCTGCGGCAAGCAGGAGCGCGAGGTACACCGCATGATCCAGGGGCCCGGCGGCGTGCGGATTTGCGACGAGTGCGTGAACCTCTGCCGGGACATCCTGCAGGACGGCTATTCCATGCGTGAGGAGACGCCCGAGTCCCTCAAGGAGCTGCCGACGCCGCGCGAGATCCACGACGTGCTCGACCAGTATATCATCGGGCAGGAGGCGGCGAAGGTCGCGCTGTCCGTGTCGGTGTACAACCACTACAAGCGCATTTTCTTCGGCGGCGGGGACGAGGTCGAGCTGCAAAAGAGCAACATCCTGATGCTTGGGCCGACCGGCTCCGGCAAGACGCTCTTTGCCCAGACGCTCGCGCGCATCCTCAAGGTGCCGTTTGCCATCGCGGACGCCACCACGCTGACCGAGGCCGGTTACGTCGGCGACGACGTGGAGAACATCCTTCTGCGCCTCCTGCAGGCGGCGGACTACGACGTCGAGCTCGCCGAGCGCGGTATCATCTACGTCGACGAGATCGACAAGATCGCGCGCAAGAGCGAGAACACGTCCATCACCCGCGACGTTTCCGGCGAGGGCGTGCAACAGGCGCTTTTGAAGATCGTGGAGGGCACGGTCGCCAACGTGCCGCCGCAGGGCGGCCGCAAGCATCCCCATCAGGAGTTCATCCAGATCGACACGCACAACATCCTGTTCATCTGCGGCGGCGCGTTCGAGGGCATCGACAAGATCATCGAAAACCGCCTCGACCGCAAGAGCATGGGCTTTGAAGCGATCGTGGAGTCGAAGAAGGAGAAGCAGGGCAGCAAGATCCTGCGCGAGGTGCAGCCGCACGACGTGCTCAAGTTCGGCCTGATCCCGGAGCTGGTGGGCCGCCTGCCTGTTATCACGGCGCTCGACGCGCTGACGCGCGAGGACCTTGTCCGCATCCTGACCGAGCCGAAGAACGCGCTGGTCAAGCAGTACCGCAAGCTGCTCTCGTATGACCATGCCGAGCTGGTGTTCGAGCAGGACGCGCTGGAAGCGGTGGCGGAGAAGGCGATCGAGCGCAACATCGGCGCCCGCGGCCTGCGCGCCGTGATGGAGTCGGTGCTCATGCCCGTGATGTACGAGCTGCCGTCCGACAAGACGATCACGTGCGTCACCGTGACCAAGAATTGCATCGAAGGGGCGGAAAGCCCGCGTCTGACGCACCGCAGCGAGGACGCGGAGGCGCCCTTGAGCATCGAGGGAAAGCTTCCCGCCGAGGATGCGGCGGATTTTGACTCCGCCTCCTGAAATCGCCCGTCGATTTCAGGAATCATAGGAGACTGTTATGGAACCTGTTACCAAAAATATACCGGCCCTCGCTCTGCGGGGGCTGGTCGTCTTTCCGCGGATGACGGCGAGCTTCGATCTCGAACGCCTGATCTCGATGCGCGCGTTGGAGCGCGCCATGGAGACCGACAAGGAGCTGTTCGTCGTCACGCAGCGGGACGTCATCACCAACGCGCCGCAGCAAAGCGAGCTGTACGCAGTCGGAACGCTGGTGCGCGTCTCGCAGGTGCTGCGCGTCAGCGACCACGTCATCCGCGTCATCGTGGAGGGCAGGCAGCGCGCCAAGCTGCGCCGCCTGTGGCAGAGGGAGCCGTTTTTGCAGGCGCAGATCGAGCTGGTCGAGGAGAGCGCGCAGACGCGCTCCGGCCCGCGCACGGAGGCGCTGATCCGGCAGACCTACGCCAATTTCGGCGAGTATGTCGAGCTGACGCAGAACCTCAGCGCCGAAATTCTTGCCGAGGTGTTCAGCAGTACCGAATCCGGCTATCTGGCGGACTTCATCGCACAGCACATCAACATCCGCTATGAGGATAAGCAGACGGTTCTGGAGGAACTGCGCCCGCTGCCGCGCCTGCGCCGCATCAACGAGATCTTGCGCCGCGAGACGGAGGTAATCTCGCTGGAGCAGGAGATCGAGGGCAAGGTGCGCGACCGCGTGGGCCGCATCCACCGTGATTTCGTCCTGCGCGAGCAGATCAAGGTGCTGCAAAACGAGCTGGGCGAGGGCGGAGACGGCGACGAGGAGCTGGAGGAGTACCGCGACCGGATTGTCGCGCTCAAGCTGCCGGAGGAGTCGGAGAAGAAGCTCTTAAAGGACGTCGACCGTCTCGCCAAGCAGTCGTATTCCAGCTCGGAGGCGTCGGTTCTGCGGACGTATCTCGACACGGTGCTGGAGCTTCCGTGGAACAAATCCACCAAGGAGCGCGCCAGCGTTGAGACCGCGAAAAAGATTCTGGAGCGCGACCACTTTGGTATGGAGAAGGTCAAGGAGCGCATTTTGGAGTTCATCGCCGTGCGCGCTCTCAAGAGCGACGCAAGGGGGCAGGTGCTCTGTCTGGTCGGACCGCCCGGCGTCGGCAAGACGTCGATCGCGCTCTCGGTCGCCAAGGCGATGAACCGCAAGGTCGCGCGGCTGAGCCTGGGCGGCGTGCGGGACGAGGCGGATATCCGCGGCCACCGCAAGACCTACGTCGGCGCGATGCCGGGGCGCATTGTCGAGGCAATCGGCCGCAGCGGCTCCATGAACCCGCTGCTGGTGCTCGACGAGATCGACAAGCTGGGCTCCGACCACCGCGGTGACCCCGCGTCGGCGCTGCTGGAGGTGCTGGACGCCGAGCAGAACCACGCGTTCCGCGATCATTATCTGGAAATTCCCATCGACCTCAGCCATGTCATGTTCATCATGACCGCCAACACGACCGACACGATCCCGCGTCCGCTGCTCGACCGCATGGAGGTCATCGAGCTGCCGAGCTACACGGACGAGGAGAAGGTGCAGATCGCGCTGCGGCACCTGCTGCCCAAGCAGCGGGAGGAGCACGGCGTGCCGAAAACGGCGCTCCGCCTCGACGAGAACACGCTGCGCGCCGTGATCTCCCTCTACACCCGCGAGAGCGGCGTCCGGCAGCTGGAGCGGCAGCTTGCCAAGCTGTGTCGCAAGACCGCAATGGCGATGAACACAGACGGTGTAAAGAAGGTCAACATTACAGCAAATAACCTCCCTGATTACCTTGGCGTGCCGCGTTACACGAAGGATAAGACCTCCAATAAGGACCTGGTCGGCGTGGTCAACGGTCTTGCGTGGACGCAGGTGGGCGGCGAGATATTGCCGGTCGAGGTCAACGTCATGGACGGGACGGGCAAGCTGGAGCTCACCGGCAACCTCGGCGACGTGATGCAGGAGAGCTGCAAGGCGGCGCTCTCGTGCCTGCGCTCGCGCGCGGTGGAGCTTGGTATCGAGCCGGATTTCCACCAGACGAAGGACATCCACATCCATTTTCCGGAGGGCGCCGTGCCGAAGGACGGGCCGTCCGCGGGCATCGCGGTCACGACGGCGCTGCTGTCCGCCCTGACGGGGCGCGCGGTGCGGCACGAGCTTGCCATGACCGGCGAGGTGACGCTGCGCGGGCGGGTCATGCCAATCGGCGGGCTGCGGGAAAAGACGATGGCGGCGCTGCGCGCCGGCTTACATACGGTCATCATCCCGGCGGAAAACGAGAAGGATCTGGACGATATCGATCCCGCGGTGCGGGAAAAGCTGCGCTTTGTGACGGTCGAAACGGTGGACGCCGTGTTTGCCGAGGCGCTCCGGCTGCCGGAGCCGCTTTCCGGCAAGACGCTGGACGCCTTTATCGAGCCGGCGGAGAGCGTGCTGTCGCCCGCGCTGCGCGTGTAGGCGGGCTTAAAACCGGAAGGAGGTGCGCGCTGTGGCGATCAACTTCAACAAGGCGGAATTTGTGCTCTCGGCGGCGTCGCCGGAGCAGTTTATCCGCGACGGGCGCAAGCAGCTTGCTTTCGCGGGACGCTCGAACGTGGGAAAGTCTTCGGTCATCAACCGGCTCTTAAACCGCAAAAACCTCGCGCACGTCGGCGCGTCGCCGGGGAAGACGACGCAGATCAATTACTTCCTGATCGACGAAAAGATCTATCTGGTCGATCTGCCGGGCTACGGCTACGCGAAGGTCTCCAAGTCCGAACGCGACCGCTGGGGCAGGCTGATGGAGAACTACTTCCAGTCCAGCGGGCTGCTCGACCTTGGCGTGCTGATCGTGGACGCGCGGCACAAGCCGACGGCGGACGACGTGACGATGTGCGACTTTTTCCGCACGTCCGGCTGCCCGATGATCGTGGTGGCGAACAAGCTGGACAAGCTCAAGAAGAGCGAGATCGAGCACAACCTTGCGCTCATCCGCGAGACGCTCGATCTGGATGAAAGCGAGCTTCTGGTGCCGTTCTCCGCCGAGAAGGGCGACGGAAAAGAGAAGCTTTTGGGACAAATTCGGGCATTTTGCGAGTCATAAGTTACGGAGGAGAGAGAACATGGGCAATCGCAAGTACAACCGCATCCTGCTCAAGATCAGCGGCGAGGCGCTGGCGGGCGAGAAGAAAACCGGCTTTGACTTCGCCGTGATGGGCGAGGTCTGCGACGTCATCGGCGAGTGTGTCAGGCGGGGCGTGCAGGTGGGCGTCGTCATCGGCGGCGGCAACTTCTGGCGCGGCGTCAAGAATGGCGAGGGCTACATCGAGCGCACGCGCGCCGACCGCATGGGTATGCTGGCGACGGTGATGAACTGCCTCGCCGTGTGCGACGTGCTGGAGCAGAAGGGCATTCCCTCCCGCGTGATGACGGCGGTGGAGATGCCCGCCTTCGGCGAGCAGTACACGCACGAGCGCGCGATGAAGCACTTAAACGGCGGCAAGGTCGTGCTCTTCGCGGGCGGCACGGGCCACCCGTATTTCTCCACCGACACGGGCACGGTGCTGCGCGCGGCGGAGATCCGGGCGGACGTCATCCTGCTGGCGAAGAACATCGACGGCGTGTACAGCGCCGACCCGGCGAAAGACCCCACGGCGGTCAAGTACGATGAGATCAGCTATGACGAGGTGCTCGCCAAGCATCTGGGCGTCATGGATCTGACGGCGACGAGCCTTGCGATGGACAACAAGCTGCCTGTCTACGTCTTTGCGCTCAAGGA
This sequence comes from Oscillospiraceae bacterium, assembly GCA_015067435.1. Lineage (GTDB taxonomy): Bacteria > Bacillota > Clostridia > Oscillospirales > Oscillospiraceae > Hominicoprocola. The sequence goes on along the minus strand of SVMM01000002.1, from coordinate 178,588 downwards.
CCCGAAGAACATCCTGCGCGTGCTCGACGGCGAGAACGTCGGCACGCTGGTGCATTGAGCGGCGGCTTTCTTCCCTTGATCCGACCTGTTGCGCGGGGACGGCATTTTGCCTCCCCGCGTTTTTTTGCGCTCTTTTCCTGTTTTGCGGTATATTTTCCCGGGCTTGTTCATAGAGTGGAGGCAGGATCAGGAGAGGAGGCGGCGGAATGAAACGAAGAAGACGGTTCCGCGCGCGGCGACGCCGTCCGGTGCGCGCGGCGGAAAGACAGGCTTCGGGCGTTACGGAGCGTCCGCGCGTCCACCGCGCCGCGCCGGAGCCGATCGGCGTCAACACGCTGCGCGCGCTCTTCTGCGGTGCGCTTTTTGTCTCGCTGGTGGCGCTCAAGCTTCTGCTGCCGGGCGCGCTCGCGCCTCTGCGCGGCACGCTGGGCGCGTGGCTGGCGCGGGACGCGGACTTTACCTCTGCGTTCTCCGCCGTGGGGCACGCGGTGTCGGGCGAGGGCGGCGTGCTCGACTCGCTGGAGGACGCCTATGTCGCCGTGTTCGGCGCGAGCGAGGCGGAGGAGGTTTCCGGCAGCGCGGAGATCGAGGCGGAGCCGGAGACCACTCCCAACGCAGAGACGGAGCCGGTGGAAGCTGGGCCGGAGGAAACGCCGCAGCCGAAGGAGACGTCGTCCGCAATCGGGAACCGCGCGCTGCCCGAGCACGTTGCCGCGGAACAGCATGTGCTGGGCTTCGATTACGCCGCGCCGCTCGCGGGGGAGGTGACCTCCGGCTTCGGTTGGCGCGTGCACCCGCAGACCGGACGCGAGGCGTTCCACTACGGTGTCGACATTGCGGCGGACGAGGGAGCGGAGATCGACTCCTTTGCCGACGGCACGGTGGGCGTAGTGGCGGACAGCGTGGAGCTGGGAAAGTACCTGACCGTGCACCACGACAACGGCATACTGACGCTCTATGCCCATTGCAGCCGCATCACCGTGTCCTCCGGCGAGGCGGTCAGACGCGGCGACAAGCTGGCGGAGGCCGGCAGCACGGGCAATGCGACGGGGGCGCATCTGCATTTTGAAATCCACGACGGGGAGGAGTATCTCAATCCGGCCTACTATCTTCGCTGAGCGGCGCGTCGCCGTCTCGCCGGACTTTTGGCTTGCCTGCGCCGTCGCGCTGCTCGTGGGTTCGCCCGGGGTGCTCGCGGCGGTGCTGGCGGCAGCGGCGATGCACGAGTGCGGGCATCTGGCGGCGCTGCGCATCTTCCGCGTGCGCGTCGACAGCATGCGGCTCGGCGCCTTCGGCGCGGTGATCTGCGCGCGCGGTCTCCGACGGCTCTCCTACGGGCGCGAGCTGGCGGTCACGCTGGCTGGTCCGGCGGTCAATCTGCTCTGCGCGCCTCTCCTTGCGTCGCTTGCCACGCGGCACGCGTGGGAGTGGGGATACCTTTTCGCCGGCGCACACGCGCTGCTGGGCATCTACAATCTGCTGCCCGTCCCGACGCTCGACGGCGGGCGGGCACTGTGGCTGCTGGCAGCGTGGCGCTTCGGCCCCGACGCGGGAGACCTCGCCGCCGCTGTGACGGGGCTCGCCGCGGCGCTGGCGCTGACGGCGCTCGGCGCTTATCTGACGGTTCGGTACGGCGGGACGCTGTTCCTGCTCGCCGCGCTGGGACTGCTCTTTGACACGCTTCGGGAATTGGGACTTGCGAAACGCGGCGTTTGCGTGTAAAATCGCTGCATGGACAAAAGACTGGAAAGAATTCTGCCCCGCGTGCAGAAGCCCGCCCGCTATGTCGGCGGGGAGTATAACGCGGTCATGAAGGACAAGACGCAGGTGGATACCCGCGTCGCGTTCTGTTTTCCCGATACGTATGAGATCGGGATGTCGAACCTCGGCATGCGCATCCTCTACGGCGTCATGAACAACATGGACGGCGTCTGGTGCGAGCGCTGCTTCCATCCGTGGGGGGACATGGAGGAGGAGATGCGCAGGGCGGATATCCCGCTCTACGCGCTGGAATCCTCCGACCCCATCGGGGATTTTGACGTCATCGCGTTCTCGGTGGGGTACGAGATGGCGTTTCCCGCCATGCTCAATATGCTCGATCTCGCGCGCGTGCCCATCCGCAGCGCGGACCGGCCGTCGCTGACGCCGCTGGTCGTCGCGGGCGGCACGGCGATGTACAACTGCGAGCCGATCGCGGATTTCATCGACCTCGCGCTGCTCGGCGAGGGCGAGGACCAGCTGCCGGAGTTGCTGGAGCTGCACCGCCTCGCGCGGCGCGAGGGCTGGGACAAGCAGACGTTCCTGCGCCGTGCCTGCCATCTGGAGGGCGTGTACGTGCCGAGCCTGTACGACGTGAGCTACCACGACGACGGCACCGTGGCGGCGATCACGCCCAAAGACGGCGCGCCAGCGCGTATCCGGAAGCGCATTGTCACCGACATGGACAAGGCGTACTATCCCGCCAAGACCATCGTGCCCTCGACCGAGATCGTGCAGGACCGCATCACGCTGGAACTGTTCCGCGGCTGTATCCGCGGCTGCCGCTTCTGTCAGGCGGGCTACGTCTACCGCCCCGTGCGTCCGCGTTCGCGTGAGCTGTGCGCACAGTACGCGCGCGAGGCGGTGGAGGACAGCGGCTATCAGGAGATGACGCTCTCGTCGCTCTCGACCTCGGATTATCGCCCGCTTGTCGAGCTGTGCGACGACCTGGAGCCGTTCTGCGAGCGCAAGCACCTCAATCTGTCGCTGCCCTCGCTGCGGGCGGACAATTTCTCCATGGCGCTGATGGAGCGGCTGCAAAAGGGCCGCAAGACCGGCCTCACCTTCGCACCGGAGGCGGGCACGCAGCGCCTGCGCGGCGCGATCAACAAGAATTTGACGGAGGAAGATCTGCTCGAATCCTGCCGCCGCGCCTTCGCGGGCGGCTACAGCGCGGTCAAGCTCTATTTCATGCTCGGCCTTCCCACCGAGACGGACGAGGACGTGATCGGCATCGCCGACGTTGCCGCCCACGTCATGCACGCGTGGCGCGAGAGTGCTATCAACAAGGCGCGCGGCGTGCGCATCACGGTGTCGACCTCGTGGTTCGTGCCGAAGCCGCACACGGCGTTCCAGTGGGAGCCGCAGATCCCTATCGAAGAATACGAGCGGCGCGTGGCGCTGCTGCGCGAGCGCATGAACACCAAAACCGTCACCTACAACTGGCACCCTTCGCCCACGAGCTTCATGGAGGCGGTGATCTCCCGCGGCGACCGGCGGATGTGCGCCGTGATGGAGGAAGCGCACCGCCGGGGCGCAAAGCTGGACGCGTGGGAGGACTATTTCTCGCTTCAGCGCTGGCTGGACGCCTTTGCCGCGTGCGGCATTGACCCGCATTTCTATGCCAACCGCCGCCGCGAGCACGGCGAGCTCATGCCGTGGAGCCACATCGACGTGGGCGTGACCGATAAGTTCCTCATGCGCGAGCACGACCGCTGCTACGAGGGCGTGACGACGCCGGACTGCCGGACTGTTTGCTCCGGGTGCGGAGCAAACAGCTTTTGTCAGTGTGACCGCTGACAAAAGAATTCAATGCCATTTCGCTCGCCGCTTGCGCGGCAACCGCGAAATATGGCGAACTCCTCCATGTCTGGAGGAGTAACGTGCTCCGCCTGCGGAGCAAACGCATTTCTGGGGAGGGCATGCGATGGCTAAATTACGCTTATTGTTCGTCAAGGAGGCGCAGGCGTCGTACATCTCGCATCTCGACCTGATGCGCACGTTCCAGCGCGTGTTCCCGCGCGGCGGATTGGAGCTGCGTCACTCGCAGGGCTTCCACCCGCATCCGCTCATCTCCATCGTGCTGCCGCTTCCCGTGGGGCAGAGCAGCGAATGTGAGCTGCTGGACTTCGAGGTGGAGCAGGACGTCGACGGCTCCGGTATCGCGGAGATGCTCAACACGGGCCTGCCCATGGGGCTGCGCGTCCGGGAATGCTACCGCGTCGAGCGTCCGGCGCGCGATCTGGCGCATTTGCGCGCACGGGTGGAACTCGACTACGACAACGGCGTGCCGGAAGGGGCGCTCAATGCGCTGAACGAGCTGTTCGCGCGCGAAGAAGTGCTGGTCGAGAAGCGCACCAAGCACAAGGAGCTTGCCGAGATCAACATCGCGCCGCTGATCCGCTCGCTCACGTGGACGGAGGCGGAAAAGCTCGTTACCGCCGACGTGACGGTCGCGGCGCAGAACCCGGGGCTCAATCCCGCGCTGCTCGCCGCCGCCGTGACGGCGTACCTGCCGGAGCTTGCACCCGATTTTTCGCGCGTGCGCCGTCTGGAGGTCTACGACGCGGACGGGAATGTGTTCCGCTGAGCGAAGCATAACCATGCGTCCGCCGTTTTCCGAAAAGGGAAGCGGCGGCGCTTGTTTTTTGCCGCCGGTTGTGTTAAAGTGTATCCTGTTATAATAGGGTAAGTATGGAATTCATTCATGGAAAGGCGGAATACCACATGAAGATCGTGGTTCTTGCAGGCGGGTTGAGCATGGAGCGCAACGTCTCGCTGTCCAGCGGGACGAAGGTTTGCCGCGCGCTCCGTTCGCGCGGGCATCAGGCGATTCTGGTGGATATGTTTCTGGGATTGGAGCGCTATGACGGCGCATTGGAGGATATTTTTGACGCGCCGGACGGGCTTTGCAGCGACTACAGCGTCGCGAAGGAGGAGCCGGATCTGGACGCGGTGCGCGCCATGCGCGCCGACAAGAGCGCGAGCGTCTTCGGAAAGGACGTGCTGACGGTCTGCCGGATGGCGGACGTGGTCTTCCTCGCGCTGCACGGCACCTGCGGCGAGGACGGGCGCGTGCAGGCGGCGTTTGACCTGCTCGGCATCCCCTATACCGGCAGCGGCTATCTCGGCAGCGCCATCGCCATGGACAAGGACCTGACGAAGCGCCTCGTCGCCGACTATGTGGTGACGCCCCAGTGGCGCGCCGTCACGTATGAGGAGGCGGACATCGACCGCCTTGCCGCCGAGACGCGGCTCCCGTGCGTGGTCAAGCCCATCGCGAACGGCTCGTCCATCGGCGTATCCATCGCGCATGACGCTGCCGCGCTCAAGGCGGCGCTGTACGAGTGCCTTGCCTATGGCGGCCGCGTGGTGCTGGAGCAGTACATCGCCGGACGGGAGATCCAGGTCGCCATCCTCGCGGGCAAGGCGCTGCCGTCCATCGAGATCATCCCCAAGAGCGGCTTTTACGACTATGCAAACAAGTATCAGGCGGGCGCGGCGGAGGAGATCACCCCCGCGCCGATCCCGCCGGACTGGGAGGAGCGCCTGCGCGACGCGACGGAGACCGTGTTCCGCATCCTCGGCCTCTCCGTCTACTCGCGCGCGGACTTTATCGTCACGCCGGACGGCACACCGTACTTTCTGGAGATCAACACGCTGCCGGGCATGACGCCGACCAGCCTGGTTCCGCAGGAGGCTGCGGCGATCGGCATGAGCTATGAGGAGCTGTGCGAGACCATCGTCTCGGAATCGCTCAAGGTGAGAGGAGAGAAGTCGTGAAACCCTTTAACGTTTTGGAGCTTGCCAACGCCGTCGGCGGTGTGATTCTGGGCGGCGATCCGCACACGGCCGTGACCTCCGTCAGCACGGACAGCCGCACCGTCGGGGACGGCGCGCTGTTCATCCCCATCGTGGGCGAGAAGTTCGACGGGCACGACTTTATCGACAAGGCGCTTGCCGCGGGGGCGGCGGGCTGCCTCTGCGACAGGATGCCGGAGGCGCTGCGGGAGGAAAGAATTGAAAAGACGCTGGAGGAGGGAAAGTTCTTCGTCCGCGTCAAGGATACGACCGTGGCGTACAAGGACCTCGCCGCGTGGTATCGCGCGCAGTTTTCCCTGCCCGTGGTGCAGATCACCGGCAGTGTCGGCAAGACCACCTGCAAGGAGATGATCGCCTCCGTCCTCGCACAGAAGTACAGGACCCTCAAGACCGAGGCGAACTTCAACAACGAGATCGGCACGCCCATGACGCTGTTGCGCCTCGACGAGACGTACGAGGCGGCGGTCATCGAGACGGGCATGGACCGCGCGGGCCAGATCCGCTATCTCGGCGAGATGGTAAAGCCGGACGTCGCCGTCATCACGAACATCGGCGATATGCACATCGAATACCTCGGCTCGCGCGAGGGCATCTACCGCGCAAAGTGCGAGATCTTCGAGAATCTTGCCGCCGACGGCGCCGCGTTCCTCAACGGCGACGACGAGTGGCTCGACAAGGTGCGTCTGGCACAGCGTGTCGTCCGCGCGGGCAAGAGCGCGCATTGTGACGCACGCGTCAGCGACATTCGAGATCGCGGGATCGATGGAATAACCTGTACGGTATCGACGGACAAGGCGTGCTATACCCTTGACATCCCCGCGCCGGGGGCGCACATGATCTATCCCGCGTCGATTGCGGCTGCCGTGGGAGAGGCGCTGGGGCTGAGCGCGGAGGAGATCGAGCGCGGCGTCGCCGCCTACGAGCCGTCCGGCGCGCGGATGCACGTGATCGAGCTTCCGGAGGGTCGCCGCCTGCTGGACGACTGCTACAACGCGGGTCCGCAGTCCATGCGCGCCGCGCTGGAGGTGCTTGGGCGAAGCGAAGGGCGCACAGCCGCCGTGCTCGGCGATATGGCGGAGCTGGGCGAGCTGACGGTCGCGGCGCACCGCGAGATCGGCGCGCTGGCACGCGAGCTGGGCGTCGGGCAGGTGATTGCCGTGGGCGAGAAGGCGCGGGACATTGCCGCGGCGGCGGGCGAGGGGGCGCAGTGGTTCCCGACCGTCGACGACGCGCTTGACGCCGTCAGGGCGGCGTTTATACCGGGGACGGCGATGCTGGTCAAGGCGTCGCACTCCATGCATTTTGAACGAATCACGGAAGAATTGAGCAAATGATCGAACTGAGCGTCGCGGGACTTATCAAGTCCTTTGACTTGGAAAAAAACATACTGGACGGACTCACGTTCCAGATCGAACGCGGAGAGCGCGTGGGACTGCTCGGCAAGAACGGCGCGGGCAAGACCACGCTGTTCCGCATATTGACCGGCGAGATCAGCGCGGACGCGGGGGATGTGATCTTCGCTCCGGACAGGCGCGTGGGCCTCATCTCACAGATCCCCGTCTATCCGGACGGCTGCACCGTGGAGGACGTGCTGCAAAGCGCGTTTGCGCGCACGCAGCGCATGGCGGAGGAGATGGACGCGCTGGGCGAGCGGATGGCGAACGGCGACGAGAGCGCGGAGACGTTGCGGCGCTACGGCGAGCTGTCGGCAAAATTCGAGGGTCTGGGCGGCTATGACACGGAGACCGCCGTCAACAAGGTCGCGAACGGCCTTTCGCTGGACGCGGAGATGCGCAAACGCGCGTTCGACACGCTCTCCGGCGGTGAGAAGACGCGCGTCAACCTGGGGCGGCTCATTCTGGAGGATACGGACATCCTGCTGCTCGACGAGCCGACGAACCACCTTGATCTGCACGCGACCGAGTGGCTGGAAACGTATCTTTCAACCTTTAAGGGCACGGTGCTTGCCATCTCGCACGACCGCTACTTTCTCGACCGCACGGTGACGCGCTGTATCGAGGTGCTTGACGGCAAGGCGGAGTTCTACAGCGGAAACTACAGCTTTTACGCCGTGGAAAAGGAGCGCCGCTATCTGGAACGCCTGCGGCAGTACGAAAAGGAACAGGCGAAGATCGAGCAGCTGGAGAAGTCCGCGGAGCAGCTGCGCATGTTCGCCTTCAAAGGCGACGACAAGACCTACCGCCGCGCGAAATCGATGGAAAAGCGCATCGAGCGGATGCGCACGACGGACAAGCCGACGAAGGACAAAGCGCTGACCGCGCAGTTCGTCAGCCGTGAGTTTTTCGGCGACGAGGTGTTCGAGCTCAAGGGCGTGGGCAAGTCCTTCGGCGAACGCACGCTGTTCCATGACCTCAATTTACAGGTGACGGGCGGGGAGCGCATCGCGCTGCTCGGCGACAACGGCATGGGCAAGACCACGCTGTTGAAGCTCCTGATGGATCAGGAGTACCCGGACGAGGGGCGGATCAAGTTCGGCCCCTCCGTGCGCATCGCGTATCTGCCGCAGATCGTCCGCTTCGACGTGCCGGAGCGCAATCTGGTCGACACGCTGCTCTGGTCGAAGCGCGGCGTGACGACGCAGGCGGCGCGCGACCGTCTGGCCGCGTTCCACTTCCGGGGCGAGGACGTGTTCAAGAGCGTCAAAACGCTCTCCGGCGGCGAGCTGAGCCGCCTGTACCTATGCACGATCATGGACGAGGCGGTCAATCTGCTCATTCTGGATGAGCCGACGAACCATCTGGACATCGCCTCGCGCGAGTGGATCGAGGAGGCTGTGGAGGCGTACGACGGCACGCTGCTGTTTGTCAGCCACGACCGTTATTTCATCAACCGCTTTGCCACGCGCATCTGGGAGCTGGAGGGCGGCACAATTACGGACTACCGCGTCGGCTTCGAGCGCTACCGCCGCATCAAGACGGAACTGCAAAAGCCGGAACCGGTAAAAACTGTAAAGGAAAAAGCCACTACAGAGAAAAAACCAAAAACGGGGCACAATCCGCAGTCCGCGCGGCGGCAGCTGACCATCTGCGAGCGGGAGATCGCGGCGCAGGAGGCGGCGGTCGCAGCGCTGGAAGCGCAGATGGAGGAGGCGGCGACGGACTACGGGAAATACGCCGCGCTCTACGCGGAGAAAACCGACGCGGAGGCGAAGCTCGACGCGCTGATGGAGCGTTGGGAAACGCTGGCCGCGGAGGCGGGGGAATAGATGAGCAGGCAAAAAGTTTTTTGGTATCTTGCCGCGGTGTGCGCCGTCGCGGGTACGCTGCTGAACCGGGTGAGCGGCGTGCGGTTCACCGCGCTGCTGTTCTGGTGCGCCTGCGGCGCGCTGATCTGCTATGCCTTTTTGGATCTTGCCGCGGCGAAGCGCCGCTGGGCGGTCTGGTGCAGGCGTATTCTGACCGGCGTGATCGCGCTGGGCTTTGCCTTTTTCCTTGTCATTGAGACGATTGTGCTGCGCGGCGCGCAAGGGGACGCGGACGGCGCGGAGGCGTCGTGCGTCCTGATCCTCGGCGCGGGCGTCAACGGCACCGTGCCGTCGCTCACGCTGCGCACGCGGCTGGACGCGGCGCTCGACTATCTCGCAGACAAGCCGGATATTCCGGTCATTGTCAGCGGCTGTCAGGGACAGGGCGAGGACATCACCGAGGCGGAGTGCATGGCGCGCTATCTGACCGCGCACGGGCTGGACGCGTCGCGTATCCGCAAGGAGGAGCGGGCGACCAGCACGCGCACAAACTTTGTGTATACGCTCGCGCTGCTGCCGGAGCTCGGCATCGATCCGGCGCAGCCCTTTGTCTTTGTCACGAGCGATTATCACGTGGCGCGCGCGAACTATATTACCAAAAAGCTTGGCATGACGGAAGAGAACGCGCACGCCGTCGCCGCAAAGATGCCGCGCGGCGCATACTATGCGCTGCTCAACGCCAACTTCTCCGTGCGCGAGGCGTTTGCCCTTGCCAACGAAATGCTGCTGGGAGTGGATCTGGACATATGAACCGGGATATCATCTGCATTTATTATTCCCGCACGGGAAAGACGAAGCGCGTCATGCGCGAGATCGCGTATGCGCTGGACTGTGAGCTGGTTGAGGTGCGCGACCGTGTCCGCCGCGGCGGCGCGCTGGGATGGGTGCGCTGCGGACTGGACGCGATGCGAAAAAAGACGAAGGCGATCACGCGGCTGGAGATGGAGCGCCAGCTCTGGGAGTATAAGCTCGTCATTCTGGGCACGCCGGTCTGGGCGGGGCGCTGCTCCAGCGTGATGCGCGGCCTGCTCAAGCGCCGGGGACACGAGATGAACGACGTTGCCTATGTGCTTACGCACAAGAGCGACCAGCCATATCGCAAAGTGTTCCGGCAGATGGACTTGTATCTGCAAAAGCCACATGTGATCGACGCTTCGCTGCGTCCCGGCTCCCGGGGCTACGTCTTCTGGCGCGAGCAGTTCCTCAAGGCATGTGCGGAGTTTGCCGGCGCGCCGCTCCGTCCGGTTGAGGAGGAGCAGGCGGCGGAGGCGAACCGCGAGGCGGCGGCGTCCCGCAGGCCGAAAACGGACGCGGCGGGAGAGAAAAAGAAAACGGCGGAACAGACGGGAACGGAGCAATAAGATGTGGGAAAAACTGCGGGAGATCGCGCGCCGCTATGACGAGATCGGCGAGCTGCTGGAGATACCGGACATTTACGGCGATCCGGAGCAGCTGCGCCGCCTCACGCGCGAGCAAAAGGAGATCGAGCCGGTGGTGACGGCGTATCGCGCCTACCTCAAGTGCGAGAGCGCCGCCGCGGAGGCGGAGGAGCTGCTCTCCGACCCGGAGCTGCACGAGATGGCGCAGGAGGAGCTCAGGCAGGCGAAGGCGGACAGGGAGCGGTTGTACGACGAGCTGCGCGTCCTGCTGCTGCCGCGCGACCCGAACGACTCGAAAAACGTCATCATGGAGCTGCGCGGCGGCGTGGGCGGCGAGGAAAGCGCGCTGTTTGCCTACGATCTCTACCGGATGTACGGCATGTACGCGGAAAAGCGCGGCTGGAAGATCGAGCTGCTGAACTACAACGACACGGAGCTCGGCGGCGTCAAGGAGGCGGACTTCATCGTCTCCGGCGACGGGGCGTACTCGCGCCTCAAGTACGAGTCCGGCGTCCACCGCGTCCAGCGCGTGCCGGAAACCGAATCCGGCGGGCGCGTCCACACCTCCACCGCCACGGTGGCGGTGCTGCCGGAGATGGAGACCGTAGACGTCGACCTCCGGGAGGAGGACATCGAGATGCAGGTCTACCGCTCCTCCGGCGCGGGTGGACAGCACGTCAACAAAACCAGCTCCGCCGTGCGTCTGATCCACAAGCCCACAGGCATCGTGGTGAGCTGTCAGGAGGAGCGCTCGCAGGTGCAGAACCGTGCGAAATGCATGGCGATGCTTGCGAGCAAGCTCTACGAGATCGAGCGCGAGCGCGTCGAGGGCGCCATCACCAGCGAGCGCCGCGCGCAGGTCGGCACGGGGATGCGCAACGAACGCATTCGGACGTACAACTTTCCGCAGAACCGCGTGACCGACCACCGGCTGACGGGGGAGAACCGGAGCTTCAACATCGACGAGGTCATCAACGGCGACCTCGATCCCGTCATCGATGCGCTGACGATGCAGTATCAGGCGGAGGCGCTCAAGCGGAGCACGGAGGAGCAGGCATGAAATTCAACCGAAAGATTTCCCGGATTTTCGCCGCGATCTGCTGGCTCGACACGGCGCTGTGCACCGTGCTGACATTTTACCTGATCCACGTGATGAATCATTACGGCGATATCGGCAATGTAGCGCGCGACACGCGGATCGCCGGCGTGATGACGCTTTTGTGGATGACCGCGGCGGTCTGGTTCACGGTGCGATCGAGGCGGGCGGAAACATGAACACACGTTATTTTACCATCCAAACGCCGGACGACGCCGCGCAGATCGAGGCTGCGGCGGAGATTTTGCGGCGCGGCGGGCTGCTTGCCATTCCGACGGAGACCGTCTACGGTCTCGGCGCGGACGGGCTGAACGAAAAAGCGGTGGCGGGCATCTTCGAGGCGAAGGGCCGCCCGCAGGATAATCCGCTGATCCTGCACATCCCGTCGGCGGACTGGCTGACGCGGTACTGCAAGGACGTGCCGGAGACGGCGTACCGCCTCGCCGCGCGCTTTTGGCCGGGACCGCTGACCATGATCCTCAAGAAACGGGAATTCGTGCCGCTGCGCACGACCGGCGGCCTTGATACCGTGGGGATGCGCTGCCCCGACCATGCGGTCACGCGCGCCATCATTGAGGCGGCGGGCGTTCCGGTCGCCGCGCCGAGCGCCAACACCTCCGGACGGCCGAGCTGTACGACGGCGGCGCATGTCCGCGCGGACATGGACGGCAAGATCAACGGCGTTGTTGACGGCGGGGACTGCGCCGTGGGCGTCGAGTCCACGATCATCGACCTCACCTGCGATCCGCCGCGGCTGCTGCGCCCCGGCGGGCTGCCGCTGGAGGAGCTGCGCGCCGTGCTGGGTGAGGTTGCGCTGGACAAGGCGGTGACCGGGCAGCTTTCCGCGGACGAGAAGCCGCGTGCGCCGGGCATGAAGTACCGTCACTACGCGCCGAAAGCGCCCGTGACGGTCGTCACGGGCACGGCGGCGGAGAGTGGGCGCTGGCTGCGCGCCAACGCGCCGGAGGACGCGGGGCTGATCCTGTTCGACGAATTTGCGCCGCTGTTCCCGTCGCAGACGGTCAGAACCATCGGCGCGGCGGCGGACAAGCGGGAGCAGGCGCGCCGCGTCTTCGACGCCCTGCGCTTCTTCGACGATACGGACGTTTCGGAGATCTACGCCCAGTGTCCGGATGCTTCGGGGCTCGGTCTCGCGGTCGGCAACCGGCTCAAGAAGGCGGCGGGCTTCAAGACGGTGGACGCGCGCGACGGCGCGCTGGTGCTCGGCTTCACCGGCGGCACCGGCGCGGGCAAAACGACGCTGCTGCGCGCTTTTGAGGGGATGGGCGCCGTCATCGTGGACTGCGACGCGTTTTACTACGAGCGCCTGCGCTGTGACGAGCGGCTGCGCGCCGATCTGAACGCCGCGTTTCCGGGCGTCGTGTCGCCGGACGGCGAGTTGGACAGGCGGAAGCTGGGCGAGTTGGTGTTCGGCAATGCGGAACGGCTGGCGGAGCTGGACCGCATCGTCTTTGCGCACCTGCCCCGCGCGGTCGTCCGGCGGATCGCGGAGAGCGGCGCGGCGCTCGCGGGGATCGACGCGGTCAAGCTCACGGAGAGCGGGCTTGGCGCGCTGTGCGACGCGACGGTCGCCGTCGTCGCGCCGGAGGCGGCGCGCGCGAAGCGCATCATGGCGCGGGACGGCATCTCAGAGGCGCGCGCGCTGGAGCGCATCCGCGCGCAGAAGAGCGGAGAGGCGTTTGCGGCGGCGTGCACCCATGTCTTTGAGAACAATGCGGAGAGCGTCGAAGAGGCGCAGATCAAGGCAGAGCAATTCATCAGTCGGCTGGTGAAAGAGATAAAGGAGGACAAACAACATGGCGGATAAGAAGAAAAACGAACTGGCGGAAAAGCTGCTCTACAAGCCGAAAAACGGCTTTGACCGGCTCAGCGCGGCGGAGGAGAAGGCGATGAACGCCTACTGTGAGGACTACAAGAAGTTTCTCGACCGCGGCAAGACCGAGCGCCTGTGCGTGGATTACTGCATCGAGCTCGCCGAGAAGAAGGGTTTTCGCGCATATCAGGCGGGCATGAAGCTCAAGAAGGGCGACAAGGTCTATTATAACAACCGGGGTAAAGGCATTATGCTTGCGGTCATCGGGACCGAATCACTGGCGAACGGCGCGAACATCGGCGCCGCGCACACCGACTCTCCGCGCCTCGATCTCAAGCCCCGCGCGCTCTATGAGGACGCGGAGATGGCGTATCTCAAGACGCACCACTACGGCGGCATCCGCAAGTACCAGTGGGTGACGGTGCCGCTGGCGCTGCACGGCGTCGTGATGCTCGCGGACGGCTCCTCCGTCAACGTTCACATCGGCGAGGCGGAGGACGAGCCGCAGTTCATCATCAACGACCTGCTTCCGCACCTCGGCCGCGAGCAGGGCAAAAAGCCGCTCAACGAGGCGGTTCCCAGCGAAAGCCTGAACATCCTCATCGGCTCGAAGCCCTATGCCGACGAGGACTGCAAGGATCGCTTCAAGCTCGGCGTGATGCAGATCCTCAACGAGAAGTACGGCATCACCGAGGAGGACTTCATCTCCGCGGAGCTGGAGGCGGTGCCCGCCGGCACGTCCCGAGATACGGGCTTCGACCGCAGCTTCATCAGCGGCTACGGCCATGACGACCGCGTGTGCGCCTACGCGGAGCTTGCGGGTATTTTCGACGCGAAGAAGCCCAAAAAGACCGCGGTGTGCATCTTCGCGGACAAGGAGGAGATCGGCTCCGAGGGCGTGTCCGGCATGCTGTCGGAGGCGTTCGAGTGGTTCATGGGCGACCTTTGCAAGGGGCAGGGCGTGGATCTGCGCGACTGCTTCGCGCACTCATTCTGCGTCAGCGCGGACGTGACGGCGGCGTTCGACCCGAACTTTGCCGACGTCTACGACAAGAAGAACTCCGCGTTCGTCAACTACGGCGTGGGCCTGTGCAAGTACACGGGCAGCGGCGGAAAGGGCGGCGCGAGCGACGCGAGCGCCGAGATCGTCGGCAAGCTGCGCAAGCTGCTCAATGACAACGGCGTGTTCTGGCAGATGGCGGAGCTGGGCAAGACCGACGCGGGCGGCGGCGGCACCGTGGCAAAGTACATGGCGCAGCGCAACATCGACACGATCGACGCGGGCGTGCCTGTGCTGAGCATGCACGCACCGCGCGAGACGGTGGCGAAGATCGACTGCTACATGACCTATAAGATGATGAAGGTCGTGTTTGAAAACGCCTGACGGCGAGCGATAAACGGGGATGCGGGCTTCGCGGCCCGCATCTTTTTCGCGTTTTTGGGAAAACTAGCCCGGAAAGGGAGGTTTTGCCATGATTCGAGGAACAAGAGTGACCGGGGAGACGGAACGGGAGGACGAAAGGCGCGGGGAGCGGGCGGAGCAGAACGAAGGCTCCGCGCCGATCCATCCGATGGTCGACCTCGGCTCTGCCACGCTGCAAACGCGGCGCGGCACGATCCACTGTCTGACGATCGTTGGGCAGATCGAGGGGCACATGGAGCTGCCGCAGGGCGCGAAGGCGACAAAGTACGAGCACGTCCTGCCGCTTCTGGCGGCGCTGGAGGCGAGCGACGAGGTCGGCGGCGTGCTGTTTCTGCTCAACACCATGGGCGGAGACGTGGAGGCGGGGCTTGCCATCGCGGAGCTGATCTCCGGCATGAAAAAGCCGACGGTCTCGCTGGTGCTCGGCGGGGGACACTCCATCGGCGTGCCGCTCTCCGTCGCGCCGAAGTACACCATGATCGCGCCGAGCGCGTCCATGACCATCCACCCGATCCGCATGAGCGGCACCATGATCGCCGCGCCGCAGACCTACCACTATTTCAGCCGCCTGCAAGAGCGGATCGTGCGCTTTGTGACCGCGAATTCTCACATTTCAGCCCAGAAATTCAACGAATTGATGATGTGCGCAAAGGACATGGCGGCGGACGTCGGCAGCGTGATCTACGGCGAGGAGGCGGTGCGCTGCGGCCTCATCGACCGGATCGGCGGCCTGAGCGACGCGCTTGACGAGCTGTACGGCAGAATGCGGTAGGGGCAGAGCTCCTGCCGCATTTGACATTTCTTCCCTTTTTTTGGTATTTCAGTTGCACCGTCCGCATATATCTGGTATAATTATACATGATTTCGGCGGAAGGAGGGTAAACGATGAAACGCACGAAGATGCCTCCCGGGTATTTGTTCAAGCGCATCGGGCGGAGCCGCTCTTATTTTCTGATCGGTCTTTTGGCTGTTTTTCTGACTGCTTCCTGCCTTGTTTTCGCAAAAATGCACGTAATCCTGCGGGAAAGCGCATATCGCAACGCGGAGGCGAGGGTTTTGCAGCTCGCGATCGACGTGGACGCGAATCTGCGCAGCGGCGGCGCAAACGCCATGCAAAACATCTCCCGACTGCTGCAGCAGGCGGAATCCGCGGGCGACGCCGCGTTTACCGCCGCAAAGGAGAACGAGTTCCATCTCTTTGTGCTGGAGCAGGACGGAACGGTCGTCGCCCATGGCGTGACGGACGACGTCGGCAGCAGCTTTTTGAAAAAGGGCACGGACGAGAAAGAATTCTATCGCGAATTGATGCAGGGCGCAGGGAGCTCCGGACATTACACGGCGCGGAGCGGAAGAACGGTCTGTTCCTGCGTCAGACTGTCCAACGGCTGGTACGCGGTCTGCGCGTTTGAATTCGCGCGCTCCGCAAGAAAGCTCAACGTGCTGTGGTTCCTGTTTGCCGCCGCGGCAGCGCTGCTGCTGTTTGCAGCCTACCGCGCCGTATATCATCTGGCGATCCCGCTTGTTGTACAGCGGTCCGCCGGTCAGGAGGAGGACTGGACGAACCGGGGCGGTTTCCGGCAGCAGCGGCAGCAGCAAAAGAAGCCGGCAGGACGCTCCGGGGCCGCGTGGGGGACGCGTCCGGAGCCCTCCGAACAGGGCGGAGGCGCGCGGAAGCCGGATACCGCCGAACAGGGCGGAGGCGCGCGGCAGCCGGACGCCGCCGGACAGAGCGGAGGCGCACGGCAGCCGGATACCGCAGGGAAACCGGAGGGCGCAAAACCCACTCCGCCTGCGCCGCAGGCGCCAAAGGCGCAGGCATCCGCGCCGCAGCCTGCCGCGCCCAAAAAACAGCCCGAGCTGACCGCCGCGGGCATGATGAAGCCGAGGAAGGGAAAGGCTGCCGCGGCGCCCGCACAACCGGCGGTCCCCGCCAAGTCCGCGGCGCCGGCGAAAGCCACGGAGCAGCCGGCTCCCGCAAAGACCGCGGCGCCGGCGGGGGAGGATGCCGCGGCGCAGAACAAGCCGGTGATCGACGACGCCATGCTCGCGGGCTTTTACGCGCAGATCGCAAGGGCGGCGCAGAACATGGACTATGACGAGCTGCAAGACGCCTTCGACCGTTTGGACGGCTACCGGATGCCGCCGGCGGACGAACGGCTCTATCAGGATCTGAAGAACGCTTTCGCACAGTTTGAATACGGCATGATGGAGAACATGCTGGAGGAAAACGGAAAAATCAAACACGAAGCCCCGTGATACAGCCCCCGTGGAGACGACAGTACCAACGTCTCCGCGGGGGAATGCCATTTTTTGTGTCGATTTGTTCATAATGTTTGGCTTGAAAAACGTCGTGCCATGTAGTAGACTAAATTGATATTTCAGGCTCTTGCCGCATGTACGATTCCGGAAGGCCCTGACACCGAAAAACGGCAATCATCGCAGAAACAGGTGAGTAAATGTATTTAAAAGCACTGGAAATTCAGGGCTTCAAGAGTTTTCCGGATAAGACGGTGCTGAACTTCGGCGAGGACGTGACCGCCATCGTCGGCCCCAACGGCAGCGGAAAGTCCAACGTGTCCGACGCCATCCGCTGGGTGATGGGCGAGCAGTCCACCAAATCGCTGCGCGGCAGCAAGATGGAGGACGTGATCTTCGGCGGCACGGAAAAGCGCAGCCAGATGGGCTTTGCGCAGGTGACACTGGTGCTGGACAACACCGAGCACATCTTCCCACAGATGGAGGAGAGCGAGGTTGCCGTCACGCGCCGGTACTACCGCAGCGGCGAGTCGGAGTATTATATCAACAAGCAGAGCGTGCGCCTTGCCGACATCAACGAGCTGTTCATGGACACCGGCATGGGGCGCGAGGGTTATTCGATCATCGGGCAGGGGCGCATTGACGAGATCCTGTCGCAGAAAAGCGCCGACCGCCGCGAGATTTTCGAAGAGGCGGCGGGTATCTCCAAATACCGCCACCGCAAGGAAAAGGCGGAACGCGATCTGGAGCGCACGGAGGAGAACCTTACGCGCGTAAACGACAAGATCGCGGAGCTGGAATTGCAGGTCGAGCCGCTGCGCGAGCAGGCGGAAAAGGCAAAGAAGTTCCTCGTTTTGCGCGACGAGCTGCGCGTGCTGGAGATCTCGCTCTGGCTCGACCAGCTGGAAGCGCTCCGCGCAACCGCCATCAAGCTGGAAACGGACTACGCGCTCGCCAAGCAGGAGCTTGCGGACGCGGAGGCCGAACGCAACGAGCTTTATGACGCGACAGAGCGGTTCGGCGAGCGCATCCGCGCCAACGATATGGAGCAGGAGCGCGTGCGCGCCGACGTGTCCGAGCTGGATGCGCGCATCAGCGATCAGGACGCCGCCGTCGCGGTGCTCAAGACCAACATTCAGCACAACAACGAAAGCATCCGCCGCGTAGAGGATGAGATGCGCGACCAGTCCGGACGCGCGAGCAGCATGGAGGAGCAGATCCGCGAGAACACGGAGCGCGTGGAGGAGCTGGACCGGCAGGCGGCGGAGCTGAATGAAGCGCTTAACAAGCTGATCGCAAAGGCGGAGGAGCTGTCCCGCGGTATGGGCGAGGCAACCGACGAGGTCGAGCGGATCCGCGCGATGGAGGCGCTTGCCGTTTCCGCGGCTGCGGACGGCCGGGCGGATATTTCCGCGGCGCGCTCCGGTATCCACGAGATGGAGGAGCGCAGGGCAAACCTGACCGCGGAGCACGAGGACGTCGAGCGGCAGCTGGGCGAGATGCGGCAGGCGGCGGCGAAGAACCGCGCGGAGCTGGAGGAGGCGCAGGAGGACGCCGAAGCCATCCAGAACATCATCAAGGGACACACGATGAAGATGGAGGGCCGTGTCAAGCGCGAGGCGGAGGCGTCGGAGCAGCTCGTCAACCTGACGATGGAGCTCAACAACCTCGACTCCCGCATCAAGCTGCTCAGCGATATGGAAAAGGAGTACGAGGGCTTCGGCAAGGCGGTGCGCGTCGTGATGCAGGCCGCCGAGGGCAAGGCGCTGCGCGGTATTCACGGCCCCGTGGCAAACCTGATGTCGACGGAAAGAAAGTACGCCGTCGCCATAGAGATCGCGCTGGGCGCGAAGATGCAGGACATCGTCGTCGACCGCGAGGAGGACGCCAAGGCGGCGATCCAGATGCTCAAGCAGCGCGACGCCGGACGCGCGACCTTCCAGCCGCTGACCGCGATCCGCGGCGCGGAGATCCGCGAAAAAGGGCTGGAGAGCGAATTCGGCTTTGTGGGCATTGCCTCGTCGCTGCTCAGCTGCGACGACAAGTACCGCGCGGTGTTTGCCTCAATGCTCGGCAACACGGTCGTTGTCGAGGATCTGGACTGCGGCATCGCCATGGCGCGGAAGTATCAGAACCGGTTCCGCATCGTAACGCTGGACGGACAGGTCATCAACCGGGGCGGTTCCATGACCGGCGGCTCCATCAGCCGCAGCGCCGGCATTTTGAGCCGCGCGAATGAATTGAAGGAGCTTTCCGCGCGCCGCGGCACGCTGAAGGATAAGAAGTCCGCCGCCGAACGCGAGGCAGACGAGGCGAAACGAGACCTTACCAAGGCGCAGTATGAGCTGGGCGTCGCGCAGAGCCAGGAGCGCGCGGCGGAGGACAAGGTGCTCAAGCTCTCCGGAGAAAAGCAGCATTACGACGTGCTGCTCGCCGCGGCACGCGACCGTCTGGACGCGATGGATGCGGAGGAGGAGAGCATTGAACGCCGCGTCGGCGAGTATCAGAAGACCATCGCGGAGAAGGAAAAGCTCGCCGCGCAGAAGGACGCCGAGGCCGCCGCGCTGCGTGCGGAAGTGGAGAAGAAGCTCAGCGGGCAGGACGACCTGCGGCGCAGCACCAGCGCGCTCGGCGACGAGATCGCGGACAAGAAGAGCGCGCTTGCCGGCTGCCGCGCGGAGCGGGAGACGACGGTGCAGTCGCTGCGTGTGCTGGAAGGGCTGCGCGCCCAGATGCAAAACGACGAGAACGGCAGACAAAGGCTCATCGTGCAGTACCATGCCGCGAACGAGCAGGCAGAGAAAGAGATCCGCGAGCATGAGACGCAGATCGCTGTGCTGCGTGAAAAGCAGCAGGGATATCGCGACACGCTTGCGCATCTCGGCGAAGAGAAGCTTGCCATCGAGGCGGAGCGCGGCGCGAACGACCGGCGGATGAAGGATCTCAATGAGCATGTAATCAACGCAAACAACAGCGTTTCGCGCCTCGAACAGCAAAAGAGCGAGGGCGCGATCCGCGAGGAGGGTATCCTCAACAAGCTCTGGGAGACCTACGAGCTCAGCCACAGCGCGGCGATGGAGCTGCGCATCGAACTGGAGAGCGCCGCCAAGGCGGGCAAGCGCATCGGCGAGCTCAAACGAGCCATCAGCGCGCTGGGCAACGTCAACGTCGGCGCCATTGAGGATTTTGACCGCATCAACACGCGCTACACCTACCTCACGGGGCAGCGCGACGACGTGGCGCGGGCGAAGGAGGAGCTGCTGGGCGTCATCGAGAGCATCACGAATGAGATGACCGGCATCTTCCGCGAGCAGTTCCACCAGATCCGCGAGAGCTTTGAGGAGACGTTTCTGGAGCTGTTCGGCGGCGGACACGCGACGCTGGAGCTGGAGGACGAGAGCGACATCCTCAACTGCGGCATTGAAATCAAGGTACAGCCGCCGGGCAAGGCGCTCAAGACCATCACGCTGCTCTCGGGCGGCGAAAAGGCCTTCGTCGCCATCGCGCTGTACTTTGCCATCCTCAAGGTGCACCCGACGCCGTTCTGCGTCATGGATGAGATCGAGGCGGCGCTGGACGAGCCCAACGTCATCCGTGTGGCGAACTACATGCGCCGCATCACGGGCAAGACGCAGTTCATCGTCATTACGCACCGCCGCGGCACGATGGAGGCCGCCGACGTGCTCTACGGCGTGACGATGCAGGAGCGCGGCGTGAGCAAGGTGCTGACCATCAATATGAACGACATGGCGCAGGAGCTTGGGATTAAGGAGTAAGGACGAAGCATGGGTATTTTCTCGAAGATCAAAAAGGCGTGGTACGACTCGATCATCTGGGAGATGATCGACGACGAGTTTTACGATTCGCTCGAAGAGAGCCTCATTATGGCGGATCTTGGCGCGACCGTGGCGGCGGACGCGGTCAAACGGCTGCGCGAGGTCGTCTACGACCAGGCAATCCAGAACGGCGAGGGCGTCAAGCAGGCGCTGCGCGACATTCTGGAGGAGAAGCTCAACGTCGGCGACACGGCGCTCGACCTCTCGACGAAGCCATCGGTCGTGCTCATCATCGGCGTCAACGGCGTCGGCAAGACCACGTCCATCGGCAAGCTGGCGCATCAGCTCAAGAAGAAGCAGAAAAAGCGCGTGCTGCTCTGCGCGGCGGACACATTCCGCGCGGCGGCGGCGGACCAGCTGGAAATCTGGGCGCAGCGCGCGGAGGTGGAGATCGTGCGCTCGAAGGAGGGCGCGGACCCCGGCGCGGTGCTGTTTGACTCGCTGGCTGCGTCAAAGGCGCGCGGCGTGGACGTGGTGCTCTGCGACACCGCGGGGCGGCTGCACAACAAGGCAAACCTGATGGCGGAGCTTGCGAAGCTGCGCAAGATCATCGACCGCGAGACGCCGGACGCCGCGAAGGAGACGCTGCTTGTGCTCGACGCGACGACGGGTCAGAACGGCCTGCAGCAGGCGAAGGTATTTAAAGAGGTGACCGGACTGACGGGCATCATCCTCACGAAACTGGACGGCACAGCGAAGGGCGGCATCTGCGTCGCCATCGCGCAGGAGCTGGGCGTGCCGGTGAAGTATGTCGGCCTCGGCGAGGGAATTGACGACCTCCAGCCCTTCGACGCGAAGGAATATGTCAACGCTCTGATTTGATACAAAACAGATTTGGGGGCTTCTGCAATGAGATTTGTTCTTGCGACACAGAATCCGAAGAAGAGGGAAGAGCTGGCGTCGATCCTCTCGGATCTCGGCGTTGAGATCGTCACCGAGGAGGACGTCGGCGTCCATGTCGAGGTGGAGGAGACGGGCGAGACCTTCGGCGAGAACGCCGCGCTCAAGGCGAAGGCGGTCATGGAGGCGACAGGCCTGCCCGCCATCGGCGACGATTCCGGATTGTGCGTCGAAGCGTTGAACGGCGCGCCGGGCGTCTACTCCGCGCGCTACGGCGGACCGGAACTGGACGACGCGGGCCGTTGCAGGCTGCTGCTGGAAATGATGCGCGGCCAGACGGACCGCAGCGCGCATTTTGAGACCTACATCGTCTGCGCGTTCCCGAACGGCGACTGGTTTGCCGCAAAGGGCGAGTGCAAGGGCTCCATTGCCTTTGCGCCGATGGGGACGAACGGCTTCGGCTACGACCCCATATTCTTCCGCACCGAAAGCCAGAAGACCTTCGCGCAGATGAACGCGGAGGAAAAGGCGGCGATCTCGCACCGCGGCAACGCGCTGCGCTCGTTCCGCGACAAGCTGGCGAAGTATATTGCAGAGCATCCGGAGGCACAGGGAAAATGGAACTGACCGGAAAGCAGCGCGCGCAGCTGCGCGCTATGGCAAACAGCCTTGAGCCGGTGGTGCACATCGGCAAGGACGGCATCGGCGACAACCTTGTGAAGCAGGCAAACGACGCATTGGAGGCGCGCGAGCTTATTAAGTGCCGCGTGCTGGAGAACTGTGAGCTGACGGCGCGCGAGGCGTGCGACGAGCTCTCGCGTCTCACAAGGAGCGAGCAGGTGCAGGTCATCGGCACGAAATTCGTGCTCTATCGGGAGACGCACCGCAAGGACAAGAAAGACAAGATCGTACTGGTCAAGAGCAAGAAAAAATCATGAAGCTTGGTATTTACGGCGGCAGCTACAATCCGCCGCATCTGGGACATCTGCACGCCGCCGTCGCCGCGGCAAAGTATCTGGAGCTGGACCGGCTGCTGCTGATCCCGGCGGGCATACCGCCGCACAAGCAGCTTTCGGAGGGGGCGCCGGAGGCGGAGCAGCGAGCCGCCATGACGGGCTATATGGCGGAGCAAGCGGCGCTTCTTGCCGGTATCCCCGTCGAGGTCTCGCGCATGGAGATCGAGCGCGAGGGCAAGAGCTATACTGCCGACACGCTTCGCGCGCTGCGGGAGCAGTATCCGGACGCGGAGCTGTGGCTTCTGATGGGGACGGACATGTTCCTCACGTTTCAGGCATGGTATCAGCCGGAGACGATCCTTTCCCTTGCGAGCCTCTGCGCCTTCGGACGAAGCGAGAACGATACGGAGGAGCTGTTTGCCACGCAGCGGGAGTATCTGGGCAAGCGCTTCCCGAACGCGCGCATCGTGACGATGGCGCTGCCGGATCTCGTGGAGATCTCCTCCACCGAACTGCGCGCCGCGCTGCCCGCGGGCAAGGGCGGGAAGTACCTTACGCCGCAGGTCTACGGCTATATTTTGCGCGAGCATCTGTACGGCACGGCGCTTGACCTCAGGCACCTGACGCCTGACCAGCTGCGCCCTGTGGCGCTTTCCTACCTCAAAGCGAAGCGCGTGCGCCACGTGCTTGGCGTCGAGGAGGAAGCGATCCGCCTGGCGGAGCGGTACGGCGCGGACGTGCAGAAGGCGCGCGTCGCGGCGTTGCTGCACGATTGCACGAAAAAGCTGGGACTGGCCGAACATCTCGCCCTGGCGGAACGCTACGGCATCGAGCTCGACGAGGAGGAACGCGCCGAGGACAAGCTGCTGCATTCCAAGACCGGCGCCGCGCTGGCGCGTGCGGTCTTCGGCGTTGACGACGAGATCTACAGCGCAATCTTCTGGCACACCACGGGACGCGCAAACATGACGCTTCTGGAAAAGGTCATCTATCTCGCCGATTACATCGAACCCAACCGCAATTTTGACGGCGTGGACGCGTTGCGCGCGGCGACCTATGAGAGCCTGAACAAGGGGATGGCGCTCGGGCTGCGCATGACCATCGAGGATCTGAACAGGCGCGGTAAACAGATCCACCGCAACACGCGCGAGGCCTATGAATTTCTGAAAGGATAGTGGAATGGCATACAGCGACTTCCGGGACAAATTGAATCTCAAGCGAGAGGAAGCTGAACTGAAGTTTCGCGAAAACAGCGAAGAGGCGTGGGGCCAGATCAAGCGGTTTATCACCGATCCCACGCATTGGATCGTTTTCGGGATCGTCGTGCTGCTGTTTCTGGCGGGCTTTTTCACGGTCAAGTTCTTCGGCGCCATCCGCGCGCCGGAGCTTCCGAGCACGGATACGCCCGTCCTGATTGGGGACGACGGGCACGTCGTGGAGCAGCCGACGCAGCAGCCCGGCGTGATCGGCGAAGAACCGCTGGAGGAGATCGACGACAGCAACACGGTCCAGCCGATCCTGACCGGCGCGCGAAAGGAGGATTTCTACACCTTCCTGCTCGTCGCCACCGACGCGTTCAGCGGCAGCACGGACACGCTGATGGTCGTGAGCTACGACGTGAAGAACCAGCAGCTTAACCTCATGAGCATCCCGCGCGACACCATGGTCAACGTGAGCTGGGACCTCAAAAAGATCAACTCCGTTTACGCCATGAGCGGTATCAACGGGCTCAAGCGGCACATCAGCAAGCTGATCGGCTTTGTGCCGGACTACTATGTGAAGGTAGACCTCAAGGCGTTTATCGAGACGATCGACCTGATCGGCGGCGTGGATTTCGACGTGCCGAGGGCGATGAACTACGACGATCCCGACCAGAACCTGCACATCCATTTCCAGCCGGGCATGCAGCATCTGACCGGTCAGCAGGCGATGGAGGTTGTGCGCTGGCGCAAGGATAACCGCAGCTCGTCCGGCTACATCAACGGCTATGACGACACGGGGCGCATCCAGACGCAGCAGGCGTTTTTGAGGGCGGCGCTCAAGCAGGCGCTGTCGATCCGCAACTGGACGAAGATCACCGGCTATGTCGAGATATTTAACCGCGACGTCGACAGCGATCTGGAGCTGGGCAACATGCTCTGGTTTGCGCGGCAGGCGATGGATCTGAGCGACGACGGCTTCTACACCTGCACGCTGCCGGGCGATTACTACGCCGAGGCGTGGAGCCGCTCCACCTACAGCATGCAATCCTACGTGACGCTCTACCCGCAACAGGTCATTTCACTGGTGAACGAGAAGTTCAACCCCTATCTCGCAAACGTTTCGATGTCGAATCTCGACATCATGTCGATCAGCTCGGACGGGAGCGTCCGTTCCTCCACGGGCTACGTGGCGGACAGCATCGCCGCGATGCCGCCGAACATCGACAACGGCGAGGACGATGAGACGGAGAATCCGGGCGAGGGCGAAGGAAACGAGACGGGCGAGAGCGGAGAGGAAGGCGACACGACCGAAGCGGGCGAAAACGGGACGGGCGGCTCGTCTCAGGGCGGAACGTCGCAAGGCGGAACGTCGCAGGGAGGCAGCTCCTCGGGCAACACGGGGACCACGGTGCCGCCGGATGACGAAGGCGGCGGAGAGGAACCGCCTCCCGCCGTGACGCCGACGCCGCAGCCCCCGTCACCGACCGAACCGGAGCCCACGACGCCGACCGAGCCGGAGCCGCCGGCGCCGGCCGAGCCGCAGCCGGACAACACGGATACAACGCCGGACAACAACGGCGTATAAAGAAAGGAAGCAATCTATGCTGGAAGCGAAGGAAATGGCGATCATCGCCGCAAAGGCACTGGATGCGAAAAAAGGCAAGGATATCAAGGTGCTGAAGATCGATCAGGTCACGACGCTCGCGGATTATTTCGTCATCTGCACGGGCGGCTCGAACACGCAGATCAACGCGCTGTGCGACGAGGTGGAAAAGCAGCTGACCGCCGCCGGCGAGGAGCCGCTCCACCGCGAGGGCTATCGCGGCGGCACGTGGGTGCTGCTGGATTACGGCTGCATCGCCGTGCATGTGTTCAGCGCCGAAGCGCGTGAATTCTACTCCCTCGAACACGTCTGGGCGGACGGAAAAGAGATCGACCTCGACGGCGTTCTGACGCGGGAATGATCCGGAAACAACAAAAGGAGCAAGCGATACATGAAGTACGATTTTGCGGCAATTGAGAAGAAATGGCAGGATAACTGGGAGAAAACCAAACCCTATGCGGCAGTGACGGGTGAGTCTGACAAGCCCAAATTCTACGGGCTGATCGAGTTCCCGTACCCCTCCGGGCAGGGGCTGCATGTCGGCCACCCGCGCCCGTTCACGGCAATGGACATCGTGACGCGCAAACGTCGCATGGAGGGCTACAACGTCCTGTTTCCCATCGGCTTCGACGCCTTCGGCCTGCCGACGGAGAACTACGCCATCAAAAACCATATCCACCCGGCGATCGTCACGAAGAACAACATCGAGAACTTCACGCGCCAGCTCAAGATGCTCGGCTACGGCTTTGACTGGGACCGCTGTGTGGATACCACTGACCCGAACTATTACAAATGGACGCAGTGGATCTTCCTCCAGCTCTTCAAGCACGGCCTTGCCTATAAGGCGACGATGCCCGTCAACTGGTGTACGTCCTGCAAGTGCGTGCTGGCGAACGAGGAGGTTGTCGACGGCGTGTGCGAGCGCTGCGGCAGCGAGGTCATCCGCAAGGAGAAGAGCCAGTGGATGCTCGCCATCACCAAGTATGCCGAGCGGCTGCTCGACGACCTGGAGGACGTCGACTTCATCGAGCGCGTCAAGATTCAGCAGCGTAACTGGATCGGCCGTTCCCACGGCGCGGAGGTCACGTTTAAGGCAACGAACGGCGACGGCATCGAGATTTACACGACGCGTCCGGACACGATGTTCGGTGCGACGTACATGGTGCTTTCGCCGGAGCACGCGCTGGTGAAGAAGTGGCTGCCGTCGCTCACGAACGCGGCGGAGGTTGAGGCGTATCAGCGCGCCGCGGCGGCAAAGTCCGATCTGGAGCGCACCGATCTCGCCAAGGATAAGACCGGCGTTGAGCTCAAGGGCGTGCGCGCGGTCAATCCCGTGACGGGGAAGGAGATCCCCGTCTTCATCTCCGACTATGTCCTCTCCACCTACGGCACCGGCGCGATCATGGCGGTTCCGGGCCACGACCAGCGCGACTGGGACTTCGCGAAGAAGTTTGACCTGCCCATCATTGAGGTCGTCGCCGGCGGCGACGTGGACAAGGAGGCGTTTGTCGCCAAGGACGACACGGCGATCATGACCAACTCCGGCTTCCTCAACGGAAAGAGCGTCAAGGACGCTATCCCCGCGATGATCGAATACCTCGAAAAAGAGGGCATCGGTACCGCGAAGGTCAACTACAAGCTGCGCGACTGGGTTTTCTCCCGCCAGCGCTACTGGGGCGAGCCGATCCCGCTCGTCTCCTGCCCGGACTGCGGCTGGGTGCCCGTGCCGGAGGAGCAGCTTCCGCTGGTGCTGCCGATGGTCGAGAGCTATGAGCCCACCGACGACGGCGAGAGCCCCATCTCCAAGATGACCGACTGGGTGAACACGACCTGCCCGAAGTGCGGCAAGCCCGCCAAGCGCGAAACGGACACGATGCCCCAGTGGGCGGGCTCGTCGTGGTACTTCCTGCGCTATATGGACCCGCACAACGACACGGCGCTCGTCTCGAAGGAGGCGGAGCAGTACTGGGGCCCCGTCGACTGGTACAACGGCGGCATGGAGCACACGACGCTGCACCTGCTCTACAGCCGGTTCTGGCACAAGTTCCTCTACGACATCGGCGTCGTCCACACGAAGGAGCCGTATGCCAAGCGCACGAGCCACGGCATGATCCTCGGCGAGGGCGGGGAGAAGATGTCCAAGTCCCGCGGCAACGTCGTCAACCCCAACGATATCGTCGATCAGTACGGCGCGGACACGATGCGCCTGCACATCATGTTCATCGGCGACTTTGAAAAGGCGGTCTCGTGGTCGAACGAGGCGGTCAAGGGCTCGAAGCGTTTCCTCGACCGCTGCTGGAACCTGATGGACATGGTCGGCGAGGAGGAGGGTGTCTCCGCGAAGAACGAGACGATCGTCCACCGCACGATCAAAAAGGTGACGGGCGACATCGACGAGCTCAAGATGAACACGGCGATCGCGGCGCTCATGACGATGGTCAACGAGTTCTACGCCAACGGACTCTCCCGCGGCGACCTCAAGGCGCTGCTGCTGATGCTCAGCCCCTTCGCACCGCACATGGTCGAGGAGATGTGGGAGCTGACCGGTTTCGCGAAGGAGACCGGGAAGATGGCGATGCAGAATCCTTGGCCCGCGTTCGACGAGGGCAAGACCGTCGAGAGCACGGTCGAGATGGCGGTGCAGGTGCAGGGCAAGCTGCGCGGCACGATCAGCGTTGCGCTGGACAGCGACGAGGAGACCGTCGTCGCCGCCGCCAAGGCGAACGAGCGCGTCGCCAAATCGCTGGAGGGAATGCGGATCGTCAAGACGATTTTGGTCAAGAACAAGCTGGTCAACCTGATCGTCAAGCCGAATTGAGCGATTTTTCGATTTTTTTGCGGAATTGGGAAAAATATTTGTTGACAAGCCTCGGTATTTCTCATATAATACCATTCGCAAGTCATTGAATATGGCTCTACTGAGCACTCAGGAACAAGCCGGGTGTATCGGAGGGAGGGAAAATATAGATGTCCGAAGTCCACGTCAAGGAAGGCGAGTCTCTGGATAGCGCGCTCAAGCGTTTCAAGAGAAGCTGCGCCAAGGCAGGTATCGTGGCTGAGGTGCGTCGGCGCGAGGCGTATGAGAGCCCCAGCGTCAAGCGCCGCAAGAAGAGCGAGGCCGCGCGCAAGAATCGCAATAAGCGTTATTACTGATTCAAAAAAGGAAGACGCCGGAGGCGTCTTCCTTTTTTGAGAAAGAGTCTTCTATGTCTTTTCCTTTGATTCCAGACTATGTTTTCAACGACTATACCGCGCTTACGCCGGAGCTGCTGCGCTCGCTGGGCATCCGGCTGCTGCTGTCCGATCTGGATTACACGCTCGCGCCGAAGCGGCAGGGCGAGCCGGACGAGGCGCTGCTGGCGTGGACGCAGGCGCTGCGCGCGGGCGGCGTGACGCTCGCCGTGCTGTCCAACAACCGCAGCAGCAAGCGTGTCGAGCGGTTTTGCCGCGACCTCGGCATCTCCTATGTGGGGCACGCCGGCAAGCCGTCGAGGCGCGGCTTTGCCGAGGCGATGCGGAAATTCGGCGCGCAGCCGGGGGAGACCGCCATGCTGGGCGACAAGCTGCTCACCGATACGCTGGGCGCGAAGCGCTCCGGTATCCGAATGCTGATGGTCGAGCCCAAGGGCGGCCCGTTCGGCGCGTGGAACCGTGTGCTGCACGCGATGCAGGAGCCGTTCAAGCGCTGCTGTGCGGAGGATCGCCGCGCCTGAGCGCCGGACCGCCGGCAAAATCACGGACGCCGCGCATTTTTTTGGCGCGGGGGAGCGAAAAAGGCTTGCATTGGCGCGCAAAATCATGTAAAATATAGGATGCAAATGACCAGTTACGGTTAGATTAGAGGAAGTCGCCGCTGATTTCCTCGTAAATTTGGGAGGAATATACTATGGCAACGATTACCGCCGGCGATTTCCGCAACGGCAAGACCTTTGAGATGGAAGGAAAGGTCTATCAGGTCGTCGAATTCCAGCATGTCAAGCCCGGCAAGGGCGCGGCGTTTGTCCGCACCAAGATGAAGAACGTCATGACGGGCGGCGTCACCGAGACGTCCTTCAACCCCACCGCGAAGTTTGAAGAGGCGGTGATCGAGCGCAAGGACATGGAGTACAGCTACAACGACGGCGACCTCTACTATTTCATGGATCAGGAAACCTACGACATGGTGCCGCTGAACCGCGATATGCTTGGCGACGCGTTCCGCTTCATCAAGGAAAACACCATGTGCAAGGTGCTCAGCTATAAGGGCAACGTCTTCGGCATCGAGCCCCCGAACTTCGTCGATCTCGTTGTGACCAAGTCCGATCCGGGCGCGAAGGGCGACACGGCGACAAACGTCACCAAGCCCGCCACGCTGGAGACCGGCGCGGAGATCAAGGTTCCCCTGTTCATCAACGAGGGCGACAAGATCCAGATCGACACGCGCACGGGTGAGTATATCGGGCGTTCCAAATAAGCATACTACGTATGCTTATTTGGCGAATATAAATCGCCGTATTTTCTCGCCGCTTGCGCGGCAACCGAAAATACATGGCTGCGCAATGCCGCAAGTCGGCATTGCAGAGTTCACAGATCAGGGGCTGCATTCACAATCGGGCGGATGCAGCCTCAACACTACACATGAGAAAGGAGAATGGATCATGGGTGTTTCTGAAAAGGTAGCGTATCTCAAGGGCCTGATGGAGGGCATGAACATCGATGCGAGCTCCGAAAACGGCAAGCTGTTCAAGGCGATCGTCGACGTGCTGGATGAGGTTGCGCTGGAGATCGAGGATCTGACCGATGAGGTCATGGAGGTCGGCGACGGGCTGGACGTCATCAGCGACGATTTGGCGGACATCGAGGAGCTGGTCTACGACGACGATGACGATGACGACGATGACGACGATGACGACGAGCCGGTCTACGCCACGACCTGCCCGGAGTGCGAGGAGGAGATTTTCTTCGACGAGGACTATCTGGAGGACGGAACCATCGTCTGCCCGAACTGCGGCGCGAAGCTTGAATTCGACGCGGAGGATCTTGAGGGCGAGGAAGACGACGACTGAGAACCGAAAAAAATTGCCGCGCAAGCGGCAATTTTTTTATGCTAAAACGGTTTTTTCGCGGTTTCCACGATGGTGTCCAGCATTCCCTGAATCTGCGGCGTGAGCACCTTGTTCTTGTGATAGAGCAGCTGCCGGTACTGGCGCATCTCGCAGTCCTCGACGGGGATGATGGCCAGCTGCTGCTTGTGGATGCTCTTCTGAACGGTGTAGCGGGGGAGAACGGAGAGGAACTCCGGATTCTCGGAAATCAGACGCAGCGCAAGCACATCGCTCTCCAGCTCGCTGAACGGGTCGATTGCGAGTCCATGACGCGCGAGCTCACGGTCGAACTGGTCGCGGTACGCGTTGTTCCGGTTCATCAGAATGAACGGATGCCCCACCAGATCAGAGAGCTTGACGGAGGTGCTTGCCGCCAGCGGATTGTTGATGTGCGTGACGATGACGATGTCCTCTTCCGCTTCAAATACCTTGACAAACTGCGTGTCGTGCAGCTGCTCGTCCAGCGTGTAGATGAGATCCAGCTCATTTTTAATCAGGAGCTGCTTCAGCCGCACCACGTTGTCGCCGTGCACGTTGGCGAGCACGCGCGGAAAACGCCGGTGGAAAGCGGGAATGATGTCGGAGAAGGAGGCTGTCATCAGCGAATCGAGCGTGCCGACGCGCACTGTGCCGGTCAGCTCCTCCTTCGCGGTGGCAAAGGCGCACGCGCGGGAGACCGCGCTGACCACGTCGCGCGCATAGGAGACGAAGTCCGTCCCGTACTGCGTGATCGAAACGCTTTTGCCGATGCGGTCAAACAGCTGCACGCCCAGCTCGCGCTCCAGCTGCTGGATCTGTACCGTGACCGCGGACTGCGAATAGTCCAGCGCTTCCGCGGCCTTGGAGAAGCTCTTGAGCTCCGTTACCTTCAAGAAAGTAATCAGGTTGCGAATTTCCATAGGTGCCTTCTTTCATCAAAAAAAACGAACATCCTATTAAAATATTTTAATAAATCGCAACCCTTTTGTCAAGTGCTATACGCGGTTTTTCTGCATTTTTGTGCGAAAAACTCAGCGTAGGAACCAAAGATCCATGTCCACGCCGCCCTCGACGCCTTCCAGTTCGCCGTCCGACGTGTACTGCCACATGTCAAAATCGTAAACGAAGCGGGGATACTCGCCGTTGTACTGTCCGGCGTACCAGATG
The DNA here is from genome assembly GCA_015067435.1 of Oscillospiraceae bacterium. GTDB lineage: Bacteria > Bacillota > Clostridia > Oscillospirales > Oscillospiraceae > Hominicoprocola. Next base: position 147,088 of record SVMM01000002.1, on the reverse strand, counting down.
GGATAGTCTGTCAGGCGGCTGACGTCGAATCGGAAATAGCCGTCCTCGGTGTTCATATAGACCATCGGGGCATAGCCCGCAGCCCTGATCCGCTCGCAGAAGGCGATCGCGCAGTCGCTGACGGCGGAAGCACTCAGACTGTTGGTGCGCGCGTAGTCGTTTTCCGCGGTCTCCCAGTCGAAGACCACCGGCGCGTCCACGCGCCTGCCGCGGAGCATGGAGATCACATAGTCCGCCTCCTCAACGGCCTCACGCGTGTTGATCGCCTGCGAATAGAAGTAGTAACCAAGCAGCAGTCCGGTTGGTTCGGCGCCCTCGTAATAGTCTTCAAAGAGAAGATCGTCGTAGATCTCACCGGTGTTTTGCCCGCGTCCGCCGACGCGGAGCATCGCAAAGTCGATGCCGTCCGCCGCGGCGGCCTCCCAGTCGATCTCGTCCTGCCAGCGCGAAACGTCGATCCCGCGCAGGACCGTAACGCCGGAAGCTGCATAGTCTTTCTCCTTGCCAAGACCGGAGAAGGCGTTCCGGTCGTAGCTGTTGAGAGGTACGCCGGCGCGAACCTCGTAATAGAGGGAGCCGCAGCGGATGTACTGAACCGTATGCAGCGCCACCTGATTGCGAAGCCGCCAGACGATGGCGGAGACCTCCGCGCGCGTGAGGGATTTGTCCGGGTAAAAATAGGACTTCCCGTGTTCGGGGATGCCGTTGAGCACGCCGATCTCCGAAAGAGCGATTGCAAAGCCGTTGTCCGTGTCCGCGAAGGGAGAGTCCGCGTAAGACTGGCCGAAGCCGATCGCCTTGGCGGCAAGCTCCGCGACGTCCGCGCGGCGGATGGGCTCGTCCAGCTCGGAAAGCAGCGCGTCGGAGAGATAGGATTTGCTGCGCGCATACGCAGCGTAGCCGCTCGCCCAATGATTGCCGACTGGCTCCTGCGGCTCTTTCCCGGCGGCGAGCAGGATCAGCTTGAGCGCTTCGCCGACGGTGACGGGCGCCGCGGGATCGAAGCAGCCGTCGCCGCGTCCGCTGACGACGCCGTTCTCGCTCAGCTCCATCACATAATCGTAGTACCAGGCGCCGCTTTGCACGTCGTCGTAGCGGCCGGAATAGACATTGTCCTCCCAGATCGGCGTGGTGACATAGCTGCCGGTCACGGCGTCGCCGACGCGGATGACGGCCCCGTCCTTCGTCCGGACGCCCGCGAGCGTTTTGCCGAGCAGGAACATCGTCGGGAACGCGTCGTATACGCCGCCGCGCTCATAGGCGGCAAAATCGGTGGAGCAGATGACGCCGTCCGCCTTGGAGACGGCGAGAAACGCAAACTCATCGCCGGTTGCGTCCGCGCCGTCCAGATAGATCGCCGCCTCCTCCAACCGGCGGCGCGCAAGTCCGGGCAGCACGACGCCGCCGGAATGGCTCCACACGCCGAACGCCTGCGCCGTTTCCAGACGCGTCGCCTCCGTGTCGCCGCGCACGATGCGCAGCAGGGTGCTGTTGCCGCTCAGCCATGCGTCGCCGAGGGTGTAGGTGAAGTCCGCCAGCGCGTCGAACTGCGCCTGCGTGGGCGTCAGGCCGTTGCGTGAGAAGAACGAGTTGAGCGATTCCTCGATCCCGGACAGCTCGTCGCGCACCAGCTCCAGAGCCTCCTCCTCGCTGATGCCGTCGGGATAGTCGTTCTCCGCGACCTGTGAGCCGTAGCCGACGTACCAGTGGCCGCCCTCGTAGTACATGTCGGGGGAGAAGCTTTCGTAACGCTTGATGAGGTCGAGGGCGCGGTCGCCGCAGGTCATGTTATCGTAGGCGCGCGCTGACGCGGGGAAACACGCCTGCGCGATCAGGCAGGCGAGCAAAAGCAGCGCGTTCACGCGGTGTTGAGTTCTCTTCATGGAAGCGATCCTTTGTGTTTTTCTTGATGATCTCGCTCAAAGCCCCAGCTCGACGGCGCGGCGGAAGCGCAGCTCGCCGGCGAGCGCCTTGTCGATCTGTTCGATCAGCATTTCCCGGTCGCGGTTGAGCGTACCCTTGAGCGGGAGATAATTGCTGGCGTGGTTGGAGCGGAAGATGCTGCCCTCGCTGTCGATGTGCTGCAAAATGACGCGGTTTTCCGCCGCCAGCTCCTTGGGGCCCAGCATGGTCAGCTCGCCGCGCTCGATCCAGTCGTGCAGCGGCGTGCCGCTGTAGACACGCAGCGTCAGCATGGCGACGTAGTCCGCCTTGATGCGTGAGAGCGCGGCGGCGGTGGCGATCGCATGCTCTTCGCTCTGCTCGCGCCCGCCCATGCCGTTGATGGCGGTGATGGAGAGCGTCATGCCCGCCGCCTTGGCGCGCAGCGCATGCTCGATGATCTCTTCGGCGGTCACGCCCTTGTCATAGCGCGCGAGCAGCTCCTCCAGACCGGTCTCCAGACCGACGTAGACCATGGCGAGGCCATGCTCGCGCAGAATCTCAAGCTCCGCGTCCGACTTTTTCATCAGCGCCTTGGTGCTGGCGTAGGCGCTGACGCGCTCGCATTCGGGAAAGTGCTCGCGGATATAGTCCAGTACGGTCAGCAGATAGTCCATCGGCAGGATCAGCGCGTCGCCGTCGGCAAGGAAAATGCGCTCGATGCGTGGGTAGTAAAGCCGCGCCTCGGCGAGGTCGCCCAGCACCTGCTCGACCGGATTGATGGAAAACTGCTTTTCCTTGTACATGATGCAGAACGCGCAGCGGTTGTGGCTGCACCCGAGGGTGCATTGGACGATCAGGCTGTGCGCCTCGCTAGGGGGGCGGTAAACGCTGCCGGAATAATGCATGGTATAACCTCCGTATTATTGCCGCGCGGAGGGCAGCTTGCCCTGGCACTTCGCCATGAACCGCTCCACGTCGATGACGGCGCGGCGGTGCGTGCCCTCGCCGATCAGGCCGGCTTCGTCGTAGCCCGTGACCTTGAAGTCGATCATCTTGCCGTTCGGGGAGATCGCCGTCACCTCCGCCGTAACGCGGACCTCCATGCCGATGGGCGTCGGGGAGACATGCTCGATGTTGACGCTGACGCCGACGCTGCTCTTGCCCTCCGGGATCTCTTTTTGCAGATAAGTGAAAGCCGCGTCCTCCATCATGGCGACGAGGTAGGGCGTGCCGAATACCGGCAGCGCGCCGCTGCCGAGGCTTGCGGCGGTGTTGGCGTCCGTCACGGCGCCGCGGACTTCATAAACGTCTCCGACTTGCATGGTGAATACCTCCTGAATTTGATTCAATATATTGTAGCATAAAAGGTCTGCCGACACAAGTGCCGGCAGACCTTTTGGAAAACTTTTCCGCTCTCAGCTCTCCGCCTTGACGCGGATCCAGTATTTGCTCAGTTCGCGCTGGAGCGTGATATTGTCGTGGAACATCTCGTCCAGCTCGTAGCCGCTGCGGGGGAGATACGCTTCGTTCTCGGCGTAAAGATCCTCCTGCGAGCTCATTTCCTCCAGCACCTCGGCGTTGGGGGAGGCGTAGCCGACGGTCTCGGAGTTGTCGAAGGCGGCCTCATAGGTGAGCATGTAGTTGATGAACTCGTGGGCGAGCCTGGGATTCTCCGCATTTTTGGGAATGACCATCGCGTCGCACCAGATGTTCGTGCCCTCGTCCGGCATGAAGAAGCTCATGTCCTCGTTCTCGTCGAGAATGACCGTTGCGTCACCGCTGTAGACCACGGCGATGTCCTGATAGCCGTTGATCATCGAGTCGATGACCTCGTCGGTGACATAGATGGGGGACATGGTGTTGTTCACCTGACGCAGCCACTCGTAGGCGGCCTCGATCTCCGCGGGATCGTCGGTATTCATGGAGTAGCCGAGCGCCTTGAACGCCATCATGAACGAGTCGCGCTCGGAGTCGTAGACGTAGATGCGGCCGGCATAGTCGGTGTTGTGCAGGATCTCCCAGCCCTGCTCCTCCACGACCTCCGGGTCGACGTTCTCGTGGTTGTACACCAGTCCGACGCTGCCCCAGAAGTAGGGGACGGACCATTTGCCCTCGGTGTCGTAGTCCAGACCGATGACCTGCTCCGCGAGGTTGTCGAGGTTGGGGATCAGAGACTTGTCAAGCGGCTGGAGGAGGTCGCCGGCGATCAGGCGCTCGATCATGTAGTCCGAGGGGATCAGCACGTCGTAGGAGTCGCCCGCCTGCAGCTTGGTGTACATCATCTCGTTGGAGTCGAAGTTCTCCACAATGACGGTGACGCCGTACTGGCTCTCAAAGTTGGAGATCACGTCCTCTCCCAGATACTCGCCGGGAAGGTAGAGCTTCATCACCGCGGAGCCGTACTTTTCGACCGCCTCCTGCTGGCGGCGGCGCTGCGCGCTGCCGCCGGCCACCGCCGCGCCGAGGATGGCAACGACGAGCACGGCTGCCACAGCCGCCAGCATTTTGCGGTTCGCGGGCTTCGCCGCGTCGCCCTTTTTCTCGCGAATGATCGGCACGATGTTGACAATGCCGAGCACAACCGTGATGAGCAGGATGACGATGGTGGACAGCGCGTTGATCGAGGGGTTGACGCGCTTGGACATCGTGTAGACGAGGATCGAGATGTTGTTCACGCCGTTGCCGGTGGTGAAGTAGGAGATGACGAAGTCGTCAAAGCTCATGGTAAAGGCGATCAGCGCGCCGGAGACGATGCCCGGACGGATCTGCGGCACGATGACGCGCGTGAGCGCCTGTATCGGCGTCGCACCAAGGTCCATCGCCGCCTCGATGAGATTCGGGTCGAGTGAGCGGAGCTTGGGCGTCACCGAGAGCATGACGTAGGGGATGCAGAACATGATGTGCGCCAGCAGCATCGTCAAAAAGCCCTTGCGCACGGCAAGCACGCTGAAGAACATCAGCAGGCTGATCGCCGTGACGATGTCGGGGTTCATGACGGGCAGGTCGTTCGTGCGCTCGACCAGCGCGGAGAGCACGCGGCTGGACTTGGACAGGCCGATGGCGGTGATCGTGCCGACGATGGTGGAGATCACGGTGGCGAGCACGGCGATGAGCACCGTGTACATCACCGCCTCCATCATTGTTGAGTCGGCGAACATCTTTTCGTACCAGCGCAGCGAGAAGCCGCCGAACTTCGTCAGCGAGCGCGAGTCGTTGAAGGAAAAGACGATGATGTAGAAAATCGGGAAATAGAAGAACAGAAGGGTGAGGACGAGGATCAGCTTCCCGCCGACGCCGCGGCTTTTGCGTTCGTTCATCGCGCGTCACTCCTTTCCGTTCGAGGCAACGGACACGTCGACCTTGCGCGTGAGATACATCGAGATCATGATGATGACCGCCATAATCATGGAGATCGCGCTGCCGAAGTTCCAGTCGCCGGAGGTGAGGAACTGCGATTCGATCACGTTGCCGACGAGGACGTACTGTCCGCCGCCGAGCAGCTTGGGGATGAAGAAGCTGGACACCGCGGGAAGAAAGACCAGTGTAACGCCGGAGATGACGCCGGGAAGGGACAGGGGCAGCGTGACGCGCAGGAAGGTGTGCACCTTGTCCGCGCCGAGGTCGGCGGCGGCGTTGAGCAGGTTTTTGTCCATCTTGTCCAGTGACGTGTGGATCTGAAGGATCATGAAGGGGATGAAGTTGTAGACCATGCCGAGAATGACGGCAAAGCTCGTGTGGATCATCTGCACAGGCCCGATGCCGAACATGCCGAGGAAGGAGTTGAGCACGCCCTCGTCCTGCAAAATGCCCATCCACGCATAGGTGCGCACCAGCATGTTGACCCACGTCGGCATGGTGATGAGCAGGATCATGATCGTGTTGCCGCGGCTCGGCATCTGCGCGATCACATAGGCGATCGGATAGCCCAGCAGCACGCAGATCACCGTCGTGATGATGGCGATGTAGAGCGAGCGCCAGAGCACCGCGAGGAACACGCGGTCGGTGACAAAGCGCGCGAAATTATCCAGCGTGAAGCGGAAGGTCAGCACATCGTTGCCGGACTCCGTGAACGCATAGAGCACGATCAGCAGCATCGGCACGATAATCATGACCGAGATCCACGCCACATACGGATAGGTCATGGTACGGAACTGTTTCACCGGCGGCCTCCCTTCTTCATGACGTGGATGTCCTCCGGGCGGAAGATGAGCCCGACCTCGGAGCCCTCCTCGGCGGCGCGGGTGGTGGAGACCTTGTACTCATAACCCTCGGTGGAGAACGTGACGTCGTAGACGCCGGGCACGATGGTCTCCGGATCGAAGTCGTACTTCACGTCGGTGATCTCGACCTGCTCGTTCTCGTCCTCCAGGCTCCACGCGGAAGCGGTCGCCCACATCTTGAGGTCGGTGTCGAGCGCAATGCTCTCCTGAATATCCTCGACCTTCTTGAAGAAGTTCATGGCGTAGATCTCTTCCTGATAGACGGTGCTTTCCACGCGGTTTTCCTTCACGACCAGCGCGCGCACCGTAATGGACGTGCCGGCGGCGGTGGAGAACTTGACGCTGTACTCGCCGGTTTCGGGCTTGATGTCGTGCTCGACATTGATGGAGACGTTTTCCTCGGTCTCGGAGACCCACGCCTCGGCGGAGGCGAGTGCGATGACCTTGGCGTCGCTCAGCTCGGCGGCGTCCTCGACGTCGAGCAGGAATCCGCTGGCGCTGATCTTCTCGCCCGCCTCGTCGTTGGTGACGGGCTTGTCTGCCGCGACCTGCATCTTGACCGTGATGGACGTGCCGGCGCGCGTCTCCACAACGGTGTCGTAGTGCATGCCCTTGAACAGCTGGGATTTGACCACGCCCTTGAGCATGCCCTGCTCGCGGGGAACGATGTCGAGGTGCTCCGGACGGATGACCACGTCGACCTTCTCGTTTTTCTCGTAGCCGCGGGCGGAGCAGGGGAAGCGCTTGTCCTCAAAAATGACGAGGTCGTCTTCGAGCATGACGCCGTCGATGATGTTCGTTTCGCCGATGAAGTTGGCGACGAACTCGTTGACCGGACGGCGGTAGATCTCCGTGGGTGTGCCGATCTGCTGGATCTCGCCCGCGTTCATCACGACGATCTTGTCCGACATCGTCAGCGCCTCCTCCTGATCGTGCGTGACGAAGATGAAGGTGATGCCGACCTCCTGCTGGATGCTCTTGAGCTCGTGCTGCATCTCCTTGCGCAGCTTGAGGTCGAGCGCGCCGAGCGGCTCGTCGAGCAGCAGGACGCTCGGCTCGTTTACCAGCGCGCGCGCGATGGCGATGCGCTGCTGCTGGCCGCCGGAGAGCTCGGTGACGTTGCGCTTGGCGTAGTCTTCCAGATTCACCAGACGCAGCATACGCATGACCTTCTGCTCGATGACGTCCTTGGGCTCCTTTTTGATCGTCAGGCCGAAGGCGATGTTGTCATAGACGTTCATGTGCGGGAACAGCGCGTACTTCTGAAACACGGTGTTGATCTCGCGCTTGTAGGGCGGGACGTTGACGATGTCCTCGCCGTCGAAGAGCACCTTGCCCTCGGTGGGCTGCAAAAAGCCGCCGAGGATGCGCAGCAGCGTCGTCTTGCCGCAGCCGGAGGGCCCGAGCAGCGTGACGAATTCGTTTTCGTAGATGTCAAGGGATACGCCCTTGAGGACGACCTGCCCGTCCTCGAAGCTCTTGACGATATTTTTAAATTGAATGAGCTTTTTTGCTTCTTCAGCCATGGTTCTCTCTCCTTATGCAACACATATTAAAATAATGGGGGAGTGGATACCCACAGGATCTGCGCGTTTGACCGGCGTTCGTTTTGCAGCGTGTGGAAGGTGCGGCCGTGCAGATAAAACGTTTCGCCGCGGCTCAGCGTTGAGCGTTTGCCGTCGCATTCCAATATCACCGAGCCGCTGACCACATAGCCGAACTCCTCGCCGCTGTGCGGCGCGATCTCAAAGGACTTTCCGCCGGGCGGCAGCGTGAGAAGGATCGGCTCCATGCGGTTCTTCTGCGTGTTGGGTACGATCCAGTGCACGGTGCACTGCTCGCGCTCATCCGTGAAGAAGTCCGATTCGCGGAAGATGATCTGTTCGACCTTGTCCTCCTGAAAGAAGTCCGACAGATTCGTCCCCAGCGCCTCCAATATGTCGTCCAGCGAGTCGAGCGAGGGGGAGGTGAGGTTGCGCTCCAGCTGGGACAAAAAGCCCTTTGTCAGCTCGCTGCGGCTGGCAAGCTCCTCCAGCGTCAGGCCTTTTTGGATCCGGAGCTGCCGGATCTTGTTTCCGATGTCCATGCACACCTCCTTCTGGTTTAAAAATACTAAACAAATTGTTTTTCAAATTAAACCTGAGATATGATACAACAAAACCTCGGAAAATGCAACAGTAAAAATAAACTTTTTGTTTAGTAAATCGAACAAGCGGAGAAAAAGAAAAGAGTAATTGCACAAAAAATTGGATTTGTGCAATTACTCAAAATACTTTTTCCGAAACGGGACGCTTTCCACCACGAATTGACGTCCCTTGAGATACTGAAGCAAGCCGGCGTCCGTGGGGAAGTCGAACCGAAGCCGGTACGAGTACAGCAGCTGGCCCGTTTCGCCGTACCGGCGGTTGAGCGCGCCGTTTCCGTACTTGCCGTCGCCGAGCAGCGGGTGCTCGATGTCGGCGAAGCTCGCGCGGATCTGGTGTGTGCGGCCCGTGAGCAGTTCGATCTCGACAAGGGACAGCTCACCGCGGGTGGCAAGCGTGTCGTACAGCGTGACGGCGCTGCGCCCATCGGGGACGGGGTGGTGGTAGACGCGCACGCGGTTGTCCTTTTCATCCTTGCGCAAAAAGCATTCCAGACGCCCCTTGGGAGGTTCCGGCCGACCGACGCAGACGCAGAGATAGAATTTCGCGACTTCCCGGTCGCGGATCTTATCGTTCAGGATACGCAGCGCTTCCGCGTTCTTCGCCGCGATGACGATGCCGCCGGTGTTCCGGTCGATGCGGTTGCAGAGCGCGGGCGTGAAGGCGTTCTCCTCCCGCGGACGCCATTGCCGCGACTGATAGAGGTAGGCGAGCATATGGTCGAGCAGCGTGACGCCGCCGTCGCCGTCGCCCGCGTGGCAGAGCTGGCCGGCGGGTTTGTCGAGCAGCAGGATGTTCTCATCCTCGTAGACGATGTTCAGCTTCGGCGATGCAATGGTGAGGTAGAGGTTGTCCCGCTCCGGCGCATCGAAGAACTCGTCGTTGACGTAGCACTGCACCACGCTGCCCTCGTCCAGACGCTGATCCCGCTGGGCGCGCTTCCCGTCGACCTTGATGCGCTTGATGCGGACGTACTTCTGCGCGAGCGAGGCGGGGAGCAGGGGGGCCGCCTTGGCAAGAAAGCGGTCGAGCCGCTGCCCGGCGTCGTTTTTTCCGACGACAAATTCGCGCATAAGACCGCCTCCCGACGTTGTTTTTCTGCCATTGTACGGCAGAATGAAAAAAATTTCAACGGAAAAGAAAAAAATGTTTGACAAGCGGGGGCCGGTTCACTATAATACTACTCGTGTCATTGCGAGGTGTGCTATGCGTCTTGATGTCAAAAGGATCATGAACACCCCCGGGGACGGACTGGATTTCAAAGAGGAATTGGATCTGTCCGATGTGGGCTTCGGTGGGGTTCGTCCGGCGGTTCAGCCTGTTTCGGTGGTAGGAACGGTGCGGAACATTGCCGGGATGCTTCAATTGCGGATGGACGTTGCGGCAACGCTCTCCTGCGTGTGCGACCGCTGCGGGACCTCGTTCGAAAAGCCCTTCCGCCTGACGCTTGAGCGTATGCTCGCAAGCGAGCTGGAGGACGAGGAGAACGACGATATCATGCTGCTGGACGACGGCGCGTTCGATCTGGACGAGCTGGCGCGCGAGGCGTTTATCCTCAATATGGATACAAAAATGCTCTGCCGCGACGACTGCAAGGGCCTGTGCTCCGGCTGCGGCGCAAACCTCAATTTCGAGGCGTGCCGTTGCAAGAAGGAGATCGACCCGCGTTGGGCGGCGCTGCAAAAGCTCATGTAAAATTCACGGCCTGACCGCCGTTATCAGTCAAGGAGGTGTCACCATGGCAGTCCCTAAGGGGAAAGTTTCCCGCGCGAGACGTGATAAGAGACGCAGCTCCCATTGGAAGCTGACGGCTCCGGCACTGGTTGCGTGCCCGAAGTGCGGCGCTCTGCGTCAGCCGCACAGAATGTGCCCCGAATGCGGTACCTACGACGGCCGTACCGTTAAGGTCATCGAGGCGAAGACCTCCGCCGAGTAAGCACATCCATACCGAATAAAAAAGCACGGCTTGCCGCCGTGCTTTTTTGTTTGCTCTGCCGCGTCTTTTTGGTTGTGTTTTTTGGATTCTATGGTAGAATAATTCTAATATGTGCAAAATCGAACGGACGAGGTGCCCTATGGAGGATTTGGAAAATAAAACACCAGCGCAGGAGACGCAGACCGAAGACAGCAAGGTGCCCGGTAACGACCTTTACGAATGGGTCCGCTCGCTGGTGACTGCGGTTCTGATTATTGTTTTAGTATTTACGTTCGCCATCCGCATGATGGGCGTACAGGGGCCGTCGATGCGCCAGACCCTGCAGGATGGCGACCGCCTGCTGGTGCTCAACTCCATGCTGGTGGGCGAGTATCGCAGGGGCGATATCGTCATCGCCCGCAAGCAGACCTTCTCGGACGATCCCATTGTCAAGCGCATCATCGCCGTGGGCGGCCAGACGGTGGACATCGACTTCAACGCCGGCACCGTCTATGTCGACGGCGTCGAGCAGGAAGAGGACTATATCAACGACCGGACGTACACCTTTGAGGGGACCGAATTCCCGCTGACGGTGCCGGAGGGCTCGGTATTTCTGATGGGGGACAACCGCAACATGAGCACCGACAGCCGCGAGCCGCACATCGGCACGGTGGACGAGCGCTATCTGATCGGCAAGGCGGTCGTGCTGTTGTTTCCCGGTCCCGATTCCGTCACAAAGGAGCGCGATTTCGGGCGCATCGGCCTGTTGAGCCGCAACTGACGGGAGGGACGCTATGCAGCTGGACAGCCTGAGCTGGTTTCCCGGACATATGACCAAGACCCGCCGGATGATTTCGGCGGAGATTGGCGCCATGGACGCCGTGTGCGAGATCGTCGACGCGCGGCTTCCGCTTTCCTCGCGCAATCCCGACCTCGACGAGCTGACGGAAGGGAAGCCCCGCATCGTGGTGCTCAACCGCATCGACCAGGCGGACGCGGCGATGACGAAGCGCTGGGCGGCATGGTTTCGCGCCAAAGGCTATGCCGTCATCGAGGCCGACGCCAAAAGCGGCGCCGGCGTCAAGCAGTTTGCACCCGCCGTGCGCACGCTGCTGCGCGACAAGATCGCCGCCTATGAGGCGAAGGGGCAGGTCGGCCGCGTGCTGCGCGTGATGGTGCTCGGCATCCCGAATGTGGGGAAGTCGACCTTCATCAACAAGGTTTCCGGCCGGAAAACGGCAAAGGCGGAGGACCGTCCCGGCGTGACGCGCGCGAAGCAATGGGTCCCGGTGGATAAGACGCTGGAGCTGCTGGATACGCCGGGCATCCTGTGGCCGAAGTTCGAGGACGCCTCCGTCGGGATGCGGCTTGCGTTCACCGGCGCGATCCGCGACGAAGTTGTGGATATTGAGGAGCTGGCGATGCGCCTGATGGAGTATCTCGGCGCGCACTATCCGCAGGCGCTTCGGGAGCGCTACCGGATCGAGGTCGAGCCCGGTGAGGACGGCTGGGCGCTGGTGGAGAAGGCGGGGCGCAAGCGCGGCTTTCTCATCTCAGGCGGCGAGGTCGATACCGAGCGCATGAGCCGGATATTGCTGGATGAATTCAGAGGCGGCAAGCTTGGACGCTTTACACTGGAAGAACCGCCTGTAGAGGAAGAAAAGAAAGAGAATGGCTGATCTGACCTTTGAAAACGAGGCGCGCGCCGCCGGTTACCGGATCGTCTGCGGCGTGGACGAGGCAGGCGCGGGCCCGCTCTGCGGCCCCGTATACGCGGCGGCGGTCGTTTTGCCGGAGGGCTGCGCGATCCCGGGGCTGGACGACTCGAAAAAGCTTTCGGAGAAAAAACGCGAGGCGCTGTTTCCCATCATCGAGGAGAAAGCGGCTGCTTTCGCGGTTGCGTGGGTGGACGAAAATGAGATCGACGCGACCGATATTCTGAGCGCGCGCATGAAGGCGATGCAGCTCGCCATTGACGCTCTGACGGTCAAGGCAGATTTCGCGCTGATCGACGGCAACCGCGATCACGGCAAGACTGCGGCGATCTGCACGATGCACCGCTGCATTGTCAAGGGCGACAGCCTGTCGGCAAGCATTGCGGCGGCGTCCGTCCTCGCCAAGGTGAGCCGCGACCGCTTTGTGGTCGAGGTGCTGGACAAACGGTATCCGGAATACGGCTTCGCCCAACACAAGGGCTACGGCACGGCACTGCACCGCGAGATGGTTGAAAAGTACGGCCCGTGTCCGGCACACCGCATGACGTTCCTGAAAAAATGGGGGTTCGGCGCATGACGACGAAATCCCGCGGCGACTGGGGCGAGGCGCTGGTCGCAGAATGGCTCCGGGAGCATGGATATGCGATCGTCGCGTCCAAATACCGCTGCCGCTTCGGGGAGATCGACCTGATCGCGCGGGATAAGGAAATGCTGTGCTTTGTCGAGGTAAAGCTGCGCGACCGCACCGATTACGGCCTGCCGCGCGAATTTGTCACCGCGGCGAAGCAGCGGCGGCTGCGCACAACGGCGGAATTCTATCTTTCAAGGCACGATCCCGACGTGTGTTGCCGCTTCGACGTGGCGGAGGTCTACGCGGACGCGGGGCAGACGTCGGGGCAGGCGCGCATTGAATACTTCGAAAATGCATTTTGACGGCGGGGGAGTCGCACAAACAGCTTCTCCCTGCGCCGGACGGAAAGGAAGAAACAACATGATCGACAAGAAACTGGTGGCATGGGGCAGCAGCGGCAACATCATCCGCGAGATCGCGGAGTACGGCGCGGAGCGCGCGAAGGTGGTCGGGGCGGAGAACGTCTACAACTTCACCATCGGCTCGCCGAGCATCGATCCGCCCAAGTGCGTGCATGAGACGATGGAACGCTATATTGCGTCCATGCCCGCCGCGCAGCTGCACACCTACGCGCCCGCGATTGGCATTCCGGAGGTGCGCGCCAAGGCGGCAAAGTATCTGACCGAGACCTTCGGCGTCGAATACCGCGCGCAGGACGTCCTGATTACCTGCGGCACGTCCACCTGTCTTGCGGTGCTGACGCGGGTGCTGCTCTCCGGCGGCGGGCGGGCGATGACGTTCACGCCGTATTTCATGGACTACAAATATTACGCCGAGTCCGTCGGCTCATCGCTGACCGAGTGCCCGACCGATCCAGACACGTTCCAGCTCAATCTGGACGCGGCGGAGAAAGCCCTGACGCCGGACACGGTGATGCTGGTGCTCAACTCGCCGAACAACCCCTCCGGCGTCGTGCTGCGGCGTGAGGGACTGGAGGGACTGTGCGCGCTGCTGGAGCGCAAGCAGAAGGAGTATGGCCACCCGATCTATCTGGTCGCGGACGAGCCGTATCGCGAGCTTGTGTATGACGGACAGGAAGTTGTCTACTTACCGTCGGTCTATAGAAATGCGATCTATTGTTACTCGTTCAGCAAGTCCATGTCGCTTCCGGGCGAGCGCGTCGGCTTTATGGCGCTGCGCCAGGACATGGACGACTACGCCGACGTCATGGCGGCGTGTATTGGCGTTCTCCGCGCGTTCGGCTATATCTGCGTCTCGGCGATGTGGCAGCGCGTAGCGGTAGACTGCCTCGGCGCGACAAGCGACCTGTCTGTATACAAGGGCAACCGCGACCTGCTCTACGGCTCGCTGACCGAGATGGGCTTTTCCTGCGTGCACCCGGACGGCGCGTTTTATCTGTTCATGAAGACGCCGGAGCCGGACGCCGAGGCGTTCTGCCGCCGCGCGATGAAGGACGATCTGCTCGTTGTGCCGGGCGACAGCTTCGGTACACCCGGCTACGTGCGTCTTGCCTACTGCGTGAGCCGCGAGACGATTGAACGCTCGCTGCCGACATGGCGCAAGCTGGCAAAAGAGTACGGACTTCAGTAAATGCGCTGAAAAGCAAGGGTGTGAAGGCTTTACGCTTAACGTAGCCTTCACACCCTGATTTTATGCCCTGACGCCGAAGGCGTCCATGGCGGCGAACAGCTTTTCGCGGTTTTCCGGCTGCATGGCGCACAGCGGGAGCCGCAGCTCGTCGGCGCAGAGACCGAGGCGCGCCATGGCGGCCTTGACCGGGATGGGATTCACCTCGATGAACAGCGCGCGCAGCAGGTCGGTCATGCGCAGCTGCAAAACGCCCGCCTTGTGGAGACTTCCGGAGCGGCTGAGCGTGACGAGCTCGCGCATCTCGCGCGGGATCAGGTTTGCCGCGGTGGAGATCACGCCGCTGCCGCCCAGCGCCATGATCGCGGTCGTGTCCTCGTCGTTTCCGGACCAGACGCAGAAGTCCGGCGCGCAGCGGTTGCGCGTATCCTGAATGAGCGCGAAGTTCCCGCTTGCCTCCTTGACGCCCGCGATGTTGGGATGCGCGGAGAGGACGGCGTAGGTCTCGGCGGTGCAGGATACGCCGGTGCGCGAGGGTACGTTGTAGAGGATCATGGGGATGCGCACCGCGTCCGCGACGGCGGTATAGTGCGCGATGAGGCCGGCTTGCGTCGCCTTGTTGTAGTACGGCGTCACGACGAGCACGGCGTCCGCGCCGAGCGACTCCGCCTGCCGCGAGAGCTCGACGGCGTGGGCGGTCGAGTTGGACCCGGTGCCGACAATGACGGGGACGCGGTGCGCCGCCTGTTCGACGCAGGCTGTGACAAGGGCGTCGCGTTCGTCGTCACGCAGCGTCGGCGCCTCGCCGGTGGTCGCGCAGACGATCAGCGCGTCGACGCCGGCGTCCAGCTGCCGCGCCGTGAGCGCGCGAAACGCCTCCAGATCCACGCTTCCGCCGCGAAACGGGGTGACGAGCGCCGTGCCGCAGCCGATAAATACGGGCGTTTTCAGGGATGATCCCACCTTTCCAAAAACTAACATGGGGAAATCGGTCGCTTTTTCTTGAAACAGAGGGCATTTTGTCCTATAATGGAAACCAAAGGGAGAGATGCCGATGCAAAAACTGTTAAAAGCCATGCTGTTGAGCCTGCTGCTGGGCGTTTTGTGCAGCCGCGGCGCCCTCGCCATGGAAAACGATATGCTCAAGGTCGGAATAAAATACGGCAGCGACGCGATGTTTTCCGCGAATCTGCAAAACTACAACGAAACCGTCGCGGGCCAGGGCTACGCCATGGGGTATTATGACGACGCGCGCAGTTTTGTCCCGCTGGGGCCGGCCACCACTGAGTATAAGGTCACCGTTACGGTCGACGGCAACTTCTACGCCTCCGGCAATACGTACTACGAGGGCGCGGGCGGCGCGGAAACGACCGTCGGCGGCTGGCATTTGCAGCTGGCGGAGGACTTTGCGTCCTATGCGGCGGCGGCGGAAGCGGCTTCGCGCTACGACGGGGCGTTTGTCGCGTTTCTCACGAACGTTTACGCCGTGCGCGTGGGGCAGTACACCTCGCAGGGCCGCGCCGAGGAGGCGCTGGCGTCGTGGAGCGGCGCGGACGCCGTCAAGACGGTCGGACCGAGCGGCACGGGCGTGGTCGTGACGGTGACGGGCACGAACCGCGTGCTGTTCTACTTCGACTGCGGCGGATCGCGGTCGCTCGCGCTCCTGCCGCAGCCGATCGGCACCGAGAAGCCGATCACGTGGTTCCGCGGCTACCGCTACTACGGCGGGTTTGAGTACCGGCGCGCGTCAGGCGGCAACATGAGCGTTATCAACGTCGTCAATATCGAGGACTACACCAAGGGAAGCGTGCCGTACGAGATCGGCAACGACAAGCCGCTGGAGGCGATCAAGGCGCAGGCGGTCTGTGCGCGCACCTATGCCGCGCGGCAGACGCGGCATCGCTCGCAGGGCTTCGACGTCTGCACGACGGATGACTGCCAGGTATATCAGGGCCTCGCCGAGAGCAACGAGACCACCAACCGCGCCGTGGACGAGACGGCGGGCGTCTACATGTACTACAACGGCAAGCTGGCGGAGGCGTTCTACTATTCCTGCAACGGCGGCGCAAGCGAAGACGCGAAAAACGTCTGGGGGGAGGAGGTCGCCTACTGCAAGGGCAAGCAGGACCCTTATGAGGCATATGTCGCCTCCCGCATCTACAAGTACAACTGGACGACGACCTACACCAAAAGCGAGCTCACGGCCCGTCTGCGCTCGCGCGGGATCGACGTCGGCACGATCAGCAACATCTATGTCTCCGAATTTACGCCCAACGGCAATGTTTATGCCGTGACCATCGTCGGAAGCGCCGGCACAAAGATCCTGCGGCGCGAGTCCTGCCGGACGACGCTGGGGCTTCGCAGCATGCACTTCCGGATCGGCGACAGCGCCGGAGGCGGCGTCAGCGGCGGCGCAAGCAGCAGTGGGAACAGCGCGGCCTACTATATTAATAATGCGGGCGGCTCTGTCACAGGCCTGAAAGGTATCTATGCCATCACGGGCAGCGGCACGGTATCGGAGCTGGGCGGTTCGGGCGCGTATGTTATCACCTCCGGCGGCGTATCCGCGCTGCGGCAAAGCTCCGGCACAAGCTCCGGCACGACGGTGACGCAGGTCACCGCGCCGCCGCCGCTCACCGGCGACACCATCACGATCACCGGCAGCGGCTGGGGCCACAACGTCGGCATGAGCCAGTGGGGCGCGACCGCGATGGCGGAGCTGGGCTATGACTTCCGCGCGATCCTGCAATTCTACTATACGGACGTGACCGTGGGCTGACCGCGGCGCGAAAAAGGGAACCTATGAAAACAAGTGATTTTGACTATGCGCTCCCGCCTGAGCTGATCGCGCAGACGCCCACGGAGCGCCGCGACGCATCCCGCCTGCTGTGTCTCGACCGGCAGACGGGCGCGTATTCGCACCATCATTTCTATGAGCTTCCGGACTTTCTGCGCGAGGGCGACTGCCTGATTATGAACGACAGCCGCGTCCTCCCCGCGCGGCTGCTGGGGCAGCGGCTGCCGGGCGGCGGCGCGTGCGAGGTGCTGCTGCTCCATGACCGGGGCGGGGACGTGTGGGAGTGCATCGTGCGCCCCGGCAAGCATCTGCGCGCGGGCGCGCGGCTGCGCTTCGGCGGCGGCGAGCTGACGGCGGAGGTGACGGAAGTGCTGCCGGACGGGAACCGTCTGGTGCGCTTTTTCTATGAGGGGATCTTTCTGGAGGTGCTGGAGCGCCTCGGCAAGATGCCGCTGCCGCCGTACATCAAGGCGGAGCTTCAGGACAGGGAACGCTATCAGACGGTCTACTCCCGCGTCAACGGCAGCGCCGCAGCACCGACGGCGGGTCTGCATTTCACGAAGGAGCTGCTCTCGAAGATCGAGGAGAAGGGCGTCCGCCTCGGCTATGTGACGCTGCACGTCGGGCTCGGTACGTTCCGCCCGGTGAAGGAGGACGAGCTGGAGGAGCACGAGATGCACAGCGAATACTGCATCGTGCCCGAGGAGACGGCGGTGCTGATCCGCGAGACCCGCGCGCGGGGCGGACGCGTCGTCTGCGTCGGTACGACGTCCTGCCGCACGCTGGAGAGCTGGGCGGAGGAGGACGGCACGGTGAAGGCGGGCAAGGGCTGGACGAGCATCTACATCTATCCGGGCTACCGCTTCCGCGTTATGGATGCGCTGGTGACGAATTTTCACCTGCCTCAGTCGACGCTGCTGATGCTGGTTTCCGCGTTTGCCGGACGGGAGCATGTGCTTGCCGCCTACGAGGAGGCTGTGCGCGAGAAGTACCGCTTTTTCAGCTTCGGCGACGCGATGTTTCTCTATTAAAATACGTGGAACTTGACGCGTTACTGGCAATACAGGCTGTAATCGGCGGTGATTACGGCGCGAATGGACGGAGGGCACATGTTTCAAGTCATTAAATACGAGGGCAAGGCGCGGCGCGGACGTTTTACCTGCGCGCACGGCGGCGAGGTGCAGACGCCGGTTTTCATGAACGTCGGCACGCAGGCGGCGATCAAGGGCGGCTTGTCCGCGTTCGATCTCAAGGACGTCGGCTGCCAGATCGAGCTGAGCAACACCTATCATTTGCATTTGCGTCCGGGCGACGACGTGGTGCGAAAAATGGGCGGCCTGCACCGTTTCATGCACTGGGATGGCCCGATTTTGACCGACAGCGGCGGGTTCCAGGTATTTTCGCTTGCGAGCCTGCGCAAGATCAAGGAGGAGGGCGTCACCTTTGCATCGCACCTCGACGGCCGCCGCATCTTCATGGGGCCGGAGGAGAGCATGCGCATCCAGTCGAACCTTGGCAGCGACATCGCCATGGCGTTCGACGAGTGCGTCGAGAATCCCGCGCCCTACGACTACGCCAAGGCGTCCTGCGAGCGCACGCTGCGCTGGCTGGAGCGCTGCAAGGCGGAGCATGACCGGCTCAATGCGCTGCCGGACACGGTGAACCCCGGACAGATGCTCTTCGGCATCAATCAAGGCGCGACTTACGCTGATTTGCGCATCTGGCACGCGCAGCAGATCGCAAAGATCGACTGCGAGGGCTACGCCATCGGCGGCCTCGCGGTCGGCGAGCCGACGCAGGTGATGTACGATATCATCGACGCGGTGGAGCCGTATCTTCCACAGGACAAGCCGCGCTATCTGATGGGCGTCGGCACGCCGTCCAACATCATCGAGGGCGTTGCGCGCGGCGTCGACTTCTTCGACTGCGTCATGCCGGCGCGCAACGCGCGGCACGGGAAGCTCTTCACGTGGTCGGGCGCGATCAACATCAAGAACGAGAAGTACAAGCTGGACGAGAGCCCAATCGACGGAGAATGCGACTGCCCTGTGTGCCGCAATTTTTCCCGCGCGTATCTGCGCCACCTGTTCAAGGCGGACGAGATCCTTGCCCTGCGCCTCGCGGTGATGCACAACCTGTACTTCTACAATAAGCTGGCACAGCGCATCCGCGACGCGCTGGACGAAGGGACATTCGCGGCGTTCCGCGCGCGCTACAGCGGAAAATTGGACGAGCGCATCTGACGTTGGTAAACGCGGCAAAAAAAGTCTTGCGAAACGGGAAGCCTTTCGCTATAATATGGCTTGACTTTTGATGAAAGGAACACTCATTCTATGGATTACAGCAGCTTGTTGATGATCGTGGTCATGGTGGCAATCTTCTACTTTTTGCTCATCAGACCCGAAAACCAGCGCAAAAAGAAAGCGGAGGAGATGCGCAGCGGCATCCGGAAAGGCGATCGCATCACCACCATCGGCGGCATGGTCGGCAAGGTCGTGCAGGTGAACGACTCCACCGTCGTCTTTGAGACGAGCGAGGATCGCGTGCGCATCGAGATCGCCAAGTGGGGCATCCAGTCCACCGAGGCGTTTGAGCAGGCGCAGGCGGCCCAGAAGGGCGGACTGTTCGGCGCGAAGAAGGACGAGGACAAGACGGAGGAGTCCAAAGCGGACGATCCCAAGACCGACGATCCCGAGAAGGCACCGAAGGAGGAAAAACCCGGCTTCGACCCCGAGATTAAGTAAACAACGGAACCATTTCACGGAACGGCTGCTTCGGCGGCTGTTCTTTTTTTGTGTCCGCGGGCATATGTTCTGGCGTGCGGGAAGAAGGAGGTTGTTCCTTTGAAACAGAAAGCGAAACTTGACATCCGAAAAACGGTGCTCGGCGCACTGATCGCGCTTGCGCTGTATCTGGCGGTTCTGGCGGTCACGTCGCTGCTGCTTGTGCGCGGCACTGTGGGCGAGGACAAGATCGGAGTGCTTGCGACGGCTGCAGCCTTCCTGTCGTCGTTTGCCGGAGCGAAAGCGGCGTCGTGGCGGGAGGGGGAGCGCATGACGCCGATCCTGTGCTGCTCACTGCTGTATCTCGGCACAGTCCTGCTGTGCGGCTTCTGGACGAACGATACCGTAGACCCGGCGCGCGCCGCGAAGATGACAGCGGCGATCCTTCTGGGCGGCGTATGCGCTTACATGCTGCACGGGAAGGAGCGTGGAAAGGGAAAGAGGAGGCGGCGCGGCGGCAGGTGAACATAAATTTCTTGACCGAAGGAGGACTCCTTGACAAAATCTGAAAAAACGGCTTCTACAGGTTGCACAAATGAAACGGGAAAATCATCGAAAAACCGTGCTTTACGGGCTGTCAGCGTGGATTTATCCGATTTTCCAAATGTGGTGAGTGCGAATTCATTGGGCACCATATCTTGTTTTTGAGTTTCGAAAAACAACGCGTTGTTAACATGGTAGACATAACATAATTTACATAACATTTTGACATAATCGACAAAATTGGAGAAAATCGGTAAATTGGCTTGCGAAAAAGGGGCAAAAGTCATATTATTTATGCGTACGGTTTTTGTGCCTTTCGGATGCTTTTTTGCCGTTTCCGATGTGAGGTGAAACGGAAAATGACCGGGATTGCAAGAAACCGCAGGCTGCGCTATGTTACGGTGGAACTGTTGCCGCTGCGCTCGCTGCTGCTGGCGCTTTTTTTCATGTTGGGCGTTTTATGCGCCTATCTTGCCGCCGGACGCTGTGCCGCTGGGATGGGCGATGAGCTGCGCCGGTATCTGGACGGGTATCTGGGGCTTGCCGCGGAGCACGCGTTCGACGCAAGGACTGCCGCGCAGACGCTGATCTGCTTTTTGCGCGCGCCTGCCGCCGCGTTTCTGATGGGCTTTGCCTCCATCGGCGTCGTCGGTTTGCCGCTGCTCTTTGCCGCGCAGGGATTTTTGCTCGGCTTCTCGCTGTTTTGCTTTTCCCTTGCGGTGGGACGTGCGGGCTTCGTGCTTCTGCCGGTGCTCTTTGCGCTACGGCTGCTGTTTGTCGTACCGTGTACGTTTGTGCTCGGTTCCGCCGCGCTGGAGCATTCGCTCGCGTTGGCCTCGCTTGCGTCCGGAGGCGGAAAGCGGCTTCACTCGGCGGCGTGCAGCGGTGAGGACTGGTATCGCTTTGCTGTGTGTTGTGTGTTGTTGGTGCTCGGCGCCGCGCTGGAGCTTTGGCTGCTGCCGCTTCTGCTGGCGTCGTGGTTTTGACTGACTTTTTCGCTTCATTGCATGGGCGGAAAAGAATTAACCGAGATGGAGGGATGTTTTTCTTGGACGAGCTTCTCACGAGTTATCAATCTTATCTGGCCAATGAAAAGCAGGCCTCTCAAAATACGCTCAGCTCCTACATGCGCGATCTGCGGCAGTTCGCGACGTGGCTGGAGGATCACGAGCAGGCGGATCTGCGCAAGGTCCGGCAGGAGACGGTCACGGAGTACGTCTCATGGATGAACAGCAAGGGGAAATCCGCGGCGACCGTCACGCGCTCCATCGCTTCGATCAAATCCTTCTATATGTACCTGCAAAGCAAGGGCGAGGTGAAGACGAACCCCGCAAAGGGCGTCGTCACGGCGAAGGTGGAGCGCAAGTTCCCGGAGATCCTGACGAGCCGCGAGGTCGAGCTCTTCCTCGAACAGCCGCAGTGCGTGGACACCAAGGGCTATCGCGACCATGCGATGCTGGAACTGCTGTACGCGACCGGCATCCGCGTCTCGGAGCTGATCTCCCTCGATGAAAAGGACGTGAGCCTCAGCGCGGGCTTTATCCGTTGCGAGAGCAAGGGCAAGGAGCGCATCATCCCACTCTATCCCGCCGCGGTCAAGGCGATGTCGGACTACATGAAGGACATCCGCCCCCAGCTGATCGCCGATCCGGAGGAGACGGCGCTGTTCGTCAACATGAACGGCGAACGCATGAGCCGTCAGGGCTTCTGGAAGATCGTGAAGCACTATCAGGAGATGGCGCAGATCAACAAGGAGATCACGCCGCACACCCTTCGCCACTCCTTCGCGGTGCACCTGCTGGAAAACGGAGCCGACCTCCATTCCATTCAGGAGATGCTGGGACACGCGGACATCTCGTCCACGCAGATCTACACCCACGTCGTCAAAAAGCAGCTCAAGGACGTCTATCAGCGGGCACATCCGAGGGCATAAAGGAACCGTTTCCCATCGCCGGGGAGCGGTTCTTTTTCTCTGCGTTTGACAAGAACAAATGTTCTTGCTTTTTGCCGATGTTTTTGCTATGATACTAAAAGCATAAAATAGGGGTGGTGGGCGTTGCGTATTCTTGGCGTTGATCCGGGCATAGCTATTGTCGGCTTCGGGCTGATCGAGGCCTGCGCCGGACAGGCGCAGATGCTGAGCTACGGCGCCATCACCACGGAGGCGGGCTTGCCGCTGTCCAAGCGCCTGTGGCGGATCGGAAACGATATGGAGGAGCTGATCGCCCGGTGCAAGCCGGACGTTATCGCCATCGAGGAGCTGTTCTTCAACAACAACATCACCACCGGCATCGCCGTCGCGCACGGACGCGGCGTGCTTCTCTACAGCGCGGAAAAGTGCGGGATACCGCTGTTTGAATACACGCCCTCGCAG
This sequence comes from Oscillospiraceae bacterium, assembly GCA_015067435.1. Taxonomy (GTDB): domain Bacteria; phylum Bacillota; class Clostridia; order Oscillospirales; family Oscillospiraceae; genus Hominicoprocola. Next base: position 124,594 of record SVMM01000002.1, on the reverse strand, counting down.
GTCAAGCAGGCGGTCGTCGGCTACGGCAAGGCGGAAAAGCGGCAGGTGATGGACATGACGAAGCGCCTGCTGAAGCTCTCCGCGGTCCCGAAGCCGGACGACGCCGCCGATGCGCTCGCCATCGCGCTGTGCCACGCGCGAAGCGCCACCTCGCTGCTGCAGCGCGCCAACCTGGAGGCAAAGCAGACGATCTGACGTCTGACCCTCCGGCGGAGCGCCGCGGCATGAAAAGGAGAGAGAACCATGTTTTACTATCTTGACGGCACCGTTGCGCACATCGAGCCGTATCTCGCGGTCATCGACTGCGGCGGCGTCGGCTACGCCTGCAAAACGACCAACACGACGCTCGGCCAGCTCCGCAAGGGGCAGCGCGGCAAGCTCTATACCTATTTGAATGTGGCGGAGGACGTCTTCGACCTCTACGGCTTCGCCTCGCAGGGGGAGCTCGGCAGCTTCAAGCAGCTGCTCGGCGTGTCCGGCGTCGGCCCGAAGGCGGCGCTGGCGATCCTCTCCTCCGTCACGCCGGAGGGGCTCGCGATGGCGGTCATCACGGACGACGCAAAGACGCTGACCGCAGCGCCGGGCATCGGCAAGAAGATTGCGCAGCGCATCATTCTTGAACTCAAGGACAAGGTCGCCAAGGAGCAGCAGGCGGACGGGTTCATCCCCGCCGCGGCGGCGGCAGCGCCGTCCGGCGGCAAGACCGTCGAGGCGGCGCAGGCGCTCTCGGTGCTCGGCTATTCCCAGAGCGACATTTCCGCGGCGCTGCGCGGGCTTGACGTCGAAAACCTGTCGCTGGAGGAGCTTGTCCGTCAGGCGCTGCGCCGGATGGTGCAGTAGGGATGGAGTACCTGAACGAAAACAGCGGCCGGGCGCTTGCGATGTTTCTTGTGTTCTTGACGCTTTCGCTCGCCGCGTTCGTGATCGCATGGATGCGGGGCAGGGAATGGGGCGACCTTTCCAGCCGCCGCCATTACGGCGAGGCGCTGACGGCAAAGGAGCAGGACGCGCTCAGGCGCTCGCGCCGGAGCTTCTGGATCTGGGCGTGCACGTCGATGATCCTGGCGGCGATCTCGTTTCTGGCGTTGCGATAAGATAAGGGAGACGATGCGATGAGCATTGATTTCGGCACGGATATCTATGAGGAGCCGCTGGTGGCAAAGACCTTCCTGCAGGAGGACTCGCAGGAGGGCTCGCTGCGCCCGAAGACACTGCGGGAGTATATCGGGCAGGAAAAGGCGAAGGGAAACCTCTCCGTCTTCATCGCCGCGGCGAAAAAGCGCGGCGAATCGCTCGACCACGTCCTGCTGCACGGGCCTCCGGGACTCGGAAAGACGACGCTTGCGGGCATCATCGCGCAGGAGATGGGCGCGGGCATCCGCATCACCTCGGGCCCTGCGATCGAAAAGGCGGGCGATCTGGCGGCGCTGCTGACCAACCTCAACGAAAACGACATCCTGTTTGTCGATGAGATTCACCGCCTCAACCGCGCGGTGGAGGAGATCCTCTATCCGGCGATGGAGGATTACGCCATTGATATCATCATCGGCAAGGGGCCGAGCGCAAACTCGATCCGCCTTGATCTGCCGCACTTTACGCTCATCGGCGCGACCACGCGCGCGGGGCAGCTCTCCGCGCCGCTGCGCGACCGCTTTGGCGTCACGCTGCGACTGGAGCTCTACACGCCGGAGGAGCTGTGCCAGATCGTCACCCGCTCCGCGGGCATCCTCGATGTGGAAATCGAGCCGGAGGGCGCGTTGGAGATCGCGCGCCGCTCCCGCGGCACGCCGCGCATCGCGAACCGGATGCTGCGCCGCGTGCGTGACTTCGCGGACGTCCGGGCAAACGGCGTCATCACCCGTGCCGTCGCGGACGAGGCGCTGCGCGCGCTGGAGATCGACTTTCTGGGGCTTGACCCCATCGATAGGCGGATGCTCGGCTCGATCATCGAGAACTATGGCGGCGGTCCCGTGGGTCTGGAGACGCTTGCCGCGACCATCGGCGAGGAGTCTGTCACGCTGGAGGACGTCTACGAGCCGTACCTGATGCAGCTTGGGTTCCTCACGCGCACGCCGCGCGGGCGCTGCGTCACCAGGAAGGCATATGAGCACCTCGGCTTATCCGTGCCGAGCGGGCTTTCGGACGGGGGAGAGCAGCTCACATTTTGACGTTTATTGACATATTCCAAAAAAATTGAAAAAAATTTATCTTTTCTTTTGACTTTCTTCTTGACAAATAAAAAATCATACAGGTATAATGCGTTATGGTGCGAAAATGTATTGAGATTCCAAATGGGCCGGACGAGTGTTCGGATGAGGAGCTCTGCGCGCAGGCAAGCGCGGGGAACGCGAATGCGGAAGAGATCCTTGTCACACGTTATTATGCGCTGGTTCGTGCCTGCGCCCGTCCGTTGTTTCTGACCGGCGGGGACGGGGAGGATCTCATTCAGGAGGGTATGTTCGGACTCATCCAGGCGATCCGCGAGTATCGCGAGGGGAAGTCCGCATCTTTCCGTACCTTTGCGGAGGTCTGCATCCGGAACCGCCTGTTCTCCGCGCTGCGCGCGGCGGCCCGGGACAAGCATGCTCCGCTCAATCAATCGGTTTCTCTGGATCACCCTTTCTTTGACAGCAATTCCTACACAGCCGGTGCTTTCGACGTATCTCATACGGACCCCGAGCTGTTGATTGCCGATCGGGACTATGTGGAGAGCGTGCTGGAGAGCACAGCAAAGCAGTTGTCCGAATTTGAAGCAAGGATTCTGGGGTATTATCTGGACGGCCTCTCCTGTCAGGAGATCGCCAAAATCGTGGGCAAGCCGCCCAAGTCTGTGGACAACGCCGTGCAGCGCGTGCGGCGGAAGACGGCACAGCAGCTTCATTCGGGCGACGGCAGCAGGCGCTGAAAAGGCGCCGTGCCAACGCTTTGCCGTATCGAAGGATATGGCTGTTAAGTGGATAATAGGCAGAATCGCATCTGCTTGTTATAGTTTTCCAAATTCAAAGAGAGGGTAAAAAAATGTACGAAGACAAGACCTTAGTCTGCAAGGAATGCGGCAACGAGTTCGTATTCACCGCCGGCGAGCAGGAGTTCTATGCCGAGCGCGGCTTCCAGAATGAGCCGCAGCGCTGCAAGGCCTGCCGCGACGCTCGCAAGAACGCCGCCCGCGGCCCGCGTGAGTACTTCACCGCTGTTTGCGCGAATTGCGGCGGCGAGGCTCGCGTTCCGTTCGAGCCGAAGACGGATCGTCCGGTCTACTGCAGCGACTGCTTCGCGAAGATGCGTGCTGAGCAGCAGTAAAAAACAAGAAAAACATCCGCCTTCGGGCGGGTGTTTTTTATTCGTGCGCAAAAAAACGACGGCATTCGGCGTATACCTTATTTGATTTACCTATTGAAAAAACGCGAAAGATGGGATACACTATGCGTGCAGTTTGCAAGCGGAGGTAAACGAAATGATCCAAATCACCAAAGACACCGTGATCGGCGATATCCTCGATATCGCGCCGCAGACGGCGCCTATTTTCTTTTCCATCGGGATGCATTGCCTGGGCTGCCCGTCCAGCCGCGGCGAGACGGTCGAGGAAGCGTGCATGGTTCACGGCCTTGCCGACGAGCAGATGGACAAGCTGCTGGAAATCGTCAACGAGGAAGCCAACCGCGATTTTGACGAGACCGCGGAGGCCTGACGGCATCAATCACGAGATAAGACGCATACGGTTTCCGTATGCGTCTTATTGCGAAAGGACGGAATATGGCGGAGAGGGAACTGCGGCTTCAGCCGCGGCTGCAATGCATCGCCGACTGCGTGCCGCAGGGCGCGCGGCTGATCGACGTCGGCACCGACCACGCGTATCTTCCTGTCTGGCTGCTCTGCAGAGGCCGGATCGAACGCGCGATCGCGACAGATATCAACGCCGCGCCGCTGGATCACGCGCGGCGCACGGCGGAGGAATACGGCGTCGCGGAGCGTTTGGAGCTGCGCCTTTGCGCGGGCCTCGACGGCGCGGACGCGTCGCAGGCGGATACGGTCGCCGTCGCAGGTATGGGCGGGGAGACGATCCTTGCAATCGTGGAAGCTGCGCCGTGGCTGCGGGAGAGCGGAATCACGCTGCTGCTCCAGCCCATGACAAAGGCGGAGCTGCTGCGCAGCGGGCTCACAGAGAACGGATACCGCATCACCGCCGAGCGGCTGGTGCTCGACAAGGGCGTCATCTATCCCGTTCTCACGGTTGAATCCGGAAAGGATGATCCCTTGACAAACGCCGAAGCGTGGTGCGGCAGGGAGCTTTTACACGATCCGCTGTACGGCGATTACGCCGCGGAGCGCGTCCGAAAGCTGGAGCGCGCCGCCGCGGGCATCCGAAAGGGTACAAACGCCGGCCATGGCGCGGCGGAGCAGCTGGAGGCGGACGCGGAAGCGCTGCGAGAGATGATAAAGGAGTGGGAGTATGCCAACGGTACGGGAAATCGAACAGGCGCTGTTTGACTGGGCGCCGCGCAGCCTCGCGGAGGACTGGGACAACGTCGGGCTGCTCTGCGGGCGCGCGGAGCGCGAGGTGGAGCGCGTGCTGGTCGCGCTCGACCCGTTCGAGGACGTCTGCCGCGAGGCGCATGAGCGCGGCGCGCAGTTGATCGTGACGCATCACCCGCTGATCTTCACGCCGCCGAAGTCTGTTACAGACCGCGACAGCGTGGGGCGCTGCATTCTCTATCTCGCACGGCATGATATCGCCGCCGTCAACGCGCATACGAACCTCGACTGCGCCGTCGGCGGCGTCAACGACGTTCTGGCGCGGACGCTCGGGCTGACCGATATCCGTGTGATCGGCGCGGAAAAGCAGGATGCGCAGGGGAGGACCTGCGGCCTGCTCCGCGCCGGATATACGGAGGAAATGGACGCCGCCGCCTTTGCCGCGCTGGTGAAGGATCGGCTCCGCTGCGACGGGCTCCGGTATGTGAACGCGGGGCGCGATGTGCATTTTGTCGCCGTGGGCGGCGGCGCCTGCGGCAGCGAGCTGCTTGACGTGGTCGACGCGGGCTGCGACACCTTTGTGACTGCGGATCTCAAGTACAACCAGCTCTGGGATGCGCACGATCTGGGCGTGAACATCATCGACGCGGGGCATTTCGAGACGGAAAATCCGGTCTGCGCCGCGCTTGCGGGCTTTTTGCGGGAACGGTTTCCGCGGCTCGACGTACTGCTCTCCGAAATGCACGCCGATCCGATCAAATTCCTGTAAAAAACGGCTTGTTTTTGCCGGAAACCTATGCTATAATATATCCGCTTTTTTGAAACTACTGTAAAGAGGAGAGATTCCCATGTCCGGACATTCCAAGTGGCATAATATTCAAAAGACCAAGGGCGCGGCCGACGCCAAGCGCAGCGCGGCGTTCACCAAGATCGCCAAGGAGATCATCGTCGCCGTCAAGCAGGGCGGCAGCGGCGATCCGAACAACAACTCGCGCCTCGCGACCGTCATCGCCAAGGCGAAGGCGGCGAATATGCCCAACGACAACATCAAGCGCACGATCGACAAGGCGCTCGGCTCGGGCAATACCGACAACTACGAGTCCGTCACTTACGAGGGCTACGGCCCCTGCGGCGTCGCCGTCATCGTCGAGGCGCTGACCGACAACCGCCAGCGCACGGCGCCGGAGGTGCGGCACTATTTCGACAAGTTCGGCGGCAACCTCGGCGCGCAGGGCTGCGTGAGCTGGTCCTTCGACCGCAAGGGCGTCATCGTCATCGACAATGAGGACGGTGACTATGAAGAGGACAAGGTCATGGAGGACGCCCTCGAAGCGGGTGCCGAGGACTTTGAGGCGGACGGCCCTGTTTTCGAGATCACGACCGATCCCGACGCGTTTCCCGACGTCGTTAAGGCGCTGGAGGACAAGGGCTACGTATTCGTCAGCGCCGAGGTCTCCATGGTGCCGCAGAATTACGTCGCGCTCAAGACCGAGGAAGACGTGAAGAACATGGAAAAGCTCATCGACTTCCTGGAGGAGAACGAGGACGTGCAGAACGTCTGGCACAACTGGGATCAGGACTGATCCGCCACCGATACAATAAGAAAACCGCGGCGCGTCTGCGCCGCGGTTTCCATATGGATACGAGCAAAACTGTAAGCCGGGTTCTGTATTTGACAGTCATCTATCTAGCCGCGGCGTTGCCGCCGCGATCCAGCCACCCCGGAAGCGGCCGGGCAGGCCTTGGGGCCCGGCTAGTGACCCCCGCTTCCATACCGGTGTTGCTCCGGATAGAGTTTACAGCGACGGACGCTTCCACGCCGTCGGGTGCGCTCTTACCGCACCTTTCCACCATCGCCTCGTCGGCGCAAGCTCCGTATCATTCGCCCCGCCGCAAGCGGCAGGCCTCATTCACTTCGCTGCGCCTCCTCTCCCCACAAAATCTGCGATTTTGCGGGGACCCCGTGGCAGTCTATTTCTGTTGCACTTTTCCTGAGATCGCTCTCGGCGGGCGTTACCCGTTATCCTTGCCCTGTGGAGCCCGGACTTTCCTCACATAACAGCCTTTCGACGGAAATGCGCGACTGTCTGTCTTACTCGCAGCGGCTATTATAACCTGTATGGTACAACCTGTCAAGGCAGAAATTTTGCCGTCTTCCGCGTTGCTATTTCCCGTCGTTTGCGATATACTATCCCTGTTGACATTCTTTCCGGAAAGGACTTTTTGATATGAAGCTGCAAGAATATCTCGGTTCGCTCAAGGGCAAGACTGTCGCCGTGCTCGGCATCGGCGTGAGCAATACGCCGCTCATTGAGCTGTTGTGCAAAAACGGTGTGCGCACGATCGCCTGCGACAAGAAGGAGCGCGAAAAGCTGGGCGAAACGGCGGAAAAGCTGGAAGCGCTCGGCGCGGAGCTGCGCCTCGGCGAAACCTATCTGGACGAGCTGCGCGCCGACGTGGTCTTCCGTACGCCGGGCATGCGTCCGGACGTGCCGGCGTTGCTGCGCGCCAAGGAGCTGGGCGCCGCCATCACGTCGGAGATGCAGGTGTTTTTTGAGGTCTGCCCCTGTCCGATCATCGCCGTGACCGGCAGCGACGGGAAGACCACCACCACGACGGTCATCTCGGAGTTCCTGCGCGCGGCGGGAAAGCGCGTGTGGCTCGGCGGCAACCTTGGCCATCCGCTGCTTGCGGAGGCGGATCAGATCGCGCCGGACGACTATGCCGTGGTGGAGCTCTCGTCCTTCCAGCTGCTGGATATGACGCGCTCGCCGCATATCGCGGTGCTGACGAATCTGGCGCCGAACCATCTGGACGTGCACCGCGACATGGCGGAGTACATCGCCGCGAAGGAGAACATCTTCCGCCATCAGGGCGCGGACGATATCGCCGTCTTCAACCTCGATAACGACATTACGCGCGGACTGTCCGAAAAGGCGCCGGGACGCGTGCGGCTGTTTTCCCGCCGGAGCGAGACGGCGGACGGCGCGTTCGTGCGCGGCGGGGCGATCTGGCTGCGCCGCGGCGGGGAGGAGCGCGAGGTGCTCAAGACCTCCGGTATCCGCATCCCCGGTCAGCACAACGTCGAAAACTACTGCGCGGCGATCACGGCTGTGGACGGTCTGGTGCCGGACGAGGTGATCCGGAAGGTCGCCGCGGAGTTTGCCGGCGTCGAGCACCGCATCGAGCTGGTGCGCGAGCGCCGCGGCGTGCGCTGGTACAACGATTCCATCGCGTCCAGCCCCACGCGCACCATCGCGGGCCTCCGCTCGTTCCCGGAGAAGGTGATCCTCATTGCCGGCGGCTATGACAAGCATATTCCCTTTGCACCGCTTGCGCCGGAGATCATCGAGCATGTGAAGCTCCTGATCCTCTGCGGCGCGACGGCGGATGCCATCCGCGCGGCGGTCACGGGCTATGAGGGCTTCCGAGGCGAGCCGGAGATGGTCGAGTGCAAAACGCTGCAGGAGGCGGTCGACCTCGCGGCGGCGCGGGCGCAGTCCGGCGACGTTGTGACGCTTTCGCCCGCCTGCGCGGCGTTTGACCAGTTCGCGAACTTCATGGAGCGCGGCAAGGTCTTCAAGCAGATGGTCAACGCGCTGGAGGCATAAGGGGACAAACGGAGCGCATACCCTGCCATGAGGTGGGGATATGCGCAGGTATATGCGCCGGACGCTCTCAAGGAAGGATAAGCTGCTGCTGAGCGCCGCGGCGCTTGCGCTGGCGCTTCTTGTGCTCGCGGCAGTTGCGGCGTCGCATTTGAAGCCGATTCTGACCAGCCTCGCCGCCGCGCGCGTGGCAAATACGGTGACACGCATCGTTACTGCCGCGGTCAACGAGACGGTGTATGACGGAAATGTGGACTATGACAGCCTCATTTCGCTGGAAAAGGACGTCGAGGGGCGCATCGTCGCGGTCAAAAGCAACATGGCGGCGTTCAACCGCCTGCAATCCGCGATCCTTGCCGAGGTGCTGGAGCGGATGAGCGAGGTGGACACGCGGGAGCTGTCGATCCCTGCGGGCACGCTGACCGGTTCGCCGCTGCTGGCGGGACGCGGGCCGTCCGTCACCGTGCGGATGCAGTCAGTCGGCTCGCCGAGCGCGCATTTTGAAAATGAGTTCACCGACGCGGGCATCAACCAGACGCGCCACCGGATCATGCTGGTGGTGGACGTCTCGGTGGGCATCCTGCTGCCGGGTTTTTCCACGGCGACGCGCGTGAGCAACAGCTTTACCGTCGCCGAAACGGTCATCGTCGGCAGCGTACCGGAGAATTACACCTATTTTCATTCGGACAACATCCGCGACACCGCGGAGGAATACGTGATGAACCAAGGATAGGGAGGAGCGTTCCCAATGGACGATTTTGCACGAATCAGGGAGCTGCGCGATATTCTGGAATACAACAGCAGGCTGTACTACGATCTGGACGCGCCGGTGATGCCGGACTACGAATACGACCGCCTGCTGCGCGAGCTGGAGAATCTGGAGGCGGCGCACCCGGAGACGGTCACGCCGGATTCGCCCACGCAGCATGTGGGCGGCACGGCGTCCAACAGCTTCGCCCCCGTGCAGCACGAGGTCCCGCTGGAGAGCCTGCAGGACGTGTTCAACGCGGACGAGGTGGCAGAGTTTGACGAGCGCGTGCGCGAACAGCTCAGCGGTGTGGAGTACAGCGTCGAGCCGAAGGTGGACGGGCTGTCCGTCGCCATCGAGTACCGCGACGGGCGGTTTGTCCGCGGCGCGACCCGCGGCGACGGGCGTACCGGCGAGGATGTGACGGAGAACATCCGCACGATCAAAAGCCTGCCGATGGTTCTGCCGGACAAGCTGCCGCATCTGATCGTCCGCGGCGAGGTTTACATGTCCAAGCAGGTGTTTGCCGAGCTCAACGCCGAGCGCGAGATCACGGGCGAGCCGCTGTTCGCCAATCCGCGCAACGCCGCAGCCGGCTCGCTGCGCCAGCAGGACCCGAAGATCGCGGCGCAGCGCAGGCTGGATATTGTGATTTTCAATTTGCAGCTTGCCGACGGCAAGACCTTTACGAAGCACACGGACACCATCGACTATATGGCGTCGCAGGGCTTCCCGACGATCCCATACCTGAAGACCGGCGATCTGGACGCCGTCAACGCGGAGATCGTGCGGCTGAACGAGGAGCGCGCGGCGCTGCCCTTTGACATGGACGGCGCGGTGCTCAAGCTCAACGACCTATCTGACCGCGCGGTGCTCGGCAGCACCTCGAAGGTGCCGCGCTGGGCGATCGCCTACAAGTATCCGCCGGAGCAGAAGCCGAGCAAGCTGCTCGACATCGTGGTGCAGGTCGGCCGCACGGGCGTTTTGACGCCGAAAGCGGTCGTAGAGCCGGTTCGTCTCGCCGGCACGACCGTGACGAACGCCACGCTGCACAATCAGGACTTCATCACGGAGAAGGATATCCGCATCGGCGACACGGTCATCGTGCAGAAGGCGGGGGAGATCATCCCGGAGATCGTGCGCGTCGACCTTACGAAGCGCCCCGAGGGGCTCAAGCCCTATCACTTGCCGGACCGCTGCCCGGTGTGCGGCGCGCGGGTCGAGCGGGACGAGGACGGCGCAGCCATGCGCTGCACCGGCGCGGAGTGCCCTGCGCAGCTGCTGCGCTATCTCGAACACTTCACCTCCCGCGAGGCGATGGACATCGACGGCGTCGGCCCTGCGGTGCTGCGGGCAATGGTGGACGCCGGACTGGTGCAGACCGCCGCCGACCTCTACAAGCTGACGGTGCAGGACATCGCGCAGCTTGACCGCATGGGGGAAAAGTCGGCGCAAAACGCCGTGCAGGCGATCGAAAAATCCAAGGGAAACGACCTTTCTCGCCTTCTGTGCGCGCTCGGCATCCGCCAGATCGGGGCAAAGGCGGCGCGCACGCTGGCGCAGCACTTCGGCAGCTTCGACGCGTTGGATAAGGCAAGCGTCGAGGAGCTGACAGAGATCGACGACATCGGAGCCATCACGGCGAAATTCCTGCGCGAATGGCTGGAGAGCCCGCAGTCGCAGGATCTCATGCGCCGTTTCCGCGAGGCGGGCGTCAACATGGAGTGCCTTGACAGGCCGACGGACGACCGCTTCCGGGGCATGACCTTTGTGCTGACCGGCTCGCTGACGCATTTTACGCGGGACGAGGCGACGGAGATGATCCAGCGCCGCGGCGGAAAGGCAAGCGGCTCGGTGTCGAAGAAAACGAGCTATGTCGTCGCGGGCGAGGCGGCCGGCAGCAAGCTGACCAAAGCGCAGGAGCTGGGCATTCCGGTGCTGACGGAGGAGGAGTTCCTTGCCATGCTGGGCGAAGGTGCCGGCGAAACCGATACCGGAGACGGGCAGATCAGCCTTTTGTGAGCGATGCGGCGTTTTCTCGCGGAGAGAGTGACGGGAAAATTGCACGTGACGGATAAATTGCAAAAATCACTTGTAAATGCAGGCGAAAACTGGTATACTATTTTAAATTAAGTGTATCATGCGCTTAATATGCATAACGGCACGGGAGAAACTGCATTGAACGATTTTGCCGAATTCTGGAGCTCGCTGGACCGCACGGCGATGCTGCGCGCATTCCTGCGGCTGATTGCGGTGCTGCTGTGCCTGACGGTGCACGAGACCTGCCACGCGCTCGCCGCCTATGCGTTGGGCGATCCGACGGCGAAGAAGCGAAACAGGCTGAGCCTCAATCCGCTGCACCACATCGACTGGTTCGGCCTTGCCGCCATGCTGACGCTCGGCTTCGGCTGGGCGAAGCCCGTGCCGGTGGATATGCGGTATTTCAAGAACCCAAAGCAGGGGATGGCGATGACCGCGCTGGCGGGTCCGGCGTCCAACCTGCTCTTTGCCCTTGTTTCGCTGCTGCTCTGCCGCGCGGTTCTCTATCACGCGCCCGACACGGCGGCGTGGGGCTGGTTTTTCGTGTTTCTGGAAACGCTCGCCGCTCTCAACGTGGGCCTGGGCGTGTTCAATCTGCTGCCGATCTCGCCGCTGGACGGCTCCAAGGTGCTGTTTGCCGTACTGCCGGACGCGGCGTATGAAAAGCTGATGTACTACGAGCGCTACGGCGTTTTTATCCTCTACGCGTTGATCTTCTTCGGCGCCCTGGACGGTTTTCTCGGCAAGGCTGTCTCCGCCGTGTTCAACGCCATGGTGAATCTCATTTTTTAAGGACTTCGCAATATGGACAATCCCATCTTCAAGCTGGAAAGCGTTGTGCAGGAGCGCAACGAGGAGGCGCTGCAGGACTTTGAGGGACCTCTGGACCTGATCCTCTTTCTGCTTTCCAAGAATAAAATTGAAATCCAGAACATCCCCATCGCGCTGATCCTCGACCAGTATCTCGCATACCTCGAGCAACGCAAGCGCCTCGATCTGGATGTGGCGAGCGAGTTTGTCACCATGGCGGCACACCTGATGTACATCAAGACGCGGATGCTGCTCTCCATCGAGGACGAGGAGGCGCAAAACGAGATGGACGAGCTGATCCGCTCGCTGCAGGAGCGCCAGCAGAAGGACACCTATCTGCGCGTGAAGATGCTCACGGAGACGATGGCGTTGATGAGCGAGTTCGGACGCAACACCATGACGCGGATGCCCGAGCCGATGGAGCGCGGCGCGATCTACGAATATGACCACGCGCCGATCGATCTCGTGCGCGCCATGGAGGCGGTCTCCGACCGCACCGAGCGCATGGCGCCGCCGGATCGCGCGGCGTTCAGCGAGATCGTCCGGCGCGAGCCGTACTCCGTACAGGAGAAGGCAAAGGAGATCATCGGCAGGCTCAAGAGCTTCGGTATCACGCGTTTTCTGCTGCTGTTCCGCGGCAGCCATTCCCGCAGCGAGATCGTCGCGACGTTCATCGCCGTGCTGGAGCTGTGCAGGGCGAGCGTTATCCGGCTCGCCGGTTCGGACGTCGACTGCACGGTGAACTATGAGAAGGACGCGCCGGAATCGCTGGCGTTTTGAGGGGTTGACGTATGGCTTTGGATTTACGGGAGCTTGAGGCGGCGACCGAGGGCATCCTCTTCGCCTCCGGAGAGCCGGTCAATATCGAGCGCATCTGCATCGCTCTGGATCTGGATCGCGATACGGCGGAGATGATCCTGCAAAAGCTGGAGGATCACTACGCCTACGAACGGCGGGGCATCCGGCTGATCCGCATGGACGACGCCTATCAGCTATGCTCCGCGCCGGACTATGCGGATGTGATCCGCAAGGCGTTTGAGATCCGCAAGAGCGCGAAGCTCAGTCAACCCGCGCTGGAGGTGCTGACCATCATCGCGTACTATCAGCCCACCACGCGCGCCTATGTCGATCAGGTGCGAGGCGTGGACAGCTCGTATACGATGGGACTGCTGCAGGAGCGCGGGCTGATCGAGGAGTGCGGGCGCCTACAGGTGCCCGGCAGGCCGCACCTGTACCGCACGACGAAGGAGTTTTTGCGTGTGTTCCACCTCAGCTCGCTGGAAGAGCTGCCGGAGATGCCGGGCATCGAGCCGGAGGGCCAGCTCCGCATCGGCGACGCGGCAAATCTGTTCGACATGGCTGATATTCAACCCGAGAGTAATTCTGCATCACAGGACGAAGCTTGATTCTGCGTAGGGAGAGGGTGATCGTATGACGGCGCTGAAGGTCATAGGGATCATACTGCTGATCTTCCTTCTGATCGGCTTTCTGCGCGTGGGCGCGATCGTCTCCTTCGGCACGGAGCTGTGTGTTCGGGCGCGTGTGGGCGCATTGAAGCTGACGCTGTACCCGAAAAAGGAAAAGGCACCCAAAAAGCCGAAGGAGCCCAAGCAGGAGGAGCCGCCGAAGGAGAAGCCGGAAAAGAAGCCGAAAAAGAAAAAAGCCGGTTTGCCGAAGCCCACGCTGGAGGAGCTGCTGGATCTGATCCGGACCGCGCTCTCGGCGCTCGGCGCGACGATCCGGCGCACCTGCCGGCGCGTGCGCATCGATCCGCTGGATATGACCGTGGTCTTCGGCGGGGACGATCCCGCTGACGTCGCAAGGCTTTACGGCGTCGCCAGCAGCGCCATGTACGCCCTGATGCCGCGGGTGGAGGAGCGCTTCGACGTACCCGATCCCTCGCTGCATCTGCGCATGAACTACGATACGGAGACGACGATGTGGGACGGGACGTCCTGCGAGGGAACGGTCGGGCTTTCGCTGCGTGTGTGCGATCTGTTTGCCATCGCCTTCACGCTGGCGATTCCGATGCTCAAGTGGTTCCTGCGCTTCAAAAAGGCGCATAAGCACGACATGCCGGCGCACAAGGGGCCGGAGGCACCGAAACCGGAAGAGAATCAAAATGATGATACAGAAGAAAGAATCGCATAGAAAGGAAGAAAATCATGGATAGTGTGGAAAAGAAAACGCCGCTGAGCGAGCTCATGGAGACGACGATGACCAAGATCCGTGAGATGGTCGATTCCAATTCCATCATCGGCGAGCCGATCACCACGCCCGACGGCGTGACGGTCATTCCAATCTCCCGCGTCAGCTTCGGCTTCGGCACCGGCGGCAGCGACTACGGAAAGACGGTGGACAAGTTCGGCGGTGGCGGTGGCGCCGGCGTAAAGATCGACCCGGTTTCCTTCCTCATCATCAAGGACGGCGTCACGCGCGTCGTGCCGGTCGCACTGCCCTCCGTCGGACCGATCGACCGTATTCTCGACATGGTGCCCGAGGTCGTGGACCGCGTCGAGGCGTTTGTTGACAAGAAAAAAGAAGAAAAAGGAATGTTCTGATCCCGCCAAAACGGGCATAATAGAACCGCTTGTGCCAGATCGTTTTCAGTTGGCCCGACGAGGGCGCACGGAGGTCGCTTATGCCGCGTTTTGTTCAGAAAATCCTTGTTTTTTGCCTTGCTTTGACGCTGTTGGCAGGCGCGCACCCCTGCCGCGCCGCATCGTTTTCCTGCGGCGCGACCGCTTATGTCCTGATGGACGCGGACAGCGGGCGTGTGCTGCTCGCGCACAACGAGACGGAGGAGCGCGCGATCGCCAGCACGACGAAGATTATGACCGCCGTGGTCGCGCTGGAGCACAGCCGCCTGACGGACAAGGCGACGGTGAAGCGCGAGCATCTGCGCGAGGGCTCGTCCATGTACCTCGTCGAGGGCGAGACGCTGACGATGGAGGCGCTGCTCTACGGGCTGATGCTGCCCTCCGGCAACGACGCCGCGGAGTGCATCGCCGACAGCTGCGGCGGAGGAACAGAGAATTTCGTCCGCTGGATGAACGAAAAGGCGGCTGCGCTTGGGATGACGCACACGTCGTATGCGAACCCCAGCGGTTTGGACGCCGAGGGGCACTATTCCTGCGCGCTGGACATGGCGCGTCTGATGGCTTACGCCATGCGGCAGCCCATGTTCGCGTTGCTGGTGTCTTCCCGGACGGCCACGGCGGGCGAGCGCGTCATGGCGAACCACAACAAGCTGCTCGGCACGGTCGAGGGATGTATCGGCGGCAAGACCGGCTATACCGGCAACGCGGGCAAGACGCTGGTCACATGCGCCGAGCGAAACGGCCTGCGCCTCATTGCCGTCACGCTGAATGACAGCAATGACAAGCAGGATCACGCCGCCATGTATGAGGCCGGCTTTTCTGCGTACCGGAGCGTATGCGCGGCGGAGCGCGGGAAGAGCTGCGCGCTGTGCGCGGTGCGCGGCGGGGAGGCGTCCTGCCTGCGGCTTACGGCGGAAGAGAGCTTTTTTTATCCGGTTGCGGAGGGCGAAGCGCTGACGCTGCGCGTCGAGGCGCCGGATGCCGTGACGGCGCCTATCGCGGCGGGCGAGCGGCTCGGACGGGCGGATATCCTGCTGGACGGCACTGCAGTCGGCAGCGTTGCGCTGGTCGCGGAGGAGGACGTCCGCGCGGCCGCGGCAACGGTGCGAACGGAACAGCCGTCATGGCTTCGCGGCCTGTTCGGCGGAAAGCGTTAGGAGCGTATGAAGCAGCGACTGCAAAAGTGCATCGCCGCGGCGGGCCTGTGCTCGCGCCGGACGGCGGAGGCGTGGATCGAGGCGGGGCGTGTGCGCGTCAACGGGCGCGTCGCAGCGCTGGGGGAGAGCGCGGACGCCGATACGGACGAGATCACGGTCGACGGCGAGCCGCTTTCCCGTCCGCAGCAAAAGTGTTATCTGATGCTCAACAAGCCGCGCGGCTTCGTCTGCACGATGTCCGACGAAAAGGGCAGGCCGACGGTGGCGGAGCTGGTGAAGGGCTGCGGCGCGCGCGTGGTCCCCGTGGGGCGGCTGGACTACGACTCCGAAGGTCTGCTGCTGTTGACCAACGACGGGGAATGGCTGCAGCGTTTTTTGCATCCGAAGTATGAAATTGACAAGGTTTACCGCGTTTCGGTCACCGGAGCGGTCGAAAACGCGGCGGAAGCGCTCTCCGCGCTCCGGGAGCTGGACGGCGAGCCGATCCGCCCGGCGCGCGTGAAGGCTCTGCGCACCGGACAGGGCCGCGCGGAGCTGGAGATCACGATACACGAGGGGAAAAACCGACAGATCCGCCGGATGTGCGCCGCCGTTGGGCTGCGCGTCACGCGGCTGCGGCGCATCGCGGAGCATCACATCCGCCTCGGCAGCCTGCCGGTGGGAAAATGGCGTATGCTGACCGCGGATGAGATCGGCGCGTGCGGAAAAAAACAGAGTTGAGGGCAGAGGCGTATGGCGAAGAATATTTTACATACGATCGAGAAAAACATGATTAGCTTCTCGAAGGGACAGAAGCTGATCGCGCGGTATATTTTGGAGAACTATGACAAGGCGGCGTTTATGACCGCCAGCCGTCTGGGCAAGACCGTGCAGGTGAGTGAATCCACCGTTGTGCGCTTCGCCACGCAGCTCGGCTACGACGGCTATCCCAGTATGCAGCGCGCGCTGCAGGAGATGATCCGCGGCAAACTGACGTCGATCCAGCGCATTCAGGCGTCCGACGGCGTTTTAGCGGGCTCCGATCTGGTGACGAACGTGCTGCACCGCGACATGGAAAAGCTCCGCATGGCGATCGACCAGACCGACGCCGTGGAGTTCGAGCGCGTTGTCGACGCGGTCGCCGCGGCGAAGCATATCTACATTGTGGGGTTCCGCTCATCCTCATTTCTGGCGGGGTATCTGAACTTCTACTTCCGCCTCATCTTTGACAATGTGACGCTCGTGCAGGGCGGAGCGGCGGGCACCTTCGACCAGATTTTCCGCGTCGGCCCCGGCGACGTGGTGTTTGCCATCTGCTTCCCGCGCTATTCGGAGCTTGCGCTCAAGACGATCCAGTTCGCCAAGGAGCGCGGCGCGACCATCGTCGGACTGACGGACAGCGAGATGTCCCCGGTCGCGCGGCTTTCGGAGTGCGCGCTGCTGGTGCACAACGAGATGATCTCGTTTGTGGACTCGCTGGCGGCGCCGATGAGCATGCTCAACGCGCTGATTCTCGCCTGCGCGCGCAAGAAGGGGACGGACGTGTCCTCCAGCTTCTCCGAGCTGGAGCACATTTGGGAACGCTATTCGATTTTCGGCAAGGTGGAGGATGAGTGAGTTGATCGTGGTCGGCGGCGGCGCCGCCGGCATGATGGCGGCAATCTGCGCCGCGCGCAAGGGCACGGGCGTGACGCTGCTGGAGCCCAACGAGCGCTTGGGCAAGAAGCTGAACATTACAGGGAAAGGGCGCTGCAACGTGACGAACGACAGCGCCCTCGACGAGTTGATCGCGCATGTTCCACGTAATGGAAGATTCCTTTACAGTTCCTTTTCACGATGGGACGGGCGCGATACTATGGCATTTTTTGAGTCGCTGGGCGTACCGCTCAAGGTCGAGCGGGGGAAGCGCGTCTATCCGGCGTCCGACCGCTCGTTCGACGTCAGCGGCGCGCTGGAGCGGGAGCTCCGGCGGCTGAACGTCCAAATCGTGAGGGAGCGCGTTGTTGCGCTGATTATCCGCGACGGACGCGCGGCGGGCGTCAAAACGGACGAACGGAGCTATCCCGCGGACGCCGTGGTCGTCGCGACCGGCGGCGTATCCTATCCCGCGACGGGCAGCACCGGCGACGGCTACCGCTTCGCCAAACAGGCGGGGCATACGATCGTCACGCCGCGCGCGTCGCTGGTGCCGCTCACGAGCGGCGATGCGGACTGCGCCGAAATGCAGGGGCTGTCGCTGCACAACGTGCTGCTGACGGTCAAGAACGGCAAGGGGAAGACGATTTTTTCCGAGCAGGGCGAGCTGCTGTTCACGCACTTCGGCGTCAGCGGACCGCTGGTGCTCTCCGCCAGCGCGCACATGCGGGATTTTGAGAAGAACAGCTACCGTCTGGTAATCGATCTCAAGCCCGCGCTGGACGAAAAGAAGCTGGACGAGCGCCTGCTGCGCGACTTTTCCGAGCGGAGCAATCAGGATTACGACAATGTGCTGGGCGGGCTTGTGCCGAAGAGCATGATCCCGGTCATGGTGCGCCGGACGGGCATCCCCGCCGCGACAAAGGCACATTCGATCACGCGCGAGCAGCGCCGCAGCCTGCTGGAAACGCTCAAGTGCTTTACCGTATCCGTGACCGGCACGCGAAGCGTGGAGGAGGCGATCATCACCTCCGGCGGCGTCAAGGTGGGCGAGGTCGACCCGAACACGATGGCGTCCAAGCTGCTGCCGGGCCTTTTCTTTGCGGGCGAAGTGCTGGATGTGGACGCCTACACGGGCGGCTTCAATCTGCAGATCGCGTGGGCGACGGGAAAGGCCGCGGGCGAGGCCGCGGCGGAGATTCTGGAGGAATAAAATGGAGAACAAGCATTTTGCGGTCGCGCTGGACGGACCGTCCGGCGCGGGCAAGAGCACGCTGGCGAAAGAGACCGCGAGGGCGCTGCACATCATGTATGTCGACACCGGCGCGATCTACCGCGCGGTCGGCCTGTACGCGCTGCGCTGCGGTGTGGACCCGCATGACGAGGCTGCTGTTTCCGCCATGCTGCCGGAGGTCAAGGTCAGCATGACACATGCGGACGACGGCACGCAGCGGATGTACCTGAACGGGGAGGACGTGAGCGAGGCGATCCGGCTGCCGGAGGTCTCGATGTACGCCTCCGCGGTGTCCGCGCTGGCAAGCGTGCGCGCGTTTCTGCTGGAGATGCAGCGTTCGCTCGCGCGGGAGCACAGCGTTGTCATGGACGGCAGGGACATCGGCACCGTCGTCCTGCCGGACGCCGAGGTCAAGATCTTCCTCACCGCCGACGATGAGGTGCGCGCAAGGCGGCGCTTTCTGGAACTAGAGCAGCGCGGCACGCCGAAGCCCTTCGACGAGGTGCTTGCCGAGCAGAAAGAGCGCGACTGGAACGATACGCACCGCGACGTAGCGCCGCTGCGGCAGGCGGACGACGCCGTCGTTGTGGATACCTCCGCCCTCGACTTTGAGCAGAGCAGGGCGCTGATCCTGAAAACCATTCGGGAGAAGCTGGGGATATGACACGTTTTTACCGTATTTTTCACTTCATTTTCTTCCCGCTGATCTGGCTTCTGTTTCCGTTCAGGGTGCACGGGCTGGAGAACGTGCCCAAGGATCGCCCCGTCGTGCTGTGCGCGAACCACGCCCACGCGCTCGACCCGGTTCTGATCTGCATGGCGCTGCCGCGCACCACGCCGGTCCGCATCATGGGGAAGAAGGAGCTGTTTGAAAAGCCGTTTCTCAGCTGGCTGATTACAAAGCTCGGCGCGTTTCCCGTCGACCGGGGAAACAGCGACCTCGGCGCGGTCAAGACGTCGATCAAAAGCATCAAGGACGGCGTCAACCTGCTGGTGTTCCCGGAGGGGACGCGCGTGGAGCACGAGGGCGTTGCGCGCGCGAAGGGCGGCGTTGTGATGATCGCCATGCGCACCGGCGCGCCGCTCGTGCCGGTTTACGTCGGCAAGAAAAACAAGATGTTCCACCTCACGCACATCGTATTCGGCGAGCCGTTCGAGGCGAAGACCGCCACGCGGCACGGCACCGCGGAGGAGTATCAGGAATACGCGGACGAGATCATGCGCCGCGCCTATGATCTGGGACGCCGATGGGAGAAGAAAGCATGAAGGTCATTCTGGCAAAGTCCGCCGGCTTCTGCTACGGCGTGGAGCGCGCGGTGGCGCTCGCCGGGCAGACCGCGCGGGACCGGGGCGGCGCCATGCTCGGCAGCGTTATCCACAACGATCATGTGATCGCGGAGCTTGCGGCGCTCGGAATGCGGCAGATCGCGTCACCGGAGGAAGCGCGCGCGGGCGAGCCGGTGCTGATCCGCTCCCACGGCGAGCGTCTGGACGTTATCGAAGCGCTCACGGCGCGCGGCGCGGAGGTCGTTGACGCGACCTGTCCCAACGTGCGCCGCACGCAGCAGTTGGTGATGGACGCGGCGCGGGAGGGGCGCCGCGTTGTCATCGTCGGGGAGGCAGAGCACCCGGAGGTGGCGGCGATTGCCAGCCGCTGCGACGACGCGGTGGTGTGCGATTCGCCCGCGGCATTGGAAAAATGGCTTGAATCCGGGGATTTTGCCGCGGATATGCCGCTGCTGATGGTTGCGCAGACGACATGCATCCGGGAGATTTGGGAAAACTGCTTAAATTTTATAAAAAAAAGGTGTACAAATCTAAAAGTTTGTGATACAATATGCGGAGCTACGCAGAAACGTCAGAATGAAGCGGCCGAGCTTGCCGCGAAAGTCGACGTTATGGTGGTAGTCGGAGACCGCAAAAGCGCTAACACGAGACATTTGACAGAGATTTGCAAAGAGGCTTGCCCGCGCGTCGTTCAGATCGAGACGGCGGACGAGCTCTCGCCGGACGTCTTTTTTGGTTGCATGACTGCGGGACTTACCGCCGGCGCATCAACGCCTGCGAGCATCATTAAGGAGGTATATGCAACCATGACGGAAGAAGTCAAAAACGAAACCAGAGCGGCCGAGGGCGAGTCCTTCGAGGAGATGCTTGAAAAGTCCATCAAGACGTTGAACACGGGCGACAAGGTCAGCGGTATTGTGACCGCCATCGGCGCCACCGAGATCCAGGTTGACCTCGGCTGCAAGCAGGCCGGCTACATCCCCATTTCCGAGCTCAGCGCCGATCCCGACGCCAAGGTCGAGGACATTGTCAAGGTCGGCGATGAGATCGAGACCTACATCGTCCGCGTCAACGACGTCGAGGGGTATGCCACGCTTTCCAAGAAGCGTCTCGACGCTGTCAAGGTTTGGGAAGACATCGAGAAGGCCGTCGAGGAAAAGACCGTGCTGGAAGGCATCGTCTCCGAGGTCAACAAGGGCGGCGTTGTCGTATCTGTCAAGGGCGTGCGTGTTTTCGTTCCCGCGTCCCAGAGCGGCCAGCCCCGTGACGCCGATCTCAGCGCGATGGTCAAGCAGAGCGTCAAGCTGCGCGTGACCGAGGTCAACCGTGCCCGCCGCCGCGTTGTCGGTTCCATCCGCAGCGTGCAGAGCGAGGCGCGCGCCGCCGCGCAGAAGGAAGTTTGGGAGAACATCGAGGTCGGCAAGCACTACACCGGCACGGTCAAGTCCATGACCAGCTACGGTGTGTTCGTCGACATCGGCGGCGTGGACGGCATGGTCCACATCTCCGAGCTCTCTTGGAGCCGCATCAAGCATCCCTCCGAGGTGGTGAAGGTCGGCGACCAGCTCGATGTGTACGTGATTTCGTTCGACACCGAAAAGCACAAGATCTCCCTCGGCGTCAAAGACCGCACCCAGAATCCCTGGGAGGTCTTCATGAAGACCTATAAGGTCGGTGATACGGCCAACGTCCGCATCGTCAAGCTGATGACCTTCGGCGCGTTCGCCGAGGTCGTGCCCGGCGTCGACGGCCTGATCCACATTTCCCAGATCGCGGATCGCCGCATCGAGAAGCCCGGCGACGTTCTCTCCGAGAACCAGATGGTCGACGCGAAGATCACCGCCATCGACGAGGAGAAGCAGAAGATCTCCCTGAGCATCCGTGCGCTGCTCGTGCCGGAAGCCGAAGCGGAAGAGGTCCCCGAAGAGGAGTAATCATAATTGAAAAGGGACAGGCAATGCCTGTCCCTTTTTTGAAATGCAACGGAGGTATTATCATGGATTATGCCGCGCTCTATCAACAAAAGCTGACCACCGCCGAGGAGGCGGTCAAGATCGTCAAGTCCGGGGACTGGGTGGACTACGGCTGGTGCACCAACCATCCCTACACGCTTGACAAGGCGCTCGCCAAGCGCCGCGACGAGCTGACGGACGTCAAGTTCCGCGGCGGCGTGACGCTGTGGATGCCGGCGGTCGCCGAGGCGGAAAATGGCGAGGGGCACTTCATCTGGCACTCCTGGCACTGCACCGGCGTCGACCGCAAGATCATCTCGGCGGGAAAGGGCTTCTTCTCCCCGATGCGCTACAGCGAGCTGCCGCGCTTCTACCGCGACGGCAACGCAAACGTGGACGTCGCCATGATCCAGGTCACGCCCATGGACGCCCACGGCAATTTCAGCTTTGCGCTGGGCGCCTCGCACATCGCCGACATGCTCGCGCGCGCGAAGAAGATCATCGTTGAGGTCAACACCAACCAGCCCTGGGTCTTCGGCCTGACGGGCACCGAGATCAACATCAAGGACGTCGACTACGTTGTCGAGGGCGAGAATCCCGCCGTCGGCGCGCTGCCGCCCGCCGCGGACCCGACGCCGGTCGACGTCGCGGTGGCGAACCTCGTCGTTCCGGAGATCCCGAACGGCGCGTGCCTCCAGCTCGGCATCGGCGGTATGCCGAACACCATCGGTTCCGTGCTGGCGACCTCCGATTTGAAGGACCTCTCCGCGCATACTGAGATGTATGTCGACGGTTTTGTCGACCTTGCGCTCGCCGGCAAGATCACGGGCAAGAGCAAGGCAATCGACAAGGGCCGCCAGGTCTACGCGTTTGCCGCGGGCACGCAGAAGATGTACGATTACATGAATCGCAATCCGGACGTCATGGCGGCGCCGGTCGACTACACCAACGACGTGCGCGTCATCGCCCAGATCGACAACTTCATCTCCATCAACAATGCCATCGACTGCGATCTGTTTGGTCAGGTCAACGCCGAGTCCGCCGGTATCAAGCACATCTCCGGCACGGGCGGACAGCTCGACTTCTGCATGGGCGCGTACCTGTCCAAGGGCGGCAAGAGCTTTATCTGCATGTCCTCCACGGTCAAGGGCAAGGACGGCACGGTCAAGAGCCGCATCGTTCCGACGCTGACGCCCGGCTCCATCGCCACCGATCCGCGCTCCTGCACGCAGTATGTCGTCACCGAGTACGGCATGGTCAACCTCAAGGGCCTCTCCACGTGGGAGAGGGCGGAGGCGCTGATCTCCATCGCGCACCCCGATTTCCGCGAGGAGCTGATCGCCGAGGCGGAGAAAATGCACATCTGGCGCCGCACCAACAAGTAAAATCCAACGCTTTCCGGCGGGCATCCCGAGAGGATGCCCGCTTTTTTCCTTTAAATGAAAAATTAAGCTGCCGATTTCAAAAAAAGCCTTGAAATAAATGGAAAAGTACACTATACTTTTGATGGGTAATTATGCGCTGTTTTAGGGTTGGCGAACGAAGCCCGATGAAACGGCGCGGGAAATGATGCTTTTGACGGAGAGGAGGTGGGCAAACGCGTGTACGAGATCGGGGATAAGATCGTACACCCGATGCATGGCGCCGGTGTGATCGAGAGTATTGTGGAAGAGAAGATCAGCGGAAAGCTGATCCCGTTTTACGTTTTCAAAATGCCCATCTCCGGACTGACGTTGAAAATACCCACCGCCAACAGCGAGATGATAGGCATCCGCGCGGTCTCATCCAAGGCGGACATCGAGGCCGTGATCGAGAAGATCCCCGGTTTGGGCATTGATATGACGGCTAACTGGAACCACCGTTACCGCGAGAATATGGAGCGGATCAAGAGCGGTGATCTGTTGGAGGTCGCCGGCGTCATCAAGGCACTGATGCACAGGGACAACGAGCGCGGCTTATCCAACGGGGAGCGGAAGATGCTCCACAGCGCCAAGCAGATCCTCATTTCGGAGATCGTCCTGGCGGAAAGCGTGGCATATGCCGATGCGGAGGCGCGCGTCAACGCGGTTATGCTGGCAAAGGAGATGGCGGTCTGATGAAGCTTTGGAAGAAACTGTTTCCCAACCATAGGCCGGCGCATCCGTACTGCTCGGCGTTGATCGCCGCGGCCGGCTCGTCGCAGCGCATGGAGGGGGAAAACAAGCTTCTGCTTCCGCTGGGCGGCAAGCCCGTGCTGGTGCACACATTGCAGGCGATGGATCGGGCGGAAAGCATCCGTGAGATCATCATTGCCGCGCGGGAGGAGGATATCGTCCGCTTTGCGGAGCTGTGCAAGACCTTCGGCGTCGCAAAGCCCGTCAAGGTCGTCGCCGGCGGCAAGACGCGCACGGAATCCGTGCTGCGCGCCGCACTGGAGGCAAATGAAAACGCCGATCTTCTGGTGGTGCAGGACGGCGCGCGGCCGTTTGTGACGCCGGAGCTGATCGATTCCGTGGTCGAGGCGGCGCGCGTCAACTTTGCCGCGGCTCCCGCGATTCCGGTCAAGGATACGGTCAAGGTCGCGGTCGACGGCATCGTGCGCGAGACGCCGGACCGCTCGATGCTTTTCGCCGTACAGACGCCGCAGGTGTTCGACGCGCAGCTTTTGAAGGCAGCCTTGCAGTCCGCGGTGGACGCAAAGGTTACGCTGACGGACGATTGTTCAGCAGTAGAGCGCATGGGCAAGGAAATCTACTTGACGGAAGGTTCCGAGGAAAATATCAAAATCACCACGCCGCTCGACATGTTTTTTGCGGAGGCGATCCTGAAGAAGAGGGAATCGTGAGGATTCCCTTTTTTCTGTGAGGGGGCAGAATATGACGAATTTGCGGATCGGACACGGATATGACGTGCACTGTCTTGCCGCGGGACGCGCCCTGATCCTCGGCGGCGTGGAGATCCCTTTCGAACTGGGGCTTGATGGGCACTCGGACGCGGACGTACTGCTGCACGCGGTGATGGACGCGCTGCTCGGCGCCGCCGCGCTGGGCGACATCGGAAAGTTGTTCCCGGATTCGGACGAGGCGTATCGCGGCGCGTCCAGCGTTGCGCTGCTGCGGGAGGTATCTGCGCGGCTGGACGGCGCGGGTTTTGCCGTGGTCAACGTCGACGCGACCGTGCTGGCGCAGCGGCCGAAGCTCGCGCCGTATCGCGACCGGATGCGCGAAAACATCGCCGCGGCGCTGGGGATCGACGTTTCGCAGGTGAGCGTCAAGGCGACGACCGAGGAGGGGCTCGGCTTCACGGGCCGCGGAGAGGGCATGGCGGCGCACGCCGCAGCACTGCTGGAAAAGCAATAAACATCGAACCGGACCGTTGAACCGGGGCGCGAGAGCGCCCCGGTTTTTCTCTGCCTGGTGTTCATCACCCCGCGACGCATCTGTTCATATGATGCGGTAAAGGGGGAATCACCATGGAATACTATCTTCTGACCGCCCGCTCGATCACCCATGCCCAGCGCATGGCACAGGTGCTGGAGCGCGCGGGCATCCATGTCCAGCTCCGCAGGGCGGGGAACAGCATCACGAAGAACGGATGCGGCTACACGATCCAGATCCCCGCGCGGCTGTACCGGCGTGCCGCCGACGCGCTGCGCGGGACGGGCGTACAGCCGGTGCGCGTCATTCACGTGAGCGGCGGCGTTTCCGAGGAGCTTGCATTGTGAGGCGGCGGACATGATCTATCTGGACAGCGCGGCAACCACGTTCCGAAAACCGGCGTCCGTCCGCAATGCCGTGGCGCGCGCCATGCAGACGATGAGTTCGCCGGGGCGCGGCGGGTATCGGAGCGCCCGCGCGGCGGAGGAGACGCTGTTCCGCTGCCGGGGGATTGCCGCGCCGCTCTTTGGCGTGGAGCAGCGGGAGCAGGTCGTTTTTACCACCAGTGCAACGCACGGGCTGAACATCGCGATCAAGAGCCTCGTACCGCGCGGAGGCAGGGTGATCGTCTCCGGCTGGGAGCACAACGCCGTCACGCGGCCGCTGCACGCCCTCGGCGCGGAGCTGGTCGTCGCGCAGGCGCCGCTGTTCGACACGGAGGGCGCCGTGCGCGCGTTTCGGGATGCGCTCTCCGCCGGCGCGGACGCGGCGGTGTGTACGGGCGCGTCCAATGTTTTCGGCTTTGCCCTGCCCATTGAAGCAATTGCCGCGGCGTGCCGCAGCGCCGGCGTACCGCTGATCGTGGACGCATCCCAGTCGGCGGGCGTCGTACCGCTCGACTTTACCGCGCTCGGCGCGTCCTTCGCCGCGATGCCCGGACACAAGGGACTGTACGGCCCGCAGGGGACGGGGCTGCTGCTCTGCGCCGCGGACGCCGTGCCGCTGCTGGAGGGCGGGACGGGCAGCGCGTCGCTGGATCAGGAGATGCCGCCGTTCCTGCCGGACCGTTTGGAAGCGGGCACGCACAACGTGCCGGGAATTGCCGGGCTGGAAGCGGGCCTGCGCTTCGTCCGGCGGGTCGGGCCGGAGCGGATTGCCCGTCACGAGCAGGCGCTGATCCGCCGCGCCGCCGCGGGTCTGCAAAGCATGGAGCCTGTCACGGTCTACGCCGCGGAGGCGGACACGGCACAGCTTGGCGTGCTGTCCTTCACCGTGCGCGGAAAAAGCTGCGAGGATGTGGCGGAGGAGCTGGCGCGCCGCGGCGTCGCGGTGCGCGCCGGATACCACTGCGCCCCGCTTGCCCACCGCAGCGCGGGCACGCTGGAGGGCGGCACGGTGCGCATCAGCGTATCCGCGTTCAGCACCGAGGCGGAAATCGACGCGTTTTTGCGGATTCTGCACGGCATATTGGCGAAGTGACACAAGAAACGAACCAGATTTCATAGAAAATTCACAGCTCTCCCGGTTGCATTTTCATGGCGCTTATATTAGAATATGACTACTGTGGAAACATGGCATTATGAGACGGGAGATAGAGGATGGACGTTGTAACTATGGTGCTCGAAGGCGTGCTGCGCTACGTCCGGACGATTGCGCTGACCGACTGGCTGGACATTGTCCTGATGGCGTTTATACTGTATCGCGCCCTGAAGCTGGTCGGGGTGTCCCGCGCGGCGAACCTCGGCCGCGGCGTGCTGATTTTCCTCGGCGTGCTGCTTTTATCCTATGTGCTGCGCCTGAACAGCATCAACTATATCCTGCGCAACATCGTGACGACGGGCGTGATAGCCCTGATCGTCATCTTCCAGCCGGAGATCCGGCGGCTGCTGGAGCAGGTCGGGTCGAGCAAGCTCGGTTCGATCAACCCCTTTGCGCACGCGCAGCAGACCAGCGTGATCGAGACCACGATCGCCCAGACGGTGGACGCCTGCGCCGAGATGTCCGTCTCCCACACGGGTATGCTGATGGTGTTTGAGCGCAACCTCAAGCTGGACGACATCGCGCGCACCGGCACCATTGTGGACGCGCAGGTTTCCAGCCAGCTGCTCAAGAACATTTTCTTTGTGAAGGCTGCCATGCACGACGGCGCGGTCATCATCCGCGACGGGCGGCTGCTTGCCGCGGGCTGCATCCTGCCGCTGTCGCACAACGTCAACATCAGCCGCGACCTCGGCACCCGCCACCGCGCTGGCATCGGCATGAGCGAAAACTCGGACGCGGTGGTCGTGATCGTCTCTGAGGAGACCGGCGCGATCTCCGTCGCGATCCGCGGCATGCTCAAGCGCCACCTGACGGCGCAGACGCTGGAAAAGCTGCTGACGAACGAGCTGATCCCGTCGGCGGACGAGGATGAAGCGGCGGAGCGCTTCCGCCTGCGCTGGCCCTGGCAGCGCAAGAATGGAAAGGAGGCGGACGGCAATGCCGATGAGCAGCGGTAGAAAAGCGTTTTATATCACAGCCTCCATCATCATCGCGTTTATTTTGTGGTTCTATGTCAACAACTCCGCCGACGTGGATCTGACCATCAACGAGATCCCCGTCGAGTTCTTCAACGCCGATTCCGCGCTCGCCAACAAGGGCCTGGTGCTCATCAGCGGCGACGACGCGACAGAGGATCTGGTGCTCAATATGCCGCGCAGCATGGTCTTCGGCTTCAATACCGAGCGCGTGCGCCTCGTGGCTGACCTCAACTCTGTCAACTCCACCGGCACGCAGACGGTGTCCTACTCGATCATCTATCCGCCCGACACCAACACGCGGCAGATCTCCGTCAAATCGCCCTCGGTGCGCACCGTTTCCGTGCGCATCGGCGAGCTGTTCCGCAGGAACGACGTGGAGATCCGCTGCAAGCTGGTCGGCAACGTGGCGGACGGCTATGTCGCGGGCAGTGTCCAGCTTCTGCCGAAGGCTCTGGAGATCTGGGGCCAGCAGAGCGACGTGATGCAGGTGAGCTACGCGCAGGTGACGCTGAACATCGCCAACGCGCGCTCCACCATCGTGGAGCTGCTGGAATACAAGCTGTACGATTACAACGACAATCTCATCGAGAACAGCAATATCCACGCGGCGAGCGATACCGTGCAGGTAACAATGCCCGTGATCTCGGCGACGGATATCCCGCTGACCGTGCGATTTGTCGAGCACCCGGGCGTCCGGATCGACAGCTTTGACTATTCGATGGACGTCTCGTCCGTAACGCTCTCCGGCGATGCGAACCAGATCGCGCAGCTCGGCGAGCTGATCCTAGGCGAGATCGACCTGAGCACCATTGAGGACGAACGCATCTTCACCTATGAGATCCCGATCCCGGAGGGGTTGACCAATCTCAGCGGCGTGACCACCGCGACGCTTACGATCGCAAACCGGGACATTGCCTCGAAGGATCTGACGGTGACGGACTTCGAGGTGGTCAACTTCGAGGCGGAGGACCGCGTTGCGGAGATCGTTACCTCGTCGCTGGACATCACGCTGCGCGGCCCGCGCGCGGTGCTGGATGGACTCTCTCCGGAGAATGTGCACGCGGTCGCCGATCTCTCCGGCGTCGCGGACGCCAGCGGGACTTATACGGTGCCCGCGGAGCTCCGGATCGACGGCGATCCCGACGTCGGCACGCTGCAAAGCTATCAGCTGACCGTCCGCATCGCTGCGCCTGAGCCTGAGGAGCCGGGCGGGGAACCGGAGAATCAGCCGGAGCCGGAGGGTGGACCGGAAACCGGCGGTGAAGCGGAAGGAACGAACGAAGAATGACACAGATCGCAACGGTTGAAAAAGTCCTGCGGGACGGACGCGCCGAGATTTCCGTCGCCCGGCAGTCCGCCTGTGCCCACGATTGCCACGAGTGTGCCGGATGCGGCGGCACCGTCGCGCCGGTTCGCGCGGTCGTTGAGAATCCCATCGGCGCGCAGGCAGGGCAGAAGGTCGTGGTGGAAAGCGCCTCCCGCCAGGTTTTCGGCGTGATCCTGCTGGTGTATATGCTGCCGCTGGCGTTGTTTCTGATTGGCTATTTTGCCGCTGCGCCGCTTTCCTCCGAGGGGCTGCGCGCGGCGGTCGCCATTGCGGCGTTCTTCTGCGGCGTCGTCCCCGCCATTCTCTACGACCGCAAGGTCAAGCGCAGCGGCGGGATGACGTTTACGATCACCCGCGCGTTTTAGCGAAGCGTGTTCGGCTACGTCAGGCCCGCTCCGGCGCGGCTGGATACCGCGGGGAAGGAGCTTTTCCGCAGCGCATACTGCGGCTTGTGCCACACGCTCGGCAGGCGCTACGGATGGATTGCCCGGTTTCTGCTGAACTTCGATTTTACGCTGCTGGCGATCCTGCTTTCGCTCAACCTCCCGACCGGCTGCGCGGTCCGACGCTGCGCGGTGCATCCCTGCCGCGGATGCCGTGTCCTGAACGAGACGGAGGCGCTCTGCATCGCTGCGGACTACAGCGTGGTGCTCGCGTGGTGGCAGATTCAGGACCATATCGCCGACCACGGTTTTTTTGCCGGGTTGAAATACCGCCTTGCGGCGCTGCTTTTGCGCCGCGCCTACCGGAAGGCGCGCGGCCTTGCGCCCGCCTTTGACGAGGCGGCGCGGCGGCATCTCGGTGAGCTGGACAAGCTGGAAAAGGCGCGCTGCGCCTCTCTGGACGAGGCGTCGGAGCCCTTTGCGTCGCTGCTCGCGGAGCTTGCGGAGCCGGAGACGGATGAGACGCGGCGGCGCATCCTGCGACAGCTCTTCTACCATCTCGGCCGCTGGATCTATCTGATCGACGCGGCGGACGATTTGAAAAAGGACAGCGCCTCCGGCGCGTACAACCCGATCAAATGGCGGTTCGACCTCAGAGGAGACGAGCTGCCGGACGAGGTAAAGCTCGCGCTGGGGGAGACGCTGGACGCATCCATCCGCCGGATGGCGAACGCCTATGCGCTGCTGGACGCCGGCGAATGGACGCCGGTGCTCGACAGC
This sequence comes from Oscillospiraceae bacterium, assembly GCA_015067435.1. Lineage (GTDB taxonomy): Bacteria > Bacillota > Clostridia > Oscillospirales > Oscillospiraceae > Hominicoprocola. The sequence goes on along the minus strand of SVMM01000002.1, from coordinate 94,706 downwards.
ATTTTCTACGATAGCCTCTACGCCATTGGCAGGGCTGTTCTGGACGGCACGTACCACAAGCCCTCGCGCATACGCCGCGGGAGAAAAACGGAAGGGACAACGATATGAGCGATCCCTACAAGGTTCTGAATATTGCGCCAACCGCCACCGACGACGAGGTCAAGCACGCCTATCGGGAGCTTGCGCGCAAGTACCATCCGGACAACTATCACGATAACCCGCTTGCCGATCTCGCGCAGGAGAAGATGAAGGAGATCAACGAGGCATACGACCAGATCCAGAAGCAGCGCAAGGGCGGCTACAGCTACACGGCGTCCGCCCCGCGCCAAAGCTCCTACGGCGGCAGCGCGTCCTACCGCACGGCGTACAGCGGGAGCCCGCTGATGCAGCGTGTCCGCATGGCAATCAACAACGGTGACATCTCGCTCGCGGAGCGCCTGCTCAACGAAACGGAGACGCGCGACGCGGAATGGCACTTTCTCATGGGCGTCGTGTGCTCGCGCCGCGGCTGGATGGACGAGGCGAAGCAGCATTTGGAGACCGCCTGCCAGATGGACCCCGGCAATGAGGAGTACCGCGAGATCCTGAACCGTTTTACCTCCGGCGGATATCATCCGGCGGGCTATCGCGGCTTTGGAACCATGACTTACGACAACGACGCCTGTATGCGCCTTTGCGCCGGTCTTGCCTGCTACAGTACGACCGGCTGCCCGATTTTTTGCTGTATTTAAGGAGACAGAGACATGGTCAAAAGTATGACCGGCTACGGCCGGGCGAGGCAGACCCTGCACAACCGCGACATCACGGTCGAGGTGCGCAGCGTCAACAACCGGTATCTGGACACGACGGTCAAGCTGCCGCGCGCCTACATCTTTACGGAGGACGCCATCAAGCAGCGTGTGCAGAAGGCGGTTTCCCGCGGCAAGGTGGACGTGTTCGTCACCATCGACGCCACCGCTGCGGACGAAACGGTGGTGTCCGTCAACGAGCCGCTTGCCAAAGCGTATCTGGATGCGCTGGGCAGACTGGAGGCGCTGGGCGGGGACGCGCTTCGCGGCACATATTCCGCTGTAGATCTCGCCCGCTTTCCGGACGTGCTGACCGTCACCAAGGCGGAGGAGGATCTGGAGAGCGTGCAGGCGGATATCTGCGCCGTCGCGGATGAGGCGCTGGATGCCTACAACGCGATGCGCGGCGTCGAGGGCGAGAAGCTCGCCGCCGACATCGGCTCCCGGCTCGACAGCATCGAAACGCTGACGGGGAAGGTGGAGGCGCGATCGCCGGAGACGGTGCGCGAGTACCGCGAAAAGCTGACCGCGCGGATGCAGGAGGTGCTGCAAAGCACTACGATCGAGGAATCCCGCATCCTGACCGAGGCGGCGATCTACGCCGACAAGGTCGCCGTCGACGAGGAGACCGTGCGCCTGCGCAGCCACGTTTCGCAGCTGCGCGCCATGCTGGACTCCGACGAGCCGATGGGCCGTAAGATGGACTTTCTCATTCAGGAGGTCAACCGTGAGAGCAACACCGTCGGCTCAAAGTGCAACGACGTCGAGATCGCCCGCGTGGTCGTGGAGCTCAAGGCGGAGGTCGAGAAGATCCGCGAGCAAGTGCAGAACATCGAATAAGGACAGGCTATGAAACTTATCAATATCGGTTTTGGCAATCTGGTCAGCGCGGATCGTATGCTGGCGGTCGTATCCCCGGACTCCGCGCCGATCAAGCGGCTGATCCAGGAGTCCCGCGAGCGCGGCATGCTCATCGACGCGACCTACGGCCGCAAGACAGCGGCGGTTTTTATCATGGACAGCGACCATGTTGTTCTCTCCGCCATCCCGGCGGCGAAGCTCGCGGAGCGCATGGGCGTTGAGGTACTCGGCGGACTGGATGACGAGGAGGAGTGATTATGCAAAAAGGGAAGACTTTCATTGTTTCCGGCCCGTCCGGCGTCGGAAAGAGCACGGTGCTCAAAAGCCTGTTCGAGGGACGCGACGACCTCTATTTTTCCATCTCCGCGACGACGCGCGAGCCGCGCGAGGGCGAGCAGGACGGCGTGCACTACCATTTCATCGATGTGCCGCACTTTCAGGCGCTGATCGAGGCGGACGCCTTCTTGGAATACGCCGAGTACGTCGGCAACTTCTACGGAACGCCGAAGAAGTACGTCGACCGCGCCATGGAGGAGGGCAAGGACGTCATCCTCGACATTGAGGTGCAGGGCGCGATCCAGGTGTGCAACAAGCGGCCTGAGACTGTGCGCATTTTCATTGCGCCGCCCTCGTGGGAGGAGCTGGAGCGCCGTCTGAAAAGCCGCGGAACGGACAGCGACGAGAAGATCCAAAAGCGCCTGCTGCGCGCAAAGGCGGAGCTTCAAACCGCCGACGTGTACGACTACTTCGTCATCAACGATTCGGTGGAGCGCGCCGTGCGCGAGGTCAACGCCATCATGATTGCCGAGCATTGCAAGCCCGCCGACCGCATGAAGATCCTCAGCGAATAAAACCGTTCAAATATGCTGCCTGAGCAGCAATTACCATTTATCAGAAAGAAGGAACACCACTATGATGCTTTATCCCGCTATGACGACGCTCAACAAGAACGTCCCCAACCGTTATCTGCTGGTCAACGTTGTCGCACGCCGCGCGCGCCAGATCGCCGAGGCTGCCGACGAGGAGGGCCTGCACCTGACCGAGAAGCCCGTCACCTCCGCAATCAATGAGGTTGCCGAGGGCAAGATCAGCACGGGCGACGTCGATATCTCAATCAACCGTTGATCGTCGAACTTGCACAGATCGCGGTCTCCGGCGTACCCTACGCCGCCGACAAGCCGTATACCTATCTGGTTCCGGAGGAGCTCGCCGGCGGTGTACAGCCGGGCGTGCGCGTCACGGTGCCGTTCGGCATGGGCAACCGCTCGACGGAGGGATTTGTGCTGGAGACCTTTCAGGGCGAAATGCGCAGCACCTATAAGCCGCTGCGCGCCGTTCTGGACGACGCGCCCTTGATGGACGGAGAAATGCTTCGCCTTGTCCGATGGATGAAAGCGCGGTATTTCTGCACGTATTACGATGCGATCAAGTGCGTTCTGCCCTCCGGCGTCTGGTTCCGCTACCGTACGCTCTGGAGCCTTGCGGAGGGGCTGGATGGGGAGACGGCGCTTGCCGCCGTGGAGCCGGACAGCGTTGAGAGCCTGCTGCTGCGGGAGCTTGCGGCGTCGGGCGGCCGTGAGGCGTCGGAGCTTGCCAGATGCTGCGGCGACGAAACGGAGCGCGCGCTGGAGACATTGCGCGCAAAGTCGCTCGTCACGGCGGAGCAGTCCGCGGTGCAGACGATCGGTGACAAGCACGTGCGCATGGTCAGCCTCGCGGTAAGCCGCGAGGACGCCATGGCGGCTGTCGAGCGCAAAAAGTCCTCCGCGTCCGTTCGTTATGCGGTCGTGGAGCTTCTTTGCGCAGAGGGCGAGCTTGCCTCGTCGGATATTTACTATTACACCGGCGCAAGCGCCAGAACGCTGCGCGCGCTGGAGAAGGACGGCATCATCCGCATCGCGGAACAGGAGGCGTATCGCGTTCCGAATTACGCTGCGCTGCGGGAGCCGCCCGACTTCGTGCTCAATGAGGAGCAGGAGCGCGCCTTCCAGGGGCTGGACGCGCTCTGCGCCGCCGGAGAGGCCGGCGCCGCGCTGCTGCACGGCGTTACCGCCAGCGGCAAGACGCAGGTCTATATCCGCCTGATCCGGAATGTGCTGGACCGGGGCAAAACGGCGCTGCTGCTGGTTCCGGAGATTGCACTGACGCCGCAGATGATGGAGAAATTCACCGCCTGCTTCGGCGACAGCGTCGCCATGCTGCACAGCGCGCTGCGCCTGACGGAGCGCTACGACCAGTGGAAGCGCATCCGAAACGGCGAGGTTCGCGTGGTACTCGGCACGCGCTCCGCGGTGTTCGCGCCGCTGAACGACATCGGCATTATCATCATGGACGAGGAGCAGGAGGCAACCTACACCTCGGAAAATCCGCCGCGCTATCAAACACGCGACATCGCGCAGTTCCGCTGCGCGCAGCACGGCGCTCTGCTGCTGCTCGGCTCCGCCACACCGACGGTCGAGACCTCGTACTACGCGAGAAACGGGCGCTATCAGGTATTTCACCTTTACAGTCGATACAACGCGCAAAGCCTTCCGGATGTGCGCATCGCCGATATGCGCACGGAGCTTCGCGCCGGAAACGACGGCATTTTGAGCGCTCCGCTGCGCGCGGAGCTCGCCGAGAACATCGAGCGGGGAGAACAGAGCATCCTGTTTCTCAATCGGCGCGGCAACGCGCGGATGCTGCTGTGCAGCGCCTGCGGATGCGTGCCGGACTGCCCGCGGTGCAGCGTGCCGCTGACCTATCACTCGGCGAACCGGCGCCTGATGTGCCATTACTGCGGTTTTTCCCGCCCGGCGCCGGACTACTGTCCGGACTGCGGCGCGCCGATGCACCCTGTCGGAGCGGGGACGCAGCGGGTGGAGGCGGAGCTGCAGGATACGTTTCCCGGCGTGCGCGTGCTCCGCATGGACGCGGATACGGTCGGCGCGTCGCACGGGCATGAAAAGCTCCTGCGGCAGTTTTCCGAGGAGCGCGTACCCATCCTTCTCGGGACACAAATGGTTGCCAAGGGGCTGGACTTTGAGAATGTGACGCTGGTGGGCGTGCTTGCGGCGGATCTGTCGCTCTATGTGGATAACTACCGCGCCGCCGAACGCACGTTCGGCCTGCTGGCGCAGGTCGTCGGGCGCGCGGGCCGCGGAAGCCGTCAGGGCCGCGCGGTCATCCAGACCTTTACGCCGGAAAATGACGTGATCCGCGCCGCAGCGGCGCAGGATTACGAGGCGTTTTACAAAAGCGAGATCCGGATGCGGAAGCTGCGGCGCTATCCGCCCTTTGCCGACCTCTTTACGCTGTCTGTCAGCGGCGTTGACGAAGGACAGGCGCTGCACGCCTGCGTGACGCTGCGCGACGCGCTGCGCGCGGAGATCGGGCAAAATGCGGAACTGCGCGAGGCGGAGCCGGAGGTGCTCGGTCCGGCGCCCGCGCCGGTCGTCAAGGTGAACAACCGCTACCGCTACCGGGTGTTCATCGTGGCAAAAAACACGCCGGAGTTCCGCCGGCTGGTGTCAGCGTTTCTTCTGGCATTTTACAAGCACAAGGAAAACCGCGGTCTCGACATTTTTGCGGACTGCAATGCATTGGGATAGGAGAACAGCAACATGGCGATTCGAAAGATTGTGGAGCGGGGCGATCCCGTTCTGGAAAAGGTATGCCGCCCGGTGACAGAGTTCAACGCGAGGCTGCACACGCTGCTGGACGATATGGCGGAAACGCTGGAGGAGGCGGGCGGCGTCGGTCTTGCCGCACCGCAGGTGGGCGTTCTGCGCCGCATCTGCATCGTGGAGGACAGCGAGGGCGAGATCATCGAGCTCATCAACCCGGAGATCATTGCGACAGAGGGTGAGCAGACGGGGCTGGAGGGCTGCCTGAGCATCCCCGGCCGCTACGGCATCGTCACGCGCCCGTACAAGGTTCGGGTGCGCGCGCAGGACCGCGACGGCGCGTTCTTCGAGATCGAGGACGAGGATATCACCGCGCGCTGCTTCTGCCACGAGATCGACCATCTGGACGGGTATCTGTACACCTCGCACTGCGACCATCTGCTCACCGACGAGGAGCTGCAGGAGTACATCGATTCGCATCCGGAAGAATACGGTGAGGAGGACGAATGAGGATCGTCTTTATGGGCACGCCCGATTTCGCCGTTGCGTCCCTCCGCCGTCTGACGGAGGACGGGCACGAGATCGTCGGCGTCTTCACGCAGCCTGATAAACCGGGCAACCGGAAAAAGATCACGCCGCCGCCCGTGAAGGTCTATGCCGAATCAATGGGGCTGAGCGTTTATCAGCCGGAGCGGATGCGCGGGGAGGAGCCGCTTGCGCTGCTGCGCTCTCTCGCGCCGGAGCTGACGGTCGTGGCGGCCTACGGGCAGATCCTGCCGGAGGATATCCTCACGGTCCCGACGCTCGGCAGCGTCAACGTCCACGCGTCGCTGCTGCCGAAGTACCGCGGCGCGGCGCCGATCAACCGCGCCATTCTCAACGGGGACGACGAAACCGGCGTTACGATCATGCACATGGCGAAGAAGCTGGACGCCGGTGATATTATCAGCATGCGCAGCACGCCGATCCTCCCGGAGGACAACGCGGTGACACTGTTTGAGAAGCTTGCCGCGCTCGGCGCGGAGCTTCTGTCCGAGACGATCCCGCATATCGCGGACGGCACGGCGACGCGCACGCCGCAGAACGACGCGGAAGCGACCTACGCCGCGATGCTCGCGCGCGAGATGTCGCCGGTCGACTGGAGCCGGAGCGCACGCGAGGTCTTTGACCAGATCCGCGCGCTGGTGCCGTGGCCGGTTGCCGCGACGGTCATCGACGGGAAGCCGACGAAGCTCTGGCGCGCCGAGCTGGGCGGAGAAACGTCCGATGCCCCCGGTACGATGCGCGCGGTCAAGCGCGGCGTCGAGGCCGCCTGCGGCGACGGCAAAACCGTCGTCATCACCGAGCTGCAGCGCGAGGGCGGCGGCCGCGTGGCGGGGAGCGCATGGTTCAACGGCGCACACGTTCCCGCCGGGGCAGTCCTGCCGTGAGCGCGCGGGATAGCACGCTGCGGGTGCTCTCCGCCTGCCGCACCGGCGGCGCGTGGGCGGACGCCGCGCTGGCGGCGGAGCTGAAGCGCGCGGGACTGAACGCCGCGGATGCGGCGCTGACAAGCCGCATCGTCTACGGCGTCATGCAGAATCGGATGCTGCTGGACGACCGGCTGGAGGCTTACTGTACGCAGCGGCTCAGCCATTTGCAGCAGCCGCTGCCCGATATTCTGCGCATCGGCGCATACCAGATCCTGTTTCTGGACAAGGTACCGGACAGCGCGGCGGTGAACGAATCCGTCGAGCTTGCCAAGGCGTCAAAGCGTGGCGCGGCTGCGGGGCTGGTCAACGCGGTGCTGCGCAGGTTGTCGCAGAATAAGGAGCATCTGCCGTCCATACGCGCCGAGGACGAGATCGGGCAGCTGTCCGTCGAGACGAGCCATCCGAGGTGGCTGACGGAGCGCATGGCCGCGCTGCTCGGCACGGACGGTGCCGAAGCTTTTCTGCGCGAGAACAACGAGATCGCGCCCGTGACCGTACAGATCAACCCGCTCAAAACCGATGCGGACCGGCTGCTGCGCGAGCTCTCCGGCTGCGGCGTCACGGCAAAACCGCATGACTGGGTGCCGGATTGTCTGGAGCTCTCCGGCGTCGGCGATTTGACGACGCTCCCGGCGTTCTACCGCGGGGAATTCACCGTGCAGGACGGGGCTGCGCGCCTTGTTTCACTGGTTTCCGGCGTCCGTCCGGGCATGGCGGTGCTGGACGTATGCGCCGCGCCGGGCGGGAAGTCCTTTTCCGCCGCGTTCGCCATGCAAGGCAAGGGGCGCATTGTCGCCTGCGATCTGCACGAGAACAAGCTCAAGCGCGTCCGGGAGGGAGCCGAACGGCTGGGTATCGGTTGTATCGAGACCTGTGCGGCGGACGGAAGAGAAATCCGTTCGGAATGGCAGAACGGATTTGACGTCGTGTTCTGCGATGTGCCGTGCTCCGGCCTCGGCATCATCCGCAAAAAGCCGGACGTCCGCTACAAGGAGCCCGCGGCGCTCGCCGACCTGCCGGAGATCCAGCGCGCGATCCTTACAAACGCCGCGCGGTACGTGAAGCCCGGCGGAGCACTGGTCTACTCGACCTGCACGGTGCTGCCGGAGGAGAACGAGAGCGTGACGGACGCCTTTTTGCACAGCGCGCCCGAATACGCATACGAGCCCTTTGCGCTGCCGGTCGGCGAAACGGACGGAAAAATCACGCTCTGGCCGCAAAAGCACGGAACAGACGGCTTCTACATCGCAAAAATCAGAAGGAAACAGGCATGACAGATATCAAAAGCATGACGCTCGCCGAGATCTCGGACGCGCTGCGCGAGATGGGGGAGCCGGCGTTCCGCGGAAAGCAGGTCTTTACCTGGCTGCACCGCGGCGCGACGAGCTTCGACGAGATGAGCAATCTCTCCAAGCCGCTGCGCGCCAAGCTGTCGGAGCGTTTCTTCATCACGGCGCCGAAGGTCGCGCGCAAGCAGGTCTCCCAACTGGACGGGACGATCAAGTACCTCTGGGAGCTTGCCGACGGCAACTGCATCGAGACGGTGCTCATGTCCTACCATCATGGGAACACGGTGTGTATCTCCTCGCAGGTCGGCTGCCGCATGGGCTGCAAATTCTGCGCCTCGACGATCGCGGGGCGGGTGCGCGACCTGTGCGCGTCCGAAATGATCGATCAGGTGCTGTTTACGCAGCTGGATTCGGGGCTCGACGTCTCAAACATCGTGCTGATGGGCATTGGCGAGCCGATGGACAATCTCGACACGGTGCTGCGGTTTCTGGAGCTGGTCAACGATCCCGACGGGCTGAACATCGGGATGCGCCACATCTCGCTCTCCACCTGCGGCGTGGTGCCCGGGATCGACCGGCTTGCCGAGCTTGGCTTGCAGCTGACGCTTTCCGTGTCGCTCCACGCGCCGGACAGCGAGACGCGCTCGCGCATCATGCCGGTCAACAACGCCTACGACGCGGAAGAGCTGTTTGACGCCTGCCACCGCTATTTTCAAAAGACTGGCAGGCGCATTTCGTTTGAATACGCGATGATCGACGGCGTGAACGACAGCGACGAGCAGGCCGATCTTCTGGCAAGGAAGATCCGCGGGATGCCGGGACATGTGAACCTGATCCCGCTCAACGATGTCGTGGAGAGCGAGCTGAAGCCCAGCCGGCGCATCGCGGCGTTTCAAAAGCGGCTGGAATCGCACGGTGTCACGGCAACCGTGCGCCGCAGCCTCGGCGGTGATATCGACGCGTCCTGCGGCCAGCTGCGGCGCAAGGCAATGGAAGGGAGAGAGGAAGCATGAAGGCGTGGGGAATCACGGATATCGGCCTGAAACGGCACGAAAATCAGGATACGTACGCTTTTGAGGTATTCGGCGCGCCGGACACCGCCGTCGCCGTCGTCTGCGACGGCATGGGCGGCGTCAACGGCGGACAGCTCGCCAGCTCGCTTGCGGTCTCCACCTTTATGGAAGAGCTTCACGCGCGTGCCCACAGGGAGATGACGGCGGAGCAGGTCTGTGAGATGGAGTCCGCTTGCGTCCAGCGTGCAAACGCCGTGATCTTCGAGCGCTCGCAGCAGGACGACGACTATCACGGCATGGGCACGACGCTGGTCGCCGCGGTCGTCTCGCCAGATGCCGCCGTGATCTGCAACGTGGGCGACAGCCGCTGCTATCACATCGGGAGCGAAGGCATCCGGCGCGTCACGCGGGATCACTCCGTGGTCGAGTCCCTTATCGAGTCGGGAAACATCACGCCGGAGGAGGCGCGCACGCATCCCAACCGCAACCTTATCACGCGTGCGCTTGGCCCGGACAGAGATATCGAATGCGATTGCTTCACGCTTCCCTTTGCGCAGGGTGACCGGCTGCTTCTGTGCTCGGACGGACTGATCGTCACGATGGAGGACGATGAGATGCTGGAGACCGTGCGCTCGACGTCCGACGGGGAGCAGGCGCTCTCCCGGCTGGTGGAGCTTGCCAAGCGGCGCGGCGCGCCGGACAATGTGACGATCGTCCTGATTCTGAACGACGGGGAGGTGGAACGGCAGAATGGATAATATGACCGGAAAAGTGCTCGACAACCGCTACGAGCTGCTTGACGTCATCGGAACGGGCGGCATGGCCGTGGTCTACAAGGCCCAGGACCGCCGTCTCAACCGCTCCGTTGCCGTAAAGATCCTCAAGACCGAGCTCGCGGCGGACGAGGAGTTCCGCCGCCGCTTCCGCGACGAGTCCCAGGCGGTCGCCATGCTTTCGCACCTGAACATCGTTTCGGTGTATGACGTCTCGCGCGGTGAGACGGAGTATATCGTCATGGAGCTCATCGACGGTATCACGCTCAAGCAGTATATGGAGCGGCGCGGCAAGCTGAACTGGCGCGAGGCGCTGCATTTCATCACGCAGATCATGCGCGGACTGAGCCACGCACATTCCCGCGGCATCGTCCACCGGGACATCAAGCCGCAAAACGTCATGATCCTGCGGGACGGCACGGTCAAGATCGCCGATTTCGGCATTGCGCGGCTGGAAAGCTCCGCGCAGCAGACGATGACGCAGCAGGCGCTCGGCTCGGTGCACTACATTTCGCCGGAGCAGGCGAAGGGCGACCGCACCGACGCGCGCTCGGATATCTACTCCGCCGGTGTGGTGCTCTACGAAATGCTGACCAGCCGCCTGCCCTTTGAGGGAGACAGCGCCGTTGCCGTGGCGCTGCAGCACCTCAGCTCCGTGCCGCTTTCACCCTGCGAGATCGATCCCACGGTGCCGGAGGCGCTGGAGAAGATCTGCATGAAAGCGATGGCGTCGGACATCAACAAGCGTTACCCGAGCGCGGAAGCCATGATCGCCGATTTGGAGGAATTCCGCAAGAATCCGGACACCTCCCTCGATTTCACAATCGAGGAGCTGCATGAAAAGCCCAGCACCGAGCGGACAATGCCTCTGCCCGCCATGAAGCAGCTGACCTCGCGGCTGTCAAAAAATCAGGAGGAGGACGGCGCGGAGGCGGAGCCGGAGCAGGAGCCGGAAGAATACGGCGCAGCGCCGCCGGTGCTTCCCAGGGCGCTGATTATCGTGGCGATCCTCGCCATCTGCGCCACCGCCATCTTCGGACTCTGGAACCTGATCCTCGCCAGCTTTGACACCGAGCCGGTGCAGACAGAGTTCAGCGTTCCGAATCTGATCGGCAAGACCATTGACGAGGCAAACGCGCTCGAAGGCGTCAAGGACATTTTTACGATCACACAGATCGGACAGCGTCCCAGCACGGAGTATGAGGCGGGGAAAATCATCGAACAGTCGCCGAGCGTCGGTAAAACGGTGCGCGAAAATCGCGAGATCACGGTGTTCGTCAGCACCGGCATCAAGTCCGACGTCATGCCGGATGTGGTAGGCAAGGAGCATCGCGCGGCGGCGATCCAGCTGCGGGAGCTGGATCTCAATCTGGTCGTCAACGACTCCGAGGAGGAGTACAGCGATTCCGTCCCCGCCGGTCACGTCATCCGCAGCAATCCGGTTGCGAACGAAACGCTGCGGGACGGCGATGTGGTGATGCTGGTCATCAGCAAGGGCCCCAAGGTGATCCCGGCGACCGTCGTCTCGATGACGAACATTTCGCTGGAGCGGGCGCAGCAGCTTGCCGAGCAGAGCGGTCTTGTCGTTGCGGTGGAATACGCGCACGACGACACCATACAGGTCGACTACGTGATCTCCCAGAGCATCGCGCCGAATTCCTCGGTGGCGCAGGGCAGCACGATCAAGCTGATCGTGAGCCTCGGGCCGGAGCAGACGGAGCCGGTCGACGATCCCACGCAGCAGACGGAGAATCCCTCGACGGAAAACCCGACGGAGATCCAGCCGGCAGCCCCCGAGGGAGAAGGAAACAGCACCTTTATCGATCCGGAGGCCGGAGCGTGACCGGGCGGATCCAGAAGGCGCTGAGCGGCTTCTATTACGTGTCGATGCCGACGGATGGGATCCTGACCTGCAAGGCGCGCGGCAAGTTTCGCAAGGAGGGCCTGGCGCCGCTGGTCGGCGACCGTGTCGAATGCTCCGCGCTGGGCGGCGGCGAGGGCATGATCGAAAGCATCCTGCCGCGCCGGAATTCCTTCGAGCGTCCCGCCGTCGCGAACATCGACCTGCTCGTCATCGTCGCCTCCGAGGCGCTGCCGCGCACGGAGCCGTATCTGATCGACCGCATGACGGCGATCGCGGCGCTGAAAAACTGCGACGTTCTGGTGTGCATCAACAAGTGCGACCTTGCCTCCGGCGACGAGCTGTACGAGTATTATACGCGGTCGGGTTATCCGACGGTGCGGATCAGCGCAGAGACCGGATATGGACTGGATAACCTTAGAAAAGCAATATCCGGCAAGCTATGCGCCTTTACAGGCAATTCCGGCGTCGGAAAGTCCAGTATCCTCAACTCGCTCGATCCGAGTCAGCATTTGAAGGTCGGCGAGGTGAGCCAGGCGCTCCGCCGCGGCAAGCATACGACTCGGCACGTGGAGCTGTACAAGATCGGCGACGCGGAGATCATCGATACGCCCGGATTTTCCTCCTTCGATACGGAGGAGATGAGCCTTTCCCTCAAGCAGCGCCTGCCGGAGACGTTTCCGGATTTCGCGCCGTATCTCGGTGATTGCCGCTTTGTGGGATGCAGCCACACCAAGGAAAAGGGCTGCGCGGTGCTTGCGGCGCTGCGGGACGGCAAGCTGGTGGAGGGCAGGCACAAGAGCTACCTGCGGCTGTATGAGGAGCTCAAAAAACTCAAGGAATGGAACACCTGACAAGGGGACGGCGTATGCCGTCCCTTTTTTCACGGCATGGCTGTGGAAATCATATACTGTGGTGTCACCGGACGAAGGGGGAGAGAGACACATGTTTTGCGGCGGAAACTGGATGCTGATCGGGATCTGCGCGCTCGCGCTCGGCGTGTCCATCGTGATCGTCGCGCTCTTTCCCGTATGCTTTTTAATGATCCTGATTGCCGTACTGCTTATCCTTTGCGGCGTCGGGCTGCTGAAAAGGAGGTGATCGAGGTGAAAATCGTCGTTTGGAAGTCTCCAAAGGCGCTGGGCGGGCTTCTGCGCCGTCTCTTTGGGATCAGGGCCGATGAGCTGAACTGATTCATTTGCGGACATGGCATATATTTGTCCCCCTCGGCATAGATTGGAGCAACACGATGCCAAAGGAGACGAGTACCATGGAATTGGAACTGCAAAAAGAGCGATTTGAGTGTTATCGCCCCGGCGCGGTGCTGGCTTCCACCAGCGAGGAGAGCGCCGAAACCATTGTGCCGGATTACTGTCCGGATATCGCCCGGATCGTCAACGTCAGCGCCTGCCTGCTGTTGCGAAGCAGGACCGCCGCCGACGGAAAGCTGGCGGCGGAGGGCTCGGTCAGGCTGACGCTGCTGTATCTGGCGGAGGAATCCAGAGGGCTGCGAGCCATGGAGTATTCGGTTCCGGTCGAGCTGAACGAAAAGCTGCCGGAAAGCTGCGAGGACGTCTCCATAGAGGGGCGTGTCTGCGCGGTCGAGGTACGGACGCTAAACCCGCGGAAGCTGTTCACGCGCCTGACGGTCGAGTGGAAGGCGACGCCCTATTGCCGCACGACGCTTACGACCTGCGGGGAGATCGCGCAGCGGGAGCAATACGCCATCCAGACGCTCTGTGAGCAGCGGGACATCTCGCTCATCCGCGCCGTGAGCTGCAAGGACTTCGTCTTTACGGACGAAATCACACTGCCCGGCGGACAGGATGCGATCGCCGAGCTGCTGTGCACGCGCGTCCGGCTGCGTGTAACCGAGGTGAAAAGCATCGGCAGTAAGGCGATCCTCAAGGGCATTGCCTGCGTATCCCTGCTGTATGCCGGTGTGAACGGCAAGCTCTGCTCCTATGCGGAGGAGCTGCCATTTTCGCAGATTCTGGACGGCGCGGCGCAGGACGAGGGCGGCGAAACGGGCGCTTCCGCCGTGCTGAACCTGTCCGGCTGCGAGATACATACCGTCGGGGAGGGCGGAGACGGGCGCGGCGTTGACGTCAAGCTGTTTTTGAGCGCCTTTGTCGTCATGCGGAGCACGCAGTCCGTCTGCTGTATCACCGATCTTTACAGCACCGAATATGACCTGGACGCACAGATGGAGGAGGCCGTCCTCTGGCAGAAGCCCGAAACGGAAAGCGTCATTCAGAGCGTGCGCGAACAGCTTGACACCGGAACAGAGGCCAAATGCGTGCTCGGCGCGGACGTCTGCTTCGGAGACGCAAGCATCCGCAGGGAAAGCGATCGCGCAGTGCTGCACGCGGCCGCCAATATTTCCGTGCTGTATCTGGACGAATCCGACGCGCCGTTTTCTCTGGAACGCCGCGTCGACGTGACGGCTGAGGCACATGTTTCGGGGGACGCCTCCGTCAGCGTAGAGGAGGTCTGCGCCGGCGACATATCGGCGAACATCAACGCAAACGGCATTGAGCTTCGGTTTCCCGCGGAGTTCAGGCTTGTCACAGCGTCTTCTCCGTCCTGCGCGTGCCTGATGGCGCTACGAGCCGAGGAGCGGGAGGACACGGACGACGCGCCCTCGCTTGTCCTGCGCGCCCCGCGCGAGGATGAGACGCTGTGGGATATCGCGAAGCAGTACCGCACGACCGTGGAGGAGATCCTCTCCGCCAACGAGCTGACGGAAAGCTCCACCATCGAGCTGGGGCAGATGCTGCTCATTCCGCGCAAGCGCTGAGGAGGGGAGGGAAGCAACATGACAAACAACGCTCAAATCTATCAGGATATTGCCACACGTACCTCCGGCGATATTTATATCGGCGTCGTCGGGCCGGTTCGCGCCGGAAAGTCGACCTTCATCAAGCGCTTCATGGAGACGCAGGTCATCCCCAACATCGACAACGTCTACCGTCGGGAGCGCGCCAAGGATGAGCTGCCGCAGAGCGGTTCCGGGCGCATGGTGATGACCGCCGAGCCAAAATTCGTGCCGGAGGAAGCCGTCGACATCTCGCTCGGCGAGGGTGCCAGCTGCTCGGTGCGCCTCATCGACTGCGTCGGTTACATGGTGCCGGGGGCCACGGGCGACACGGACGGGGAATCCCCGCGCATGGTTTCGACGCCGTGGCTGGAGCAGGAGGTCTCGATGGCGCAGGCGGCGGAGCTGGGGACGACGCGCGTCATCCGCGAGCACTCCACCATCGGCATCGTCGTGACGACCGACGGCAGCATCACCGATATTCCGCGCGAGTCCTACGTCGAAGCGGAGGGGCGCGTCATCCGCGAGCTGCAGGAGATCGGAAAGCCGTTTCTGGTGCTTCTCAACGCGGTCGACCCCGCCTCGGAGCGCGTGCACGCCATGGCGGACGATATCGCGCAGACCTACGGCGTCAGCTGCCTGCCTGTCAACTGCCTGCAGCTCGACGATGCGGCGGTGGAGGAGATCCTCAAGGCGATCCTCTATGAATTCCCGCTGACAGAGCTGGATATCAGCATCCCTCCATGGGTGGAGGCGCTGGATGCCGACCATCCGATCAAGAGCGGGCTGTATCATGTCATCCGCGAAAGAGCAAAGGATCTGCGCCATATCCGGCAGGTCGCCGACGTTGTGCGCGCCATCGGCTCCTTTGAAGACGTCAGCGAATCCAAAGTCACCGGCATTCAGCTGGGCAGCGGAATCGCCAATGCGGAATTACAGCTCCCACGTGTTCTGTTTTACAAAACGCTCAGTGAGCAGTCCGGCTTTCCAATCGCCGACGACGGCGACCTTATGTCGCTGCTCACGCAGTTGTCCGACGTCAAGACAGAGTATGACAAGGTCGCGCAGGCGGTCAAGGATGCGCGGGAGACCGGATACGGCATCGTCGTGCCGAGCGTTGACGAGCTGGATTTGCAGGAGCCGGAGATCATGAAGCAGGGGGGACGCTACGGCGTAAGGCTCAAGGCAAGTGCGCCGTCGATCCACATGATCCGCGCCGATATCGAAACAACGGTCTCGCCGATCGTCGGCAACGAAAAGCAGTCCGAGGATATGGTCAACTATCTGTTGCAGGAATTTGAGGGGGATACCTCCAAGATCTGGCAGTCGAACATCTTCGGACGCAGCTTCCACGAGATCGTCAACGAGGATCTGCAGGCGAAGCTCAAACGGATGCCCGAGGATGCGCGCATGAAATTGCAGGAGACGCTGGAGCGCATCATCAACGAGGGCAGCGGCGGCCTGATCTGCATTATTCTGTAAGGGATATTATAATAATCAGCCTTCCGGAGCTAATAACGATCCGGAAGGCTGATTATTGTGAAAAACATTTCTTTTGTTCAATTATCGTCCTTCTTCGGCGGTTTGACGCGGGAGAGGGGATTCGCTTTTGCCGCGACGCGCAGCGCCTCGTTGTCGATGTGCGTGTAGATCTCCGTCGTGTTCAGGTGTTCGTGGCCGAGCACCTCCTGCACGGCGCGCACGTCGACGCCGTTTTGCAGCATCAGCGTGGCGGCGGTGTGGCGCAGCTTGTGCGAGGAATACTGCGCTGCATCGAGTCCGGCGGCGGAAAGGTGCTTTTTGACCAGCGCATGGACCGTGGATTTGCTGATGCGCTCGTTCCGGGAGGAGAGAAACAGCGCGTTCCGGTCGCGGCCCGTGATAGGGCGGCGCAGCGCAAGGTAATCGCGCAGCGCGGAGAGGCACGCGTCGTTCAGATAAACAATGCGGACCTTGTTGCCCTTGCCGAGGACGCGCAGCGCCTCGTCCTGAATGTCCGTGATATTCAGCCCGCATAGCTCGGAAATACGCAGGCCGCAGTTCAAAAACAGGGTCAGGATCGCGTAATCCCGCTCACGATTCGGCCCGTCGACCGAACCGAGCAGCCGGATGCTCTCGTCAAGCGTCAGATACTTCGGCAGCGTTTTCATGAGCTTTGGAGAATCAATATCCTTAACCGGATTGTTCTCAATTAAATGCGCCTTGTTGGTCAGATAATTGTAAAACGACCGGATCGTGGAGATTTTGCGCGCGCGTGAGGCAGCGTTCAGCCCATAATCGGACTTGTCGCTGTTCTGGTGCAGCACGCGGTCGCGGCTGAGGTAGCTCATATAGTTATAAATGTCGCTGAGCGTGACCGAACGGACAAAATTCAGATCAATGTCCATAATATCGATTTCGTTCAGTTCACGGCCGTGATAAGCCGCAGGATCGCGGACAAGCTTCAGATAGCGGAAGAAATTCCGCATATCGAGAAAGTATTCATCAACGGTACGGCTGGAATGTGCCTTGATCGTTTCGTGGTACGACAAAAAGTCACGAAGGATCGGCGGCGCCTCGGTACGGTAATCGATCATGGAGCAACACATCCTTGGCAGAATTTGGTCACTGACGCCATTGGGAAAACAACAATCTCCGAACCACCTGAAACACATATACGCGGATATGACGGTGCGGCAGGGGAGAGCATATATCATCAACCCCGGTGATTACGAATATAACATGGTCGCAGTCGGAAAGCAATACGAAGCTGATTTCCATCAGCACGCTTTTCTCACCGGCTTCAGTACAGCACAGTATGTAAATTTACTTAGATTTTGCGTTCTCTGTCTTGCGAATGTTGCAAAGAAATGCTATAGTATACTAAATTTTTTTAATATCGTGCTGTCCTGAAGGAGCAACATGTATATGAATGATGTCAAGCATAATCGACAAATTGGGCACAATACAGGGAAGAATCGGGCTATTCTCCTGTGTTTGTCTTTTTTTATCCCCTTTTTTGTAATGCTTATCGCGCTGATCGGACTTGAGATCACCCCCTTTGGGGATCATTCGCTGCTGATTTCCGATGCAAACGGCTACTATATCAACACGCTCTCCTACGCCGGACGAATGTTTCGCGGAATGGAAGGCATTACATATTCCTTTGAAAAGACGC
Organism: Oscillospiraceae bacterium; assembly: GCA_015067435.1. Classification (GTDB taxonomy): domain Bacteria; phylum Bacillota; class Clostridia; order Oscillospirales; family Oscillospiraceae; genus Hominicoprocola. The sequence goes on along the minus strand of SVMM01000002.1, from coordinate 77,069 downwards.
TGGGCGGCAACATGATGAGCCATCTGAACGGCATTTTGCTGACGCCCTTCGCCTTCCTTCTGGCACTGGTGGACATCACTCTGTATCCGGCGGCGTTTACCTATATCTCTTTGCTGAATCTCAGCCTCGCCGGACTCGCCATGTATCTGTTTCTGGCTGATGCATACGGCAGCAAGCGCAGCCACCTGATTTTCTCTACGACCTACGCGCTGATGGGCTTTCAGACGGCCAACGTGTTCCAGGCGGTATTCTTTTGCGCCGCGCCAGTGCTGCCGATCATGGCGCTGGGGCTCAAGCGCCTTGTTCGTGGGAAAAAACCTCTGATATATATTTTATCGATCGCTTACGGACTTACGACAAACGCCTATTTCGGCTTTGTGCTGTGTGTTGCCTCGGTATTGTTCTTTTTTGTTGAGTATATTCTCCATTGGAAGGACAATGCGGGAAATCGGCTGCGCCTGTTTGTCCACTATGCGCTGTCTTCTCTCTTCGGCGGGCTGCTGGCAGCTGTTCTCTGGCTTCCCGGATTCCTGTCATTGAGCGGCGGCCGCCTGGATCAGACGGGAATCACGGATTTCAGCTTTATCGCACGCCAGCCTCTGCTGGAGATCGGCGCCAAGCTTTTCATCGGCGCGATCAGCACCGACGAGCTGGTAAATGGGCGCCCGAACATTTATGTCGGGCTGCTGCCTGTGGCGCTGGTGCTCCTGTTCTTTATGGACAAGGAGGCTTGCAGGAAAAAAAAGACCGCCGCAGGCATTCTGCTCGGAATCTATCTGCTCTCGTTTACCATCCTTGCATTTGATATGCTGATGCACGCCGGGACCACCACCAACTGGTTCAACTTCCGGTATTCCTACGTGTTCTCTTTCCTGCTGCTTGCAATCTCCGCGGAGCAGTGGGAGCGGCTCGATGAGACGCCGGACAGGGATATCCGCCGTGCCTTTGCTGTCATGCTGCTCGCCACGGTGCTTATCTTCTCCAGGAGATACGCGTTTGTTAACGACGGTGAGGTGCTGCTGGATTATCTGGTATTGGTTGTCATCTACCTGATTTTCTGGCTGTATCGGAACAAACCGGAGTTTGATCCGAACCGTTTGTTTGAGGTCGTTACGCTGATTCTTGTGTGCGTCGGTCTCTTTCTCAACTACCGAATCAGTATCAGCAACATTCTGGTATGGGAAACCAAGGATTCGGATTTCCAGAGTCAAGTGATGGCGGTCGATCCGCTGGTGCAGGGTATCAAAGCATCGGACGACGATTTCTACCGCATGGAGATCAACCGTCAGCGCACCGAATTTGTAGGCAATGATCCGATGCTCTACGGCTATAACGGCGTGGGACACGGCGGATCGAACGAGCGCGATTTTGTCCGCAAAGGACTCTACAAGCTCGGTATTCCGTGGTATTCCAACCGCAGCTATTATGACGACGGCATCCCCGCTGCGACTGACTCCCTGCTGGGGATCAAATATGTGATCGCGGAGGAGGATTTATCGGAGGAAAAGGGCTATGAACGGCGCATAGAGTTTTTGAACCGGGCAATATACGAAAACCATGACGCCCTGCCGGTTGCCGTGCTTTCCGCGGGTGACTTGGAAACAGTCGAAACGGAGCTGACCAGCATTTTTGAAAATCTGAATCAGGCGTGGATCGCGTTGAGCGGCAAGGATATGCCTGTGTTCATTGAGGAGGATGACATTACTTTCCGCTCTCACAACATGACCGATCCGATCGAAATAGACGCTGGAACTGCCCGGGAGGCTATGGAGAAATGGGATCGTGAGACGCTGAGCGCCGGGGAAGAGAGCGGGACGGCTGCCGCCTCCACAAGCAAAGCCTCGAAAACAGAGCCGCCCGAAGACTGCGCGTATATCGAGTACACATTCACAGCCAAACATGACGGGCCGGTTTACGTGTATGAACGCAACGGCCTGACCGATATCGGTACGTCAGCACAAACGTCTGTTTCATGGCTGGGAAACTATCATGCAGGCGACACCGTGATTGGCTATATACGGGCAAATCTTGATTCGGTCTCTCCCTCGATCATGGACGAGCTTTGCGGCCGCTTCCGCGCCGCATACGCCGACAAAGAAGCGCTGCATGAGCTGAGTGAAATCATCCGCTCCCGGCCTGTCACGGTTGAAAAGCAGCGTGACAGCTTACTGACCGGCAGCTTCACGTCTGAGGACGGACAGGCGCTGATGTTCACGATCCCTTGGGACGATGGGTGGACACTGTATATAGACGGTCAGCCGACGGAACTTACAAAAGTAATGGGCGTGTTCATGGCGGCGAGCGTCCCTGCGGGCAGCCACAGCTATGAGATGCGCTTTGTTCCTGTGGGCCTGCGCATTGGGGCGATGATTTCAATCATCGGGCTGATGCTGGCGCTGCTGTATATCACCGTTGGGAAACGGGGAGTAGACCGCTTGTTTGATGCAAAAGCTGTCCGGAAGCAGGCGGCAGATGTTTTGGAGGGCGCAGACGGGGAGAAAGCCGAGATGACGGACAAGGAGGTCGAAAATGATTCCATTTAATATTCCTCCGTATGTTGGGACCGAAGAACAATATGTATTCAAGGCGATACAGTCCCACAAGATAAGCGGTGACGGCGCTTTCACCAAACTGTGCAGGGAGTGGATGGAGGATCGGTTTGGGGCAGAGGCTGTTCTTCTAACCACCAGCGGAACCGCTGCGCTGGATATGGCGATGCTGCTTTGTGATATTCAGCCGGGCGATGAGGTCATTCTCCCAAGCTATACATTTTCCAGCACGGCCAATGCCGCCGTGCTGGTTGGAGCGCGGCTGGTGTTTGTCGATATCCGGCCGGACACCATGAACATCGACGAGACAAAGATCGAGGCCGCCATCACGGACAAGACAAAAGCGATTATCGTGATGCATTATGCCGGCGTGGCATGCGAGATGGACGCAATCATGGGGATCGCCCGCCGGTATCATCTGAAAGTGATCGAGGATGCGGCACAGGGCGTGATGGCACAGTATAAGAACCGGTATCTCGGTACTATCGGAGACTTCGGATGTTACTCTTTCCACGAGACAAAAAACTATTCCATGGGAGAGGGCGGCGCCGTTCTAATCAATGATCCCGCGTATATAGAGCGCGCGGAGATCCTCCGGGAGAAAGGCACGAACCGCGCAAAATTTTTCCGGGGGCAGATCGACAAATACACATGGGTCGGCTTTGGCGACAGTTTCCTGCCCAGCGAACTGAACGCGGCATACCTTTGGGCACAGCTTGAGAACGCGGACAAGGTCAATGAAGACCGGATGCGAAGCTGGCATATGTACTATGAATCCCTAAAACCGCTGGCAGATACCGGAAAGATCGAGCTTCCCACCATTCCGGAAGGCTGCATTCACAACGCGCATATGTTTTACGTGAAGTGCAGAACGCTGGAGGAACGGTCGGCATTGATCGGCTATCTGAAGGAGAATCAGGTGAATGCCGTGTTTCACTATGTTCCGCTTCACTCGGCGCCTGCCGGATTGAGATTCGGGCGTTTTTACGGCGAAGATGTTTACACGACAAAGGAAAGCGAGCGCTTGCTGCGTCTGCCGATGTATTACGGCCTTTCCGCAGAGGATATCGAAACGGTGACGTCTCTGATCGATCGATTCTACTCTTCCGTTTGACCATGGGGCTGTGGGGAGACGCGTTATGGAACGTAAGCTAAAACTATATATACGTCTTCATATTTTCCTGTTGATTTATTCCGTGGGCGGGATCCTGAGCAAGATGGCGGCAGGGAAGGGCTTCATGAGTCCTGCATTCATTCTGCTCTACGCCGGTGAAATTCTGATCCTTGCTTTTTACGCGCTCGGCTGGCAGCAGTTCATCAAATGTATGCCGCTCTCAGTGGCTTACGCCAATAAGGCAGTAACGGTCATTTGGGGCTGTATCTGGGGTGCGCTGATCTTCCATGAGCATCTGACTGCCGGTAAAGTAATCGGCGGATTGCTGGTGCTTTATGGCATTGCGCTCTTCGGATATGCGGATGGGAAGAGCGCAATGGACAAAAAGGCGGACGAGACATGAACAAAGTGCTTCTTTTGTATGCCTCTTTCATGCTGGCCGGAACCTTCATCAGTTCCGTTGCGCAGGTAATGCTGAAAAAAGCGGCCCTGAAGCAGTATGACTCCGTGCTTCGGGAATATCTCAATCCACGCGTGATCTTTGCCTATGTTTTGTTCTTTGGCGCAACACTTTTGAGTATCTACGCCTACAAGGTCGTTCCGCTTTCGATGGGGCCGATTCTGGAGGCTACGGGTTATATCTATGTGACGGTGTTTTCCGTCGCGATCTTTCACGAGACAATCGACAGAAAAAAGCTTCTTGCTCTTGGGATGATTATCGTGGGAATCGTGATCTACGCTGTTTTCGGATAGGAGGCACTGAACTTGAAAGGCATTATTCTTGCGGGAGGCTCGGGCACGCGCCTCTATCCGCTTACCATGGTGACATCGAAGCAGCTTTTGCCTGTGTATGACAAGCCGATGGTATATTACAGCCTGAGCACGCTGATGCTGGCGGGAATTCGGGACATCCTGATTATCAGCACGCCGGAAGATACTCCGAGGTTCGAAAAGCTGCTGGGCGAGGGCGGACAGTTTGGCGTGAATCTTTCCTACGCCGTTCAGCCAAGCCCCGATGGACTTGCACAGGCGTTCCTGATCGGCAAAACATTCATCGGCGAAGACACCTGCGCCATGATCCTTGGCGACAATATCTTTTACGGAGACGGCTTTTCCGCGCATCTGCTGAATGCCGCGGAAAACGCGGAAAACGGCAGGGCTACAGTATTCGGCTACTATGTGAACGACCCGGAGCGCTTCGGCGTGGTTGAGTTCGACGAGGATGGCAGGGTTCTTTCTGTCGAGGAAAAGCCAGCCGTCCCACGCTCGAATTATGCGATTACCGGTCTGTATTTTTATCCGGCGGGTGTGAGCGGCAAGGCGGAGCTTGTCCGGCCGTCGGCGCGCGGCGAACTGGAGATCACGACGCTGAACCAATTATATCTTGAGGAAGGTAAGCTCGACGTCCAGCTGTTGGGGCGAGGCTTTGCATGGATGGACACAGGGACGATGGAAAGCCTTCTGGATGCGGCTGATTTTGTGAGAATGATTGAGACGCGGCAGGGAATTGCCATTTCCGCGCCGGAAGAGGTCGGATTCCGTAACGGCTGGATCGCACGGGAGCAGCTGACAGCGGCGTCAGAGCGGTACGGCAAATCACTGTATGGACAGCATCTCCGCACGGTTGCGGAAGGACGAATCGTCAGCAGAGTGAGGAGAAAATGAAGATCATTGTAACCGGCGGCGCCGGCTTTATCGGTGCCAATTACATCTTTTACCATCTTTCAGAGCATCCCGAAGATGTGGTTATTTGTCTGGATAAGCTGACCTACGCAGGAAATCTGCACACACTCGCACCTGTGATGGAGAGAGATAATTTCCGCTTTGTAAAGGCCGATATCTGCGATCGTGAAGCAGTGACCGGGCTGTTTGAGGCAGAGCGCCCGGACATTGTGCTGAACTTTGCGGCGGAATCCCATGTGGATCGGAGCATTGATGATCCGTCCGTTTTCCTGCAAACAAACATAATCGGAACCGCGGTTTTGATGGATGCCTGCCGACGGTTCGGAAATGTGCGGTTTCATCAGGTCAGCACAGACGAGGTTTACGGCGATCTTCCGCTTGACAAGCCTGAAATGATGTTTACGGAGCATTCGCCTATCCACTGTTCGTCGCCATACAGCAGCTCGAAAGCGAGCGCTGATCTGCTTGTCCAGGCATATCATCGCACCTACGGACTGCCGGTCACAATCTCTCGCTGCTCCAACAATTATGGCCCGTATCAGTTTCCGGAGAAGCTGATCCCGTTGATGATTGCAAACGCGCTGAACGATAAGCCGCTCCCAGTGTACGGTGCCGGTCTGAATGTGAGAGACTGGCTGTATGTGGAGGATCACTGCCGGGCGATCGATCTGATTGCGCGGCAAGGCCGGATCGGCGAGATTTACAACATCGGTGGTCATAATGAAATGCGAAATATCGATATTGTGAAGCAGATTGTCAGCGAGCTTGGAAAGAGCGAAGAACTCATTACCTTTGTTACCGATCGAAAGGGTCACGATCTGCGCTATGCGATCGATCCGACAAAAATCAGCCAAGAACTGGGCTGGCTTCCGAAGACAATGTTCAAGGACGGTATCCAAAAAACGATCCGATGGTATCTTGAACATCGCAGTTGGTGGGAAGACATTATCAGCGGAGCCTATCGCGTTGACCAGCCAATAGGATAAAGCAAACAACCTCAAGAATAAAAGGCGAGGGCGCAGCCCTCGCCTAATTTCCATACAAGTGATTGAACAAAATAAAAACTTTGTTCAAAACAGGGGAGTTTCAGTTTTGTAATGATTCTGAGGCTTTTCTAGCGATTGGCAGTCATATTTTCGGCGGATTTCATCCATACTAGTGAAAACTATGTAAAGGAGCGAATCATATGAGTTATATCCCGTGCAGTTCCGATTGCAAATTCCAGAACGACGGCTTATGCAGCCTGAACTATGCCGGCGGCGCCAACACAGACATGGTGTATTCGGTAAACAACTTAGGTGGATGTCTGCATTATATCCCGCGCAACAGCGTGCTTAGGAGCGCACAATTTCACGAAGCGCGTTCGCGATATTCGATACCGAAACAAGTTTCAGACCTTTGATGCTCTCCAGACGCTCCGCGTGTCGCTCCGGAATGATGCAGCACTCAAAACCAAGACGCTGCACCTCGCTCAGACGCTGACCCAGATGGCTGACGCTGCGCACCTCGCCGGTGAGACCGACTTCGCCGATTGCAGCGACACGTGAGCCGATGGGCTTGTCCAGATAGCTGGACGCAAGCGCAAGGATCGCGGCTAAATCAGCGGCAGGCTCATCCAGCGTCAGCCCGCCGATCACGTTCAGAAACGCGTCACACGTGGAGACCTTGAGCGCGCCGCGCTTTTCCAGCACCGCCATCAGCATGGCGGCGCGGTTGTAGTCAAATCCGTTGCTCGTGCGGCGCGGCACGCTCTGTGCCGCCGGTGCGAGCAGTGCCTGTACCTCGGCGAGCACTGGGCGCGCGCCCTCCATGACACAGGTCACGCACGTGCCCGGCGCATCGACCGGGCGTCCGGACAACAGCAGCTCGGACGGGTTCGGAACCTCGGCAAGACCCTCGTTCCGCATTTCAAAGACGCCGATCTCATTGGTTGCGCCAAATCTGTTTTTCGCCGCGCGCAGTATGCGGTAGGTCATGTGCTGGTCGCCTTCGAAATACAGCACGCAGTCAACCATATGCTCTAAGACCTTCGGACCGGCAATCGAGCCCTCTTTATTAACGTGGCCGATCACAAAGACTGTAATGCCCTGACCCTTGGCAAGCTGCATCAGTGACATGGTGCAGTCCTTTACCTGGCCGACGCTGCCTGCGGGCGAATCCAACGATTCATTGTACATCGTCTGGATCGAGTCGATGATGAGCACATCCGGAGACTCCTCCGTCACGGATTCCAGCACATCGCCAAGGCAAGTCTCTGACAAGACATACAGCTTGTCACTCATGACATTCAAACGCTTTGCACGCATTTTCAGCTGATGCGGAGATTCTTCGCCGGATACATATAACACTTTATTGGTCAGACAGAGCTGTGAGCAGATCTGCAGCATCAGCGTCGATTTTCCGATGCCCGGCGCGCCGCCGACGAGCACCAGCGAGCCCTTGACCGCACCGCCGCCGAGTACGCGATCCAGCTCTCCCATGCCGGTCGGAAAGCGCAGCTCCTCCGTCTCGTCCAGCTCGTCGATGGGGTGCGCTTTCGCGCGCGGCAGCATGGCGCCTCTCCCCTTTGCCGCGGCGGGCGCAATCTTTGGCGAGGCCTGCTCGACGATCGTGTTCCACGCACCGCAGGCGGGACAGCGCCCCGCCCATTTGGACAGCTCGTTGCCGCATTCGGTGCAATAGAACACGCTCGTTTTCGCTTTCATGGCGTTCTCCCCTCTTCTGCCCGCAGCAGACCGGCCGCGATGGCAATTGACAGCGTTTTCTGATGATCCGGCTCTTGCAGCATTTCCGCCTCGGCGGCGTTGGACAGAAATCCGCATTCGACCAAAATCGCCGGAACTGTCACATGTTTCATCAAATAGACCGAAGGGTCTATCTCTTTTTCATGTTTTTCGTGCGCTTGGTTGACGCATTGGTTGAGTGACGTCTGAACCGACGCCGCAAGCTCTCCGCTCCAAGGGACGGAGCCGTAGAACACCTGCGCCCCGTGCACGCTCGGCACCGACGGAAGGCTGTTCTGGTGGATGCTGACCAGCACCGCACCGGGAATCCCGTTTACCAGCGCGACCCGGTTTTTGAGGTCGGACTTCTTCTTTTCCCGCAGGGATTCCGCACCGTCTGAGTAGATCGATACGTCTTCCCTGCGCGTCATCCGCGTTTCGCGCCCGAGAAACAGCAGCGCCTCGTCCAGTCTGCGCGCAATTGCTAGGTTGATGTCGCTCTCCTTTTCTCCCTTGGCCGACAATGCGCCGCCATCCTCACCGCCGTGCCCCGCGTCGACAACGTAGACGGGTTTCTGCGGCCGCTCACCGGCGGAGAACACGGGAAGCACGGGCGCGCGGGACAGGTACAGCGCAATGCACAAAGAAAAAAAGCCTGCAAGCGCAAGCGGGAACACCGCGATGCGATTCCTTGCAAAAAGCAAAATCTCACCCCCCGAATCGAGGGTATGCGTGAGATTTTGTCCATTATTCTGATTATAGCAGTTGCCGCGGGAAAAGGAAAGCCCTGTTTCCTTTTTTCTTCCGCTGAATAGGATGAAGTGAGCGATGGCTCAACTGATTCTGAAGGAGGAATTCTTACGTGGAAGCTGCCAACAAACCGGTGAACAAACCGACGGCAGGAACCGATACGGCCACGGCGGCAAACGCGGGCGCGGCCATGAATTCAGGCAATGTCGCATCCGGCTGCGCCGTCGGGTCGGGAAAGCTGCCCGGCGTCTGCGCGCCGATGGTATATCCCTATGTCCCGATGCAGGAAAACAATCCCTCGCGGTATTCCCAGAACGACGCCATGCGTGCAGGAACGCTGTTCCCGGGTTTGAATCTGCCGTTCCATAAGGAGATCCGCTCGCGCTTTCCCGCCGAGAACACGGCGCTGAGCGAGCTGATGGCGCTTGATTTCGCCATCGACGAGCTTGGGCTCTACTTGACTACGCATCCGGATGACAGTGAAGTGCTGGAGCTTTACTGGTCGTATATCCGGCTGGGCCGTCAGGGACGCGAAAAATATGAGGAGATGTACGGCCCGCTGATGCAGACCGGCATCACGCCCGGAAGCTTCAAATGGCTGAACGATCCGTGGCCTTGGGATATGGGAGGTAACGTCTGATGTTTGTGTATGAAAAAAAGCTGCAATACCCCGTCAAGATCGCAACGCCCAATCCCAAGCTTGCCGCGGTCATCATCTCGCAGTACGGCGGCCCGGACGGCGAGCTCGGCGCGTCGATGCGCTATCTGAGCCAGCGGTTTTCCATGCCTTACGCGGAGCTCAAGGGCCTGTTGACCGATATCGGCACGGAGGAGCAGCAAAGACGCACGGAATGATCCGCATTTTCTTTCTGTTCAGGGGCTTTCATCTTCTCCCGATACGCCGCGAGTCCGCCGAGTACATACGTCCAGTGCGCGGGCAGCAGGTCAAGGTAGACCTCCACCCTGCCGTCCCCGTAGACGGTCATGTGGTCGAGCAGCCGTCCACAGAAGGCTTCGTCCGCGCGCTCGCCGCTGACGATGGCGCGGATCGCGGCGCGCACGTCGCGCCTGACCGTTTTGCTCTCGGTGTCGAGCTTCTGCCGCTGCTCGATGGCGTCCAGCCGCTCCCGGCAGGAGGCGATCTCGCGATTGCAGCGCTCGTTGACAAACTGAAAGTCCTCTTTGCTGATGGTTTTGGCGAGAAAAGCGTCCAGCGCGGACATTTTCTTGTCCTTTGCCGCCTCCAGCTCGCGCTCGATGCGCCGCTTCTCGCCGCTGCCGTCGTCCTGCGAGCCTTTCAGCACGTCCTCCACGATGCGCGTGAGGTTCGCCGTGATCGCGTCCGCGTCGAGCCGCACCGCCTGTACGGAGCGTTTGAGAATGTCCTGCGCCACGTCCTCGCGGAGCTGCCGCCCGACGTCGCAGCCGACCGCCGCGCCGTTCGCGTTGACGTGCGCCCTGCCCTCCGTCGTCGCCTTGCCGCAGCGCCAGACCTTCCAGCAGCCGTCCTTGCCCTTATAGTGCCGCTTGCGCGCCTGAAAGCTCGAACCGCAGCAGCCGCATTTGATCTTGCCGGATAAGGGATAGCGGTTGCCGTGGCCGGTGCTCTGCGCCTCGGTATGGCGGCGGTTCAGCTCCCGCTGTACCCATGCAAAGGTCTCTCGGTCGATGATCGGCTCGTGGTGGTCGCGCAGCACGACCTTCTGCTCCTGGCCCTTGTTGTACTTCTTGTCGTGGGTCAGAAAATCCGGCGTATAGGTCTTTTTCTGCACCAGATCACCGCAATACTTCTCGTTTTTCAGGATTTTGATGACGGTCGCGGCCGACCAAAGGCATTTGCCGGTGCTGGACAGCACGCCGGCGTCGCGCAGCTCTTTGGCGATCGTCGGCGCGCCCTTGCGTTCGTCAACGTACTTGCGGAAGATCTCGCGCACGAGCACCGCGCCTTCGGGGTTCACGGTCATCTTGCCGCCCGCAACGTCGTAGCCCAGCAGCGAGCCGCCAAAGACGACGCCCTGCTTCATGCGCTGCGTCTGGCCCCATTTGACGCGCTCGGAGGTCTTGTGACTCTCCTCCTGCGCCACCGAGGACATGATGGTGAGCCGGAACTCACCCTCGGAGCTGAGGGTGTCGATGTTGTCGAGGATGAAGAACACGCCGACGCCGATGGCCTTGAGCTCGCGGGTATATTGGAGCGTATCCATTGTATTGCGCGCGAAGCGGCTGACCTCCTTGGTTACGATCAGGTCGATCTTCCCTTCTTTTGCGGCCTGTATCATGGCGTTGAAACGCGCGCGCTTGCGCGTGCTGGTGCCGGAAATGCCCTCGTCGGCATAGATCTCCTGCAGTTCCCAGTCCGGCCGCCGCTCGATGCACTCGCGGAAATACCGCTGCTGGCTTTCAAAAGAGTTCGCCTGATCGTCCTTGTCCGTGGATACGCGGCAGTACGCCGCCACCCGTTTCATAAGCATCGCCTCCTTTGCGTCAGTTTAAGGCGAAATTTGTGCCATTTCAAATGTGTAATTGATGTTAAGTATTTTTCCTTGCTATTGCTTGTTTCTAAACTGTTCCTCCAGCTTTTGTATACTGCGCTCCAACTGTGCCCGGTTCAAAAGGCCGTCCTGATGCAAGGCGAACAGGACGGCTTTCTGATAGGCAAGCAAAAAGCCCCGGTTTGCCGTGGGATCGCCCACGGTTTCCAGCAGCTCAGCGTTTTTTGCCATCCTGTTCACTCCTTTCTCTGCAAGGTATGCGGAGCGACAGGCGAACTTGCCGTTTTTCCTGCGCGCAGTTCCTGACCTCCCTGTTCTCGGACGTCGTATGGCAGCTTCTTGGCAGGCTCGCGGCTGATGCCGGTCATGGCCTGCTTCCCCGACGCTGTATCCCGCGCAGACGGTCATGTAATTGTGGCAGATAAACTTTTTTATGAATCATCTGCTACAAATACGATAGCAACCGTTGACGGCAAAATCAATATGTGGTAGAGTATTTATGTAGAAAACGATACTCCACGTTTTGCAGGAATCGGAGCGTCACGGAGGAAAGCGTATGAGAGCCTTATTTTGCATGGGTTTCGAGAACAACCGGGAATTCATCGACTGCGGCGACAAGGTTGTGGAAGATCAACTCGGCAGCGTATTGATTGCCTTCCTTTCCACAGATTTCAAGCCTTGGATCAGAAAATCCGAGCTGGATCATACCGCAGAAAGCTTTGAAAAGCTGTGCCGCGAGATCGAAGCCTGCCATCCGTTCTATTACCTTGCTTTGAGGCCAATCGTAACTTCGGACGATGCGACGCGGCTTTTGAATCGTTGGGTGCTTCAAATGGAGTTTCTGCAAGATCAAATCAGCCAGATCGTAAATCCCGTTTTTTTGCCGTATCAAGATGGCTTGAACGATATGCAGCGTCTGTGTATGCTGCAAAGCAAGGAACCTCAATTTGCCGCAAAATTCATGCGAATCCCGGAGCAGCTTCACGCAGAGCGCAGGACGTATGTGGACGGAAGCCGTTTTTTGCCGGTCTTCTCTCCCGCTGGCGGTATCTCCCCTCCTTTTGCCGTTCAGAGCAGGATGTTCTTCGGTACGGACGACTTTGAAACCATCTTACTTTTTGAAATAGAACAGATGGCCGAAATGAACAGCACGCTGCGGAAATGCGGCAAATGCGGCAAGTATTTTCAGCCGTTTTCTTCGCGCACGCTCTACTGCGACCGTGTTCAGGCCGATTCCGGCAAAACCTGCAAGGAGCTCGCCGCAAAGGAAAAGTACGAGAAAAAGATTGCCGCCGACGAGGGGCGTTCCCTCTATCGGCGGCGTAACCGGACGTATGCGATGCGCGTTTCGCGCGCGCCGCAGATCTATAAGAAAAAGGATTACAACATCTGGAAGGTCGCCGCCGTCGCCGCTGTGGAGCGGTACGAGCGCGGCGAGCTGACTATCGGTCAGCTGGACGAGGCGCTTGCGCTGCCGAAGAAAAAATAACCGGTGTCAATTCTCTGACTGAAAGCCGTTGAACCATGCGCGCTCCCCAAACGCCTTCTTTCTGGGCACCGCCGGTTGCTTCTCCGCAATGCCGACGGGCAGGAAGCAGACGAGCTCATAGTCGTCGGGCACGCCGAGGATTTGCGCCATCTGCTCGCCGATACGCTCCTCGTTGGTGAGATAGCCCTCGTACCAGCAGCTCTGATACCCCAGCTCCACAATGGCGAGCAGCATATTTTCGATCGCCGCGGCGTAGTCCTGCACGGCATAACAGGTGTTTCGGTAGGCGATGACCCGCTGCGTGAGCACAAAGATCGCGGCAGGCGCGGTCTCCCCGATCGGCGGCTTTCTCACATGAAGGAGCCGCTTCAGCAGCGCGGGATCGTCCACCGCGATCAGGCTCGTCGTCTGTCTGTTGCAGGCGGAGGGCGCGTCCAGCCCCGCCTGCATGATCTTCATCAAGTCCTCGCGCGGCACGGGCGCGGGCTTGTACGCCCCGCGGTAGCTGTGCCGGCTGTAAATTGCGTCCAATACGTTCATGTCGTTTCTCCTGTCAGATATAGTCGATCGGCAGCGCGACAAGATTCTCCCGCAGATAGAGCTTGCGGTCGTAGAGGCAGAGAATTGCGCCCATGCCGCGCCTGTACTCCTTGACCTTGTCCAGCACGTCGAACTCGGACGTCATATCCGCCTTTGGATTTGCCGAGAGCTTGATCTCGATGGGGTACAAAATGCCGTTTTCAAGGATAATAAGGTCGATCTCACCATCGACCTCGACTTCTTTCCCATTCTCGCGGCGCTTCTTTTTGCCCTTTCCGTTGTAATAAAACACGCTGAAATCGTACTCTAACCCCTCGTTGGAGTACGATTTTAAGATTTCATTGAGCACAAAGGTTTCGAACATTGCGCCCGCCATCGCGCCGTTTTTCAGCGTTTCTGGCGTCAACCAGCGCGTGAGGTAGCAGGCAAGGCCGGTGTCGCGGAAGTAGAGCTTTGGCGTCCGGATCGCCCGCGACAGGACGCTCGGCGTGTAGGGCTTGAGGATATAGACCAGCCCGCTGCGCTCCAAGATGGAGAGCCATTCCTTGACGGTCGGCTCGGATACGCCGACCTCCGAGGCGATGCTCGCATAGTTCACGATCTGCCCCGTCCGCGCCGCGACCGAGGTCATAAACTTCACAAAGGTCAGGTGGTTCGTGACCTTGATAACGCGGTTGACGTCGCGCTCCAGATACGTCTTGACGTAGGACTGATAGAAGTCGATCCACTCCTTGCCCTCGTTGACGTACAGCTCCGGGTAGCTGCCGCGGTGGATGATCTTCCAGATATCACGCTCATAGGGCTTTCTCGCCTTCTCGCGCGCGGTAAGGTACTCCTCGGACGGCACAAAATGCTGGTTGAAGTCGACCTCGTGGATCTCGCGCAGCGAAAGCCCGTCCAGCTCCACAACGGAGACGCGGCCCGACAGGGACTCGCTGACCTGCTCCATGAGCTGGAGCTTCTGTGAGCCGGTGAAGAAAAAGTTGGCCTTTTCGTCCGTCTTGTCCAGCTCAATCTTGACGCGGTTGAAGATCGACGGGCATTTCTGCACCTCGTCGATCATCAGCGGGCAGGGATTGTTCAGTAGGAACAGCCCCGGGTCTTCCGCAGCCTGCGCCAGTAGAAGGTCGTCGTCGAAGGTCACCTGATTGGCGTCATGGAAAAGGTGCTGGAACAACGTGGATTTGCCGACCTGCCGCGGCCCCGTCAGCAGAATTGCCTTGCTGTTCCGCGCCCGCCGCTCAACAATGGGCTCAATATGGCGTTTGATGGCATACATGGCAAACCTCCAGCAAAAGGTAATGGCTAATATAAAGTGTAACTTTATATTAGCCATTATTCATGTCAATGTCAAGATAATTACGCACGCTGGTATGGTCTTTTTTATTCTGGAGAAAGAAAACGATCATAATCATTTTCTATCAGCGGATCAAGCCAGTCAGCTCGTTTTTGCAGCCACTCATAACGTTCTTTCAGCCCTGGATGGCTTTCAAACAGCGGGCTGTTCTTCTCGTAGAATGCTGCTGCAAATGCTCTGATTTTCTGTGCATCTAAATAGGCATTCGCGTCATTCAGCGCTTTTTCTGCTTTTTTATTTTCTTCATCAATGAAAGGTTTCAGCTTTTTTGCTCTCTCGGCATTCGCTTTTTTGATGATGTCTGCTCTTCTTGCTAACTCATCTTCTTGGACTTTTCTCCCTGACTCGACCATCAGCGCATGAAAAACAGCGCCAATTTGCTGGTCTAGCGGAAGGTTCTCTTTTTCAACAAAGATCATCCGGTACGCAGCAACATCTTTATCGTATTCATATGCCCACTCTGACCAGTAGAAAGACAGTGACAGCATTTCGGTATTCGGATCGCAATTCATGTGATAACACCAGTTCTGCCGACACAGGGTTATATGTCCGGAAAACAGGTGGCCATGCGTATTGGCGTCGCCCAGATATCCTTCCCCTTCAAACTCTCTTGCTTTTGCAGAGAGCGCATAAAGAATACAAAGCCCCCGGTACTGCGTTGAGCCGGCTTCTATCTTTTCGGATTCGATCGTTCTTGCAAAATCATATGTCGGCTTGATTATGGTTGTCGGCGTTTTCAGATTCTTTTCCGCCTCTGCGACTAATTGTTTCGTTTTTTCCGAAAACACGGACATCGGCTCTTTGGTATATAGATCAGCTTCGGGGACATCATTAAGCTGAATATATGAGACAGCGTACTCAGATAAGTACGGGCGTGCAAACTCTGCCGGAGGCATCGGCAATTCAGGCCGTTTTTCCTTTTTCCCAGCGTGAACTCTTGCCCAGTAACTCGAATCCGGAACGGGGATATCCCAGCATTCTTTGCAACGTCGTTTAAGCGGAGCACTCGTTAAATTGTATTTCTGCGCCACTTTGTAAAGCGCTTCCGACCAAATATCCTCGTAGATGCGTTCACGCATTGACTGTGTAATATTTAGTTCTTTGTCATGATACGGGCCTTTATAGTTCAATGGAATCACCACCATGAGATATTTATGATGCGCGGGGCAGAGAAAAATGATTAGGGAGAAGTATAATACCGGCCAAACGCTACCACACTACTCCTTTTTTCACCTTTCAGCTTCTTTCCCGGCCTGATAATACATCATAGTTATTGAATTAGCAGCATCCTTGCCCTCTTGTGTATCTGATCTTCAATCATTTTCAGTCGTTTGGGAGGCAGATTGTACCGGCTGTGACGCTTGAAGCGGAAATCCAGCAGCCGACGCACTTTTTCCGTATCTCCCCTGTCCATGTGCGCCTTTGCCGTGCCGAAGAAATCATCGTAGACGTTCGGCAGCAGCGTGTCCGCGTACTCCTGCAAGGCGTCAGCGGACGTCCAGCAGTCGCTTCCGGCGAAGTTGAATAAGGAATTGCCGTGGTCGAACAGCGGCGCGGGCGCGACGATCTGATTGGCCGCGTTGTCGATCAGAAAGCCGAAGTTGCCGAGGTGCCGGTCTGTGTTGCAGATTACGGCGTCGAACAGCAGCATATCGCCAAATGCGCGCTGGTACTCGGCATCAAGCCCGCGATAATAGTCCTCCACCGCCTTGAAACCGCCGGTTTTGACGATCCGGCCCACCGGCATGAAAGAACGATCCTTGCTTGTGAACAGCTCGCAGGTCGAGCAAAGGTTGTCCTTCCAGCGGGACAAATTGTAGGAAATCGCATGGATTCCCATTGCTTCCGCAACCTGCGCGGCGTAAAACTCGGAATACGGCTCAAAGCCGGTGTTGGACGCACCGGAAGTCCCGCCCTTATATAGCATGATCCTGCCGTCCACACGCCGCCAGCACTTCGGCAGCATACCGTTCGTGGTAAACTCCGGGCTGGAATTGAGCGACGACCGCAGGCTGCTCCCATAGCCTGTAAAGGCAATCAACGCCAAAATGTTGCTAAATCTGTTGCCATAGAGGTTATAATCAGAAAATTTTCCCTCAAATTCTTCCTCAACCACCCAATAACTGTCATTCAGTGATAAGCCCTTGCAGACGTTGATGATGCTCATCGGACGGTTCAGATTCAGCCCGCACTTGGACAGGAGCGCATGAACATAGGCACGGTTCTTGGGAATCGTGCGGTGGCGCAGCCAACTGTTCAGGCCGTCCGGCGTCAGGTCGAGGTCAAGCGGTAGCAGCGCGCGCCTGTCCTCGTTTACCCAGAGGATGTTGACCTCCGGCGAGGCAGTGTCCTCCGTGGCGGTAAACTTGACCAGTGGCGTATCAAATTGTTTGAGGATGTAGGTCATTGGTGGTCTCCTCATTATTAGTCTTTAATTCAGCAGGATATGTTATGCATTTTGTAATGCGCATGGCAGTCCCTTCGCGGTAAGATTTTTCGCCATAGACGTAAAAAGACAACTCTACTTTTTGTTCGTAAGTGTTGTTGAGCAAATCCTTATAAGTCAAGTTTAGTGTTCTGAGCTGCACAGAGTCTTCATCGCCAACATCCTCTGGCGCAATGCAGACTTCAACAACTATCGTGCAGCTTTCTTTTGGAAATACAGCAGGCCGAGGAAAATGTCCTTTCCCATATATCTCCTTGTCATGTTTCCACAAGTATGCAATTTCTTTTGCCGACCCGGAGCCAATATTATTTATCTCAAGTACAAATATTGCATAATAGGTATAATCGTTGGCTTTTTGGGGACTACAAAGCATTGCCTTGATCTGGCAGTCACGGAAACCAGTCGTATCCAGCGTCGGCAAACGCTTCAGGTTGTTGCGCACCGTATCCGGCTGTGCCAACAAATAGCGCAACGTCTCCGGGCGGTGGAAGGAGAACACATCGCGCGAGCGAAACTTGACATCATCGTAGTCGGTGAAGCGCATCAACTTCCCCGTCGCTTCATAGGCAAAGCGGATGCTGTAATCAACGCTGACGTATTTGAAGGTGCTGCTTGCGTAGCGGCCGGACTGTGTCTCGACCGTGGTGATATTCTCGCCCTCGTCGTCGCGCTTTGCCTCGACCACGCCAACCGGCTTACCCTCCACGAAAAGCGCATAGTCCACCGGTCCGGTGCTGGTGGGGTACTCCCGCACCGCAACGCCGAGTGCCGCCATTGGATTAACTTGGCGCATATCCTGAATGATCCAGCCGGACTGTTCCAACCGCTTGTCGATTGCCTCTCGCGCTTTCGCCTCGGGCGTCATGGTCGCACCTCCGTCAAATTACATTCTCGTGTTACTGCATACATATTTGCATTTTACACCATTTTCCCCATAATCGCAACCAGATTTCCGCGCGCTGTCAGGATGCAAACGCATTTTCGACACATTTCATTTGACATACTATCATTCCAATGATATAGTATATCCATATCATCAGAATGATATGGACGAGGTGATGTTCATGCTGAATCTTTTGCACGGGAGCGGGCAGATCGTTGAAAAGCCGGATATCTCACGCGGCAGCGAGCACAATGACTACGGGCGCGGGTTCTACTGCACGGAACAGGAAGAGATGGCGAAGGAATGGGCCTGCAAGGACGGTGCGGACGGTTTTGTGAACCGTTATACGCTGGAGAACGGCGGTCTCCGGCACCTCAACCTTTCAGACGGGCGGCATACCGTGCTGAACTGGATTGCCATTCTGCTGGCGCACCGCACGTTCTCGCTTGCCTCCCCCATCGCCATTGACGCGAGAGAATACATCATCGCGCACTATGCGATCGACACGAGCGAGTATGACCTGATAACCGGATACCGCGCGGATGATTCCTACTTCCGCTACGCGGAGGCGTTCGTCGAGAACACGCTGCCGCTGCGCGGGCTCAACAAGGCGTTGTCGCTCGGCAAGCTCGGCTTGCAGACGGTACTCGTCTCTCCGAAGGCGTTTGAGCGCATTCGCTTTGTGGACGCGGTGCCGGTGGATAAGAACATCTACTATCCGAAATTCGTTGCGCGGGACTCCCAAGCGCGAAAGACCTATCGGGAGGAGATCGGGAAAGCCAACGTATTCAAGGACGACATCTTCGTCATGGACATTCTGCGAGAGGAGATGAGCAACGATGACCCGCGCATACAGCGAATCTTACTTGAGTGACGCGAAAGGCACGCTGTCGCAGTGCTTCGACTACCTGATCAACGATTGCCTCTTGCCACCCGATTGGACGGCGTCGATCTTCCTGTCCTCCGGGTACGCGCAGCAGTTCGAGCGCGGCAACCCCGCCGTGCTCGCGGGGATGTCGGGCGTTGAGCTGGCAAGAAACATCCTGAAAAAGACGTATCAGAGCAAAACCGCGCCGGAGCCCGGATACTCGGAGGGCCTTTCCCCCGAATACTGGGCGGGCTGGGCGCTTGCCGAGTATCAATGGTACAGCGGGAAGCGGTTCCAAGACATCTTTCGGAGCACGCGGCTCTCCGAGATTATAGCGATGTATTCGGTCTATCATGAGATGGATATCACCAAGTTCATCGACGCGATGGAGGAAAGGGCGCGGAAAGCCCCCCGCGAATCCAGACTCAAGCGTCTTCGGGAAAGCAGGGGGCTTTCGCAGTCGGAGCTCGCAAGAGCCTCCGGCGTCAACAAGCGGTCTATTCAGATGTACGAGCAGCAGGAAAACGACATCGACAAAGCGCAGGCGCATACCGTCTATAAGCTGGCGCGCGTGATTGGCTGCAACGTGGAGGATCTTCTGGAAGACCCGATGGCGTAGGCGCTCAATCCTCCCCTGCGATAGACTTATTTCGTTTTACTCTTTCCACGGCATTCCAGAACTCTTTGCGCATCTCCACAAGACGCTCGAAATCCTGCTGTGATAAGCTGTGACTCCAATGTGCCCGCGCGGCGATCTGATTCAGGTTGTTTCCCATGCCACTGAGCAGGCGGAACAGCGCGATCCATTCCTCGGTCGGGCCGGGATAGATTTCCTCGCCGGCAATCAGCGCGCGGATGTACGGCTCGCGGCGCAGGCAGCTCTTGTTCACGTTATCCATCAGCCACTTGTACTCTTCTTCGTTGAACCGAACCGTGATCATAATTGGTCTGCTTCTCATAGCTGTGTCCTCCTTGATTTGTTGGGGATTTTAAGGGGCTGCGCCCCTTAACAAGCGCATTTGGCTATCCAAATGCTATGCTTGCGAGGGCAACATCGCACAGCAATGCTGCCCTCACCTGCCGAAGAAAGAAATCAGCACTTCCCGGCCTCCTGCTCCGCCTCTTCGTGCCACTTTTCCGACAGCAGCATCCGCACATAGGTGGCGCGCCCCATTGCTCGCCGCGCCGCGGCGCGGGTGAGCTGCCGGTATTCCTCCTCGTTAAGTCGAATGTTGATTTGAAAAATCCTTGCCTCCATGTTCGTTCCTTTCCGGGTTTCCCCTGTCTATTCTTTTCTCGGTTGGTTTTGATTGCTTATACTCAGTCTTACTTGCATCTGTTTTTCAGAGGACAAGACATCCGAAAATCAGATTTCTGTAAATTTGCAGACATAGATTCGATCCGGTCTGCCCATGCCCTGCCGCACACGCTCGATCAAGCCGAAGCGCTCCAGCTCGGCGAGCAGCTTGCCCGCCTTCTCGTGCTTGCAGCCCAAATCCGCCATGATCCTCTCGATGGTGTAGTAGATATAGACGCGGCCCCGTTCATCCAGCCAATGGTTTTTGGTGGAAAGTTGCATGCGATCCAGCATAATTCCGTAAAGCAGCTTCGCTTCACATTTCATTTCCGCAAAGCGTTTGTCTGCAATCAGCATCTTTGGTATGCGGTAGAATGAGAACAGGTCGGCTTCCCGACCGTAAAAATAATTCATGGCGTCCCTCTTTGCATAAAAAATAGGCGGAGAACAGCTTTTTGGACTGTTCTCCGCCTTCAAATCGTGATTCAGTTACCGAAAAAACTCTTTTGCGGCGCTTCGGATGTTGTTCATCGCACCCACCCACGCCATCTGGTCGCGCGCCTTCAGCTCCTCGTCGATGCCCTGCGCCGCCGCCATCTGCCGGACGATCAGGTCGTAGGTTTCCCGCTCGTTGTCCGGCTCCGGCGGCGCGAAGCAGGGATAATACTGCTCGCCGCGCAGCTCGTAGCGGATGCCCCGCTCATAGATCACGGGTTTCATGGTTTGACACCTCCTTCAAACAGTTCGTCTGCCCCCGCAAGAACGTCCATCAGGAGCAGCGTGCCCAGCCGAAAACCCCGGCAGAAGCCCTCACACTCGGACGTACCGAGAATCTCGCTGTGGGCGTCAAGCAGCGTCAGCAGCGCCCGTTTCTCTTCTCCGGTCAGCTTCCTCGTCAAAAGCTCCTCGGCCTCCGCAAAGGCTTTGTAAGCCTTGTCCAGAGGCGAGCCGCGCCGGATATCCCGTTCGTTGATGATCAGATTTCCGAAATAGAGCTGTTCGATCACATCGTTGCCCATCGGCCTGTCCCCCTTTCGACTTCATTTTACGGGGACAGACCGTATAGCGCCACTGTGCGGCGCTATCTCTCCTGCCCGCGGTGTCTCGCGCGATACCGCTCCTCCAGCAGCTTCAAAATTGCCCGCTCCATCTGTTCGGCGGAGTAGCCGCTCGGAAAGTATTTGCGCAGCGATTCCGTTTTGATGCGCACCTGCTCCTTCTGGTTGGGCTTTTCCTCGGTCAGCACGGCGTAGATGACCTCCGGCGTCAGCTTGCCAAGCTGTGAGAGCTTTTTCATGCGGATCGCCTGCGAGAGCGAGGGCGTGGCGTCCTCCTGTCCGATGGAATCGAGCAGATACGCTTGCTGCTCCTTCGTGAGATAGGACAGCTCGACCGCGGGCGAGAACGCGATGCGGCCTTCGTCCACCATGTCCAGCAGCGGCTTGACGAGGTTCGTGAGGCGAATGTAGCGTTGAACTGTTTTATAACTTTCATCTGATTGCTGCCCGATTATCGCTGCCGTTGGGTGCGAATCTGACTTCGGGACAAGTTGTCCCGTTTTTACCTTTCCCTGATGCTTCAGCGCGTCCAGCTTCATCTTGTAGGCAAACGCTTTCTCGCTCGGCAGCAGGTTTTCCCGCTGGAGGTTGCTGTCCACCATCAATATGACCGCTTCGTCGTCGCTCATCTCGCGCACCAGCACGGGAACCGTCGCCAAACCCAGCTTGATTGCCGCGGCACGGCGTCGATGCCCGGACACCAGCTCGTACCCCTCGCCCTTCGGGCGCGCCAGCAGCGGCGAAAGGACGCCATAAGCACGGATGCTCTCTGTCAGCTCGTCCATCGAGGCGTCGTCGCGTATCCGGAACGGATGACCCGCGAACGGCGTCAGCTTGTCCGGCGCGAGGGACTGCACATACTCCTTCACACCGACGCCCTCCCTTCCGGGAGCGCGGCCAGCACATCCACATGGTAGTGCTTGTCCGACGCGCGGTGATGGTAGTCCTGTTCAAAGGAAAAGAGCCAGCCGCATTTTCGCACATTCGCGTTTTCGACGCTTTCCGAACCCGCAAAGGCGCATGGATAAAGGCTTTCCGGACTTTTGCGCCGCGGCTGCTCCTCGTTAGGCACTGAGGAACTCGGCCACCTTGAGATGGTCGGCACGATCGTGCACCAACTCACACGCGACCTCAGCGACGAGCAGATCAAAACCGCGGGCTTCGATGCCTATTTTGTCGACCACACAGCAGGCGTCTACCCTACCGCGGCGTCCGGCTTCCCGTGGAGCGCCGCCGGGATCGGCGTCAAGGGCGACGTGATCGCCGATCTGACCGAAGACCTTGCCGCGGAGCAGAAAGCGCGCGTTACCTACGACAACATCCTGCGGCTTTCTGACGATCCCGACGTCAACGACGTCATCAAGTTTCTGCGCGCGCGAGAGATCGTGCACTTCCAGCGCTTCGGCGAGGGACTGCGCCTTGCGCGAGAGAAGATGGATCAGAAGAACGTCTACTACGTCAATCCCAGCTTCGACTGAACGTTTTCCCATCAACCTATGCAAAGGGACGGAGCCGCGCAGGCTCCGTCCCTTTGCATTATGAATTCAGCGTCGCTGGTCAGTTGTTCTCCTTCCATGCGCGAATGCAGTCCATAAACGCTTCCCCGTACCGCTCTGCCCTGCGGTTGCCGACGCCGTTGATATCCAGAAACTCCGTCATTGTCTCCGGCTGTCTTGCCGCCATGTCCTGCAGCGCGGCGTTGGTAAACACGACATAGGCGGGCACGCTTTCGCGCTTTGCGATTTCGCTTCGCAGATCGCGAAGCGCCGCGTACAGACTGTTGTCCGCGGGCTGAATCGTTCCGGCTTTCTTCTTCTTTGTTTTTTCCCGCTTCTTTCCGAGGCAGACGACCTGCTCGCCGCCAAACAGTACGTTTTTCGCCTGTTCCGTCGTGCGGAGCACAGGATAGTCCCCTTCCGTCACATACAGATATCCTTTTTCAATCAGACAGTCGATATAGCTGCGGATCGTCGATCGATCCACATCTCCCATGATGCCGTAAGTGGGCAGCTCGTTGAGCTTCATCGCCATGATCCTCTGCTCCTTACTGCCGTGGAGCATCCGAACAAGCGCCGTCACGCCCAAGCCGCTGCGAAATCTCCGCTCCACGCGCGTCACGCCGGAGAGGATCTTCTGCGCCTCCGTCGTGATGTCGATCTCCTCCAGCTTGCCGCAGCAATTTCCGCAGTTGCCGCAATGCAGCGGCGCCTGCTCCCCGAAATAGTGCAGGATATACCGGCGCAGGCAGTCGGAGGTCTTGCCGTAGCCCGCCATACGCACGAGCCGCGAAAGGTCGCGTTCCCGGATGAATGCGCGCTCCTCCTCGGTGAGCTCCACATTGTCTTCGCTGTTTTCAATCAGGTATTTCGCGGTACGGACATCGTTTGCGGCATACAGAAGAACGCACTCCGCCCTTGACCCGTCGCGTCCGGCACGGCCCGCCTCCTGATAGTAGCTTTCGATGTTCTTCGGCATGTTGTAATGTACGACATAGCTTACATTCGACTTGTCAATCCCCATGCCGAAGGCGTTGGTGGCGACCATGATGCGCGCGCGGTCGTAGAGGAAATCCTCCTGATTGGCGCGGCGCTCCTCGGCATCCAGCCCAGCGTGGTAGCGCGTTGCCGCAAAGCCGCGGCTTTTCAGATTCTCGCAGACCGTCTCCACGTTCTTTCGCGTGGCGCAGTAGACGATGCCGCTCTGCTCGGCACGCTCGGCGACAAAGGCGTTCAGCCAGACGTCCTTGCTGCCGGGCGTCTCGACGGAAAAGCAGAGATTCGGACGGTCGAAGCCAGTTGTCAGCTCCAGCGGCTCATTCAACGCGAGCAGCTTGACGATATCGCGCTTGACCTCGTCCGTCGCTGTGGCGGTAAACGCGCCGACGGTCGGACGTTTGGACAGCGCGGCGCAGAATTCTGCGATCTTCAGATAGCTTGGCCGGAAATCCTGTCCCCATTGGGACACGCAGTGCGCCTCATCCACGGCAAGAAGCGAAATCTCGGCGCTCTCGGCAAAGGCAAGGAAGCCTTCGGTCGAAAGGCGCTCCGGCGCGACGTAGATGATCTTGTACGCCCCATTTTTGGCGCGGCGCAACACCTCCAGATACTGCGCATAGCTCAGTGACGAATTGATGTACGCCGCGGCGACGCCCGCCTGCTTGAGCGCGGCAACCTGATCCTTCATCAGCGAGATCAGCGGCGAGATCACCAGTGTGATCCCGGACAGCATCAGCGCGGGGATCTGATAGCACACAGATTTCCCCGCGCCGGTCGGCATCACGCCCAGCACGTCCCGCCCGTCCAGAAGTGCGTCGATCAACGCCTCCTGTCCGGGCCGGAACGCACCGTGACCGAAATATTGCTTGAGCAGTTGTTCCTTTCGGATGATACTCACCTTCGTACTTCTTACTGGCCGCAGGCGGCGCGGAACTCCGTCCAGTTGCGGTTGTACGCGTCGTTCGCCTCCTCGGACACGTTCATGATGAACTCGCCCGTACCGGCGGACGCGGGCGCAACGAGCGACGGATCGACAATGCTGTCCGCCGCGCCGGTGGTGTTGACGTAGCCGATGTACTCAAAGCACGCCTTGCTGATCTCCGGCTCCAGCAGATAGTTCAAAAACTCGTTCGCCGCCTTGGCGTTTGGCGCCTTGACGGGCACGAACGCCGCCATGATGCCGTAGCCCAGACCCTCCTCCGGATACACGACCTTGAGGTTGGGATTCTCCGCCATGACCTGCGTGACCTGCGAGGTGTAGAGGAACGCGGCGGCGGCCTCGCCGTTGAGCAGCGCGTCCTGCGTGTTGTCGTCCTGAATGAGACGGATGTTCGGCGCAAGCGCAAGCAGCTTTTCGCCCGCTTGCGCGATCACTTCCAAATCCTCCTCGTTCATGCTCTTGCCCATGGAGAGCAGCGTGATGCCGTTGATGACGCGATAGTTCGCCGTGATGGCGACCGCGTCCTTGAGCGCGGGGTTCCACAGGTCGTTGTAGCCCTTGATCTCAAAGTCCACCGCCGCGGGGTCATAGACGATCAGCGGGATGCCGCAGCCATACGGCACGGTGTACTTGTCCGACGGGTCGTAGAACTGGCCCTGATAGCGCGGGTTGATGTTGCCGAAGTTGGTGATGATGCTCTTGTCCAGCTCACCCACCAGTCCGGCCTGCACCGCCTGCTCGATGATGTAGTCGTCGGCGATGACGACGTCATAGTCGCCGCCCTTCGCCTGCGTCAGCTTTTCCAGCATCGTTTCATCGTAGTCGAAGTTGGAATAGACGATCTTCGTGCCCGTGCGCTCGGTGAAACCGTCGAGCACCTCCTGCGGGAACATGCCCTCCCATGTGTAGAGCACCAGCTCCCCGCCGGACTTGCTCTGCCCACCGCCGCAGCCAGTCAGAGCAAGCAGCGTCGCCGCCGTCAGCAGCAGCGCAAACAGTTTTCTTTTCATATCCATTCTCCTTTTTCGCAAATCTTATTGGCGATCATCTGCTTTGCGCCGCAGAGCGGAAGAAAGCAGCAGAATCAAAATGACGGCGATCAGTAGGATCGTACACAGCGCGTTGATCTCCGGCGTGACGCCGGTGCGCATCTGCGTGTAGACCTTGATCGGCAGCGTGGAAAGCGTGGGGCCGTTGACAAAGATGCTGATGACCACATCGTCAAAGCTCATGGCGAACGACAGGATACAGCCCGACGCCACGGCGGGCAGGATGAGCGGCAGCGTGATGTCGAAGAACGCGCGAACGGGCGTCGCACCGAGGTCGCGCGCCGCCTCCTCGATTGACTTGTCGATACCGACCAGCCGCGCCTTGACCATCAGGAAAACATATGGAATACAGAATGAGGTATGCGCGATGATGAGCGTCGGCCAGCCGAACGGCAGGTGAAGAAGCGAGAAAAACGCCATGAACACCATGCCGAGGATGATCTCCGGCAGCATGATCGGCAGCGTGGAGAGGTATGCCATCATGCCCTTGCTCTTATAGTGGACGCGCGCCATGCCGATGGCACCCAGCGTCCCGATCACCGCGGCAAAGGCGCTGCTGGCGACGCCGAGCACCAGACTGTTCCGCAGCGCCTCCATCAGCGCGGCGTCATGCAGCAGGGTCTCATACCAGCGCAGGCTGAAGCCCTTCCACGCGACGGGCAGCTTTGCGTCGTTAAACGAGAACACGATGACGACCGCGATGGGCAGGTAGGTTATCAGCGTGACAAGCGCCAGATACAGCGCTGAAAAGGAGAAATGCTTCCGTCTCATCAGAACATCCCCTCCAATTCAGACGTGTGCGTCACCTTGCGGTAGAGCCACAGCATCAGCGTCGTCATCACCGCGAGCACCAGCGCCAGCGCCGCGGCGAAGGGCTGGTTTCCGCCGCGGGTCATCTGATCCTGGATCAGGCTGCCGACCAGAACGATCTTGTTGCCGCCCAGAATGTCCGCGATGAAAAAGAGACCCATCGACGGCACAAAGGTCAGGATGACGCCGCTCATCAGTCCGGGCAGCGTCATGCGCAGCGTGATGGTAAAAAACGCCTTTGCACGGGTCGCGCCGAGGTCGCGCGCGGCCTCGACCAGCGTCCAGTCCATCTTCTCCACGCTGGTGTACACCGCGAGGATCATGAACGGCAGCAGCGCGTACACCATGCCGATGAGCACCGCGGGATAGCTGTAGAGGATCTTCAGCGGCTCATCGATCAGCCCAAGGGCGATCAGCAGATTGTTGAAAACGCCCTTAACTTGTAGAATAATCAGCCAGCCGTACAACCGGATCAGCGAGCTTGTCCAGAACGGCACCATGACGAGGAACATCATCACGCGCTTGCCGCGCACGCTGAGGCGTCCCATGAAGTAGCCGAATGGATACCCGATAAGCACGTTGAGGATCGTCGTCGATACGGCAAGACGGAACGATTCGCGGAAGCAGTTCAGATATACCGGATCGCGCAGCTTTAAGAAGTTGTCCAGCGTGAACGCCCAGCGGAAGCCGGTCCCCGCCGTATTCTCGGCAAAGCTGACGGCGACCATGTAGAGCGCGGGGCCGAGCACAAAGACCAGCGTAAACGCATAGAGCGGCGCGATACAGAGCCACCAGCGGTCGCGTTTGACACGAGAAGCGGCTTCCGGAGCAGACTGCACCTCCGGCAGAGCACTCTCCGACGTGCGCAGATGCTTCATGGCGCCGCCTCCCTGTCGACCAGTACCGCGGCGCGCGCGTCCCAGTGCAGATACACCGTCTCGCCCGCGGCGAAATCGAAGTGGATGCCCTGCCGCGTGATGACGACCTCCGCCCCGTCGCACAGCCGCACGGGAATGCGCAGCATCCCGCCGGCGAAGGTGTTCGCCTCGACGACGCCGCAGATGCTGGCGACGCTGTCCGGCTCGCGCGCGATGGCGATGTTCTCGCCGCGAACCGCCAGCGTCAGCGGTTCGCCCGCGCGCACGTCGATGCCATCCGCGTCGGCGAGCATCGTGCCGCAGTCGCTCTTGAGCACCACGGCGCCGTCCTTGATACGCTCGGCGACACCATGCAGCACGTTGGCGCTGCCGACAAACTGCGCGGCATAGCTGGTGCGCGGCCGGTCGTAGATCTCATTCGGAGCCCCCTGCTGTTCGATCCCGCCGTTGTGTAAAAGCACGATGCGGTCGGACATGTTGATGGCTTCTTCCTGATCGTGCGTCACATAGACGAACGTGATGCCGACCTGCTGCTGGAGCTTTTTCAGCTCATACTGCATCTGGCGGCGAAGCTGCAAGTCCAAGGCGCCGAGCGGCTCGTCGAGCAGCAGCACCTTCGGGCGGTTGATGAGCGAGCGCGCGATAGCAATGCGCTGTCTCTGACCGCCGCTCAATTGCGCGGGCGTCTTCTTCTCGCTGCCGGACATCTGCACCATTTCCAGTGCGTCACGCACGCGGCGTTCCGTTTCCGCCTTATCCACATGCCGGATCTTGAGCGCGTAGGCAATGTTTTGCGCGACCGTCATGTGCGGAAACAGCGCATAGCTCTGAAACACCGTGTTGACGTTGCGCTTTTCCGGCGGCTGGCCGGTCATATCCCTGCCCTCCAGCAGCACCTGTCCGCCGTCCGGCTCCGTCAGACCGGCGATGATGCGCAGGATCGTGGTCTTGCCGCAGCCGGAGGAACCGAGCAGCGTGACAAACTCGCCCTCGCGGATGCTGAGATCGATCCCTTTGAGCACGCTGATGGAATCATAGCATTTTGATATGTTTTTCAGCTCCAACATCGCGCCGGTTCCGTAATTTTCCATAGTCTTCTCCGTTGTGATCAGCCTTATGGTTGATCGCCGTATGATACCATTTTGATGCATTTTTGCCAATCATATTTATTGCAACCATTATTGGCAAAGACAAGAAGGGCGCGTTTTCGCGCCCTTACGCGGTGATGTTCAGCTTTAGTTTGACCTTTTCGCTTCTCTCTGCCACCTGTTCGAGGAAATCCTTGGTGTTGTCCGCCGCCGTGACGGTACGCGTCGTGCCGCCGGAAACGTAGAATTTGCCGCACTCCGGGCAAATACCGGTGTGGTAGGTCACGCTCTGACTGACGACCCTGCGCCCCTCCTGCTGCGCCTTGGCGCGCTCGCGGACGACGTGCTCCATCTCATGTCCGCGCACGGCGGAGGCCGCTACCCTCGGGTCCACGCTGGTCGGCATCTTGAACGAGACGCCCGGATCGTCGGAGCCGTCCTGATACTTGCGCTTGGCGCACGTTTCACACTTGGCTTCGTCCGTCACCTCCGCGGGGGATTTGGCGTCCTTCACACCCGGAACGTCCGTTTCTTCGTCGTCATCCGTGCCGGGAATGGCCTTTTTTTCATCATCGTCCTCAGCGCCCAAGGGTCTGAACCCAAGCGATTCGTCATTCTTCTCTTCGTCCTCGGCTCCCAAGGGGTGAAAACCGGGCAGCTCGCCGTTGTTCTCCTCGTTTTCGACGCCCAGCGGTTTGAAACCGGGAACTTCTGCTCTTTCCGCTTTCTGGCTCGTTCGGAACGGCATGATGTCAAAATCCTTGTCCTTCGCCGCCCTGTCCTCCGGATACTGCACCCGCGCGCGGTTTGCAAGCTCCGTCGGGCCGTAACCGTTCGGAATATAGGGCATCTCGGACGGACCGTACCCAACGGACGCACCCGCCGCAGTTCCAGCCGTAGCAGCGGCTGTCGAGGGTGCGGTACGCTCTTGTCCGGACACGGCAGAAACAGCCGTCGCACCGCGCGCATGCTGCATCGTATAGGCAGACTGCCGCATCAGCAGTGAAGACGCGCCGTAGCTCACGGCACCGAACATATCGCACTCCTCCTTTCCGCGTCAGGTCGATTCAGCGGTTTACGCCATCTTGGTTTTCAGATCGCCGAGACGGTTGAGCGCCTCGTTGAGCGTCTCGTCCTTCTTCGCGAAGTGGACGCGCACGATGTTCTGCACATCCTCCATGAAGAAGGAGGTGCCGGGCACGCAGGCGACGCCGACCTTGACGGCCATCTCCTCGCAGAACTCCACGTCGGTCTGCCCCTTCTTCATGTACGGCCCGATGTCCACCAGCGTGAAGTAGGTGCCCTGCGGGTCGGTAAACGGGATGCCAAGGTTCTTCAGGCCGTCCGTAAACAGCTTCTTCATGTGCGCGTAGTGCGCCTGAAACTCCACATAGTAGCTCTCCGGCATATCAAGACCGACGACCGCGGCCTCCATCAGCGGCGCGGGCGCGCCGACGGCGTTGAAGTCGTGGTACTGCTTGATGCGGTCCATGATCGGCTTCGGCGCGATGGCATAGCCCAGACGCCAGCCGGTGATGGAATAAGTCTTCGACAGGCTGGAGCAGCTGATCGTGCGCTCCCACATGCCGGGCATGGAGTTCATGTACAGGTGCTTGTTGTCGTCGTAGACGATGTGCTCGTACACCTCGTCCATGATGGCATAGGCGTCGTACTTAACGCAGAGCGACGCGATCAGCTCCATCTCCTCGCGGGTAAAGACCTTGCCGCTGGGGTTCGACGGATTGCAGATCAGGATCGCCTTGACGCCCTGCTTGAACGCGTCCTCCAGAACGTTGGGGTCAAAGTTGAACGCGGGCGGAACCAGCGGAACATAGATCGGCTGGCAGTCCGCGAGGATCAGCTGCGCGTGATAGTTCTCGAAATACGGGCTGAACAGGATGACCTTGTCACCCGGATTGGTGAGCGCGAAGATGGAGTCCACCATCGCCTCGGTGGAGCCGATGGTCACGACGATCTCCGTCTCCGGATCGATCGTGCGGCCCATGCAGCGCCCGCACTTGCGGGCGACCGCCTGACGGAAGTTCGGTGCGCCCATGGTGATGGGATACTGGTGCGGTCCGATGGGCGCGATCTCGGCGAGACGGTCGGTGATCGCCTTGGGCGGGTCAAAATCCGGGAACCCCTGCGCCAGATTGATCGCATTGTTCGCAATGGCGATGCGCGTCATGCGGCGAATGACGGAATCGGTGAAAAGCGCGTTTTTTCTGCTCATTTCCTGCATAAATATTGTTCTCCTTGCGTCCTATTCGCAAATTTCATATAGATTATTCTATATTATATGCAAACCGCATCGAAAACGCAAGTCAAAAAAGATAAAAAATCGGCAAAAAATCCAAGGATTATCCTAAAAATTTGTCAAACGTCCCCAAAAAACGACCGGCGATCCGCCGGTCGTTTTTGTGGGCAAGCCGCTATGGAGTCAGCGGCTGCAGCCGCAGGAGGAGCCGTTCCCCTCTGCCGAATCGCAAACCGCACCGGTCGGGAAGAACGAATCGACCGGGAAATCAACATCCGCGAAGACGGTGCAAGGGTCCTCGGCGCTGCCGATGCCGGCGACGGTGCACTCGTCCGTCGGGATGCAGTAGTCGAACACGGGGATGAGAAGCTGCGTGTCGCGCTCCAGACGGACGATGGAGAACTGACCGAGAGAGACGCAGACGCGGCGGCTCTGCGACTCGTCGAGGATCAGCGGCTCGTCGAACGCGGAGAGAATGCCCTCCGGCACGCCCGTGAGCACGCCGGGCACATAGTGGCAGTTGTCGACGAAGCCCGCGCTGAGCAGCAGCGGATCGATAACCTCGACATAGGCCGTGGGCAGATCCGCCGTCAGGTCGAGCTGGACGTCCAGCTCGTCGGCGACCGGCTCGGACGAGAAGATCTTCGGTCCGCTCTCTCCGCCGCAGAGGATGACGCGCTTGCCGAAGGTCGCAAGGCCCTCCACCTCGGTGTAGCGCGTGCTGCCGCTGAGTGCCTGCAGCGTGATCTTGTAGTAAAAGCGCATATCGACGGTGAAGAAGCCGCGGTTGAAGTTGACCGGCTCGACGTCGACGAAGGTGTACAGCAGCTCCGCGCTGCCGCCGCGGATGCCCTGTGCGCCGGCAAGCACCTGCTGCGCCGACTGGGTAGGATAAAACCGCAGATCCTCGATGCAGTCCTTATCCCGGCACGATGAGAATATCTTCTTGGTATGGATACAAACAGCCTCACGGACGCCGTTTGCGCCGCTGATCGGCCCGGCCGCCACTTTTTCAGCCATGTTTCGGATACCTCCTGATTTAAGTACTTTGAAAGAGAAGCCTTTCAGTCCAATATATGCCCCGCGGCGCGGGAGGTGCGGAAATGAGGCTGTACAAATCCGCCGGTATCCGTTATACTGTATCTATCTCTCAAGAACGATAAGGAGGCGCGCCATGCCTCAGGTTGGATTTATCCGCAACAAGCAGGAGATCAAGTTCCTCATCCTCTACATTGCCGAACGGCTGATCGCACCCGTACCGTTCGAGGTGATGCAGGAGCTGACCATGTGCGATCCCGCCATCGACTTCTTTGACTTCTCCGAGTGCCTGAACTATCTGGTCGACACCGGACACATGACCTGCTCCGAGAGCGATTTGTACGCCGTCACCGAGAAGGGCATCCAGAACGGGCGCGCCTGCGTCGATGAGATCCCCTACTCCGTCCGGCTGACCGCCGACCGTCTGGCGGAGGAGCAGAACCAGCGCATCAAGCGCGCGCGGCAGGTGCAGTCGACCGTCACGCCGGACGGCGGCGGCTTCCGCGTCCTGCTCAGCTTCAATGACGACGCGGGCGAGCCGTTTTGGCGCATGGAGCTCACCGTCCCCGACGAGGAAAAAGCCAAGGCGCTGGTCAAACGCTTTCAGGACGCGCCGGAAAAGCTGTACGGCGAGCTGATCGAGCTGCTGTTCCCCGAAGAAGAAGCATGAGGAAGGGTCTCCCCTTCCTCATTTTCTGTCTTGTTCACTTGACCACGACGTTTTCCTCGCCCAGCTTCTCCCGCATCTCGCGCACCAGAGAATCGCGCAGGTCGCAGGTCGTGCCGATCAGCTTCCCTGTGTCGGCAAGGCGAATTCTGACCGGGTTGCGCTTCCCCTCGAACATGTAGATCACGCGGCGGAAATGCTCCATTTCCGGACATTCCATGGACGGGAGGCGCAGATAGAGCGTCTTGACGCCCTCCGCCGCGTCCTCCGTCGCGGAAACGGGCGGCGCAGCGCCCTCCGCGAGCGGGCGCGCATAGTCGCACATCAGCTGCGGCGCCTTCTCGTCGCGCACGGACAGGCGTCCCGACGCGGCGATGACCTGCCCCTCCCGCAGATAGCTGCCGTAGCTTTCGAGGCATTTCGCGAAGCAGAGCATCTCCATGGAGCCCGTGTCGTCCTCCACCGTGACATAGTCCATCAGCGTGTTCTTCTTGGTCGTCTTGGTCTTGCTGGACGTGACGACGCCCGCGATCATCAGCTTCTGATCGTCTGAGAAGACGGTCGGCCCGCCCTCCTGCGCAAAGTCATCCCGTATCCTGCCGATGGGCACAGCCTGCGCCTTTCGCGCCGCGGCGCGGTAGGCGTCCATCGGATGGCCGGAGAGGTAGAGCCCCGTCGTCTCCTTTTCCATCGCCATGAGCTCGCCCGCCGAAAACTCCGGGATATCGGGCAATTGCAGCTCCGTGTGCTTCTGCGTCTCCGCGCCCATGTTGAAAAAGCCGATCTGCCCCTCGATATTGGCGCGGTTGGTGTTGGCGATGCCGTCCATCACGCGCTCGTAGACCTGAATAAGCTGCGAGCGCTTATAGCCCATGGAGTCGAACGCGCCCGCGCGGATCAGGTTTTCCACCGCGCGCTTGTTCATGTCCACGCCGTCCATGCGGCTGCAAAAATCCTGAAAATCAACGAATGGGCCGTTTCGCTCCCGCTCGGCGGTCATGCGGGCGATCAGGCCGCGGCCGATGTTCTTGATGGCGACCAGACCGAACCGGATGCCGTCCTCCTCGACGGAGAAGCCTCCCTGCGAGTGGTTGACGTCCGGCGGCAGCAGGGCGATGCCGTTCTCCTTGCACTCGCTGAAATACTCGTTGACCTTCTCCGAGGAGTCCAGCACGCTGGACAGCAGCGCCGCCATGTACTCCTTGGTATAGTGCCGCTTGCAGTACGCCGTCTGGTACGCGACCACCGCGTAGGAGACGGCGTGCGCCTTGTTGAACGCGTAGTTGGCAAAATCGTAAATGTCCTGATAGATCGCCTGTGCCGTCTCCTCCGGGATGCCGTTGGCAACGCAGCCGACGATGCCGCGTTCCGGATCGCCGTGCAGGAAGGTCGCGCGCTCCTTTTCCACGTCCTTCGCCTTTTTCTTGCTCATGGCTCGGCGGATCATGTCCGCCTGCCCCAGCGAGTAGCCCGCGAGGCGGCGGAAAATCTCGATGACCTGCTCCTGATAGACGATGCAGCCGTAGGTCACGCTGAGGATCGGCTCCAGCGCCGGGTGCAGATAGGTCACGAGCTTGGGGTCGTGCTTGCTCGCGATAAAGCGCGGGATGGAGTCCATGGGGCCGGGACGGTAGAGCGCGATGATCGCCGTCAGATCCTCCACGTTTTCCGGCTTGAGCCCCACGCACACGCCCGTCATGCCGGAGGATTCCAGCTGGAACACGCCCGCCGTCCTGCCCTGCTGAAGCATTTCATACGTTGCGGGGTCATTCTCCGGGATGTTCTCCAGCGAGAAATCCGGCTCCCGTTCGCGGATCATCTTCACGGCGTCGTCGAGGATGGTCAGGTTCCGCAATCCGAGGAAGTCCATCTTGAGAAGCCCCAGTTCCTCCAGCGTGACCATCGTGTACTGGCAGACGATGGTCTCGTCGTTCCGCGCCAGCGGCACATAATTTACGACCGGCTCCTTCGTGATGACGACGCCCGCGGCGTGCGTTGAGGCGTGGCGCGGCATCCCCTCCAGCGCCTTCGCCGTGTCGATGAGCTTTTTGATGTTCTCGTCGCTCTCATACTTGTCCCGCAGATCACGCGAGAGGCGCAGCGCGTCGTCGAGCGTAATGTGCAGCGCGCTCGGAACCAGCTTGGCGATCACGTCGCAGTCGGCGTAGGTCATGTTGAGCGCGCGCCCCACGTCGCGGATGACGCCGCGCGCCGCCATCGTGCCGAAGGTGACGATCTGCGCGACGTGGTCGTCGCCGTACTTGCGCCGCACGTAGTCCACGACCTCGCCGCGGCGCGTGTCGCCGAAGTCCATGTCGATATCCGGCATGGAAACGCGCTCCGGGTTCAAGAAGCGCTCAAAGTACAGCGCGTACTGCATCGGGTCGATGTCCGTGATGTGCAGGCAGTAGGACACCATGCTGCCCGCGGCGCTGCCGCGCCCCGGGCCGACGGGGATACCGACGCTTTTGGCGTAGCGGACAAAGTCAGAGACGATGAGGAAGTAGTCCGTGAAGCCCATCTTCTCGATCATGTCCTGCTCATATTTAAGCTGCTCGCGGTATTCAGGCTTACCCTCGCCGTAGCGCTCGGCAAAGCCCTCGTCGCAGAGCTTTTTGAGATACGTAAAGCTGTCGTAGCCCTCGGGCAGCTTGAATTCCGGCAGGTGGTACTTGCCGAAGGTAAACTCAACGTTGCACATGTCGGCGATCCTGCCGGTGTTCTCCACCGCCTCGGGATACTCCGGGAACAGCGCCGCCATCTCCTCGGTGGAGCGCAGATAGAAGTTCTGGGGCTCGTAGCGCAGCCGGTTCTCGTCGTCGACAGTGCGCCCCGTCTGGATGCACAGCAGCACGTCGTGCGCAGCGGCGTCCTCCTTCCGGAGATAGTGCGCGTCATTTGTCACGACCAGCGGCAGCCCCGTCTCCTCATGCAGGCGCAGGATGCCCTTGTTGACGATCGCCTGCTCGCGGATGCCGTGATCCTGCAATTCGAGGTAGAAATGGTCGGGCCCAAAGATTTCAGATAGTGTTAAGGCATATTCCTTTGCACCATCATAATTGCCGCCTCTTAAGCGCCTCGGTATTTCTCCGGCGAGGCAGGCGGACAGTGCAATGAGCCCCTCGTGATGGCTCCGCAGCAGATCGAGGTCGATGCGCGGCTTGATGTAGAAGCCCTCGACGTGCGCCATGGAGACCATATAGGAGAGGTTGCGGTAGCCCGTCTCGTTTTCGCACAGCAGTACCAGATGCCGCGCCTCTGCGTCGAACTCGTGCTGTTTGTCGAAGCGCGTGCGCGGCGCGACGTAGACCTCGCAGCCGATGATCGGCTTGACGCCCTCCGCCTTACAGGCGCGATAAAAGTCGATCACGCCGTACATGACGCCGTGATCGGTGATTGCGCAGGCCTCCTGCCCCATGGACTTTACCAGCTTCGGCAGGTCCTTGATGCGGCATGCGCCGTCGAGCAGGCTGAACTCCGTATGCACATGGAGATGGGCAAATGACATCTTACGCCTCTTCCTCTTTCAGCAGCTGTTCCACGAGCTCCACCGCCGAGGCAATCATCACGCCGCAATGGTTCGTGATCCCCAGCGCCCGCACCGCTTCGCTCGGCTCTTCCTTCTCGTTTTTCAGCAGCTCGCGGCAGCGCAGCGCGCCGAACTGCTCGGTAAAGCGCTTTTGCAGCTCCTTTGCGCGTCCGACCGCCTTGCGCTTGGCGGCGACGGGCTCGCTCGTCACGTCACCGCCCAAGATCAAGTCAAGCGACATGACGGCGCCGGTGACCGCGCCGCACAGCTCGCCCGTTCCGGCGCCGCTGCCGAAGCCCGCGCCGATGCGGAGCGCCGTTTCCTCCGGGATATCAAAGCGGTCGCTGAACGCGGCCAGCACGCATTGGCAGCAGTTGAAGCCCTTTTCGTGATAGCTGTTGGCTTTTTCCATACGATTCATACACTTTTCTCCTCATTTGCAAGTTGCATCAGTTTTCTCATCCGATGGTTCAGACAGGATTTGGTCAGCGGCGGGTCAAAGGACTGCGCCAGTTCGCTGAGCGAGAGTTCGGGCTGCAGCAGCCGCGCGACGGCGACCTCCTGCAGCGCGACCGGCAGCGTTTTGAGTATGCCAGCGTCCGTCAGACGCGTCAGCGCCTCCACCTGTACGCGCGACGCCTCCACCGACTTGTCCAGATTGGCGGCGTCGCAGTTGACGCGGCGGTTGACGATGTTGCGCATCGATTTTTCGACCTTGGCGGACATGATCTCCATCGCCGCCGACGGCGCACCGAGCAGCGTGAGCAGATCCTCGACGTTTCCGCTGCTTTTGAAGTATGTGACGGTATTGCCGCCGCGCATCACGTTCTTCGGCTCGAAGCCCATGTCCCGCAGCAACGCCTCCGTCTCGCGCCCCGCCTGCAAGTGTGAGGTCGCAAGCTCCAGATGGTAGCGCTTATGCGGGTCGGTCACGCTGCCTCCGGCGAGAAACGCGCCCCGCAGGAAGGCGCTGCGGCAGTGCTCCTCCTCCAGCAGCGCAAAGTTCAGGTGCAGCGCGAAATGCTGCGTCCGGTCATAACCCAGCGCCTGCCAGATACGCTCCAGCTTCTCCGGCTCAATGATGCGGAAAATGTGTTTTCCGGACTCGTTTTCCTCCGGAACGACGTCAAATGTTACCGAGAACGCCTTTTTGAACAGCTTGGGCAGCCGCTCGGCGAATTCCTCGCTCTCGGTGACGATGCGCACCTCGCCGGAGGAGAAGCCGCCGGCATAGAGCAACACGCCGCAGCTCTCGGCAAGCGCGCAGCATTGCCGCTGCATCGGCGCGCGGCACAGCTCCTTTTTCACTTCTCCGGAGAAAGACACCGTCCTCACCCGCCTTCAACATCAACAAAGTGCAAGTCGGCAGCTCGTCCCGCGCGTGCGCGGGACACAGCCCTATTTCGCGGCTGCCGCGCAAGCGGCGAGCGAAATGGCAATCCTTACACGGATAACACGGCTTTGCCGTGTTATCCGTGCGACATATCCCTCCGCGTCATATCGCGGTGATTTTCCGAGGTCGGATAGCCCATGTTCGCGATGCGCTCCGCCAGCGCACGCGTGATTGCGACGCTCCTGTGCCGGCCTCCCGTGCAGCCGATGGCTACAATGAGCATCGTCTTGCCCTCCTCGCTGTAGCGCGGGAGCAGGAAGGCAAACAGCTCCTCGATCTTGTCCAGAAACGCGGTCGTCTGCTCGAAGGAAAAGACATAATCCCGCACGGGCGCGTCCAGACCGGTCTGCTCGCGCAGCTCCGGGATGTAGAACGGGTTGGGCATAAAGCGCACGTCAAACACCAGATCCGCCTCCGGCGGGATGCCGTGCTTGTAGCCGAAGGAAACGACGCTGACGGTCAGTTTGTTCTCTGTCGTGCGATCGCCGAACAGGCTGTACAGCTCGCTGCGCAGCTTGGACGACGGCATCTGCGTGGTGTCGATCACAAAGTCCGCGTGCTCGCGCAGGGGGCGGAGCAGCTCCTCCTCGCGGCGGGCGGCGTCCTCTATGGTGTCACCCCTCCGCATCAGCGGGTGCATCCGGCGCGTCTCCTTATAGCGGCGGATGATCGTCTCGGTGTCCGCGCCGAGAAACAGCAGGTGGCAGCTGATTCCCTTCTCACGCAGGCGCTGGATCGTTTGCAGCATGGACGGGAAGCCCTCGCTGCCGCCGCGAATGTCACTCACGAGCGCCACGCGGTCAAAGCGCGAGCCGTTCTCCGCGCAGAACGCGGCAAAGCGGAGGATCATCTCGGCGGGCATGTTGTCCACCGTATAATACCCCATATCCTCCAAGTATTTTGCCGCGCGGCTCTTTCCCGCGCCGGAAAGCCCCGAAATCAGCAGAATTTCCATCGTCTACCCCTTTAGCGGAGGATCTTGACCTCCGGCTCCAGCGTGACGCCCGTGGCGTCCAGCACCGTTTTCTGTATGGTCTCGATCAGCTTGAGCACGTCGGCACAGGTCGCGCCGCCGGTGTTGATGACAAAACCCGCGTGCTTGACGGAGACCTCCGCCCCGCCGACGCGCGTCCCCTTGAGCCCGCACTGCTCGATCAGCCCGCCGGCAAAGTGCCCCGCGGGACGCTTGAACGTGCTGCCCGCGCTGGGGTATTCCAGCGGCTGCGACGCCTTGCGCCGTTCCATCAGCTCGTCCATGCGCGCCTTGATCGCCGCGCCGTCGCCGCCCTGGAGCTTGAGCCGCGCGCGCAGAACCACCGCCTCCGGCTCCTCGGTGAAGATGCTGTGGCGGTAGGAGAGCTTCAGCTCCGGCGTTTGCAGCGTGCGCACGCCGTCGGGCCAGAGCGCCGTGACCTCGGTCAGCACGTCGGAGAGCGAGCCGTCGTAGGCGCCCGCGTTCATCACGACGCCGCCGCCGAGGCTGCCGGGGATGCCGTGGGCGAATTCCAGCCCCGTGAGCCCCTCCTTCCACGCGAACGTCGCGAGCCGCGCAAGCGACACGCCCGCCTCCGCGGCGATCTCATCCCCGTCGAGGCGATCGATCCCGTCCATCTCGCCCGTGACGATCACGACGGCATCCAGCCCCTCGTCAGGGCAGAGAACGTTCGTTCCGTTGCCGAGCACAAAAGTCCGCACGCCCAGCTCCTGCAAAAAGCCGGAGAGGATGACCGCCTCCTCCGTGCTCCGCGGAAACGCCATGCGCCGCGCAGGGCCGCCGATGCGAAACGACGTGTGTTTCGAAAGCGGCTCGTCCTTCACCCATTTCAGTTCCGGCAGATACGCCGCGATTTTTTCGTCAAGTGCCGTTTCCCACGACATAGCATTGTTCCTTTCCTATTTGGAATTGGCGTCCACGTGGCTGTCGATCTTCGCGACAAACGCCTGCGCGGAATTGAAACCGTATTTCTTCTGGCGGTTGTTCATTGCCGCGATCTCCGCGATACCGGCGAGGTTTCGTCCCGCGCGCACAGGGATCGTCACGCAGGGCACCGAGGTGTCGAGAATCTGCATGTAGTCGTCATCCAGACCGAGGCGGTCGTAGACGTAGCCGTCCGTCCACTCCTCGAATTTGATGACCAGATCGATCTGTGTGCTCTCCTGCACCGCGCCCATGCCGAAGATCTTCTGGATGTCGATGACGCCGACGCCGCGCACCTCCAGATAGTCGCGGATCAGCTCCGGCGCGCTGCCAATCAGGGAATTGCCGATGCGGCGGATCTCCACGGCGTCGTCGGCGACCAGACGGTGCCCGCGCTTGATGAGCTCGATGGCGGTTTCGCTCTTGCCGATGCCGGAATCGCCCATGATAAACACGCCCTCGCCGTAGACGTCCAGCAATACGCCGTGGCGCGTGATCATGGGCGCGAGCTCATGGTTGAGGTAGTCGATGGTCAGGCTGGTGAACTCCACCGCCGTGTATTTCGTGCGCAGCAGCGTCCGCCCGCAGTGCTGCGCCATCTCCATGCACTCCGGAAAGACCTCCAGATTGCGCGAGATGATGAACGCGGGGATCTCATAGCTGAACAGGTCGGAAAAGCGCTTGCGCCGCTCGTCGGAGGAAAAGCCGCGCAGATACTCCACCTCCGACTTGCCGATGATCTGCAGGCGCGCGGGATCGAAATAATCAAAAAAACCGGCGAATTGCAGGCCGGGGCGGTTGACATCCGTAATGGTGAGGATCTCTTCGTCGTAGTTTGGTCCCTTGTGCACGACCTCCATCTGGAACTTATCGACAATGTCCATGACCTTGACGGAACGGTTGGTCTTCATGGTGCATCCTCCGTTTCTCTTTCTTTTCCTTTCACATTATAATCGCTATCCGGTCCTTTTACAAGCAAAACGCGGATTTTTCCCCCGCCGTGGCGGTCAGAAAATATTTTGCGTTTTTTTGAAATTTTCCCTTGCATTTTACGATTCTATCTGTTATTATATCAACTGCTTGTTCGGGAGAAAACCGAAGAACGGCATTGATTCTCATTACAGCAAGGAGGTGCAACGGATGGCAAAGTGCGAGTTTTGCGACAAGGGCGTGACCTTTGGTATTAAGGTTTCCCATTCCCATCGCCGCTCGAATCGCGCGTGGAAGCCCAATGTCAAGCGCGTCAAGGCGATCGTCGACGGTACGCCCCGCCATGTGTATGTTTGTACCCGCTGTCTGCGTTCGGGTAAAGTTACCCGCGCGATCTAAGGACTCAAAAGAGAGAGCTGCGTCACCGCGGCTCTCTCTTTTGTTGTGCGCCGCTTTTGCGGCGCATTTTTGCATTTTCGATTTTTTTGCCCAACAGTACATCATACGCTGCCCGA
Source organism: Oscillospiraceae bacterium (assembly GCA_015067435.1). Classification (GTDB taxonomy): domain Bacteria; phylum Bacillota; class Clostridia; order Oscillospirales; family Oscillospiraceae; genus Hominicoprocola. The sequence goes on along the minus strand of SVMM01000002.1, from coordinate 36,313 downwards.
CGGCTCCCTCGGCGTTACGTACAGCGTGCGGTACGTCTCGTAGACCACCATGCCCGGCCTGGCGCCCGCCGGCTTCTTGACGAATTTGACGTTTGTGTAGTCCACCGGCACGTTCGTACCGCCGCGCGCCTGCGAATAGTACGCCGCGAGTGACGCAGCCTCGGCGATACTCCGCTCGTCCGGCTCCGCGCCGTTCGTGCACAGGATCACGTGCGAGCCGTGGATCTTCTGCGCGTGGAACCATATGTCGCGCTTGTCCGCCTTCTTGAGCGTCAGCTGATCGTTCTGCGTGTTGCTCCGCCCCACCAGAATGCGAAGTCCGGCGCTGGAGCGGTACTCCCGCGGCGCAAAGCTCCGCTTCTGCTCCTTTTTCTCCTTCCCGCGGCGCAGATAGCCCGCGTCCTGCAGTTCCCGCCGGATCTCGGCAAACTCCTGCTCCGCCTCCGACTGGTCGATCTCCTGCAAAACGCTGTCCAGATAGACGCGCTCCGCCTCCGTCTTCTCGATCTGCTCGCGCAGATGGATTTCGGCGCTTTTCGCCTTGTTGTAGCGTTTGTAATACTTCGCCGCGTTCTGCTGCGGCGTGAGCAGCGGATCAAGCGCGATTGTCACGCTGGACATCGCCTCGTCATAATAGTTCTCCGTCGTCAACGCGGCCATGCCGCGCTCCATCCGGTACAGGTTCGCCGTGATAAGGTCGCCGTAAAGCCGCAGCCTGTCCCGATCCTGCGTCGCGGCATACTCCTTTTTCAGCGTCTCGCACTTTCGCGCGGCGCGATCCCTCGCCACCGTCGCCGTGCGCAGCAGCTCCTTCCCGCGGCGCGCGGCGATCTCGCGGCGCTCGCGCAGGCCGTAAAACGCGTCCAGCATGGCGGAAAACGTCTCGAACGTCTGCACCTCCGTCTCCGCGCCGTACTGCGTGACCGGAAGATAGGTGAAATCCGCCGGACCTCCGTCACGCGCCAACATCGTCGGCAGATAACTGCTGTTGTTAAGCAATCCGACAAGCGATTCTACTTCACGGGTCAGGCGCTGCTTTTTGCCATTGTCCATCTCCATAAAGCGTGCGTCGGTCATGCCCGAGGCGCGGGAAACCAGCTCGCGCGCCACCAGCGGCGAGATACCGGCAAAGTGGTCGACCAGCCAGCGGTCGACCGGCTCCTCCGGGGCTCCGCCGCGCGCGAGCAGCGCAAGCGATTCTTCACTCGCCGACAGCAGGGACAGCTTGTCAAGCGGCGTCGGCAGATGGTAGAAAAGCCCCGGCAGCAGCGCGCGGTCGCTATTGGGTTCAAACGTGATGCGGCGCATACAGTCGAGGATACGCCCCTCGGCGTCCAGCAGCGCCAGATTCGCGCGCCGTCCCATCGCCTCCAGCACCAGCTGCCGCCGTCCTGCGTTTCCCAGCTCGTCAGTGGCGCGTAGCGTCAGGATGACGACGCGCTCCAGATCCGGCTGCTCGATCGACTCGATGCGCGCGCCGACCAGATGCTTGCGCAGCAGCATGCAGAACATCGGCGGCTGCGCGGGGTTGTCGTACGTCTGCTGCGTGAGCTGGATGCGCGGCTGATTGGGGTTCGCGCTGAGCAGTACGCGCCTGTTTCCGCGCAGGAGCAGAATGATCTGGTCCCGCGTCGGCTGCTGGACCCTGTCGATCCGCTCGCCTGTCAGCACGCCTTGCAGCTCACTGACCACGGCGCGCAGACAAATCGCGTCAAGTGACATCCTGACCCTCCATCATCACGGCAAACAGCTCGTTGATCCGATCCTTTTCGCCTCGTAAATACAGCCAGCCGAACAGCGCCTCCAGCGCCGTCGCCTTCCGGTAGGTCGCAAGGTCGGAGCTGTGCGGGACGGTGTGCACGTTGGCGTTCCGCCCGCGGCGGAAGACGTCCTGCTCCGCCTCGCTCAGGAGCGGCAGCAGCCTTTCGGACAGCTCCGCCTGCTTCGCCGCGCAGACCAGCGCGATCGTCGCGCGGTGCAGCCCCTTCCCCGTCGCCTTGCCGTGGACGCAGAGCCACGTGCGGACCAGCAGCTCATACACGGCGTCGCCCAGATGAGCAAGGCCAATGCTGCTGATGGCGCAGATCGCGTCGTCGTCCACGGTAACGTTAAAGTAATCGGTCATGTTTTGCCTCATAAGTGTCAAAATGAATTAAAAAAGAAGAACATCCGAAACAGGATGTTCTTCTTTTTGGTGGAGATTAGCGGGATCGAACCGCTGACCTCTTGACTGCCAGTCAAGCGCTCTCCCAGCTGAGCTAAACCCCCAAACCGCTCGGAACGAATGAGATTATAGCATAGAACGTTAGGTTCTGTCAAGTGTTTTTTGCGGTTTTTCTATTCTTTTTTGCATTTCGTTTCGCGCACGTAAAAGCAGGCTCCGGAGCAAACGTCCGAAGCCTGCCGTTGTGCGATTTTTACTTCTTCAGGCCGGCGAGCGTCGCGATCTCAGAGGCGACGTCCTCCTGCTTCTTCTCGATGCCCTCGCCCTTCTCGAAACGAACGGCGTCGACGAAGCTCACCTTGCCGCCGAGCGCCTTGGCAGCCTTCTCCATATACTGCTCGACCGTGACGTCGCCGTCCTTGACGAACGCCTGCTGGAGGAGGCAGTTCTCGGAGTAGAACTTGTTGAGCTTGCCCTTGACGATGTTCTCCTTGACCTGCTGGGGCTTCGCAGCCATCTTCGGGTCGTTGTCCATCTGGGCGAGCATGATCTTCTTCTCTTCCTCAATCACTTCGTCCGTGACCTGGGCCTTGTCCCAGAAGCGCGGGTTCAGCGCCGCGATCTGCATCGCGAGGTCCTTGCCGATCTCGGTGGCGTCGATGCCGCCCTCGACCTTGAGGTTGACGATGACGCCGATCTTGCCGCCGGCGTGGATATACGGGACGGAGGTGTTCTCAGCGAAACGCTGGAAGCGGCGAACCTTGATGTTCTCGCCGATGACGAGCACCATCTCGTTCTGCTGCTCAAGCACGGTGCGCTCGCCGCCGTTGAACTTGAGCGCGAACAGCGCGTCGAGATCGGCGGGGTTCTCCTTCGCGACGGTCGCCGCGACGCCCTTGACGAAATCCTGGAACTTCTCGTTCTTGCCGACGAAGTCGGTCTCGGCGTTGACCTCGACCGCGACGCCGATGCCGTCGATCACGGCGGCGTAAGCCATGCCCTCGGCGGCGATGCGGCCAGCCTTCTTGGCGGAGGCCGCCATGCCCTTTTCACGCAGCCACTCGACCGCCTTGTCCATATCGCCGTTCGACTCGGTCAGCGCCTTCTTGCAGTCCATCATGCCGACGCCGGTCATCTCGCGCAGCGTCTTAACATCCTGAGCGGTAAATGCCATATTTCTGTCCTCCCAATTATTATCAGTTTTGTGAAAACGGAGCGAGGCTCTGCCCCGCCCCGTAAAGGTTCTCTATCAGGCTTCCGCCTCGGCCTCGCCCTCGGCCTTTTCCGCCACGGCGTCCTCCATGACCTCGCCCTGCTTGCCCTCGATCATGGCGTTCGCCATGACGGAAGCGATCAGCTTGATGGCGCGGATGGCGTCGTCGTTGCCGGGGATGGGATAATCGATCTCGTCGGGATCGCAGTTGGTGTCGGCGATGGCGACGACGGGAATGCCGAGCTTGTGCGCCTCGGCGATGGCGTTGCGCTCCTTGCGGGTGTCGACGATGAACAGCGCGCCGGGGAGACGGTTCATCTCCTTGACGCCGCCGAGATACTTCTCCAGCTTCTCGATCTCGCCAAGGTGCTTCATGACTTCCTTCTTGGGCAGCATATCGAACGTGCCGTCCTCCTGCATGCGCTTGAGCTGGGTGAGACGGTCGATGCGGGTACGCATGGTCTTGAAGTTGGTCATCATGCCGCCGAGCCAGCGGGCGTTGACATAGTACATGTTGCAGCGAAGCGCCTCGTCGCGGATGGCCTCCTGCGCCTGCTTCTTCGTGCCGACGAACAGCAGGGTCTTGCCCTCCTCGGAGATGCCGCGCACGAAGCTGTACGCCTCTTCGAGCTTCTTGACCGTCTTCTGCAGGTCAATGATGTAGATGCCGTTGCGCTCCGTATAGATATAGGGAGCCATCTTGGGGTTCCAGCGACGGGTCTGATGACCGAAGTGGACGCCTGCTTCCAGCAGGGCTTTCATGGATACGACGTTTGCCATTTTGCTTTGTTTCTCCTTTTGTTTTTGTTGTTGCCTCCGAAGACCTCAACCCTCCTGCCGACCCTTGCGGGCACAGGCAGAAAGTCCGTCTCCGTGCGGAATGCCCTGATAGAATAGCATACAGCTTTCCGGATTGCAAGAGTTTTTTCGCGTTTCTTGCAAATTTTTTGTCAGAACCGGCGCTTCCTCCCACGCGGCGGCGCTTCGCCCTCGCGGCGCGGGAAGGTATGCTCGATCAGGATCACGTCGTCCCCGATGCGCTTGATACAGCGCCACGGGATGTAATATTCCTCTCCGCGCCCGAACAGGCCGAAAAAACGCAGCGGCCCCGGTACGATGAGCGCAGTGATCTCGCCTTCCGGTATCCGCAGCTCAAGGTCGCCGACGTAGCCGAGGCGGCAGCCGTCGCAGATGTTGATGACCTCCCGGCAGCGCAGCTCGGTAAAGCGTTGATCCATGGTATCACCTGCTTTCCCTCCATCCTATGCGACGGAGAGGAAGTCCGATGCCCCCCGCTTCGTCACACCGGACGGTCGAGATAGCTGTCCCTCATATACATACCGATGGGAAACACCTCAAAGCCAAGGCCCTTCGCCTCCGGGACGAGCGATTCCATGCAGCAGGCACACAGCGCGGGAATGCCGGCCTTCTCCGCGGTCTCCGCCGTAAATTCCCAGCCGCGGCGCACCTCCTCCGCGGTCGTCTGCCGGATCAGATGCCCGTTCGCCACCAGTCCGGTCACGCGAAGCCCCGTTGCGCGTTCGATGCCGCGAATGTGCTCCACCGCCTTGTCCACGGTGTCGCTGCCGGGACGGAAGGGGTTGACGACGCACAGCAGGCGGTACGCGCCATCATGAAAATATTTCCCGAACTGGTTGAGTATCATCGCGCCGGTGAAATCGCCGCCGGTGTCCAGCAGCACGCGGCAGCCCTCGTCCTCCAGCGGCGCGCGGATGGCGCCGGAGATCGTTTGCAGCTCGGAACCGTTGCGCCCGTTGAAGGGATCGGAGTAAACGCGGACGCCTGCCGCCTCCAGCGCGTCCTGCCGCTCGCGGGAACGGAAAAACGGGTTTTCGATGTCCAGATCCGCGACAGCGAGCCGTTCCTGCCCGCCTGCCGTGCCATCCGCACGCAGCTTTGCCGCGCGCGCCGCGAGCGCAAATGCCAGCGAAACGCAAAACTCCGTTTTTCCGCTGCCGAAATGCCCGGTGACCGCGATGATGCGCGGTCCCTGTGCCATCTGTTCCAAAAAAGTGCTCATAATCCACCTGTCTCTGCGTTTGTCCCTTGCGGGCGCGACCATTTTACATTTGATAGGTGCTTTCCGTCAAGTCGGAGCGGAGCAATCCGGGGAGAAAGCTCCCGTTTTTACGCCGTTTGCGCAGAACTGCCGATTACCGCCCTGCCGCAGAGCGAAATTTTGTAGAAACAGCACTATTGACGAATACACGCTTTAACGCGTAAAATTACAGTACAATCGAAAAGCAAAAAAGACTGTGACGAAGACGGTCGGGATCGCTTTTGACGACAGAGAGCCGGCGGCTGCTGAGAGCCGGAGCAAAGCGCTTCCCTTATGACCCATCACTTCCGAGTCGGGAGTCCGAGCGAACGGAGCCACGTATACGGGGCGACGGTCGGGTAAGGCTCCACGTGAAGGCTGCGTGAAGGCCAAGGGCTTGTTAGAGCCCGCAGAGCGGCGCGAAAGCGCAATTTGAGTGGTACCGCGGGTGTGCATCAGCACTCGTCTCAAAGGAAGATTTGAGACGGGTGTTTTTCTTTTTTCCACCACGTCTCGCCTATGGTAAAGCTGAAACAGGAGGAAAACGACCATGGTAAACACGACGACCGGCGCGCTGCTGGAGGTCGCGGAGCGCATCCGCGAGCTGCGCATCCTCAGCGGTTACACCGAACAGGAAATGGCACGGTTCACGGGCGTGGAACCGGAGGACTACCGCATCTATGAGGCCGGCGAGGCCGATCTGCCTTTCACCTTTATTCATAAGTGCGCGCTGACCTTCGGCGTTGAGATCATGGAGCTGATGGAGGGCAGCACGCCGCGCCTGACCGGTTATTCGGTCACGCGCCGCGGCAAGGGCCAGCTCACCGCCAAGGAGCCGGGTATCGAGATCAGCAGCATCGCGCCGCTGTTCAAGAACCGCAAGGCGGACCCCTACTGGGTGCGCTACGAGTACTCCGAGGAGGAGCAGCATAAGCCCATCCATCAGGTCTCGCACAAGGGACAGGAGTTCGACCTCGTCATCGAGGGGCGCATGAAGATCAAGATCGGGGAGCACACCGAAACCCTCGGCCCCGGCGACTGCATCTACTACGACTCTTCCAAGCCCCACGGCATCATCGCCGTTGACGGCGAGGACTGCGTATTCCTCGCGGTCATTCTCGCCGAGGAGGAGGTGCAGTGGGAGCACGGACACATTGTCCAGCCCGGCGAGGAGGCTGCAAAGCTGCTCTCCTCCCCGCTCAAGCCCGCCCCCGCCTTCATGTCCGAGTTCGTCAGCACCGTCGAGGATGCGACCGGCTATCCCCTCTCCGTCGAGTTCCACAACACCGAACGCTTCAACTTCGCCTTCGACGTGGTCGACGCCATTGCGGAGAAAGAGCCGAACCGCCTCGCCATGGTGCACCTCGACCGCGAGAAGAACGAGCGCCGCTTCACCTTCGAGCAGATGAAGAAGATGAGCGCCCGCGCGGCGAACTACTTCCGCGCGCTCGGCATCAACCGCGGCGACCGTGTGATGCTGGTCATGCGGCGCAACTGGGAGTTCTGGCCGGTGATCGTGGGTCTGCACAAGCTGGGCGCCGTCGCTATCCCCGCCACCGACCAGCTGGTGGAGAAGGACTTCGAGTACCGCTTCCAGACTGCCGGCGTCTCCGCCATCGTCTGCTCCGCCCACGGCGGCTGCGCGGCGGAGGCGGAAAAGGCGATGCAGCGCTGCCCCACCGTACGTCTGCGTGTCATCAGCGGCGGCCGGCGCGAGGGCTGGCACAGCTTCGACGACGAGTATGAGATGTATTCCAGCCGCTTCCACCGCACGGAGGACAGCATTCAGGGCAGCGACACGATGCTCATGCTCTTCTCCTCCGGCACGTCCGGCTACCCCAAGGCGGTGGAGCACAGCTGCAAGTATCCGCTCGGGCACTACGTTACGGCGCGCTACTGGCACTGCGTCGATCCCGACGGCATCCATCTCACGATCTCCGACACCGGATGGGGGAAGGCGCTGTGGGGCAAGCTCTACGGCCAGTGGATGAACGGCGCGGCGACCTTCGTCTATGACTTCGACCGCTTCGCCGCCGACGACATCCTGCCGCTGTTCGCGAAGTACCAGATCACGACCTTCTGCGCGCCGCCGACGATGTACCGCTTTTTCATTAAGGAAGATCTCTCAAAGTACGATCTCACCTCCATCCGCCACGCGAGCATCGCGGGTGAGGCGATGAACCCGGAGGTCTACGAGCAGTTCAAGAAGATCACGGGTCTTTCCATCATGGAGGGTTTCGGCCAGACCGAAACCACGCTGGTCATTGGCAACTTTGTCGGCACCACGCCGAAGCCCGGCTCCATGGGCAAGCCGAACCCCATGTACTCCGTGGAGCTGATGGACGCGGACGGCAAGCCCGTGAACACCGGCGACACCGGCGAGATCGTCATCTACACCGGCGCGGGCGACCCCTGCGGCCTGTTCAAGGGCTATTATGAGGCGCCGGAGGCGACCGCCGCGAGCTGGCACGACGAATACTACCACACCGGCGACCTCGCTTGGCAGGACGAGGACGGCTACTTCTGGTACGTCGGCCGCGCGGACGACGTCATCAAGTCCTCCGGCTACCGCATCGGGCCGTTCGAGATCGAGAGCGTCATCATGGAGCTTCCCTACGTGCTGGAGTGCGGCGTCTGCGCCGCGCCGGACGAGATCCGCGGTCAGGTGGTCAAGGCGTGCATCACGCTGACGAAGGGCACCGAGGGCACGGACGAGCTCAAGAAGGAGATTCAGGACTACGTCAAGAAGCGCACCGCGCCGTACAAGTACCCGCGCATCGTCGAATTCCGCGACGAGCTGCCCAAGACGATCTCCGGCAAGATCATCAGGAACAAATTATAAATAGGAGATATGACCATGAACAGACGATTCCGGCTTTCCTTCAACGCCGACAAATGCAAGGGCTGTGAGCTCTGCGTCAGCGTGTGTCCGAAGCACATCCTCGCCATGGACGCATCAGTGAACGCCAAGGGCTATCACCCCGCCTGCTGCACGGACGAGACGCAGTGCATCGGCTGCACAAGCTGCGCGCTGATGTGCCCCGACTGCTGCATCACGATCTATGAACTGGAGGAGGGCGAAACATGAGCAGGATTTTGATGAAAGGCAACGAGGCGTTCGGCGAGGCCGCCATCCGCGCGGGCGTCAAGTGCTACTTCGGCTACCCAATCACTCCGCAGAACGAGATTCCCGAGTACATGAGCCATGAGCTGCCGAAGGCAGGCGGCGCGTTTTTGCAGGCGGAGAGCGAGCTCGCAGCGGTCAATATGGCGTTCGGCGCTGCGGCGGCGGGCGGGCGCGTGTTCATCTCCACCAGCTCCCCCGGTCTCGCGCTGATGCAGGAGGGCCTCGGCTTTATCTGCTCGACCGAGGTGCCGCTCGTCGCGATGAACGTGTCCCGCGGCGGTCCCGGCGTCGGCGGCATCCAGCCCGGACAGGCGGACTATTTACAGGTCACGCGCGGCGGCTACAACGGCGACGCAAAGATCCCCGTCTTTGCCCCCGCGGGCATTCAGGAGTGCGTCGACCTGATCTACGAGTGCTTCGACATCGCGGAAAAGTACCGCAACCCCGTCCTGATCCTTGCGGATGCCATGATGGGCCAGATGATGGAGCCCGTCGAGCTGCCCCCGAAAAAGGAGATCACGCCCGTTGCGGACATTCCGAAGATCAAGCCGTGGGCAATCACCGGCACCGGCCAGCACGAGGGCCGCAACGTGATCTACTCGCTGCGGATGCAGCCGGACGTGCTGGAAGCGCACGTCGAGAAAATGTTTGAAAAGTACGCCGAGGCGGAGAAAGAGTTGGTGCGCTACAAGTCGATCGGTCTGGAGGACGCAGAGGTCGTGTTCGTCGCCTTTGGCACCATGTCCCGCCTGTGCGTCGAGACGATGGATCTGCTTGCCGAGCGCGGCGTCAAGGCCGGCCTGATCCGGCCCATCAGCCTGTGGCCCTTCCCCGACAAGGCGTTCGACGAGATCGGTCCGAAGACGAAGCTCGTGATCTCCACCGAGCTTTCCATGGGCCAGATGATCTACGACGTCAAGGTCGCGGCGAAAAACCGCTGGCCTGTCAAGCTGATCCACCGCACCGGCGGCATCGTGCCGTCGTCCATCGAGATCGCCGACCGGGCGATGAAGCTTCTGGAGGAGGTGAAGGCGCAGTGAAAACCGTATTCAAGCCCACCGCGGGCATGGTGCCCATCGACACCAGCTACTGCCCCGGCTGCTCCCACGGCATCGCGCACCGGCTTATCATGGAGTGTCTGGAGGAGCGCGGCGATCTGGGCCGCGCCATCGGCGTCGTGCCCATCGGCTGCGCCATCAACGCCCATCACTTCATGAACGTCGACATGTGCGAATCCACACACGGACGCGCGCCCGCCATCGCTTCGGGCATCCGCCGCGTCCATCCGGACAAGGTCGTGTTTACCTATCAGGGCGACGGCGACCTCGCCTCCATCGGCGCGGGCGAGATCGTCCACGCGGCGCACCGCGGTGAGAAGTTCACGACGTTTTTCATCAACAACGCCATCTACGGCATGACCGGCGGACAGATGGCACCCACCACGCTGATCGGCCAGAAGGCGACCACCGCCGTGAACGGACGCACCGTCGAGCAGGCAGGTATGCCGCTGCGCGTGTGCGAGATGCTCGCCACCATCGACTGCGCCGTGTTTGTCGAGCGCGTCATGCTCAACAACCCCGCGAACGTCCGCAAGGCAAAGAAGGCGATCCAGACCGCGCTCGACATTCAGGCGGCGGGCCTCGGCTTCACCTTTGTCGAATTCCTCTCCGCCTGCCCCACCAACTGGGGGCTTGCACCGGCGGACGCGCTCAAGTGGGTCGAGACGGAGATGGCGGCGTACTATCCCGTGAAGAACTTCAAGCGCCCGGAAGGCTATTGAGCGAGGTGACGTGAAATGCTGAAAAAGATGTTTTTTGCCGGCAGCGGCGGCCAGGGCGCCCTCGCCATCGGCCAGCTCATCGCCAAGGCCTCCATGGAGGAGGGCAACGAGGTCACGTTTCTTCCCTCCTACGGCCCCGAAATGCGCGGCGGCACCGCCAACGCCACGGTCGTGATCTCCGACAAGCCCATCAGCTGCCCGCTCATCAACGAGTGCGACGTGCTGGTGGTGATGAACCTCCCCAGCCTCACGCGCTTTGAGCCGATGGTCAAGCCCAGCGGGCTGCTGTTCATGAACAGCTCGCTGATCCCTGAAAAGGCGAAGCGGAGCGACATCCGCGTCATCGAGGTCCCGGCGAACGAGGAGGCACAGAAGCTCGGCGTCGACCGCGCCGCCAACATGGTCATGCTCGGCGCGATCCTCAAGGAGACCGGCGTCGTGAAGTACGAGACGGTCTACGCGGAGCTGGAGCACATGTTCTCCGGCCGCAAGGAAAAGTTCCTCGCACCGAACCGCAAGGCTGTTGATTTGTATTTGAGTAAATAAGGAGGATATCATGCTGAACATTCGCATCGAAAAGACGACCGCGCCCAAGGCGAAGCCCGATATGTCGAAGGTATCCTTTGGCACCACGTTTACCGACCATATGTTCCTCATGGATTTCAACTCCGCCGAGGGCTGGCACGATCCCCGCATCGTCCCCTACGGCCCGCTGCCCATCGAGCCGAGCGCCGCGGTGCTCAACTACGCCATGGACGTGTTTGAGGGGCTCAAGGCGTACCGCACGGCGGAGGGGCATATCCAGCTGTTCCGTCCCGACTGCAACATCGAGCGCATCAACAACTCCGCCGACCGTCTGGCGCTGCCCCGTCTCGATCCCGACGACGCGCTGCAGGCGATCAAAACGCTGGTCGAGCTGGACAAAGACTGGGTTCCGTCCGGTGAGGGAGAATCCCTTTACATCCGCCCGATCGTCATGTCTGTGGAGCCTGACGTCTCGCTGCACTGCACCGACCGCTGCCTGTTCGTCGTGATCCTCTCCCCTGTCGGCTGCTACTACAAAACCGGTCTCAAGCCGGTGAGCATCGCCATCGAAACCGAGGACGCGCGCACGGTGCGCGGCGGCACGGGCTTCGCAAAATGCGGCGGCAACTACGCCGCGGCGCAGCGCGCCGGAATGCGCGCCGAGGAGAAGGGCATCTCGCAGGTGCTGTGGCTGGACGGCGCGTCGAAGCAGTATATCGAGGAAGTCGGCAGCATGAACGTCATGTTCAAGATCAACGGCGAGGTCGTCACGCCCACGCTGGAGACCGGCACGGTGCTCCCGGGCGTCACGCGCCGCTCTATTCTCCAGCTGCTGCGCGACAAGGGGCAGAGCGTCAGCGAACGCCTGTTCTCCGTCGACGAGTTTGTCAAGGCGGTCGAAGCCGGCGCCATTGAGGAGGCGTGGGGCTGCGGCACCGCCGCGGTCGTCTCCCCCATCGGCAAGCTGATCTATCAGGGCAAGGAGTACCAGATCGGCGACGGCAGCATCGGCCCGCTCACGCAGGCGCTCTACAACGAGTTGACCGGCATCCAGTGGGGCCGTGTCGCCGATCCGCACGGCTGGATCGTTCCGGTATGCTGAACGACTGGCGATTGCCACTGTGAGTTGATATCAACAACATAAGAAACGCCTGTCTTGTTCCATTCAGAGCAAGACGGGCGTTTTTCGTGTCAAAAATGGATATGCAGATATCTTTCCCCTGCGTCAGCGGCGCTTTGCGCCCTGCTTGCCGAAGGACAGCGTCAGGGGGAAGTATTCCTCGCTCCGCTCGTCGCGGCGCATCGCTTTCGTCAGGCTGTCGCCCTGTGCCGCAAGGATGATGCAGAGCGAACCGCGGTAAATCTCCGCGGCAGAGAGGATCGTGCGCAGCGCGCGGTCTATCAGGCTGCCGCCCACACAGGGCATGTCGAACATCTCCATCTGCTCGATGAGCAGCGCCGCGCCGTTCGCGCCCGCCGCCGCGCGGCGGATGAACTCATTTGTCATACCCACGCGCTCGGTCACGACCTGATCGGCGTCCAAAACGCGCAGCTCAGACGACGACAGAAGCCCCGCCCTGCGGAGCTGTCCGGCAAAAAACTCCGCCCAGAGCCTTGTCTCCCGCTCCGTCGCGTCCAGCAGGCACGCGTTCATGTGCGGCGGCTGCATGGACATTCCGTCCCGACATCCCGCCCCCTCCAGCTGCTCGCGCAGCGATTCCGTCTGGCGGACGATGCGCGCGCGGACGTCCGCATGGTCCAGCACGATGGGATCAAGGCACTTCTCCTGCCCGTACTCTGCGAGAAAGCCGTCTGCAAAGCTGATGACGTCGTCCAGTCCGGAGCGCGCAAGATTTGCCGCTTTTTCCGGCTCCGTATCGCCGCCCCCTTCCTCAATGAGGCGGTAGCACGCATATTGCAGCATCCCGGCGGTGTCGCAGAACGGCTTGTTGTCAACGATTTTCCAGAAGTCGATGTCGCTGAGGATGACCGGCAGCTTCTCGTCCACGCCTGTGACGCTGCGGTACAGCCCGACCATCAGCTGCTCAAACAGCGCGCTGCACGCGGCGACGCAGTCATAATAATCGCCGCGGTCATAGAACATCTCCACGCGCGCATACTGCGAGTTCAGCCGGTTGTCGCCGGTCATATACGGGCTCGCGCAGATGGCGCTGAGCAAGCTGAATATCTGCTTATTCACAACGCGACCCTCCCCGTCTCATTTTCCGTGCCGCCGTCCATGGCGCGCAGCTCTGCGCGTGCGATGGGCACGCACAGAATAAAGGTCAGAACATCCGCCCACGCCTGCGTCATCTCAACGCCCGCCAGACCGAAGCAGCGCGGCAGGATCAGGATGAGCGGAATAAAGAAGATCCCGTTGCGCGCGGACGAGGTGATCGACGCCTTGAGCCCCTTCCCGCTCGCCTGCAGCATCATATTGGTCAGGATCGATGCGGCAAGCAGCGGCAGCACCGCCGCCTGCCAGCGCAGCGCCGCCGTACCGACCGCGACGACCTCCGGATCGTCGCGGAACCAGCCGACGATGGGTCTCGCCGCAAGAAGGCACACCGCGCCGCTGACCGTCAGCATGACCGTACCGTACCGGACACAGAAGCGGTAGCCCTCCTTCACGCGTGCGTACAGCCCCGCGCCGTAGTTGTACGAGCACACCGGCTGGTAGCCCTGTCCGAAGCCGATGAGCGCCGAGACCTGCAGCATCAGGATGCGCGAAACGATGGACATTCCGGCGATGGCGGCGTCCCCGCCGTACAGCTTGGCGAAACGATTGAGCAGCAGCGTCGAGACCGCCGCCATACCCTGACGCATCAGGGACGGCATGCCGCCGTTGACGATCTGCGCAAGATTCTCACCGGTCAGGCGGACGTTTTTAAGGTGCAGGCGGATGTTCTGCCCGCGGCTGCTCCCAACCAGCAGCGCCGCGAAGCTCACCATCTGTCCGCTGACGGTGGCGATCGCCGCGCCGCGGATGCCAAGCCCGCAGACAAACATCAGCAGCGGATCGAGCCCGATGTTGATGACCGCGCCGCACATCAGCCCGAGCATCGCGTAGAACGCGCTGCCCTGAAAGCGGAGCTGGTTGTTGATGACAAACTGCCCCGTCATGAACGGCGCGCCGAGCAGGATGATGCGCATATAGGCGATCGTGTCCTCCCGCGCCGAATCCGTCGCGCCGAGGAAATCGGCAAGCTCCGTCGCGTACCGGTTCCCCGCGCCGGCGACCGCAAGCCCGATCAGCAGCGCCAGCGCGAAGCCGGTCGCCGCGATCTCGTTCGCCTTTTCCGTCTCCCCCGCGCCGAGCAGGCGCGAGAGCAGATTGCCGGAGCCGTGGCCGCAGAAGAAGCCGAGCGCCTGAATGATCGCCATGACGGTGAAAACAAGTCCCACCGCCGCCGTGGCCTGCGTGGAGATGCGCCCGACAAAATACGTGTCGGCGGAGTTGTAGATTCCCGTCACCAGCATACTGATGATGGCGGGCGCGGAGAGCTGCCAGATCAGCGTTGGGATCGGCGTTTCGGTCAGGTATCGGTGTCTGTCCCGCACGACCTGCCGCAAACGGCTCGCCTCCTTTTCAACCTGCGGATTTCACATACTTCCGCCCTGCGCTCAGATACGGCAATTTCCAATACTCCTTTTACAATATACCACAGCCGTTGGCAAATAGCAACAACCTCGATTTGGCATTTGGCAATTCCCGCCGGCTTTGCCGGCGCAATACCCCGTTTTCGATGAAAAAGTCCATCGAAACAGCGCGAAAAGTAAAAAATATATCGCCTCCGGCGTCGTATGATTCCTTTCCCCGCGGAAAGAATAGAAGCATCGACGAGGGAGGCTTTCGTATGCTTGAAAAAGTGGAACTGTGCGGCGTGAATACGGCAAAGCTGCCGGTGATCTCCTCCGAGGAGACGGACGAGCTGTTTCTGCGCGCCAAATCCGGCGACAAGGCGGCGCGGGAGCGGCTGGTGGAGGGCAATCTGCGGCTCGTGCTCTCCGTCATCCAGCGCTTTGCCGGACGCGGGGAAAATGCCGACGACCTGTTTCAGGTCGGCTGCGTGGGGCTCATCAAGGCGATCGATAACTTCGACGTCAGCCAGAACGTCCGTTTTTCAACCTACGGCGTCCCGATGATCATCGGCGAAATCCGGCGTTATCTGCGCGACAACAGCGCCATCCGCGTCAGCCGCAGTATGCGCGACACGGCGTACCGCGTTTTGCAGGCGCGGGAAAAGCTCCAGCGCGAGCAGCAGCGCGACCCGACGGTGGAGCAGATCGCCCGCGAGCTGGACATTCCCCGCGAGGACGTCGTCATGGCGATGGACGCGGTTGTCGACCCGGTGTCGCTCTTCGACCCGATCTACTCCGACGGCGGCGACGCCGTGACGGTCATGGATCAGGTGCGCGACACGAAGAACACCGACGAGGACTGGCTGGAGCGCATCGCGCTCAAGGAGGCGATGGCAAAGCTCACGCCGCGGGAACGGCACATCCTTGCCCTGCGCTTCTCCGACGGCAAGACACAGATGGAGGTGTCAAGTGAGATCGGCATCTCGCAGGCGCAGGTGTCGCGGCTGGAAAAAAATGCCATCAAGGCAATCAAACGACAAATATAGAGGAAGCGGGGCGCGCGGCCCCGCTTCCTTGTCACATATCAGAGCTCACGCTTTTGATACAGCGCCACCGAAAGGCGCCACGAGAGCACGTAGATCACCGCCACGGCAGCGAACAGCAGCCAGACGGGGAGACCCGCGAAGCGGAAACCCGGATTGAGAGAGGCTTCCCCGGCGCTGTTGGTTAAAATGAGCGTTGCCGCAAACAAGCCGCCCATGAGAACCAAATACGCAATGCGGCCTTTCTCCGCACCAAACTTGAAAAGCAGCGGCAGCAGCAGTGCGGGCGCCACAAGACCGATCGAGAGCGAGATCTCAAGCGATGCGACGAGGCTCCCGGTGCCGAAAATCAAGTGCAGAATCGTCATCACCGCTAGGTAGGCGGCGATGGTCAGCGCGCCGTAGACGTATTTCTCCGTCACGTACAGCGCGCGGGAAACCGGCATCGACTGCACATACTCCGTCCACTTCTCCCGCTCGTCATAGCTGTACAGCGTCGAGGGAAGCATCCCGATCATGATGCTGGGATACAGGCGAAAAAACCAATTATCACCGGCAAACGGGCTCAACACCAGAAACACAACGGAGACCAGCAGCAGCGTGCGTGCGTACTTGACCGATAAATACCAATCCTTGAGCAGCAGTCCCTTCATTTCACTTTGCCTCCTTTACCATCAGCACAAACAGGTCCTCGATGTCGATACGGCCCAACTCCATGCCCGCCGGCGCGTCCGCGCGGCGGAGCAGCGCTTCGATGCCGTAGGGCGTTTCGCGTTTGCCGAGCACAGCAGACGGCTCGATTGCCGCAAAATCTTCGAGCGAGCAGCGCGCGACGCCGTATTCCTCGCACAGCTCGTCCTTTTCCTCGCACAGCATCAGTTTTCCCCTGTGCAGAAACGCGATGTAGTCGCAGAGCTTTTCGAGGTCGCTGACGATGTGCGACGAGATCAGCACCGCGTGGCTCTCGTCCCGCGTAAACTCGGAGAAGATGTCAACCACCTCGTCCCGCACCACGGGATCGAGACCGCCCGTCGGCTCGTCGAGCACCAGCAGCCGCGCGTTGTGCGAGAGCGCCGCGGCGATGCCGAGCTTTTTCTTCATGCCGAGCGAGTAGTCCTTGAACTTCTTTTTCTCCGGCAGCTCGAAGCGGCGGAGGTATCCCTCATATACCGCCTGATCCCAGTTGCGGTAGACGCCGCGCATGATCTTGCCGACCTCCAGCGCGTTCAGACAGGCGGAAAAACCCACCTCGTCGAGCACAACGCCGATCTCCTCCTTGCCGAGCGGATAGCTCTCTTTCGCGTCCTTCCCATAGAGCGACACCGTGCCGCCGTCGCGCGATATCATGTCGAGGATCAGCTTGATGGTCGTGGTCTTGCCCGCGCCGTTCTCGCCGACCAGGCCCATGATGCAGCCCGCGGGCAGCGTCAGATCCAACGGGCCAAGCATAAAATCGCCGTAGTTCTTTTGCAGCCCCCTCAATTCCAATGCGTTCATTCTCTATTCCTCCATAAAAAGCCGAAGCATGTCAATAAGCTCTTCTTTGCCGATATCGCAGCTTGCCGCCAGACGCGCCGCCTCTTCCAGGTGCCCCTCGATCGCCTTGAGGTTCTCCTCGCGCAGCAGCTCCAGATTCTTCGGCGCGACGAAGCAGCCCTTCCCCGCCACCGTGTAGATGAAGCCCTCGCGCTCCAGCTCGTCGTAGGCGCGCTTGGTCGTGATAACGCTCACGCGCAGATCCTTGGCGAGATTGCGGATCGACGGCAGCGCTTCGTCCTCGCGCACCGCGCCGTTTACGATCTGCGCCTTGATCTGACTATAGATCTGGTCGTAGATCGGCGCGCCGCTTTTGTTGTCGATCAGGATGTTCAAGCTGTACACTCCTCTCTTGCTGTCTATACACAGTATATACAGTAGCTACAGTTTGTCAAGAGGTATTTTGAAAAATCTTTGCGCCGCTGATTCATAAAAAAAACACCGACGGCGCTCGAGCATTTCGCATCGTGCGCCGTCGGCGTATTTGTCGCTTACATCTTGTCTTCGATCTTGCTCTTGAGCTTTTCGGCTCCGGCCTTGACCTTTTCGTCGATGTCGGTTTTGTCCAGCGCCTCCTGCACCTTGGCCTTCAGCTTGCCGGCGTTTTCCTTCGCCTGCGCCTTGAGCGCGTCGGTGTCGACGTCCGCAGCCTTTTCGCGCAGCTTCGTCGTGCCCGCCTTGATTTTCTCGTCCAGATCCGTCTTTTCCATGACGTCCTGAACCTTGCCCTTCATCTTCTTCGCCGCGGCGCCGACCTTCTCGTCCAGATCGGTCTTGTCCAGCGTCTCCTGCACCTTGTTCTTGATCGATTTCAAATCCATGGTTTCTCCTTTCCGTCGGTATCATGCATAGTTTGCGCAGCTAAGCCGCAAATACCCATATGAATGTCGGACTTAAAGGGAACTCACTTCTTGAAGCTGTCCTTGAGGGAAACGCTGCGATTAAACACGATATGATCCGCCGTGGAATCCTTGTTGTCGAGGCAGAAGTAACCGAGGCGCATGAACTGGAACGTCGGCGCGGTTTTGCCCGCCTTCTCGCTCTTGTCGTACTCCGCGGCGATCTTCGCAAGCTCCGGTTCGATCTTGCAGCCCTGCAGGACCTCCAGTGAGTCGGGGTTCAGGCACTCCAGGAAGTTCTTGTCCGGGCCGTCCGGCGCGGGATCGTTGAACAGATAGTCGTAGAGGCGCACCTCCGCGTCGACCGCGGCAGCCGCGTCGACCCAGTGCAGCGTCGCGCCCTTGACCTTGCGCCCGTCGGCGGGATCGCCGCCGCGGGAATCGGGATCGTAGGTCGCGTAGACCTCGACGACATTTCCGTTTTCATCCTTCTTGCAGTCGGTGCACTGCACGAGGTACGCGCCCTTGAGGCGGCACTCCGGGCCGTTCGGCGTCAGGCGCTTGTACTTGGGCACCGGCGTCTCCATAAAGTCGTCCGCTTCGATCCACAGCTCGCGGCTGAACGTGATCGTGTGCGTGCCGGCGGCGGGATCGGTGGGGTTGTTCTCGATCTCGAAGCTTTCGCTCTGGCCCTCGGGATAGTTGGTAACGACCAGCTTGACCGGATGCAGCACCGCCATCGTGCGCTCGGCATGCTCGTTGAGATCCTCGCGCAGGCAATGCTCCAGAAAGCTGTATTCAATGGTGGACGGCGCTTTGGCGACGCCGATGCGCTCGCAGAAGCTGCGGATAGCCGCGGGCGTGAAGCCGCGGCGGCGCAGACCGCAGAGAGTCGGCATCCGCGGATCGTCCCAGCCGGAGACATAGTGCTGCTCGACCAGCTGGCGCAGCTTGCGCTTCGACATGACCGTATAATTGATGCCGAGGCGTGCAAACTCGATCTGGCGGGGCTTGTGGTACGGGATGGAGACATTCGTCACCACCCAGTCGTAAAGCGGGCGGTGCTCCTCGTATTCCAGCGAGCACAGCGAATGCGTGATGCCCTCCAGCGCATCCTGGATCGGGTGGGCGAAGTCATACATCGGGAAGATGCACCACTTCGTGCCCTGTCGGTGGTGGTCGATGTAGCGGATGCGGTACATGACCGGGTCGCGCATGTTGAAGTTGCCGGACGCGAGGTCGATCTTCGCGCGCAGCGTGCGGCTGCCCTCCGGGAACTCGCCGTTCTTCATGCGCTCGAAGAGGTCGAGGTTCTCCTCGATGTCGCGGTCGCGGTAGGGCGAAACGGCGGGCTTGCCGATGTCGCCGCGGTTCGCCTTGAACTCCTCCGGCGACAGGTCGCAGACGTAAGCGAGCCCCTTCTTGATGAGCTCGATGGCGTACTCGTAGGTCTTTTCAAAGTAGTCGCTGCCGTAGAAGAAGCGGTCGCCCCAGTCGAAACCGAGCCAGTGGATGTCCTCCTTGATGGCGTCGACGAACTCGGTGTCCTCCTTCGCGGGGTTCGTGTCGTCCATGCGCAGGTTGCACAGGCCGCCGAACTTTTCCGCCGTGCCGAAGTCGATAATCAGCGCCTTGCAGTGCCCGATGTGCAAATAGCCGTTCGGTTCGGGCGGAAAGCGCGTGTGCACCTGCATCCCCGCAAACTGTCCGCCGGGGGCGATGTCCTCCTCCACAAACGCGTGGATAAAGTTTTTGCTCTCGCTCTCCGCACTCTCGTCGGTAATGGTTTTGACTTCGTCAGCCATAGTGTTGCCCTCGCCTCTCCATCAAAATAATGCAGTATTATATCTCTTTTTCTGCCTTTTGGCAATATGTTTCCAAAAAGCTCTGCCGTGAAAACAGCAAATTCAGCACGTCCAGCAGCGCGTTTGGGCGCAGATGCTCCGGCAAGTCAAGTTCCTTTACAAGTGCTGCTCTTCTTGCCGTGCTGCCGTCTCCGATCAGTCCGGCGTCCAGCAGATCCGCTTTTGTGATGTGCTGAACGCGTTCCGCCGCATTTTCTCCCGCAAACGTCGCGCCGGAGCGACGCAGCGCTTCGAGCAGGACTTCCGGCTCCATCCCCTCGACGCCGAGCTTGCCCTCGCGGCCGCCCTTGCGTTTGCGCTTTTCCTTGCCGTAGACGTCCGGCACATAGGCGTGACGGACCTTGTCCTTCGGAAGCGCGCCTTTGAGATGGTTGCGGATGACAAATCCCGCGCCGTCAGGGTCCGTGAAGATCACGACGCCGCGCGTCTCCGCCAGTCGCCGCAGCAGCGCGAGCTTCTGCCGGTCGTTGAACACGCCGAAGCCGCCGACGTCAATGATCGTCGCGTCGACGACCTGCGAGAGCGTATTTTTGTCATAGCGCCCCTCGACGACGATGACCTCTTCGATTTTCGGTTTCTCTCTCATCGCACTCTTACACGCGCTGCGCCAGCTCCATCAGCAGCAGCTTGAGCTCGCCCTCGTCGTCGACGCCCCTCTCGCTTTTCAGCCGCCGGTCCAGCTTTTGGCACAGCTTGTTCGCGTTCGCGCACCACTCGCGCGTCGTGCGGCGCGCGGCGTCGAGCAGCAGCCGCGCCGGATAGTCCGAGCGCATCCCCCACTGCTCCATCAGCCACAGCTTGTCGCGCCCCTCGTCCAGCGCGATGCGCGCTGTGTAGAGCCTGCGCAGTTCCTTGCCGATGACGGAGAGGATCATGATCGGCTCCTCCTGCTTTTTGAGCAGCTGGCCGAGTATTTCGCTCGCGCCGTTGTAGTCGCCGCGGGTGATGGCGTTGGTCATGTTGAACACCACGGCGTCGAGCACGGGGTCCGCGACGGCGTCGACGTCCGCGACAGTGACCGCTTTTCCCTTCGCGTAGGCGCCGATCTTCTCAATCTCCGGGATCAGTCCGGTCATCAGGCTGCCGCAGGTAAAGATCAGATGCTCCGCCGTCTGTGCGTCGATATCCTTGTTCAGTGCGCGGAACCGGCGCCGCAGCCAGTTGATGAGGTCGCTTTTGTCCTGAATGCGAAATTCCACCGCCAGCACGTGCGCGTCCAGCGCGGCGCAGAGCTTTTTTTGCGTCTTGTTCGGCTTGTATTCCAGCAGATCGTAGACAAATATGAGGCAGCAGTACTCCGGAATGTCGTTGAGGATGCCGATCAGCATCGTGCGCGCGTCCTCGCCCAACTTGAAGAGGTCGCAGTCCGTCACCACGACCATGGTGCGCTCCGCCATCATCGGCATCGCCTCCACTGCCTCGGACAGCTCCGCCATGGAGATCTCGCGTCCGTCCAGCCGATGGTAGTTGAACTCCTCAAAGCCCGCGGGCACCAGTGCTTTTTTCATCTCACCGAGATAGTATTCCCGCAGATAGCTCTCCTCGCCGTAGAGCAGGTATGCCTGTCCGATCTCGCCGGCGGAGAGGTCGCTTTTCAGTTTTTGATAACCCTTGTCGGGCGTGCTTTTTGCCATGTCCAATCACTCCTTCAATGAACCGTGATATGGATATTGCCCTGCCAGTCCGTCCGGTAGACCTCCGCGCCCGCCTGCCAGAGCCTGCGCAGCGCCTCCGGATGCGGGTGTCCGTAGCTGTTCTCCGCGCCGCAGCTGATGAGCGCGGTCTCCGGTTTCAGCTCGGCGAGCAGATCTCCGCCCGTGGAATAGCGCGAGCCGTGATGCCCCGCCATCAGCACCTCGATGTCCGGCAGCGCATATGTCGCGATGAGCGCGTACTCGGCGTCCGCGTCCATGTCTCCGGTGAACAGCGCATCAAAGCTGCCCGCCGTGCACAGCGCGGTCAGGCACTCCTCGTTCATATCGCCCATGGCGACCGGCGGGTAGACCGTCAGCGTCGCCTCGCCCAGCGGATACTGCGCCGCGCTGCGCGCGAAGCTCACGGGGACGCCGTACCGCTCCGCCAGCGCCAGAATCTTGCCGCGCAGCTCGTCCGTCTCCTCGATGTCGGGCAAAATCAGCTGCTTGACGCGGACGCGCGAGAGCAGCACCGGCAGGCCGTTGCAATGGTCGCTGTGGTAATGCGAGAGGACAACGTAGTCGACCGCCCTCACGCCGATGCTCTGCAAATAGTCCGCCGCCGTGTCCCCCGCGTTGCCGTAGGACTGGCTGCCGCAGTCCACCAGCGCCGTCGCGCCGCCTGAGCTGAGCACAACGCACTGCCCCTGCCCGACGTCCAGAGCGACGACGTGGAGCGCCCCGCCGCGCATCGGCGCGATGTTCAGCCAAATTGTCAACACCAGCGCGAAAACCGCGAGCACAGACGCCGCGGCGTAGCGCAGCTTTCCCTGACGCAAAGCGGCGCAGGCGCCGAACATGGCGTAGACATAGGCAAGCCAGAGCTTGAGATAACTGTTGGTGAAATAGACCGCGTGATACGGTATCTGCGTAAGCAGCTGCGCCGTGGTCAGGATATAGAGCGCGCCGTAATGCGGCACACAGGCGAGAACCTGCGCCGCCGGCAGAAACACAAGCCCGGCAAGCACAGTCACCAGCCCCGTTGCAAACACCAGCGTCGCCGCCCAGAGGCACAGCAGATTGCTGATCGGCGCGAGCAGTACCAGCGTGTTGAAATAAACCGCGCTGAGCGGGATCGTAAACACCAGCGCGCCCGCCGTCGCGCAGAGCGAGCCGCGGATAAAGCGCGCAATACGGGAGCGTCCCTTGCCGCTCCACCGTTCGTAGAAGCGCGGTGTCAGCAGGATCAGTCCCGTCATCGCGGCAAACGAGAGCTGGAGCGAGATGCTCTTCGCCGCGAAGGGATTGACCGCCAAAATCAGAAACAGCGCGAAGGAAAGCGAGGTCGGCGGATCGCTCTCCCGCCCGAACAGCGGCGCGAGCAGCGTCAGGATCAGCATGATGCAGGCGCGCACGACCGAAGGCGTCAGCCCCACGGCAAGCGCGTAGACCAGCAGCACCGGAATGGCGATTGCGGAGAGCAGCCGCTTCCTCCGCCCGATCAAAATGCCGAGCAGAGAGACAAGAAACGCGCAGTGCAGGCCCGAAACCGCCGTCACGTGATAGAGCCCCGCCTCGCTGAGGTACGTGCCGTCCTCCTCCGAGAGCTCGTAGCGGTCACCGAGCAGGATCGCGTTCATAAACGGGCGTGTCTGCTCCGGAAAGCAGCCGGCGATCACGCCCAGCAGCCTTTGTGCGAGCCGCTGCGGCACGTAACGCGGCGAACCGGCCGCACCGTCCGTTACCGCAATCTCTCCTCTCGCGTAGAGAAGAGCGTAACAGCCGCGCGCGGTGAATGTGGACACAGGCTTGCCGCGGATCACCGCGGCGGAGCGCACCTCGGCGCGGCCCGTCACGCGCGTGCCCGGCGGCGAGCCCATCAGCTCCGTGTCGCCATAATATATTGCCTTGCCATGCAGAGAGCGGCCGACGATCCGCACCTCGGCGCGGCAGCCGTACTCCGTCTCGACCGGGTAATCGGTGAGCTCCAGCGTCAGCGTTTCGGTCGAGCCGAACAGCGCCTCGAACGGCGCGTAGACAAGCCTCGCATAGCACAGGCACCAGAGGCATGCGAGGCAGAGTCCCGCCCCAATGAGCGCGGCGCGCTTCCGCCACGTTTCCCGCAGCGCAAGCGCCCACAGCGCGCCGAGCACCGCGCAGCCCAGCGCGGCATACGGCAAAAGCCGCAGCGGCAGCAGATACTGCGCGGCAAAGACGCCCGCGGCAAAGGAGATGCAGAACGCCGCAAGGACTCTCATCCGAACAGCGAGATCTGGCTTGTCTCGCTCATCCCCGCAAACGCACCAAGCTCACGAAGCTGCTGGATGTGCGTCTTGGAGAGCTTGTTGCAGGTCATGGCAAACTCCTCGATGGAGACAAACTCCTTGCCCGCGCGTTTCTCGACCGTGTCCTGCGCCGCCGCCTCGCCGAGGCCGGCAACGCTCGTGAGCGGCGGAAGAAGCCCATCCTCAACGATCAGGAACTTCGTCGCATCCGAATGGAATACGTCGATGTTGTCGAAGTGGAATCCACGCAGATAGAACTCGTAGCAGACCTCCAGCGTCCGCATCAGCTCCTCCTCCACCGCCGTCGCGTCCTTCTTCGCGATCTTGTCCTCCAGCTCGCGGATGCGGCGCTTCGTTTTCTCCGCGCCCTCCTCCGCGTTCGGGAAGCAGCACTCCGCGGCGTCGAACGCCTTGGCGCGGATGGAGAAGTATGTCGCGTAGAACGCCAGCGGCTCGTGCACCTTGAACCAAGCGATACGGAACGCCATCATGACATACGCGACCGCGTGCGCCTTCGGGAAGAGATACCCGATCTTCGCGAGCGACTCGATGTACCACTCCGGCACGTCGTGGTCGTGCATCGCCTCGACCCAGCCGTCCTCGAAGCCGCCCTTTTTGACCTTGCCCTTGCGGACGGACTCCATGATCTTGAAGCTCATCTTCGGCTCCAAGCCCTTGGAAATCAGGTAGAGCATGATGTCGTCACGGCAGCCGACCGTCTCCAGAACGCTTGCCGTGCCGCTCAAAATGAGGTCTTTCGCATTGCCGAGCCACACGTCCGTGCCGTGCGAGAAACCTGACAAACGCAGCAGCGTGTTGAAATCCTTCGGCTGCGTGTCGACGAGCATCTGGCGCGTAAAGCGCGTGTTGAACTCCGGGATCGCGACCGCGCCCGTCGGGCCGAGGACTTCGTCGTCCTCAAAGCCGAGCGCCTTGGAGGACGTGAACAGGCTCAGCGTGTCCGGATCGTCGAGCGGAATTCTACGCGCGTTTACTCCGGTGAGGTTCTCTAACATCCGAATCATGGTCGGGTCATCGTGCCCGAGCATATCGAGCTTTAAGAGGTTGTCCTCCATGCAGTGATACTCGAAATGCGTCGTGATGATGTCGCTGTCGGGGTCGTCCGCGGGGTGCTGCACGGGGCAGAAGTCCTCCACGTCCATGTCATCCGGCACGACGACGAGGCCGCCGGGGTGCTGTCCCGTCGTGCGCCTGACGCCGACGCAGCCCGCGGTCAGGCGGTCTTTTTCGGCGGCGGTGACTTCCCTGCCGTTTTCCTCCAGATACTTGAGAACCATGCCGTAGGCGGTCTTGTCCGCCAGCGTTCCGATCGTGCCCGCGCGAAACACCTGCGTCTCGCCGAACATCTCGATGGCGTGGCGATGCGCGCGGGACTGGTACTCACCGGAGAAATTGAGGTCGATGTCCGGCACCTTGCCGCCGCCGTAGCCCAAAAACGTCTCAAACGGGATGTCGAAGCCGTCCTTGATGTACTTTTCCCCGCAGTTCGGGCAGATTTTATCAGGCATGTCCGCGCCACAGCCGTAGCCGCCGTCGGTGATGAACTCAACGTTTTTGCACTTGGGGCAGCGGTAGTGCGGCGGAAGCGAGTTGACCTCGGTGATGCCCGCCATATACGCAACGAGCGACGAACCCACGCTTCCGCGCGAGCCGACGAGGTAGCCGTTCTCCAGCGAACGCTGCACGAGCTTCTGCGCGCTCATGTACACAACGTCGTACTTGCCGAGGATGCCGCCGAGCTCGACGTTGAGGCGGTCCTCGATCAGCTTCGGGAGCTCTTCGCCGTAGAGCTCGTGCGCCTTCTCCCAGACCATGCGGTTGAGGTCTTCCTCCGAGTTTTCCAGCCGCGGCGGGAAGAGCTTGCCCTTTGGCAGCAACTCGATGACCTCCACCATGTCCGCGATGGCACGGGTGTTGGTCACGACGACCTCGTATGCCTTTTCCTCGCCGAGATAGTCGAATTCGCGCAGCATCTCGTCCGTCGTGCGGAAGTAGAGCGGCAGCGATTCGTCCGCGTCCTCGAACTTCTGCGCGGCAAGGATGATGTGGCGGTACTCCTCGTCTTCGGGCTCCTGAAAATGCACGTCGCCGGTGGCGACGACCATCTTGCCCAGCTCCTCGCCGAGCCTGACGATGGTGCGGTTGAACTCCTTGAGGTCTTCGTCGCCGCGAACCATGCCCTTGCGCACCATGAAGCGGTTGTTGCAAAGCGGCTGGATCTCCAGATAGTCGTAGAACGACGCGATGCGCTTGAGCTCGTCCCAGTCCTTGTGGTCGACGACCGCCTGAAACAGCTCGCCCGCCTCGCATGCCGAGCCGATGATGAGACCCTCCCGGTGCTCGACCAGCTCGCTTTTCGGGATGACGGGCTTGCGCCTGAAGTGTTGGAGATTCGACGCGGAGATCAGCTGATAGAGATTCTTGAGGCCCACCTTGTTGCGCGCGATCAGGATGATGTGCTTGAGATGGCGGTTCACCCTGCTGCCGTTCGGGCGCAGCTTGCGCATCTCGTCGTTGATCTCCTGAATCCGCGTGACGCCGCGCTCGCGCAGCATCGGGAAGAATTTGGCAAGCATCTGTGCCACCGGCACTGCGTCGTCGCTGGCGCGGTGATGGTTGAATACCGGCAGCTTCAGCGCCTCCGCCACCACGTCCAGCTTGTGGTTTTTGAGGTTCGGCAGCAGATTTTGCGCGAAAATCAGCGAGTCGAGATACGTCGGCTCGAACGGGATGCCGCATTTCGCGCAGCCCGCGCGGATGAAACCGATGTCGAACTCCGCGTTGTGCGCCGCAAGGATGCGTCCGCCCGCAAAGTCGAGAAACGCGCACAGCGCATCTCCAAGCTTCGGCGCGCCGCGCAGCATTTCGTCCGTGATGCCGGTCAGTCCGACGATCTCCGGCGTCAGACGCCGTTCGGGGTCGACAAAGGTCTGGAATGTGTCGACGATCTCGCCGCCGCACATCAGCACCGCGCCGATCTCCGTGATCGCCTCGCGCGTAACGTTCAAGCCCGTGGTCTCGATGTCAAAGCAGACGATCTCGTCGTCGAACGAGCCGTCGGCCGTGCCGTGAACGGCGATTCGGTCATCCAGATTGTTGACGTAGTAGCCCTCGCAGCCGTAAAGTATTTTTATTTTATCCCCCGCTGCTTTCTGGGCATCCGGGAACGCCTGCGCCACGCCGTGGTCGGTGATGGCGATGGCGGGCATCCCCCATGACGCGGCGAGCTTGACGACGCTTTTCGTGTCGGTCAGGGCGTCCATGTTGGACATTTTCGTGTGCAAATGCAGCTCCACGCGCTTGACGGGAGCCTCATCCTTCCTGCTCTCGTGCGTTATCGAGCTGATGTCGCGCGGGTTGAGCTGGATGTCCTTGCCGTCGTAGGTCAGTTCCATCGTACCGCCGACGCGCAGCCACATCCCCTCGGTGATCTGCTCCTCCAGCGGCTTCATTTCACGTTCCGTCATATTGCGGCGCACGGCGATGGAGCCGGTGTAGTCCGTCAGCTCGATCACCACGACCCATGTTCCGGGGCGGCGCGTCTCGCGGCACTCAAACTTGAATACCTTCCCCTCGATGACCGCCTTTCCCATGGTCGCCGTCAGGTCGCTGATCGGCGTCACGCGGCCCTTGATCTCGCCGCCCATGATGCGCTTCGGCTTCGGCTTTTTCTCCGCGCTTTTGCCCTCCCCCGTCGTCTGCGCAACGCTCTGTGCATGCAAGTGGACCGAGCGCAACTCATAGCGCTCGGCCAACAGCATCTCCGCCGCCGTCCGCGCCGTCTCCGGCAGCTCAAGCGCGGTTTCCAGCTCCAGCGTCAGCGTGCGCGCCGACGCCTCCAGCACCATATCGGTGATGTGGGCGTCGTTCAAATACCGTCGCAGGGCAAAATCCGGCGTAAAGTCGCTGAATATTTCAAAAAATGCTTTTTTTTCTGCCATCTTTCGTTGATGTAACCCCTTATGATTTCAAATCCGAACTGCAAGCTCCAGCGCCAGGTCAAAATTGCCGAGGCTGTGGTTCGCCTCGCGCAGCGTCGCATAGCTCCACACAGGCGCGTCCAGCACGTCGCCGGGCACCAGAAAATCATAGAGCGCCCAGCCGTAAAACGAGCACACCGCCTGAATGCCCGCAAGCTCCATATCGACAGCCAGGCAGCCCTCCGCCCTGCGCGCCTCCATCCGCTGGCGCGTCTCACGGTAGAGCGCGTCCGTCGTCCACGCCCCGCCCGTCACGTAAGGAACGCCGAGCGCGTCAAATTCCGCCGCGACACGCGCGGCTCCGGGTATGTCGATGTAATCGGCGGGCGGCGCAAAGTGGTAGGAAAGCCCCTCGTCGCGGTACGCGCGCGTCGGAACGACGTATTTGCCCTCCGCACGCTCGCGGTTCAGGCAGCCCGCGGAGCCGAACATGACGAATTTTTCCGCGCCGGTGAGCCACGCCGCCTCGATCAGATCCGTTCCCGCGCAGGCAGCGCCGATATCGGAGAGGTAGCATGTGATCCGTCTGCCCTGACAGAGAAAGCGGTAGATGGGCGCGCTGCCGTTGCAGGCGTTGATCTCCGCGACCTTCTCGCAGGAGAACTGCTGCAAAACATTCTCAAAGATAACCTTTGAAAAAGTGACAATGCATACGTCGCTGAGGTCTTTTTTGGCCCCGTATATCATCTCCGGCGTGACGACCGGCTCCCAGTCCCGATGGAACGCATCCGTAATCATCGGCACGCCGCCTCCGTTCTTTTCTACAGTTTGTCGATTTCGTCCAGCAGCGCCTCGACCAGCTTTTCCTCCGGCACCTTGCGCAGCACCGTGCCGTGGCGGAAAATCAGGCCCTCGCCCTTGCCGCCCGCAACGCCGATGTCGGCGGCGCTTGCCTCGCCGGGGCCGTTGACGACGCAGCCCATCACCGCGACCGTGATGCTCTTGCCGCAGTTCGCGAGCCTGCGCTCCAGCTCCTCCACCAGCGGGATCATGTTGTAGGACGTGCGCCCGCAGGTCGGGCAGGAGATCAGGTTGACGCCGGACCGGCGCAGTCCGCACGCCTGCAAAATGCGCTTGGCGGCATAGACCTCCTCCACCGGGTCGGCGGTCAGCGAGACGCGGATCGTGTCGCCGATGCCGTCGCACAGCAGCGCGCCGATGCCGACGGCGGACTTGACAAGCCCCATCGTCGGCGTGCCCGCCTCGGTGACGCCGAGGTGCAGCGGATAGTCCACCGTTTCACGCAGCAGGCGGTATGCCTTGATGTTGAGCGGTACGTCGCTCGACTTGACGCTGACGCAAATGTCGGTGAAATCGTATTTTTCCAGCAAGCGGACGTGTCCCAGCGCGCTTTCGACCAGCGCCTCCGGCGTCACGCGGTCGTACTTCGCCAGCAGCTCCTTTTCCAGCGATCCGCCGTTGACGCCGATGCGGATCGGCACATGATGCGCGCGGCAGGCGTCCACCACGGCGCGCACATTCTCCTCGCCGCCGATGTTGCCGGGGTTGATGCGGATCTTGTCCGCGCCGCGCGCGGCGGCCTCCACCGCGAGGCGGTAGTCGAAATGGATATCCGCCACCAGCGGGATATGGATCGCCTCCCGGATCGTGCCGATCGCGGCGGCGGCCTCCATATTCGGCACCGTGACGCGGACGATCTCGCAGCCCGCCTCCTCCAGCGCGTGGATCTGGCGGATCGTCGCCTCCGCGTCCTCCGTGCGGGTGTTGCACATGGACTGTATGCTGACCGGCGCGCCGCCGCCGATGGCGACGGAGCCAGCAAAAATGCGCTTGCTCATAGGCACGCTCCTTAAAACAGTTTCAGCACGTCGTTGAAGGTGACAAACAGCATCAGCCCCATCAGCGCTACGAAACCGGCGGCGTTGATGACGGTCTCGAACTTCTGCGGGATCTTTTTCTTGAAGAGCAGCATGGCAATCGTGTCGATCACGAGGATCAGCACCTTGCCGCCGTCCAGCGCCGGGAGCGGCAGAAGGTTCATCACCGCAAGGTTGACCGCGATGAGCGCGCCGAAGAACATGACGTTCTCAAACGCCGCGCCGAAGCCCTCCTCCGCCTCGGTCTCCTGCCCCATCTCCGAGATCGTCGAAACGATACCCACGGGGCCGCTGAGGTCGTTGACGCCCGCCGCGCCGGTGACGAGCATTTGCAGGCTCAGCCGCACCAGACGCACATAGTCCAGCGCGTTGTACCAGCTGTACTTGAGCTTGAGCAACGGCGTCGCCTCGACGATGCCGCCGTAGGAGAAGCCATAGGCGCGGTATTCCTGCCCGTTCTCGTCCGTGTAGGTCTGCATGTGCAGCGTGCGCGTCAGCTTCTCGCCGTTTCGCAGCACGACCATCTCCATGGTCTCGCCGCGGGACTTGTACTCCAGGATCGTCGAGATGTCGTTACGCAGATAGATGCGCTCGCCGTTGATCGCATAGATCTCGTCGCCGACCATGATGCCGTCCTCGCCCTCGTTCGGGAAATCAGGGTTCAGCGCGACGATCTCGGACGTGTAGAAGGCGGCCGCGCCCGCATACAGGCAGATCAGGATCAAAACGCCCGTCAGGAAGTTCATCGCCGCGCCGGCGACAAAGATGAAAAGCTGCTTGAAAAAGCTCTGCTTATTGAGCGCGTGCGGATCGTCGGAGTCGTCCTCCTCGCCCTCCATGGCGCAGTAGCCGCCGATGGGCAGCAGACGCAGCGAATAGTCCGTCTCGCCCTTTGTCCGCTGGAACAGAAGCGGCCCCATGCCGATGGAGAACTCGTTCACGCGCACGCCGCACGCCTTCGCCGCGGCAAAGTGCCCGAACTCGTGCAGGCCAATCAGCACGCCGAAAATCAGAATTGCCAGAATAATATAAACCATATCGTCACCCGTTTCCCCGCCGCGCCCCGGTACGGGATGCGGCGGTTGGTCATTATTTCATACAAAATCTATGCCCCGATGTGCGCGCGTACGCTCTCGCGGGCGAGCCGGTCTGCTTCCAGAATATCCGGAAGCGCCGGATTTGATACCACATCGACCTCCGAAAGCGCCGTTTCGACCAGCGCCGCGATGTCGTTGAAGCCGATTTTCTCCGCCAGAAACGCGCCCACAGCCTCCTCGTTCGCGCCGTTGAGCACCGCGCAGGCGGCGCCGCCCTTCTCCGCGCACCGCTTCGCAAGATGCAGGCAGCGGAACGCCTCCTCGTCCGGGCGCGCAAACGCCAGCGGCGGGCAGGAGAGCAGATCCAGCGGCTCAGCGCCCGATTCGGCGCGGTATGGATACGTCATGGCGTAGCGGATGGGCAGCTTCATGTCCGGCGTGCCGAGCTGCGCCAGCAGCGCACCGTCCCGGAACTCGACGAGCGAATGCACGATGCTCTGGCGGTG
The DNA here is from genome assembly GCA_015067435.1 of Oscillospiraceae bacterium. Lineage (GTDB taxonomy): Bacteria > Bacillota > Clostridia > Oscillospirales > Oscillospiraceae > Hominicoprocola. The sequence continues at coordinate 5,279 of SVMM01000002.1, read as the reverse complement.
GATCACAGCGTCGACCTGCGCAAGCGGCAGTCGGTAGAGACGCATCGCCTCGATGATCTCCAGCCCCTTGTTCATCAGCGTCGCGCTGTCAACCGTGATCTTTGCGCCCATCGACCAGTTCGGATGCTTGAGCGCGTCCGCGCGCGTCTTGTTCTCCAGCTCGTCGTGCGTCAGCCCGTAGAACGGCCCGCCGGAGCAGGTCAGAAGCAGTCTTCTGATCTCTCCGCGATCACGGCAGCCCTGCAGGCACTGAAAGATCGCGCTGTGCTCGCTGTCCACGGGCACCAGCTCCGCGCCGTACCGATCCACGGCGTCCATCACAAGCTCGCCCGCGCACACCAGTGTCTCCTTGTTGGCGAGCGCGATGCGCTTTTTTTGTTCGATGGCGGCAAGCGTCGGCCTCAAGCCGATCATGCCGACCACCGCGGTCACGACCGTGTCCGCCTCCGGCAGCGTCGCGGCGGCGAGAAGGCCCTCCATGCCGCTCATAACCTCGATTTCGGTGTCCGCAAGCCGCGCGCGAAGCTCCCGCGCCGCAGCCTCGTCGTAAAGCACGGCGAGACGCGGAGAAAACTCCCGCGCCTGCGATTCAATCAGGTCGACGCTTGAATTTGCGGTCAGCGCCGCGACGGAAAGCCCCAGTTCGCGCGCGACCTCGATGGTCTGGTGGCCAATGGAACCCGTGGAGCCCAGTAAAGCAATACTCCTTGTCATATCAGATCATTCCTATGCTCACGAAGAAATAGACGACTGGCGCAATGAACAGCGACGAGTCAAAACGGTCGAGCATCCCGCCGTGCGTCAAAAAGAGATGGCTGTAGTCCTTGATCCCCGCCTCGCGCTTGATGAGCGACATGGAAAGGTCGCCGAGCTGGCCGAGCAGATTGCCGACGACGCCGGCGAGCGCAAGCAGCGGATAGTTTGCGGGATAGCCAAGCCATTTCGTGCCGATGAAGCCGAGCAGCAGCATCCCCAGCGCGGAGCCGAGGGGGCCGCCCCAGAAGCCCGCCCAGGTTTTTTTCGGGCTGACGAGCGGCGCCATCTTCTTTTTTCCGAACCACATGCCGAAATACATCGAAAGCGAGTCGCCCAGAAAAGCGATGACAAACGGCGCAAGGACGTAGACGCGGCCGTAGGGCTCCTGCATCCGCAGCAGCAGGATACAGGCGTACATCATCGGGAATACCGCGCCGCCGACAATGCCCGCGGAGACAGTGGAAAACGGAATGGCTTCCGGCTTTCCGTAGGTCAGCACCGCCGCGAAAAACAGGCACACGACCAAGGGCAGCGGCCCGCGAAAAAGAAGCTGCATCGGTTCCGTGCCGGCGTCCCATTTGTACAGGCACATCACCTGCGCCGCGGCAAACAGGACCGTGATCCCGTAGACCGCCTTGGTGACGTTCTTCCCCGCGACGTGCAGCAGCTCGTATGCCGCGACGCCCGCGATGGCGCAAACGAGCAGCATCGTCGCCCAAGCGGGGCACGCAAGCAGCACGCCGAGCAGCAGCGGCAGGCCGATGATTGCCACCAGCCAACGTTGTAACATAAAACCAGTCCCTTATTTCGTACTCAGTCCGCCGAAGCGGCGATCCCGCGTCTGATACCACGCAAGCGCCTTGTCCAGCTCGTCCCTGCCGAAGTCCGGCCAGAGCGTGTCGGTGACGTATATCTCGCTGTAGGCGCACTGCCACAGCAGGAAATTGCTCACGCGCATCTCCCCGCCCGGGCGGATCAGCAGCTCGGGGTCAGGCAGTCCCGCCGACCAGAGGTAATCCGGGAACAACGCCTCGGTCATGTCCTCGGGCGACCTCTCCCCCGCCGCGCACTCGCGCGCAAAGCGCCGCGCAGCGCGCACGATCTCGTCGCGCCCGCCGTAGTTGAGACAGATATTCGCCTGAAAGCCCGTGATGTGCCGCGTCAGCTCGTCGGTCTCCTCGATCAGCGCGCGCAGCTTGGGCGACAGAACGCTCACGTCGCCCAGAAAGCGCAGGCGGATGTTGTCCCGTGCCATGGTTTCGATACTCTCGTGCAGATACTGGTCGAGCAGGCCCATGATCGCGTCTACCTCGGCGGGCGGGCGCTTCCAGTTCTCGGTGGAGAACGCGTAGGCCGTCAGGTAGTCGATGCCGAGATCCTTGCAGTAGGTCGCGATGGTGCGGAAGGTCTCCGCCCCCGCCTTGTGCCCAGCCGTGCGAGGCAGGCCGCGCTTTTGCGCCCAGCGCCCGTTTCCGTCCATAATGACGGCAACATGACGAGGCAGGTTGGACATGTCAACCTGCCCCGTTTGTTTTGATGTGAAAATGGCCATCAAACCGCCATGAGCTCCTTTTCCTTCTTCTCCAGCAGCGTGTCAAGCTCTTTGCACATATCGTCGGTGAGCTTCTGTAGATCCTTTTCGGCGATCTTGTAGTCGTCCTCGGTGATCTCGGACGCCTTCTGCTGCTTTTTAAAGTTCTCGATCGCGTCGCGGCGGATGTTGCGGATGGCGACCTTGCCGCCCTCGGCATACTTCCGGATCTGCTTGACCAGCTCCTTGCGGCGCTCCTCGGTCAGCTGCGGGAACGAGAGGCGGATGGACTTGCCGTCGTTCTGCGGGTTGATGCCGAGGTCGGACTCCTGGATCGCGCGCTCGATCAGCTTGACCGCCTGCGCATCCCACGGCGTGATGACAAGCTGGCGCGGGTCGGGAGACGCGATGGACGCGATCTGATGGATCGGCGTCGGCGTGCCGTAATAGTCGACGCTGATGCGGTCGAGCACAGCCGCGTTGGCACGGCCGGCGCGCACCGCGGCAAAGTCGGCCGCGACGGAGTCGATGCTCTTTTTCATCTTGTCGGTATATACCTTATAATCTTCCTTATTCATGGGACGCCTCCTTGTATCGGAATGGTTGAAATACGCAAGCAAAAGTATTATAACCGCATCCGCGGAAAAAGGCAAGGGTTACGTTTTCGCTCAGATCGGGCGGATCGCGCTGATGTCGTAGGGCGTGGTCTGATAAACGTAGTAGTTGAGCCAGTTCTGGTACAGCAGCGCCGCGTGGCTGCGCCATGTGACCAGCGGAGCGCGCGTATCGTCGTCGTCGGGGAAATACCCCTCCGGAACGTGCGGCTCCAGTCCGAGGCCCTTGTCGCGCAGATACTCCTTTTGCAGCGTGTCCGCGTCGTACTCAGAGTGTCCTGTGATGAACACCTGACGCCCGCCGTCCGTCATGATGATGTAGACGCCCGCCTTCTCGGAGGACGCAAGAATCCGAAGCTTTTCGCACTTCTCCACGTCCTCCCGCAGGATCGTCGTGTGACGGGAGTGCGGCGCCGGGAACACATCGTCAAAGCCGCGCAGCAACATGGACGAGCGGCGCTCCACCCGATGCGGGAAGATGCCGGAGAGCTTTTCCGGCAGCAGGTACTTCGGGATGCCGTAGTGGTAGTAGAGCGCCGCCTGCGCGCCCCAGCAGATGTGAAAGGTCGAATGTACGTGCGTCTTGCTCCATTCCATGATCTCGCACAGCTCGTCCCAGTATTCGACATCCTCGAACGCCATCTTCTCCACGGGCGCGCCGGTGATAATCATGCCGTCGAAATTGCGGTCACGGACGTGCTCGAAGGTGGTGTAGAACTTGAGCATGTGCTCCGGCGCGGTGTTCTTCGCCTCGTAGCTCTTGGTCTGCATCAGTTCCAGCTCCACCTGCAGCGGCGTGTTGCCCAGAAGCCGCGCCAGCTGCGTTTCGGTCTCGATCTTGGTCGGCATCAGGTTGAGCAGCAGCACCTGCAGGGGGCGGATGTCCTGCGTCATGGCGCGTGTCTCGGTCATGACAAAGATGTTCTCCTCCGCGAGCGTTTTGGTCGCCGGGAGGTCGTTTGGTATCCGGATCGGCATATGAAATCTCCTTTTTGCCGGGTTTTCCGCCGCGCTGCGTCAGGCAAGCGCCTGTTCGATGTCGGCGATCAGGTCTGCGGCATCCTCAAGTCCGCAGGAATAGCGCACAAGATCGGGCGACACGCCGGCGGCAGCCAGCTCCTCGTCGTTCATCTGGCGGTGCGTGGTGCTGGCGGGATGCAGGCAGCAGGTGCGCGCATCGGCAACGTGCGTCTCGATGGCGGCGATCTTCAGACGCCCCATGAAGCGGCTCGCCGCCTCGCGCCCGCCCTTGACGCCGAAGCTGACGACGCCGCAGGTGCCGTTGGGCATATATTTTTGCGCAAGGTCATAATACTTGTCGCCCGGAAGGCCCGGATACTGTACCCATGTGACCTTGTCGCTCGCCTTGAGGTACTTCGCCACGGCGAGGCCGTTTTCACAGTGGCGCTGCATCCGCACGTGCAGGCTCTCCAGTCCCAGGCCGAGCAGGAACGCGTTCTGCGGCGACTGGATCGAGCCGAAGTCGCGCATGAGCTGCGCCGTCGCCTTTGTGATAAACGCGCCCGCGAGGCCGAAGCGCTCTGTATAGGTCACGCCGTGGTAGCTCTCGTCCGGCGTGCAGAGGCCGGGGAACCTGTCCGGATACTTCGTCCAGTCAAATTTGCCGGAGTCCACGATGGCGCCGCCGACGCCGGAACCGTGCCCGTCCATATACTTGGTCGTGGAGTGGGTCACGATGTCCGCGCCGAACTCGAACGGACGGCAGTTGACCGGCGTCGCGAAGGTGTTGTCCACGATCAGCGGGACGCCGTGCGCGTGCGCCGCCTTTGCAAAGCGCTCGATGTCCAGCACCGTGAGCGCGGGATTGGCGATCGTCTCGCCGAACACCGCCTTGGTATTCGGGCGGAACGCCGCATCCAGCTCCTCCTCGGAGCAGTCGGGCGGTACGAAGGTGAACTCGACGCCCATGCGCTTCATCGTGACCGCAAAAAGATTGAAGGTGCCGCCGTAGATGCTCGACGAGCTGACAACGTGGTCGCCGCAGGAAGCGATGTTGAACACCGCGTAGAAGTTCGCCGCCTGTCCGGACGAGGTCAGCATGGCGGCGGTGCCGCCCTCCATCGCGGCGATCTTTGCCGCCACGAAGTCATTCGTCGGGTTCTGGAGCCTCGTATAGAAATAGCCGGACGCCTCCAGATCGAACAGCTTTGCCATCTCCTCCCCGCTGGCGTAGCGGAAAGTCGTGCTCTGGATGATGGGGATCTGCCGCGGCTCCCCGTTTCCCGGCGTGTAGCCGCTTTGCACACAAGTCGTGCCAATGCCCTGTTTTGCCATTTGTTAACCTTCCTCTCTTGTCAAGCCCGAAAACGTCTGTTTATCAGGCTTTCAATATTTGATACCTCTTGAAATTGAGCTGA
>SVMM01000018.1 GCA_015067435.1 Oscillospiraceae bacterium | reverse complement strand
ACCACCGAGATCTACGTCATGCACGGCGAGACCGCGGCGACCGCGATGTACTCCCGCCGTCTGGTCAAGGACCAGAAGGCCGGCCAGGACCTCCAGCCCACCATCGACAAGATGAACAAGCTCATTCAGGAGTACAGCGACAAGTCCCGCCCGAAGTACTGCGCGAAGCTGGGCCTGTGCGACGAGATCGTCGACATGAACGACATGCGTCCGTACATTCAGGCGTTCGTCAACGCGTGCTATCAGAATCCGGAGAGCATCTGCCCGTTCCATCAGATGCTGCTGCCGCGCATCATCCGCGACTTCGACAACCTCTACGCGAAATAACTTCAAAGAAGAGGCGTTGCCTCTTCTTTGAGAGAGTTCGCACTCCGCTCATCGCACGCCCTTGCGGGCGCACGTTCGCTCCGCGAGAAGTGTTTTTCGCCACGCGCATGTCGCGGCGAAAAACGATCAAAAATCTTTGCCGTCTGCGGACGGCAAACTCTGCGAGGCATAATATATGAGCATTTTCACCATGGGCATCGACGTCGGCTCGACCGCGTCGAAATGCGTGATCCTGCGGGATGGGACGGAGATTGTCGGCAAGTCCCTCGTCGCCGTCGGCACCGGCACGTCCGGCCCCCAGCGCGCCATTGAGGGCGTGCTCGCCGACGCGCAGATGAAGAAAGAGGAGATGGATTTCATCCTCGCCACCGGCTACGGGCGCAATTCGCTCGACGGGCTCGCGGACATGCAGATGTCGGAGCTCTCGTGCCACGCCCGCGGCGCGACGTTCCTCTTCCCGGAGGTGCGCACGGTCATCGACATCGGCGGCCAGGACGTCAAGGTCATCGAGATCGAGAACGGCATGATGAAGAACTTCGTCATGAACGACAAGTGCGCCGCCGGCACGGGGCGCTTCCTCGACGTCATGGCGCGCGTGCTGGAGGTCAACACCCGTGACCTCGGCGATCTGGGCGACCGCTCGACCCGCGAGGTGGGCATCAGCTCCACCTGCACGGTCTTCGCCGAGAGCGAGGTCATCTCCCAGCTCGCGATGGGCACCGACAAGTGCGACATCATCGACGGCATCCACCGCTCCGTCGCGGCGCGCGTGGTGGGTCTGTGCCACCGCGTCGGCGTGCGCGACCAGGTCGTGATGACCGGCGGCGTCGCCCAGAACCACGGCATCGTGCGCGCGCTGCAAAACCAGCTCCAGCACGATATCCACACCAGCCCGCTCACGCAGTACAACGGCGCGCTGGGCGCGGCCTTATTCGCCTTCCAGAAAGCGAATAAGGCGTAGATGCCGTTTCGCTCGCCGCTTGCGCGGCAACCGCGAAATTTGGCTGCCTGCCTTCGGCAGGCATGAGCGCTTTCCAGAAAGCAAGCAAGTAAACAACCAACATCCTGAAGAGGAGGAGATTATTATGGCCAAAGAAGTAAGCCCCGGCGTGCTCGCGCTGCGCAAGGTCGTGGACGACGTCTATGCGGACGCCCGCGAGGCGAAGGCGCAGGGCAAGCTCGTCGGATGGTCCAGCTCCAAGTTCCCCTGTGAGCTGGCGGAGGCGTTCGACCTGAACGTCATGTATCCGGAGAATCAGGCCGCCGGCATCGCCGCCCAGCGCGACGGCGAGATCATGTGCCAGGCCGCCGAGGATCTCGGCTTCGACAACGACATCTGCGGTTACGCCCGCATCAGCCTCGCCTACGCGGCGGGCAAGCGCGCGAGCCGCAAGGTCGACCTCGAAACCGGCGAGTTCGTCATCGATCCCACGAGCGGCAGGCCGCTCAAGGACGAGAACGGCAACGTCGTCATCGACGAGGCGACCGGCAAGCCCAAGAAGGACCCCAAGACCATGAAGCCCTACATCGTCCTCGACGACATCCACGAGATCGAGGCGCTGCCCGACGGCCGCGAGAAGGAGCTTCGTCTCAACGCGATCCAGCCCTACAAGCAGATGCGCATCCCGCAGCCGGATTTCGTGCTGTGCTGCAACAATATCTGCAACTGCATGACGAAGTGGTATGAGAACATCGCGCGCATGTGCAATATCCCGCTCATCATGATCGACGTGCCCTACAACAACACGGTCGAGGTCAACGACGACTATGTCGCCTACATCCGCTCCCAGTTCGACAACGCGATCAAGGATCTGGAGAAGCTGACGGGCAAGAAGTTCGACGAGAAGAAGTTCGAGGACGCCTGCAAGCACGCCAACCGCACCGCGCAGAATTGGCTGAAGGTCTGCGATTACCTCCAGTACAAGCCCGCGCCCATGAGCGGCTTCGATTTGTTCAATCATATGGCCGACGTTGTGACCGCGCGTGGAAAAAGCGCCGCGGCGGACGCGTTCGAGCTGCTTTCGCAGGATCTCGAAAAGAACATCAAGGAAGGCACCTCCACGCTGCCCTTCCCGGAGCAGTACCGCGTCATGTTCGAGGGCATCCCCTGCTGGCCGAAGCTCCCGAATCTGTTCAAGCCCCTCAAGGCGAACGGCGTGAACGTCACCGCCGTCGTCTACGCCCCCGCCTTCGGCTTCGTCTACAACAACTATGACGAGATGGTCAAGGCGTACTGCAAGGCGCCGAACTCGGTATGTATCGAGCAGGGCGTCGACTGGCGCGAGGGCATCTGCCGCGAGAACAAGGTCGACGGCGTGCTCGTCCACTACAACCGCTCCTGCAAGCCGTGGTCCGGCTACATGGCGGAGATGCAGCGCCGCTTCACGCGCGACCTCGGCATCCCCTGCGCCGGCTTCGACGGCGACCAGGCCGACCCGCGCAACTTCAACGAGGCGCAGTACGAGACCCGCGTACAGGGTCTGGTCGAAGCCATGCAGGTGAACAAGAAGTAAGGGGGGCGTGAACGAAATGAGTATCGAATCGATGGTTCAGGAGTTCGCGGCGGTCGCCGCCAACCCGAAGGGCCAACTGAAAAAGTACAAGGAAGCGGGCTACAAGTGCATCGGCGTGATGCCGTACTACGCGCCGGAGGAGCTGGTCGAAGCCGCCGGTATGGTGCCGCTGGGCATGTGGGGCAGCAACAAGAAGACGATCTCCAAGGCGAAGGAATACTGCGCGACGTTCTACTGCACGATCGCCCAGCTCGACCTTGAGATGCTGCTCGACGGCACCTGCGACCTGCTCGACGGCGTCATCACCCCCGCCATCTGCGACACGCTACGCCCGATGACGCAGAACATCCGCGTCGCGATGGAGGGCAAGCTCCCGACGATCTTCCTCGCGCACCCGCAGTTCCGCCGCCCGGAATTCGGCCTGGAGTTCTGCCGCGCGCAGTACACCCACGTCAAGACCGAGCTGGAGAAGATCCGCGGCAGCGAGATCACCGACGAGGAGATCCGAAGCGCGATCAAGGTCTACAACAAGTCCCGCGCCGCGCGCCGCGCGTTCGTCAAGCTCGCGAACGAGCACTGCGACGCGATCGACCCGATCCAGCGCAGCGCCGTGCTCAAGAGCGCGTTCTTCATGCGCAAGGCGGAGCACACCGAGAAGCTCGAAGCCCTCAACGCCGAGCTTGAAAAGCTGCCGAAGGCGAAGTGGAACGGCGTGAAAATCGTGACGAGCGGCATCGTCGTCGATTCTCCGGCGCTTTTGAAGGTGCTCAAGGACAACAAGGTCGCCATCGCGGCGGACGACGTCGCCCACGAGTCCCGCCCCATCCGCGTGGACGCGGACGAGACCGGCGATCCGATGATGGCGCTGTGCAAGCAGTTCGCCGATCAGGACTTCGACGTGCTGCTCTATGACGAGGAGAGCTCGCAGAACCGCCGCGGCGAATTCGTGGCGAAGCTGGTCGAGGATTCCGGCGCACAGGGTCTGGTGCTGTTCATGCAGCAGTTCTGCGACCCCGAGGAGATGGAGTACCCGTACCTCAAGAAGGCGCTCGATGCGCACAAGATCCCGTTCATCAAGCTCGGCGTCGACCAGCAGATGCGCGACTTCGGCCAGGCGGCGACCGCCATTCAGGCGTTTGTCGACGTACTTGCGATGCAATAATTGCATCGCAAGCACGTCAATCGCGGCTTCGCCGCGAGAAGATCAAAAGCTGGCGTCACAACGGCGCAAGCGCCTGTGACGCAAAAGCAGCAAACCGTATCCCAAAATCCTTTCGGAAAGGAGAAGTATATGGAGTATACAAAGCTGTTTGTCGTCCTCTTCGGCGTCGGCACGGTGTTCTTCGGCCTGGTCTGCATCATCTTCCTCACGCTGATTATGGGCAAGATCATGAGCAGCATGGCCGCGAAGCAGCCCGCGGCTGCGCCCGCCGCCGCGAAGAACGACACGCTCGCCGAGGTCAAGAAGGTCGCCGAGGCGCACCCGCAGCAGACGGCCTCCGGCATCCCGAACGACGTTCTGGTCGCCATCATGGCGGCGCTGTCGGAAGAGCCGGGCATCTCGTCCCGCGGCTGGAACATCACGAGCATCAAAAAATCTATATAAAGTAAGGAGAAAATCACTATGGTTAAGCAGTACAGAGTCACCGTCAACGGCGTAAGCTACGACGTCACCGTGGAGTCCGCCGGCGGCGGCCGCGGCAGCTATGCCCCCGCGTATCATCCCGCTCCGGCGGCTGCGCCCGCCGCGCCCGCTCCCGCTCCCGCGCCTGCCGCGGCTCCCGCTCCGGCGCCCGCGCCCGCTCCCGCCGCCGCCCCTGCCGCGGCTCCTGCCGCCGCCGGTTCCGGCGCCGTCACCTCCCCGATGCCCGGCACGATCCTCGACGTCAAGGTCAGCGCCGGCCAGGCGGTCAAGGAGGGCGACGTCCTGTTCATCCTTGAGGCGATGAAGATGGAGAACGAGATCTTTGCTCCCAGCTCCGGCACCGTTTCCTCCGTCGCAGTCCAGAAGGGCGCTTCCGTCAACCCGGGCGACACGCTTTGCGTGATCGGATAACGGCTTCGCCGTCATCCGACAAGGCAAATCGCCGTTTCGCTCGCCGCTTGCGCGGCAACCGCGAATAGCGGATAACGGCTTCGCCGTCATCCGTATAGGCGAATCGCCGTTTCGCTCGCCGCTGACGCGGCAACCGCGAATAGCGGATAACGGCTTCGCCGTCATCCGATAGGCAAATCGCCGTTTCGCTCGCCGCTGACGCGGCAACCGCGAAACATGGCTGCGTTCACAGGCGGCGCCTGTGAACAGTCTGCCCGAAAAGACGACACTCTTCTATTACTGTGATTGAAAGGAAAGCTGGAATATGCAAGCTATTTTGAATTTCGCGCAGCAGACCGGCTTTTATCAGTTCACGCAGGGCGGCAACTGGAAGATGCTCATTATGATCTGCATCTCGTTTGTCCTGCTCTACCTCGCGATCGTCAAGCAGTTCGAGCCGCTGCTCCTTCTGCCGATCGCCTTCGGTATGCTGTGCACCAACCTTCCCGGCGCGGACATGTTCCACGAGATATTGTTCGCGGGCGGGCATGTCCACTGGGATATGTTCCACGGAGAGCCGATCCAGGCGGCGGAGCTGCTGGATCTGCTGCAAAGTGGCGCGCTGGTAGAGGTGATAAAGCCCTACGCCGACCAGCTGGTTCTCGTTGCGCGTGAGTTCGCCGACGTGAACTTCGGCGCGGGCGCGTTCGACAGCCTCCTCGCCTCGATCACGCAGGGCGGCCTGAGCGGGCTTGAGGCGCAGCTGCAGGCGGTCGCCACCGTGCAGGAGACCGCCGCGATGTACGGCATGGAGATGGGCGGCGTCACCGTCACGGCTGGCCTGCTCGACATCCTGTACCTCGGCGTCAAGCTGGGCATTTATCCGTGCCTGATCTTCATGGGCGTCGGCTCGATGACCGACTTCGGCCCGCTGATCGCGAACCCGAAGTCCCTGCTGCTGGGCGCCGCCGCGCAGCTCGGTATCTTCATGACCTACGTCGGCACGCAGTTCATGGGCTTCACCTATGCGGAGTCCTCGTCCATCGGCATCATCGGCGGCGCGGACGGCCCGACGGCGATCTATGTCACGTCCCGTCTCGCCCCGCACCTGCTCGGACCCATCGCCGTCGCCGCGTATTCGTACATGGCGCTGGTGCCGGTGATCCAGCCCCCGATCATGAAGGCGCTGACCACCAAGGAGGAGCGCGTCATCAAGATGCGCCCGCTGCGCGCGGTCAGCCAGAAGGAGAAGATCATCTTCCCGATCATGATTACGGTCTTCGTCGCCCTGCTGGTGCCCTCCGCGGCGCCGCTGGTCGCCTGCCTGATGCTCGGCAACCTCGCCAAGGAGTCCGGCGTGGTCGACCGTATCCAGAAGACCATGGGCAACGAGCTGATGAACATCGTCACGATCTTCCTCGGCTTCACCGTCGGCGCGACGGCGACCGCCACCACGTTCCTCTCGCTCCAGACCATCGAGATCATGATTATGGGCGTTGTGGCGTTCGGCTTCGGCACCGCGGGCGGCGTGCTGCTCGCCAAGCTCATGAACCTGTTCCTCAAGGAGAAGATCAATCCGCTGATCGGCTCCGCGGGCGTCTCCGCCGTCCCGATGGCGGCGCGCGTCTCGCAGGTTGTCGGTCAGAAGGAGAACCCGTCCAACTTCCTGCTCATGCACGCCATGGGCCCGAACGTCGCGGGCGTGATCGGCTCCGCCATCGCCGCCGGCGTCCTGATGGCGCTGTTCGGCTGATAAGAGGCGAAAAGAAAGGCTCGAAAGAGCCTTTCTTTTTTGCGTCCGCCGTAGTATAATACCATCATCAAATTGATACAGGAGGCCGTCTTTATGAACTACAACGATCTGACCCCCGCGCAGGCGAAGGAGGAGTACGCCGGGACCCTCGCGGAGTATGAGGCGCTCAAGGCAAAGGGGCTCAAGCTCAACATGGCGCGCGGCAAGCCGTCGAAGCAGCAGCTGGATCTGGTCAGCGACATCCTGACGGTGCTCTCCGACCCCGCCGACTGCATGGACGGCGGCATCGACGCCCGCAACTACGGCGAGCTGGCGGGCCTGCCCTCCGCGCGCGCGTACTTTGCCGACGTGCTGGGCTGCAAGCCGGAGCAGGTCTTTGCCGGCGGCAGCGCCAGCCTGACGCTGATGTACGACCTGATCGCAAAGGGCATGACCCACGGCCTGAAGGCGAGCGCGAAGCCGTGGGCGCAGGAGACGGGGCTCAAGTGGCTCTGCCCCGCGCCGGGCTACGACCGCCACTTCAAGATCACCGAATCCTTCGGCTTCGAGCTCATCACCATTCCGATGACCGAGGAAGGCCCCGACATGGACAAGGTCGAGGAATACATCAAAGACCCCAAGGTCAAGGGCATCTGGACGGTGCCGAAGTACTCCAACCCCGACGGCGTGATCTACTCCGACGACACGATCCGCCGCCTCGCGTCGATGAAGCCCGCCGCGCCGGACTTTGCCCTCATCTGGGACAACGCCTACGGCGTGCACGAGTTCGCGGGCGAGTACGTGCCGTTCCCCGACATCCTCGCCGAGTGCGAGAAGTACGGCAACGCCGACATGGTGTACGAATTCGCCTCCACGTCGAAGATCACGCTGCCCGGCGCGGGCATCGCCTGCATGGCGTGCTCCGAGGCGAACATGAAGTACTTGCTCGACCTCATGGGCATCCAGATGATCTCCTACGACAAGGTCAACCAGCTGCGCCATGTGAAGTACCTCAAGGACAAGGCGCACACGCTGGAGCTGATGAAGAAGCACGCCGAGATCATGGGGCCGAAGTTCAAGCTGGTCACGGACGTGCTCGACCGCGAGATCGCGCCGCGCGGCCTCGCCACATGGCACGAGCCCAAGGGCGGCTACTTTGTCTCGGTGAACGTCAAGCCCGGCTGCGCGAAGCGCACGTGGGAGCTGTGCCGCGACGCGGGCGTCGTGATGACCGGCGCGGGCGCGACCTTCCCCTACGGAAAGGATCCGCAGGACAGCAACATCCGCGTCGCGCCGAGCCTGCCGCCGCTCAGCGAGCTGGAGCAGGCGATGGAGGTCTTCTGCGTGTGCCTGCGCCTCGCCGCGCTGGAGCAGATGACGAAGTAAAAGAGAACACGAAAAAACGACCGCCCGTCGGGCGGTCGTTTTTCATGCAAGGTTTCAGTGCGTCTCGTTGTACTTCTTGATGCCGAGCGCCAGCAGATCCATCGCGCGCTCCAGCTTCTCCTGTTCGAGCACGTAGGCGATGCGGATCTCGTTCTTGCCCTTGCCGGGGGTGCCGTAGAACGGCTCGCCGGGGGCGAACATGACGGTGTCGCCATTGTCGTCGAACTCCTCCAGCAGCCACATCTGGAACTTGTCTGCGTCGTCCACGGGCAGCGCCGCCATCAGATAGAACGCGCCGCCGGGGCACTTGCACTGCACGCCGGGGATCTCGGCGAGCTTCGCCACGACCGTGTCACGGCGCTTCTTGTACTCCTCGCGCACGGCGGCGAAGTACTCGGGGCCGACAGTGTAGAGGTTGGCGGAGGCGATCTGGTCGAGCGTCGCGACCGACAGGCGGGACTGGCAGTACTTCATCGCCTGGCCCAGCAGCTCCTTGTTGCGGGTGATGAGGCAGCCGATGCGCGCGCCGCAGGCGGAGAAGCGCTTGGACACGGTGTCGACCACGATGACGTTGTCCTTCGCGTCGTCAAACTCGCCGAAGGACTGGAGCGCCTCGCCGCCGTACACGAACTCACGATACGCCTCGTCGCCAATGAGGAACAGGTCGTGCTCCTTGGCGACATCGACGATCATGCGCATCTCCTCCTTGGTGAGGACGACGCCGGTGGGGTTGCCGGGGTTCGTGACCATGATGGCGCGGGTGTGCTCGTTGATCTCCTTCTCGATCTTCGCGCGGTCGGCGTAGTGATAGCCCTCCTCCGGCGACGTGGGGATCGGGTGGATGGACGCGCCGCAGGTGCGGGTCATGGTGTTGTAGTTGGGATAGAAGGGCTCCGGGATCAGGATCTCGTCGCCGTCGTCCAGAATGCACTGCAGCACGATGGCAAGCGCCTCGCTGCCGCCGGTGGTGATGAGGATCTCGCTCTTGTCGAAGTGCATGTTGAGCTTGTCATAGTAGTCCTGAATCGCGTCGATCAGGACGGGGAGTCCGGGGGAGGGCGCATAGGCGAGCACCGGCTGCTCGAACTTCTTGATGGCGTCAAAGAAGGCGGGGGGCGTCTTGACGTCGGGCTGGCCGATGTTCAGGTGATAGATTTTCTTGCCCTTGGCCTCCGCCGCGACCGCGAAGGGATGGAACTTGCGCATCGGGGAAAGGCCGCATTTCTGGACTTTGCTGGAAAACCTCATAACTGTGCCTCCTAAAAATTATTGTATCGCAGTTGGCGAAATCGCCAATTGTTCACCGTTGAGCTGCGCGAGGACGAGCGTGTCGCCCTCGTACCGGAGCTTGAGCAGGAAAAATGGTTCGTCAGAGTCCAGCAGGCGCAAAAAGATCTTGTCCCCCTCCCAGAGCTTGAGGGACAGGAGCTTTTCCTTTTTGATCCATTCAAGATCGCCCTCGTCGCAGGTCTTGAGCTGCCCCGTCCACGCGTCGGCGGTGAACAGGTACATGTACTCGGTCGCCCACACGTCCGAGAGAAACGTCACCAGCCCGCGGCAGCGCCAGCGCGTCAGCGTCAGGCCCGTTTCCTCCCGCGCCTCACGGAGCATGCACTCCTCCGGCGATTCGTCCGGCTCGAACTTGCCGCCCACGCCGATCCACTTGTCATGGTTGAGGTCGTTTTCTTTCTTCGTGCGGTGCAGCATCAGATACTCGTCGCCGCGCTCAATGTAGATGAGCGTGGAGTTGATCGCGCCGGAGTTTTTGTCGCCCATAGGAGCCTCCTCCATTCATTCCCTGCTTATTATAATCGCACAAATGCGATTTGACAAGAGGGTGTTTTTTCGATAGAATGGACAAAAATCCGGAGAGGGGGAAAAGCGTGAAAAAAACCCTGCGCATCGTGCTCCGCGTGCTCGGCGGCGTCCTCGCGGCGCTTGCATGCGCCGCGCTGATCCTGTACATCATCCCGCTGACAGAGACGGAGGACAAAACGGTTGTGGACGGCTCGGCGGACTGGATGGCGGCGCTGGACGACGATCTCCCGCTCAGCGAGGTCGTGCTCCCCGGCACGCACGACAGCGCGACAAAATACGTCCAGCTCGCGTTTTTCTCCAAGTGTCAGGCGAAGGATATCGCCGCGCAGCTGGAGGCGGGCTTCCGCTATCTCGACATCCGCGTCGGCGGCGATATGGAGGGGCGGTTCACCCTGCTGCACGGTTTTGCCTCCTGCAAGACCGGCGCCGCGCCGTGGTCGGGGCAGCTGTACCTGAACGAGGTGGTCTCGGCGTGCACGGCGTTTCTCGACGCGCACCCGACGGAGACGGTCGTCTTCGCCGTCAAGCTCGAGGCGGGGGACGCGGGCCGGCTCTTCGTGAACGCCTTTGATTCGTGGCTGCAAAGCGGGCCGGGCGCGGGATACTGGCTGCTCGCCGACCGCATCCCCGCCGTGGGCGAGGCGCGGGGCAGGCTTGTGCTCCTGCGGCGCTGGGACGTCGCAGACGCCGCGGAGCAGGCCGGTTTGCCGCTGCTGTGGGCAAAGCAGAACGCGAACGACGATGTGAGCCGCAATGCCGCCGTCGAGGACAACGGCAGCTATACGCTCTATGTGCAGGATCGCTACAAGTACGGCACGGAGGACAAGTGGAACGCCTTCCTTGCGGGCATGGCGGCGGGAGAGACCGGCGCGGACGCGCTCTCGATCCACTTCCTCTCCACCAACGGCACGGCGGCGTACGGCCACCCGTACAAATACGCCTCGGCGCTCAACCCGCGGCTCGCCGCGCTGAGCGAAGCGGAGCTGCGCGGCTGGATCGTTGTGGACTTCGCGACCGCGCCGCTCGCCGCGCACATCTACGGCGCGAATTTCACCAAATAACATACAAAAAACCGGAAGCCGCGGCTTCCGGTTTTTTGATTGGGGCAGGATCAGTTCCAGAAATCGGTCGGGACGGTGACGCCCGCGTCCTTCGCCTTGAAGGTCGGGTTCTTGCCTTCCTTCTTCTGCGCGACATAGTCGTCGAGCGCCTTGTACGCCACGCCGCCGAGCACGATACAAACCGGGATGTTCAGACCCGCGAGAATGACCTGGCAGACGTCCGCGAGGTCCCACGCGAAGCCGAAGGAGACGATCGCGCCGAGGAAGATCAGCACCGCGCCGATCACGCGGGCGGCGATGGTGAAGCCCTTGCCCGGGGTCTTCTTCATGATGTAGGCAAAGCCGTTCTCGACATAGTAGAAGTTGCCGAGCAGCGTCGTGAATGCGAAGAGCACCATGGCGATCGCGATGAAGATCGGGCCCGCCGCGCCGAAGGTCTTGGAGAGCGCCTGCTGCACGAAGCCCGCGCCGGCGATGTCGGCGTTCGGCTCCACGCCGGAGCAGAGGGTCATGAACGCGGTGGCGGTGCACAGCAGCAGCGTGTCGATGAAGACGGAGAGCATCTGCACGAGGCCCTGCTTCGCGGGGTGGGAGACGTCCGCCGCGGCGGCGGCGTTCGGCGCGGAGCCGATACCGGCTTCATTGGAGTACAGGCCGCGCTTGAAGCCCATCATGAGGCACGAGCCCATGAAGCCGCCGAAGATGGCGCTGAAGTTGAACGCGTCGGAGAAGATCATGCCGAGCATGTGGGGGATGTTGCCGATGTTGAGGATCAGCGCGATCAGGGACATGAGCACGTAGAGGACGCCCATGATGGGGACCAGCGTGCCCGTGACCTTGACGAGGCGCTTGCCGCCGCCGAGCATGGTGTACAGGAACACCGCCGCGATGATCGCGCCGATGATGGCGGCGGTCGTCTGCGGGTTCGCCTTGTAGAACTCGAAGCCGGAGAACGCGCTCTGGAGGTTGTAGGACGCGAGCATGTTGTAGCCGACGGCGTAGGTGATGATCAGCGCCACGACGAACACGATCGCGAGCGGGCGGTTGTGGAGCGCCGCCTCAATGTAGTACGCGGGGCCGCCGTAGGAGCCGCCCTCGGGGTCGCGCTTCTTGTAGACCTGCGCGAGCGTGGACTCGACGAAGGCGGACGCGCCGCCGAGGATCGCCGTCACCCACATCCAGAACACGGCGCCGGGGCCGCCGACGCAGATGGCGGTGGACACGCCGATGATGTTGCCGGTGCCGACGCGGGACGCCGTGGAGATCATCAGCGCGCCGAAGGACGAGATCGCGCCCTCGGTGGCGGGCTTTTCGGATACGACGCGGATGGATTCCTTAAACAGCTTGAACTGGGGGCACTTGGTGCGGATGGTGAAATACAGTCCGCCGCAGAACAGCAGCAGCGCAAGAGGCCAGCCGGTGAGATAGAGCAGGAAGTTCCAAATAGCCATAATACACACACCTCTTTCTTCATTTTTGGGGATGCGGGTTGCTTTTTCAGGAATGCTCGGAGTCGAAGATATGCAGGTGCAGCGCGCGGGAGAGGTATTCCAGCGCGTATCCGCCGCCGATGCTGTTGCCCTTCTCGTCCAGAGAGGGGCCGAAGGTGCCGATGCCCATACGGTTTTCGACGCTCGCCATGATGCCGCCGCCGACGCCGCTCTTGCACGGCAGGCCGATGCGCACGGCGAATTCGCCGGAGCGGTCGTACATGCCGCAGGTGAACATCAGCGTCTTGACGGTGCGCACGGTCTGCGCGCTGAACAGGCGGATGCCGGTGCGCGGGTCGACGCCGCCGTTGGCGAGCACCAGCCCCAGTCCCGCCAGCGAGCGCGCGGTAACGCTCAGCGAGCAGAGCTTGAAGTACAGATCCACGGTCTTGAGCACGTCGCCCGCGAGCACGCCCTTGCTCTTGAGCAGGTAGCCGATGGCGCGGTTGCGGTCGCCGGTCGCGAATTCGGAGTGGTACACCGCCTCGTCAAGCACGATCTCGTCATCCATGCAGATGGCGCGGGTGAAGTCCAGCAGCTCCTCGAACGAGAACGTCGGCGCCAGCAGGTTGACCACCTCGATCGCGCCCGCGTTGATCATCGGGTTGAAGGGGCGGTTGCTCGCCGTGTCCAGCTTGAGGATGGAGTTGAACGCGTCGCCGGACGGCTCCATCATCACGTGAGAGAACACCGTGTCGAAGCCCTCGTGCTGCAGCGCCGTCGCAAGGCAGACCACCTTGCAGATGCTCTGCATGGTGAAGCGCTTGTCCACGTCGCCGAATTCGATGCTCTGCCCGTCGGGGGTCTTGATGCACAACCCAAAGAAGACGGGGTTCGCCTTGCCCAGCTCCGGGATGTAGTCGGCGACCTTGCCCTGCATGAGGTATTGCCGCCCGTGCTCCCAGGCGGCCTTCGCTGTATCTTGCAACATTTTCTCACCTCCTGTTGCCTGCGACACAGTATAGCAGAGTTGCACAAAAAAGTCCAGTCCTGTTTTAGAATTAAATCATATTATGTACAATTTATACGGCATGGAATCGGAGAGCGCGGGACGCTCCGCCGTGTCAGTGCAAAAACACACCCCGAAATCCGAGGATTTCGGGGTGCGTCTGCCGGAAGATTGGGTTGGAGCGCTCCGGACCGGTGTCAGGAGCCGTACTGGAAGCCGGTGACCTCGATGGCGGTGTCGCTTTCCTCGATGGTGCCCTGGAAGGTCTCGGTCTTGTCGCCCACCTGCACGCGGACGAGGTAGTTCGTCGGCCCGTCGGAGCGGTCCTCATAGTCGTAGATGTAGACCCAGTATTCGCCCGCGACCGGCTCGGCGAAGTAGACGTTCTCCACCGGCGCGGCGGAGATGCTGTCCTCGCTGCGGTTGGCGTCCACATCCAGCGTACCGCCCTCGGCGCTCGGGTTATCCCAGTAGATCTCGTAGTCGCTCGGCGTGAACACGTGCAGGTCGAGGTCGTCCGCCGAATCCCACATCATGGAGATCGTGATCTCGCCGCTCAGCGCGCCTTCGTTCACGAGGCCCTGGATCAGCGCGTTCTCGTTGAGGTCGATCAGGCTGTCCCACTCGCAGATGAAGCCGCTGTGGAAGTGGTAGTAGTCGTCCTTGTTGTTCAGGTCGTTCCACGGGCCGCCCCAGATGTGGACGAACCACTCGTCGCCGTTGGCATTGTCCGGCTGGTTGGACGGCCAGTTCGTGTAGCCGATGGGCTCGCCCGTGACCCAGTTCCAGCCCGCCTCGCTGCCGTAGAGGCCGATCCACGGGTTGTAGCCGCTGGAAAGGCTCTCCAGGAACGCCTCCTCCTCGGCGGATTCGACGGTCGCGAGGTGGCCGCCGAGACCCTGGCAGTAGGCGCGCGCCTGCGACCAGCTCATCGCGCCGTTGTCGTTGTAGCAGACGTAGCGGTGGCCGTTGAACGCGCTCGGATCGTTCTGCGCCGCCCCGCCGTAGTCGAATTCGATGATGGGGATGTCGGTGCCGGTGGTGTCGATGGTGCCGCTGAAGGTCTTGGACTGGCCGCCCACGGTGACGCGGACGAGGTAGTCCGTCGTGCCGTCGGTGCGGTCGGCGTACTCGTTGATCCAGACCTTGTAGTGCCCGTTCTGCGGCGCCGCGAAGTAGATGTTCTCCACCGGGTTGAGAATGCGCTGGCCGCCCGCGTTGGCGTCCACGTCGAGAACGCCGCCGCCCGCGGACTTGTTGCTGTAGTAGATGTGGTGGTCGCCGGGTGTGTTGATGTGCAGGTCCACGTCGTCCCAGCTGTTCCACGCCAGCGACACCGTGATGTCGCCCTCGCCGGCGCCCGCGTCGCGGAGCCAGCCGTTCATGTCCGTCTCGGTCGGCGGCGGGACGACGGTGGGCTGCTGCGGACCGACATAGTCGAACTCGAAGACGACGATCTCGGTGCCCGTGGCGTCGATGTCGCCCTCGAAGAGGCGCTCCTGACCGTTGACGAGCACGCGCACGAGGTAGTGCGAGGACTGGCCGTCGGTGCGGTCGCGGTAGTCGCGGATGTAGACCTTGTAGTGCCCGTCCGCGGGGGAGGGGAAGTAGATGTTCTCGACGGGGGAGGTGCTCAGGTTGGAGGAGCTGGCGTTCATGTCCACGTCCAGCGTGCCGCCGCCCGCCGTCTTGTTGCTGTAGTAGATGTGTCCGCCGTCCGGCGTGTTCATGTGCAGGTCGAGGTCGTCGTGCGTGCCCCAGAGCATGGAGACCGTGATCTCGCCCTGGCTCGCGCCCTCGTGGGTCAGGCGCTCGGTCATCGTGCCGACGTCCACCGGGCCCGGAGGCGGGTTGTTGTTATTGTTGCTGCTGTTATTGTTGCTGTTGTTGTTATTGTCGTTTGTGACGCTGATGATGTGCTCCGTCTCGCTGATGATGTCGCCCGGGCCGACCGGGGGCAGCCAGTCGCTGATGGTGCCGCGGGGGTCCTCCGGCGGGACGATGTGCGTCACGTGCTCGAACTCCTCGTGGATCTCGGGCTCGGTGCGGTCGCCCGGCTCGAAGGAGCCGCCGGTGATGCCGGGCTCGGTCACGCCGTTGCCGTCGTCCTTGTCGCCGCGCGAGATGCTGAAGCCGCCCACGCGCCCGACGATCAGCCACGAATCCAGACCGTCGCTGTGGAAGGTGATGGTCAGGTCGTTCGGGTTCTCCGGATAGGTGCAGATCGTGATGACGGAGGAGCTGCCGGAGGGCAGATTGTCCTGCAGGTCGTCCAGATTCATCGAAACGCCGTTGTTCTGACCCATGACGATGGTCGCGCCGTTCTGGCTGACGTCCACCACGATGTCGGTGTTCTCCAGCACCAGTCCGCCTTCCTTCATCGAGTTGGAGAGGGAGTGGACGCTGTGCGCCTCGCAGGTGGGGATCGTGTCGGCGTCCTCCGTGATCTCGCCGGAGACGAACACAACGGCGTTGAAGCCCTCCGCGGTGGTGCTTGCCGCGTCGTTCCAGTCGGATATGGAGGTGTTGCGCCCGTTGTAGGCCTGCTGCATCCTGTGGAGGTTGGCAACAGCTGTCCTCACATCGGCGTCGAGCTGGGTGCCGAGCTGCGAGCAGCGCTCTATGCTGTCCTCGGCGCTGAGCGTGCGCGCCATCTTCTTCGCCTGCGTGTTCTCGTTCGCCGCGTTGGCGAGCGGGAACAGGCTGATGGCGGCCTTGTCGGTCTTGTTGCCGTTAAGGTTCGCGAGGTCGGACATCGCCGTCAGCTTCTCCGCCAGCGAGCCGATCTGCGCGGTCACGGTGCCCGTGGCGTCCCACGCGTCCAGACACTCGGCAAACAGCTTGTCGACGGTGTCCGGGTCGCTGGTGGCGAGGTCGGTGGCAATGAGCTGCTCGGTGAGGAGGCGCGCGTACAGATAGCTCTGCGTGCCGAGGCTCGTCAGGCTGCACAGCGCCTCATAGGTCTGCTCCACCTTGCTTTCCTTCTTGCCGCCGCCTTCGCCGCCCTTGCCCTTGCCGATGCCGAAGGGGTGGAGGAAGCCCACCACCAGCGCCAGCACCAGTACGACCGCCACGACGGGCACCCACTTCTTCTTGAGGATCGCGCTCAGACCGCCGCCCTGCCGCGCCGGCTGGCCCTGCGGCATCGGCTGGCCGTAGCCGTAGCCCTGCTGCATCGGCTGCTGGTACTGCTGATCCATGGGTTGCTGGTACGGCTGCTGACCCATGGGCTGCTGGTACGGCTGCTGACCCATGGGCTGCTGATAGGGCTGCTCCACCGGCTGTTGATAGGGCTGCTGAGGCTGCTGGTACGGTTGCTGAGGATGCTGCATGGGCTGCTGGACAGGCTGCTGCACGCTCTGCTGGGGCGGCTCCGCGGGGGAATCGCCCGCCGCCGCGTTCCGCTGCGACAGGTTGTTGCCGCAGTAGTTGCAGAACTGGGTGCCGTCCGGCAGCTGCTTTCCGCATTGATTACAAAACATAGCGCTACCTCCTTTTGATGGTCCGTGTGCTTCTTTTCATCCTTCCGAATGGCTTTCCGTTGGGCATTCTCCGCGCGCCTTCCCGCTTACTGCTCGATAAAATGGCCGCGCTCGCCCAGCTTGAAGGTGGCAATCAGCGCGCCGGAGTCCCGAATCTCCTGCGTGCTGGCGCTGCCGTAGGAGATGCTCGTATATTTGCCGGCGCGGTTGCCGTACAGGTCTACCTTGACCTGCATATGGCTGTCCTCGTACACCCACAGCGTGAACTTGGAGGCAACGCCCGCTTTCGGGCTGGCGCGGTACTCGGTCGTGCTGCCGTCGTCGCCGCCGACATAGGTGTCGATCCAGTAGTAATAATCGTAGGCGTCGAAGCCGGTGATCCGTCCCTCATACTTCATAAAGCGGTCGCCGTAGGAGTCCGTTCCGGCCTCCGCGCCCGTGATCTCGCCGGTCAGGGTCGTCTCGCCTCTGCGGTATTCGCTGTCCGAGCCGATCCCGCCCCCGTCAAACGGGCTGGTCGAGGTGGTGTCGGCGTGCGCCGTATACGATATGGCGTCCAGCTCGATCTGGATCTTGCCGCTTCTGACCGTGACGAACGCATCGGGGTGGTTGGTGTTGCCGCCGCCGGTCTTGCCGTCCCACTCGTTCGTGATGTACATGTGCGCGCTGAAATCCGCGGGGTACTGGCTCGCGGTGCTGCCGCCGCTGCCGCCCGTACTGCCGCCCGTGAGGGCGACGGTGCGGGTGCTGCCGTCCCAGCCCACGGTGTAGCCGAAGAACTCCGCGAGAGGACGGATGGGCGCGTAGGTGCGGCTGTTGACGATGACGGCGGCGGTGTCCATCTGGATCGCGCCGCCGCCGCTGGTGCGGGCGGTGCGGCTGCCGATGGGGAAGTAGATGGCCTTCGCGCCGTCGGAGAAGCTCGCCTCACGCGCGGCGGCGTCCCAGCCGACGGTCAGCCCCAGCGCGTCCGCCACGGCGCGCAGCGGCACCATCGTGCGGCTGTTGGCGTCGATAAACGGCGCCGCGTCCGTCCATTGGACTGCCCTGCCGCCCACGGTGACGCTGATGGCGGTACTGCCGCCGGTGCTGCCGGAGCCGCCGGAGCCGCCCGTGCTGCCGCCGGTGTAGTTCTTGATGCCGCGCAGCTCGATGAAGCCGACGTACTGCGCCGCCTCGTTGCTGCTCCACGTGCTCGGCATGGAGTCCGAGAACCGGTAGGTGCAGCCGTCCTTGAGCACGACGTTGGGGAAGATGTCCCAGTAGAGCGTCCCGTCGGGGGAGACGCCGCGCCCGACGGCGGGCCAGGTGCCCAGCAGCGATTCGGTGCCGTTTTTCGTCTCGTAAATGCTGATCGAGCCGGTCGGCGAGCCGCGCCCGTCGTTGTAGTGGTAGGTGGTGACAGCCTGGAGAAGGATGTTCTCGCCGTCGACCTTAAAGCGGGGATAGTATTTCGCACTGTTGGTGACGCCGCCGCTGTTGAAGGTGGTGGCGAACGTCTGATAGTCGGCGACATTTGCCGCGTTCGCCGCCGCGCCGGAGAGCAGCGGCAGCACGAACAATGCCGCGAGCAGCAGGGAAGCAAGCCGCTTTTTCATGGTCCCATCTCCTTTTCCGTCGTATGCGCTTACTGCCACGCCGTGTACTGCGGCTGCGCCTGATAGATCGCCTCGTCCTTCTGCGCCAGACGCCACACCAGCACGAACACGGTCGCGTTGAGGATAAAGACGTAGGCGTAGAACAGAATGACGGACAGCGCGCCGTCGCCCGTGTTGGCGAAGAAGTCATAAAACCCGTGCTCCGCGATGGGCGCCAGCAGGCACAGCAGCAGGCAGCGCCGGGAGCCGGAACGATCGCCGCGCCCCTCCAGCAGCTTCGCCTTGCCGTAGAAAATGCCCATCAGGATGCCGTCCACGCAGTGGCCCGGCACGGCGCTGACCATGCGGGAAAGCGCGACGCTGAAGCCGTAGCTGCCGATGTACGCCATGTTCTCGAACGCGGCGAAGCCCAGCGCCGTCACGGCGGCGTAGACGATGCCGTCGAAGCGGTAGTTGAACGCGGGATGCTTCCACGTGAACTTCTTGAGCACCACGAACTTGAACGACTCCTCCACCAGCGCCACGCCGATGAGGTTGTCGACAATGTGGTAAATGAGCGTGTCCTCGTCGAGGAACGAGGAGAACACCGCCTCAAAGGCGAGCTCCACGTAGGCGACGACGAACATCGTCAGCACTCCCTCGATGAGAAAGAGCTTGAGCAGCAGCGAAACCGGCTCCTTCTCGATGGTGTCGAGGCAGAACAGGTAGACAATCAGCACCGCCGTGGGGATGAAGCCCACCAGCTGCGCGGTCAGCATGTCCGTCTCCGTCGTCTCGCCGATGCCGGTGAAGATGACGAACAGCACCGCCTGAAAAATCGTCAGCGCGGCGGCAAACAGGATGCTCACGCGCTTCGCCCCCGGATTCAGCGGCGAGAGCTTGCCGCGGCTGTGCCACGGGATCTTCGCTGCGCCCTGCGACGGCGCGTCCGTCCGGAACGGCTGCTGCGTGGGCTGCTGATACGCCGGCGGCTGTACGGGCTGATACGCCGGCTGCTGTGCGCTCTGCTGGTACGGCGGCGCCGCCGCGGGTGCCTGCGCCGCGCCGCATACGGGGCAGAACATCGCCCCCTCCGGCAGCTGCGCGCCGCATTTTTGACAATTCATACGCATTTCCTCCCCGTGCCGTGATGCGTCCGCGCGATCACGGGCATAGAATACCGCAAGACCCTGCGGATCGTTTGCAAGACCGGATTATTGCCCTTCGTTTTTGGGGGGCGCACCGTCCCTGCCGGACAGCTTGCGCCGCAGCGCGTCAAGGGCGCGGCGGGCGCGCTCGCCGATGGGTGACGCCTTGAGGCGGCGGTTGTAGTGCTCGCGTCCGGGACGCGATGCGCCGCGTTCGTTCTTCTTCATGCGCGCCGCCCCGTTATTTGGGCAGGATGCAGCCGCACAGGCCGCAGTAGTTTGCCCGCCGGTTGGAGGGCGTCTCGCACATGGCGCAGTAGATGTCCATCTCGCCGGAGGTCTGGTTGTATTGCCCCGTTTTGTTGATCTTTTTTCGCGTGCTCCCGAAGTCGTACACCAGCCAGACCATCCAGAACAGCCAGATGACCGTCAGGATCATCGCCATGTTGTGCATCCCCTCGTCGTCGAAGTCCAGCTCGCCCGAGGCGAACATGAAGATCGACAGGCCGATGCTGAACAGGATGGCGAAGATCACCGCGCCGATGATCGTGCGACGCCTGTAGCGGCGGATGCTGGGGTGCGACGCCTTCGCGCGCACATAGGGCTGCGGGACGCAGGGGCTCATAAAGCGCCCGGGCCCGTTCATCAGCGCGCCGCAGCGCGGGCAGGGGATGGCCTGCGCGATTTTCAAACCGTAGCCGCAGTTCCAGCAGAAGCAGTTGTTGAACGTGCGGCCCGCCTTCGTCGCGGCGTCGGTGATGCCGTCGACGATGCCGCTTGCATCGACGGGGCCGTCATAGTCGCCGCCGTTGCCGACCCGCCCGCCGAGGTTGAGAGCGCCGCCGCGCCGCGAGGCGCTCCGGCTGTAGTCGTTCGAGGCGTTGCGCTCGCGGCTTCTGGGCCTGTTTGCATTTCGATCCATCGCTTACCCTCCTTCTCCCGTCACAGAAAGACGAACGTCGTGCCGCCGACGCATACGGGCAGCTCGCCCGCCGCGCCGAGTTCGAGCAGCGAGCTTCCCACGCCGCTGTTCGTGCCGGACTTCATATCGCTCTTCCTTCCGCCGGAGCACTTTTTGAACACCACGAAGATCAGAATGAGCACCAGGATGATAATGATGATCCTTGAGAGGCCGAAGCGCTTTTTCCGCGGCTGCTGGAAGGGCTGCTGATACGGCTGCTGGTAGGGCGGCTGTACCGGTTGTTGATAGGGCTGCTGGTACGGCTGCTGTACCGGCGGCTGCTGATAGGGCTGCACCGGCTGTTGGTACGGCTGCTGATAGGACTGCTGCTGCGGCTGTTGGTAGGGCGGCTGCACCGGCTGCTGCGCCGCGGCGAGCGGCGCGCCGCAGCTTTGGCACTGTGCCGCGCCGTCGGGGTTCTGCGCCCCGCAATACGGACAAAACATCTTTTCCTGCCTCCCTTGTTCGTCACTCCATCACGGGCGTCCAGTAATGGTTGCCGTTGACGTCCTCGATACGGTAGCAGGCGGTCAGATCGCCGGGGATGCGGTAGTTCTTGATCTCCGGATCGGCGGAGACGACCATCTGCTCACCGAAGAGATAGTTGTTGATAAATTCGCCGTTGTAGTCGTAGTAATCGCAGATGAAGTCCACGACGTCGCCCTCCTTGACGGCGATCAGGCCGCTGACCATCTCCTCGACGCTCAAGTCGCTGCCGGGGCCGTTCTCGATGACCTTCGCGCCCGCGATGTAGCCCTCCGGCGTCGCGTTGTCGAAGGCGATGATGAGGTTGACGTGCTGGTCGTTGAGGAACGCGGGGACGTAGCCGATGATGCGGTACTCGTCGTTGTCGTTTTCGATGGTGGTCAGGTGGTAGAACGCGGCGGGATAGCGGTCGATGCACAGCCACGTCCCGTCGTATTCGCCAATCAGGTCGAGGTTGTCGTCAAAGTCGAACAGCGGGTCGAGGCCGAGGTCGATAAAGCCCTCGCCGTCGTCGATGAAGACGTTGAGCTTCACCGTTTCGACCAGCTCCCACTCGTCGTCGGTGAGCTTGAGGACGTTCTGCCCCGCGCTGTTGGTCGACCAGTAGAACTTCTCCGGGTCGATGGAGCCCACGTCCTGCCGCGTCGCGACAAAGTCGCCGGCGAGCGCCTGCACGACGCGGTCGCCGTCGCCGGCGAGCAGGCCGCTGAACTGCGTGACCATGCTGCGCGACGCGACGGAGGTCGTGCGCGCGCTGGTGCTGCTGGTGCTGCGGCCCGAGTCCTCGCCGAGGAAGCCGCCGCCGATGCCCTGCAGGGCGCTGGAGAAGCGGTCGGCGATGCTGTCGCTTTCGTCGGTCGACGCCGCGACGCTGTGGAAGATGCTCTCAAACGTGTTGGTGAGGGAGCCGCCTCCGCCGAGCGAGACGAAGATGATGAGCACGACGAGCACGGCGATCCACACGCCCGCGCCTCCGCCGCCTCCGCGCTCCTCGTAGTAGCCGGTGCCGGGGCGGTCGTCATAGCCGCCGCTGTTGCCGACGGGGCCGCCGAGGTTCAGGCCGCCGCCGCGCCGCGCGGTGCTGCGGCTGTATTCGGCCGAGGAGTTCCTCTCGCGGCTTCTGGGGCGGCTGCCGCCGCTGCCGGAACGGTTGGCGCGGCTGAAGCTGCCGCCGCCGGAGCGGCTGCTGCCGGACGACTTGTTGCCGCTGCTGGGCGATCTGTTGATGGCCATGACTGTCCCTCCTTTACAGATAGAGCTTGAGTTTTTCCTTCAGCACGTCCGTGTCGCAGTCGTACTGCTCCTCCAGA
The DNA here is from genome assembly GCA_015067435.1 of Oscillospiraceae bacterium. GTDB lineage: Bacteria > Bacillota > Clostridia > Oscillospirales > Oscillospiraceae > Hominicoprocola. The sequence continues at coordinate 56,933 of SVMM01000018.1, read as the reverse complement.
CGGAGGGCGAAGCTGACGAACGAGCGGCACATCGGCGCGTAGGTCGAGATGAACGTCGCTGTGTGCTTAGTGAGGTAGCTGAACATCGCCGTATGCTCGGTCGCGGCGATCTTGATCTTCTGGAACGGCGCCTCGGAGAGCGGGTGGAACCGGTAGTGCGGGCAGCGTCCGGCGAGCGACAGCACGCTTTGCACGTGCTCGGCGTACTCCTCCGGCGTATAGTGCAGCGCCGCGTACTCCGTGTCGACGGGTACCCTGCCCGCGAAGAGCAGCGCCTCGTCCGGCAGCGGCACGCACTCGTGGAACGCGCCCTGCGCGAGCCGCTCCTCCAGCACCTCGCCGCAGACGAGGCGGCTTTCGAGGATCGCGCGCCGCGTCTCCTCCGCGAGCTTCGACCGCTCAAGAATGCGGCGCAGCAGCGTCTCCGGCATCGTGGCGAGCGAGAGCGTGTTGCTCATCAGATGCACGTCGCCGGACTTGCGCAGCGCGGCGAACTGGGTGTTGATCCCGGCGGGCGCGATCTGCAAAAGGGGCCGGCAGTCGGCGCGCAGATCCTGATAGAAGCCCGCGGCGTACGAAAGCTCCTCCGGCGCGGTCAGGTAGCGGAAGCGGGCGTTCTGCTCGCGGCCGGTGACGTAGCAGCCGGAGATGCAAGCCTCGCCGGGGGAGAGGAACAGCGTGTGGAAAAAGCGGTCGCCCCCGCGGCGGAGGCAGTACCAGCTTTCGATGCGGCCGGACATGTACAGCGGGAGCCAGCTGCGGATCGCCGCGAACATCTCCTCCAGACCGCGGTCGACGTTGTGGATGATCTGGATGCGCCCGCCGCCGCGGATGTAGGCGCTCATCAGCGACATCCAGCGCGCCGCGTAGGCGCGGTCGCCGGTCATCCAGTCCATGTTCTGGTCGGAGTAGAGCAGCAGCTCGCGCCGGCGGTCGCGCACCGCGCAGCCGAGGAAGCGCAGCACCGCGCGCCGCAGCCCGTCCACGCCGTCATAGGCGTCCGCGGAATCCGCGAGGATATCCCCGCCCGCCGCCTTGTCTGGGTCGGGGAGCGGCGTCGACGTGTCGGGGGAAAAGCGGTCCAAACCGTCGAGAAAGCTCTCAATCAGCGAGGTGTCCGTGGCGGAGAAGTCGCGCAGCCATGCCTCCAGGCACTGCGCCGATTCGTCGTCCGGCGTGTCCGGCGCGGCGCCGACAAGGCGGCGGAGCTCCGGAAGGCGCTCCAGAGAGCACACGCGCTCGGCGAGCACGGCGCTGACCTCGCGCAGCAGCGGATGGTCGGCGCGCGGCACGCGCAGGCCGCTGCGGAACTTGCTGATGACGGACATATCCACGTTGAGCGCGCGCGCCAGACGCAGGTTGGAGATGTCCGCCAGCTCCATCGCCGCGTTCAGCCTCCGCCCGAAGCCGCCCTTTTGCCACGGCTCCGCCGACGGGGCGCTCTCCGCCTGCTTCGGGGCGGAGGGCGGCTGGCCCGCGAACAGCCACGCGCCGACGGCGGCGCAGACGTCGTCCTCGCTTTGCAGGGGGGACGCGCTGACACGCTCGCACAGCTTCCGCGTCACGCCCTTCTCCGCCGCGCAGACGTAGATCGCCTGCGACAGCCGCCGCGACGCCACGCGCCCCGGCTTGGGGACGCGGTCCCCGTTGCGCAGATGCGTGATGTAGGAGCGGTCGTATTTTGTGATTTTGGAGAACTCCCCGGTCGTCGTGCCGCAGACGTCGCTGAGGAGCTCGTTCAGTCTCTCCGTGAACATCGGCATCTCTCCGTCTCTTGATGCGACAAGTGCCGGTCCCCGGGGAGCCGGCGCTTATCGGTTGCAGGCATATGGGAAGCGGGGATCGGCGATCCGTTACTTGAGAAGCTGGATCGGGTACTTATCCAGCAGCGGCGCCCACTTGGTCTGGCCGTTGTACGCGCCCAGGAAGGCGATGACCTTCAGCACGAACAATCCGACGAACAGCAGGCTGCCGACAAAGCCGATGACGGGGATGCGGGAGATCGTGCCCGCCACGGCGCTGGCGATCCAGAAGATCAGCGACTGGTTGAGATGGAACCGCAGAAACGGGTCCGTGTTGTCCGCGAACAGATAGCTGAGGAGCCAGCCGACGAAGCTGAACCAGTAGCACAGCAGCGACGCGGTGCGGACGGTCATCTTCGCCTCACCCTGCCCCTGCGCGCCCTGCTGATACTGCTGCTGATAGGGCTGCTGGTACGGCTGCATGGGCTGCTGATACGGCTGCTGCTGCGGATAGGGCTGCTGTTGGAACTGTGCGTCCTGCGGATAGGGCTGCTGCTGTACCGGCTGCTGATACTGGTACTGCTCGGCCGGCGGCGCCGTCTGGACCGCCGTGGCGCCGAACTGCGCGCCGCAGGAGGTGCAGAACAGGCTGCCGTCGGGAACCTGCGTTCCGCAATTGGGACAAAACATGGCGTTCTCCTTTCTTTATACCCGTGTTCCGCACTTCATGCAGAACTTGTCACCCGGCTTGAGCGGCGCGCCGCAGCTCATGCAAAACGCGCTGCGCGGCGCGGCGGGAGGCTCCGCGGGAGACACGGCGGGGATCTGCGCGCCGCACGACATGCAGAACTTGCTGCCGGGGCTGACGCTCTTGCCGCAGGCGGGGCAGACCCCTCCCGTCGCCGGAGCGGCAGGCGCGGCGTACGCAAACGTCGGCGGCGCGACAGGCTCGGCAGCGGGCGGCGCAATGGGCTCGACAATCGGCGGCGCGACAGGCTCCGCCGGGGCTGCAAAGGGTTCCGCCGGGGGAGCGATGGGCTCGACGACCGGCACAATAGGCTCGACGACCGGCTCGACGGGCGGCTCCGCCGCGGGCGCGACCGGTTCGGCAACGGGCTCCGCCTCCGGTTCGCCGTCCGGCTCTGGCGAGGGCTCGTTGACCGGCGTGCCGTCCGGCTCCGGGGAAAGCTCCGCGGGACTCTCTGCGGCCGGTTCCGAGGCCGGTTCTGCGGCCGGCTCGACGACCGGTGCGGCGGCCTCGCTCTCCGCCTCCGGCACAGCCGCCGCGGCGTCCGCCGCCCCGGCCTCCGCAAGCCCCTGCTCCAGTGCCGCTTTCAGTTCTTCCAGCGCGGAAAGCGCCTTGTTGATCGCTTCGATCATGTTCTGATTGTCCGCCATATGCCATCCTCCGTTTTCGTCATATTCGCGGCCGCGTCCGTGGCGCGCCCGCCTGCATTTTTGCCGGGATCGGCGAAAAGGATGCTTCTCCCGGATTTTGCATTCTGGCATCATTGTAGCACAGAACGGCGCAAAATGGTATTGTGTCAAAAAATTTGCCATTGGGCATATTTTTGACACACAGCTATGACAAGCTGTAGACACTGCCGTCATTTTTTGCAGTTTACACAAAAAGGGATGAAAAAACGGGCGTTTTCGCCCGTTTCAATATCCCTGACCGATTTGCCTGTGAAATTGATGCGTGCCGCAGCCCTATGCCTCGGCGGCGGTGCCGGTCGGCCGCGTGCGGAGCATGACGTCGCTGTAGAACACGCCGTCCTCGTGGCGGAATTCCGCCATGCCGTCGTAGCGCTCCGCGGTCGCGGCGACCGAGTCGAGGCCGACGCCGCTGCCGCGGTGCCGCGTGGAGAGGTAGCGTCCGTTGTGCTGGTTCGTGACGCCGTTGAAGCTGTTCATCACGACGATGTACAGCGCGCCGCCCGCGCGCAGCGTCATGGTGAGGCTGACGCGGCGGCGGTCCTCCGGCAGCTCGCGACAGGCGAGCATCGCGTTTTCCAGCATGTTGCCCAGGATGCCGCACAGATCGACCTCGGAGACGCCGACGCGCTCCGGCATGCGGATGCTGACGTTCAGCTCGATGCTCTCCTGCTTCGCCATCTGCGCGTAGTGGTTCACCAGCGCGTTGACGGCGCGGTTGTCGCAGTAGCGCCGCAGCTCGTTCTCGCTCAGCGAGGAGGCGTAGGCTTTGATATACTTGCGCAACTCGGCATAGTCGCCCGCCTCCGCCAGCTCGCTGATGACGTCGATCGTGTGGCGGAAGTCGTGCCGCTCGCGCGCCGTCGCCTCCATATAGCGCTGCTGGGTGAGGAACTGGCTCTCCTGCAGCTCCAGGATGCGGTTGCGCTCCTGCGTCTCCGCCGAGAGCATCATGGCCTTGACGATGCTGTAGAACACCACGCACAGCAGCAACAGCAGCGCGAACATCAGCGCGAGCACCAGCCAGTAGATCATAAACACGCGGCCGACGTGCATGTTTTCGTACTTCTGCGGCGTAATGAGCAGGTTGAACGTCAGGAAGACCGCGTCCATCGCCACGGTGATGTACCAGACGGGACTGACGTCAAAGTTGTCGACGATGTAAGCGCCGTAGCGCCGGAGCGGGTAATACGCCAACGCCGCGACGGCAAAGGCGAGCGCCGCCTCAAACGCCGCCGCCTCCAGACTGAAATCGTTGAGCGTGGAGCTGGGGTGCAGGATCGCGTCGAAGCCGTTGGCGACGTTGGCAACGAAGCTCATCAGCGCGCAGACAAACGCGAAGGCGCCCAGACACTGATACCCCTGCGCGCGCACGCCGGAGCGGTATGCCGCGTACGCGAGCAGAAGCATCGGCAGCAGCGTCGCGTTGTAGGGCAGGTCGAAGCGCGTTTCGACAAACGCCAGAACGGGCAGGACCACGGCAAACAGCGCCGCCGCGCGCCACAGCGTGCCGACGGGGCCGTGGCGCAGCCGGTGGCGCATCGGCGCGATGCAGAGCGCCGCCGCGCTCAGCACGATGAACCAAGACAGCAGCGATGTGAGATAGGCTCTCATGGCCGCCTCCTCCGTTACATGGGTTATTTTCCGGAAACCGTCACGCCGTCAAAGGCGATGTAGGGCAGGCAGGACGTGCCTTCGCGCAAAACGTCGCTGCTGATATCGCGCAGGCTTCGGAGCATGTCCGGGATGCAGCCGCTTATCATCGTCTCGCTCAGCGCGCCCGCCAGAGCGCCGTTTTCGATCAGAAAGCTGTTCTTCGCAACGCCCGAGAACTCGCCGCTGGACGCCGGCTGCCCGCCGGAGAAGCGCATGACCAGCACGCCGCGCTCGATGCCCGCAATGATCTCGTCCAGCGTCTTGTCCCCGGCGGGAATATGAGGGTTCCAGCTGTCGCACCCGGCGCGGACGCCGCCGGTCTTGTTGGCGCCGTACTGCGACAGGGCGAACGCGACCAGCTTTCCACCGCGGATCAGATCGCAGTCCGCGGCGCGGTAGCCCTCGTCCGTCCAGCGCTCGCCCGCGACCACGTCCTCGGCGCACGGGCGGAAGGAGAGGCTGAAGCGCGGGTCGGCGACCTGCTCGCCCAGCTTGTCCTTCCAGATGCTCGTGCCGTCGATGAGGCAGCTGTCCCGCACAAAGCTTCCGTAGATCGTGGAGAGCACCAGCTCGTTCAGCGCACTCGGCGCAAGCACCACGGTGCCGGTGAACTTGCCGCGCAGCGGCACGGGGTCAAGCTGGCGCTCCACGGCGGAGAGCTCGCGTTCCACCAGCGCGCAGTCAATGAACGGCCTGCCCAGCGAGCCGAGTATCACGTCGCCGTAGAAAAACGAGGTGCTCTTCTCGCCCTCGTGGCCGGAGTAGATCAGCGAGAACGCATAGCGCCCGCTCGTCCTGCGGCTCACGACGCCGCTGCTGTTGCGGTAGACGGCGCGCTCCGCCGCATGCTCGGCGATCAGCTGCTCGATCAAAATCTTCGGGTGCCGCGCGGCGATGTCGTCTGTCAGCTCCTTCGTGCGCGCGAACAGCGCCTCCGTGTCGCACGCGGCTGCCCCGTCGGTGAAGCTCTCGCTGCGCGGCTCGCCGTCGAATTCCCACGCCTCGTCCGGCTCGGCGCTCTCGGCGGAGGCGATGCAGTCCGCCACCGCGCGGCGCACGGCGTCGTCCGCAAAGCTGTTGACGCTGATCGTCCCCTTGCGCGCCCCCTTGAGCACGGTGAGGCGCACGCTGCGGTCAAAAAGCGTGCGCATCAGGGAAAACTGCCCGCCGTCCACGTTGAACTCGTGCGTTTCCTTCTCCTTGACGACGCACTGCGCGCTCTCCGCGCCCTGCGCCTTTGCCTCGCGCAAAATCAGCTCAGAAAGCTGTTCCAGTTCTCTCATCTCATCTGCCCCCGATCATCACCTTGCAGCGCAGGGCGGGGCCGCCGAGCCCGACCGGCATCGGCTGCTTCTTGCCGCAAAAGCCGGAGCTCTCCCACACCACGCTGTCGCTGACCATGTCCACTGTTTTAAGCATCTCGAACGCGACGCCGGAGATCGTGGTGTCCAGCAGCGCGCGGCCCAGCCTGCCGTTTTTGATCTCATAGCCCATCGTCACGCCGAACATGAATTCGCCGGTGGTATCCGCCTGCCCGTTGCCGGAGCTGAGGAGATAGTACCCGTCGTCCACGGAGGCGATCATGTCCTCCAGCTTGTCCCTGCCGGGGTGGACGGCGGTGTTGCGCATCCGGATCAGCGGCTCGTCGGAGAAGAGCCATGCCCGCGCGTTGCCGCGGGGCTCCATGCCGAAGTGCTCCGCGCTCTCGCGGCTGTTCATGTAGCCGGTCAGGATGCCGTTTTCGATCAGCGTCACATCCCGCGCCGGCGTGCCCTCGTCGTCCACGAACACGGGCAGGGGGCAGCGCTCGCCGAACGCGGTGTGGGCGAAGTCGGTCAGCGTCACCAGTTCGCTCGCGACGGGCTTGCGAAGGTTGTGCGCCGCCACGCTGCCGCCGAGGACGATATCCGCCTCCACCGTGTGGCCCACCGCCTCGTGGGCGAGCATTCCGGTCATGTCCCCGCCGAGGATGACGGTCTTCATGCCCGCGTCGGCGTAGACGCCCTCGCGCTTTTGCATCAGGCGCTCATACAGCGTGTCGATCTCCGCGAAGCACGCGGCGGGGTCGGTGAAGCGCACGTCGAAGGTGCCCTCGCCGCCGAAGGCGTGGAACAGCTCCACCGGGACGCCGGCGTCCGTCTCAGCCGTAAGGACCGCGAAGATGTACGAACGCGGCAGGACGGTGTGCGCGTCCATGCCGTCGGAGGTGACGAGCAGCTTCTCCATCGAGTCCTCGGTCGCCACGATGCGGCGGCTGAGCAGCTTCGGGCAGTGCTGCACGACGTAATCGTCCAGCGCGCGGGCGAAGTCGATGTAAACGCGCTGTGCCGGATCGCTGATCGCGGCGTCCGGCGCGCGGCGCTCGCGCGCGAGCACGGGCAGGGGCGGCTTGCCGCCCGGCGCGTGGGCGTTCATGAACGCCGCGTTCTCCGCCGCGGCGCGCAGCACGCGCTCGGCGGCGTCCGCTCCGCACTCCGCCATGGAGGAAAAGCCGTACCGCCCGCCGCGGTACACGCGCGCGCAGACGCCGGCGGTGTCCGTGCGCGTATTGGCCACGATATCGCCCGCGAGCAGCGTCACGCGCCGGTCGCGGTTGCGCTGCGCGCGCAGCTCCGTGTGCGCGCCGGGCTCAAAAAGCCCCTTCTTTGCAGAAATGAAATCGTCGAGCATCATAGACGGCTCCCCTTCATCCAAAACTTATCGATCACCTAATTATATCTCATTATCGCAGAATAGCAACAGATATTGTGAACGCACTCTGTCCGCGCGGAGCACCGCGATCGTAAGCATGCGCTTCACAAAACGGGAGGCGGCATTAACAGCCGCCTCCCGTTTTCCTTTGCCGTATTGATTTTTCTTACGGGGTCGTGATGATCGCCGTGTTGGTCGCCGCGTCGTAGTCCACGCTGTAGCCGAGGATCGTCGCAAGCTCGCGCAGGCCGAAGAAGTTGTTCCCGCCGATGTTGTACGCCGTCAGCGACACCGCCGCGCCGTCGATATACACCGTCTGCGGTGAGGGCACCGCGCTCGCCGAGTTGTCCGTGAAGTCCGTCCCGACCGAGCCGTTGTACGCTGCGCCCTTCGTGACGAGCACCGCGTTGCTCGCCGCGTTATATTCCACGTTGAACTGCGCGGGCGTGCCGCCGAGCATCGCCGCGAGATCGCGCAGCTTGAAGAAGTTCGTGCCGTCGATGTTGTACGCCTCGACCGTTTGCTCCACGCCGTTGACCTTGATTTTCTGCGGCGAGAGGACGACTTTGGGCGCGCCTGCGGGCTGCACCGGAGCCGTCGGCTGAGTCGCCTGCGACGCGGAGACGGGCGCAAACGTCGCCTCAACAACGACTTCCACGCCGGGATGGTTGAAGGTGTAAACACCGCCGCCGCGGTTTGTCAGCGCCACGGGATAGGTGCCGTGCGCGCGTCTGACTGTAAGGGTAGCAAGCTCCCAGCCCTCGTCGGGGATCGACGTCAGCGTGACCGTCTGCTTTTCGACCGTATTGGTCGGCGAGACGGCGACCTTGCCGCCGTCGAAGGTCAGCGTGGCGGGTATCTGCTGGGTGTAGGGCTCGTCGGGCTCGCGGCTCTCCCGCTGCGTCGGCTTGGGATCGGGCTTGGGAGTGGGCGTGGAAAGCGTGAAGATGTCTTCCCCGTCCACCGTCTTCTTGACGACCGAACGCCCGCTGACACCGGAGGCGACGGCGCTGTCCGCCAGCGCGCCGGAGCTCACGGTCAGCACCGCCTCGGCGCTTTCCAGCTTTACCGTCGTGACGCTCTCATCGAAAGAAACCGTCGCACAGCCCGAGAGCTCTCCGTAGAAGCCGGTTTTTGATACCGTCAGCGTGCCGGCCTCCTGAACCGTTGCCGAGCTGCCTGCCGTAAAGCCGTCGGTGTAAGTGAGCGAGGGAGAGCCGGAATCGGCCACCTTCCATACCGTTCCTTCTGAGTTCAACGCAGTAAAGCGGCAGCCGATCTCACCTGTGAGCGCAAACCCGGTACTGCCGCTCTGCATCGTCAGCGTGGCAGTCGGCGCGACGTACAGATCGACGGGCGTGGGAGCATCCGCAATTTCGATAGCGTTTTTCAGCGTGACGGTGCTGCCGCTGACTGTGAATTTTTCAATGGCCAGCTTATCACTTGCGGTTCCGCCGGCGCATTTCGCCTTGACGATGTCTGCGCCGCTGCTGTTCTTGACCACAAGCTCCGCGTCCATCGCCACGGTTGCCTTGCCGCCCGAGGCGGAAACGCCTTTCACCGTCACGGTGGGTCCGTCGGAATAGAGGACGGTCGCCGTCAGCGGCGCGCCAAAATCGGCGCAGGTCGATTCTGCACTCGCACCAATTTTAAAGGATGCAGGGCTTGTTCCAGTCAGCGTCAGCGCAAGCCCGGCCTCTGGGAAAATAGATGGAGCGGCAAGGACATCGCTGCCCGTCACGGTAAGGTTTGTCAGTGCAGTGCCGCCCAAAGTCGCGCTACAGCCTGTCAGCGTCAGCGCGCCCAGCTTCGCGCCCGCGGTAACGACAACGTTTCCACCGCCGTTGACCGTAAGAGCGAAGGTGCCCGTGGGAAGGCTGCTTCCTTTGCTCACAGTGACCGATGCAGTAATGGAGCCTTCGCCATAACCATTTTTCAACGAGGCAATTAAAGCATCACCGCTGTTCAGCGTCAGCGTCTTGCCTGCGCTGAGTGTGACTTCGCCAGTGAAGGAGGCGTTTGTCGTTGCCCAGTAGTTCTCGTCGCCACCGGTTGTGATAGTCGCAAGCGTCGCGTCTTCTGTGAGTGTAAGGGTCGTACCGCTCAAGACTTCTGTTCCGGCGGTCTCCCAAGCCATCGCCCAAGCGCCCGGTGTCACCGCCGCCCGCGCCCCCGCGGGCAGTAGCGTCAGGCAGAGCGCGAGGCTCATCACCCATGCCAGTATCCTTCTCGTCTTCATACCATGCCCTCCTTATATTTCTTCTCTTTTTCGAGATATTGCGACTGCATTTGGTTCAGCTCCCGCACCTGTTTGCGGTAGATCGCGCACATGATGAGAAAGATCGTGAAATGCACGGCGAACATGATCGCCGCCATGATCAGCATCTCCGACGCGTACGCGAACCAGCCGAGATAGATACCGACGGGAAGGAACGCCGCCAGCACCAGCGCGTAGTGCGCAAGGTCGATCGCCAGCAGCGGCCAGCGGTCGAGCTCGTAGAGCGTCGTGCCGCCCATGCCGACCGCGCCGATCACGCCGGAGAGCAGCGTCTGCGCCAGCAGCGCCGCGCTCAGGCTGCCTGTCTTTTCAAGCAGCGATTGCGAGACGATGTTCGGGTGTCCCGTCAGCGCCGCGATCAGATTGCCGACCGCCATGCCCATGACGAAGCCGGTCGCGGCGCGCTTGAGGGTTTTCGCAATCATTCCTGAACACCTCCTCCGTTCAGACGGCGCCGGATCTCCGGGATACAGCGGCGCGACGCCCATGTCTCCATGCCGCCCGCCAGTTCGAGGCGCAGCGTTCCGACGAGCGTGAAGTCGTACCGGACGACCTTGGGAAGATTGACCAGCTCGAAGCGGGAAACCCGCAGAAACTGCGCGGGATCGAGGACCTTTTCCATGCTTTGCAGGCTCTGGCGCGAGGTATAGCGCCCATGCTCCGTCACCACGTCCACACGCTTCCCGTTCACGGAGACAAGCAGGATATCCGCCGCCGCGAGCATCCGCTGCGCGCCGTCGTCGTCCGTCACGCTGAGCATGACCGGCTCGCGTCCCGCGGCGCGCGCCATGACGGCTTCGACCTCGCCGTCCCGCTCCGCCGCGCGCACCGTCACGTCGATGCCCTCGGCCTCCGGATCGCGTTCAAAGCTGACACGGATCGTTTTCATTTGACGGCACCCCGCTTTCTTCGGGGGTGCCGGATCGGATGCCGGCATTGCTCATCCTTCTCACCCCAGTAATAACAGTCCGCGCACTCCGGCTGGACGAGCTCGGCGGCGGCGCACCAGCTCTGATGCGGCCAGCCGGTCTTCGTCCGGCAGATGCGGCAGGCAAAGAGGGGACATTTCGCTTCGATCCCCGGTCTCTCGCCGTCCAAGTTACCACCGACTCCTTTCCACACATTCCAGTCGTGATTATACGGGTATTCCCGCAAAAAACAAGTGATTTGGCACAAGCGGTCCGGAAAGCGGCGCAAGCGGTCAGGCGGGCAGCGCCCGCACGGCGCAGTCCAGACCGACATCGCCGTATGCTCCGGCTTTCCATTCCTTCGCAACGCTTGCCGCCAGCGCCTCTGCATCCGCGCCCGTCCTGCCGGGCAGAAGCACAAAATACTGCGTTTGGCTTGCCTGCAGCACGGCGTCCCGCGTGCCGAGCGCGCCGCCCAGCAGCTCGCCGAAGCGCTCCGCCGCCTCGCGGGAAACGCCGTTTTCCGCCGTGAGCCGGAACAGCACCCCGGCGGCGTTACCGCCGGTCTGCCGCAGCTCGCGCAGCAGGAAGCGGTAAGCGCCCGTAAACGCGTCCTGTCCCAGCCAGAGCGCGGAGACCGGCTCGCCGCGCTCCTCCATGATCCGCGTCATGCGTGCAAGCTCCTTGTCGATCCCGCCCGCGTCCGGCGCGTCCGACGCGTCGCTGTAGACGGCGAAGCCGTGTTTTCCGTTCTGCTTGACCTGATAGAGCGCTTTGTCCGCCAGCGGAAACAGGAGCCGGTAGTCCCTGCCCTGCTCCGGCACCGGCACCGCGCCCACGGAAACGCCGATGGGGATGCCGAAATCCTCTCCCATCAGGCGCGCGCACGCCGCGGTCAGCTGCTCGTTCAGCCGCTTCGTCAGCGCCGCCACGCCCTCTTCTCCGCATGCGCCGCGGCAAAAGACCAGAAACTCATCGCCGCCGATGCGGCACAGCACGTCCTCCGCCCGCGTGCTGCACCGCACGATGTCGGCAAACGCCGTGAGCACCCGGTCGCCCATCTCGTGCCCGTAGATGTCGTTCACGAGCTTGAAGCTGTCGAGGTCGAGGATCGTCAGCATTCCCGTTTCGGTCAGGCAGAGCACGGGCAGCTGCGCCGCAGTACCCGCCTTGTTCAGAAAGCCCGTCAGCTTGTCGCGCGTCGCCTCCGCCGTCAGGTTTTCGATGGTCCTGCTGTTTTCGATGGTGTTGCGGATGCGGCGCAGCAGGATGTCCTGATGGAAGGGCTTGCGGATGTAGTCGGACGCGCCCATCGTCAGTCCGCGCTGCTCCGTCGCGTCGTCGTTCTCGCCCGTCAGGAAGATCACGGGCGTCGGCCTGCGGCCCGCGCGCGATTCAAACTCGCGCAGCAGGCGGTACGTCTCGAAGCCGTCCTGCTCCGGCATCAGGATATCCAGCAGGATCAGGTCGGGGCTGTGGCGCTCCATGAACGCCAGCAGATCGCGCCCGGAGCGCGCCGTGCTGACGCGCATCTGGTTGTCGCGCAGCATGTCGCGCGCGTTGTGCAGGCTCATCGCGTCGTCGTCCACCACGACGATCCAGTCGTTTGCCATGATGATCCCTCCCTCTTATGTCGATGCTTCCGCGCCGGAGGCGACGTGCAGCACGCCGTCCGGACTGTGCTTCGCGAGGTAGCGCTCCTTCGCCTCTCCGCCGACGACGCACACGCACTTGTAGACGCCGTCCAGCCGCTCACGCTCCGCCCTGAGGCGCTCCGCGTCGTCGCCCCAGACGAGCAGGACGGGCAGGCCCTCGTCCGCCGCGCGCGGCGCGAGCTGCTTTTCCGCCGGCAGATACTTTTTGAGCGTTTTTTCCAGATCCGCGTATTTCACGGGCTTGGACAGGTAGTCCGTGAAGCCTTTGGCGATGTAGCTCTCCCGCGCGCCGACGATGGCGTCGGCGGTCAGCGCGATGACCGGCGTCGCGCCGATAATGTCCGGCCGGCGCAGCTCCCCCAGCGTTTCCTCGCCGGTCATCTCCGGCATCATCTGGTCGAGCAGGATGCAGTCATACCTGCGCTGCCGCGCCTTTTCGATGCACGCGCGTCCGGAGAGGGCGAGGTCGAGCCTGATCTTCGTCTCGCGCAGCAGCCCCTCGATGACCTCAAGGTTCATCTCGTTGTCGTCCACGACCAGCACGGCCGCGTCGGGCGCGTAGAGCGTCGTCTCCTCCGCGCCGGCGTCCTCCGGATAGCTGCCGACCGCGCGGCTGAAATTGCCGATCGGTTCGCGCCGGACCACCGGCTGCGGGATGGAGACCGTGAACGTGCTGCCCTTGCCGTACTCGCTCTCCACGTTGATCGTGCCGCCCATCATCTGCGTGAGCAGCCACGTGATGTGGAGGCCGAGGCCCGTGCCCTCGATGCTGCGGTTTTTCTTCTCGTCGAGCCGCTGGAAGCTTCGGAACAGCTTTTCCCTGTCCTCCGGGCGGATGCCGATGCCGCTGTCGGAGACCTTCACGGTCAGGAGCGCCGTGCCGTCCGTCTCCTTCGCGGAGACGTCGACGTCCACATAGCCCTCCTTCGTGTACTTGACGGCGTTGTTGATGATGTTGAGCATCACCTGCCGGATGCGGATCTCGTCGCCGTGCAGGCGGCAGGGGATGTCCTCCGCGACGCGGAAGCGGTAATCCAGCCGCTTCTCGACCGCTCTGGGGCGCGTGATGTTGAAGACGTCGTTGAGGATGGAGGCGACGTCGTAATCGACCGGGATGATCTCAAAGCTGCCGGATTCGATCTTGTTGACGTCCAGAATGTCGTTGATAATGCCGAGCAGCGTGTTGCCCGCGCTCTTGATGTCGAGCGCGTATTTCCTCGTCCGGCTCTCCCGCGTGTCGCGAATAATCATCTCGTCCATGCCGAGGATGCCGTTGAGCGGCGTGCGGATCTCATGCGACATGTTCGCGAGGAAGGAGTCCTTCGCCTTGCTGATGTGCAGCGCCTCGTTTGCCGCGACGCGGTAGCGGATCATCTGCTTGATGGTGTGGATGAAGGCGCAGATCAGCAGACCGAACATGCCCACCGACATGAACAGGCCCGAGAACACGCCGTTGTGCGCAAACTGGTACATGAGGATCTGGAAGACCGCCGCGACCGCGAGAAACGCAAAGCCGATGGCGATGAAGATATACGGCCCGACCAGGCCCCGCCGGATATCCAGCAGGATCGTCACCGCGATGGTGACGATGCTCACCATCGCGGCGAGCGCGCCGAGCGGAAAGCTCTGCACCAGCGTGACGCGCCCGGAGATGAACAGCGCCATGCACAGGACGAAGTTCGCAATCTCCAGAATGCTTGCCGCCGCGAGCGCCTTGCTGTGCCGTCCCTCCTGCAGCGAGTTGATGAACACGAGAAACGGCAGCGGCATGATGATGACCATCAAAAACGGCGTGTCCGAGGTGACGGAGAGATTGCGCGTGTACAGCTGGCGGAAGATGGAGTTCGTCATCACCCAGCACCCGCCGATCATGATGCCGAGCGTGAGGTCCTGCAGCTCCAGATAGCGCTTGTGGATGATGCGGTAGCACAGGGAGGCGACGAAGCCGATGACCGACAGCAGCAGCGTTGCGAGCCCGACGAGCAGCTCCGCGCCATAGAGGCGGAAGTGATGCCACAGGATGCCGAGACGCGTGCCGATGTACACTTCATAGACCATGCCGGAGTTGTAGGAATAGCGCACTGTCAGGGTCTTTCCGGCATCCTCCGGATAGACTGACGCCATCACATAGCACTCGGCGGAGCGGTCGCCGAGAAACCCGTCATAGTCCTCGATGGCATACCGCTCCCGCAGCTCGCCGCCGACATAGATATCCATGTCCATGCCGCGGAACCACATCGCCGAAACGTCCTTGTCCAGCGGGTCCGGCATGGTGGTTTCCAGCGTGATCTCCCCGTCGGTGCGGCCCGGAACGGCAAAGGGCACGCGCGTGCCGTCGTCCATGACGCGCACCCACTTGTCGCCCGGAAGCACCTCGCAGAGATAGCCGTTGCGTGGGGCGTTCGCGGGCAGCAGGAGCTGCCCGAGGAAGATATAGCCGAACACCAGCGCAATGATGATAAGCACGATCGTTCTGATGTACTTCATGGCGCCGCCCCTATTCCGCGCTCTCGGACGCGCCGTCGCGCAGCACGAACGCGACCTCGTGCGCGGCCAGATACTTCTGCGCCTTTTCCTCGTCGCGCACGAAAACGCCGCGGTATGCCTCGCCCAGCACGTCCTTTGCCTCGTGCAGCTTCTCCGCCGACGCGCTGACGACCAGCACGACCGGCTTCTCCGCGCGTTTGCGCTCCTGTGCCTCCCGCGCCTCCTGCGTCGTCACCAGTTCGGGCGGGAGGTGCTTTTTCAGCGCCGCCTCCAGCTCCTCATACATGATGGGCTTGGACAGGTAGTCCGTAAAGCCGTCGCGGAGATAGGCCTCGCGCGCGCCGACGATGGCGTCCGCCGTCAGCGCGATCACGGGCGTATCGTCGGCAAGATGCTCCTCGCGGATCGCGGCGAGCGTCTGCGTGCCGGACATCCCCGGCATCATCTGATCGAGCAGCACGAGGTCGTACCTTCCCTCGCGCAGCCGGCTCATGCACTCCGCGCCCGAGCCCGCGGTCGTAACGCCGACCTTCGTATCGTGCAGCAGCCCCTCGATGACCTCAAGGTTCATCTCGTTGTCGTCCACGATCAGCAGCCTCGCCTTCGGCGCGATCAGGACGGGACGGTATTCCTCCCGCTGCCGCTGCGCGCGGGCAAGATGCTCCGTGAAGCTGCCGATGGGGGCGTCGTTCACGACCTCCTGCACGACCGCCGCGGTAAACACGGAGCCCTTGCCGTATTCGCTCTCCACCCGGACGGTGCCGCCCATCAGCTCCGCGAGCTGGCGCGTGATATTCAGGCCGAGGCCCGTGCCCTCGATGTTGCGGTTCTTCGTCTCGTCGAGCCGCTGGAAGGACTCGAAGAGCTTGTCCATATCCGATGCGCGGATGCCGACGCCCGTGTCCGCCACGCGGACGCGCAGGCGGCTTTCCGCGCGCTCAAAGGAGATGTCCACCGTCACGCCGCCCTCGTCGGTGTACTTGATCGCGTTGTTGATGAGGTTGAGCATGATCTGGCGCACGCGGATCTCGTCGCCGCGCAGCACGGAGGGAATGTCCGGGTCGGCATTCAGCTCATAGGAAAGCCCCTTGTCCCGCGCCTTCTTCATCGTCATGTTGACGACGTCGTTGAGTACGGAGGAGGGCTCGTACTCCACCGGAGTGAGCTCCATCCGGCCCGACTCGATCTTCGAGAGGTCCAGAATGTCGTTGATGATGGAAAGCAGCGTGTCTCCCGCGCTTTTGATGTTGAGCGCGTAACGGCTGAGCTTCGCGTCGCGCGTCTCGCGCAGGATCATCTCGTCCATGCCGATGATGGCGTTCATCGGCGTCCGGATCTCGTGGGACATGTTGGCGAGGAAGTTGCTCTTCGCCCGGTTCGCGTGATCCGCCGCCTCCTTTTCGAGCTTGAGCACGCGCGTCTCGTACGCCTGCTTCTGCTCCTCCATCTTCATTTCCTCCATGCGGCGCGAGTAGAGCTGCTCGTTCTTGTATCCGACGTAGTAGAAGGAGGCGATCATGATGAACACCAGCGTGCAGATGAGGATGTTCATGACCAGCTGCTTTGTGACCTCGGCGTAGAGCTCGTCGTTGCCGACCACGGTCACAACATACCAGTGATTGGTGATGCCGTGCACGAAAAAGGTGCTCTTCTCCCCGGCGTACTGATAGGAGAAGCTGCCGGAGCCCGTGTTCCTGACGGCGGCAAGCAGCTCTTCGCCCTCCGCGGTGGCGTTGATGTACGTGCCCTTTTTGCCGGCGTCCCTGTGGGCGATGACAAGGCCCGTTTCGTCCATGACGAAGCCGTAGCCCTTCCCGTTGATGGACAGCTCCTGCATCATGGTCTGAATGCCGTTGAGCTTGATGTCGAGTGAAAGGACATTCTGCCTGTCCGACAGCATCCGGCACACGGAAATAATCATTTCGCCCGTCTGCGCGTCAATATAGGGCGGCACGATCGCGACGTCTCCGCCGTTTTCCCAGGCGACGACATACCAGTCCCGGCTTTTGGGATCGAATCCCTTCGGCGGATCCCAGTTGAGGCCGTCCATGTATCTGCTCATGATATACCCGTAGAGCCCGTGGTAATCCTCGCCGAACTGCTCCGTCACGTTGTTCGTCTCCTCCACGAGGAATTCGTGGATACGGGCGGGCGTGCTGCCGCTGATGAGCATGTGGTGCACCGAATCCGCCGTGATCTGCAGCACGTTTTCCGCGGTGTTCAGGTGGTTCTCGATCCGCGAGGAAACGCTTTTGATCCGGTCCTCGATCACCGCTCTCGAATTGAGCACCGCGACGCTGTAGATCAGCTTTGACGTATACGCCACCATGACCGCCACAAAGCCGAACACGAGGATCAGCGGGATGATGATGCTGTGCTTTTTGTGCCTGTTTTCCTTCGGCTGCTCCGTCCGGAGCTCATTTTGCCGTTCTGCCATCTGCATTCACTCCGTCCCTTGCGCATCCGGTCACCCGATCGTGAAATACCGCTCGGGGACTTCGACCTTCGTTGTGCCCATGTAATATCCGGGATCGCCGAAAATGTAGGTGTCCTGATAGATCAGGATCGCATTGTCCAGCCGCTCGCCCGTTCCGGCGTCCATGTACCGGGAGCCGTTCCATTCGGCGCCGGGCGAGAACACGCCGTATGCGCCGGCGAGATCGTCGATGCTTGTGAGCTCGCTCTTCCCCAGAATGACGTTTCTGGCGTGCTCCGCGAGGCCCGCGGAGCAGGTATAGCCGTAGGAGCAGGTCCAGGTGCCGAACCTTCCCGCGCCGCCCCTTTCCACGACGGCGGCCTCCACGCGCGCGTTGATCTTCTCAAAATCGCCGGTTTCCTCGGCGAGATCCAGATCGAGCGCGCCGGGATAGCCCATCAGCGGCGAGGGAAGATCCGCCTCGATGAAGTAGCCGCCGCACTCCATCAGCGACTTAATCAGCGGCTCCGTGTGTGCGTCGTTCGTGCAGAAATAGGCGGAATTTGCCCCGTACGTTTCGACCCACTCGGGAACGTGCTCCAGAATGTATGCCTGCGCGCCGGGAACGCCCACCTCCGTCGTGGGGTCCGGCGCGGTCTCCATCGCGAATTTCATGCCGAACTCCTCGCACGCGGCCTTCATGATGGCGACCTGTCTCGAAACCGTCTCGTAGGACAGATGGCGGGGGAAGGAAATGTGCACGAAGGTGTCGCACCCCAGCTCGTGCGCCGTGCGGATCATGAGATAGCCGCGCGCGACAAAGTCGCTGCACACGACCAGATCCGCCACGGGCGAGATATCGGAGAGATCCTCGTATGCTTCGCCCGCGATGCAGAGGATATCGGGGCGTTTTTCCTTGATCCGCCGGAACGCTTCCGCCGTCCCGTCGACCGCCTGATTGACGATGATCGCCTTTATATCGGGATCGTCGGCGAGGTTCACGATCGTCTGGATCGTGATCTCAAGCTCCTCGGTAAAGTTGTCCGGATAGATGGCGAGCGTCACCCGATCCTTGCCGTACTTTTCCAGGAAGGCGTCGGCGCCGCGCCTGTCGTCCTCCGACTGCGAAAAGGAACCCGTAACGATGCCGATGCGGAAATTGTCGGCGGTATCCGTCCCGCCCGCTTCCGCCGGATTTCCGTTCTCCGCCGGCGCCTCCGCCGGCTGCCCGCCCGCCGGCTCGGCGGCGGGCACATTCTGCGCTCCGCCGCAGGCCGCCAGTAAAGCGATCAGCAGCAGCGCAAGCAGGATGCTCCGGAACCTCTTTCTCATACACATCCCTCCCGTTTCCGTCACAATGCGTTTTGCGTGTCCGCCCGCTCACTCGATGGCGGGAATGATCTCCCGTATGAGCGCGGCGGCCTCGTCGTACATGAACTCGTCGATATGTCCCGCCGCCTCGCGCAGTTTTTCCTTCTGCGTCGGGCGGAACGGATAGTTTGCAAGCTTGGAGGCAAGCTCCGCCGCCAGCTCGTCGTCAAAATCGTCCAGCGCCGCGAGCAGCTGCTCCGCCGTTTCTCTCGCCTCCGCGGCGGAGATCTCGCCGGGCGCGCGCATCGTTTCCGCCTCGCCGATCGGGCGCAGCAGCTCAACAAGCGCCGCGTAATGTGCGAGCGCCGGGGCCGTCGATTCGGCGAGAAAAGCCGTGTCGCCCCGCTTCGCCGCCAGCTCCAGCGCCTCGAACGCGTCGCTGAGCGAGCCCGCGCCGATCATGCGCGAGTTGCTCTTGAGCGCGTGCACCTTGATCGCATAGTCCCCGATGCTGCCCGCGGCAAGCAGCTCTTCCACCGCCTTGCGGTTCGCCTCATATCCGCGGTAATACCTTTGCAGGGCGGAGGCATACCTGTCGCCGCCGCCGGTGTAGCCAAGCCCCTCGTTTACGTCGATCCCCTGTTCGGAGAGCCAGTGAAAACGATCGTCCATAGTCCCCTCCCTTTTCCGGTACGTCGATCATTGTGGCTGTGATCCCAGCCTGCAATAAACTGCTGTTTGCATGATATCGATTGAAATAAATGTTTTCAAGCGAATTGGCGCAAGCGGTAGCAAAAGCGGTGCAAGCGGTCATAGACGGCATCAAGACCGCCCGGACCAGCCTTGCGCATGTTAGAACAAATGGTAGAACAGCCGCCGATTTGACCGCGTTTCGAGCACCTTTCCGAACAGATGCAAAAATCCCCGAAACCCTTTGGTTTCGGGGATTTTCATGGCGCAGTGGGAGGGATTCGAACCCTCGGAGAGATTTTGTCCCTCACACGATTTCCAGAAGCGCCACAGCATAGAACCCGCTAAAATAGCATTTTACGTGCTGTGTGTGGTACGTTATGAGCACGAAAAGCATGTGTTACATTGGCATGGTAGAACAAATGGTAGAACGCAAGGGGGACGGGACACCCGCCACGGCAAGGCTTTAGCCGCGTGGCGGGTGTCCCGCGTTTTAACTGTCCGCGCGGATACCTTCCTCGTATGCCGACGCCATCGTGAGCAAGCATTTCCGCTGTGTTGCATTAAGCCGCTCACACAGCTGATTGACCTTGAACGTCTCGAAATAGCAATCGGGGTGCGTCTCCAACCATGTCTCATATTCTTGCCGTGCTGTGCTCTCGATAAGGTCTTCCTCTTCCTCCGGCGTCAAGCCGCCCTCTTGATAATAAAGCTCACGCTCATACTTTGCAAGCTGTTTTTCAGCTCGGTCGTTTTCCGTGAGCTTGGCACGTTCCTCCTGCGGCAGTCCTCGCGTTCGCTCGTCGTTCGCGTGTCCGAGCAGATAGTCAATAGAACAGCGGAACAGCTGCGCCATCTTGTGCAGGGTTTCGTTGTCTGGCTCGTTCTTGCCTTTTTCCCACGCGCTGACAGTCGTTTGCCCGACGCCGAGCTTTTCCCCCAGCTCCTTTTGGTTCAAGCCGTATTCGTGCCGTAGGGCGCTTATGCGGTTGTTTGCCATATCAACACCACCTTTCATGCTAACCATAGCATAGAGATAGCAGAAAAGCAAGTAGAATATCACAAATAATGCTTGACAGCATAATTAATGCTATGATAGTATACAGATAGCACGAAACGTGCTACAGCGCCGATGTGCCAGCTGCCGGATAGAGGCACAAAAGCCGCGGAACGGGTTAAAGGCTGCGTTGGGCTGCAATATACGGACTTGCAGCCCAACGCGGCCGCCGCGCGACCGCAGTCGCGCGCATCCCCTAGCTTAGTCTCGGAATGGGAGAAGTCGGGGCTAGTATTACCCCCGACTTCGTTACAAGTTACAAAGCAAACCGGAAGCCGCAAAGCTTCGGCATTGTAGGTTGTAACGCAATTTCGTTACATGGCGGTTACAAGCGCAACTTCGTTACAAATGGGGTGACTTGATGGCAAATGACGTCTCAAAAAGTTGGTTCTGCGTCTTCAATAATCCGGCTGAGCATGGTTTCGGTGGTTCGCCGGAAGAAGCAGCCGACGCAATTGCCGATGATTGGGTAAAGGATTCTCCAACGCGCACTTGTGCCGTTGCCTACTGCATCTCTGCTGACGGTCTGCATCACTGTCATGTCGTCTTGGAAGATTCAAAAGCGCTGCGTTTTTCCGCTGTCAAAAAGGCGTTCCCCTCCATGCACATTGAGCCTACAAAGGGCAGTAAAGAGCAAGCGGAGGAATACATACAGAAGCGCGGCAAATGGCAAGAAAAGGGTGAACAAGTCCTCTATACTGCCCGTCGCGGTGAAATCAAAGGCGCACAAGGTCAGCGTCGTGATTTGGACATTATCGAGGAACTGTTGCTGCAAGGCATGACGCCGGACGAAATCTTTGCATTGTCTTTCCCGCTTCGACGCTATGAAAAGATGGTGCGACAAGCTTTTTTTGATATGCGGGTAAAGAGCGTTCCTCCGAAACGTGAGGTTTCTGTATATTGGCATGTTGGTGAAAGCGGGTCGGGCAAAACATACGGCTATGTCAAAGACTGTGAGCTACACGGCGAGGACAAGGTCTATTTGCTGACAGATTATGAGAAAGGCGGATTAGACCTCTACTGTGGACAGCCAATCCTGTATATGGACGAATTTCGCGGTCAGATGCGCTTTGCTCAACTGATGAATTATCTGGACGGCTACAAGGTGCAATTATCATGTCGATATGCTAACGCATACGCCTTATGGGACGTCGTACATATCACGACGATTCTACCGCCGGAAATGGTCTATCAAAACATGGTGGACAGCAACCGCAGTGTTGATACCTATGAACAGCTGCGCCGCCGAATTAAGGCGGTGATTTACCATTGGAAAGATGCAGAGGGCAACTATCACAGGTTTGAGACGCCAATGCAGCAATACAAGGATTATGAAACGCTCAAGCGACAGGCACTTTTGGGTAGCACAGGGCAATTCGTTGAGATTCAGAATGAAATAGATATGCCATTTTAATAAAAGCAGGAGGTTATCGGAATGGAACAGACAGTATTAACGGTTAAGGAAGCCGCCGCAATCATGCGTATCAGCACAAGCTCCATGTATCAGCTGATCCGCGAGAACAGGGCACCGCATATCAGCATCGGCAAGCGGCGCGTCATTCCCGCCGCGCCGTTCTATGCGTGGCTCAACGCAAGCGTGAAAGGAGGCTGAAATCATGCAAGGGTCTGTCGCGAAGAAGCGCAACAGGTGGTATATTTACTACTACATCGGAAAAGATGCCAACGGCGATTGGAAACGCAAATGGGAGGGCAGCTGGGCGACGAAACGCGAGGCAGAACGAGCGCTCCGCGCACGCATTGACGAGCTTGAAAGCACATTCGAACGCAAGGTGGACGATTCTACGGTTGCCGTGTTCCTCCGTCATTGGCTCAAAGAGGTCTGCGAGCCTCGGCTTGCTGCGAACACGGTCAACGGCTACAGGGTGAACATCGAAAAGCACATCATTCCGCACATCGGCAGCATACAGCTGAACAGGCTACAGCCGAAAGACCTGCAAAAGCTCTATGACGACCTCGCCGACGATGGGCTTTCCGGCACAAGCGTCCGCTATGTCCATAACAACCTGCACCGCGCTCTCCAATACGCCGTGAAAACGCAAGTGCTTGGTAAAAACGCCGCTGATTTCGTTGAGCCTCCCAAAATCAAGGGGTTCGAAGCGTCCCCGCTGACGCCGGAACAGGTCAAGACGCTGCTGCGCTCTTGCAGCGAGACGGAAATCTATCTGCCCGTTCTGCTTGCCGTGACGCTCGGCTTGCGCCGTGGTGAGGCGTTGGGGCTTCAATGGGACTGCGTGGACATCGACGCGAAAACGGTCACGATAACGCACTCGGCGAGCTTCCGTCAAGGTGGTATAGAGCTATCGACCACAAAGACCAAGAACAGCCGCCGGACGCTGCTCATGCCGGACATACTGCACGATGCGCTTGAAAGTGCACACTCAAAACAGGAGGATGCCGCGCGATTCCTCGGCGCTGCCTACAATCCGCTGCGATTGGTCTGCTGCCGCTATGACGGAAAGCCTATGACCTCCGGCGTGCTGCAACATCAGTTCCACGATGTGCTTGAAGCTGCGACGCTGCCGACGATACGGTTTCACGACCTCCGGCACACCAACGCGACCTTGATGCTGCGAAACGCCGTTCCTGCGAAAATCGTCTCGTCAATGCTCGGTCATTCCTCCATCGGCATAACGCTCGATACCTATTCCCACGTCATCACGGAGATGCAGGAGGGCGCTATCGGCGTGATGGACGGGCTGCTCAAGGGCATTTCCTAACAGCTATGGCAGAACAAATGGTAGAACAGCCGCCGATTTGACCGCGTTTCGAGCGCCTTTCCGAACAGATGCAAAAATCCCCGAAACCCTTTGGTTTCGGGGATTTTCATGGCGCAGTGGGAGGGATTCGAACCCTCGGAGAGATTTTGTCCCTCACACGATTTCCAGTCGTGCTCGTTATGACCACTTCGATACCACTGCGTATCCGTGCTCAACAGCATCGGTTATTATATGCGATGGCTTGTGTGAAGTCAAGCATTATTTTCCGGAATCCGGCACATTTTTTCCGAAATCCTGCACAAATTGCCGCGAAAGGGGAGCGCGGCTGCGCTCCCCCTCGCTTATTGCATCGCGTGCTTGAAGTCGTACCAGGCGACGTCCATGGCGCTGCCGACCCGCTGCATGGCGCGGCCCACGCCGGTTTTCATCGCGCCGCGCCCGGATGCTGCCCACGCGCCCAACACCGCCCCGGCGACCGCGCCGGCGCCCATACCGCGTAAAAAGGCGGCCGTTTTCATCTTCGATCACACTCCTTTGCGCACGAAGGCAGTATTTCCGCCGCGGGCAAAAAACATGCGGCGCGGCGATTGCCAAAACGCGGCAGATTTCATATAATATTACAAGCCATGAAATTCGGAAAGGATGGATCGCCCCATGACCGTCGTCTACCTCATCCGCCATGCCGAGGCGGAGGGCAACCTCTATCGCCGCGCGCACGGGCACTATGATTCCGTTATCACCGACCGCGGCTACCGGCAGATCGCGGCGCTGGCGAAGCGCATGGAAAACGTACATTTCGACGCCGCGTATTCCAGCGACCTCACCCGCACGCAGACCACCGCACTCGCGGTCACGCGCACGCACGGCCTGCCGCTGCGCATCTCGCCGAAGCTGCGCGAGGTCGGCGTGGGCGAGTGGGAGGACCGGACGTGGACGTGGTTGGCAAAATTCGACCGCGAGCGGCTGCTGGCGTTCAACACCGAGCTGACGCGCTGGAGCGTGCCGGGCGGGGAGCGGATCGAGGACGTCCGCGACCGGATGCTCCGCGCGCTGCGCGAAATCGTCGCGGCGCACCCAAACGAGACGGTGGCGGTTTTTTCGCACGGCATGGCGCTGCGGACGCTGGTCGGCACGCTGCAAGGCCTCTCGCTTGCGGAGATCGACAAGACCGGGCACGCGGAGAACACGGCGGTGACGCGGCTGGAGGCGGAGGGCGGCGACATCCGCGTGATCTTCCGCGACGACGCCTCGCACCTGCCGGAGGAGCTGACGACGGTGGCGCGGCAGGCGTGGACGAAGACGAAGGGCGGCATCGAGGACGGCGTGTGGTTTGCACCGGATAAGCACGTGAAGGGGCGCTTCGATGTGCTGCGGGACGACGAGCGCGTCGGCGCGGTGCGCGTCGGGCGGATCGCGGAAAACGTCGCGGCTCTGACGGAGCTTCGGCTCGACGAGGCGCTGCGGGGCCAAAACCTCGGCATCCGGCTCGTGGGGCAGGCGGTTTCCTGCGCGCGATCGCTCGGCTGCGACACGCTGCGCGGCACGATCCCGCGCGCAAACGCCCCCGGACTCCGCCGCGCGGCGGAATACGGCTTCTCCGTCACGGGGGAGACGGCGGAGGGCGTCACGGTCGAGCGGTATTTCGGCTACGACGAGGCGCGCCGCCTCGCGGCGTTCGACGCGGCGCTGGCGGAGTCGGATCCATAAACAACGGGGGTGCGGTTCATCGAACCGCACCCCCGCGTATATTATTGCGTTATTCCGCAAACCGGATGATCTGCGCGTTCGCGTCGACCTGCGCCGGAACGCCGAACGGCAGGATGCAGCGCGGCGCGGCGTGCCCGATGCTGAGGTTGCACAGAACGGGCAGCGCGGGGTCGTCGATGACCTCCGGGAGCAGCTGCCGGTACTCGCGCTCGTACGCCCCGTCGATGGGCTTGCCGACCAGCACGCCGGACACGGCGCCGAACACGCCCGCGCCCTTCAGCGCCTCCAGCGCGCGGCGGTACTTCTCCGGCGGCATCCGCTCCTCGCTGGATTCCAGCAGCAATATCTTCCCGCGCCATTCCTCCGCGGACGGGAACAGGCCGTAGCGCGCGCAGAGCGCCGGCATATCCGCGTAGCGCTCGGGATAAAAGAAGTCGTAGAGCGTGTCGATGCAGCCGCCGAGAATTTCGCCCGAAAAGACAGGGCTCCCTTGCAGCAGCTCGAAGCCGCGGTTCTCGTGCGCGACCGGCATCGTGCCGATCTGATCGACGCCGAAATTCTTGCGCTCCTCGTACCACGTGCCGCTGGGCGTGACCGCCCGGATGCCGCCCGTGCGGAGCAGCTCCTCGAAGTACGTCTTCGTGTAGGGCAGCATCTCCGGCGCGAGCTCGCACACGTCCGGCAGGAAGCTCTGCCCGTAAAAGGTCTTCATTCCGGCCTTGCGGAGCATGAAATGGTTGACCGTCGTGTCGGAAAAGCCGAGGAAGACCTTGCCGGAGACCGCGTTTTTCAGCTCGTCATGGTCGAACAGGTACGGCAGCAGGCGATAGGTGTCGTCCCCGCCGATGGCGCAGAGGATCATGTCGATCTCCGGATCGCGCAGCGCCTCCAGCAGGTCCGCCGCCCGCTCCTCCGGGTGCTCCTTCACATAGGCGAGCCCCTTGAGCGCGTGGGGCATCATCCGGACCGTCAGGCCGTATTCCTCCAGCCTGCGCAGCCCGATGTCCAGCTCGTGCTTCACGAAATCCTCGCCCAGCACGCCGCTGGAGAGGCTGACGATGCCGACCGTTTTAATCATCTGCGTTTCCTCCTCAGAATGTGACGACCTCTTCCTTCGGCGCGTCGCAGGGGGTGACCGACTCCACATAGAGCACGGGGCCGTCGCCCTGATACGCCTCGAAGAACTCCTTTTTGCACGTTGCCGTGATCTCGATCCAGTCGCGGTTCTTGTACTTGCCCAGCGCGTCGCCGCGGGCGACGACGCCGAGGAACTGCGTGTCGTTCGCGCAGCACACCATGGCGAAGCGGCCGGGGACATAGGTGCCGGGGTACTTCTTCGAGTGGCACATGATCGCCTTCATGCGCAGGCGCTTGCCGTCGTAGTGCTCGGGATGGTCCATGGCGTCGACGTACCACACGCCGAAGTCCTCGTCGGGGATCTCGACGGGGTCCTGCGTCATGTCAAAGGGGCACTCGTCGCCGGTGAGATAGTTCTCGCTGTTGCCGTCCTCATACTCAATGTACATGTCGGCGCGGCGGTTTACCATGCGAAGGTTGCGTTTACGAAGCGCGGCGGCGACCTCCGGCGTCGCGCGGTTGAAGACCAGCATGTCCGCGTTCATGATCTTTTCCATCATCAGCTGGCCCATGTTGCGCGACATGACCTCGAAGCTCGGCGCGTGGATGAAGGTCATGATCTGATACAAAATCCAGTTCGCGGGCAGCTCGTTGAGCCGCTCGAACGGCCACATGCCGTTGTATTCGATCAGCACCTGACGCGGGCGGTGCTTCTTCTCCAGCGCGCGGAGCTCGTCCTTCGTGAATTGCTCCTCATCGTCAAGGGTGACGACCTCGACGTTTTTGAGGGCGTTTTTGTCGTACTCCTCGTCGCCCTCCTCGCAGCAGATCAGCAGCGTCCTGTCCTTCTGGGCGAAGCCGTCCTGCAAGATGCCGTTGATGAAATCGGTCTTGCCGCCGTCCAGAAAACCGGCGACCACGTATACGGGGATATCCATACGCCCTTACACCCCGAACAGCTCTTTGAGCTTATCTTCCTTCAGCTCGCCGCCGATGACGCAGAGCCTGCCCGTCACGTCGGCGCTTCCCTCGCGCACCTCGTGCTCCTCGGGCACGTAGTCGAAGTGCAGCCACTTGCCGTCGCCGCCGTTCACGATGCCCTTGGCGCGCACGATCTTGCCGTACTCGCCGGAATCCAGCGCCGTGAGGATGCGCTCGATCTCGCTCGCGGGGAACGTCTTGGGCGTCTCCACGCCCCACGAGGTGAACACCTCGTCGGCGTCGTGGCCGTGGTGATGGTGATGATGGTGGTGCTCGTGGCCGTCGTCATCGTCGTCGTGATCGTGATGGTGGTGATGATGCTCATGCTCGTCGTCATCGTCGTCGTGGTCGTGATGATGATGGTGATGCTCGTGCCCGTCCTCGTCATCGTGGTCGTGGTGGTGATGGTGGTGGCACTCGCATTCGGGGTCGTCGCACTCCTCCTCGTGCTCATGCTCCATGATCTCGGCGAGCTCGTGGATGAAGTCCGCGCTGGTGCGCTCCATGGACGCGAGGATCTGCTTGCCGTCGAGCTGCTCCCACGGCGTGGTGATGATGGTCGCGGTCGCGTTGTGCTCGCGCAGCAGCGCCACGGCGGCGGCGATCTTCTCCTCGCTGAGCTTGCCCGTGCGGGAGAGGATGATGCAGCCCGCGTGCTCGACCTGGTTGTTGAAGAACTCGCCGAAGTTCTTCATGTAGACCTTGCACTTGCTCGCGTCGGCGACGGTGATGAAGCTGTTGAGGACGATGTCCCTGTCGTCCTTCGCCACATCCT
Source organism: Oscillospiraceae bacterium (assembly GCA_015067435.1). Classification (GTDB taxonomy): domain Bacteria; phylum Bacillota; class Clostridia; order Oscillospirales; family Oscillospiraceae; genus Hominicoprocola. Next base: position 29,330 of record SVMM01000018.1, on the reverse strand, counting down.
CCACCGCGCGGATGACGTCGCTGAGCTTGCCGACGCCGCTCGGCTCGATGACGATGCGGTCGGGCTGGTACTTCGCCTGCACGTCGCGCAGCGCCTCGCCGAAGTCGCCGACGAGCGAGCAGCAGATGCAGCCGGACGACATCTCGCTGATCTGCACGCCGGTGCCCTGCAAAAAGCCGCCGTCGATGCTGATCTCGCCGAACTCATTCTCAATCAGAACGATCTTCTCGCCCTTGTACGCCTCCTCCAGCAGCTTTTTGATGAGCGTGGTCTTGCCCGCGCCCAAAAACCCGGAGATAATGTCGATTTTTGCCATTTTTTTCGCTTCCTTTGTCAAGATTGGGTGATTGCTTCCGTATTGTATCCCGCGTGAGGCGATTTTGCAAGCGATTCGCAAATTGTTTACAATTTTTCCGCTTCAGGCGTCCTGCGCGTGTGCCGCACGAGCTTGTAAAGCTCCTCGGTGGCGAGGCGCGCCTTGGCGACGGGCACGTTTCCCCTGGGGAAGCAGTAGTACTGCGCGTCCGTGTCGCCGATGCAGATCACGTCGCCCAGCTCGTACCAGTAGTAATCGGCGTAGAGGCTGTAAGTCTGGTTCGCGGGGCGCTCGAAATGGAGCTTCCCGTCGCAGCCCGTGAGCGTGAAGCCGCTCAGATCGTGAACGAGCCTGCCGGAGCCGACCATGTAGATCGCCTTGAAATCGACGAGCATCCCGATGTCGACCTCGGTGTCGAGGCGGTAGGTCCCGCTCTCCAGCTCGCGGCGCACCTCGGCGCGCTCCCAGGCGTACCAGTCGGGGATGTGGGGGAACTCGGTCTCGCCGGAGAGCGCGCGCAGCCGCCCCAGCGTATCCAGCTCGTACTCCTTGCCGCAGTGGCGGCACACAAAGCGCGTGCCCTTGCCCTCGGTCTCGCCCTCCGCGCCGCAGCGGGCGCACTTGTAGAGGATGCGGTGCAGTCCGTCGGCGCGGAACGGCTCCGTGATCTCGATATGGTTCCGCTCCTGCCACGCGAAGTTGTCGAAGCTGAACATCTCGTCGAGCGCGGCGTCCAGATCGGCGACGGGCTTCTCCCGCACCTCCCACTGTGCCAGCAGCCCGCGCACGGTGGCGGACACGTTGACCTTGCGCTTTTGCAGGCAGTTGTAGAGCGGGTCGCGCGCGAACGCACCCTCGGTCAGCACGCCGACGACCGGCACGCCCAGCCGCTTGATCATGACGCCGAGCCGCCGCGGCAGCGGCGTCGCGCGCCCGTCGAAGCTGTAGCTCGCCTCCGGGTAGAGCAGCACGCTGCACTTGCGCTCGCTGAGCGCGCAGCGCATGTCGGCGATGAGCGAGACGTCGGTGACGAACTTGTTGGTCGGGATGCAGCCGATGCGGCGCATCAGCCCCTCCTTGCCCACGAAGCCGTCGGAGGTGCAGACGATGCAGTACGGCTCACGGCGGAAGATGTGGGCGGCGATCTCCAGATCGATGAAGCTGGAGTGGTTCATCAAAATGAGGTACGGGCCCTCGCCCAGCTCGTCCATGCGCTCCGTCCGGTAGGTGAAATTCACGTCCTTCAGGTCGCCCGCGCCGGCGGCGCGCGCGGCGGCGCGCAGCAGGGGGTCGGGGCGCATCGGCTTTTTGTGCGCGGGGCGCGGCAGCTTCATGACCTCGTCGTAGGACAGCGTTTTGGTTTTGATCTTCATAACGGTCGACCTCTTGCGCTTCGTGGTATGGCGCGGGGCGCGACGCCCGGCGCTTTCCCTATCATAGCGCGCCGGAGGCGGCTTTGACAAGAGCGGATTGCGCGGAAAACCGGCTCGTGGTATAATTATCACCGATGTATATGAAAGGGGAGCGCGACAAATGGGGTACATCCGGATCACGGAGGAGAACATCGACGCCGAGCATATCTGCTGCGCCATGTCGAACAGGCAGAGCGAGCGGAAGAAGGAGTGGCTCAGGGAGCGGTTCCGCGAGGGGCTGGTCTTCTACCGCAGCGAGGAGCGCGGGAAGTGCTTCATCGAGTACATCCCCGCCGAAAACGCGTGGCAGCCGCTGGACGCGGACGGGTATATGCATATCAACTGCCTGTGGGTGTCCGGCTCGCTCAAGGGACACGGGTATTCGAGCGATCTTCTGAATGAGTGCGTCCGCGACGCGAAGGAGCAGGGGAAGCGAGGCCTCTGCATCCTGTCGTCCGCGAAAAAGAAGGGCTTTCTCGCCGATCCCAAGTATCTCAAATACAAGGACTTTGCGGTCGCGGACGAGTCCGACGTCGGCATCCGGCTTTACTATCTGCCCTTCCGCGAGGGAGAGGAGCCGCCGCGCTTCAGGGACTGCGCGAAGCATCCGCGCGTAACGGAGAGCGGCTTCGCGCTCTACTACTCCGACCAGTGCCCCTTCACCTACTATTGGGTGCCGCGGCTTGCCGCGGCGGCGGGGGAACACGGCGTCCCGCTGACGGTCATCCACATCGACAGCCGCGAGGCGGCGCAGAACGCGCCCTCGCCGGTGACGAACTTCTCGCTGTTCCGGGACGGGCAATTCCTCACGCACGAGATCCTGTCCGAGAAAAAGTTCCTCGCGCTCGCGGGGATCAGGTGAGCGCGGGGAACACCCGCACGGAAACATCCGGAGACTTCGGAAATCCGCGCTTTACAAATCCGACCCGGCGGAATACAATATTATTTAGTCAAGATTGACGCCTCGCGGCGGCGGACGGTCGATCCGGCGGCGGCAGAGCAGCGTGAGGCGCAGCGGTTTTGGGAAAAGCTGATAACGGGAGGTTTTCCCCATGGCACAGCGGGACGAGGAGCTGTTTCAAAACTTCATAGACGGCGACGAGTCCGCGCTGCGGGAGCTCATGGAGCGCTACGGCGACAGCCTGACGCTCTACCTCAACAGCTATCTCCACGATATCCACACCGCGGAGGACCTGATGATCGAAGCCTTCGCGCGGATGGTAAGCGCAAGGCCAAAGCTCTCCGAAAACAGCTTCCGCGCATATCTTTACAAAACGGGGCGCAATCTGGCGTCCCGTTACCATGCCGGCCTCCTGCGGCGGCACGCGTTCAGCCTTGAGGAGCTGGAGCGGGAGCCGGAGAGCCGGGAGCTGCTGGAAAACATCGTCAGCGCGCAGGAAAAGCACCGCATCCTCCATCTGTGCATGGGCAGGCTGGACGCCGAAGTCCGGGAAGCGCTGTGGCTGGTCTTCTTTGAGAACATGAGCTACGAGGAGTGTGCCCGGGTGCTGAACCGGAAGGCGAAGCAGGTCGATTACCTCCTGCAAAAGGGAAAGCGCCTGCTGCGGGAGGAGCTGGAAAAGGAGGGCGTGACCGATGCGGGATACTGAGGAACGGATGGCGCAGATGAAGCGGCGCGTGGACGCGCTGGAGAAGAAGCGCCGCCGCCGGATCGCCGCCGCGTCGGCTGCGGCCTGCCTGCTGGCCGTGGTCGGCGCGTCCCTTGCCATGCCCGGCTGGATCGAACGCCTTCCCGCGGCGGCGCTGCCGAACGGCGCCGCGGCAAGCCTGTTTGCCGAACATGCGGCGCTGGGCTATCTGGTGATCGGCATTCTCGCGTTCCTTTTGGGCGTTTCGGTCACGATCCTGTGCTTCCGCATGGCGATGCGTTCCCGAAGCGGGAGGGGAGAGGCGCATGATCGAGGCGATTGACTATGCCGTGCAATTCGAGGCGCTGGTTTTCTGCGGCGTCTTCTCTGCGTTCCGCGCCGTGAAAACCCGGGACCGGGGCTGGCTGATGCTGACGTTTTTCTATGCCTGCTATGCGATGGCGGATCTGTACTGGCTGCTCTGCGTCCTGCTGCTGGGTGAAACGCCGAAGATCTCCTTCATCTCCGAAATGAGCTGGGACGTGGGCGGGTTCTTTCTCTGCGTGCTGTTTCGCCGGCTCGTTGACGGGCTTCCGAAGGAGATCGCGCGGACGGCGTGGCTTGCGCCTTTGTTCTCCGCCCTTGCGTTTCTGTTCTTCCTCCGGTGGAGCGATCTGCTGAACAATACGGTCTCGCTCCTGCTCATGGGATGGATGGGGTATCTGATCCTCGGCGGGTTTATGAAGATCGCGGACGGGACGGACGCGCGCCTGCCGTGCCTTGTATGCGGCGCCCTCTTTTTTGCCGCGGAGTACGGCATGTGGTTTTCCTCCTGTTTCTGGATGGGCGACACGCTGCGCAACCCCTACTTCTGGTTTGACGGGATGGGAACCGTGAACATGGTGCTGCTGCTCCCGTCCTATCAAAAGGCGGTGACGGCGTGAATTATATCGAAAACATCTACCTCTGCCTGGTCATGCCCCTGCTGGTTGCGATCTTCTGTATGGAATCGAAACGCCGCGCCTCTCTCCTGCTTCTGCTTGGCGGGATGACCATGTGCCTCGCCTCCGCCTATATCAGCACGTTTTTCACGGGGATCACGGGGGCGGACCCGATCTCCGCCACGACCAACATCACCCCCATTGTGGAGGAGACGATGAAGCTGCTCCCGGTGCTGTTCTATCTGCTGGTTTTCGAGCCGGAGAGCCGGAACGCCGCCAACGGCCTCATGATGACGGCGGTGGGCTTCGCCACCTTTGAAAACGTGTGCTATCTGACCACCAACGGCGCCTCCGACGTCACCTATCTGCTCATCCGCGGCGCGGGAACCGGCGCCATGCACATCATCTGCGCAACGCTGATGGGGGTGGGGCTTCTCGCTCTGTGGGACGTGGCGTGGCTGAAGGTTCTGGGAACGCTGGCGCTGCTGGGGCTGGTCGTCACCTATCATGCCATCTACAACCTGCTGGTCAGCCAGACGGGCGTGGTCGCCGTCATCGGCTTCCTGCTGCCGCTGCTGACCTTCATCCTCGTGCGCGTCCTCGGCCGGAGCGGCCTGCGCGAGGCGCTGCGCATCTCCTGACACCGCCTGATTTTGAGCTGTCCTTCGGGACGGCTCATTTTTTTGAAAAAGCAGTGGGAGTTTTCCCGTTTCATGTATCTATACCGATGGAAATCATTTTCGCAAAGGAGAGGGATCATATGCGCAGCACAGACGAACGGGCGGCGCTGGCGGGCGCCCGCGCCCGCGATCTTATCAGACGGAAAGAGCGACGAATGCGCACGGGACTGTCCGCGCTGAGCCTTGTTCTTTTTGCCGCGCTGTCCTGGGCGGTTGCCGAGTGCAGCGGGATGCGGCATAGCCTGACGCCGGGAGAGCTTGCGGGCTCTTCCCTGCTGGCGGACAGCGCCGGAGGCTACGTTCTGGTGGCGGTGCTGTCCTTCGCGGCGGCGGTCGCCGTCACGACCCTGTGCTTCCGCTACAGGCGGAAACAGGAGGAGCAGCAGAACGGCATTCGGAAGGGAAACACGGAAACGGAGGAGAAAACGACATGACACATCTATGGAAACGCTCGCTCAGCTGCCTGCTCGTTCTGGTGCTGACGCTTCAGATGGCGACGCCCGCGCTGGCCTACCTGCAGGAGACCGGCAAAAGCGAGCGCGAGGAGATCGTTCTCGTCGACGGCGAGGGGAACGAGACGCCGGTGGATGAAAGCTGGGATGAGGTCTATCCCTACGGCGCTTTCGCCTTTGACACCGCCGCGGTGGACGCCGCGGAGGGCGACGACACCGTTGTCACCGTGTACCGTCTCGGCGGCACCAGAGGCAGGGCCACCGCGTACATCACCTACGCGCCGCTGGTGATATCCGAGGAGGACGGCAGCCCGTATTACGGCTATGCCCTCGACGGCAGCGACCTCACGCTGGAGGTGGAGGAGCCGCTGCCCATCGCGCAGTATCAGCCGGTGGGCAAGTACGCAGACCCCGAGCCCGGCAGCGCCGTGGTCAACGCGGTCAGCGATCCGGAGGGCTATGTTCTGTCCATCTCCGAGCCGGCGGAGCATTACCTGTGGCAGGTGCGCTATCAGGGCATCTGGTGCGACGTCGGCGACTCCGACAGCAGCACCCTGCCCCTCGACACCGAGTATCTGAGCGGTGGATATGACTACCGCTGCGTCTACACCGTGGACGGCGTGCGTTACTGCACGTTCACGCTGGGCGGCGAGGAGTATGTCAAGCCGGAGCCCGAGGAGCTGGAGCCCATGCCCGAGGACATCCTGCTCAACCCGGAGCCCACTTACTGCGCGCTGGATCTGACGGATGAGGACGGCCCGTACTCCGGTTGGATCTTTGCGATGACCTTTGCCGAGGGCGAGTGGAAGAAGGAGCTGCACTTCCACGCCAACACCGACGAGCTGACGGAGGAGATGGAGGCAGCCACGCTCCGCATCGCCTACACGGACGGCGGCGAGATCGCCAAGAGCTCGGACTCCCTGTTCTATCACGTGACGGATATGAACGAGTCGACGCCCAGCACCGTCGGGTTCACGGTGCAGAGGGTGGACGCCGATCAGGCAAGCGGTTCTGTGGAGCTTCTCGTCCGCCGAGAGGGCGGCAACGAGCGGCCCGTCTCGGTGAACTTCCGCACCGAGGACGGCACGGCAAAGGCGGGCAGGGACTATGCCGCCGCCGAGGGCACCCTGATGTTCTACGGCAACGTCTGCGAGCTGCCCGTCACCGTTCAGCTTATCGACAACGGGCAGAAGTCCGACGAGCCTCGCGACTTTGCCGTCCTGCTCTCCGAGGTCAAGGGCGACGACAAGTGCACCCTGACGGCGGACGCCGCCGTCGTATCCCTGACCAACTCCGGCACCGGCGACGGCAGCAATCTCGCGTCCCGCCTCTATGACGCCGAGGCGGTCGATATGTCCGCCGCCGTGGCCGATTCCCCCACCGCCGCCAATGCCGGCAGCGAACCCGTGGTGGGCGAGCAGACGGAGGTCGAGGAGGTCGAATGGATCCCGCTGGATCTGATCCCCGTGGATGACGCGGGACTGTCCACGCAGGCTTATTCGCTGGTTTCCAACTCGCCCGAGAGCTCCTTCACCATTGACTTCTCCGCCCTTGCGCAGAGGGGAAAATGGGAGAGCAAGGCGGAGCTTGCCAAATATGAATACTTTGACAGCCCAAGCAACAGCTCCGTCAAATTGTACGGCCCCGGAACGGTTTCCGACGTGGGCAACAAGGTGGATGGCATTCTGGGCACTTACGACAATGTCCGCTTTGAGCAATACACGGTGAAGTCGGGCGTTGCGCTGGCGGGCAATTTCGTCGGCCACGTTGCGATGTCGAGCTCCATATGCGAAAGAATCGGACAGATGTATTCGGGCTATGAGGCGAGCCTGGAATGCGTCTATTCCCATGATAAATCCGAGTTCCTCGGCACCGGCGGCCACGGCTATGACGGCACCAATTACGGGTGCTCTATTCTGGTCCCCACGCTGGCGATCGCGCAGGATTCCTGGGCAATTGCCGGCAGCGAAAGCGAAGAATACAAGGCAAGGGAATACCTGTACGAACCGCGCGACATCCGCGTCGAGAAGGACAGCAAGGGCAGCTTCGTCGGTTATTTCCGGACGTGGGGCTACTCGAACTGGAACGCGCAGGGGAAATCCTCCAATCAGGGCGTATCCGCGTTTGACAATCCCTACAGCAACTCCTACAGCGGCAGCTTCGGAGACTTCACCGGTACGATCGGGATCGCGCTGGATATGCCGTTTGGCTACTTCAACGGCTACAGGACGGACAGAATGCTCCACAACACCCTGATTAACCTGAAAACGCTGAAGCTGACGCGGCGCACGTTCCGTTCGGGCGCCTTCTCCGTGGACATCACCACGCCGAATGACAAATACTACATCGATCCGCAGACCGGCGCCGTCGAATACGTCAAGGACGGCAGCCACATGATTATCTCGGATTACGAGTGCTACAAGCCGGTCGTGACCGTCAGCAACAACGGCGGCGTGGCGGGCGGCAATCAACTCTATGTGGGCTCCACGATCAGCTTTGCCCGCAACCAGAACCTGCCGCCCTGCATGAGCATCCGGTCGGTGGAGGTCATGTCCTCCACGGACGGAAAGACATGGGAGCCCTTCAACAAATTCACCAGCACCCGCGACGGCGAAAAATTCACCATTGAGCTCGTGGGCGACAAAGGGAAGGAACTCACCATTAACGAGATCCGGAACACCTATTTCAAGTTCCGCGTGGTGTATGAGCGCACGAACAAGGTGACGGTGAATCTGAAGCCCTCGCTGCCCCGGAGCGCGGACGGAACCGTACTGGAGGATCAGGCAAGCGTGAAGCAGATGTTCACCGGCTACACCGGACAGACCGGCGATGGCTGGGATCACTGCTTCGGCAGCGCCCGGATCACCTACGGCTACAGCACACTGAACCAGATCTACGACTATGACATTGCATATTCGACGTATCCCGAGGCGGGGAAGGGCACGCAGGGCAATGATTATATCCAGCCGACCCTGCCCGCAGACAGCAACGTAAACGTCAGCACGACGTGGAGCCTGAACGCCGCGGGCATCCATAACATCCAGTGGATCAATTTCGGCCTGAGCCCGCAGGATATCCTCCTGCTCAACGGTCAGTCCTACAGAGGCAACGAAACCATCTATTTCACGCCGGAGGATCTGGCGGGAGACATCAACTTTACCTACTACCACCAGAAGTTCCAGGAATCCGTCAACAGCATGACCACGACCATCTCCTGGATGGGCCTGTATCTGGACAAGAACCGCGACAATAAGATCAACGGCCACTACGAGGCCGGCACCTTCGTGCTGGACCCGGACAAGGACGAGCTCGTCCGTTATCTCCGCGACGGGGAGTCCGTCAACGAGCTGGAGATCGCCCCCGTCGAGGTGGAGCAGGGGGAATATGCCCAGCAGTATATGCTGATCTGCTACACCATGACGCCCCGGTGCCTGAAGGAGCCGGAGGCGAACGACCCGCGCAGAAACGACAGGGCGCAGATCATGCCCGCCGTCACCACCGCGATCAACCCCACCGCTCCGGCGTATTCCACGCTGACGAGCGAGCAGAGGATGTACAACTACGTCATCAGCGGCGTGGACGCGTCCGGAAAGCACACCTCCGACGATCACCTGATGTACGGAAAGGCGGCGAACGCCAAGTCGGTGCTGATCGTTCCTCTGGGCGGCGACCAGAGCCCGCCCGTTCTGGACGAGCACAATGAGTACCAGTGGACGCCCAACTGGTGCACGAACAACCTGTTCGCGTATGACGCGCCGACCCCCGTCGAGATCACGGAGTCTCTGGCGGGCAAAAAGACCGTTCCGGGGGACGTTTCCGTGAAGCTGAGCGACAATTTGCTGGATCCGCCCACTTACAAATACACGGCAAACGGCCTCAAGCAGCTCAACGGCTATCTCGCGTCCATGGTCGGAACCAGCACGCTGGTGCTGGTGACCACCGAGCAGAAGGAGACGACCGCACAGCTCCGCGCGAGCGGGAACAGCAGCCTCATCAGCCCCGACAGCACGACCATGAGCAACGTCAAGACATCTCCCGACGCGGCATATCTCCGCCAGATCAAGGGCAGCGGCGAGGGCGATTCGAGCACGACCATGCTCACGGGCGGCAGCGAGAGCCAGATGCCCGAATTCTCCATGCCCTTTGACATCAATTTCGGCAGCAACGAGATCGGCATCACCGACTATGTCACCCTTCTGATGGATGAGAACCGGATCGGCTTCTCGGTCGGCGTCCCGCTGTTCGGCTATGAGAAGGGCGGATCGAGAAACGGCTGGCACGGCGGCTCCTGGAACGACGGCGAGGGCAAGAACCAGCCCTATGCCGCGAATAAGGACGCCTGGGGCGCGCTCACCGATTTCATGACCGCCGCCAAAAACAAGAACAAAAATCTGGGCGACAAGACGCTGGAGGACTCAAGAACGTCCAATACCACGAAGGGCGTCCAGAGCGGCAAGTTCAGCGTTGGCTTCTCCTTCGCCACGGCGTTTATCTTTGAGTACAACCACCTTGCCAACAAATACTATTTCTCCGCGTGGGAGGCGGGCTTCGCCCTGGAGCTGAGCTTTCGCCTGCAGGCGCGTCTGACGGCGTGCCCGGTGTTCTACGCGTTCTTTGACGTCAGCTTCTCGCTGGATATCAAGACGGGCCTCGGCGTCACCCACGACTCCGTCGACGACACGGCGATCATTGACGCAACCACCGCCGCGAAAAAGGATACGGCGAAGGTCATCACCTACTATCCCGTCGATCCCCCGAAGCTCGATCAGGCGAAGTACAACGCCCTGAGCAGCGATGAGAAGGCGAAGTATACCGCCCTGACCTATCAGGGCGCGACGATGTATGTGAAGACGGAGGAATTTCTGGCGCGGAAGGAATTCTATCTGAGCAACCAGCAGTATCAGACGCTGAGCGACGCGGAAAAAGAGAATTATGCGACGGAAGACCACGCCACCTACTACAACAAAAACAACTGCGTGAATACCAAGGACGCGTTTGCCAAGTTTTCCGCCGCGTCGGCATACACCTTCCCGATCACGACGAGGGCGTTTACGATCCGCTTTGACGGAAAGCTGTTCGTTCAGGTGCAGGAAATGAAGAACGGCGAATGGGCCGTGTCGGAGGACGGCTTCACCGGCGGCACCATCTCCTCCGACGGCCTTGCGGATACGCAGGTGGTACTCAAGCATGAGGAGGAACAGACCGGAAACAGCAACCCCAATATGAACGAGGACGAAAAGCGGGCGGAGAGCTTCAAGCTGAACAAGGACAAGCAGTATAGGGTCGTCCTCTACGCGCTGGACAGCAAGGAAGAGGAGCTTCTGGACAAAACCACGATCTACTACCTTGCCCAGATCAAGGATATCGCGAAGAGCGTGCACTGGAACGGGATCACCATCTCGCCGGAACTCAGCATCGAGATCGGCGTGGGCGTGGGCGTCGAGGTGCTGCGCGCGGAGCTGTATCTCCACATCGGCCTCGGCGCGGAATTCCTCATCGGCGGCTACAACCCGAACTACGATCCCCTGAAGCCGGAGCTGAAGCAGCCCGAATATCTCCATCAGGTGAACAGCTTTGAGCTCACCATCGGCCTCGCCGCGCGCGTGGTGCTGGTCTTCTTCACCTACGAGATGGAGTTTATCTCCTATCAGATCTCCTACAGCAACAACGGCCCGGTCACGAACAGCGGAGAGCTGTTTTCGAGCGGAAACTGGGAATATGAGGTCCACTACCTCAACGACCTGGTGGGGAACGACGCCGACGGCGAGGACTTTGGCATCACCATCCGGCTGCCGGTCTGCAAGGCGGACGTCCAGAAGGTTTACAGCCCGGAGGACAACGAGGACGGAGAGCTGTCCACCCAGGCATACAACCCCACGGACAGGAGCGTGCCCTTCCAGACCAGCGGCTATGGCTCCAGCATGGACGCGGCGAACCTGACCTCGAACATCCCCGAGGGCAGCCGGTTCAAGGCGGTTCAGGTCGAGACAGAGGACGGCGAGCATAACCCCGTGACCAGGAGCTTCCTCGTCTACACGCTCTCCCGCGCCGACGTATCTCCCGTGGACAGCCCCATGCTGGTAATGTCGGAGCTGGGGTACAACGACAGCAAGTACGGCCTGCTCAATCCGGCGGATCCGGCGAATACGGCGCAGAAGTACATCGTGCTGGATGACGACGGCACCGGCGATCTGGACTTTGACGTCTGGGTGGACGGCAATACCGTCCGCGCGGCGTGGGTGAGTTACGCCTCTGCCAGCCCCATGCCGGGGAAACCGGACGGGGACGCCTATTCCGGCATGAACGCGGACAATTACAAGACCGTCGCCGCGCCCGCGCGGGGCAGCCAGAACTATACGGCGTATCAGGCGTGGTACGAGTACTACCTGTATCTGGACAGCCCCAACGCGTGGGCACAGGCAAAGGCGGCGGAGGCCGCGAAGAACACCGTGGTCAAGACGGCGAGCTGGACCGTGGGCGCGGAGTCGTTCGGCGTTCCGGCCCTGCTGAACAGGAACAGCGACTATTCTTACGTCTTCCAGCCCGCCTCCGCCGGCGGCGGCAGCGCCGTGTTCTTCGCCAGCACCGCCGCGGCGGATGAAAACGGCGCGGCATTGACCGCCTATAAAAACTACCTCGACGGGAAGTATACCGCGGCGCAGAATATGGGCGGCATCACGAATTATCTGACCGGCATGAAAAAGAGCAGCCTGGATCTGTTCGGCACCGGGTCCGCGCTGAACCTGGCGGTGAATGACAACGGCAGCTGGGTGATCTTCCAGAAGACGATCTCGCCGGGACAGACGATCGCCAACGTGGAGTTCGCCTCCGCCGGGACGGACAGCTACTACCTTGCCTACACCACGGAGCAGACGGAGTATGCCGGGGGCGACATGGCCACCGTGTACCGCCTCTATCTGCGCAAGGCAACCGTCGGCACCAAAACCGAGGGCACGGGGGAACAAACGGTAACAAAGCCGGATGTGACGTGGAGCGATCCCTATCTGATCCGCGAGCTGCGCGACTTCGACCAGAACAAGAACGGCAGCAAGGACGGCGTTTACAGCGGGGGCAGCCTGATGGCGGGCAAGGAGTACGCGAGCCCGTATCTTGCCAACCTGAAATTCCTGACCGCGAATCTGGACGCGGATATCCTGACCGGCAGCGAGGAGCTGTCCATGGAAACGCAGGCGGTGCAGGAGCAGACGCTGCTCTGCTTCGAGATGAACGGCGCTACCTACATCATCCCGGAGAATAAGCTCCAATCGATCACGTCCGGGAACGCCGGGCTGATCTATCCCTTCTTTGTCCCGCCGATACACACCAACATGGACGGAAGCAAGGTGCAGGAGGGCTCCTCCGGCAAGATCGGCGTGGACATCAACGCCGACGCCAACGGCAATCTCTACGCGGTCTATATCGGCGCGGCGGAGGGCACGACGGGCAACGCCCTCTATCTGTCCGCCTACGACGCCGAGATCAACGCGTGGGGCGACGGCGTCATGCTCGCCATGCACAACATGGACACCTACGAGGCGTCCGTCCGCGAGAAATGGGACAACAATACCACAGAGCTTGCCTATCTGTACGGCGATTCGGGCATCTCCGCGAACGAGACCGCGATCAAGGCACTGTACGGCGAGGACGCGCTGAGCAGCGTGAAGGCGGTGAAGGCAAGGGAGGATGCGATCGAGAACAAGCCGGCTGATTATCAGTCCGACCTGGGCGACGCCCGCACCTTCACCTTCACCGACGTCCAGACCGTCAAGGGCGCCGGAGACAACGAGCTTCTGGCGATCACACAGGGCACCCTCCGCTCGATGTACATCCGCTCGTACACGGACGACGGCAAGACCAGGTATATCCTCAGCCCGACCTATCAAAACGGCGTGGTCGACAGCGAGCAGGGCACCTATGTCGTCAGCTTCAGCCAGGGCGGCTCGGCGCTGGGCAAGGGCTCTATCGTCTTCACGCCGCAGGACTTCGGCAAGGGATCCTCGATGTATGTGTCCCTGAGCGCCGAGAACGTGGGAACGTCCGCCTTCCGCGGCAGCAGCAGCCAGCCCATCACGGCGACGCTGACGGCGGGCGATCAGGAGATCGCCAGGTGGACGATCCGGGAGAATATCGTCTCCGGCCAGACCATTTCGCTCCGCGGCGCCTGTGCCGAGCTGGAAAACGACCTGCGGGAGGGTGATTCCTTCACGCTGACGGTTTCCGAATTCACCGGCAGTTCCGGCGGGCAGGAATACGTCGGAACGACGAAGAGCATCACGCTGTTCACGGTGGAGAAAAAGCCGGATCTGAGCGTGGAGGACTTCACGATCGAGCCCGTCGCCATGACCGGAAACGGCAGCGGCACCGTGCTTTCGGTGGACTTTGTTGCCGCCAACCAGGGCTCCGCCGATGCGGAGGGCGTCTACGCCCAGTTTACCTACATTTCCGGCTACAACGGAGACGAGCCGGTCTACAGCCCGCTTCCGCTGACGAACAGCAGCCTGACCGTCGGCGGGCAGACGTCGCTGGACGATCTTCTCACCACGCAGGAGATCGACAAAACGCTTGAAAACGGCGTTCTGGATCTGTACAGCGACGACGGCACCGGCACCGGCACGAGCAGCAGCGACATCAAAAAGGGCTGCGGGAAGAGGGTCAGCGGCACCATCGAGCTTCCCAGCAGCGCCTTCGCCGCCGGCGAGTCGAAATACGCGGAGATCCGGGTGGAGCTGTTCAGCACCACCAGCGCGATGACCACCATGGAGGTGGGCGCCTACACGGCTGTCCACGACGAGTATTACGGCACGAACAACATCGCCACCCGGAAGCTGGAGGCCTATACCGATTTCTCCATCGCCCATGCCATCGTCATCCCGCTGGGCACCACCACCAGAATACCCGTTTCGGCGATCAGCTCCCGCGGCGCCAAGCCGGTCATCTATCTGGAGGAGATCGACGACGCGGACGGGAAGAACATCGGCATCCTGAACTTCAAGCAGAGCTCCGCCGACAGCGGATGCGTCTCCGGCGTGCTGTCCCTGTCACCCGTTTCCGCGGGCACCGGCGTGATTCACGTCACCGACACCGACACGAACACCACGTTCTCCGTGGCGTTTGAGGTGACGGATGCGGCCGACGGCATCGATATCTACAAGGACAACAAGTCCTTCACCTTCTACAACAGGGAAGGGGAGCCGTACACCGACGACGGCGCGAACAAGAAGTGGTCCTTCCCCGGCACGGATTCCTGGGGAGACAGGGAGACGAACTCGCTGGAGGAGCCGCTGCGCCGGAACCTCGCCGTGGGCGACAAGGGCGCGATCTTCACCTTCGACTCCGTCGCCACGGGCATCGACCTCTATTTCAGAGGCGAGGTGGCGGTGACGAGCACGAACCCGAACTTTGCCACGGCAAACGGCGGCAAGGCGTCCGTCATCGTCAGGAATGACACCGGCGGAAGCATTCCCGCGGATACGATCCGTCTGGGCGAAAACGACGGCAACGAGATCTACACGATCACCGTGACCGTGCGAAGCGACGCGGCGTTCTTTGACCGGCTGGAGGAGACCTATGCGGGCAACGTCGTGCCCGTGCCCTCCTACGACGGCGTCAGCCCGGCGTTTATCTGGAGCCGCAGCTTCCCGGATACCGCCTCGGCGGCGTCGGGCTCGATCCCGCTGAAGCTCTACATCCTCGACAACAGCAGCGTCGCAAGCCTGATCGTCGAGGGCAAGCAGTTTACCGACCCGTCGGCGGACGGCGACGCGCTGACCTCCGACAACGCAAAGGTCTGGTGCTATGACTTCGGCAGCCTGACGCAGAACGGAAACTACACCGTCACGGCCACGGATGATTCCGGCAACCAGACCAGCACGACGCTGATCGTGGACTGGTTCCACCCCTCGCCGTCGGGAGATGCGAACACGCTGGACGTCCCGATGTACACCGCCGATTTCCGGCAGAACGGGCAAGCCGTCACGGGGAGTATCAGCACCGCCGAGGGGCTGTGCATCCAGTTCTCCGAGGATGCCGGAAACCGGAAGAGCGCGGACAACACGCATGAGGTTTACGCCTTCGACGGCAGCGCGTTCCGGAAGGTCATCGGAACCGGCGAGACGCCGTTCCCCGTCACCGCAAACGGCATTTTCTGGACGCGCACGGTGAACGCGGACAACACATGGTCCGCGCAGATCCTGAACATGGACCGGATCGACAGCTCGGTCCCGATGGTCACGCTGACCTTTGACGAGGAAAACACCGCCCTGAACTGGACGGCGAGCAAGTCCGCCTCCTCGTCCAAAATCAACGCGGTCAGCATCAACGGCTATCCCGTTTACAGCGGCGAGCCGACAAGAGGCTCAAGCCTGTCCGGAGTCCTGCCCATCCGGTACAGCGGCTCCTACGAGCTGACGGCGACGGACGCCTCCGTGCCGGCCAACACCACCGCGGTCGCTTTCAACGCCGTGGTTCCGCTGCAAGGCCTTGCGGACGACGACGTCATGATCGGCAGCGTGTGGAATCAGGCCGAAAACAACGGCTCGGTCCGGGTGGACCTGGAGAACCTCTTCGGCGGATACTATAACGCCGCCAAATCGAATCTGACGAGGAACGAATACGGCGGCGCGGCCTATGAGACGGCGCTGCTCGCGGAGGGGCAGACCATCGACGGGCTGACGGACGAGGATTGGGTCACGCTGGACAACACCGACAACCGTGTCCGGAAGTGGGAGAACCTTGTCCCCGGCACCTACACCATCGTGATAAGAGACAGTCTTGACCACACGAACGTCCTCACCCGGAGCGTCACCGTGAAGAGCATTGTGCTGAGGGCGTCCGCAACCACGCTGAACGCCTCCCGCCCCAGTACCAAAGACGGCAAGATAGTGGTCATCACAACCGGCGGAACCACCTCTCTGGCGGAATTCGCGGTGCTTCCTGCCGCGCAGGTCCGCGAGGACGCTCCGCTGGAGAGCTTCAAGGGCGTCACATGGACGCTGGGCGACGAGAACCGCACCTTTACCGCGACGGAGCTCGCCGGAGGCAGCTACTATGTGGCGGCGAGAAGCACCTGCGCCGACGCGATCGAAATGCTGAATCAGAAGGCGGGCGCGCTGGAGAGCGCACGCATCGCGCTGGAGACGGCAAATGCGGCGCTGGAGGCCGATCCGGAGGACGCGGCGCTGCAAGGCGCGGCGGCGGACGCGCAGGCGGACTTTGACGCGGCGGAGGAAGCGTATCAGACCGCGCGGAAGAACGTCCCCGCCGAGACCACGATGTTCTACAGCGCGGACGAAGGGCTTTGGGACGGCGTCTATGTCTTTGCCGTCTCCGTCAAGGCGAATCCGCTTCCCACAAGCCCGTCCTCTTCGGGCGGCGATCACACCCACCGCGGCGACTCCGCGGGGAACGCCATTGCGGACGTCTCCGCCGACAAGAACGGGTCTGTCGCCTTTGAATTGAAGCCCGGCGTCAAGATGTCTGCCGAGGATCAGGCGAAGCTGCGCGAGGCGAACGCCAACGCCGATATCGTCATCAGATCCGGCGGATTCACCGCCATGATCCCGCAGGGCACGCTGAAGGATCCGAACTTTGACCTCAACCGCGTGGTGGTGAACGTCTCGAACGCCAGAGAAGGCATGGTGATGGCGTACACCGATGCGGAGGGCAACGAGAGGATCAACATCTTCGGCGTCGTCGGCGACGGCACGGTGAGCTGCATCATCCTCGCGGAGGGCGACTACCGCTGCGTGGAGGCCGACGTCGAGTTTGGAGACATTGCCGGACTGTGGGGCGAGGAATACATCCGCTTCGTCGCGGAACGCGGGCTGCTCAAGGGCACCGGCGGCGGAGACTTCTCTCCCAACGTCACCATGTCGCGCGCCATGTTCATCACCGTGCTGTGGCGCATGTCCGGCAGCCCCGATCCCGCCGCCGAGGCAACGTTTAAGGATCTCGCCGCCGACTGGTACAAGGACGCCGTCGCGTGGGCGGTGGAGGAGGGCATCACCTCCGGCTACAACCGCACCGCCTTCGGCTCCGACGACCCCGTGACCAGAGAGCAGATGTGCGTGCTGATGGTGCGCTATCTCGAATACCTCGGCTGGGATCTGGACAAGCTCATGCCGGCGGCCGACTTTGCCGACGCGGACGAGATCAGCAGCTGGGCGGAGGATTCTGTGGAGCTGTGCACGCAGTTCGGCCTGATTAACGGTGTGGGCGGGAACAAGGTCGCCCCCGGAAAGGACGCCAGCCGCATGGAGACGTCCGCCATCCTGACCCGGTTTGTGGAAGCCATCGTGAAGCAGTACTGCGGCGGCTGAGAACGAAACAAGAAAACACTACACGCAAAACGCGCCCTCCGGTCACTTGGCCGGAGGGCGCGCGGGAGGAACTATGAAGCGATTTGCCGTCCTTTTGCTGGCGCTGGCGCTGGTGTGCCAAAGCGCCGTATCCGCCGCGCCCGTTTGCGGAGGCGGTGAGGATATCCTCACCACGCAGGACGGATACGAGGGCTACGAGAGCGGCTTCTGGAACCTGGCTTCCGTGGGCGCCTCCGCCGCATGGGCGCACACCGACGCGGCGGGACGCCGCGACCGGCTGGGCGACGGCGTGACGGTGGCGGTGGTGGACTCCGGCGTCATGGCGGACCATCCCGACCTCGTCAACGCCAACATTCTCGACTTTATTGCCATCAGCGACCAGTCGGACGGCGTGGATGACTATCACGGCACGTTCATCACCGGATTGCTGGCGGCGGAGGTGAACAACGGCATCGGCGTGGACGGCATCGTGCCCAACGTGAACATTCTGCCCATCTGCATCACATGGAGCGGCGGAAAGACCGACGTCAAAACCGCCGTGGAGGGCATCAACAGGGCGGTGGAGCTGGGGGCGGACGTCATCACCTTCAGCATCGGCGGCAGCACCGACAACGACGCGCTGCGCGAGGCATGCCGGAACGCGGCAGATCGGGGCGTTATTCTGGTGACCTGCGCGGGAAACTATACCGCGGGGCGGATCAGGAGCAACGCGACCTATATGTATCCCGCGGCTTACGACTGCGTGGTTACGGTCTCCGCGTGCGAGCAGGGGGAGAACGGCGTGATCTTTGCCTCCGATTACTCCTACTTCAACGACGGCGTGACCGTCTCGGCGCCGGGCAGCGATATCATCTCCCTGTATCTGGACGGCAAGACCGCCACCCGCACGGGAACCTCCTTCGCCGCGCCGGTGGTAACCGCCATGGCCGCCATGGCGAAGCAGGCCGACAGGAGCATTGACACACAGCGGTTCGTGGAGCTGCTGAAGGAAAGCTCCGTCGATATGGGCGAGCCGGGTTATGACCCGTACTACGGCTACGGCTATGTCAACATCCCCGCGTTTCTTGCCGCGCTGGACGGCATAGCGCCGGAGACGCAGGCCGCGCCGGAGCTTGAACCCGAGCCGGAACCTGAACCCGAACCGGAACCGGAACAGGAGCCAGAACCAGAGCCGGAGCCCGGTCCGATCCAATTCACGGATGTTGCGGAGGACGCTTGGTATTATGAAGCGGTGCTTGACTGCTGCGCCAGAGGCATCATGAACGGCATGAGCGGTGCGCTTTTTGCGCCGGACGGCACGACGACCCGCGCGCAGATCGCGCAGATCCTCTACAACATGGAGGGCAAGCCGGACGGTACGGGCGAGCTCCCGTTCGAGGACGTCGCATCGGACGCGTGGTATGCCGACGCGGTCCGCTGGGCAAACGCCGGGGGCATTATCACCGGCTACAACAGCGTCAGGTTCGGCCCGGACGACCCCGTCACGCGCGAGCAGCTGGTCACGATCCTGTACCGTTACGCGCAGAACAAGGGTGTGGACGTGAGCGTCGGCGAGGACACGGGCGCCCTCGGTTACGATGACGCGTTCAGCGTCAGCAGCTGGGCAATGGGCGCGGTGCAGTGGGCGTGCGGCAGGGGGCTGCTCACGGGCAAGACCGCCTCGACGCTCGGTCCCGCCGACTCGGCGACGCGAGCCGAGGTCGCGACGATCCTCATACGATATGATGAGAACGGAAAGTAAATCCGGAGGAGCAGCCGTCACCCGCGACCGAGCGGAGGCGAGGGAGCCGCGCGCCGGTCCTGCATGGGGTGGGTCTGGGAGGGGAGGGTATGCCCCTCCCAGCTTTTTTGATCCATTCCGCCGCGCAGCGGCGGGTTAACACGAAAAACACCGCCGAAAGGCGGTGTTTTTCGTGGTGGAGGAGGGTGGATTCGAACCACCGAAGTCACTGACAACAGATTTACAGTCTGCCCCCTTTGGCCACTCGGGAACTCCTCCATATTCACTTTTTGCTGCGTTTCGCTGGTGGAAGTATTTGGAGCTGGTAGACGGATTCGAACCCCCGACCTGCTGATTACAAAGAGGGGACAGCGTGTAAAATAGGTGATTTCCGGTCTTTTTGGTGCTATTTTGTCCAACAAAAGTTGCTGTTTTGTCATCGCTTCTCCGCTGTTTCCATGCGCTGATTTCGTGCCGTGGGTCGAGATGTGGGTCGGTGATTTCGCGGGCACAGCGTCAGCTGTCCTGATCCGGCAATTCACTCTCTGCGATCAGGCGGTCAAAATCGCTCTGATAGGTTTTGTCCTGCAAAACGCGATACTGCTCAAACTCGCTTTCCGCAAATGCCTTTGCAATCGCAGCTGTGACCTTGCCTTTGTCGTGAAGAATCTCGGCGTCGTTGAACTGCAAAAATGCGTCCAGCTTGCCTGCCCAGTCTGCCATTGTCATCGGAATATGCCGCCGCGCCTGCCGGGTGGCATAGTCGAGGTACATGGTTACGATCTCGTTCAACTCTTCCAGCTCATCCATATGCAGATAGTTTTTGGCGATGGATACGTCCGCCTTGACAATCTTGCCGTTTGGCGCGTTTTTCCATGAGGTCAGCCCCATGTGCTCCTTCGTGTGGTCGGCACGCGCCATGATGACCTCCGCCGCTGTGTTTCCGTGAACGGCATAGTGCATTTTGTTCTGCACGGTCGCAAAGAAGTCCTGCGTGAGCTTGCTGTCGCTGTCATAGTCCACCGCTGTCGCGTAAATGTCGGTAATCTTCTGATAAAACCTGCGTTCACTGGCGCGAATCTCCTGAATCTCGGAGATCAGGTGGTCGAAATAGTCCTCGTCAAAGATCTGGCCGTTCACCAATCGGCTCTTGTCCAGCACATAACCCTGCCTCGCAAAGGTATCGAGCACACGCGTTGCCCAGCGGCGGAACTGCGTCGCGCGCTCGGAGTTAACGCGGTAGCCGACCGCGATGATGGCGGCAAGAGCGTAAAACTTGTATTGATAGGTTTTTCCGTTGTCTGCAACTTGTGCAAAATTTGCACAAGTTGCTTTTTCATCGAGCTCGCCGCTGGAAAACACGTTTTTCAGGTGCTTGGCGACAACGCTCCGATCAACGTCAAACAACCGCCCGATGCCCTTCTGCGTCAGCCACACGTCACCGTCCTGCACGCGCACCTCAACGCTGTTCTCGCCCGCGTCGCGGGTAAAGACGAGAAAATCGACGGTGCTGTTGCGAATATGAAGCTCATTGTGATCGTTCTTCATAATCCATCCTCGGTGAAACTCGTTTTCGTGTATGTGCAAATTAGAGCCAACTGTAACCCAAAAGACGCGGAGTGATGTCTTTTCCCTCTGCATTGACCTCAGTCTACCACAAGAGCGCGCGACTTACAAGCGCGAGAGATAAATGGTATATAGATCCGTTCACTTGCTCAAGTTACTGTAATCCAAAAGACACACTAGAGGAAAAGTACCGCGGGACGATTGACAAAGCCGTATAATCGCGGCATAATTAGACGCATCTCAATCAGCGAGGGACCACCATGCCCGACAACAAGCAGAATAAAAAGAATACCATTTTCTATGCTGTGATTTTCGGCGCACAGCTGTTTTTGAATATTGCCACATTTCGACTTGCCACGCAGGCAGATGCTGTCATTCTGAGTGCAGAGAAACAAGAGGAGGCATATTATTTCTACCAGCTCCTGTTTGTTCTCGGCCTGCTCACGTTTCCACTGCTTTGCCGCGTGATAAGCGGTGATCGGGAAAAGCGCATACTCTCTGTCACGCTTATGCTGTTCTATGCGTTGAGTGTGACGACAACATTCGTTTATCCCGCCGCGGCGCATGCATTTGTTTCCACCGTTATGTTTTTGTGCGTGGGGCACATGTGCGCACGCTTCTATTGGCTTGTCTCGATGGCGATGGGACGCGGCGGACGTCTGGGACTCGCCCTTGGAGCGGGCAGTGCGGGGGCGTATCTGCTGCAATATGTGTTCCAGATGTGGAAAAGCGCTCTGCTTCCGCTTGCGGCGGTGATGCTCATATGTTTTGCTCTGCTCGCTTCCACCGTGAGAAGGATGGATCCCATAAAGCCTGCGGAGGCAGAGGAGACGAAGAACGAGCCAGCCGTCCCGACAAAAGCACTGATCTGTGCCTGCGTCGTCACAGCTGCGATTATCACGCTCAACTGTTTTTATAACGGCTACATCCAGCAGTTGCAGGTGCGCTCCGGCTTTGTGGATTACAACGCCTATACATGGCCGCGCCTGCTGCTGGTGCCCGGCTGCCTGGCCTTTGGGTTGCTTGCCGATGTGAAGGAGGGGAAATATCTCCCAATCTCGGTGCTCTGCACCGTGCTCGTCACGCTGCTCAATCCTATCCTGCCGTTCAGTGAGGGAACGTACTGGCTCAATATGTGCCTGTTCTATCTGGCTGTCGCCGCCGCGATCTCCTATTATAACCTGACGTTCTGCGCGCTCGCGCCGAGAACGCGGCATCCGGAACTTTGGGCGGGCATGGGCCGTGCGCTGGACGGCTCGCTCGTCACCGTGCTGGGGCTGCTCGGCTTCTCGGAAGCGTCGGTGTCCGTCGTGCTGGGGACGGATATCGCCATGCTTGCCACGATCATCGCCGCCATGGCAATGAACGGCGACCTGTCCCTCACGGCACTGCCGGCCGAGCCGCACGTCTCCCCCGTATCGCCCTCGCTCCCCGACGACGATGTGCTCCTTGCCCGCTTTTCCGCTGCCTACGGTCTGACGCCGCGCGAAACGGACGTCGTCCATGCGCTGCTTACAAGCGGCGGCGATCAGCAGCGCATTGCGGAGAAACTGAACATCAGGGTCAGCACGCTACAGCACCACACTACCTCCATCTATCGCAAAACCGGCGCGGAAAATCGCGCCGACCTCGGTCGGCTCTATCGCGAGAGTATCGTCGACGGTATGTGAGCCGCCATGGAAAATGATTCCGGCAAGCCCACCTCTTTGTTGCAAAGAGGCGGGCTTTTCTCTTGCTTTCACAACCTGTGGCGGGAAACCGCTATGGTCTTCCACGTTGGCTTCTGCTATGGTAAAAATACAAAACTATACGCTGCGCCGACACGACGCGCGGTCAATCGGGTTAACCGGCGGAAAGGAAGGAACCTGCTATGAAGACACCGACGGGAAAGAAAGTTGTATCACTGTTGCTATCGCTTGTCATGGCGATCACGCTGCTGCCGCAGCCCGCATGGGCGGCGGTGGCGCATGACGCGCCGGAGTGGGGCAGAGCAATCTCGGATGCGGCGGAGGCAGTTGCCGCGCACGCCAGACTTGTGTTTGGGGCAAACGGGCCGTACGCGGGCGCATCGACCGACGGCGCCTACGGCGTCGGCCACGTCTGGCTGTGCAGAACCAGCGACCGGCAGGTGGTGACGCAGCTATTCCGGTCTGCTTACAGCTACAACGGAAACAGCTATGACGAGGTCTCGAATACCACGGCCGACGCGTCGTACGACAAAGCGAGCAACACGCTGACGCTGAACAATTTCAGCGGTTCCGGAAAGAATCTGGTCATTGAGCAGATGGGCGAGGATTTTAAGATCGCCCTGTCCGGTTCGAGCGTCATCGACTATATGCTGGTGAACGGCTATGGCTACGGCGGTTCCGTGACCTTCACGGGAGACGGCTCCCTGACCGTGAACGGCGTCGGTCAAAATGGCTATCTGCGGTACTACGGCATCTCGATGGATGGAGGCGGCGGGCCGGCTGTTCTGGCAGTTGAAAACACCGTGTCGCTCACGGTCAGCGCCGCGGAGGACTCCGCGGCAATCAACGTCGGCAATACGACCTCAAACCCTGGGCTTGTGATCAACGGCGCGTGCAACGGCACGGCGGGGCACCAGATCGTGCACAAGGCGTCCGTCCCGTGGAAAAACAGCGAGGGCACACAGTCCGTGCTTATTTATCGGGATACCCGCGAAGAGAGCGAGAGATTCAGCTATTCCGGCGTAACCTATGAATTTTACGGCCTTTCGGGCACGTCCAAAGGCAACGGCACGCGGGCAAGCGATCAGCAGACCTTGGACTATATCACGTTCGAGCTATGGCTTCTGGAACGGGATGAGGAGCACGACTGGTATTACTGCGTGCAGAACTATGGTTCCGTCTACGTCTGGGCGGACGATCCGGTGTATCAAGCGCATCAGGATAATACGGACGAGATCACGCTCGAAATGGCAAAAGACTACTTCGTGCGAATCAACACAGATACCTACAGCGAGGATTGGACAGTCATCGACGCGCAAAGCGAGACGCTTTCGTCGGTGCTGATCACGCCAAGCGCGCAGGCAGCCAACGCCCCGGAGATCACCAAAACCATGTTGAACCCCGCATATCTCGGCAGGGCTTACAGCGATACGCTGACCGCGACGCCGCATACGGCTGGCAAGGCGATCACGTGGTCGCTCAGTTCCGGCGCGCTTCCGGATGGACTGACGTTAGCGGAAAGCGGCCTTCTGAGCGGTACGCCGACGAAAAGCGGAAACTTCAGTTTCCGCGTACAGGCGTCGGAGGCGGACAACGACACGCCCGCCTACTATCAGTACACACTCTCTGTGGCCGCCCCGACGATCACCACCGCGAGCACGCTGCACGGTCTGGAGGGCGCCGCTTTCCGGCCGATCACGCTGGAAGCGGCCGCGGCGAACGGCGGTGCCATCACATGGTCGTCGGAGGATCTTCCCGCAAGCCTCTCACTGAACGCCTCCACCGGCGTGATCTCCCGCGCGGCGGACGCCGGAGACGGAGCGCCCGCGCAGGGGAGCCTTTCCTTCACTGTCACAGCGTCCGAGACGGGCGGCGGAATTGCGTCCAAGACCTTCACGCTCAACATCGTTGAGTCGCGCACCGTCAGCTATGCTCTCGGCGGCGGCACACCGGCGGACGGCGTGAGTTATGAGCCCGTCTCCGTCGCGTCCGGTGAGGTCATCGCCTTGCCTGCAGCGCCGACGCGCACGGCGGACGACGGCAAGGGGGATTACAGCTTTGCGGGCTGGAAGGTCACGAGCACAGGACAGGCAAAGGGCTACTTCTATAACGCGGGCAACGCGTTCACCGTAACGGAGAACGTCACCTTTACCGCGCAGTGGGAGCGTCCCCTGACCGTCAGCTACAACGGGCAGATCGTCGGCTGCGTTTCCCTCTGCGGCGTCAGGAGCGACACCTCCGAGGAAACCCTGTGGAGCGACTACGGCAGCACCGTCAAAAGCTTTTCCGCCGTGACCGTCGACAGCTGGAACATTCTCGGCAGGACGTTTACCGCGCTGAAGCTTTATGCCCGTGTCGACGGGAGAAACGTCGCGATCGCGTCCTATACCGGTACGGTCAATCAGGAAACCGGGCCGATTACGCTGACCCCGGCGGGCGACTTTGCCGTTTTGAGCGGCGTAACGGTGACCGGGCTGAGCGAGGACACGGACTACACGATACAGCATGTCATCCACACGGTATCGGCGCAGGAATGCTACATTTACGACTTCCCCTGCCTTGTGACGGACGACGGAGCCGCCGACGCTTACACCGTCAAACTGTACGGCGTCATGGGTTCGGAACACTATGGAAGCTATAACTGGGGCGACAGCTATCTTGCGACGCTCAGCGGCGGCAGGCTCACCGTCACGCCGTCTCAGCTGCAAAGCAGTGCGGTTATCACCGGCACAACGACGGTCAACAGCAACGAGGTCTCCGGCGTGACCGTGACCGCGACGCAGAATATCGGCGGCGTATGGCGTACCGCGCGCGCGACAAGCACCTACGAAAGCGGAGCGGCAAGGTATTCTCTCAACCTTGTTCCGGGTTTTCCGGCGACGCTCACCGCCGAGTATCACGGGCAGCAGCTGAGCATCACGGGCGACAGAGACGCGCTCGACGTGGCGTCGAACGCGACAAGCGTGACGCATGACCTTTCCGCCATCTCCAACCAGCTGACGCTCACGATCACGCCGAATATCGCCGGCATGAACGACGCGGAAAAGGCGCTTGCGGGGAAGTACCTTGCGAACAATATCGGCTGTGTGAACGGTTGGCTTTGGAACAGCGGCCGCGGTGTTGTCACGTTCGGAAGCGGCGCGTGGCAGAACAGAACCGAATCCTTTACCATGCAATCCGCCGACGCACAGAAGATGCTCTATTCCATCAGCTTTATTTCGGGTACCAGCGGCACGCTGAGCGTCAGGGCGGACGTCCCCGGCCTTACGGCGATGGAAGACAGCAGCGTCGCTTTGTCGAACAGCGTGGCGTCTGCCGCGTTCACGCCGTCGCTGATCCCCGGTGTGATCCTGAACGCCAGTACAAAGCGCTACTCCGCCGAGCTCTTTACCGCATGGTACGACGAAAGCGGCGACTACGTCGGCAAGTCAGACAGCTTCAAGGTGAACAGCGCGGTCAGATGCTGCGGCATTCCATGCCCAACGGGCAATGCGGGGACTTACAAGGTGGTCCTCCTCTCCGCAGGCTACGACGGTATGGTCGACAATAAGGCGTACAGCGAGCTTCCCGCAGGCGCGGAGCTGAAAAGCTGGGACGTGACGCTTGCCTCCGGTAAGGTCGTCGATCTCGGCAGTTTCGTGGCGAGTGAAGCGCAGTCCGAAAACGCCGCTTTTGTCACCAAACCCGGCTCCACCATGACCGCAAGCGCGGAAAGCTTTTCGAGCACGAGTGAGCTGATCGCCTTTACGGGCCGCATCGGGCTGGACGACGGTTGCGCGGATGGCAAGCTGCTCTGGCTCTATGCGAACATGGCGAACTCCGCGCACTGGGAGGCGGTGTCCGCGATCACGCAAATGCTCGTGATCGACGGCAGGACCTACAATATGGGCGCCAGCACCATTGTCGGCGTCAGCGGGGAGACGTACGGGATTGATCTTTCGGGCGAGGACATTTCCCTGCCCTGTGAGTATACGCTCTATTGTACGCCGGCCAGTCTGGGTTGGGAGATGGACGTCGCTCTGAAGGCAACTGTCTCCTACCGGAAGGACGGAGAGAACAAAACAAGCTACGAGCAGCTGATCGGACGCGCCGTCGTGGATAAACCGGGCGCGTATCTGACCACGCTTTCCATCTATGTCTGCGACGAGAAGATCACCGTCGAGGGAAGCGCCCAGCCGAATGAGACGGTCACGATCTATGACAACGGCGCCGCTGTGGGCACAGCGACAGCGGACCGCTACGGCGACTACCGGGCGATCATCACACTCAAGGATGCGAACGCGCAGTATCTCACCACGCACCAGCTCCGCTCAGTCACCGCATCGGGCGTGACGAGCGACGAGCTGCTTGTGTTCCATCAGCCGGGCGGCGCGCAGCTCACGAGCTTCACGATGACCTATAACGGCCGCACGATCAACGTGGGCGAGACCTACACGCTCACGACGAGAGGCCTCAGCGACATCAAGTTCACCGCAATTATCAAGAATCCCGACAAGCTTGACGTGCTCGCGGATGCCTTCAACAGCAAGGTCGTCATCAAGGTCTACACCAACGACGGACAAATCCGTTTCGTTCCCGCGACGGAGGGGGCAGGCGGCAAGTTCGTCGCGGATATGGGCGACCTTCCCGCGCCCGTCAGCGGCGCCGAGGTCATGATGCTGCCGAAGACGGTCACGAATCCTGTCACCGACGGCGGTCTGGCCGTCGGCGAGGAAACGGTCGAGTATGTGCACGATCTGCTCAATCAGGTGCTCGGTCAGTACAACTACGAGAACGGCACAGCATATACGGGCTTTTCCGAAATTTTGGAGTGTTCCACCCCCAGCGAGGCGGCGTTCATGCAGGACGACAGCGGAAACGTGACCGTTACCGCCGGAACCGCGACCGACAGACAATTGGCGGACGTCAAGGCCAAAATGGACGAGACCAACGCCTCTCTTGCGGACAGCGGCATGACGGTTGAGGGTTCAGCCGTACAGACGCAAAACGGCTACAACGACAATTCCGGCGTCGCCGCCACGGTGAGAGCAATGGCGGCGCAGAACAGGACCGTTCGCGGGACCGCTTCGTTCATCACCGAGCAATGCTTTTTCAGCCAGCTGCAAACGCTGCTGTACGACTTTAGGAAAACGCTCGATCTCGGCGCCGAGGTCAGTATGCAGTCCGGCAGTTTCGATTTAAATAATGCGGCCGCCGCCGACGGCGACGCGTTCTTTGTGCTTTCGCTCAGCGGCAGCGGGTACGATATCTCGGTCGCTTACGTCGTCAGCACCGACAGCAAGTTCTATATGCGCTCCATCACCGCGACATTCCACGATTCTTTCACCGGCTTCCCGGCAGGCTTCGCCGCCGTAACGAGCCAAGACGGCGTGTTTACGGTGCAGCAGAGTCTTGTTCTTACCCGCGAAAAACCGATGACGCCTTACGAACGTGCACAGTTTGAAGCGGCGCAGGATGCGATGAACAACTGTTGGCTTGCAAAGTTTATTAACTACTGCAGAACGGTTGATGGCTACGGAATGGTCTATCTCAGTTTGGTGATTGGGCTTTTCCAGTATGTCATCTGTGCTGTCGGGGGCGCGGTAATTACCACGTGGGATGGCATGAATACCATTATGAAATCGTCTGAAACCTGTCAGAAGCGGTATCAGGAGTTGAGCAAATTCAGAAAGGATCTGGACGAGCAGAAGCAGCACCCGTGCTATCAGGCGATGAACCCGACGCGCAGGTCGATCTGCGAGGAGCTTTACAAAAAATATGATAATGAGGAGGGCGCGTGTTCCACGATACAGGCACTTACCGGATTGGCAGTATTGGTCTGCACGGCAACCAGCATCATCAGCGCAGTTATTGCAGTTTCCGGTTGCCTGCTGTCGGCGGCCGTCTCGCTGGTCAGCGGAGCGGCGGGGTTCCTTATCGGGATTTACGGTCAACTATGGGCGGATAATCTGTTTACAAAGGCGACGGATGCCTATCAGAACTGCTGGATGAAGACCGCGCAGTTCATCCGCATCACGGCGCAGGAGTACGAGGGCGACGACTGTAAGGGCGAGAAGAAAAAACCGAAGGACTACAAACCGGACGGCATCAATCCCAATTCGAGCACGCCCAACGTCCACGACCCATCCGGCATCATCTACGAGGGCGTGCTGGAGAATCCCGTCGAGGGCGCGACCGCCACGCTGTACTATGCGGCGGACGGGAGCGGCAATCCGGTCATGGAGGCGAGCTACAACAGCGCATCGCAGCTCAAGGCCGCGAATGACGTGCGAAGCCTGACGCCGAACGATCCCATACAAATCACCGGCGAGGATGGCCTCTATCAGTGGTTCGTTCCGGAGGGGCTGTGGTTCGTTACCGCGGAAAAGGGCGGTCTGATCGGCGACAGCAACGGCGACAGCGCCGCGACGGTGAGCAAAAGCGTCAGCACCGGCACGGTCATGGCAACGAAGCTTCTGCCCGTGCTGCCCCCGCAGCTCGACGTCAATATCCCGCTGGTGGACAACGCCGCGCCTTATGTGACGGACGTGCAGTACAAAACGGACGGCGTCTATGTGACGTTCAGCAAGTACATGGTTGACAGTGGAAACAGCGCGGATTCCGTGCTTACCAGCTCCAACTATACGCTGATGAACGGCACGGAGCCCGT
>SVMM01000017.1 GCA_015067435.1 Oscillospiraceae bacterium | reverse complement strand
CGTACCGGCTGCGCGGTGCTCCTCGTCAGCCACATCAACAAGGCGCGGGGAACAAAAGCGGGATATCGCGGGCTCGGCTCCATCGACTTCCGCGCCGCCGCGCGAAGCGTCCTGCTCGTCGGCAGGGTGTCCAAGGATTCAAATATCCGCGCCGTCGTCCACGACAAGAGCAGCCTCGCCAAAGAGGGCGAACCTCTTTCGTTCGCAGTAGATGAACACAACCGCTTCCAATGGCTCGGTCCCATCGACATCACCGCAAGCGAGCTCCTCGACGGGACGGGTCAGCCGATGACAAAAGTCGAGACGATGGAGGACGAGCTTCTCCGCCTGCTGATCCGGCCTCTGCCCGCCACCTACATCATCGCCTACGCGAAAAACATCGGCGTCAGTGAGCGGACGGTCAATGCGGCAAAGAAGCACCTCGGCATCGTTTCGGAAAAGCGTGCGGACGGATGGTATTGGCGTCTGCCGGACGATTCCGAGTTCCCGGTCGGCGCGTGAAAACGCAAAATCACCTGCACCCTTGCGTCCTACCTCATGTCGTTCTCGAACCCTATGAGTAATCGGACTCAACGCTATCCAAGTCAACCATGCAAGGGTGCAAGCGCACTGAAATATTCATTCCCCAACAAGGAGGAGTCCTGCCATGAAAAAGAATTCCACGCTCCGCCTCTACGAGAACGCGCACGGCAATGACTGGCGCAGCAATTTCTTTTCTCTGCCGAACGAGATTTTTTCGTTCGAGCTCGACGCGGTCGCCATTGCGATCTATGCCTATCTGCGCTGCCTCGAAAACCGCAGGAAGAAAGATCGTGACCGGCACACCTGCTATCCGAGCTACAAGCAGATCGGCGACGCGGTACGCTGCAGCAAGCACACAGTTTCAAAATATGTCGCGCAGCTCTGTGAAAAGCGGCTCATCGATATTGAGCAGACGCAGATCACGACGAAGAGCGGTCGGAAGCAGAACGGTCATCTCAAGTATCATCTCCTGCCGATCAAGGCCGCGATCCAGTATCGGCACGAGCGTCAGGTCGAGCGCGAAGCTCAGCGCCGGGAGCGTGAGCGCGTGGCCAAGCTGCTCGAAAAGCAGGCGTCGTCAGCGTCCGAAGTCAACGCGCAGTATGTCAAAACCGTCCCCGCTCATGCTGCGGATGAGGCCGACGCCTCCGCGCCGTCTCTCGCCTGCGCGGAACCGTCCTATGTCGATCCGGGCCACGCCCGTGTGCCGGAGGAACTGCCGTCCTGAGCAGGCGGGTTGCGGCGAGAGAGACCCGCAAGGGGAGGACGAAGAGGGAAAGCAGGTGAAAGTCCTGCCGCTTTTCGTGCGGCAGGACGGTCACATCAGCCCGCAGTGCGGGCTGTTTCGGGGACGGAGGCTGGCGCTTTTTCCGGGAGAGGGAACTGCCAAAAGCGCTTTTGTTTCCGAGAATGGCGGAATCCCGCGAATTTGCGGGATTCCGAATGGAGCTAATTCGAAAAATCAGGAGGTATTGTCTCAGGATGGAAGAAAACAAGCACAAGCACTCGATGTGGCTGTCGGACGAGCTGTGGGCGGACGTGAAGGACGCCTACCACGCCGACGGCTGCTCCACCATCAACCAGTTCGTCGAGAAGGGGATGCGGTTCTACATCGGCTATCTCAGGGCGAAGGACGCGGGCGATTACCTGCCGCGCGTGCTCGCGCAGACGCTCGACGGCAAGCTCGGTGCGCTCGGCTCTCGCATCGGCGGCGTGCTCTTCAAGCTCGCGGTCAACGACGATATGCTCACGCACGTCCTCGCCGCGGGTTCGGATATCGACCTCGCAGTGCTCGACAAGCTCCGCGTCCAGTGCGTGAACGAAACGAAGCAGACGCACGGCGTGGTCGATCTCAAGGATGCGCTCCGGGAGGAAGCGTAAATCATGCCGCGGCTCGTGCAGAAGTCCGGCTACGTCAAGGGCGGGAAAGCCGGCGGCTACATGAACTACATCGCCACGCGCGAGAACGTGGAGAAGCTCGACGGCAACGGCCCGGTCACGGAAAACCAGCGGCAGATCATCCGTGATCTCGTGCGCGATTTCCCTGATACGAAGGACACGCATGAGTATGAGGATTACGAATCCGCGCCGACGTTCGGAAACGCCTCCGCGCTCATCACGATGGCGCTCGAACGGAACGCGGACGAGGTGCAAGGCCGCGAACAGTATCTGAAATACATGGCGACTCGTCCTCGCGTCGAACGCCTCGGTGAGCATGGGTTGTTCAGCAGCGCGCCGTCCGTCTCTCTCGACGCGGCGCTCCGTGAACTGAAGGAATACGACGGAAACGTCTACACGTTCATCTACTCCCTCCGCCGTGAGGACGCGGAGCGTCTCGGTTACGATCACGCCGAAGCATGGCGCACGCTCATCTGTGGCAAGCAGGTCGAGCTGGCGACGGCGATGAACATCGCGCCGGACAAGCTGCATTGGTATGCCGCGTTCCATGACGAGGGCCATCACCCGCACATCCACATGATGGTCTGGTCGGACGATCCGAAGCAGGGGTATCTCACGAAGGACGGCATCGAGAAGATGCGCTCGGAACTGACCACCACGATTTTTCAGGACGAGCTGCTCAATCTCTATCAGGAAAAGGATATGAGCTACAAGGAGGTGGCGCGTTCCGCGCGCGAAGCGATGCGCGATCTGATCTCCGAGATGAAGGAGAGCATCTGCGACGCGCCCGAGATCGAACAGCAGCTCGTCGCGCTCTCGGAATCGCTCGCCTCGGCGAAAGGCAAAAAGCAGTATCAGTATCTCAAAAAGGACGTCAAGCGTCAGGTGGACGCCATCGTGGATGCGCTCGCGGAGCTGCCGCAGGTGGCAGAATGCTATGAAGCGTGGAACCGCTGCAAGGATGCGCTTGAAAGCTACTATCACAGCCGGGAGCGTGAGCGCAAGCCGCTCTCTCAGCAGCCGGAGTTCCGTCCGATCAAGAACATGGTCGTCAAGGAGGCGGACGACATCCGGCGGAACGTGTTCACGTTCGAGGACGAGCGCATGGAAGATGAAGTGCCGGATGAAGAAAACCTGTTTCGGTTCTCGCGGAGCGAGCAGGAAACGTACTACGACGCGAAGGAAGTTCTCTACAACGATTATGCGAGCAGAGAGGAAAAGGCTGAGGCTGTCTCCTCGCTGGAAAAGCTGGCGAACGCCGGCAGCGGCGACGCGGCGTATCTGCTCGGCAAAGCGTGGCGCGACGGCCTGTGCGCTCCGCCGTGGCAGGAAGAAGCAAAGAAGTGGTTCCTCGTCGCGGCGAGGCGCGGAAACAACGTCGCGCAGTATGCGGTTGGAAAACTGCTGCTGGAAGAAGGAAAGCTTCAAGCCGGCGTCGACTGGCTCGCCTACGCCGCGGACAACGGGAACGACTTCGCGCTCTACCGCCTCGGCAGGATGGGACTTGTCAGAGATGGCATCACAAACGGCCCGGAGCGCGCCATCGAAGATCTGACGGACGCGGCGAAGCAGGGCAACCGGTATGCGCAGTACGCACTCGGCAAAGCATACCTGCAGGGATTCGAGGTCGGTCAGAACATGGAGCTGGCGGAATACTGGCTCTCGCAGGCAGCGGAGCAGGGGCATGAGTACGCGCAGTTTTTCCTTGACCACATGAACGAGCCACGCAAACCGTCAGTCACGCTTGCCGTGTCGCGGCTGCTCCATTATCTCGGCGGCATTTTCGAGAGCAACAGACCTTCGGATGCGACGTCCATGCCGATCCAGATCGACCGCAAAAGCAGAAGAGAGATGCTGGAAAAGCGCATCGCCATGGGTCACAAGCCGGACGACCACGAGGATCAGCCGTACAACGGCATGAGCATGGCGACGCCGTGGTAACTGCCACAGATTATATCAGAAAGGAAAGCAGGATGAAAGAAGCAAGGTTCAAAAACTACGACGACCTGCCGCTGATGCTGTCCGTCCCCGACTTGACGGAGGCGCTCGGCATCAGCAGGGCGGGCGCATACGACCTCGTCAAAAGCGAGGGCTTCCCCACGCTGCACATTGGGAACAGGATACTCGTGCCGAAGGAAGAACTCATCGCGTGGATCAAGGAGAACACCAACCGGGTTGGCTGAATTATTCTCCGTTTGGTCAACGATCTTTCAGTAGAC
The DNA here is from genome assembly GCA_015067435.1 of Oscillospiraceae bacterium. Classification (GTDB taxonomy): domain Bacteria; phylum Bacillota; class Clostridia; order Oscillospirales; family Oscillospiraceae; genus Hominicoprocola. The sequence continues at coordinate 83,170 of SVMM01000017.1, read as the reverse complement.
TTGTGCCAGCCCTTTCGGTATGTTTGGTTTACCAAACATACCGAAAGGGGGACAAAACCATGAAAAACAGAGGCAAAAAGGAAATCGCGCTCGTCGCCAGCGGCATCATCCTCGGCGCAACCATCGCGGCTCCGGTCGCGGGAGCGGCGCTCACGGCGCAGCAGTCCAGCCAGAAAATCGTCGTGGACGGCAAGCCTGTCCAAATCGAGGCGTACAGCATCGGCGGAAGCAACTACTGCAAACTGCGCGACGTAGGCAGGGCGGTTGGATTCGCGGTGGAGTACAACGCGCTCACCAACACGGTGGAAATCACCACGACCGAGCCATATGTGGAAGAAGCCCAGACAAGTTCGTCGCGCACGGTCGTACTGCCGACCGACGGCTCACAGTATGTCCCGCGCGTCGGAGACGTCATCCTCTGCGATGACGGTACGGAGTACGAGATCAAGGACGTCGCGCGCTGGGAAAGCAGCCCGCTCCCGATGCCGACGTGCGACTGGAACGCCTTCCCCGCTCTGGGGCTTCCCGCCCCTATCGTCAAACATTACTCCGATCAGTACGGCGACGACCTGTTCGTGCGGAACGTGTTCGAGGTGCGGCGGATGATTTACACGCTCTACAACGCGCTCGGCGACGAGCCGGAGGCGTGGCGCGACGGCATGCCGCTGTTCAAGATCAGTACCGAAATCCCAGCCGAGTACGAGCCGTACACCGAGCGGTTCTGGCCGTGGAGGGCGGAAGAAATCACCTCGACGGTTCACGCACTGCCGAACGTCAGATACTACGTCGACGCGTACGACGTGTATCACGATGGCGTTTATCAAAACACCAGGTACTGCTTCATGTCGATCTGAGGGGAGGCGGCTCAAATGAACAGCATCCTCTCCGATCTCTACCACGGCGAGCTGCGGCCCAATGAGCATGGCTACCCCGCCGACTCCGACGTCGGCATCCTGCTCGAATCCTTCCAGCAGAACGAGAAGTGGCTTGGGGAGCTGCTCGACGGCAAGGCGAAGGAGTACCTGCTGGAGCTCGTCAACATCCACGACGAGCTGGTCGGTACGATGACCTACGACAGCTTCCGTGACGGCTTCATCCTCGGCGCGCGACTCGTCATGGAGGTCGTCGGCGGACAAACCGAGGACGAGTGAGGGCAGCGATGCCGCCCCGCTCCGTTTCAGCCCCCTGTCGCGCCGTTGTTGGCGGTTTTTGGACTCGATTGCATTGCAGCGGGTGCAGACACGGCGAAATTGTTTGAGCACGGCGTTGGCAAAGCGTTCGGGCATGGAAAAAACTGCTCAGCTGAAAACAAAGAGAGCCGGAAAAATGAGCGAGGCCATTCGCCGACCGTGATTGAGACGGTGCCAAATTTGGCTCCATCTCAACTAACCTGCCCTGTGCCAAATTTGGCACAGGGTCTGACGCCTAAGATCCAGCAGAATTCTGTGGGGTCTCACAAAAAATGAAAATCGAGAGAATTGATAACTTTCTGATAACAAACCGAATTTTGGATAGCTTTTTCCGACGAATCTCGGTATTGTCCGTTTCGAAGGAGCGTGATACAATATGGCAAAACGCAGGGCAAGCGGTGAGGGCAGCATCCGCAAGCGCAGCGACGGGCGCTGGGAAGGGCGCTACGTCGCGGGACACGACGCAAGCGGCAAGACAATCCGCAAGAACGTCCTCGGCAAAACGCAGGCCGAGGCTCGGGCAAAGCTGAAGCTGGCAATCGAAGAAGCGGAAATGCTCGATGTTGCAAGGGCTGGAGAATACACTGTCGAGAAATGGGTCAAAACATGGTATGACCTGTACTCCAAGCCCAACATCCGTGAGAAAACGCAGAAATACTACGAAACCTTCATCAATCGCCATATCATCCCGATGCTCGGTGACATCAAGCTGGGCAAGCTCACCGGCCGCGATATCCAGAAGATGTATAATGAGGTGCGTGAGCATGGGCGCATCCGCGTTTCGCAGAAGGAGAGCAATCCCGGTATGAGCGCGGCATACGTCCGCGGTCTGCACATGTTGCTGCACAACTGCCTGAACCGGGCGGTCAAGGAACGGCTCATCCTCCGCAACCCGACCGAGGACTGCATCGTGCCGAAGGTCGAGAAAACAGAAATGAAGATCCTCAAGCCGGAGGACATCGGCACTTATCTCAAGGAAGCCGAGCGCCGCGGCGTACTGGCGATTTTCTATCTGGAGCTCTGCACCGGACTCCGCAAGGGTGAGTTGACGGCACTCCTGTGGGAGGATGTGGACGTCGAGACAAAGACCATCTCCGTCAGCAAGCAGGCGGTCGGCGTCAAGGGCGGCGGCGTGAAGATCACCCGTCCCAAGACGGAAACCTCCATCCGCAAGATCGCCATTCCGCAGCAGGTCGTCGATCTCCTTGTCGCGGAGCACGAGAAGCACCCTGACAGCCCATACCTGTTCACCTCGCCCGTCACCGGGAAAATGTACCATCCCGACAGCATCGTGAATATGCATAAGCGAATCCTCGAAAGCACGGGGCTGGAACACATCCGCCTGCATGATCTACGACATACGTTCGCCACGCTTGCGCTTCAGAACGGTGTGGACATCAAGACGGTCAGCGGAATGCTGGGTCACTACGACGCGGGCTTCACGCTGCGCACCTACACCCATGCCACGGACAGAATGCAGGAGCAGGCCGCCGCAACGATGGGAGAGCTGATATCGCAGAGCATGTGAACACAGAAAAAAACGCCGCCAATCGACAGAAGCCGATTGGCGGCGTGACAGTTTGGGGCAAAATTTGGACTGCTATAATCAAATAGGGAGTCGAAAACCTGGACAGAGCGCGCAGAAAGATACCGGCAAGGTGCTTGATGATCCGTCCAAGCGCTGATTTTTGCGCCTTTCGCGTTGTGGGTCAGTTGGTGGGTCGGGGGGTGACCCACAAGTTGACCCACTCGTTTCGCGGACATTTCTAACGAAAAAGTACCGATTTCACATCAGAAATCGGTACTTTTTGGAGCTGGTGGCCGGACTCGAACCGGCGACCTGCTGATTACGAATCAGCTGCTCTACCAACTGAGCTACACCAGCATATTAAATTGTCTTTCCTGTCGCGTTTGCCGACAACAGCAATTATAATAGCAGACTTAGCACCGCTTGTCAATCATAATTTTCAGAAAGTAAAAACAATTTCGAAAATACGGATTGTATTTTTGGGATTTTTTTCAACTGTGATAAAATGACAAATCAGAACAGGCTGACAATACATCTCGGATTCAAGACGCAATACAGCGAAAAAAGGGAACAACAAGCGTGTAAATCCGAATCGAATTGATTAACATAATTTTGTTAATAATTCTTTACTACAAATAGTTATCCACAATTTCCACAGCTTTTTCCACAATGCACCAACCCCAATATTTACGTATTTCTAGGCGGAATGAGCGCTGCATATCTGCACGAATAATCTGTGAGAGGCAAGATAATAAAAATGTCAAGGAAGACATAATCATTGCAAGCAGAGTACTCGCAATCGCAGCGCAAAACAATTGGGAAATGATGCGGTACGCTGCTGCGCAACTGCGGTCCGCGGCAGGGAAAGAAGGCGTAAGGCGAATGAAATACTCTGAAAATACTCCAGAAAAAAGTTCCCGTAAAGCGAAAAAAATGCTTGCATTCTCCGGGAAGGTGTGTTATATTACATAAGCTGTCATTTATCCGGGTGTGGCGCAGTTGGTAGCGCGCTTGACTGGGGGTCAAGAGGCCGTGAGTTCAAGTCTCGCCACTCGGACCATTGAAACGTCTTGAAATTGTTAAGATTTCAAGACGTTTCTTCTTTCTGTTGCTGTTTTCTTTGCGTAAAAATTGCATTTTTATTTTTTGCAAAAATCGTTTTCCCTTATGTTTTCCCTTATTGATGCCCGAAAGCCGTTTAGTCGTGCGGCTTCCGGGCATTTTTGCCTGCTGCCGGAGTTTGCTTTTTCTCCGGATATTCCCCTTATTGTCCGGAAACAGACTTGAAAAATTGCTCCATTCGCTCCGAGCTTGCCTGCCTCATGCTGTCCGTCACGTGTCCGTAGCGATCCAGCGTGAAGGCGGCGGAGGCGTGACCCAGATTTTCCTGCACGGTTTTGATGTCGTCGCCGTTCGCAAGCGAGGCAACGGCATAGGTGTGACGCAAATCGTGCATTCTGGTCTTAGGAAGCCCGATTGAAGCCATGATCTGCTTGAAGTGATTGTAGGCCGTGTTCGGGGACAGGGGTACTCCGAGCTCGTTCGTAAAGACAAAACCGTCGTCCTGCCACGATGGCCCAGCTTTCAGCCGCAGCTCTGCCTGCCTGGTACGTTCTTGCCGCAGAATCTCCATGACAGAGGCCGCCGGCTTGACAATACGCGGTTTTCCGTTTTTCGTGCTGGAGAGAACGAACCCACCGCGCTTGTCCGGGTCCTTCTGCCACTGGCGCTTGATGCAGATCGTTCCTTTCCAGAAATCCACGCAATCCCACTTGAGCCCGCTCAGCTCCGCCCGGCGCATCCCGGTGAACAACGCGGTCGTGTAAAGCGCCTCAAATCGGTCGCCCTTGATGGCGCGCAGGAAAAGCGTGATCTCATACGAATCCAGCGGCTGAATGTCCGGCTTCTCGATCCGGGGGATCTTGCAGTGCGACGCGGGATTGTTGCGCAGATAGTCAATATCGACCGCCTGTTGCAGCGCCTTGTGCAGCACGCCGTGCAGGTCTTTGATGGATTTCGGCGACAAGCCCTTTCGTCCGTTGTGCTCCTTCGCTTCCTCATTATAGAAGTGCTGCACCATCAACGGCGTCAGTTCCTTCAGCTTGACCGCGCCGAGCCCCGGCTTGATGTGGATGCGGATATCGCTCTTGTACTTTTGGATGGTGCGAGGCTTGACGTTGCAAAGGTACTCCTCCGCCCAAATGTCCATCCACTCCGAGACCGTCAGCTTGGACGGCTCCAGATAGGTTCCTTGATCGACCTCCACCGTCGCCTCTCTGAGCTTGCGGGCTACCTCAGCCTGTGTCTTGCCTGTGACGGACTTTTGGATCTGCTTGCCCGTGCCGGGATCATAGCCGGTCGTATATCTCGCTTCCCAGTATGTGTACTGCCGACCGTTTTGCTTTACGGCTTTCTGCCGGATCGAACCGGCGCCGTCCGCGTTTCTCTTTCTTTTGTTGTTACTGTGCGGCATAATAGCCTCCTTCCCGCCGCACAGCAGGAATCATGTTTCCATGATACCCGCTGTGCGGCTTTTTGACAAGCGTTTGTTTCAGCGAAAACGGCGTTTATTCCGCTTTTGTACCAAGAAAATCTACCACAGCGTCGCGCGGCACACGGATCTGACGCCCGACCTTGACGCTGCGGATCTGTCCGCTGCGCACCAACTCATACGCGGTGTTGCGGCCGACGCCGAGAATCGGCATCAAGTTTTCGACCTTGAGCGCCAGCGGCAGGTCGTCGAGGGAACGATACTTATTCTCCATCGCGCGTCTCCTTTGCTTTGCCCTTTTTGATGGAGGCGAGGTAGATGTCGGTAACGTCGGCGCGCTCGTGTCCGAGCAGACGCGAGACGGCAACGTGTGCGTCGCGCTCGTCCATGCCCGACGCGATCAGTGCCTTGTACTTCTCGACGGCGTAGGTGTGACGAAGTCCGTGGTACGTCAGATGCGCCTCGCGATCCACATTCTGAACACCGTCGCGGTGCTTGAGAATGAAAAGCTGGAGCCGATAGATCGCCTCGTCGGTTTTCATATCGTCCGGCACGAACAGCTTGTGACCGCGCTCCGTTTGGTCGAGCATACGTTTTAGACCAATGCGGACGCGCTCGTCCTCGATGGGGACGGTGCGGATCTTTCCGCCTTTTCCCTTGATGGTAATGGCGTCCTCGCGCAGCGCGCGCTCGGCGATGGCGGTGTCGATCCTCATGGTCTCGTGGATGCGGAGGCCGCAGAACCTACCGAGATACAGCGCGACGGCGAGATCGTCGCGGCCCTCTGCGACCGCCCAGCCGATCATGCGGTTGAATTCTTCGTCACTCCAGGTACGGTTCACGCCGCCGAAGCGACGACGCTCCAAGTTCAGTTCCGAGTTATCTGGGATGCGGTACTTTGGGTTGTCCATCTTGTCGTGGAAGAAGCGTATCGCGGCGAGGTCGGTCTTAATCGTGCTCGCCTTCTTGCCCGTCTCCTGTAGGAACACTACATAGCTCGCGATGTGCTTGGGGGAAATGTTATCCGGGCTACCACAAGCTGCCGGAGTGCATAACCGTTGTGGGCTGTCTTGCCCACGCACGGCGCAAGTTTGCGGATGCGCTGAAGGTGCTGCCGATGGAACAGCGCCGGGACTCCAGTGCGGCAGAGGCATTGCAATTCTTTGCAAAGATAGCCGCGTGGGAGAAAAAGCTTGAAGGCACAACGCCGGAAGAGCGGTATAAAAAGCGTCAGGAGAAGGAAAAGCCTATTCTTGACGCCTTGTACACATGGGCTGATGCAAGAAAGAACGCTGCTCCGAAATCCGCGCTCGGCAAGGCGCTCTATTATCTGCGCGAGCAGCGGCCTTATTTGGAACGGTATCTGCTGGATGGGCGTTTGGAGAGCACAAACAACCGTGCCGAGCGCAGCATAAAGCCCTTCGTGATTGACCGCAAGAACTTTCTGTTTGCCAATACGCCGGAAGGCGCGCAGGGCTGCGCGGTGATCTTCAGCCTTATCGAGACGGCGAAGGAAAACCATCTGGATCCGTATGCTTATCTGCTGTACATTTTCCGCACCGCGCCAAATCTTGACAGGGAGCGCACAGACTGGATCCTGCCGCTACTGCCGGAAAACGCGCCGGACGAATGCAAAGTGAATATCTGAGATGCGCGCAGCTCCTCGGCAACCGCCGAGGAGCTGCTGTTATGTGACGCCGTTAGGTTTGACGCTTACTTTGTTGCGATTTTCTTTGTGCAAAATTGCATTTTCATTTTTGCAAAAATCGTTTTTCCTTATGTTTTCCCTTGCTGACACCCGAAAGCCGTTTTGCCATGCGGTTTCCGGGTGTTTTCGCCTGCTGCCGGAGTTTTTTTCCTGTGATTTTTACTATTATTGACCGGAAACTGACAGGGAAAAGCGTGTCCGATCCCGCGGGAGGTGTGTTTCGTTACAGCGGTGAATTATTTGCAGAGGGGAAGCCTTTTACAGTATCTTCGCCGGCGTCCACTTGAGGAAGTCGCCGGAGACGAGACGGTACTCTACGCCGTTCTTCTCGCCGAGCACGCTGCCGTGGAAGCGCGTCTCGCCGTGGCTGTGCGCGTAGACGACCTGCTCGGCGCGATACTCCTCCGCGATGCGCGTGAAGCAGCTCTCGTCCTCGAGGATGCTCGTCGGCGGGTAGTGCAGGAACAGGATGTACTTGCGGAAGCCGTCGGCGCGCGCCGCCTCGAAGGACACGCGCAGGCGCTCCAGCTCACGCGCGACGATCTCCTTGGAGTGCGCCTCGTTCTTCTCGTCCCAGCCCACGACGCGGCCGCGCCGGTCGATGTAGAACGGCCCCTCAAACGTGAAGCCCTTGGTGCCGACGAGCGCGTAGTCCTCGTAAGCGTAGTAGTTGTTTTGCAGGAAGAAGAGCTTCCCCGCGTAGCGTTCGTTGAGCGCGGCGGTCTTCTTCGCGTCCCAGAACATATCGTGGTTGCCGCGCAGCAATATCTTCCGCCCCGGCAGGGACATAATGAACTCCATGTCCGGCTCGCACTCGCTGAGGTTTTTGCCCCAGCTGTGGTCGCCGACGAGCACCAGCGTATCGTCCGGCGTGAGCAGTCTGGCGCACGCCTTTTGCACCTTCTCCTCGTGGTTCTTCCATGCCTTGTCCTTGAGCTGTGGGTGCCCGATCTTGAGCAGCGCGCCGAAGTGCAGATGCAGGTCGCCGATTGCGTACAGGCTCATTGTTTTTCTTCCTTGTACTTGAGGTAGTAGCCGTAGACCTCTTTGCCGTAAGCCGTGATGCGGTCCGTGTTGGCGTTGTAGCGGGTGAATGCCCGCTGAAACTCGTCGGGGGTGTATCGCGCGAAGTCCGTGTGGCCGTTCATCTCGTCCGCGGCGGAGATCAGGTTCAGCGTGCCCATCTGGATGTTGAACTTCCTGTCCCGCTTGAGGCGATACCACATCGCGCGCAGATCGTCCTCGTTCATCCTGTCCGGCCGCCGATCCTCCGGCAGCCCCAGGCCCGCCGCGTCGTCCAGTCCGCAATCCAGCGCGTAGCCCGCGGCGTTGATGGCGACGTAGGCGAAGATCTGCGCGCAGCCGGTGGAGCTGTCGCGCTTGCCGAGGATGCCGCGGCGCTTCGTCGCACCGCCGCCAAACAGCCGACGCCGCAGCCAGTAGAACCGAACGAGAGAATCCGCGACGGGGTCCAGCAGGTCGATGTCCGCGATCTCCTTGCGCAGCACGGCTTTTATCATGGCAGAGGGGATGGCATACCGCTCGGACACGGTTTCGATCCAGTCAGCGTACTCGGCAAGGATGCGCTCCGTTTTCTTTGTACTGTACAGCTTGATCATTTCTTGTTGTCCTGCGTCCACTTGCCGCCGAGCATCAGCATCTTGTCTCTGTTCCGTGTGATCTCGCCGTGCTCGATGCGCTCGTCCCACTCCTCGGGCGGCACGGCCTCGAAGGAGATGTTGATGTGCTCCTGCTGACAGCCCCACAGCTCCAGCAGCGTCTCATTGAACCGCTCGGCGACCTTGCGCAGGGTCTCATCGTCCTTGGGGAAGCCTTTTATGGCAATGTAGGGCATGGGGCGCCTCCTTTTCATACAAAACGGCTATTACGGACACGTATTTCCACCATGAACTCTAACACATCTCGACGCTGCTTGCAACTCGCGCAGTTGCTTTTTCTGCCTTTCTGGATTATTCTAGTATCAGCTTAAGAAACACAACGGCTCCTGATTTGACTGACAATGCCCAAAGGGAGCGACAGAGGAGCAAACCATGGACTATATCCGCATGGCTGTTTACGTGAGGTTGACATGAACAACAAGGATATCCTGCAAATCGCGCTGCGCCAGTCCGCCGTCGACTGCTCCTGCGTGCCGGAGGACTTTTTGCGCGCGGCAAACAGCACGCACGAATCCGTTACTTCTGATCAGGCGCGAAAGTATCTGAGCCTGCCGCACATCTGCGCGCTGGTATCCTACGGGAGCTGCGTCGTCGCCTGCGGCAAGCGGGAGCTGCTGCCGGAGCTGGAGCGGTACATGGACGGCGTATCGAACATCGCGGACTGCTTCGACACGCCGCGGCTTTATGAGCTGGACGACATCCTAGCGCCTTATGACGCACGGATCTGCTTCATGGCGACATACTATCTTCCGGATGTGGACGCCGTCTATGCGTCAGGCACCGAATGCCCCTATGAGCTGCGAATTTTGGAGCAGAGGGATTTTGCGGAGCTGTACGTGCCGCAATGGAGCAACGCGCTGTGCAGGGACCGCGCGCAGCTTGACGTGCTCGGCGTCGGCGCATACGACGGCGACACGCTTGTGGGGCTCGCGGGCTGCTCGGCGGACTGTGCCGAGATGTGGCAGATCGGCGTGGACGTGCTGCCTATGTATCGGCGGCAGGGCATTGCCTCGGCGCTGACCAACCGCCTCGCGCGCGAAATACTCTTGCGCGATAAGGCGCCGTTCTATTGCGCGGCGTGGTCGAATGTGAAATCGGCAAAAAACGCTCTGCGCAGCGGTTTCCGCCCCGCGTGGGCGGAGATGAGCGCGAGGCCGAACGCAAAGATCGAGGAAATCTTGAAGGGCTGACGATGGGGGAGCAGAACTATACCTACCTCCTGCGCTGCGCGGACGGGACGCTCTACTGCGGCTGGACGAACGACCTCGAAAAGCGCGGGAGAAGCTGGCGCTGATAAAAAGAAAAGGAGCTGACGCAGATGCCTAGGGACGTAGTAATAGCCGGTGCAGCGGACTCGCCGCTGCGCTGCCCGGTCTGCGGCGGCAGCCTGTCCCTCCGCGGGAAAGCCGTTTCCTGCGCCAAGGGGCACTCCTTCGACGTCGCCCGCGAGGGTTACATCAATCTGCTGCGCTCGCAAAAGAGCGGCGACCGCATGGGCGACAGCAAGGAATCCGCCCGTTCCAGACGAGACTTTCTCGACAAGGGGTATTACCGCCCGCTGCGCTCCGCGCTGACCGCGCTGTTCGCCGAAAAGCGCGGAACTGTGCTGGATATCTGCTGCGGCGAGGGATATTATACCGCAGCCCTGGCGGAGAATCCCGCGCTTGCCGTGTACGGCTTCGACCTCTCCAAGGAAATGGTGCGGCTTGCCGCCAAACGCGGCGGGGCGACCTGCTTCGTGGCGAATCTGGCGGCGATCCCCGTGGCGGACGCGAGCTTTGACTATGCCACGCACCTGTTCGCGCCGTTCCATGAACGGGAGTTCTCGCGCATTCTCAAGTCCGGCGGCACGCTTTACAGCGTTGTTCCCGGCGGCAGGCATCTCTGGGCGCTCAAGGAAAAGCTGTACGACGTTCCGTATCCGAACGACGAGGAGCTGCCCGCCACAGAAGTCTTGAAGCTCAAGGGCACGCAGAAGATCACCGCCGAGATCACGCTGCGAAGCCCGCGGGATATCGAGGCGGTCTTCCGCATGACGCCGTATTACTACCACACCAGTCAAAAGGACAGGGACAAGCTCGGCGGGCTGGAAACCCTGACCACGGAGATCGAGTTTGTCATCGCGGCATACGAGAAGCCCTGACGCCGGTGTATCAGCCGAGCTTTCCTTGACAGAACTTGCCGGATTCGTTATAATTTTACCGATGAAACGGTTGAAATAAACTCTTCACCCGACCGAACATCCGGACGTATGGAGCGAGAAGACCCTTTGCAGAAAGGCGGGTACAGATATGCTGCAAAAGACTTTTGAGATCTCGACGCAAGACGAAGCCCGGCACGTCGTGGAAACCCTGCGGGATATTCCGGAAGTCGCCGCCGCCGGATGTTCCATGATGCGGGTCTTTGTGTTCGCCTTTTCCTACGACGAGACGACGGAGCTGATCCGCCCGATCTGCGAGGCGTTTCCTCAGTTGATCGTCACCGGGCTGACCATACACATGGCAAGGCCGCCGAAAAGCAGCTTTGACCGGATCATTTTCGATGAAAATCCGGTGCTGCGTCTGGGCTTCTTCTTTTTCGAGCACGCGCAGGTGCGCCCGCTCTATTTCACGCCGGACGCGGGTACGCCGGAGGAGATCCGCCGCGCAATCCGCGCCGAAATCGCGGCCACGCCGAACCTCAGGGGTGTGTGCGTGACGCTCGCGGGCCTCTACCAGCATATATCCACATTGCTTGAGCGGCTGACCGAGGGCTTTGAGGATATCCCGTTTTTCGGCACGGTGGCGGAGGTGTACCACATTGCCAAGCGGGAGACGGTGCCGTTTGTTTTTGACGAGCGGCGCTCGTACCGGGAGTGTATCGCGCTTTTGCTTTACACCGGCGAGGACCTGCACGTCGACGCCGAGTATATTTTCGGCTGGAAGGCGATCGGCAAGGCCATGCCCGTTACGCTGGCGGAGCAGGAGTTCTTTATGGGCGACGCGACCATCGCCGCGATCGACGGCGTCACGCCGGAGGAAATCTATCACAAGTATCTGGGCATCCGGTTCGACGATTATCTGACCGTCAACTGCTGCGAATTCCCACTGGTGGTCGAGCGCAACGGCCTGCTGATCGGCAGGACGCCGTTCACCCGCACCGAAGACGGCAGCCTGGTCTTCATGGGTTCCGTCCGCGCAGGGGAAACGCTGCGCTTTTCCTATACGGTGCGCGGCGACCTGCTTGCCGATACCGAGAAGCGCAGCCGCGAGATTCGGGAATTCGCCCCGCAGGCGCTCGAACTGTTCGCGTGCGGCAACCGGTCGTTCATGTTGCGCGAGGACGCGCTGCTGGAGCTGGAATGCTTCCGCCGCATCGTGCCGGGCGTGCTCCATTGCAGCGCCGCGGGCGAGATCTACTATCACCACGGACGGGGCGAGCTGCTCAATAGCGCGCTCGTCGCCATCGGAATGCGCGAGGGCGAGCCGCGCTCGGCCTCGCCGGACGAGCGCGAGCCGATCTTTTCCGACACACCGGGGATGCGCCCGCTGTCCGAGCGCACGCTCAGATTCATGCAGGCAATGAGCGGGGATCTGATGCAGTACGTGCAGGAGGCGCAGCGGGCGAGTCAGGCAAAATCCACGTTTCTCGCCAGCATGTCGCACGAGATCCGCACGCCGATCAACACGATCCTCGGCATGGACGAGATGATCCTGCGCGAAAGCAGCGAGCCGGAGACGCTCTCCTATGCCGGCGATATCCAGTCGGCGGGACGGACGCTTCTGTCCATCATCAACGACATCCTGGACTTCTCCAAGATCGAAGAGGGCAAGATGGAGATCCTGCCCACGCAGTATGACTTGGGTTCTCTGGTCAACGACCTTGTCAATATGATCAAACCTGGCGCGGCGAAAAAGGGCCTGCGCCTCAAGGTGGAGGCGGACGGTGATATCCCGCACCTCCTGTTCGGCGATGAGATTCGTATCCGCCAGTGTGCGCTCAACATCCTCACCAATGCCGTGAAATACACGGAAAAGGGCTCCGTCACGATGCGCGTCGGCTATGACAAGCGCGGGGACGACAGGATCGCGCTCATATTCTCCGTTTCCGACACGGGCATCGGCATCAGGCCCGAGGCGATGGAGAGGCTGTTTTCGCCGTTTGAGCGGATCGAGGAGCTGCGCAACCGCAGCATCGAGGGCACGGGCCTCGGCCTGAATATCACGTGGCAGCTGCTCACGCTGATGGGCAGCCGCCTCGAAGTCGAAAGCGAATACGGCGCGGGCTCGACGTTCTCCTTCGCCGTGGAGCAGGACGTCATCCGCTGGGAGCCGATCGGCAGCTTTTCGGAGCACAATCAGGTCGGCGCGCCGCGCAAGGCGTACCGCGAGCTGTTCCATGCGCCGGACGCGCAGGTGCTGGTCGTGGACGACACGCAGGTCAATCTCACCATGATCCGCAGCCTTCTCAAAAAGACGCAGGTGCGGGTCGACACGGCGGTCTCCGGCAAGGAGGCGCTGGTCATGGCGGCGCAGAGGCCTTACGACGTCTTTTTTGTCGACCACATGATGCCGGGGATGGACGGCGTGGAAACGATGCGGGCGTTGAAGGAGCTGCCGGGCCTTGCGGACAGGCCGTATATCGCGCTGACGGCAAACGCCATCTCCGGCGCGCGGGAAATGTATCTGAACGCAGGCTTCTCGGACTACCTCTCCAAGCCGGTGGACGGCATCAAGCTGGAAAAAATGCTGATGGACCACCTTCCGGCGGAAAAAGTGGAGAAAGCGGACGCCGCGGACGCCGAAGCAGCGGATGCGTCCTCCGCCGAGCTGCCGGACTATCTGCGGGAGATCGGGGAACTGAACGTCGAAGCCGGACTCAGGTTCTGCGGCACGGCGGAGACCTATCTCGACACGCTGACGGTCTTCGCGCGCAGCGCGGCGTCCGGCGCGGATGAGATCGAGAGCTTCCGCCGCACGGGCGACGCGGCGAACGCCACCACTAAGGTGCACGCCCTCAAGAGCACGTCCCGCGCCATCGGCGCGGTGGAGCTCAGCGCGCTGGCGGAACAGCTGGAGAACGCGGGCATCGCGGGCGACGCGCAAACGCTCTTCGACGGCTTTGACGAGCTGCTGCCGCGTTACCGCGCGCTGGGCGAGGCGCTTGCGCCGCTGTACGCGGCGGAGCAGGCGGAGGATGGGTCGCTGCCGCTCATATCCGACAAGGAGCTGCGCGAGACATACGACGTCATCCGCCGGTTCGCTGCCGACTTCGACACAGACCGCATCGCGCACACGCTGGAATTTCTCAAGCGCTACCGCATTCCGGAGACCGAACGCGCGCGCATCGAAGCGCTGCGGCTTGCGATCGACGCGTTCAACTGGGATCAGATCGATGAGATCCTTGATACGTGATGACCGAAATAGTCATAGACAGACGAGGAACGCGCTCCGTTTGAAAGAGCGCGTTCCTCGTTGTATATTGCGTTTCGCTCCGCACGGGAGCGGGACGCGGGGATCAGTCCAGCGGGACGATCACCAGCGAGCCGTCGCGCCCGCTCGTGCCGATGGTGAACGTCTCGACGGTCGCGTCCGTGTCCGTATAGGAAAAGCCGTTGCTCGGAATATCGCCGGGGAAGTTCATCGGGACCATGAGCGGGACGCCCGCGCGCAGCTCCGGAACGCTGAACACCTCGACGGCGTCGAACGCCGCCTGCCCGTTTGCATCCGTGCCGCTGAGCGTCAGCGCGAGCAGCGTGAAGTCCTTCACGCCCTTCTCCGAGCGGAACAGAACCGTGCACTCAAACGTCTCGTCGGGGTCAAAGAATTCGGAAGCGTCGTCATAGTCGTACTGTACATACTGATGCGCCGCCTCGTCGAAAAAGTCCGCGCGCACCTTGCATTCGAGCGGCTGCGCGATGAAGCCCGTGTACGTGTAGGCGGAGAACGGCATCAGATTCAGCATTTCGAGCTCCGTGTCGTATTCGTTGGAAAGCGCCCAGAACGCGTCGTTGTCGAGGTCCAGCTCCTCCGACGCGTCCTTGTCCCATTCACCCGTCGTGTTGTGGAAATAGGCGATTTCAGAGTTGTCCGGACCCTTCGTGTCGCTGAAATACCACTCCTCGGCAATCAGCTCCGTGCCATCCTCCGAGATGTGGAACGTCCCGAAGCCGCTGTACGCATATCCGCCGGAGCCGTAGTGGAAGAAGCGCCCGTCGCCCAGATACTCATAGACGCTGCGCGCCCAGCCCTCTAAGAAGCAGACCGGCTCGCCGTCCTTGCAGGTGTAGCCGCTCAAAAAAAGCTGTGTTTCCGGCACCTCGGCGGTACCGTCCGGGATGGTGCCGATGAGCAGCTCGGGGATATCGTCGCCGTTGATGTCCTCGAACGTATAGCCCAGATATTGGAGCAGCTTGCCGCGCTCCATCGAGGAAACCTCCATCACGCCGGAGGAGACGAACGGATAGTCCATCTCGACGCTGATGCCGTTGTAGATGACGTCGCAGTTCTGCTCCATCACCGGCTCATAGGCGAGGAGCGCCTCCTGATACACCTTTTCCACGTCGGGGTTCGGCACCATGGACGGCTCCGGAGACGCGGACGGCGTGTTGGCGGGCTTCGCAGCCGGCTGCCCGGTCGCCGCCGGCGCGGCGGACGGCTGCTGCGTCGGTGCGGACGGCTGGCTTTCGTTGCAGCCGGCAAGCACCGACGCGAGAAGCGCGATAAAAAGCAAAATGGCGGTTAGCTTCTTTTTCATTTCATTCTCCTCCTCGGACTTTTGATCGGTCCTGCTCGATTATAGCCCAAAAGCGGCAGGGCGGCAAGCAGAAAAAAGCCCGCTTCGCAAATTGCGCGAAAAAACTTTGCACCGTCCGCCGTGCCGCCGTTTGGCAGGCATAGACTGCTTTGCGCCTGCGTAAACTATGGCTCGGGTGATTTGCAATGAAACAGAACTGGAAAACCTATGCGCTTTGGATCGTGATCGCGGAGGCGGTCGGCGCGCTCGCCGGATTTCTGACGCGGGAGGGGACGAAGGTCTACGCCGCCACCGTGGCAAAGCCGCCGCTCTCGCCGCCCGCCATCGTCTTTCCCATCGTGTGGGGCGTCCTCTACGCGCTGATGGGCGTCGGCGCAGCGCGCGTGTCCCTGACGCAAGCTTCCGCGCTCCGCGCGCGGGGACTGCGGCTTTTCTTCCTTCAGCTCGCGTTCAACTTCGTCTGGAGCATCCTCTTTTTCAATCTGCGCTCGTTCGGCTTTGCGTTCGTCTGGCTGGTGATCCTGTGGGCGCTGATCCTGCTGATGACGCTGACCTTCGGCAAGGTCGACCGCGCCGCCGCGCTGCTGCAAATACCGTATCTCGTATGGGTGGCATTCGCGGGCTATCTGAACGCCGGCGTGTGGCTGCTGAACCGGTGAGCGCTTACGCCGCCCGCCGCACGCCCTTGCCCGGCTGCGGCAATCTGTAAAAACCCCCGCGGTATCTCGGTGCGCCTGCGCCCGATCCCGCGGGGGCTGTGTTTTCTTACAGCTTCAGCACGGCGACGACCTCGTCATCATCCGTTTCACCGTTTTCCACGAATCCGAAGGAGGCGTACAGCTTTTTCGCAACCTCGTTTTCGGGATTGTAGGAGAGAACGCAGTATTCCGCGTTCCCGTGCGGCCACGTTCTGATAAACTCCAGTCCGAGCCGTACGGCCTCCCGGCCGAAGCCCTTTCCCTGATAGCGTTTGTCGATCATCAACCGCCAGAGCGTGTAGTTGTCTTTGAGCACCTCCGGCGCGTTCTCCTCAATCGCGGCTTCGTTATACCCGATCATCAGAAAGCCGACCGGCGTTTCGTCGTCGTAGACGCCGAAGGGATAGGCGTAGGCCTCGCCCGACATGAGGGCGAGATAAGCCTCCGCGATGCTTTCCACGTTGTTGGCGACGAAAGGATACTGCGACTCGAATATGCTCAGGTCGGTAACGTCCTCAAAATTCCGATAAGTCACCTTTTCCAGATGGACCATGATTCCCACTTCCTCCGAATGACTGCATTGATTTTCCTGCGCCTACAGCACGCCCTCGCTTCGGCAGATCTCGTACAGCCGCTCCTTGGCACGCTGGGAGAGCTTGCCCACCGTGGAAAACGGGATATCCATCAGCTCCGCTGTCTCGCGCATGCTGTAGCCGTAGACAAAGCGGAGCAGCAGGACCTCGCGGTAGCGCGGCGGCAGCTTCGTCATGCACCACGCGAGACCGTGCGCGCCCGTGTCGGGAAATTCCACGCAGCCGGCGTCCTCGTCCAGCTCTCCGGTCTCCTGACGGCGCTTTGCGCGCAGCAGGTCGATCGCCTTGCGTTCGGTGACGACCATGACGAAGCCGCGTGTCTTCGGATCATCCGCCTCGCGGAGGCGGCCTATGCTGCGCGCGATGCTCTCAAAGGCGTCGTGCACGGCGTCCTCGGCGTCGCGCCCGTCGCCGAGGATGCGGAGCGCGAGGCGGAGCATGGGCGCGCGATAGAGACTGTAGATCTGCGAGAGCTTGTCCTCCCGATTGGCTTCCGCCACGGCATACCACCACCTTTACTCCCGCTTACTTCCATATTGTAAGGTAAAATAAAGCGAGATACAAGTGTCAAATATCGCGGCGCTCATTCGTTATATAGTTATAGAGGGAAATACAGGAGAGGAGAAAGCGATCATGTCCGATTTCAAGATCAACGGACTTCCGCCTCAGCCGGTGACCGGAGGCGCCGGAAGCGGAAAGGTGAAGGCAGCGGAGACGGCAAAGGAGGCGGGATCGGTCAAAGTACCGGGCAGAAGCGGCTTCGATACGGCAAGCGTCAACCCCAACCGGCTCGCGGTCATGCCGCGCATGAGCACGGCCGCCGCGGAGAGCGTGCAGCGGATGCGGGGGGAGACGGTGGAATCGCTGCTGCGCGATTCGGCGGCGGAACTGGACGGTTATTTCACGAAGGCATACGGCTTTGAGGAATAGAGCCGCGCCAAATACACGAAGGAACGAAACGCAATGCTAAGGAGGGCAAAGCAATGAAAATCGCATCCAGTCAGGTGGCCATGGCGTCGAGCCATGAGCTGGAAACGCACGTTTCCGTCAAGAAAGCGAGTTTGGAGGTCAGAGCAGAGGAGGGAGCCGGAGCAAGAAACGCGATCGCAGCGATCTACAAAAAATCCGGCGGAGACATGGTCTCGGCCATGAAGACGTACACGCGGAAGGCAGGACGGCACCGGAGCGCCGAAACGGAGGAGGACCGGCCGGAGGCGGACGGGGCGCAGCAGGCGCCGGAGCGCACCTGCATCAGCGCGCAGCCCTGTGCCGTCAGCTTCCGGATCGACGAGGTGAGCGAGCTGAAGATCCGGCTGCTCAACAAAATGCTGGAGGCGCTGGGCGGCAGGGCGCGCATCGAGCCGATCCGCATCGGAGAAGACAGCGCCGACGCCCTCGACCTGCGCGGCAGCGCGGCGCGGACGGCAGGCATGCGCTCGCGCGTGTTCGGCATGGGCGCGTACAACGCGCGTATTTCCGTGAGCTTTTCGGCGGCGATGACCGCGGAGGGCGCTGCTGTCGGCACCTCGTCTGCGGGCACGCTGTGGCAGCGGGTGAATGCGGTCAGCACGGAGCGCTCGGAGCGCGAGACGACCGCGTTCGCGTCGAAGGGGCTTGCCGTGACCGAGGACGGGCGGAGGATCGATTTCAACGTCGAGTTCGCCATGTCCCGCGCGTTCACGGAGCGGTTCGACGCACTTTCGACCCAGCAGTTTGTCCTGACCGACCCGCTGGTCATCAACCTGAGCGGCAACCCCACGTCGGTCAGCGATGTGAAATTCTCGTTCGACCTCGACGGCGACGGGGAGAAGGAGAACATCTCGTTCGCGGGCAAGGGCAGCGGCTTTCTGGCGCTCGACCGTGATGGAAACGGCAGGATCGACGACGGCAGCGAGCTGTTCGGCACGAAGAGCGGCGACGGCTTTGCGGACCTCGCCGCCTATGACAAGGACGGCAACGGCTGGATCGACGAGAACGACGAGGTATTTGCCAAGCTGCGCGTCTGGGTGAGGGACGAGGACGGAACCGACCGGCTGCTCGACCTCAGGGAGGCGGACGTCGGCGCGATCTATCTCGGCAGCGCGGACACGGAGTTCTCCCTCAAGGACGCGGCGACGCATGAGACCAACGCCGTCATCCGCAGGACCGGCGTCTATCTGAAAGAGAGCGGCGGAGCGGGCACGGTCAGCCACGTCGATTTGAGCTGCTGAGCGGAGAACGGCAGCGGACGGTTGACCGTCCGCGTATCCATATGCGCGAAATCCGGACGTCCGGACGCGCCTGACGCGTCCGAAGACGACCGGTTCGCAATACCCGGGTTATCCGGGCGGCATACGGGCTTTCCGGAGCCGATGGGCAGGAGCGGAAATGCGATGCCCACGGCGTCCGCATTGCCGCCCGGAAACCGGGCGTATCCGCGGGAGCGGAGCGGCGAAGGCAAAGAGCGCCGCTGCGCGTTCGGCGCGGAGACATGATACGATTCAAGCCGCGGGGGCTGCGAAAAAGGGGAGGAAGCTCCCGGTTTTTCACAGCCCCCGCTTTCTGGATGCCCAAAAAGATGATTGGGCACAATGAAAAGGGGGCTTTACAAACGCGATAAAAAGGCATAAAATAAATGTCGAAGATTTGGGATCAAGGGAAAAGGAAAGGTATGAAACTGACGGTTGACAAGGCGGCGGTGTTTCTGGTCTGCACCGCTTCGCCCGCGCTGCGCGAGCGGCTGCGTACGATCCTGCGCGACTGGGCGCGCAGGGAGTGCGTAGAGCTTTCGCTGGAGCAGGCGGACGCCCTGCCGGAGCGTACGCAGCCCGTCGACCTTCTGTTTCTGGACATGGACAGCGTCGGCGTGCCCGAGCGGGGCGCTGTCGGCGGCGGGGAAACGGGGCTTATCATCATCTCCGGAGACGCGGGACGCGTCATCCGCTCCTACCGGTGGCATCCGGCGGCGTTTTTGAAGCCCGACCTCGACGCGCGGCGTGTGGCGGAGGCGCTCAACGCCTGCGCGGACCGCTGGCAGCAGGGGAGATACTATCTGGAATCGCCCTTCCGGCGCAACAGCTTTCATCTGCCCATCGGGCGCATCCGCTACATCGAGGCGTACCGGCACTACTGCCTGCTGAACCAGCAGAGCCTGTCGGTGCGCGCCCGGTTCGCGATGGGCGAGCTGGAGAGCGTGTTGCCCTCGCCGCCGTTTTTTCGCTGTCACAAGAGCTATCTCGTCCATCTGGATGCTGTGGAGAAAATGAGCTATACCACGCTTACCCTGCGGGACGACGGGTACTGCCTGCCGGTGGGGCGGACGTATCAGGAAGCCCTGCGCAGGGCGCTGTATGAATGGCAAGGCGGTGATGTGGGATGACGTTTTCCGTACTGGTTTGCGACGATCTGGCAGAGGAACGGAGCAATTTGATCCGCATGCTCCGCAGCTATGAGCTGGAGCACGACGTGGAGCTGCAGATCGAGACTGCGGCGGACGGCGCGGAGCTGTTGTCGCTGTGGCGGCCGGACCGGTGGGATATCATCTTTCTGGACATCTATATGCCGGAAATGAACGGAGCGGAGGCGGCGCGCCGGCTGCGTCAGGTCGACCGGAAGTGCGAGATCGTGTTCGCGACGACGAGCCGCGAGCACGGCATGGACGGCTATGATCTGCACGCGATGGACTACCTGACAAAGCCGTTTACCCAGAAGGATATCGACAGCGCACTGGAGTGGTTCTTCCAGCTGCGCGCGAAAAAGCACTGCGAGCTGACGGTGCGCACGGAGTGGGGCGAGCAGACGGTCCCCGCGGAGGAGATCCGCTACATCGAGAGCCGGGGGCACAGCTGCATCATCCACGCGCAGGGGCAGGAGCTCAGCATCCGCGGGAACCTCAAGGAGCTTTGCGACAAGCTGGGCGAGACGGATTTCTTCCGCTGCCACCAGAGCTTTCTGGTGAACTTTGCCCACGTGCAGGACGTGGAGAAAAAGGGGTTCCTCCTCGACAACGGCGACTGGGTCCCCATCAGCGCGGCGAATCTGTCGCGCAGCAGGGCGGCGTTCATGGAGTGGAGCGCGGCGCAGGATTAAAAAACACATCCCCCTGCCGGTGAAAATCCGGCAGGGGGATGTACTTTACATGCGTTTATTCGACGGAATACGACTCCGCCTCGTAGTATTTCTCGGACAGCACCTGATGGAGCACGCCCAGCAGCACCATCACCTGTCCGGCAACGTCGGAGGGGTCGGCGTCGCTGGGGAAGGGGAAGCTGTACTTGTGGTAGAGCTGCCGTCCCTCCTCGTAAATGCCGTATGCGCCGAACGGGCAGTTCATGTTCCACGGGACAAGCTTTTGCACCAGCTCGTCGTAGCGATCTCCGATTTTCACCACGACCGTGCTGTACATGAGCATCAGATCCAGATCATCCAAAAATGATGTGACCATCAATTCGGTGATGACCACGTTCCCGTCCTGCGTGACGGGGAAGCGGATGCGAAGCGTCTCGCCGACCTGCGGGTCGCCGATGCCGTCCATATAGATCGATTCGATGTCCAGTCCGGAAAGGTGCTCCCGCACCTTGTCAAAGCATGCCTTTACCGCCGGGATATCCATGCTGTATTACCTCCTGATTAATGTTGCAAACTGACGCGCCGCCGGGGCAGCCGGCTCATGCGCCGCCTTTCTTCCTTTTCTGCTCCTCCTCGTAGGCCCGGACCTCCTCCGCCTGCAGCTTCTGGGCAAGACGGTTGTCCGCCGCCTCGCGTCCGGACTTGGTGGCCATCCGGATGCGGGCGAGAGGATTCTGGAGAGTCCATTTTGCCCGGTCGGCCCAGTTCATGCCCTCATAGTTTGCGCGGTGTTCGTTGAGCTGATCCATTGCCTTATGATGTTCGGCGCGGATCGATTTGGCCTTGTGCCCGATGACCTCGCCGGCGTAGTGCGCGCCGCTCTTGACTTTTTCGACGGCTCTGCCGGGCGCAGCCTTGACGGCCTCCAAAGCCTTTTTGCGGGTCTCGGCGTTGGTGGCGAAGTCCTTGACCGCGCTGGCGGCATTGCCCACGCCGGTCTTTGTCTTCTCCCAAGCGTTGGCCGCGCCGGCTTTGACCTTCTCCGCCGCATTGGCTGCACCGGTCTTGGTCTTCTCCCATGCGTTGGCCGCGCCGGTCTTGACGGACTGCAAAGCCTGCCTGCGGGTCTCAGCGTTGGTGGCAAAGTCCTTGACCGCGCTTGCGGCATTGCCCACGCCGGTTTTGGTCTTCTGCCATGCGTTGCCCAAACCGGTCGTAAACTTGTTCCAGCCGGAGGCGGCGCCCTCCCGGATCTTTTTGGCGTAATGCTTCCGGTATCCGCCCGCTGCCTTGATCGCCGCATGCTTTTCCGCCTTCGCCTGGAAGGGGTCGGCGTCTCTGTCCTCGTATTCCTTGTCGGTGCCGCCGACGGTGTGGTAGAGGCCGGTGTCCAGATCCGGCGCGCTCGCGTCAAGACGGCCAGCCTCCAGGAATTTGGCCGCTTCTTCGTCGGTCTGCGGGTTGAGCTTTCGGAACTCTTCGACCTTCTTGCGTGCCTGCATGTTGTACAGCTCGCCGACCTCGCCGGATGCGGCGCCCTTGCTGCGGATCACAGCCTGCTCGTAGTACTCGGGGTCGATCTGGAACCGCTTTGCCGTATCGGTCTGCCGGAGGTCGCCGACCTCCTGACCCAGCCCGATCTGACGGTCCAGAACCTCCCGCTGATCCTTATCCTCCTGATATTCGTGGACCATCTTCTTCGAGCCCTTGATGCCCGCGGTGACCAATTTGGTCGTGAGATCCGCGGCCAGCTTGCCGCCCGCGGCGCTTGCGGCCATGCCCGCGCCGCCGCCGATGAGTCCGGCGCCGGCCTCCGCCATATCAAACTTGTCGTCGGTCGCTCTTCTGGCGTAGTTTTTCTGCGCCATGTCATACATTTCGCTCATGAGCGCCTGATTTTGCGTCAGCGGCTGCTGCTGACCGTTGACCCTCTCCCGGCCGGCTGCCATGGCGTCTCTGATCTGGGAATCGTTTCTGTACATGTGCATTCCCCTGAAGAAACCGTAGCCGTTCTTGGCCAGAGAAAACCAGTCGGCCACGTCGCCCATGGTTTCCTCTGCCGCATCCGAGAAAAAGCCTACGCCGCTTTGCAGCGTCCCATAGCTGTTTTCACCCAGCTCGGCAGCCTGATCGATCAGCGCGTTTTTGGCGTCCGTGACATCTGTCTGGCTGCCGCTTTTCTTTGCCTTTTCGAGAGCCTCGCGCTTTTCCTTCACCCCGCTTGCCGCACCGATGGTTCCCATCGTATTGGTCATGAGGCCGGCAATGTTCTTGGTGAGGCCGGCTCTGCCGCCCATGACTTCCGCCTGATCTTTCCCGTAGCGGTCGATCGCCGACTGCTCCTCCAGGAAATCGCCCGCCTTATCCGCCGAGTCATTCACATGACCCGGCAGGAAGGAGGCAGCCTCCATCACGTCGCTGACGCTGGTGCCCTCTTCCTCAGCCGGCGGCGCTGCGGGCGGCGTCTGCTGCTGCTGCTGCGCGGGCGGCGTCGTCGGGGGTCTTCTTGTGGGCACGGGCGGGTGCGGCGCCGTCGGCACGGGCGGCGGCGTTCTCCTTTGCGCGGGCGGCGTCGTTGGGGCCGGGCGCGTGGGGCGCCGTCTCTTTGCCGCCTCCGTCTTCGTCTCCATCTGGATGCCGCCGGCGGGCGTGGAAACTGTCTCCGCGCTGCCGGACACCACGCCCTGCTGCACCGTGTGCACCAGCTCATGCGCGGCGACGCCGGGATCGAAGCCCTCGCTGTCGAAATAGACGTCTGAGCCGCTGGTATAGGCGCGCGCGCCCATGGAATCTGCCTTTGCCGCGGCATGATCGTCCATATGGAAGTTCACGCCGGAGAAATCCGCGCCCATTTTACGGCCCATCTCCGCCTTGACCTCGTCCGGAGAGCCGGCATTGACGGAGGCGGACAGGCGATCCGCCTCATTTTCCGCCTGCGGGATCTGCGCCTGCGGTTTCTCCGTGATGCGCTCGCGCTTCTGCTCGGGCTTTTTCGCCTGCATCGGCCCCGCGGCGCCGGCCGCGCTGACGGCCGACATCGCCGCCGACGGCATGGCGACCTGCTCGCCTCTGGCGGCCATCGCGCCCTCGCGGTCGGCGCGGGCTTCGAGCGCGTGGTCGTTCAGGAAGCCGCCGCCCGTGACTTCTCCGCGCGCCTGTGAGACGACGTGGGAAATCTCATGGCCAAGCAGCGATTGCCCGCCGAAGCTGGTGAAGTCCAGCATACCCGGCGCGAACGCGATACGGCTGCCCTGTGAGATCGCCTTTGCGCCCGCGTCCGCGACCGCTTTGCTCTCATAGAGCTTGACGGCGGAGAGATCCGCGCCGAAGGCATTTTCCATCTTGGAGCGCATGGCGTCGGGCAGATCGACGCGATGGCCCATCTGCTCGCTTGTCGGTTTTACCGTACCGGCGCGCAGCGCATCCATTGACGGCTGCTGCGCGGCGGCCTTTTTCGACGCGGCGTCGCTGCCGCGTTTGCGGTTCGCATAGGTGTAGCTCATAAAATGACCTCCCATAGAGTCAAAGCATGGGGTTCTTTTGCCTTGCCTGCGTGGGTGTTATTCACTTCTTGCGGCCGAACATCCTTTTGAAGAATCCGGGCTTCTTTTCCGGCTGGGCGGCCGGCTGCTGCGTACGGCGCCACTCGGCGTCCATCTGCGCCGCGCGCTGCTCCGCGAAGAAGCGCTTGCGCGCGCTGATGTCCTCCGGCGTGTCGGTCGGACTCGGGTGCAGGATGTGCTGATAGACCGCGGAGAGGTTCTGGTCGTCCGTGGCGGTGGTGGGATCCCAGTCGGCAGGCACCTGCGCGGTGCGGTAGCCGAAGGTCTCGTCGGAGGTCTTCCTGCCCGGCGCGGAAGCCGGGGCGGGGCCGCCCTGCTGCTGCGCGGGCGCGGCCGGGGCGGACGGCGAGAGCATTGTGCGCATCTGCCTGTACTGCTCGAAAACGGGCCTCATATGCTCCGGGATCTGATCATCGCGCAGCGCGCCGGTATCCGCGTCGCGCACCAGGTTGGGAAGACGGGTGATAAAGGAGTTGACGTCCGAAACACCTCTCCCGGCGTCGCTGAACGAACCTCCGGCGTCGATCTTCGCCTGGCCGAACGCGCCGAGACCAAACTGCCGGTTGAAAAGGTTGCCCATGACTGCGTCCATCGCGGTCCCGTTTTCACTGTTCTGGAATACCTTCGCGTCCTTGATCTGGTCGTGCTGCGCCCTGACGTAATCCTGAACGTCCTTGCTTCCCGCGGCCGGCATAAAGACCTGACTCATCAGCTCGCCTGCCGCGGCGGAGATCTCCGGGCTGTAGGCAAAGTTCATTCCGCCGAACGCGCCCGTATCCGCGTTGCTGCTTTTGGTGTTATGGATATTTGCCCATCGCTCATTCTGCCCGGCCATCGCTGCGGTGGTCTTGGCGGCAACGTCCTCAAAAGCGCCGCCCTCGTAGGTTTTGAGGGCCTTCGCTAAGTCGGTAGTGTTTGTCCGTAAGCCGCTGGCCTGCATTGCGGCGGAATAAGCTGTACTTGAGGTGGAGGTCTTGCTTCCGCCGGCACCCTCATAGGCCGCGTCCATGGCGGCGACGGTGGTTGCCGGGGAGATCGCGTCCAGCTCGGCCCTGCTGCCGAGCTTTGATTTTTGCCCCTTATCCTTGTCCTTCGCCTGCATCGGGCCCGCGGCGGCATCCGCCGTCACGGTCGACATCGCCGCCGTCGGCATGGCGACCTGCTCGCCTCTCGCGGCCATCGCGCCCTCGCGGTCGGCGCGCGCTTCGAGCGCGTGGTCGTTCAGAAAGCCGCCGCCCGTGACTTCTCCGCGCGCCTGCGAGACGACGTGGGAAAGCTCATGGCCCAGCAGCGCCTGCCCGCCGAAGCTGGTGAAGTCCAGCATCCCCGGCGCAAACGCGATGCTGCTGCCCTGCGAGATCGCCTTCGCGCCCGCGTCGGCGACCGCCTCGCTCTCATAGAGCTTGACGGCGGAGAGGTCGGCGCCGAAGGCGTTTTCCATTTTGGCGCGCATGGCGTCGGGCAGATCGACCCGGTGGCCCATCTGCTCCTGTGTGGGCTTTGCCGTGCCGGCGCGCAGCGCGTCCATCGACGGCTGGGGCGCGGCGGCCTTTTTCGGCGCGGCGTCATTGCCGCGCTTGCGATGCATGTATTCGCTGCCCATAGAAATACCTCCCTGTACCCGAAATCACCAAATCACTCCGGCGCCCGCGCGGTGCGCGACTGCCGAATTACTGCTTTTTCAATGCTGCGGTGCGGCGGCGCACATGGGCGTCGAGCGCTGCGGATTTCAGCTTGCGGTAATACTGAGAATCCTTGCTGCCGCCGGCGTTCTCGTACTGGGCCAGCATCTGATTGATGACGGAATCGTATTCCACCATGGAGTCGGAGCCTTCCTTCGAGTCCGGATCCGCAGCCGCGACTGCTTTTTCGTCGTCAAAAATCTTTTTGGCGCGTCCCAGCTTGCCCTTTTCGGAGGCGACGAAGCTCTGAAGGGCGGGGTTGTTCGGATCCTCCGCGCCCTGCTTCTCTGCTCGTTGTACATAGTTTGGAATATACTGCTGGCTTGTCTTCCAGTTTGTGGCGTAGGCTGCGCGGTCATCGGTGAATGAGCTTACATTTTTTCCGCCCAGATCGAGGCCGGTCTGATTGTCCTGCCCGGAAAGAGCCAGCAGTTCCTTCATGGTTTGACCGCGCTTTCTCATCTCACCCGTGACGTCCTCCGCCTTCGCATCCGGCGAAAACGCAAACAGAACGTCCGAGTTGTCAAAGATCTCGCCGTTGGCCACATGGGTAAACTCATGAAGATTGGTTCCGAGGGAATCGTTTTCGCCCATTGTCACACGCCCGTTGACCATGTAGCCGGGACCGTCCTTGAAGAATTTGCGCTTTGCTCCGGACACGGTGGTGGCGTTATAGGAGGTTTGCCCCTGTCTGCTCATCACGTCGGCGGCGATCATCTGCATGGATTTGCTGTATTTCTTGTCATCCGAATACAGACCGCGGATCGAATCGAGCGTGCTCCGCCCGCTGTCAACCATCTCTTTCGCCTTATCGCCCTCGTACCATGTGTCGGTCGTGCTCTCCTTTTTCATGCGGTCGATGTTGGCGTCGGCGGCATCCTTGGTTCCGCCCTTCATGGTGAGCTGGTAGAGCACATCCTCCATCATGTCGGTACGGCCCTTGTGCTTGGCCTTCTTGCCGGTGCTGTGCTTGCCAATGTAAGAGGAGGCGGCCTGCATGAGCGCGATCTCCTGCTCCGGAGTGCCGCCGCCGGTGTTGTAGGCGTCCAGAAGCTCCTTAAACTGCGCGAGATCCTTGTCGCCCCTGTAGGCGAACTTGCCAAAATTAAAGTCGCCGGTATTCACCGTATGCTGCTGTTGCTGCTGCGCGGGCGCAAGGTCGCTGTCAAATTCCTCCGCGGTCTTGGCGATCCTGTCGATTTCGTCCGGTTCGGAGACGGCGCTCTTCTTCGCCTGACGCTGCTGGGCGACCGCCGCGGCCTGTCGGGCAAGCTCTCCCTGATCCGGCGTGCCTGCGCCCTTCTGTTCTTTACTCTTGTCCTTGTCCTTCGCCTGCATCGGGCCCGCGGCGGCCTCCGCCGTGACGGGGGACATCGCCGCCGACGGCATGGCGACCTGCTCGCCTCTGGCCGCCATCGCGCCCTCGCGGTCGGCGCGCGCTTCGAGCGCGTGATCGTTCAGGAAGCCGCCGCCCGTGACTTCTCCGCGCGCCTGCGAGACGACGTGGGAAAGCTCATGGCCCAGCAGCGCCTGCCCGCCGAAGCTGGTGAAGTCCAGCATCCCCGGCGCAAACGCGATGCTGCTGCCCTGCGAGATCGCCTTCGCGCCCGCGTCGGCGACCGCCTCGCTCTCATAGAGCTTGACGGCGGAGAGGTCGGCGCCGAAGGCGTTTTCCATTTTGGCGCGCATGGCGTCGGGCAGATCGACCCGGTGGCCCATCTGCTCCTGTGTGGGCTTTGCCGTGCCGGCGCGCAGCGCGTCCATCGACGGCTGGGGCGCGGCGGCCTTTTTCGGCGCGGCGTCATTGCCGCGCTTGCGGCTTGCATAGGTGTAGCTCATGCGTATCACATCCTGTCTGCCCGAGCGAGGCGTGCGTCATTTTTCCCCGAGCGGGAGCAGCGCCTCGCGCTGTCCGTAGGGGTCATAATTGCCGCCGGTGAACCACTCCGCCATGGCGGCGGAGCGGGAGTTGATGGGGGAGATGAAGAAAACGAAGCTCCCGCCGCTGCGATACCAGCATTGGTTGACCTGTGTGCCGATGAGTGCGCGGAAGCTGCCATGCGGGGCGTCCGGCCCGCGCCAGACGGAGCTCTGGCAGAACATCCGGTCGCCGCTCTGGAAGCCGAGCACGAACGCGACGGGCTTCCCGTCCGTGAGCCATGCCGCGGAGAGCGACGGGTCGAGCTTACCGCCCACCGCCGAGGGGCGCAGGAAGTACGGAAGCCCCTCCGCGATCTCCAGCTCGGCGCGCTGCGCGTCCGACAGCTCGGAGAACAGCGCGACGGCGTCGCCGCGCTTCCAGCCCGGACGGAGCGCGGGACCGAGAAGGGGAGAGTCGACAAAGTCGTCGCTGTGGATGCCGCAGATCGGGCTGCTGTTTTCCAGCTTACCGCCCCTGTGCAGGAACAGGGCGTCCATGGCGGCGAGCTCATCATTATTTAAGATATAGGTACAGCGCAGCGCGCGGACGCCGCGGCGCTCACCCTCCTCCGCCAGCAGCTCGACCAGCTTTCCGGCAATGCCGCAGCGGCGCGCCTTGGGATCGACGAACAGGCTGAGGAGCTCGCCCGCCTCACTGTTCCAAACGGCGACGGCGGCGGCGCAGGCAAGACCGTTCCAGATGGCGCCCAGAACGGTGCACGGCGTATTGCCGTCCAGCCGGGCAAGCTCCGCGCGGACATAGGGCATCACATATCCGGCAAACGGCTCCGGAATGCTCCTGCCGAGGCGGCAGAATGAGATGTTGACCATGAAAGCAGGTCCTTTCTTTGGCGGAAATCATCAAAAACGCCGTTCTTCACACCAAGATATTGTAGCACGATGCGCAGAAGTGCGGTAACGTCGTTCGTGCCAATTTGAAACCATTTTTGACAGATTCTAACATTTTCCAAAGAAATGCTGTATAATGCCCACCGTAAGAAACGAAGGATTCCCGACACGGCGCGGGACGGCTATGTTGAGGGGAGCTGAGATGCGGGTAGCGGTGTGCGGCGTCGATGCGGAAGAGACGCATCGGCTTTGCCTGAGAATGAAAACGTATGCCGCGGAGCTGCGCAGGGACGCCGAGGTAAAGCCCTTCCTGTCCGAGGAGGAGCTCTGGCGCGAGTTCGAGCCGGGGCGCTTTCACGGGGCTGTCGTGGGATACGGGGATACGAAGGGTTTCTTGTGCGCCCGCCGGGTGCGCGAGGCGGACAACGGCTGCCGTGTGATCCTGGTGGACGATACCGACCGCTATGCCATTCGCGCGCTGCGCATCCACCTGACCGATTATCTCGTCAGGCCAGTGGAGGACGGACGCTTCCGCGTGGCGATGGATCGGCTGTTTAACGATTGATATGCAGATCAGGAAGAGCAGAAGGAAGACCGCGGAGCCCGTGCCGCTGACCAAACGGTCGACGGAGGAGGAGCTCGCATGGGCGGCGGGCTCGGAAAAGCTCCGGCACCGCGATCCGCTCTATCATGTGACCGAAAACTTTCAGCAGACCTTCGACCGGATCGGGCAGAAGCACGCGCGCGACGCGGTTGCCGCCGAGGAGGAGACGCGGGAGCGGGAGCGCGAGGCGGAGCGTCCGGGCATCCGCGAGTCGCTGGGCTTGCGGGACGACACGGGGCTGCGCAGCCGGGTGACCGCCGGATCGGCGGGCGGAGAGCAGAAGCTCTGGACGGGGAACACGCCCTCGACGATGACCAGATTCTCCGAAACCGCGTTCCAGCGCGGGACGATGTTCGGCTCCGTGCTCAACGGCACGGGAAAGATGATGCTGGTTTCCTGCCTCAAGAGATCGGCGGGAGAGGGCGGGCCGAAGCGCATCCAGCAGAAAAGCGTTTTCGGAACCGGCAGCCAGGTGCGCAACATTCCAGGGCACTCACCGGACCAGATGGTGTTCAACAGGGGCTTCGCCAAGAGTGCGCTCGGCGTCGTGGTGGACACGCTCCGCGACGCGCGGCGCGTGGTGGACTCCATGACTGAGATGGCGCAGGGCACGGGCGAGCTGAGCGGCGCGGGAGACAGCGAGACGATGCGCAGGATGTACCCGTTTCTGGACGTCAGCCGCGAGAACGAGCTGGAGGCGGAATACCGCCAAAAGCTCTCGGCCTGCACCGACGCGCGGGAGAAGCCGATCCTGCAAAACGCGCTCGTACAGGCGCAGGCACTGAAGGCAAAAAAGGCGCAGATGAAAAACGAGTTCATCAACAAGCTGCGCTTTATCTCGGACCGCGCCACGGAGACGCTCGCGGAGCTGGAGGCGCCCGACACGCTGGATGAGATCACCCAAAGCGCGTTCGGGGAGGATATGCTTGCGGAAATGCCCATAGACGCGCCCGACGACGTGCCGGAGGCCGAAGGAGGTTCGGAGAACAATGCTCCAGACGGAGCGCAGGACGGACCCGGCAAAGAAAACAACACAGAGCCGGAACCAGACGGAGGAAAGCCGCAGGCAGAGCAGTGAGATCAAGAATCCCGCTTCGCTTGCACTGGAGGCGATCCTCGCGGGCGGGAGCTGGGACCAGCTTCCCGCGGATGGGATCCTGGCACTTTCGCATACCATGGGCAACGGCGCGCTGCTGGATATGTATGCGCTGCACCGGACCGGACCGGAGACGGCAATGTATCCAGCCGCGCGTGATGGGGGCGCCGCCGCGCCGACCGAATGGAGCGGCGGTGCGCCCGCGTTGACGGAGGCACCCGCGTTCGGCAGCCTCAGCGTACTGGGCGCGACGGCTCCGCTGAACATTTGACCGAGAGAGCTTCGATGAAAGAAGAAGATGTGATGCATCTCGTCAAAGCGCTGCTCGAAAGGGAGGGCGCTTCGTGGACGGAGGAGGACGGATGGCTCCGCTTCCGGCTGCAGCACGGCGCGATGCTTTGGGAGACCGCCTGCCGCGCAGCGCCCGGCGCCCTGCTGGTCTACGCGCGGTATCCGTTCCACCCCGCCGACGCGGCGAAGGCGCTGCGGCTGTGCGGAGAGATCAACAGCCGTCTGGTGCGGGGCGCGATGTTCCCGGCTGAGGACGGCGGCCTCGTTTACCGCTGCCGCGCTGAGCTGGACGACGTGTTCGGCGCGGAGGAGCGGCTGTCGGAGACGCTTGCCTACAGCGCGCAGGTGATGGCGCACTTTTGGGGCAGGCTGTCCGGCCTATGAATCTGTAGCCAAAAAATCACGATAAATGGCGACCACAAAAAAACGATAAAATGAAAGGAGGGGGCTTCACAGCCGGCAATTTTGCCAAGAAAAGGCGTGAAGCGAGAACATGGCAGAGTATTTGTCCCCAGGCGTGTACGTAGAGGAGTTTGACTCAGGTGCGGTTCCCATGCAGGGAGTCAGCACCAGCACGGCGGGCTTCATCGGCCTCGCAGAACGCGGTCCCGTAATCGGCGAGCCGCAGCTTGTCACCAGCTTTGCCGATTACAAGCGCATGTACGGAGGATACCTCAGCGAGGCGGGCTACGGCGGCGCCAGATTCCTCCCCTATGCCGTGGAGCAGTTCTTCGCCAACGGCGGTTCCCGCGCTTACATCATGCGCGCGGTTCCGGGCGACGCGAAGGCGGGCACCGTTACCTCCGGCGTGCTGAAGGTCACGGCGGCGAGCCCCGGCGCATGGTCGGAGAACATGCGCATCACCGTCGAGCCTTCCTACAAGGCGAAGACGCAGGTCTTCGCCGTCAACGGCGCCGATCTGACGCTCAAGAACGCCGACGGCTTCAACGCCGGCGACGTGGTCGAGCTGTTCGACGGCAACAAGAGCGCTTTTGCGACCATCAAGAGCGTGCTGGACAAGGTCGTCACGATCGACGCGCCCTGCACGCTGGACGTGGCTGACACCAAGGTCGGCACGCCCAAGTTCATCCGCACCTGCGAGGTCACGATCACCGCTCGCCTCGACGACTCCGTCGAGACCTTCGCGAACCTGTCCCTCAAGCCCGACGCGCTGAACTATGCGCCCATCCGCACCGCGAAGAGCGACCTTATCAAGGTCGAGATCCTGCCCGCGGCGACGAAGGCTGCCGCGCCGAAGGACGACAAGAAGGACGACAAGGGCAAGAAGGAAGAGGCTGCGGCACCGGCGGCTCCCGCCGGCGGCATCACCCCGTACGAGCTGTGCGGCGGCACCGGCGGCATGATTATTCTGGCCCCGGCCGGAGGCTCCGACGGCGGCGCCCCGACGCCCGACGCCTATCTCGGCAAGGACGACGGCCCCGGCAAGCGCACCGGCATGCAGGCGTTCCTGGAGAACGCCAATGTCTCCATCATGGCGGTCCCGGGCGTCACGGCTCCCGAGGTCCAGGCGGGCCTGATCGGCTTCTGCGAGAACAAGAAGAGCTGCTTCGCCATTCTCGACGCTCCGATCGACCTCAAGAAGCCCAACGACGTCGCGAACTTCCGCGACATGTACGATTCCACCTATGCGGCGATGTATCATCCGTGGCTGCAGATGTATGACGCCGGCGCGAAGCGCTCCGACTTCTTCCCGCCCTCCGGCGCGATGGCCGGTATCTTCGCGAGAAGCGACAACGAGCGCGGCGTGCACAAGGCGCCCGCCAACGAGGTCGTCCGCGGCTGCACGGGTCTGAGCTGCAACTACAACACCGGCGAGCAGGATATCCTCAACCCCATCGGCGTGAACCTGATCCGTGCGTTCACCGGCCGCGGCATCCGCGTCTGGGGCGCCCGCACCATCAGCTCCAACGGCCTGTGGAAGTACCTCAACGTCCGCCGTCTGTTCATCTATGTGGAGGAGTCCATCCGCGCGAACACGAACTGGGTCGTCTTCGAGCCCAACAGCGAGGTCCTCTGGGGCCGCGTGAAGCGCACCATCGAGACCTTCCTCGCGACCTGCTGGAGAGACGGCGCTTTGGCCGGCACCAGCCCGGATCAGGCGTTCTATGTCGAGTGCGGTCCCACCACGATGACGCAGGACGACATCGATAACGGCCGGCTGATCTGCGAGATCGGCATCGCGCCCGTGAAGCCCGCTGAATTTGTGATCTTCCGCATCACGCAGAAGACCGCCAGCGAGTAATCCGACGCGGATTCTATAATCGACAGAAAGGATGACAGAATAGATGGCAATCAATTATCCCTACAGAGTATTTCGCTATCAGGTCGAAATCGATGGTATCAGCCGCGCCGGTTTCTCTGAGGTTTCCGGTATGAGCTCCTCCGTCGACGCCGTGGAGTACCGCGAGGGCGACGACCTGCGCAACACGCCGCGCAAGCTGCCGGGCCTGACCAAGTTCGGCAATGTTACGCTTCGCTGGGGTGTTTCGGACGACACCGATTTCCTCGATTGGATCTACGCCGTTGCGCCGACGAACACCGCGCCCCCGACGGGCATGGTACGCCACAACGTCACCATCACCCTTATCGACGACGCGGGCAACCCCGGTCCGTCCTGGAACCTGATCAACGCGTGGCCGGTCGGCTACACGGTACCCGATCTCAACGGTATGGGCGGAGAAGTGGCGATCCAGTCTCTGGAGTTCTGCCACGAGGGTCTTGAGCACACGCCCGGCTCCGCAGCCGGCGAGCCGTCCCCCATCTGATGACCGAATGAGCAAGGCCCTCCCGCCGCCGCACGGAAAACGCACGGCGGCGGAGGGCTTTGCCTGAAAACAGGAGAAAAAATGGAGACTGAGTTTGAGTTTGAGCTGCCCAAGGGCTACGTCGACAAAAACGGCGACGTACACAAGCGCGGCACCATGCGCCTCGCGACGGCGGCGGACGAGATCCTGCCCATGCGCGATCCCCGCGTGCAGCAGAACGCGGGATATCTGACGATCATCCTGCTCTCGCGCGTCATCACGAAGCTGGGCACGCTCAGCAGCATCAACACGCGCGTGATCGAAGGGCTTTTCACAATGGATCTTGCCTATTTGCAGGATCTTTACCAGCGCATCAACATGTCGGAGATGCCGACCTACAAGGTCGTCTGCCCGCATTGCA
This sequence comes from Oscillospiraceae bacterium, assembly GCA_015067435.1. Classification (GTDB taxonomy): domain Bacteria; phylum Bacillota; class Clostridia; order Oscillospirales; family Oscillospiraceae; genus Hominicoprocola. The sequence continues at coordinate 49,310 of SVMM01000017.1, read as the reverse complement.
ACCAGGAGATCGAGGTGCCGCTGGATTTTTTATTAACGTAGGGCTGGTGCTGTATCCGCAGGATCAGCTCTATCAGGAAATGACGTTTTTGTCTTACTATTTGCATTGGTCCCGGAACGACGTGATGGGACTGAGCCATCTCGAACGACGCCGCTGGTGCTCCGAGGTTTCCGCGGTCAACCAAAAGCTGAGCGGCCCGGAGCAGAACCGGTCGATCGAATTCCGATGAAAGGGAAAGGCGGCTATGGGTATCGAGTATCAGCAACCGTTCAGATCATTCCGATTTCTGGTGGAAGTGGAAAGCAGCGGCGTGATCGCCGCGGCTTTTACGCAGTTTTCCGGCGTCAAGATGGAGGTGCAGACCATTCAGGCGCGATCCGGAGGCGAGGACAGGGGCGTGCAGGAGTATATCCCGACGCTCACATCCTTTGCGCCCGTCACGCTGACCAAGGGCGTGGTCGGGGACAACGACTTTCTGGACTGGCTGTTTTCCGCCGGCGCGTCGCACAACGCGGGGCCGAGCGGCGGCGATGACATGCGCCGGACGCTCAACGTGATCGCGCTCAACGAGGCGGGCAAGCCGGGCGTCACATGGTCGCTCAAGGACGCCATGCCCATCGGCTACGAGCTGACCCCGATGGACGGCGGCAGGAGCGAGGTGCTTTCCGAAAGCATGACCTTCGCCATCACGGGCATGGAGCGCATTACCCATCCGCCGGAGGAAGGCCAATAAAAACTGAGGTGCTTTGAGCATGGGGTTGACTGGAGATTTCCTGTCGGGGGCTTATTTTGATGTGGCGCTTGCCGGACCGGGCGCGGTGATCGCGGGCCGGTTCACCTCTGTCAGCGGCCTCAATATGGAGGTCGAGTACGAGGTCTACAATGAGGGCGGCCTGAACTACCCCCGATTTTTCTTTAAAGAGAACAAACCGCAGGTGCTGGTGCTGGAGCAGGGCGTGGTCACGACCATTGACTCCGTTTCCCTGCTGATGACGATGTGTGCATCGGGCATGTCCATCCCCCTCGGCGGGACGGTCATCCTGATGGACAGCTTTGGTACGCCGCAGAGGACGTGGACGATCGTCGGCGCATATCTGCAAAAGTACATCGGGCCGGATCTCAACAGCAATCAGCCTGCGTTGGCGGTGAGCCGCATAGAGCTCATCTATAACGGGTGCTTTTGATGGATTCCATTGCGATCAGCAAACAGGATATGACCGTCGCGGGACAGGAGAATACCCTGTCCCCATTTGGGCTGTTGACACAGCTGTTCACGCAGGAGCTTTTGCAGCGCAGCGCACAGGGCATCGGCAACTATCGCCCCCTGCGCCTTGCCTATCTGGAGGAGGGGGACGCCGAGGCCGCGCCGCAGCAGGCGCCGGAGATCCACTTCGATTTGGACGTGAATCTGCTTGTGAACCGGCTGCGTCAGGAGGAGGAAAAGAACCGCCCGCAGGAGGACAAGAAGGAGAAGAAGTCCCCGGAGCAGCGGATCTTGGAGCGCGTGATCCTGCGGGAAAAGGAGCTTCGCATCATCACGCAGGAGACGCGCCGCATCGTCATCGAGAACGGCGCGCACCGCACGGAGATCATCGCGCCGGCCGGCGGCGCACAAAAGGCGGATCCCGCACAGGCTCAAATGAGGACGGAGCGGCAGGCCGGAGAGGGACGCAGCACGAAGCAATCGGACGTGCTGCGCCGCTCTGCGGGACTGGCGCAGTCCACGCATGGGCTGACGGGGACGCGGCAGGGCGGGCGAACGCTGCCCACGCCGGAGCTTCCCCTTGCCAGCCGCGCCATGTCCGTACCCGCCGCGGGAGGCTGGACACCGAAGCAGCGCGAGACGCATCCGGGCTATCCGACCAGCGCCGCCGCAACGGAGCAGGAGATCGTACCGGCGGGCAGCATTCTGCTGCCGGACGTGATCCGCCGTCGCAGGGAGGAGGCGCTGGCGCGCCGGGAAACACAGGGTGCGTCGGAGAGCTTCGACGACGAGCTGGAGCGCGTGGTCGAGTGGGCCGCGGAGCAGCTGCCCGAAACCGATGAAACGTCCCGCGCGATGCGCGCGGTGCGCCGCGCGGTGCAGGACACCATCGAGCGCAACCTGAACCGCCTGACGAGCGAGACAGCGCAGCAGCGGTCTGCGGCGGCTGTTCGGCCCGACGCCGCGCATGACGCCGTGTCGACGCCATACGCCGCGGGTCCGGAGCAACCGGAGACAGCCACGGAGCTGGTCTACCGCACGGAGATGCCGGAGGCCCAGAACGCTGTTCTGCCCGAACAGCGAAGCGAGACAGCGGCGCGGGAGCGGCAGCAGGACGAGCAGCCGCAGACGACCGTGATGCGGCATGAGATCACGGAAGCGGCACAAATGACGGCGCGGCGCGAGAGCGCGGATGCGTCGGGAACCGAGACACAGAGCGCTGCGGCGCGGATCGCCGCAGAAGATACGGCGGCGCGGGCCGCGGTCGAACGCACATCGGACGGCGAACCGCTCGAACGGCAGGAGCCTCAATCGGCGACAGCCGTGCCGGCGGAGACGGCACGTCCGGGGCAACCGGGGTCGGCCGCGGAGCTGGTCTACCGCACGGAGACAGCGGAGGCACAGAACGCCGTCCTGCCTGAACAGCGCACGGAAACGGCGGCGCGGGAGCCACGGCAGGCTGCACAGACGACCATGACGCGTCGCGATGCCGCAGAGGGGTCGGAGACCGAGACACAGAGCGCGGCGGCGAAGACCGCCGCGGAAGATACAGCGGCGCGTCCCACATCGGCTCGGGAGCCGCGCGCCGAAGCGGCGCAAGGACGGGAAATCGCGGCGGCATCGGAACACGCGACAGCCGTGCCGGCGGTGACGGCGCGTCCGGATCAACCGGAAGCGGCGATGGAGCTGGTCTATCGCGCGGAGACGCCGGAGACGCCGGAGGCGCAGAACGCCGTCCCGCCCGAACAGCGCACGGAGACAGCGGCGCGGGAGCCACGGCAGGCTGCACAGACGACCATGACGCGTCGCGATGCCGCAGATGCGTCGGAAAAGGAGACGCAGAGTGCGGCGGCGCAGACCGCCGCAGAAGATATGGCGGCGCGGACTGCGGTCGGGCGCACATCAGACGCCGAAACGGCAGAGAGACAGGAGTCTGCAACGGCGACAGCCGTACCGGCGGAGACGGCGCGTCCGGAGCGACCGGAGCCTGCTTCGGAGCTGGTCTACCGCACGGAGACAGCGGAGGCACAGAACGCCGTCCTGCCTGAACAGCGCACGGAAACGGCGGCGCGGGAGCCACGGCAGGCTGCACAGACGACCATGACGCGTCGCGATGCCGCAGAGGGGTCGGAGACCGAGACACAGAGCGCGGCGGTGCAGACCGCCGCAGAAGATACGGCGGCGCGGACCGCGGTCGAACGCACATCGGATGCCGAAACGCTCGAATGGCAGGAGCCTCAATCGGCGACAGCCGTACCGGCGGAGACGGCACGTCCGGAGCGGCCGGAGCCGACCGCGGAGCTGGTCTACCGCACGGAGACAGCGGAGGCGCAGAACGCCGTCCTGTCCGAACAGCGCAGGGAAACGGCGGCGCGGGAGCCGCAGCAGGCGGCACAAACGACGGCGCGGCGCAATGCCGCGGATGCGTCGGAAAAGGAGACGCAGAGTGCGGCGGCGCAGACCGCCGCAGAAGATATGACGGCGCGGACTGCGGTCGGGCGCACATCAGACGCCGAAACGGCAGAGAGACAGGAATCTGCAACGGCGACAGCCGTACCGGCGGAGGCGGCGCACACGGAGCAACCGGAGCCGGTCGCGGAACTGGTTTACCGCACCGAGACGCCGGAGGCACAGAACACCGTCCTGCCCGAACAGCGCAGGGAGGCAGCGGCGCGGGAGCCGCAGCAGGCGGCACAAACGGCGGCGCGGCGCGAGAGCGCGGATGCGTCGGAAAAAGAGACGCGGAGCGCGGCGGCGCAGACCGCCGCAGAAGATATTGCGGCGCGGACTGCGTTCGAGCGCGCATCGGACACCGAAACGCTCGAACGGCAGAAGCCTCAATCGGCGACAGCCGTACCGGCGGAGACGGCGCGTCCGGAGCGGCCGGAGCCGACCGCGGAGCTGGTCTACCGCACGGAGACAGCGGAGGCACAGAACACCGTCCCGCCCGAACAGCGCGCGGAAACGTCGGCGCGGGAGCCGCAGCAGACCGCGCAGACGGCTGTGACGCAGCGCGAAGCCGCGGGAGAGCCGGAGAACGAGACACAGAGCGCGGCGGTGCAGACCGCCGCAGAAGATACGGCGGTGCCGGCCGCGGTTGAGCGTGCATCGGACACCGAAACGGCAGAGAGACAGGAATTTGCAACGGCGACAGCCGTACCGGCGGAGACGGCGCGTCCGGAGCGGCCGGAGCCGGTCGCGGAGCTGGTCTACCGCACGGAGACAGCGGAGGCACAGAACACCGTCCCGCCCGAACAGCGCAGGGAGGCAGCGGCGCGGGAGCCGCAGCAGGCGGCACAAACGGCGGCGCGGCGCGAGAGCGCGGATGCGTCGGAAAAAGAGACGCGGAGCGCGGCGGCGCAGACCGCCGCAGAAGATATTGCGGCGCGGACTGCGTTCGAGCGCGCATCGGACACCGAAACGCTCGAACGGCAGAAGCCTCAATCGGCGACAGCCGTACCGGCGGAGACGGCGCGTCCGGAGCGGCCGGAGCCGACCGCGGAGCTGGTCTACCGCACGGAGACAGCGGAGGCACAGAACACCGTCCCGCCCGAACAGCGCGCGGAAACGGCGGCGCAGGAGCCGCAGCAATCCGCGCAGACGGCGGCAGGACGGCGCGAGAGCGCGGACGAAGCGCAAACGACGGCACAGCGCGATCACGCGGCTGCGTTGGCGGACGAAATGACGGCGAAGCACGCCGATACGCAGAAAGCGGCGACCGCCGTACCGATGGAGACGGCGCGCGCGGAGAGGGAAACGCCCACGGAGCTGGTCTATCGCGCGGAGACGCCGGAGGCGCAGGACGCGGCAACGCCGGAGCGCCGCGCGGATGCGGCGCGGGAAGCGCAACGGAGCGCACAGACGCAAGCGTCCGCCGCGCGTCACGAAAGCGCGGAAGCTGCGCGGAGTGCTGTGCACCGCGAAGCGGCGGGTGAGACACAAACGACGGAGTCGGGCGTTCGCACGGGCACGTCGGAAGGCGAGACAGCGGCGGAAAACGCCGATATGCAGAAAACGGCGACGGCTGTTCCGGCGGAAGCGGAGCGCGCGGAACCGGAGGCGGAGCTGATTTACCGCGCGGAAACAGCGGAGACGCGGGACGCGGCCATGCCGGAGCGCCGCGCGGACACGGCGGCGCAGACGCCGCGGCAGAGCGGGCGGACGCACACGGCGATGCAGCCGCGCACAGACACGGCGGCACAGACAACGGCAGCGGATCACGCGGCGCAGGCGGGACGTTTATCCGCCGGGGCGCTGCGGACAGCCGTTCCTGCGGCGGAGACGCTACGGCAGCCCATCGGGCTTGCCCTGCGGACGGACGGCGCAATGCCGACGGCAGCCGCACAGATGCAGCTCGGCACGGCGACGCGGGACATCCGCTTCGGCGCGCGGCAGCGTTCCGGAGAGGCGGCGCATCGGACAGCCGCGCAGGCCGTCCCGGCGCAGGCGGCGGAGACGGCGGGCTCGCCGGTGGATCTCGTATTCGCCGCGGGCGCGGCGGCGCAGGAGAGCGCGGCGGAGCCGGCACAGGCGAAGCGCGCGGAAACCGCCGCCTCGGATTTTGTTTCAAATCTCCCCAAATGGGCGCGTGAGCTGTTTGATCAGTCAGGCAGGGGCACGGGCGCGCACAGCGCGGCGGACGCCGCCAGAGCCGCTGACACGGCGGGCAAACAGATCGTCTGGAACGCGCCGGCGGTCATTCCCGCGCAGAGTGATACGACGGCGGGGCCGGCAAAGCTGGAATTCAAGGAGCGTCCGGAAAAAGACACGGCGGACGAATACTATCGCAAGCAGGCCAGTGACGCGGAATTGCAGCGGACGGCGGACAAGGTCTACCGCCTGATCGAGGACAGGCTGCGGCGGGAGCTGCGCCGGAGCGGCAGATAAGACGGACAAGAAAGAGGTGGAGACGCCATGTATGTTGGAGTGGCCAATCCGAATATGCTGATTCCGGTGGAGAAGATGCGCATCACCAATCTGGATGCCAAGTCGTCTCCGAAATACTTTGAGGTGCTCTACAATCCCCAGACCTATACACGGGAGAAGGTCGTCAACTATTCCCCCGTGGCGTCGCTGGGCGCGGACGCTCCCGTCGTACAGTTTCTCAGCGGCGCGATGGAGGTGCTGACCTTTGAACTCTTTTTTGACAGCGTGTCCGCGGGCGCCGAGATCGGCGGACAGGTCAGCGACCGCCTGAAGTTCGAGGGAAACAGTCTGCTGCCCACGATCACGGGCGGTATCGACGTGCGCGATTACACCAAGAAGATCACAGACCTTATGTATATCGACAGCGACAAACACCGTCCGCCGGAGCTGAAGGTGGAGTGGTCGTCGCTGCAGTTCAAGGGCTTCCTTTCCAAGTGCGAGCAGCGCTTCGTGCGCTTCGATGAGCAGGGGCAGCCCGTGCGCGCGTTCCTCAACTGCACGTTCATCGAGCATCGCGACGTCGACAAGCAGTTCGTGTCGAATCCGCTCAATTCCCCGGATACGACCAAGTACCACACGGTTCGCCAGGGCGATTCCCTGTGGTCGCTTGCCGCCGAGGAGTACGGCGATCCCGGCCAATGGCGCGCCATCGCCGCGGCGAACGGGCTCACAAACCCGCGCCGCCTGCGCACGGGCGAGATGCTGGTCGTCCCGGCGCTGCTGTAAGGAGGGACGGGTATTGGATCAGGGAAACTATACCTATACCGGCCTTGCCAAGAAGTACGACAATTTCACCGCGCCGGGGTTTGAGATTCTGGTGGACGGGAATAAGCTGTCGCAGACCAAATACATTATTCCGAGCATGGAGGTGGAGATCAGCGCCGGCGGAGCGGTGGGCGGCTGTTCCTTCAAGATTCAGGGCCAGTACGATTTTGAAAACAGCAAGTGGATCAATGACGTGGGGGACGATATCGAGCCCGGCCTGAAGCTGGAGGTCAAGGGCGGATATCAGGAGCGTAAGACCCTGTTCTACGGATATGTGGACGACTACCATTTCGAATATGACGAGGAAGGCACGCCCTTTATTGAGGTTAACGGGCTGGACGGGCTGGGCTACCTGATGAACATGTGCGACCCCATCTACGGCGGCCAGAAAAAGCCCAAGGAAATTGTCGAAACCATCCTGAAAAAAAGCAAGTCTGCCGGCTATGCCAAGAGCATCACGGTCGGCTCGCTCGAAGGCTTTGAAACGCAGATCGTCAAGGATCAGCAGGTCGACGACTGGAAGTTTTTGCAGATGATGGCGGAGCGCTACGGTGCGACGTGCTTTGCCGTGGGCGGCGAGTTGATTTTCGACACGGTGACGGCCAAGACCTCGCCGATCATCACGCTGACCATCGGCAAGAGCGTCCGCAAGTTCAGCAAGCGCATATCGCTTGCCCATCAGGTGGGCACGGTGGAGGTCTGGGGACGCGACATCAACGAGGAAGCGGTGAAAGGCTCCGCATCAAGCGTGACGGTGGGCGGTTCGGGAAAATCCGCCGCCGAGTATGTCAGCGGGCTGAAGGACGCCGTGCTGCGCGAGCGCAACGAGTACGTGCGCACGCAGAAAGAATGTGAAACGCTGGCGCAGCACAAGCTCAACAGGATCGCCATGGGGTTTGTCTCCGGAGGAGGCGAGTGCATCGGCCTGCCCGAGCTGATCCCCGGCCGATACATTAAGATTGACGGAGGCGACGGCAACTCGAACGGGTCATATTTTATCTCGAAGGTGCGCCACCGTTTTACCGCCAAGGGGTACACCACCACTTTTGAGGTGAAGGGAGCAAAGACATGAGCATGTCCGAGCAGCTGGGGGCGCTCACACAGGCATCCGGAAACCAGATGGGGCTTGGCGCGGCGTTCAGCCTGCAGCTGGGCAAGGTCACGAACATCAAGGACGAGAAAAATCTCAACCGCGTCAAGTGCCTGCCCATCGGGGCGGAAGATCAGGAGGAGACCGACTGGTGCTACGTGATGGCACCGATGGGCGGGAAGGACAGGGGCCTGTTCCTCTTCCCGCAGGTGGGCGATCTCGTCGTGTTGGGCTATTTGGGCAACGATCCGCACCGGCCCATCGTGCTGGGCAGCTTCTGGAACACGGATACCACGCCTCCGATCCCCATTCAGGACGGCAAGTCGGAGGACTACTGCCTCAGAACGCCGCAGAAGGTCGAGATCATGATCCACGACGAAAGCGGCAAGGAAAAGCTGACCGTCACCATGCCGTCCGGCACCGTCGTGACGCTTGACGACGAAGCGCAGCAGATATCGATGAAGGACAAGGGCGGCGACAACGCGCTCATCATGGATCTCAAGGGGGGCGAGGTCACGCTCAAGGCGAAGAGCAAGCTGACGCTCAGCGCCGGACAGACGAGCATCACGCTGGAGCAGGGCGGCAACATCACGGAGAAGGGCAACGGCACCATCTCGCTCGACGGTGCCAGCATCAAGGGCAAGGCGAAGGGACAGCTGAGCATGCAGGGCGTGGACGCGCAGGTCAAGGCGGACGCGTCCCTCAAGCTGGAGGCGTCCGGACCCGCCAGCCTCAAGGGAGCCATACTCAAGCTTAACTGACACGGTACGTCAAGGAGGCGAAGGAGCTTTGAACGGAAAAGAATTCATGGGCCGCGGCTTGAAGTTTCCCCTTCAGGTCGATCCCAAGACCGGTAAATTCGCCATGGTCAGCGAGGAAGAGGACATTGCGGAGGCCATCGGCATCATTTTGAATACCGCGCAGGGCGAGCGCATCATGCGCCCGGATTTCGGTTCCAACGTGCTGGATTACGTCTTCGCCACCGATTCCGGCTCCACGAAACAGAGCCTCGCCTTCGAGCTGCGTGAGATCCTGAGCTATCAGGAGCCGCGCATCGACGACGTCGAGGTGAAGTGCCGGGAGACGGACAAGCTGGAGGGCACCCTCGAGGTCGAGATCAATTACCGCGTGCGCAGCACGAATAACCGCTACAACCGCGTGTATCCGTTCTACCGGACGGAGGGATCCGAGGGAGGGGAGACGTTATGAACCGACCGGCATTGGATTCCAGAACACCGGAGGAGATCCGCGCGAAGCTCAAGGCGCTCGCGCGCAGCTATACGCCGGAGTGGCGCTACGAGCGGACGGAGGACGACCCCGGCGCGGCGCTGACGGAGGTGTTTGCCGACCTGTACGGACAGAGCGTGGATCGCCTCAACGCGCTGCCGGAGAAGCTCTACGTGGAGTTTCTGAATATGATCGGCTTTCGGGAGCCGGGTCCCGTGTCCGCGGGCGGCACAATGTGCTTTGAGCCGCATGGCAACGAAACGGAGCCCTTCACCGTTCCGGCGGGCACGCAGGTTTTCACGCCCGACGAGGAGGGCGAGAACGTCGTCTTTGAAACCGGACGCATGATTCAGGTCACGCCCGCGCATCTTGCGGACGTCTACTATGTCGACGCGGAGGCGGACAGCATTCGCCGCCTCGACCTCTCCGAGCGGCCGCAGCGCTTTTTCGAGCCCGCGGGCGAGGAGCTGCAGCGCCATCGCTTTACCATCGGCGAGGATCACGTCCTTCGTCTGGATTGCCCCGCGGTCATCAGCGTCACGTTCCATCAGGAGAGCGGACACCGCGAGGAGGAAACGGCGGAGGCGCTGGCGGACGAGGAGCTTGAGTGGACGTTTTTGCACGAGGGGGAGGAAATTCCCTTCGACAATGTGCACGCGGAGCATGGGCGGCTCGTGCTGGAGAAGCACGACAGGCTCCTGCTGGAGCCCAACGAGAGCGGTCATATCTGCATCAGCTGCACCGGACACCCCGCCGCGGAGATACGCCTCGACGCGATGGAGCTTGCCAGCGAGCCGCTGAGACCCTGCCCGGCGCAGAGCATGTACAGCGACGATCTGCCGATCTTTCCGCAGGAGGGCGGCTACTGCTTCGGACGCCGCCCCGCGGTTTACAACGTGTTCTATCTCCGCTGCGATTCGGCACTGACCAAGCGCGGCGCGGACGCGCTGCTGCATCTGGAGATCGCGCCGATCGTGGACGAGCCGGAGGCGCTGGGCGCGAGGTACGACTTCACCCAGCCCATCATTGACAAAAAGAGCGCCGTCGAGCAGAAGCCGGACGATGTCTATGTCTCCGAGGTCGTCTGGGAGTATTACAACGGCTTGGGATGGAGAAATCTTCCGGTTACCGGCGATAAAAACCCGTTCTCCTGCAAGCGCGACGGCGCGCTGGACGTGCGCTTCACCGTGCCGGAGGACGCCGAGGAGGTCGAGGTGAACGCGGAGACGGGATTCTATATCCGCGCCCGCGTCGTCGACGTGACGAACCCGCTGTCGTTCTACCAGCGCTGGATCGTCCCCTTCGTCAAGCTTGCGGAATTCCGCTGGAGCTATTCCGAGCAGAGACCGCCCGTGTGCTGCTTCTCCGACAACAACGGCCGCAGGAAAAGCATTGAGGATACGCAAAGCATCGCGCATCTGCACTTTGCGGCGCTGGTTCCGATGCGTGACGAGCGCGCGTCGATGTACTTCCGCTTCGACGCTTCGCCGCATGCGATGCCGCTCTCCCTGCGCTTTCAGGTGGAGGGCCGCTCGCGCCTGATGGGACAGCTTGAGTGGGAGTATTGGGACGGCAAGGACTATGAGCCGGTGCGCACCGTGGATCAGACGGATCGCCTGCTGCACAGCGGCGAAATGTTCCTCTTCCTGCCGGAGCCGCTTCCAAAGACGGAGCTGTTCGGCGAGGAGGGCTGCTGGCTGCGCCTGAGCCGGAGCGACACCGAGCCCGGCGTGATGCCGGCGGTGCGGTCGGTGACGGTGAACGCCGTGTCGGCGCTCCAGCGCCAGCGCGAGGAGGATCAGCTGTTCGACACCGACGCCTACGAGGCGGGAAAGCGCGTATGGCTTCTCTCCCTGCCCGTGCAGGACTGCCGGGTGTGGGTGGACGAGTTCAACGGCATTTCCGCCGCCGAGATCGAGCGGCTGCAAAAGGAGTGTCCGGAGCGGATCAGGCTGGAGCGGGAGGACCATATCCTGCGGCGCTGCTGGGTGGAATGGCAGCGCGTGGAGGATCTCGCGCTCGCCGCGCCGGACGACCGTGTGTTTGAGCTGGACCCCTATCAGGGCTCCGTTACCTTTGGCGACGGGCGGCAGGGCAAGGTCCCGCCGTCGGGCGACCACAACATCCGCGTGCAGTATTCCAGCGGCGGCGGCGTGCGGGGCAACGTGCCCGCGGGCGCGGTCCACACGCTTTTGACGGCGATGCCCCAGATCGGCGGCGTGCGCAACCTGACGGCGATGAGCGGCGGAACGGGCCGCTTGCCGCTGGAGAGCATCGAAGCGTGGGGCAGCTGCCTGCTGCGCAACAGGGGCCGCGCCGTGGGGCGCCGCGACTATGAGGAGCTCGTGCGGGAGAAGTTCCCGCAGGTGAGCCATGTGAGATGCTTTTCCGGGAAGAACGAGCGCGGCGAGAGCGCGCCGGGGCACATCGCCGTGGTCATCACGGGCTTCGGCAAGAACGGCGAGGGCACGGAGGAGCTTTGCCGCGAGGTATACCGTTTTCTTGCCGAGCGCAGCTCGTGCTGCCTGATCGCGGAGGGCAGGCTCCATGTCTGCCCCGCCACGGTGCTGACGGTCAACACCGCCGTCACGGTCCAGACCAGACAGATCGAGCTTGCCGCGCAGACGCAGCAGGAGATCGTGCGCAGGCTGGAAACGCTGATCGGAGAGACGTGGAAGAGCCGCCCCATCGGCGAGCAGATCCGGCTGGGCGAGGTGTGGAGCGTCGTGCGCGACACGCAGAACGTCAAGCTCATCGACAGGATACTGGTGGAGGCGTCCTACGATCAGGACGGGCGGCAGAAGCTTGCGGCGCTGGAATCGGACGCCGATTTCCCCTACGGTGTCGTGGAGAGCGGCCGCCATCTGGTGCGCCTGAGCTGAGGCGGTTTTTTCCGAGCCGGAGGCGCTCGCGCCGCCGGAGCCTCAAAAAGGGAGAGAAAAGCCTATGTTGATTTCTCGCAATCTGGACGATCAGCGGTTCGTGGATATTGTGCAGGAGGCGGAGAGCCGCCTGCCGTGGCTGTGTCCGGTATGGAGCGACCACAACGCGCACGACCCGGGGATCACGATCCTTGAGCTGATGGCTTGGTTCAAGGAATCCCAGCAGTATGAGATGAACCGCATCACGCCGGAGATCGCCCGCAAGCTGTTGGAGCTTGCCGGCACCCGCCTTTGCGCGGAGAGCGCGGCGGAATGCGCACTGGAGATATCGCCGGACGCGCCGGCACGCGCGCCGCTGTCGGAGCTCAGCACGCCGGAGGGCGTCGTGTTCGAGCTGGCGGAGGAGATCCCCGCCGTCCGGCCCGAGCTGTGCCGCATGGAGATAGAGCGCCCCGACGGCAGGGGACGAACCGACATCACCACGATGCTCAGCGGCGGGCCGCCGTTGCTGCCCTTTGATTTCGGCGGCGAGAGCGGCACGGCCCTGCGTCTCGGTTTTTCGCGGCGTCCGGAGAAGGAGCTGCGTCTCTGGTTCCATGTTGCTCTCGGCTCCGGCGTTCAGCGCAACGCCCCGGACGGGGATACCGAGCTGCCGCGCAGGCTCCTGTGGGAGCTCTCGGGCGTCGGCGCGGTCGAGCCCCTGCGGGACGAGACGATGGCGCTGAGCTGGAGCGGATATATCACCCTTCCGGCGCCGGCTGCGTGGCAGCCGGACGGCGACGGGATATTCTGGCTGACGCTGCGGCAGACCGACGCGGGTTGCGAGGAAAAGGTGCGCCTCAGCGAGATCAGCGCGGGCAGGTTCCGCGCGGTTCAGACGGAGAGCCGCGCCCGCGCGGAGTGGTTCACGGTGGAGCCCGCGGCGCAGTGGAAATGGAAGCTGCACAGCGCCCAGGCGCGTCGCGCGGAGACCGCGGTCTTCCTGCGCGAGGAGGAAGGCTGGCGGCAGTTCAACGACTATAAGGTGAAGCGCGAGCCGGACGGGCTCAGCTTTACGATTGATACGGAGGGCGTCGCGGAGGACGGCGACGTCAACATCCTGATCGCGTGCCTCGACCCGCTGCGCCTGCACGACCTGCTGTTCGACGCAACGGGGCGTCCGGGCGAGGTCTTCCGCCTGAATCTGGGCGGCAAGGGCGTTCTGACGGATCGGCTGACGCTGATGTGCCAGACGCTGTGCCCCGACGGCGAGGTCCGGCTTATGCCGTGGCATTTTGTGGAGGATCTCTCCCTGTGCGGTCCGCGCGATCTGGCGTTCACCTATGACCGCAGGCGCGAGACCATCATCGTCGGTGACGGCGCGCACGGCGCGCTGGTTGCCGGCGGAGAGGGCGCCGTCATGGTCGTGGAGGAGCTGGTCTCCCTGTGCGGCGAGGGAAACATCCCCGCCGACGCGGGCCTGTGCTTCACCGAGGACGGCGAGCTCGCCGCAAACGGCGCGGCGCACGGCGGCCGCGGCGCGGAGACGATGGCCGAGGGGCGCGCAAGGCTGCTGCGGCGGCTGAAGAATACGAAGAAATGCGTTTCGACGGAGGACTATGAGCGTCGGGCGATGGAGACGCCGGGGCTCCGCGTGGCGGGCGCCAAGGCGCTGCCGGGCTTCGACGTCCGGCAGAAGCACCAGCGCTTCGCCGCCTGTGTGTCGGTCGCGGTGCTGCCGCAGAGCGACGATGAGATGCCCCGGGCGGACGAGCGTTTCCTCGCGGCGGTCGACCGCCAGCTGGAGCGCAACCGCCCCGTCTGCATCCGGACGGAGGCGATCCCGGTGCGCTACGCGGGCTTTACCGTCAGTGTGCGCGTCCGGGCGGAGCAGAGCTTCCGGCCCGAGACGGCGCGGGAGGCGATCGAACGGTACTTTGCCCCCGCGGGGAACCGGATCGGCGCGGGCGCCGACCGCGACGACCTCGCGGCGGTGATCCAGGCGCTGGACGGCGTGTATCAGGCGGATCGGATCGAGTACCGCGGGCTGGACCAGAACAGCTACCAGACCGCCGCGGGCGACCTGACCGTCCCGCCGGACACCATTCTGCATCTGACGCGCGCGGAGATCATTCTGGCAAAGGATAGAAGGTGAGCATATTGAGTGCGACCCAGTCATTTTGGAACCTGTGCTGCGCCGAGCAATGGAAGGGCGGCGTCTACTGGTCGCTGGAGCTGAAGGACGACAGCCTTCAGCTCTGCGACGGTGCCTTTGAGGGGATCGCCTTTCTGCCGCCGCTGGACAGCAGGGAGGCCGGCTTCCGGTGGGGGCGCGTAAAGCTCTCGGCGGATATTCCCCGGGAGTCCGGCGTGCGAATATTTGCCCGCGCTTCCGATGATCGCGTGTGGGATGAGTGGCAGGCGCTATCCGGCCGGCCGCGCACGTCGGTGACGGTGCGTGAGATATTCGGTGACGCGGAGCGGCAGGGCGACGACGTCTGGCTCTCGGAGACGGGGCGCTGGCTATGGCTCGCCGTCGTGCTGACGGGAGGCGGAGCGGAGAAGCCGCGTCTCAACGGCGTCAGCGTTCTCGCGGACAGCGACCATATGTCGGACTACCTGCCCGCCGTCTATCAGCAGCAGGATTTCACCTACCGCTTCCTCTCTGTGTTCACCGCCATGATGCAGGACATGGAGGACGGTATCGAGGGGGTGCGGCGGCAGCTGGACCCCGCCGGGGCAAACCCGGAGATGCTGCATTACCTCGCCAACTGGCTGCGCACGGACCCCTCCGATACGGAGGAGGAGCTGCGCGAGCGGCTGCCGCGGGCGATCGACGAGTACGAGACGATGTACACCGTGGAGGGGATCAAGCGCAGCGTGGAGCGGCTGACCGGCGTTTCGCCGTGGATCGTCGAGCATTTTGCGGTCGATCCGAACGATCCGGACTGCAAGGACCCGGAGCTCTACCGGCGGTTGTACGGAGACGACCCCTACCGTTTCTTCCTGCTGCTGCCGCAGGACACCTTTGGCAAGCAGCGGCAGATGGAACAGTTTTTGGAGCGGATGGAGGAGCTGATCCCAGCGGAGACGGAGATGGAGCTGGTGCTCCTCAAGCCCTGCGTCCAGCTCAACTGGCACACCTATCTCGGCATCAATTCACGCATCGGCGACTATGTCACGGCGGTCATCGACGAGTCTGTGACCATCCATTACGATACAACGATTGGAGGAGAAGACTATGAGCGGTAACACGGATTTTTTCCCGATTGAACGCAACCGCTATTTTTACGGGAAGCTGCTGACGGTTCGGGACTTCGAGATCGAGCAGACCTATGCGCGTCGCTCGTCGCAGCTGATGAACCGGCTCGCCTTCGGCGCGGGTGTGATCTGCGGCCTCGGCGTCAGCGCCAGCGACGATTCCACGCTCCTGATCGAAAGCGGCATGGCCATCGACTATCTCGGCCGGATGGTCGCCGTGGAGGAGCCGCTGCTGCGCAAGCTGCAAATGATCGACGGGCAGGAGAGCATCCAGGGCAAGGCGAGCGCCTATCTGTGTCTGGACTATCAGGAGACCGATCTGGAGCCGGTCAACGCGGTCGGCGCGGTGTCGGGCCAGCAGCGCCAGTGCAACATCACGCGCGAGGGCGCGCACCTGTTCCTCACCGCGCAGGAGCCGGAGTACCGCGCGCTGCTGGAGGCGTCGGGCAAGGACAACGTCACCGTGCTCTACTCAAGCGACGAGCTGTCACTGATCCTCGCCGTGCCGGAGGCGGTCTGCGCGGGCAGAGAGTTCACGGCGGAGCTGCTGGTGGTGAAGAACGAGAACACTCCGCCGGTTTACTTCCAGCTCAACGGCGACAGCGGTTTCGTGGACAGCGACGACGGACGCCTCCATCTGGAGTTCCGCGAGAGCCCGGAGGAGAAGCGCCGCGTCTATCAGGTGCCCTTCCGGCTGAAGGCGCGCCAGATGAGCGACCTGCAAAGCCCGTTCCTGCCCTCCGGCGGCGAGATCGATCTGGAGCTGGGCAGCCACCGCTACAAGAACTACGTCGAGGTCGACGCGAAGTGCTTCCTCTGCCGCGATATCTTCCAGCTTGCCGAGCGGAACCGCCTGATCGACAATCTGGACCGCAGGCTCAAGGGGCGCGACATCCCCATCTACCTCGCCAAGCTGGAGCTGCTGCACACAGCGGGGAGCATGTTCATCGTCTCCGTGACGAACCTGCCTTTCGGCCAGCGCATCACGCAGGAGGGCGGCGCCTCCGGCGACAACGGGCCTCGGACCGTGACCTCGTCCGTCCGCACGCTCGAATATTGGCAGAAGCCGGACGTGAAGGCGAACTATCAGCCCTCCACGGGCGCGCTGCATTTTGATTTCGGCATCCCGTCACCGGAGCAGTACGACTACGCGGTGAGCCACGGCACGGTCGACCTGACGCTGCCGAGCGGCGTGCGCGTGAACAGCAAGATCTACTCCGAGGAGATCCCGCACGGCCTCGGGCCGGGCACCGTGGATGTGCGGCTGAGCATTGAGTTCGCCGACCACGGCGCGGGCGACGAGACGACGCTGTGCTTCGGCAACAGCGAGATCTTCGTCAGAAGCAAGACCAAGAACGTGCCCATGGGCGTGCCCTGGGTCGAGGCCGCCGCCGTGGTGTATCCGCGCCGGGGCACCATGCGCATCGGCTTGTGGCTGCACGACATGGTGGAGGGCAACCGCCTGACGGTGCACTACTTCGCGCAGAAGCCGGAGCGCGACACCAACCGCATCATGGCGCAGCGCAAAGTCGGCATCTCCGTCACACCGGAGTTTTCGCACGTTGCGGTCCGCGGTACGATCCGCTTCCAGGCGGAGGTCACGGGCAGCGAGGACAAGAGCGTGCGCTGGGTCGTCAAGGAGGAAAACGGCGGCGTCATCGACCACAACGGCATCTATCAGGCGCCGGAGCTGCCGGGAACCTACGAGATCGTTGCGATCAGCAACACGGACGAGAGCGTGACCGCGAGCGCGTTCGTGATCGTCGAGTAATTCGCGCCGCCGCCGCGGCAGGGAAGGAGAGGGAGAAAAGCGATGGATGCGCTGATGATCCGCGAACGATACAAGGTCGTGCGCGTGGTATATACGCAGCCGGATTACGCGCTGCTTGAGGCGGTCGACATCGCCGAGCGCGAGACGCCCCTATGCCTGCTCAACCTGTTCGAGGGGGAGCTTCTGCACCGCTATGCGCGCATCTGCTCCGGGATACAGGCGGTGGATTGCCCCGCGTTCCGGGGAATGTTTCTGGAGGACGGCACCCTGACGGCGGTTTTTGACGACTGCCGCGGGGAGAACATCGACCGGATCTTCTACCGGGGCGACGAGTGGAGCTGGGAGGAGCGGCTCCGCTATGCCGAGATGGTGTTCCATCAGGCGCTGAGCCTCGCCAATCTCCCGCCGGAGGTCAGCTGCGCCGCGATGCTCTCGCGCAACCTCATCTTTGAGCTGTCGAGCGACCGGGTGAAGTCCCGGTACATGCTCCTGCCGATGGAGGACATGAACGCGCGCGAGCTTGCGATCCTCACGACGGATCAGGTCCGGAAGATACTCCCGCGCACGATCCGCGCGGGAAAGGCGGAGCGGGAGTTTCTCGACCGGCTGGAGAGCGGCGTGTTCCGCTCCATCGTGCCGCTGTACGCGTACTGGCGCGAGATGGAGCCGGTCATCCGGGAGGAGCGCGAGGAATTTAAGAAAAAGAGCGTGATCCGGCGGGGCTTCATCCTGCTGGGACGCGCGATCCGCCGTGCGGCGAGTCGGGGAGGTCGTTGATGAACGTCAGACGGAATTGGTTGTTTTTCCTTGTGATGCTGCTGCTTTCCGCCAGCGCGATCCTGCTTGCGGCGCAGGGACCGCTGACAGAGAGCTGGAACACCCTGCGGGGCGCCGGAAGCGGAAGCTGGCAGGCGGTCGGCGCGGGGCCGGGTGACGTGTCGGCGGTCGCCGGCTGGAATGACGGCGCGCTGGCGGTGAATTTCTTCAAGCAGGACGGCACCGCGCTCTCCACGCTCACGACGGAGCTTCCGGACGAGCTTGCGGGCGGGACGGTCGCGCGCGTGGTACCGCTGCGCGACGGCGTCGCCGTTCTGGGCATCTACGGCAAGAACGCGGAAACGCTCTATCTTTTCCGTGTGGGCGCGGCGGAGAACGCGGAGCGCCTGCTGGAGGTCTCCTGCGCCGGCGACTCCTTTGAGGAGCGCGTCGGCAAGACGGCGGTGTCCGAATTTGCCTGTGACGAGGGCGTCGTGTACTTCGCCGTGCGCACGGGCAACACACTGGAGCGCTATCTCTGCCGGGAGCAGGGCGGCGTGGAGCCCAACGGCAAGTCGACCTGCGACGGCGGACGGACGCTGTCCGTGCTCACCACGTCGGACGGCGCGACGATCGCCGGCGGCACCGGCTATCTGCTGCTCAACGGGCAGAATCTGGACAGCCTGGTCAAAGATCAGGCGCTTATGGGCTTGACGAGAGGCCGCGGAGGTTGGTATTATATAAATACGGCTACTCTCGACGTTTGTTTCCTGGACGCGGGCGGCAGCGTGTCGCAGCGGATGTTCCGCTTCGACACCGAGGCAAAGGGATACACGCGTACTCTGACCTCCGCCGCGCTCACCAGAGACGAGCGCGCCCTTCTGCTGCTCGACGGCTCCGTGCTCATCGAGACGGACGCCCAGGGCAGCCGAGAGATCACGGGCCTTCTTGGCGCGACGAGATCTCAGGCCATCATGACGATCGTAAAATACGCGGCGTTCGCAATTGCGGCGGCCGCGCTGTTGTGGTTATTGCTCTGCGGACTGCGCAACGGCTACGCGTCGCTCGCCGTGTTCCGCGGCGGCGCGCTCGCCATGGCGGCGCTGCTGTGCTTTGCCCTGCTGACGATCTTCTATCTCAGCCCCGCGATCCGGGACGCCTCCCTGCGGGAGAACCGCGAGGTCGTGGAGGCCGTGCTGCGCGCGGCTCGCGCGGACAAGCGGATCAACGAGCCGGGCCTCGTGACCGAGTTGAGCAAGACGCTGGAGGGCACGGACGCGGAGGGCTTCCGCAATGTGCGCGTGGTCGTCGCACGCTACGACGCGGACACCTGGGTGCGCACGGACGGACGGCGCGCCGAGACGCTGTCGGGCTTCAGCCCCGCTCTGGCGCAGGAGGCGCATCACAAGGGCTCCGCGTGCACGCTGGAGAACGGCGTTTTCCGCTATGTCTGCGGAGATGAGTCTGTTTTGTCGATCCGCGTGGAGAACGCCATGCGTTCGGACGGCACACTTCTGAAAAAACTGGTGTTCTGCGGCTTTGCCATCGTGGTCGCCGCTGCGCTGCTGATCCTCATTTCCATCAGCGGCGACGTCAGGCGCCTTTCCGAGGAAATGGAGCGTATCTCTCAGGGCGGCGCGGGCAGACGGCTCAACCTGCACACGGGCGACGAGCTGGAGAGTATGGCGAGCATCGTCAACTCTCTCGGCATCTCGCTGCGTGAGCAGGAGGAGTCCCGCGTGAGCCTGGAGCACTCCTACCGCCGGTTCGTGCCGGAGAAGGTCCTGGCGCTTCTGGGCAAGCAGTCCATCCGGGAAGTCGACAAGAGCACATTCGCCGCGCGGCGAATGGCGGTCATGACCGTCTGGTTCACGTTCCCGGAGCATGTTTACACCAATACGGAGAATTCGCGCCTGCTGTTTGACAGCGTCAACGAGGTGATCGAGCGCACCGCGTCCATCGTGGCGCGCAAGGGCGGCACCGTGTTCCACTTCTCCTACGACGGCTTCGACGTCGTCATGGAGGAGGGCGGCGAGGTCATCAGCACGGCGGTGGCGATCCAGCAGGAGGTGCTTTCCCTCAACGAGCTGCGCACGCAGAAGCGGCTGCCCGCCGTGACGCTGCGCATCGCGCTCGACGTGGGCAACGTGATGCTGGGCATCGTCGGCGACAGCTCCCAGATGGAGCCGACGACGATCTCGTCCAGCCTCTCGGTGGTCCGGGAGCTGATGGGGCTTTGCAACCGTCTGGAGGCGGGTATCCTCTGCACCGAGGCCATCATTTCCGAAAAACAGGATTACGGCAGCCGCTACATGGGCAAGTGCGTCGTCGGCAGCCAGAGCGTGCGGGTGTACGAGGTCTTTGACGGCGACGAGTTCAACATCCGCCGCGGCAAGGCTGCGTCCATGCGCGACTTCTCGCAGGGCGTCTACGACCTGTACGCCGGCGATACGGCGGGCGCGAAGCACATGTTCCTGCAGCTTGCCCACAACTACCCGTTCGACGGCGGGGCGCGGTACTATCTGTATCTGGCGGACCGTCTGGAGCACGACCCGTCGCTGCACTGCGTGCTGAACGTGGACGGCGCGGGCGGAAAGGGGATCTGAGCCATGGCATTGGAGGAATTGCTCCGCCTGCGCGAGCAGGACACGGACGGCGCGCGTCCCATGGACAAGGGCGGCGCGGCCGTCGGCAAGGGCAGCCTGATCCGCAAGGCGGCGGAGCTTGCCCAGAGCAGCGCGGAGGAGCCCGGTGAGGAGCCGGACGGCATTCCGGAAACGGACGTCCCCACGCAATATGAGGACGGCTATGTGCGCCGCTCGCCGGTGCAGCCCTACTATACCGCGGAGGACTATGAAAAGAAGCGCATCCGCAAGATCCTGACCTACGCAGCCGTCGCCTGTATCGTGGTGCTGCTGGCGGTGGCGCTGATGCGAAGCGGGATGCTCCGGCTTCGGTAACACAAACTCTTCTCCGGGGAGGAGTTCACGGTGAATTACTTTTTCTATCAATTGACCAGATCGGTGGGCGTATTCTTCCGGACGTTCCGCGCCTTCCTTGCCAGAAGGGTCGTGGCGATCGGATCGCGCATCCGCAGACTGACCAACTTCTCGCGGCACGCGACAAAGGCGGCGTCGTCCTCTTTGCAGGGCGTCGTCTCCGCCGCGCAGAAGCCCACCAGCCGGGAAGACTATGTGGAAACCGGCCGATTGTACATCTCCAAGGCGCTGATCATCAAGATCCTGATGACGCTGGTCGCAATGGGCGTGATCTTCTACTTCATTGTGTGGCCCTTTGTGCTCAGCCACTTCCTCACGGCGAAGTTTTATGAAAAGGACAAGCGCGTGGCGGATTGGAGCGGCCGCGTGATCGTGTTCTCCGACGAGAAGAAAAAGGTTCCGCTCTTTTCGGGACGCCTCGAAGACGGCGTTTTGCAGGGAGAGGGCAAGCAGTATGACGAGAGCGGCATCCTTCTCTATGAGGGGCAGTTCCGCGACGGCATCCGCTCCGGCAACGGCACGGAGTACGCCGACGGCATCCTCGCCTACGAGGGCCAGTTCACCGACGGACGCTATGAGGGGCGGGGACGCCTTTATGAGGACGGGCTGCTGACCTACGAGGGGCAGTTCTCCGGAGGACTTCGCTCCGGCAGCGGCACGGAGTATCAGAACGGCGTCATTGTCTACGAGGGACAGTTTCTGGAGGACGTCCACGACGGGCGCGGCAAGCTCTACAAGGACGGGACACTGTCTTACGACGGCGACTTCCGCGCCGGAAGCGAAGAGGGGAACGGCATCTCCTACTACGGCTCCGGCAGGATGTCCTATCAGGGGCAGTTCCTCGCGGGCCTTCCGGACGGCATGGGTATCGCCTACGGTACCGACGGGCGCAAGGCCTACGAGGGTGAGTTCACCGAGGGCAAGTACAACGGCGCGGGCACGGAATTCTTCAGCGACGGCGGCCAGCTGACGGCGACGTTTGCCGAGGGCACGCCGGAGGGCACCGTGACGTGGAAGAAGAACGGTATCCTCTACTATCAGGGCGAATGGACGGACGGGATGCCGGCCGGCTTCGGCGCGCTTTTCAACAAGGCGGGCAAGACCATCTACGAGGGGCCGTTCCTCGGCGGAACCGTCGACGGCGGCAAGCTGCTGGAGATGACGACCGAGGAGCTGCGCACCGTGCTTGGCGACGGAAACGTGCGCACCGACGACGCATCGGGCGTGTTCCAGCTCACCGCCACGGAGCTTGGCCTTGCGGCGCAGTGCACCTTCCAGACGGAGGACCGGGAGTCCATGGTGCATAAGCTCTATCTCACGCAGCCCGAAGGCGCCGAGTGGGTGACGCTCCTGCCGGGCATGGACTACACCACGCCGATCGCCTGGCCGGACGGCATGATGGCAAACAAGGGCACGACGAACTATACGCAGCAGAACGGCGTGAACCTCAGAAGCGGGACTTACGCCTCCGAGGACGCGATCGCGAACGGACGGCGCATCACCGTGCTCTATGGGGACGAGGCGCGCACCGAAGCGCTGCTTGTGGCGTGGAGCAAGATGGAGAATACGCCCGCCGCGCCCGGCTCGGATGCCGTGAACGTCTCGGACAGCCGGATCGAGGGGCTGCTCGGCGCGCTGGATCTGATGGACGATACGGCGGGCGCTTCCTCCGGCGGCGCGGGCGCTTCCTCCGGCGGCAAATCGCCTGACAAGGCGTTCGCGAAATGCGAGGACGCGGCACAGGCGGTCACGCTGGCGGACGCAATGCTGGACTGCTGGGCGCAGATGGAGCGCAAGAGCGCGCTGGAGGAGAATCTGGAGCGCGTGGGCGTGATGCTCGCGGACGCCAACGACGCGCTCGGCAAGGGCAAGGGCTCCGCCGAGGCGGTTGCCGCGCTGGAGGCGCTGCAGCTGAGTCTTGCGAACCAGATCGACGCGTGCACGACCGCCATCAAGCGCGCGGAGCTGCGCGCACAGGACGTCGGAGCCGAGAAGCTGTCGGACTACGCGCTGGACGATATGCTCATCAACTTCGACCCGTCGAAGCAGAAGATCGGCGAGCTGTCCCTTGTCGCCGCCGCCTATGCGCAGGCGACGGGACAGAGCGGGAGAACCGCGGAGGAAACGGAGACGGCGGTCAAGACGGCGCTGCTGGATCTGACCGACGCGCACAGCGCGGTGGAGGTGTGCCTGGCGCAGTATCAGGCGGCGGAGCAAAGCGTCCAGCGCGCCGCGGGCGAGTACGCCACGGGAAGCGGGACGAAGGAAGCGTGGTATCAGGCGATGAACAATCAGGCGCTTGCACGCGAATCGCTGGTCTCCGCGCTGGCTGATTTCTCGCGCGAGGCGAACGCGTTCAACCAGATGACCGGCGGATGGGTCTCCCGCACCTTCGGCTGGCACGAGGACATCTTTGAGCCGCTGTTCCAGGCGGCGATCCTGCCGGAGGAGCCCGCGGAGGAAGCTGCGGAAGAGCCCGCGGACGAACCCGCGGAAGCGGCCGGAGGAGTCTGAAAGGAGCAGGCATATGGCTGATTATACGGCATTCACGGAGGCGGGCGTCGCGCTGGTCGACCTGCTGCGGGACAGCCTGACCCCGGAGCCGCTGGGCAACCGGGAGCTCATCAATCTCTGCTCGCCCCATGAGAGTGAGAACAACCAGCTGACACTCTACCTCTATCAGATCGAGGAGGACGGGCAGAACATGACGGCGGGTTACTACTCCGTCGACCGGGATACCCAGCGCATCCGGCCGGCGCGGTTCAATCTGCACTATCTGGTGACAACGCACTCCAAGGCGCCCGCGCAGGTGAAGGAGGCGGACCAGCACCGGATCATGGGCGCGGTGGTGCAGACGCTGCGCGACAATCCGGTGATCCCCCAGCGCTACCTGAACGGCTCGCTCGCCGCGGAGAACGCGGAGCTGCATGTCTCGGTGGACCGCACGCCGCTGGAGCAGCTGCTCAAGATCTGGAACAACACCTCCAAGGAGTATAAGCTTTCCATCGTGGTCACGGTAACAGGCGTCACCATCGACTCCAGGCGTGAGCGCCGTATCGCCCGCGTCACCGAGGTCACGATCGAGACCGATCAGAAGAAGGGAGACGCAAAATGATCCGGCATACGGTGAACGCTGTGCTGCTGCTGCGCGACGGCTTTTCCGGGCGCGTCTTCACCGACGGGTCCGGAACGCGCTGCTTTCTGGACGGTGCGCCTTTGCGCCGCCCCGTCTGGAAGAAGGACGGCTATCTGGTTTTGGCGGATCTCGCCCCCGGAGACCACGAGCTGCGCATCAGCCGGAGCGGCTACCGGGACGAGACGGTGCCGCTGCACGCCGGACGCGGGGAGCTGCTGGAGGATACGGTGGAGCTCAAGCCCGGCGCGGGCTACCGTTTTCCGCCGGAGACGGTGCGCGTCTCGCTGACGCTGCGGCGCGGAAAGGGCGAGGCTGCGAACGAGCACCTCTGGCTGGGCGTCCCGTCGCGCAACCGTATCAAGCTGGCGCAGGAGAAGAGCGAGGCGGGTGACGCGGAGGCGCACCTGTTCTGCGAAGGGAACGCGGCGCTGCTCCCGATTCCGGGCCACTTCCTGCTGTGCGATAAAAAGGCGCCGGAGCTGGTCTACATCCGCTCGCTCCACACCGAAACGGCGGAGTTTGCACCGGCGTTGCAGCAGGCGCACGGCCGCGGCGCGGAGCTGGTCGCCATGCAGTCCTATACCGCCGACGAGGCGGGGACGATTCAGGTGCTGCTGCGGGAACCCGGAAAGCTGATGGGCTTTTGCGGCGGAAAGGTGTTCGAGGCGGAGCTGAAGGCCGGCGAACAGAGCGTGGAATGGAAGGTTGAGGGCTGAATAGATGGCAAATTCCGTGGTGAATACCGCCCTGTGCATGTGCTCGTTCGGCGTGGCGCCCTGCCCGCTGCCCGTCTCCTCGCAGCAGACGGTGCAGACCTGCAACATGCCACAGGCGACGATCATGGACAACAAGCCGCCGACCTTCGGCATGTGTTCGAGCCTCGCCAATCCGGCGGTGGCCTCGGCCACGGCAGCCGCGCTGGGCGTGCTGACGCCCATGCCCTGCACGCCGGTGATCCCCGCGCCGTGGGTGCCCGGCGCGCCGACCGTGCTGGTGTGCAACAAGCCGCTGCTGAACAATACCAGCAAGCTGATGTGTGCTTACGGCGGCGTCATCCAGATCACGATGACGCCTGCCATGACGGTACAGACGCCCTAAGGAGACGGTATGGATGTTGACGAGCTGAACAGGGTGGACGCCGCAAAGCTGGAAAAGGGCTACGGCGGGCAGGACGAGCTGATGCGCGAGCAGATGTCGCGTCTTGATCTGTATCTTTATTACTATTACAGCCACCATCAGTGGCTGGGGCCGTCCAGCGAAATGAAAAACCTGCTCGGCCTCGTGGTAACGCGCGAGGAGTTCGAGCACAATCTGACCAGGGCGGCGCAGCGCGGCCTGTCCACGCAGCTGGACGCGGAGGAGCGGGAACAGCTCAACCTTGCGGACGCGGCGATCACGCTGCGTCTGGAGCGCACCGAAACGGCGCTGCCGCTGACCGAGCTTTTTGAGCGGTTCCACCTCGATCCTTTTGAACAAAGCTGCGTGATAACGGCGTATGCGCCGGAGATCGACCTCAAATACACGAAGCTCTTTGCCTATCTGCAGGATGACATGACGCGCAAGGCGCCGGGCGTTGCCCTGTGCTGCGAATTGTTCCTGCCGGAAGGCATGGAGCTTGCGTCCTGTATTTCGAGATTTCACCGCGACGGCGGATTTACGCGCCTTTTCCGCGAAGACGAGCTGGAAAAGGGCCTGCTGGTGCTTCGGCGGGAGGTGGTGGAATTCCTCGCCGGAGAGGGCCTGTCGGATCGCTACGGCTTCCGCTTCTTCGACGGCGCCGGCGGCGAGCGGCTGGACGCGCTGGTCATTCAGGAGGACATCGCACGGCGGCTGGACGCGGCGTTCGCCTATCCGGGGCGCTGCTGCATCCGGCTTTCGGGGCCGCGCGGCGGCGGCAAGCGCTTCCAGATCGAGCATTTGATGGCGCGCCAGCGCGCGCGCTGCGTGTTCGCCAATCTGGAGGGGAGCGAGTGGCGCGAGCAGGCGCAGAGAGCTTCTCTCGCCGCGGACTTGACGAACGCCTACCTTTGCCTGTATCATTTAGACAGACGGGATGAGACGGGACAGCTGGTCCCGCCCGACACCGCCATGCTGGAGGAGCTGGAACGGCTCAAGCCGAACCGCGACAAATGCTTCCTGCTCTCCGAGCTGCCGTCCGCGTCGCGCCTGCGCACGCTGACGGTGGAGCTGGAGATCCCCGCGCCGACGGAGACCGAGCGGCTGGCGCTCTTTGAGAGCGCGCTGCGCGGCGCCGTGCTGGACGGCTGTACGGTGGAGGAGCTGTCGGCAAAGTTCCGCTTCAGCCCGCGGCAGATCCGAACCGCGTGCGAGCAGGCGATCGGACTGGCTCGCCTCGACGGCGCGGGCGCTGTGTCCGGCGCGCTGATTCACCGCTGCTGCTATCGGCAGTCGGTGCACAAGCTGGGTGAACTGGCATCGCAGATCAAGCCGGGCTACACATGGGACGACGTCGTGCTGCCGGAGGCGCAGAAATCGCTGATGAAGCGCGCCTGCGGGCACATCCGCTACCGGCATCAGGTATCCGCCCGCTGGGGCTTTGCCAAAAAGGTCGGCTACGGCTGGGGACTTTCGATCCTCTTTGCCGGCTCGCCGGGCACGGGCAAGACCATGTGCGCGCAGGTGATCGCCAACGAGCTGAACATGGAGATCTACAAGATCAACCTCTCGCAGATCGTCAGCAAGTACATCGGCGAGACGGAGAAGAATCTCCGCGCGGTGTTCAACGAGGCGAAGAACGCCAGCTGCATCCTGTTCTTCGACGAGTGCGACGCCCTGTTCGGCAAGCGCAGCGAGGTGAAGGATTCCCACGACCGCAACGCCAACGTCGAGGTCGCGTACCTGCTGCAGCAGATCGAGGAGTACGACGGCGTCTGCATCCTCGCGACGAACCTGATGGGCAATATCGACGCGGCATTCATGCGCCGCATCACCTACGTGGTGCACTTCCCGTTCCCGGAGCCGCCCGCGCGCGAGGCAATCTACCGCGGGATGCTGCCGGCGGGCGCGCCGGTCTCGGACGACATCGACTGGCGGTTCATGGCAGAGAAGTTCGAGCTCTCCGGCGGACACATCAAGAACATCGTCCTCTCCGCCGCGTTCATGGCGGCGGGCGAGGGGATACCGATTTCCATGAAGCACATGCTTCGCGCTGCGGTGACGGAGCTGAAAAAGAACGAGATCGTTGTGGTGCGCGAACAGCTGCGGGAATACGCAGATTTACTGGACGACGCGCAGGGCGATTGAGGATGATCCGGAACGCCTCAAATAAGGAGAGAGGGAACATGAACAACAAGGTTGCGCGGGTGCTGGCCGGAGTGTTGACGGGACTGGCGCTGCTCGGCGGGAGCGTGGCGAACGCGGCGGGCGTCGCCGCGGAGCCGTCGGAGAACGTCGTCCTCGTGAACGGGCAGGAGGTTCATTTTGACAGCTATCTGATCGACGGACGCAACTATGTGCAGCTGCGCGAGCTCGGCGACGCAACGGGCTTCACCGTGGACTGGGATGAGAAGACAAACAGCGTGCTCATCACCACGGCAATCTCCGGCAGGGAGGAGGCTGTCGCCGTCATCGACGGGCAGACGCTGCGCGTCGGCGCCATTCTGGTGGACGGCAAGAGGTACATCGCGCTGGAGGATCTGGCGAAGCTGGACGGCGCGGATTTCAACGCCACGACGGGCAGGCTGAACTTCACCGCGCCGGGACAGATCGAGATGGCTGCGCGCCTTGTCAGGCAGAGGAACCTGCTCTGGGTGCTCGGCGCGCTGCTCGCCGTTGCGGTGCTCGTCCTGATCCCGCTGCTGCGCCGCCGCGCGCAGGGCGTGACGGAGCTGGCGGAGACGCGCGTGACGACGGAGGTGCCCAAGTCCCCGCTGCTGCGGCTGCATCATGAGACAGAGCATGAGGAGGTGCGGCAGGAGGAGACCGAGGAGAAGCAGAGCGTCGTGCAGGAGCGCGCCACCCGGCAGATCGTCGACGAGATCTGCGGCTCGGTCCTGCCGCAGAGGATCCGGTATAACGCCGCGACCTCGACCTTTGAGATCTCCGGCGCGGTGCAGGCCGGAAAGCGCCAGAGCTGCTCGTTTTACGACCACTTCTTCCTCGACGAGAAATATCTTTGCGTCGTCATGGGACAGGTGCCCGGCAGCGGCATCGCCAACGCCCTCTTTATGGTTGTGGCGCAGACCGCGATCCGCAGCCGGCTGCGCATGGGACGCTCGCTGATCGAGACGATGTCCGACGTGAACGCCCAGCTTTTCGACCTCGGCGGCGAGAACGAGTTGTGCGCGCTGGTCGGCGTGCTGAACACGGTGGACGGAACGCTCAACTTTGTCAACGCGGGCGGCGCCGTACCGTTCCTGATGCGCAGCGAGGGCCGCTTTGAATGGCTCAAGACGCCGGTCTATTCGGCGCTCGGCGCAAACGAGAACGTCAATTACCGCTCGGAAAGGCTCCGCTTGAACCAGGGCGACCGGCTGTTCCTCTACACCGCCGATCTGGGCGATATGACGGACGACGAGGGCACGCCGTTCCGGGAGAAGGAGCTGCAGGCGGCGCTCAACCGCAGCCGGAGCCAGGCGCGCAACGCGGAGGAGCTGCTCCGCTTCGTCGCGGACGATGCAGCGGCGTACTGCGAGAACGGAGACAGCGTCTGCAATTACGCGGCAGTCGCGCTGGAGTACCAGAAGGGCAGCAGGGAGTACATCTTCACCGTGGTGCCCGGAAAGTCGGAGTTCGCGCCCGCGGTGACGGACTTCATGCGCAAGACGCTGCGGGACGGCGGCATCGACGAGAAGGTCGGCGCGCGGCAGGTGCTTTTGGTGGATGAGCTGTTCGCGCTGTGCTGCCGCTCCTGCACGGAGGGGACGGACATCAAGGTCGAGTGCGGCATCCGCTCGGAGGAAAAGACCGTAAACATCCGGATGTTTGCCGCCATGGGCGGCAGCAATCCGCTGGAGGCCGGAGAGGACGCCGCCGGAGGAAACGCGGCGGACTACATCCGTTCTCACACGAAGAACTATGCGTTCCAGTCCGGCCTTGACCGGGATATGGTCGAGATCACGTCGACGATTTCCTGAGCCGCGAGCCGCCGACGGGCGAACACAAAGAAATCGTAGAAATAAGGGTTTGATATGAGCAATACGCAAAATACAACGAATCAGGAACCGATAAAGAAATCCAAAAAGGTCACCATTATCCGCACGATTGCGATGGTGCTGGCCGCTGTTTTGCTGCTGGGCATCGTCTTTTTAAACCGGGATATGCTGTCCCGGACAGCAACCTATTCGATTGAGTCCACGAGCGAGGTCAGCTTCGGACAGAACGGGCAGACGCTGGTGATCGACAACGGCAAGAAGACGCTTCTTGTCATCAACGAAGAGGGTAAGCTGATCCGCCGTTACGACGGCGGCGGTGACGACACGCCGTTTTATTACGCCTGCCATGCCGCGCAGGCGGAGGACGGCAGCATCTACGTCGCGGATATCAAATACGGCGAGCGCGGCAACCTGCTGGATTGGGAGCGCATCATCAAGCTCAACGGCTCGGAGAGTCAGGTTCTCATGGAGATCGACTATACCAAGGCGCAGCCGGAGGATACCCCGCTTCAGTACGGGCGCATTCTGGAGCTGCAGGTGTATAATGACACGCTGTATTTCACGATCGATACGATCGAGGGCGTCGAGGTCTACCGGATGGAGCCGGACGGCACCTTCGCCTGCGCGCTGACCATCCTGTTCGATTCGATCAAGAAGACCGACGCGGCCTACGATGTGCGCACCAACACGCTTGCGGTGGCAAGCCGGAACGGCGAGGTGTGCATCTTCGACGGCAATACGGACGGACAGGAGGTTTTGGAGGAGCTCAGCGGCATGATGGTGTTCGATATGGACGCCAAAAACGGTGAGTTTTACTTCACGGAGCTGCTAGGGCAGAATATCTGGCACGTTTCCGCGGACGACCCGTCCAATATGGGCATCTATCATGCCATGGACGACCTCGACTATAAGATGGGCGTGTCCGAGGACGGCCGCAATGTGCTGATCACGAACTATGCCGGCTACTACAGGCTGACGGGCGACCAGAATTTCAACGGCGAGATCGAGGACTATGTCGATACGGCGGCAAACGCGGGCTTTGCCAAGACCGTGATGCTGTGGATCGCGCTTGCGTTGGGCGGGCTGATCGCGCTGTATCTGATCTTCCAGCTGTCGACAAAGATCCTTTCACTGGCGGGAAGCGACGAGAATGTCATGCGCGTCATTCTGATCGTCACGGCGTCCCTAATCGTCTCGTTTGTCGTGTCCTATGTGATGCTTTCAAAGATCATGGACAGCAACACGCTGTCGAGTGAAAAGCAGGTCAGCCTCATTGCCGACACGCTTTCGGGCAAGATCGACACGACGGCGATCAGCATGATCGACCAGCCCTCGGATTACGGTACGGAGCGGTACGCGGCGATCAAGGCGCCGCTGGACGAAACGATCAACACCGCGTATGAGCGCGAGGATTATTACTACTACATGATCTACCGCGCCATTGACGGCAAGGTCGTCTATATCATGGACTACGAGGACACGCTGCCGTGTACTTACCCGGTCTATGAGGATGATCCGGATTTGAACGAGTACGCGGCCGTGCTGCACACCGGCGAGGAGCTGCTGGTTTCCGAAATCAGCAACTACGGCGCGTGGACGTTCCTTCTGCGGCCGATCGTCAACGAATCCGGCGAGATCGTGGCGGAGCTGGAGGTCGGGCAGAGCCTCGACGTGATCCAGCGCAACCAGGCGAAGCTGCGTTGGGAGATGATCATCAACACCGCGATCAGCACGGTCGTTGTGACGATGCTGCTGCTGGAGCTGACCTTCCTGCTCAAACACATCCAGCGCAGGCGGAGCGCGGTGGATCTGGACACCACACAGCTTGTGCCGCTGCGCACGCTGATGTTCCTGATCTATCTGGCGGATTCCATGCAGGACGCGTTCATTGCGATCCTGTGCAGTCAGCTCTATCAGGGCGGACTTCCGTTCGCGGACGGCGTGGCGATCGCGTTGCCGATGTCCGCGCAGCTTCTGATGATGGCAATGTTCTCCCTGTTTGCGGGCCGTCTCGTGGAGCGCATGGGCAGCCGACGCGTCATTTCCGGCGGTATGCTGGTCAATATGGCGGGCTTCCTGATCTGCCTGATTCTCGGCAGCTACACGGGTATCCTGCTCGGCAAGATGCTCATCGGCGCGGGCATGGGCACGATCTACGTCTCCTGCAACTCCGTCGCGGCGACGGGCGGTTCGAGCGCCCTGATGGCCGACGCGAGCGCCGACGTTTCGGCGGGAACGCTGGCGGGCCTGACCATCGGCGCCGGCCTTGCCTCGATGCTGCTGTCCATGGGCGGCTGGCGGCTGATCTATCTGGTCGGCGCGATCATCATCGGCCTCGGCCTGCTGCTCGCCCTGTCCTCCGGCAACGTGCTTCCGGGCAAGAAGCAGACGGACGAGACGGAGGAGGTGAAGGGAATCTCGCTGCGCGAGTTCCTGTTCAACCGCCGCGTGCTCGGATTCTTCGCACTGGTTCTGGTGCCCTTTATGATGGCGCTTTCCTACAGAGAGTATTTCTTCCCGCTCTTTGCGGAGGAGAACGGCATCAACGAGGTGCGAATCGGCCAGATCTATCTCGCCTGCGGCATGCTGGTCCTCTACATCGGGCCGTTCCTCTCCTCCTGGATGATCAAGCGGCTCGGCGCGTTCTGGAGCATCCTCGCGGCGAGCGCCGCGATGGGCGTCAACATGCTGATGTTCGTTTTCTTCCCCTCGCTGGGGACGGTCATCGCGGGCGTTGTTGTTCTTTCGCTCATCATTTCGTTTGCCTATACCTGCCAGTACACCTACTTTGAGCTGACGCCGGAGACCTCCAAGTTTGGCGAAGGGCGCGCCATGGGCGTCTACTCCGTCTTTGAGAGTCTCGGGCAGACGATCGGCCCGGTGGCATACGGTGCGCTGCTGGCACTCGGTTATGTGAAGGGAATTGCCATGTTCAGCGAAGTGATGCTGCTGCTGATCGGCATATTTATTGTTCTGATGTACAAGCACGGCAAGGACTACCGCTGAGCTAGAGCGAGGATATCGGAGGGAAAGCATATGATAGAGTATATGGATACGACTTCTGAGGATTATGACGAGATCGCTGACCTTGCGGAAAAGTATTTGACCCACGGCAGCGCGATCAAGGAGGAGATCCACCGCAAGGATGCCGAGGGGCGCTATTTTGGCGTCAAGGCGGTGGAGGACGGTGAGATCGTCGGTTTCTACACCTATGTGGATGACATCATTGAGTTCACCGTTCCGCATCCGGAGCTGGAGCAGCGGATCGCCGAGCTTGCGGGGGATGAGAAGATCATCACGGGAGACGCCATCTTCATCTCCCCGAACCACCAGCGCCGCGGCATCGGCATGGAGGTCTCGCGCCGCGTGAGCGAGCACGCGCGCCGGCGCGGCGGAAAGCTGTTCATCACGGAGGCGTGGGTACACCCCGACGGCTCGATCCCGTCCCGTAAGGCGTTCCTCTGCAACGGCGAGGTCGTGTTTGAAGAAACGATCCCTATGTTCTATCAGGGCTTGGATCAGCTGGGGCTGGAGTGCCCCATCTGCGGAAAGAATTGCGTTTGCGGCGCTCAGATACAGGTGCATCGGCTGTAAGCCGAGAGTGCCGGCTTGTGTGGTGTGGGGAGGAATGGCATGAAGAAGAGTGGGATTAAGCAGGGCCTGAATCGGCGTATCACGCTGATCATGCTGATCATGATGCTCCTGATGGCGATCTCCGTCGGTGTCGTCAGCTACACGGCGATGCGAACCACCTATCTGCGCTTTTACAACGAGCGCGCACAGGAGCTGGTGCACATCGTTGCCGACAGCACGGACTGGGAGAAGCTGGAGCACTATGTCAAAACGGGCGAGTTCGACGACTACAGCGCGGAGCTGTTCGCGTTCTACGACAGCGTCAAGTCAAACTTTTCCACGGCAGGATATCTGTATCTGTTCGTCCCCGGCGAAACCAGCCTGACATATCTTTATGAAGCCCGTACGCCTGATGATGATCCGGCAGACATCGCGAAGTGGGGACAGGATTTCGAATATACCGAGTACGAGTATACCTATCTGGTTCCCGATGTAAAGGCGGGCAAGGCGCACGAGGATGTCACGCTGATGGCCTCGGTCGAGTTCGGCGCCGGGCTGGAAACATGGGCGCCGGTTTTCGACAAGGACGGCAAGCTGCAGGCGATGGTGGAGATCGACTATCTGATTCCGGACATCGAAAACAACCTGAACTCCATCGAGATCCGCATCATCCCCGCCTTCCTGCTGCTCATCACGATCGTGCTGGTCCTGACGCTGCGCTTCCTGAAGGTTAACGTCATCTCGCCGATCGAAAGGCTGAACCGCAGCGTGATCGACTACAATCACGGAGAGCTCAATCTCAACATCGACAAGTTTAAGAAGGACGATGAGATCAAGAACCTGGCGACCTCCTTCGGCGACATGACGGCGCGTATCGAGGCGTACACCAATCAGGTGGCGCGCGTGACCGCGGAGAAGGAGCGCATCGGCGCGGAGCTGAGCGTCGCGCGGCAGATCCAGGAGGACATGCTGCCCAACAGGTTCCCGGCGTTCCCGGATCGCAAGGAGTTCGACATCATGGCGACCATGGAGCCGGCGAAGGATATCGGCGGCAACTTCTACGACTTTTTCCTCATCGACGACGACCATCTCGGCCTCGCCGTTGGCGACGTGGCTGGCAAGGGCGTTCCGGCGGCTCTGTTCATGGTCATGGTCAAGACGCTTATCAAAAACCGCGCGCTGCAGGGCTTTTCTCCCGCGGAGGTCCTGCAAAGCGTCAGCGAGCAGATGCTGGAGAGCGACGCGGCGGATATGTTCGCCATGTCCTGGTTCGGCATTTTGGAGCTGTCCACGGGCAAGGGGATCGCCGCGAACGCCGGAGAGGAACACCCCGCGCTGCGCCGCGCCGGAAAGAAGTTTGAGCTTCAGATCTACAAGCATAATCCCGGCATCGCGGTGATGGAGGGCGTGCGCTTCCGCGACCACGGATTCCAGCTCATGCCGGGGGACACGCTGTTTGTCTACACCGACGGCGTGACCGACCGCGTCAACGAAAAGGAAGAGCTCTTCGGCATTGACCGGATCGTTGAGGCACTCAACCGGGCGCCGGACGCATCGCCCAGCGTGCTGCTGCAATCCATGAAGCAGATCCTGCATGACTTCTCCAAGGAAACCCCGCAAAACGAGGATACGACGATGCTGGCGCTGAGGTACTACGGCCCCAAGGGGGAGACGGGCGACTGGAGCTGAGCGCCGGTTGAAAGGAAGATGGCTATGACGATCAACAAAACGGCGGAGGGCTCCAAGGTCACGTTCGAGCTGGGCGGCCACCTCGGCCTCAGCGACGCGGAAAAGCTGGAAAACGAGGTCAAGCCGGTGCTGAACAAGGCGACGGAGCTGATCTTCGACATGCACGACGCGACCTACATCTGCTCGGTCGCGCTCCGCGTTCTGCTCACCGCGCAGAAGAAGATGAACAGCCGGGGACGGATGCGTGTGATCCGCGTCCCCAAACCGATCATGGATATCATCGAAACCAAGGGCTTTACGGACATCTTCTATCTGGAGGAGGCGGACGCGGACGCCGCCGAAGCGTAAGCGCGGACGATGTTTATCGGGTTTTTCTATCTGCTGCGCGTGCACGGCTTCGGCGTATCGCTGAACGAGTGGATGACGCTGATGGAGGCGCTGACGCTCGATTTGCAGCACACGAGCCTGACCGGATTCTACCAGCTCTGCCGCGCGGTGCTGGTCAAGACGGAGGCGGACTACGACAAGTTCGACAAGGTGTTCCTCGAATACTTCGACGGCGTCCCCTTCGAGGACGAGCTGCCCGAGGAGCTGCTGCGCTGGCTCGACCATCCGGAGCAGGCGTTCGACGACTTCCGCGCGTTCCTGCGCACGCAGGGCTACGACGAGAAGAGCATCGACGAGATCCTGAAGCAGTTTGAGGAGCGGCTGCGCGAGCAGACCGAGGAGCACAACGGCGGCTCGTACTGGATCGGCACGGGCGGCTTTTCCAGCTTCGGCCACAGCGGCTACGCGCCGCAGGGCATCCGCGTCGGCGGCGTCAGCCGCCACAGGCGCGCGTTTCAGGTCGCGGGCGAGCGCCGCTTCCGCGACTTCCGTAAAGACAATATCCTTGACATCCGGCAATTTCAGATGGCTTTCCGCCTGCTGCGCCAGTATTCGGACCAGACGCTCGGCGAGCGCACGGAGTTCGACGTGGACGGCACCGTCCGCGAGACCTGCGACAACGCGGGCACGCTCAAAATCCGGTACAAGCGCCCGCGGCGCAACACCGTCAAGGTGCTGATGCTGATGGACTCCGGCGGCTCGATGGAATATTACTCGCGCCTGTGCTCCATGCTCTTTCAGGCGGCGGAGCGCGCCAACCAGTTCAAGGAGCTGCACGTCTACTACTTCCACAACTGCATCTACTCCGCCGTCTACACCGACCCGCGCATGTACCGCAGCCACGCGGTGCCGACGGAGTGGCTGCTCAAGAATTTCGGCGGCGAGTACAAGGTCATCCTCGTCGGCGACGCGCTGATGGACATGTACGAGCTGACCGGCAAGCGCTGGTACGGCGCGACGGGGGAGGAGGCACGCTCCGGCCTCGACTGGCTCAAGCGCTTCCGCGAGCAGTACGACCACCTCGTCTGGCTCAATCCCGAGGGCGAGCCGAGCTGGGGCCCCTACTGGGGGCAGAGCTACGGCGTGATCCAGAAGCTCGTCGATATGTACCCGCTGACGGTGGACGGGCTGGAGCAGTCGATGAAAAAGCTGCTGGTCAACAAATAGAAAACAAAAACGGAAGCCCGCGGCAGCGGACTTCCGTTTTTTGATGGGTTCAGCTCACTCCTTGAGCGCCTTTTTGACCGCCGGAACCACCAGCAGCGCCAGCACGCCGCCGATCGCGGCGGTGACGAGCTGCGGCCACGAGAACATGGTGCTCATCACGGCGACCTGCTTGTCGGGCAGGCCAAGCGCCGGCAGGACGAGCTTGACGATGACGAGGAACAGCGTCAAAAACTTGCACACCGCGGCGGCGGCGACGGCCAGCAGGCTCTCCGGCAGCTTGGCAAAGCGCTTGCCGAGCAGCGCGAGCACCACGACGTAGACGAGGTTGCCCAGCGCGACAAAGGGGACGATGGCGATGAGCTTCGGGCCCACGCCGATCAGAAACGCGAAAAACGGCGAGAGGATCGCGACCGCGGCGCCGCCCCACAGGCCGACGAGCAGCGCGGCGACGGCGAGCACGAGGTTGACGCACGAGCCGGTGACGAACTGACCCAGCGAGCTTGTGGCGTATTGCAGCGCGACGAGCAGCGCGATCAGGATCGCCGTGCGGGTGATGGTTTTGGTGTTCATGGGAAAGCCTCCTGTTGCAAAAGTAGCTGAACTATACTATACTGAAACAAAAAAATCTGTTGCAATTGCAACGAAAGGAAAAGAAAATGGAAAACTATCTGCCGCTGCTCGCCCGGACGGCGCTGTTCGATGGGATCGGGGAGAACGAGATTCGCACGCTCTGCGAGACGTTCCGCTGCCGAACCGCATATTATCCCAAGGGGAGCACGATCCTCAAGCGCGACGAGACGGTGGACAGCGCGGGGCTTGTCCTCACCGGCGGCGTGCAGGCGGAGCGGAACGGCGCGGAGGGCGAGCTGCGCATCGTGGCGCGGCACGGCGCGCTGTCGCTGTTCGGCGACGTGCTGGCGGTGTCGCGGCGGCGGAAAAGTCCGGTGGACGTCGTCGCGGTCGAGAACACGGAGGTGCTGTTCCTCCCGCTCGGCGCGATCATGCGCGACGAGGCGCCGCAGTGCCGCGCGGCGCTCTCGCGGCTGCGCATGAACCTGCTCGGCGCGCTGGCGGATAAGTACTGGGCGCTGAACGACCAGCTGGAGCTGCTGCGCGCGCCGAGCCTGCGCGCAAGGCTCGCCCGCAGGCTGCTCGCCGAGCGGCGGCGGCAGGGGAGCGACCGCTTCACCCTGCCCGGCACGCGCGAAACGCTCGCCGCCGAGCTGTGCGTCAACCGCAGCGCGCTGTCGCGCGAGCTGGGCAGGATGCAGCGCGAGGGGCTGCTGACCGCGCGGCGCGGGGATTTCGTCATCCGCGACGCGGAGGCGCTGCGCCGCGCCGCCGGAGAATAATGCTGAACTTTGACACATTGAAGCGCCGAATTCAAATGCCAAACTTGGGCGCATTGCCACTTGCAATCTCACGCGAAGTACAGTATAATTTTGCCCTGTCATACAATACCGTTGCAATGGAGTGATGCAATATGGACAAGACGAAACGCAGCGAGATCATCCGCGGCGCCGCGCTGACCATGGCGGGCCAGTACAACGCCTCCGCGCTGCCGATGTACGGCGACGCGCTGCGCCTGCCGGACCGGCAGGTCATCATCCAGATCATCCGTGCGTTCCAGCGGCTGTTGTTTCCGGTGTATTACGGCGAAAAGCACCTGCTCAAGCTCCCGCCGGAGCAGTACAGCGCGCTGCTGATGGAGCATATTTTCGACGACCTGACGGATCAGATCGCGCTTTCGATGGAGGAGACGCGCGAGAACCGCATCCGCGCCGAGGAGATCACGGCGCAGCTGCTCACGAAGCTGCCGGAGATCCAGCGGATGCTGCAAAAGGATCTTGACGCGTTCTTCGACGGCGACCCCGCGGCGCACAACCGCGAGGAGGTCGTGCTCTCGTATCCGGGCTTCTTTGCCATCTTCATCTACCGCATCGCGCACGAGCTGTACGTGCAGAACGTGCCGATGATCCCGCGCATCATGACGGAGTACGCCCACTCGCAGACGGGCATCGACATCAACCCCGGCGCGACCATCGGCGAATACTTCTTCATCGACCACGGCACCGGCATCGTCGTCGGCGAGACGTCGGTCATCGGCAACAACGTCAAGATGTACCAGGGCGCGACGCTCGGCGCGCTGTCCCCGGCGGGGATGCGCAGCGTGCCCGGCGAGCGGCGGCACCCGAAGGTCGGCAACAACGTGACCATCTACGCCGGCTCGACGCTTCTCGGCGGGGCGACGGAGATCGGCGACAACGTGGTCATCGGCGGCAACGCGTTCCTGACGAGCTCCGTCGAGCCGAACACGACCGTGAGCATCAAAAAGCCGGAAATGAGCTTCAAGGACAAAAACAGGCAAAAAGAGGCATAAGAAAGAGGGTTGACCGCGGTCAACCCTCTTTTCACATGTCGCGTTACAGGAGCAGGATGCCCTTATCCTCGCAGGTCTTGCGCGTTTCCTCGTCCCACAGGCTCACCTGCACCTCGCCGATGTGCGCCGTGCCGATGAGCAGCATGCAGATGCGGCTCTGGCCGATGCCGCCGCCCATGGTGAGCGGCAGCTCGCCGTTTAAGAGCATCTTGTGGAACGGCAGCGCGCGCCGGTCGTCGCAGTGGGCGAGCGTCAGCTGGCGGTCAAGGGACTCGGGGTCGACGCGGATGCCCATGGAGCTGACCTCGAACGCGCGGCCGAGGAGCTCGTTCCAGTAGAGGATGTCGCCGTTGAGCTCCCAGTCGTCATAGTCGGGGGCGCGCCCGTCGTGCTTGATGCCGGACTTGAGCTCCTTGCCGATCTGCATCAGGAATACGACGCCGTGCTCGCGGCAGATCTCGTTCTCGCGCTCGCGCGGCGAGAGAGCGGGGTACATATCCTCCAGCTGCTGCGTCGTGAGGAAGTACACGTCGCGCGGAAGACGGTTGTGCAGGGACGGGAACGCGATGTTCAGCGCGTCCGCCGTCTCGGTGATGGCGCCCACGATGTCGCGCACGGTGCGCTTGAGGTATTCGACGCTGCGGTCCTCACGGTCGATGATCTTCTCCCAGTCCCACTGGTCCACGTAGACGGAGTGGAGGTTGTCCACCTCCTCGTCGCGGCGGATGGCGTTCATATCGGTGAAAAGCCCCTTGCCGACGTTGAAGTCGTAGCGCTTGAGCGCCAGACGCTTCCACTTCGCCAGCGAGTGGACGACCTGTCCGTTGACCCCCACGTCGGGAATGTCGAAGCCGACGGGCCGCTCGACGCCGTTGAGGTTGTCGTTGAGGCCGGAGGACTCGTCGACAAACAGCGGCGCGGAAACCCGCCGCAGATTGAGCGCGTTGCTCAGGTTGGTCTGAAAATTGCTCTTGATGAATTCGATGGCGCGCTGCATTTCGTAGACGGACAGCGGCGTATGATATCCTTCGGGGATATAGCACTTGCTCATAAGCGATTGCCTCCGGTTGAAATTGATGTGGTTTATTATAGTGCAGCGGCTGTCGGATTTCAATAAAAAATGAAGAAAGGCTTCAAAAAAACTTAATATGCCGTCCTCTTGAAACGTCGGCGGAAATTTGATATACTGAGCGGCGAAATTCGACGGGATTTTGCGGAACTTTTTCCGCGCGCGCCCCGTCTTATCAAAAAGTGCGAAACGGCTGCGCGTCCGCAGCCGTTTTGATACGGCGTTTCGGCGTGAAAAGCCGGACGCCGTGAAACAGGGAACAAATCGAAAAGAGGTTAATGATATGGCAGAAGTGCTCGATCAGGAAAAGCAGACAACGCCGGAGACCGCTGCGGCGGCGCCGGAGGGCGCGGCGGAGGCGGGCAAGACCTCCGGCTTCAGCGAAAAGCCCGCCTTGCCGAAAAGACGCAAGCGGAACAAAAAGAAGATCATCCGGCGCATCGTGGCGCTCGTCCTCGTGGCGGCGCTCATCGGCGGCGGCATCTTCGCATGGAAACGCTTCGGCGGGAACAAGGAGCAGGAATCCGAGGTCCTGCGCGAGTATGTCTCCCGCGGCTCGATCACCAGCACGGTCGAAGGCAACGGAGTGGCCGTGCCGGAGGAACAGGAGAGCGTTACGCTGCTTTCCGCGGGCACGGTCCGCGACATCTTCGTCACAGAGGGCGACTATGTCACCAAGGATACGCCGCTGTTTGAGATCGACAGCACCGAGGTGGAGGAGAGCGTCGCGAAGGCGCAGGAGCGCGTGCGGGATCAGGAGCGCAACCTCGCCGAGAAGCAGAACGACCTTGCGAAGTACCTCGCCAAGCCCGTGGAGGACGACGCGCGCGCGGAGTACGCCGGCATCCTCATCGAGGTGAAGAAGCACGACGTGAAGGACGAGGTCTCGGAAAAAGAGGTCTTCGCCACGCTGGTGGACAACACCCGGCTGCTGCTGACGCTCTATTTCAGCTATGCCTATGAAAACGACATCGCCGTCGGCCAGAAGGCGACGGTGTCCGTCCCCGTGACGATGGCGCAGATTTCCGGAACGGTGCACGAGATCCACAAGGTCGAGCGCATCTCCGACGAGGGCAGCCGCCTGTTCGAGGTCGTGATCGTGGTCGACAACCCCGGCACGCTCAAGGACGGCATGACCGCCACGGCGACGGTCGACGCGGGCGAGACGCTCTATCCCTACGAGTCCGGCAAGCTGGAATACTTCCGCACCACGGAGATCAAGGCGCCGATGACCGGCAAGCTGACGTGGTTCGAGGCGCGCGACTATCAGAAGGTCGCCGCCGGCGAGAGCATTGCCCACATCAAGATGGACAGCGAGAACCGCGAGGATGAGATCAAGGCGTACAACGACCGCATCGACGACGCCAAGCAGGCGCTGGAGGACGCGCAGAAGGCGCTGGAGAAGGAGCAGGAGAACCTGAAGTCCCTGAGCGCGACCGCGCCCATCGACGGGACGGTCGTTTCGCTCGGCATCAGCATCGGCGAGGAGGCGAAGGCGGGCACCGTCGCCGTCAGCATCGCCAATCTCTCGACCATGAAGGTCGAGGCGATGGTCGACGAAATGTACGTCAACTACATCAAGGCGGGCGAGATGATCGAGCTGACGACGTGGGGCGATGTGACCCTCATGGGCACGATCGAGAGTGTGAGCCTTTCGGCAAAGTCTGAAAACGGCGTTTCCCGCTTCCCGGTCAAGATCAGCGTTGACAACAGCGAGGGGCAGCTGAATCAGGGAACGACCGTCAACTTCTCCTTCGCCGCCAGCCAGAGCGACGACTGCCTGATGGTTCCGATCCAGTGCGTCAAATCCGCGCAGACCATCGAGGGCAAGACCTGCAAGGTGCTCTTCGTGGAGACGGATATGCCCTTTGACAACGCCGGCGAGCTGGATACGTCCATGATGGAGATCCCGGAGGGCTTCCAGCCCGTCATCGTGGAGACCGGCATTTCCAACAACCGCAACATCGAGATCCTCTCCGGCGCGGAGGAGGGTATGTGCGTCTATGCCGGCGTTGTGAGCAACGACATGGGCATGGGCATGGGTCTTTACTTCTAACGCTATGCTGATAACATTAAAGAACGTATATAAGATCTACGGCGAGGGCATGGAGAGCGAGGTCCGCGCGCTCGACGGCGTGAGTCTGGAGATCGACTACGGCGAGTTTGTCGCCATCGCGGGCCAGTCCGGCTCCGGCAAGTCGACGATGATGAACGTGCTCGGCTGTCTGGACATCCCGACCTACGGGGACTACTTCCTCGCGGGCAAGGATGTCGCGGAGCTGAGCGATAAGCAGCTCTCGCACA
Source organism: Oscillospiraceae bacterium (assembly GCA_015067435.1). Classification (GTDB taxonomy): domain Bacteria; phylum Bacillota; class Clostridia; order Oscillospirales; family Oscillospiraceae; genus Hominicoprocola. The sequence continues at coordinate 7,631 of SVMM01000017.1, read as the reverse complement.
TCCGCAACAAGCAGATCGGCTTTATCTTTCAGGGCTACAACCTGATCCCCTCGCTCAACGCGGTGGAGAACGTGGAGCTGCCGCTTATCTATCAGGGCGTGTCCGCCTTCGACCGGCGCGACATGGCGCTGGAGGCGCTGGAGCGCGTGGGGCTTGCCGACCGCGCCAAGCATCTGCCGAGCGAGATGTCCGGCGGCCAGCAGCAGCGCGTCGCCATCGCGCGCGCCATCGCGGCGCACCCGCCCATCATCATGGCGGACGAGCCGACCGGCGCGCTGGACTCCAGAACCGGCCACGAGGTGCTGGGCTTTTTGCAGCAGCTCAACCGCGAGGGCAGCACCATCCTGCTCATCACGCACGACAACGGCATCGCCGCCACGGCGCGGCGCATCGTCCGATTGTCGGACGGCAGGATCATTGAAGACCACCCGCAGGAGGTGGATTGGGTATGAGACGATCCGGAGGAGGTGAAGGCGCGGCATGAAGTTTTTTCAGGCGGTCAAGATGGCGGTCAAGTCCATCCTCGCGAAGAAGGGCCGCTCGTTTCTGACGATGCTCGGCATCATCATCGGCATTGCCTCGGTCATGACCATCGTCGCCACCGTGTCGGGCTACAACGAGAAGATGATGGAGGCGTTCGAGGCGCAGGGAACAAACAAGATCACGGTCTCCATGTATCTCTACAGCGGCGAGAACTCCTTTGAGAAGATTTACGACTACTGCCAGGGCCTCGGCGAGGACGTCGTCGGCGTGACGCCCAGCGCGGAGATCGGCGGCACGGTCAAATTCGGGGCGAAATCCTCGGACACGATGGAGTGGCAGGAGCAGCCGCGCGTTGTGCTCGGCAGCGACCAGTATTCGCTGTGCAGCAGCTTTGACGTCGCGCGCGGACGCGACCTGTGCCGCGTCGACATCGAGGACTATCATCAGGTCTGCGTGATGGGCGCGCGCGCGGCGAAGGCGATGTTCGACTACGCCGACCCGCTCTATCAGGACATCATGATCAACGGCGTGCCGTTCACGGTCGTCGGCATCTACGCCGAGAAGGACAAGGACAGCAGCTATTCCATGGACAGCGTGATCGTCGTGCCCTACACGGCGAGCCGTTTTCTGCCCAACGCCGATATGAGCTGGAGCGAGTGCGTCGTCAAGGTCAAGGATTCGCAGACGATCAGCCGCATGCTCAACATTTTGCAGGCGTACATCGACACGCTGACGGAGCAGAACAGCAGGGGCTATGGGTACGCCTACAGCGAGCAGCAGTGGATGGATGAGAGCAACAGCGCGCTGACGATGATCTCGGTGGTGCTGGGCGGCATCGCGGGCATCTCGCTGCTCGTCGGCGGCATCGGCATCATGAATATCATGCTCGTCACCGTCACCGAGCGCACGCGGGAGATCGGCATCCGCCGCGCCATTGGCGCGGAGCGCTCGTCCATCGTGACGCAGTTCCTCGTCGAGGCGGCGATGATCTGCGGCATCGGCGGCATCTTCGGCATCGCAATCGGCTACGGCGGCACGCACCTTGCCGGAAAGCTGCTGTTCGAGGGAATGTCGCTCTATCCCTCGCCGACCATCACGCTGGGGGCGTTCGCGTTCTCGGTGTCCCTCGGCATCATTTTTGGTATGTATCCCGCGATCAAGGCGTCCGGCTTGCAGCCGGTGGTCGCCCTGCGGGCGGATTAGGGAGGTTTCTGCATGAAAAAGAGAGTATTTGCGGCGCTGCTGACGCTGGCGCTGGCGCTGACGCTGCTGCCCGTGCCGGCGGACGCGCTGGGCGCGTTTGCCGACGTGGCGGACGTGACGACGGCGCGCAACGTCGAGGTGCTGCGCCTGATGGGCGTGGTCATCGGCGACGGCGACGGTCGTTTCCGCCCCAACGGCAAACTGACGCGCGCCGAATTCTGCAAAATGACGATCGAGCTTCGGGGCAGCGGCAGCGAGGTCGTGCGCTACCGCAGCCGCACGATCTTCCCCGACGTCCGCACGTCTCACTGGGCCTGCGGCTACATCAATCTTGCGACGACGCCGGAAGGGGAGAACAAACCCGGCCTGATGCACGGCTTCCCGGACGGCAGCTTCCGTCCGGATCAGGAGATCAGCTACGGCGAGGCGGTGACGGTGCTCATGCGCACCCTCGGCTGGTCTGACGCCGACAGCGGCGGCATCTGGCCGCAGGGCTACCTCGACCTCGGCAAGGCGAACGGGCTGACGAAGGGGCTCACCCTCTCCGGCGGCGCGGCGATCACGCGTGCGCAGGCGGCGCAGCTGTTCGTCAACGCGCTCTCCGCCAAGACAAAGGACGGCGGCACGTTGCGCACGCTTGGCAGCGAGACGGTGCTTCTGTCCGTCGATCTCGCCAAGGGCACGATGCGCACCTCGGACGGCAAGGACCCCAAAATGGTGACGCCGATGCTCAGCAACGTCCTCAACGGGCTCAAGGGCCGCGTGGTCTACAATTCCAACGAGGAGGCGATCAGCTTCCTGCCGTCCGTCACCGCCGGCGTAATCGCGGGCGAGGCGCCGCAGGACGCGGCGGTCATCGTCAGCGCGGACGGCTCCACCGCGGGCTTTAACGAGCTGACCGGCGGCGCGCACAACTATCTGATCTTCCGCAACGGCTCGCGCGTGAGCGCGAACGCGCTCAAGAAAAACGACGTCGCCATCTATTCGGCGGCGAACAACGCGGTGCTGGTGTGCAACACGCGCGTCAACGTCTATTACGAGGACTTCATGCCCTCGCGCGAGGCGCCGCTGACGATCACCGTGCTGGACGGCACGGAGCTTCCGGTGCTGCCCATGGCGCAGCAGAGCATCGCGGGCTTCCTGCCCGGACAGGAGATGACGCTGCTACTGACGGCGGACGGACAGGTCGCCGGCGCGGTGGAGAACGGTTCCAACGACACCCGCGCCAACGCCGTGGGTTATGTGGACGAAAAAGGCAAGGTCATCATGTTCTGCGGCGGCAGCACCATCACGCTCAACTACTCCGATTCGGAACATGCGGGGCAGGTCGTCCGGATCTCCCAGTCGCGTGATCCCAGTTTGGGAGGCAGCGCGAAGAAGGTCTACCTGATTCCGGAGAAAAGCTCCCTTTACGGCGTTGTGGACGTGACAGCCGGTACATACAGCGACCGGAAGCTGGCGGAGAACGTGCTGGTGCTCAAGGACGGCGAAATGACAACGCTCGCCTCCCTCGGCGTCAGCCGCATCGCGGCGAACGAGGTGATCTACGCCCGCAGCAACGAGCAGGGCGAGATCGACCTCCTTGTGCTCGGCATGCGCGAGAGCAATCTGATCTATGGCCGCGCAAAGTTTGAATTGGTTGGCGGTGAATGGGAATGGAAGGAAGGATATGGAACCAAAGGTCCCAAGATTGAGGGAAAAACGGGATACTATACATCTGGCGAGCCTAAAACAGAAGAAAACTGGAATTGGGTTAGCCCATATGGTGACTATGAAAGAAAAATTGACGGAGTGAACGGAAATTATATTGCGGGCTATACTGTCGAGGTTGACTGCGGCCCACGTGGAACGAAGGGCAAATATCGTACAACCTTCGCTGGTAATCCTGACGAAGCAAGAACGGGAGATTTTGTCGAGCTTAGGTCCATCATTGATACGGAAGATACTCAACTGTATTTTGCCGTGAAGCTCGACAAGATCACCGGCGTGACCAAGACCTCTTGGATGGGTACGACCAGCGTGACCGCCGGCGGAAAGACCTATCAGATCTCGCCGTACACGCCCTGCTGGAACGCTGACACCGAGTCGTGGTTCACCAGCGTCGAGAAGGCGGTCTCCTACGGCGGAAAGATGAATCTCTACGTCAAGGACGGCGAGGTGCTCATTATTGAGGTCACAGGCCGATAAATTGTGTTGCATTTTCCCAAAGCATTGTATATAATACCGACAAAAGGAGGGCGAACGCTATGGATATGGACCCCATTTTTGCCGAAGCAATGCTCGACGAGGTGCAGGCGCTGCTGGAGGAGATGCTGGAGCTTGCCGCCCGCGCGGTCGAGGACGACTGCACGGACGAGGAGCGCGACGAGCTGCAGGGACGCCTGCTCATCATCCGCGAGCGCATCGACGAGACGGTCGACGCCTATGACAAGCTCGGCGACTACCGCGACGCGCTCTACGCGGCGTGGAAAGCATCCGACGAGATCCTCAAGCGGTTCAGAAGCTGATAAAACGCGGAAATCCCGCCGTACCGGTCCGGTACGGCGGGATTTTTTGCGGAATCGGTTACGCCTCCTTGATCTTGTAGGGCATATCCAACGGGTTTTTGCGCTCCATCTTGTCATAGTGCTTGACGAGCAGCGGCTCGACCACGTAGTACAGCAGCTTGCCGTCGAGGTCGAAGAAGAACACGGCAAAGAGGATCGCGTAGACCGCGGCGAGGATGCCGAAGATCTTGCCGAGGACGCGGAACAGCAGGCAGCCGCCGCAGCGCTTGCCGGAACTGCGATTCGCAGCCTTTTTCATCTTCCGGAGCTTTTTACCCTGCTTGACGATGGCTTTCAACGCTTTTTTCTTGTTCATCGTTCTGCCTCCCCCTTACCAGCTCATGTCGTCGTCGAATTCCAGCAGCGACGGGTCGAGCGGTTCTTCGTGCATGACGGTGGTCATGTAGTCGTTGATGATGCGGCGGATCTCCGCGCGGGAGACCGTGCGCTTGTCGGGCAGCGCGTGGGGCATCCAGATGGCGTGGATGTTGCGCTTGCGGAACTCGTCCTCAAAGAGGCCGACGACGCCCTGCATGCCCTTGCACTGGAGCTGGTCGTACATCATGACCATGTCGCAGTTGAAGCGCTCCATGTAATCCCACAGCTCGAAGATGTGGTGCATGCCGCCGACCGCCATGCGGCGCATGGGCGCCCACTCGTGGTAGCGCGCCATATCCATCACGCAGTTGTCCAGCGTGTCGGTGCGGATGGTCATGTCGAACATCAGCGAGTCCATGTTGATGACCGTGTTGAGGCCCCAGCAGTTGTACGCCCACGTGCACCAGTTGGAGTAGTACAGCGGCGCGCAGGACCACGCGATCACGCGGTGGCGCGTCTTGGGGAAGGTGTCGATCTTCTGCTCGACGCATTTTGTGAGGATCTTGCCGACCTTCTTGTCGGTGTCGTGCCAGATGTAATGGTCGCCGTACTGCGACTGGTAGATGCGGTAGAGCGCCTGCGCCACGCCGTTGATGGGGTAGTGGTTCGTCTTGGCGTCAACGTCCCACTTCTCCCACTCGAAGCGCTGCAGTTCGTTCTGGCGCTCCAGCTTCTCCTTCAAAAGCTCCCAGTTGAAGGGCACGCCGGTCTGCTCCTCGATGAACTTCCACAGCTCGCGGATCTCGTTGGCGCAGTGCTCCTGCACCAGCGGGTCGTCGAACTGCATCGGCTGCGGCAGGGCAAAGAGCGGGACGTTGAGGAACCAGTCCTGAATCGCGGTGGACGCGACCGAGCCGTCGCACGCCTCGTTGGTGGTGACGACGAAGGGCGCGTAGTCGGGCATGTCGTCGAGCACGAACAGGCCCGCCTCCGCCTGGCACATCGGGCAGGGGTCGCCGGGCAGGCCGATGGACTGCACCGCGTCGATGTAGTTGAGCACCGTGTGGTTGTTGACGTGGCAGGTGACGAAGTAGGGGATCATCTCCATGGGGATGTTCTTGAACTTGTCCGACCACGGGTAGAACACGCCGCCCCAGACCGTCTCCTTGTGGGCGATGGAGTGGTGCCACGCGTCGTTGTGCGCGCCGTTGTGCAGCTTCGCGTCCGCATTGAACATGTTCATGAACTGGTTGATGGTGACGCACACCATCGCGCGGTAGTGCCACGCGCTCGCGCGCAGCGCCTCGCCGCGCATACCCTCCAGCCCGCGGTCGAACCAGTGCAGCACGGGGAGGTACGTCTGGCCCATCCAGCGGTAGCGCCACAGGCCCTTGGCGAAGATCACCGGGCCGCCGAACTTCATGATGTCCGCGACCATGTTGGCGTAGTTGTACAGCCAGATCATGTGGAAGTAGTAGAACGTGTCCTTTACGCCGCGCCACTCGCGGTGCTTGTAAAGGCCGGTCTTTTCGACATACAGGTCGCCGAGGCGGCGCTCGCCGTGGGGCTTGCCGTACCAGAAGTCGTGCGCGGCCTTCTTCGCCTCGTCCAGATTCTTCGGCAGCCTGATGTTTTTGGGGTCGGGGAACAGCTTCGCGGCCTCTTTCAGCTTGCCGCCCAGCTCGGAGAGCTTGGGCAGTTCGACATTGAGCTTGATATCGAGCGACTTCATCTCACTTCGCCTCCTGTAACTTCTTGATCTCCACACTCTCCACGAACGCCTGAAAGCGCGTGCGCAGCTGGCCGGTGGAGGCGTTGACGTATTCCTTCTCGATGGAGCAGGTCGGGATGTCGTAGTCGCGCGGCAGGATCAGCGCGTCCATCGTGCGCTCGTAGCTCCAGTACTCGCAGAACTTGTTCGACGCGACGATCAGGCCGTCGGCGTTGTACTCCTTGACGATGTCGGCGAGGTATTTCTTGCGGCCGCGCATCTCGTCCTGCGGCATAAAGCGCGGGCAGTAGCTCGTGGCGAGGTAGTGACGCGCGATGGCGTCCAGCGGGCTCTGGCCGTCGGCGACGACGATCTCCTCGCGCCCGGGCAGCGAGCCGTAGCAGTGCCGGTCGGCGACGACGAGCGCGCCGCAGCTCTCGATCAGCTTGGTGAAGTCGGGGTCGTCGTTCTCCGCGCCCGCTAGCACCACGCGGCAGCGGAACGGGAACTTGGGCTCCGGCTCGCGCGTCTTGAGCTCCTCCGCCGTCTCGCGGAGGTAGGGGAGGATCAGATACTTCGGACACGTCAGCGTCACGAGCTGGATGACCTGGAATTCATAGCCCGTGATTGGCGGGTTTGCCTGCTTGCGGTAGCTGCCGATCTCGGTGATGAGGCGGCAGACCTCGTTGTGCTCCTCGATCGCCTTCATCAGCGCCTCGTCGGAGACGTCGACGCCCAGCTTGTCGTGCAGCACGTCAAGCACGTGCTTTTGCAGCTGCTTGCGGAAGTGGACCATGCTGTTCTCGTTCTTCTTGAACGGCACGTCCGTGAACTCCACGAAGAAATCGGGGTTTTTGATGACGTCCATCTGGCCCAGATGCTCCTGAAAACGGCAGGTCACGGTGCACGTCTCGGTGGCGAGCTGGGCGTCGAGGAAGTTGAAGCCGCCCTCCAGCGCGCGCTCGAACAGCGCGCGGCCGTAGTGGCAGGTGCGGTTCGACATGTAGTAGGTCGCCATGTCCGGCGAGCCGCTGCGCGGCGCGCGCAGACGGACGCCGAAGCACCCGGGCAGGTCAAGCAGCACCTCCGGCATGAAATAGCAGGTGTAGCCCAGCGCCTTTTTTCCTTCGCTCTGCGCCTGCTTGACCAGGTCGTTGTGCGCGTCCTGCAGCAGGTTTTCAAAGAAGATCAGATGCTTGAGATCTCTCATAGGAAACTCCCTCCCAATGTAATCGGCTCGCGCAGCCGGAGCGGATTTCGGCAAATGCACAAAAATCCACATTTATCGCTGATATGTGAATGTCAATGAATTTTTGAGCCACACGCCAGCGAATTTCTGAGCCACAAACGCTGACGAAAAAGTGAGCCAC
>SVMM01000016.1 GCA_015067435.1 Oscillospiraceae bacterium | reverse complement strand
ATCAGCTCAATTTCAAGAGGTATCAAATATTGAAAGCCTGATAAACAGACGTTTTCGGGCTTGACAAGAGAGGAAGGAGTGGATCTTATGCGGAGCAAGCGCAGCGGATGCTATATGATCTTCGTCATTATGGCGCTGTGTCTGATCCTGACGGTTCCCGCCGCGGCGTCGAGCTACACGGTCGTCAAGGGCGACTGCCTGTGGCGGATCACGCAGCGGTATGTGGGCACCGGCGTTCGCTGGCCGGAGCTCTACGAGCTGAACCGCGGCCAGATCAGGGACCCCGATCTGATCTACCCCGACCAGGTGTTTGAGATCCCCGGCGGATGGGAAACCGCGGCGGAATCGCCCGCGCAGGCCGAGCCGGATGCCGACGCTCCGCCGGAGGAACCCGAACCGGCGGAGGAGCCCGAACCGGAGGCCGTTGAAACATCGGAAACGCAGTCGGAACCCGCCGAACCGGCGGAGGCGGAACCGGAGGCCGCCGCCGAACCCGCAGAGACGGCGCCGGAAGCAACCGAGCCGGCGGAGCCTGAAGCCGACGCGGCTGAGGATAACACACAGGAAGCGCAAGCGGCGCCGACCGTCTCCACCCTGCCGGATCGTCCGCTGGTCGGAACCCCCGTCAACTACGCCGACAAAAACAACTGGGCGCTTTTACCCGATGAGATCACAAAATCCGCCGATACCCTGTACCTCTACACGATGGCCTACGTCGACACCGACGACGGCGCGCCGCAGATCGCATACATCGACAACAAGTCCATGCGCGAGGCGGCGCTGAACGACATCGACCTCAACTGCGGCGTCTTCTCCGAGAGCACCAACGTCTACGCCCCTTTCTACCGGCAGAGCAACCTCGCCGCCATCGCGGACCTCACCGGCGACGAGCTGCTGGAATTCCAGATGCAGGAGCAGCGGACGGACGTCTACGCCGCGCTGGACTACTACTTCTCCCATTATAATGACGGACGCCCCTTCATTCTGGCGGGCCACTCGCAGGGCTCGATCATGCTCAAGCTGGTGCTGCGGGAATATATGGCGCTTCACCCCGAATATTACGAGCGCATGATATGTGCATACGTACTTGGTTATTCCGTTACAACAGGGGACATTTCAGCAAGCCCGCATCTCCGCTTTGCGGAGGGCGCCGATGACACGGGCGTGATCGTCTCCTGGAACACGGAGGGGCAGAACAATGGGGACAGCTTCTGTGTCCTGCCCGGCGCGCTCGCCATCAACCCGATCAACTGGCAGCGCGACGACACCTATGCTTTCGCGGCGGACAGCCTCGGTTCGCGTATTGTAAACCCTGATACCGGAGAGGTTGACGATTTGGTTCCCGGCCTCGCGGACGCGCAGGTGAATCTGGAGCGGGGCGTTGTGATCTGCTACAACGGGAACCTGCCCCTCACGCAGCCCGAAAACCCCGCATTTAAGGGACTTTTCGGCAGCAAGAGCTATCATAACGGCGACTACGGATTCTACTATTACAACCTTCGGGAGAACGTGAAAACGCGCACCGACGCATGGTTCAAAACCCACGCGGAGGGCACGGCGGCGCCGTGAGCGCGAACAAGCGGATCGATTTAAAAGTAAACCCATGCGGCGCGCATGGGTTTACTTTTTTCATTGGCTGCGCGGCCGGATTGGCACTTTCTTTTTTTACAATTCAATGCTATACTGTTCAGGCAGCGTTGGGCCGAATTTCCCGGAAAGGAGCGTGAGCGCTTGGCCGACTATCTGGAACGGCACCGGTTCGTGTCCGGGGCCGCGCAGCTGCTGCGCCGGTATTTCGACCACCATGTCGCCCGCGACAGCGCCGCGCTGACCTACTATCTGCTTTTTGCGATCTTTCCGATGCTGATTTTCCTCAACAACCTCGTGGGTATGCTCGCCTTCGACATCGAAGGGCTGCTCACGCAGCTCGCGCGCGTGATCCCGCGGGACGTGATCGACCTGCTGGAGCAGTATCTGCTCTACGTCTCGCGCGTGTCGAACAGGACGCTGATGTGGTTCAGCCTCGTTTTTTCGATCTATTTCCCCTACCGCGCGGCAAACGCGCTGTTTCTGTCCGTGCGCAAGGCATATGGTGCCGGGATGCCAACGCATTTTCTGCGCTTCCAGCTGCGCGTGCTGATCTACACGCTGCTGCTGATCGTGACGCTGGTGCTCTCGCTTGTCGTGGCGGTGGTGGGCAACCGCGTTCTGGACTTCGTGTCCGGCTATGTCTACCTCAGTGACACGGCGATCCGCGTCTGGACGTCGTTCCGCTTTGTGCTGCTGGGTGCGGTGCTCTTCGGGATCATCGCGCTGCTCTACGCGCTGGCGCTGGACGAGCGCAACGTGCGCCGCGGTATCCTGCCGGGCGTGCTTGCCTCGCTCGCGGTCTGGATCGCGCTCTCGCTGCTCTTCTCGCTCTACGTCGAGCGCGCCTCGCGCTATTCGCTGATCTACGGCTCCATCGGCGGCGTCATCGTCGTGCTGCTCTGGCTGTACCTGACGGCGTCGTCGCTGATTATGGGCGCCGAATTCAACAGCGTTCTGCTCCGTATTCCGCCCGGACAGGCGGACTGAAAGGGAGGTTTCCTATATGAAAATTCTGATCGTCGGTCTGGGCAAGGTCGGCTATGCCATTGCGCAGCTGCTGGAGGGCGAGCACCACGACCTCACGCTCGTCGACGCGGACGTCGAGGCGCTCAAGCGCGCCGAGAACTCCATCGACGCCATGTTCGTCGAGGGAAATGGCGCGGGCGTCAGCGTGCTGCTGCAGGCGCGCGTGCGCGAGAGCGACCTGGTCATCGCCGTTACGGAGAACGACGAGGTCAACCTCATCTGCTGCCTGATGGCGAAAAAGCTGGGCGCAAAGCGCACGATCGCCCGCGTCCGCAACCCCGAATACTTCCGCGAGGCGCCGGTCCTGCGGCGCGAGTTGGGCATCGACCTGACCATCAACCCCGAATACGCCGCCGCGCAGGAGATCGCGCGCATCCTGCGCGTCCCCGCCGCGTTCAGCGTGGAGAGTCTCGCGCGCGGGCTGGTCGAGCTGATCGGCTTCCAGATCACGGACGGCGCGGCGATGGCGGGCGTCTCCCTGATCGAGTACAACCGGCGCAATCCGGGCAATATCCTCATCTGCGCGGCAAAGCGCGGGGACGAGGTCATCGTTCCGGACGGCAACTTCGTACCCCAGCCGGGCGATCTGCTGTACGTCATCGGCTCGTCCAACGACACCACGCGCGTGCTCAAGAGCACGGGCAAGAACCTCGCGGCGATGCGCCGCGTGTCCATCCTTGGCGGCGGGCGGATCGCGCTGTACCTCGCGTGGGCACTGGAGAACACGGGCGCGCGCCTGACCATCGTCGAGCGCGACCCCGAGCGCTGCCTCACGCTGGCGGAGAAGCTGCCCAAGGCGACTGTCATTCAGGGCGACGGCACCGACCACGAGCTGCTGGACACCGAGGGCATCTTCGAGTGCGACGCGTTCGTGCCGCTGACGGGGCGGGACGAGGAAAACCTGCTCATGGCGCTGTCCGCGCAGCACGCGGGCGTCAAGAAGGTGCTGCCCAAGATGTCGCGCCCGAATTACATGGAGGTGCTGCGCCAGCTGGGTCTGGAGACCGTCATCAGCCCCAAGGACATCACGGCGAACTTCATCTCGCGCTACGTCCGCGGCGTCGCCAACTCGCAGGGCAGCGCGGTGGAGAGCCTGCACAAGATCCTCGACGGCTCCATGGAGGCGGTGGAGTTCACCGCGTCGAGCGCGACGCACATCCTCGACACGCCGCTGAGGAACCTGCATCTCAAGCGCGGGCTGCTGGTCGCCGCCGTGGTGCGCGAGGGGCAGGTAACGATCCCCGACGGCAGCTTCACCATCCACGCGGGCGACCGCGTCATCATCGTGGCGCGCAAGCTCTTTTTGCAGGATCTCAACGATATTTTGGAGAGATAAGGGATGAATCGTAAACTGATCGCGCGCGTCGTGGGGCTGATCCTCGGCATCGAGGCGCTGTGTATGCTGCCGAGCCTCGCCATCGCGCTCTTCACCCGCGGGACGGATATCCTGCCGTTTTGCTGGTCGATCCTGCTCAGCGGCGCGGTGAGCCTTGCGCTGGTGTGCATCCGGCAGGACAGCACGCGCCTGCAAACGCGCGACGGCTTTGTCGCCGTGGCGCTGTGCTGGATCTTCCTCGGTCTGTTCGGCGCGCTGCCCTACGCGTTTTACGGCTATTCTTACGCCGACGCCGTGTTTGAGACCGTCTCCGGCTTCACCACCACCGGCGCCACCATCGTCGCGCAGCCTTCGGTCCTTCCCCGCGGCCTGCAGTTCTGGCGCGCGCTGACGCAGTGGATGGGCGGCATGGGCGTGCTGGTGATGGTACTGGCGCTGCTGCCGTCGCTCGGCGAGGGCAGCGTCAACCTGATGAAGGCGGAAAGCCCCGGGCCCATCAGCTCCAAGCTGCGCCCCAAGACCAGCGAGACCGCGCGCTCGCTCTACATCATCTATATCGCGCTGACGCTGGCGGAGACGGTGCTGCTCACCGTGGCGGGCATGCCGGTGTTTGACAGCCTGACCACCTCGTTCACGACGATCTCCACCGGCGGCTTCTCCGTGCGGGACGCGAGCATCGCGTATTACGCCTCGGAGGCGATCAACTGGATCATCGTCGCGTTCATGTTCGTCTCGGCGGTCAACTTCGGCGCCCTGTTCGAGGTGCAGCGCGGCCAGTGGCGCGGCGCGCTCAAGAGCGAGGAGCTGCGCACCTACGCGGTCATCACCGTCGCCGCCGCCGGCCTGATCTCCGTCGATCTGATCCTGCAGCTCGGCAAGGGCGTGTACGAGAGCATTTCGCAGGCCGTGTTCCAGGTCTGCACGCTGATGACCACCACGGGCTACGCCACGGCGGATTTCGACGTCTGGCCGTACTTCTCCAAATCCGTCCTGCTGCTGGTCATGTTCATCGGCGGCTGCGCCGGCTCCACCGCGGGCGGCATCAAGGTCAGCCGCCTCGTGATCCTGTTCAAGGGCCTGCGGCGCGAGCTGCGCCGCATCCTCCACACGCGCGAGGTGCGCCCCCTGACGCTGGAGGGCGCGCGCGTGGACGAGGGCACCGTCTCCTCCGTGTCGGTGTTCCTGTTCGCCTACGTCGTCATCATGTGCCTGTGCGCCGCCGTCGTCTCGCTGGACGGCGTGGATCTCACGACCTCGCTCTCCGCCGCGCTGACGACGATCTCCAACGTCGGCCCCGGCTTCGCGCTCATCGGCCCGACGTGCAACTTCGCGTTCCTCAGCGACCTGAGCAAGGTGGTGCTGACAATCACGATGCTCCTCGGCCGTCTGGAGATCATGCCGCTGCTGGTGCTGCTGTTCCCGAGCGTGTGGAAAAAATGAGAAAACCGCTTCGCCGCCGCAAGGCGGTGAATTATTTTTGCATTTTCACACAAGCTATATCCGGCAAACGCCAAATCTATCTTTCGGAGGACTCTACCATGACGGATCGCAACAACCGCGGCGGCGTGTGCACGCCCAACAACGCCATCCATTGCAGCGTGACCAGCTGCGCCCACCACTGCCAGAGCGCGCAGTACTGCGGCCTGAACTCCATCCAGGTCGGCACGCACGAGGTCAATCCCACGATGGACCAGTGCACCGACTGCCAGAGCTTTGAGAAGCTCTCCTGACGCGATTTCGCCGCCGCAAGGCGGCGAAACCCATAAATACCGGTATGCCGTCGCGGGGATCGTCGCGGGCGCCGTCAACGGGCTGTTCGGCGGGGGCGGCGGCATTCCGCTGCTGGTGCTGCTGCGGCGCTGGGCGGAGGTGGAGGAGAAAACGGCGTTCGCGACCTGCGTCGCCGTCATCCTGCCCCTGTGCGTCGTGTCCGCCGCCGTGCTCCTGCTGCGCGGCTCGGTCTCCCTCGCCGTCGCGCTGCCCTATCTCGCGGGCGGCACGGTCGGCGGGCTGCTGGGCGGGCGGCTGTTCCGAAACGTCCCGAACGTGTGGCTGCGGCGCATCTTCGCGCTGTTTCTGCTCTACGGCGCCTACCGGTATCTTCGCTGATGGGAGGCGGGCATATGCGAGAATGGCTGCTCCCCTTTCTTTTCGGCGCGGCGACCGGCGTGCTCTCGGCGTGGGGCGTCGGCGGCGGGACGCTGCTGCTCCTGTGCATGACGCTGCTGCTCGGCGTCGACCAGACGACGGCGCAGGGCGTCAACCTGCTCTACTTCCTCCCCGCCGCGGCGGCGTCGCTGCCTTCTCACCGCAGGAACGGCTACCTCGACGCCGCCGTGCTGCGCGCCGCCGTACCCTTCGGCGTGCTTGCCGCGCTGGCCGCCGCGCTGGTTTCATCCTCGGTCGACAGCGCTGTCTTTCGCAAGCCCTTCGGTCTCTTCCTTTTGTTCGCGGGAGCCTCGATCCTGCTTGAACAAAGGGATCGCAGCAAATAGACCGCTCAACTATGAGTCTACTGAATATCAGAACAACAGGCGCCGGATTGATAGACTCAATCTGGCGCCTGTTTTTATTTTTGTCGATTATTTATCAATGAAATACGCGATGCTGCTGCGGACGCCGAACTCGTTGCACTCCCAGAGGCTGTTCATATACAGGTCCACCGTGTTGCCGTGCACGCCGGTATCCTCGGCATGGCTCAGGCCGTAGGTGATGTCGCCCTCGTTGGTGGTAATGAACATCCAGGAGCCCAGCGGGATCACGTTCTTGTCCACCGCGACGACGCCGACATGGACGCGGGTGCCCGTGTAGGTGATGGTGCCGACGCCCGGCTCGCCGGTGGTGTAGGCGGTGCAGCGGATGTTCTTTTTGTGGGTGAAGTGCATGGAATCGCCGGACTTGAGGATCAGGTAGCCGCTGCCGTCGTCGTTCTCGATGACCTTGGCGATCGTGTCGCCTTCCTGCCACTCGGTGACGAGGGTGCCGGTGCTCACGACCTCCGCGACGGAGGTGTTGTTCGCCTCGGCGACCGCCTGGCGGGAGACGAACGCGCCGTCGGCGTAGACGACTTCATAGGTGACGTCGATCGTTCCGTCCTGGCCCGCTCTGGTCACGCGGGTCTCGCCCTTGGGGATGGTGTAGTCCGTGTTGTAGATCGTGGTGTAGCTCGTGGTCTCCTTCGTGGTTTCATAATAGGTAAAGTCGGAGGCGATCTCCAGCTCGATACCGTCGCCCTTCTTCTCGGCGCGGACCATCTCCAGCGGCGCAAGGCTGATGCCCTCGCGCTGCAGCAGGTCGCTGATGCTCTCGCCGGCGCGGCTGGTGGCGTACTGGACGCTGTCGCCGCGAAGGATGGTCACCTTCTTGTCCGGCTCAAGCGCGATATCCGCCGCGGCGTTGTCCTCGCCCGTCAGCAGGATGCGGTCCTCGCTCACGCGCTCGGGCGCGGCGGCGACCACGTACGAGATGCTGTCGCTCAGGAGGTAGAGGGCGTTGACGCTCGCCTGCGGGTCGGTCTCAAAGATCAGGACCGCGCTGAGCAGCAGCGTGAATACCGCCTGCCACCATCGCCGGAGCCATCGGCGCGGCGAATGCTTGTTCTGTTCTATCATCAGATGTTAACTCCTTTTTTCGACGCGGGATCGCGCCGTGTTTTTAAAAGTTACAGTGCTGTAATCGCAGATTACAAATTGTAACTTTTTAGTGTTGTCGCAGTATAGCGCAGCGTTTTTGTTTTGTCAAGTTGCGTTTTCCTGATTATGTAAATTTATTTTGCCATTTTGCCAGTTTCTCGTCACCTTTTTCAACAAATGCCTGCGCCCATGGACGGATTCCGACACAAAATGCTGTAATCATTTGTGCAAAACGCCGAATTATTGCATAATTGGCGCCTTTTTTTGCCATGTGCTTGACATTCCGATATTTGTGTGATATCAATTAGATATCAAAATTACAGGAGGTCGATACCATGGAAGAGAAGGTATTGTCCAATCGGAAAAACGGCATGGCGATGCTGCTGCTGACCATCGCGCTGTATGTTGCGGCGCTCGTGCTGCTGCTTGCGTGCGCGGGCGGCGAGTTCCCCCGCTATGCGCCGCTGATCGTCCTCGTCTCCATCGTCTGGCTGTGCCTCGGCTGGATCCTGTTCCTCGGGCTCAAGGTCTTAAAGCCGCAGGAGGCGCTGGTGCTGACGCTGTTCGGCAAGTACGTCGGCACGCTCAAGGGCGAGGGCTTCTATTTCGTCAACCCGTTCTGCTCGTCGGTCAATCCCGCGGCGAAGACCAAGCTCAACCAGAGCGGCGACGTGGACAGCGGCAAGGGCAGCTCCCTGACCGCCGCGCTGGCTGGCGCCGCTGGCGCGCAGGCGCAGCAGATCGAGCTGAGCAACAAAAAGATCTCGCTCAAGATCATGACGCTCAACAACTCCCGCCAGAAGGTTAACGACTGCCTCGGCAACCCCGTGGAGATCGGCATTGCGGTGATGTGGCGCGTCGTGGACACGGCGAAGGCGGTGTTCGAGGTAGATAATTATAAGGAATACCTCTCGCTCCAGTGCGACAGCGCGCTGCGCAACATCGTGCGCATCTACCCCTACGACGTGGCGCAGAACGTGGACACCACCGGCGACGGCGTTGCGGACGAGGGGAGCCTGCGCGGGTCGAGCGAGGTCGTGGCGCAGCGCATCCGCGACGAGATCCAGTCCAAGGTCTCCGAAGCCGGGCTGGAGATCATTGAGGCGCGCATCACCTACCTCGCCTACGCGCCGGAGATCGCGGCGGTCATGCTCCAGCGCCAGCAGGCGAGCGCCATCATCGACGCGCGCAAGATGATCGTCGACGGCGCGGTGGGCATGGTGGAGATGGCGCTCGACCGGCTCAACGCGAACAACGTGGTCGAGCTGGACGAGGAGCGCAAGGCGGCGATGGTCTCGAATCTGCTCGTGGTGCTCTGCGGCAACCAGAACGCACAGCCGGTGGTCAACTCCGGCAGCCTGTACTAAGGCCATGGCGGAGGAAAAGAAGCAAGTCCCCCTGCGGTTGTCCGCCAAGCTCTACGCCGCCATCGCCGCGTGGGCGGAGGACGACTTCCGCAGCGTGAACGGGCAGATCGAATACCTGCTCTCCGAGTGCGTGCGCCAGCGCAAGAAGAACGGCAAGTACGTCGGCGAGGAGATCGACGTCCCGCCGGAGCTGGATATCAAGTAAGGAGGCGGCGGGATGGCAAAACGGATCGTACGCATCGTGCTGGAGGTGTTGAGCCTTCTGATCCTGCTCGGCACGATCGCCTTTCTGGTCGTGAATTGGAAGAACATTCCCGCGCAGGTGCCGAATCGCTGGAACGCCGGCGGTGAGGTCACCGAATGGCTGGACAAGTGGGTGCTGCTCACCTACCCCATGATTATGGCGGTCGCGTTCGTCTCCCTGTTCTTCGCCAAGACGATGCAGCTCCGCTCGCTCGGCAAGACCGTGCGCATCCCCGCGCCGGAGCTGCTGTTCCCCGCCATGAAGCTGGTGCTGCTCGCGGGCTTTTCCTACATTACCGTGTGCAGCGCGCTCGTCCGGCCGCTCGGCGTGTGGTTCTTCCCCGTCTTTCTCGTGCTGCTGTTCGCACCGATGCTCGTGTTCTTTATCGTCATATTTCCAAAGCTCGGCGCATAACAAAACCGGCTGCTTTCCGCAGCCGGTTTTTCCTATTCCTTCGGTTCCCCGGAGGGGTGGAAGTGCTCCCACACCGCCCGCGCCGTGTTCTTCGGCACGACCGCCGCGAGCGCCGCCTCGTCCGCCTCGCGGATCGCCTTGACGCTCTTGAACGCCTTGAGCAGCGCCGCCTTTCGCGTTCTGCCGACGCCGGGGACGTCGTCCAGCGCCGAGTGCATCGCCGATCTCGTGTGGCTCTCGTGGTGGAAGGTGATGGCAAAGCGGTGCGTCTCGTCCTGGATCTGCCCGATGAGGGCAAACACCGCCGGGTTCGCGTGGAGGTCGATCTCGCGCCCCTCCGCGGTGACGAGCGCGCGGGTGTGGTGCCGATCGTCCTTGACCATGCCGAAGACCGGCAGCGGGACGTTCAGCGCCGCGCAGACGCGCTCGGCGACCTGCGCGTGGGTCACGCCGCCGTCGATGAGCAGCACGTCCGGCAGCGGGGCGAACTTCTCGTCGCCGTCGAGATATCGGCGCAGCCGGCGCGTCAAAACCTCCTCCATCGAGGCGTAGTCGTCCGGATGCTCGCTGACGGTCTTCATGTGGAAGCGCCGGTAGGCGCTTTTTTTCGGCTTCGCGCCCTCGTAGACGACCATCGACGCCACGATGTCGCTCGCGCCGGTGTTGGAGATGTCGTAGCTCTCCATGCGCTCCGGCGCGTCCATGCCCAGCATCTCGCCGAGCGCGGCAAGCGTGCGGTTTTCGCGCTCCTGTAAGGTCGTTACCCTTTCCACGTCCTCGCGCGCGTTGCGCTCCGCCATGCGCAGCAGTTCCGCCTTGTCGCCGCGCTGCGGCACGTGGACGCTGACCTTCCGCCCCGCGCGCTCGGTCAGCACGCCCGCCAGCTCCGACGCGTCGACCGTCTCGCAGGGCAGCAGGATCTCGCGCGGGAGCACGGCGCGCGGGAGATAATACTGGTTCAGCAGCGCGGAGAGCATGTCCGCCTCCGTCTCGTCCGTCGGGGCGGCAAACACGTCGGTCTCGCGGCCGGTGACGCTGCCGTCCTCGACGTGGATGACCGCCCAGCCGCACTTTGCCGCGCCGCGGTACACGCCCCACACGTCCGTGTCGGCGCAGATGCCCGCGATGACCTTCTGGCGCTTGCCCAGCGATTCGATGGCGGAAATGCGGTCGCGCAGCGCCGCAGCCTGCTCAAAGCGCAGCGCCTCCGCCTCGCGCTCCATCTCCTCGCGCATGGCGCGCGTGAGCTGTTTGTAGTGTCCGGAGAGTAATTGCGTTGCCTGTTCTATACGGTTCGTATACTCTTTTTCGTCCGGTACGCCGCGGCAGAAGCCGTCGCAGCGGCCCATATGGTGATTGAGGCAGGGGCGTTCCTTCCCGATGTCGCGGGGAAAGCGCCGCGTGCAGGTGGGCAGCTTGAACGCCGCGCAGACCGCGTCGATTGCGGCGCGGGTCTCGCTGCGCCCGCCGAAGGGGCCGAAGTAGCGCGCGCCGTCGTCCGCGGGGCGGTTGACCATGGAAAAGCGCGCGTAGGGCTCCTTCCCCAGCCGCACAAAGGGATAGCCCTTGTCGTCCTTGAGCAGGATGTTGTAGTGCGGCATGTGCTGCTTGATGAGCGAGTTTTCGAGGATCAGCGCCTCGAACTCGCTGGACACGAAGATCGTGTCGAAGGTGTCGACCTGCGCGACCATGCGCCGCGTCTTTTCGTTGTGGGACGCGTTGTTCTCCTGAAAATACTGGCTCACGCGGTTTTTAAGCTTTTTCGCCTTGCCGACGTAGATGACCTTTCCCGTGCGGTCCATCATCAGGTATACGCCGGGCTTGAGCGGCAGCTCGTTCGCCTTGGCGCGCAGCTCTTCCTTTGTCACGGCGCAATGCCTCCTCAGCATGAGAAAAAGACGGCCTCGTCCAACCGAAACCGTCTTCGCCCTCGTCAGTCTTTTTTATTCGCCGAAGTTGCCGGACACAAGCTCGCAGAGCGAGTCGACGGCTTCCTTCTCGTCCGAGCCGTCCGCCAGCAGCGTGATCTCGGTGCCCTTGCCGATCCCGAGCGACAAAACGCCCAGCAGGCTCTTGGCATTTACGCGGCGCTCGTCCTTCTCGACCCAGATGCCGCTTTTGAACTCATTCGCTTTCTGGATAAAGAACGTAGCGGGGCGCGCATGAAGACCTACCTCATTGTTGATCATGACATTCTGCGTATACATACGATAAGCTCCCCTCTCTCCGTAACACTTCCAATTACCGGACCGCCTTATATTATAACATAATCCTCCGCTTCGTCAATGACTTTTCTTGATATTTCCGCTCCGAAAGCGCCAACTTTTTTGTCTATTTCTGCCCAATGCGGAGGCTGCGGCGGCCGCGGCGGGGCAAAGGGGGCTCAACGCAGCTCCACGACGGTCACGCCGGACTCGCCCTCGCCGAAAACGCCGAGGCGGAAGGATTTGACGTGCTTGTTGCGCTTGAGCAGGGCGTGCACCGCCTTGCGCAGCACGCCCGTGCCCTTGCCGTGGATGATGGTCACGCTTTCGAGGTGCGCCAGCACCGCGCTGTCGAGATAGCTCTCCACGACGCTCTCCGCCTCCAGCGACTCCATGCCGCGGATGTCCAGCTCGCGCGGCGCGGCGGCGCGCGCGGGCATATGCGCCGCGCCGGAGGGCGCTTTTTTCGTCTCCAGCGCCGCGCGCTCGTCGTCCTCGATGAGGCGCACCTCCGTCGCCTTGACCTTCATGCGCAGCGGCCCCGCCTTGCACTCCAGTGTGTCGCCCTGCACCGACAGCACCTCCGCTTTTCGTCCGGTGCCGGGGATCTCCACCAGATCGCCCGCGGCGATGGGGCGGCTCGGCTTGGGGATCGGCTCGCGCACGTTGTCGCGCACGCCGGCGGCCTCGCGCGCGTCGTTGAGCTTGTGCATCAGCTCGGCGCGGCGCTCGTTGACCTCCTGCGCGTCGATCTGCTTCTTCTGCGCCTTGCGCAGGGCGTCCAGCTCGCGGAACGTCTCGTCCGCCGCCGCCTTGGCGTCGGCGAGGATGCGCTTCGCCTCCGCTTCGCCGCGGGAGCGGGCGTTCTCCTTCGCGCGCTCCATCTGCTCGCGGAATTCGCGCGCCTTGCGCGCGTCCTCCTCGCGGCGCAGCAGCAGGCGGTCGGTCTCCTCCTTCTCCTTTTCCAGCGCCTGGCGCTTCTGCTCCAGCTGGCTTAAAACGTCCTCGAAGCGGACGCTCTCGCCGCTCATCTGCTCCTTTGCGCGCTCGATGACCTTCTCGCCCAGGCCGAGTCGCTTGGAGATCGCAAAGGCGTTGGACTTGCCGGGGATGCCGATGAGCAGGCGGTACGTCGGCGCCAGCGTCTCCACGTCGAACTCACAGCTCGCGTTCTCGACGCCCGCCGTGGTCATGGCGAAGGTCTTGAGCTCGGCATAGTGCGTCGTGGCGGCGACCCGCGCGCCGCGCGCGCGGCTCTCCTCAATGATGGCGATGGCGAGCGCCGCGCCCTCCACCGGGTCCGTGCCCGCGCCCAGCTCGTCGAAGAGGATCAGGCTGCCGCCGTCCGCCTCGTCGAGGATCTGCACGATGTTCTTCATATGCGCCGAGAAGGTGGACAGGCTCTGCTCGATGCTCTGCTCGTCGCCGATGTCGGCGAGCACATGGTCGAACACGCTCAGCGCGCTCTGGTCGGCGCAGGGGATGTGCAGGCCGCACTGCGTCATCAGGCACAAAAGCCCCAGTGTCTTGAGCGTGACGGTCTTGCCGCCGGTGTTGGGGCCGGTGATGACCAGCGTGTCGAAGCTCCTGCCCAGCTCCACGTCGATGGGCACCGCCTTCGCGCTGTCGAGCAGCGGGTGCCGCGCGCGGCGCAGGTACACGCTTCCGTCGCGGCGCAGCTCCGGGCGCATGGCGTCCATCTGGTAGCTCAGCTCGCCGCGGGCGAAGATCAGATCGAGGTGCACCAGCACGTCGTAGTCCCAGACGATATCCTCGGCGAAGCCCGCCGCCTCGGCGGAGAGCGCCATGAGGATGCGGTCGATCTCCTTTTCCTCCTTCGCCTCCAGCTCCTTGAGCTCGTTGTTCGCCTGCACGACGCCCATCGGCTCGACAAACAGCGTCGCGCCGCTGGACGACACGTCGTGGACGAGGCCGGGCAGCTCGCCGCGGCACTCCGCCTTGACCGGCACGACGAAGCGCCCGTCGCGCTGGGTGATGAGAGCCTCCTGTAATACGCTGCGGTAGCTGGACGAGGAGATGATCTTCTGCAAAATCTGCCGGCCCTTCGCCGCCGCAGCGCGCTTGTGCCGCCGGATATCCGCCAGCTCCGGGCTCGCCGCGTCCGCGACCTCGTCCTCGCTGAGGATGGAGGTCGTGATCTTTTCCTCCAGATAGCGGTTGCCGTGCAGCGAGCGGAACATGCGGTCGAGCGCCGTCGGCTCCGCGTCGTCGTCCAGATATTCCTTCGCGCGGCGCGCGTTCGACAAAAGCCCCGCCACGGTCAGCAGCTCGCCCATGTTGAGCATGCCGCCCCGCTCCGCGCGGCCCAGCGCCTCCGCCACCGGCTTCACGCCGCCAAACGACGGGCTGCCTTTTTTCGCGATCATGCCGCGCGCCGCGTCCGTCTCGTCCAGCGCTCGCCGAACCTCGTCGAAATCCGTCGAGGGCGTCAGCGCGCGGGCGCGCTCCTTCGCCGCCTCGCTGACCGCGCGCTGCTCCAGCAGCGCCAGCACACGCGGCAGCTCCAGCACGCGGATAGATTTTTCAAACAGTTCCGTCATGGTGATCCCCCACAGTTGATTGCAATTCGTATCTCTTTCGTCGAATTTTACGGTTTGTTGTCGAAATCTGCCATTTCCCCGGAAATGGCAGGCGCGCGCAGGCTCTTATAGAAGCTCAGCGTGCGGAAGTCACGCTCCAGCTGCACGCGGGCAAAATCCTCGCACGCGTGCGCGAACCGCCGCGCCGTGTCGCCGCGGAGCACGAAGGCAAGCATCCGCTTCTGATCGACGCCGAGCACGTGGCGCATCGCCGCGAGGGAGCCGGCGTCCAGCCGCAGCATGTTCCACGCCGCCGCGCCCGCGCATTTCCTGCACAGGACGACGCCCTCCCGCGCGTCGAACAGCGGCTCCTCCGGAGCGCTTCTGCCGCACACGGCGCAGCCGGAGACCAGCGGCTCGTAACCGGAGAGCGCGAGGAGCTTGAGCTCGTACGCCGCCTTGACCTGCTCCTGCGGCTTGTCCAGCTTGTCGAGGGCATAGAGCGCGTTGAGCAGCAGCGAGAGCGTCTCCCCCGCCGGTTCCCCCTCGCTGCTGACCGCCTCCGCCAGCTCCGCGAAGTAGGACGCGAGCGACAGCCGCTCCACGTCGGCGCGCACGCCGTCCCACAGCGAGAGCGTGGACGCCTCGTCGAGCATCCACCAGCCGCGCCGCTCGTAGAGCACCAGCTCGGAGAACGCCAACAGCTCGCTCGCCGCGGCGAGGCGGCTGTTTTTGCGCCGCGCGCCGCGGGCGACGACGCCGATGCGCCCCTGCTCCGCCGTCAGCACGGTCAGTATCTTGTCGGCCTCCTTCGTCAGCGTCTCGCGGAGGACGACGCCTTTTACCACGATCTTGTCAGGCATCGCTATGTAGGCTCCGGATCAAGCCGGAGCCTCTCCTTCCGAAGCGGCGGCCGCGCCGTCTTCCCCGACGCCCGCCAGATAGAACACGGGATGCCCCGTGCGCCAGAACAATTCAAGATAGCCGTCCATTCGTTCACCTCGCATGTGCGTTTTCCGGCGCTGCGCGGTCCGACGTTCCTAGCATGGACGCGCGCGGAGCGATTATGCGTGGAAAATCCTGCGCGGCGGTGCGAAAGGCGGCGTTTTCCCCCGTATCATAGCATATGCCGTCGAAAATGGCAAGCTTCGCCGGCGGGAGCGTTTTCCCGGGAAAAACGGCATATGTTGTTTCCATCTCCATTCTTGTCCACAATATCTATGGACAAAGCGCGAAACTTGTGCTATTCTGTAGAAGCAATCCACGGGTGGGAGGAACTTTCGGATGAGAAAACGCATCGCAGCCGCGCTTCTCGCACTGGTGACGGTATTGAGCCTGTCTCCGGTTCGGGCGCGGGCGGCGGACGAGCTGCCGCCGAAAACCACAAAAAGCAATGGTCTACCCTATTATATCATGGTAAACCGCCAGATGAGCACCGTCACCATCTATGGTCTGGACGAGAACGACTGCTACTCGATCCCCGTGCGGGCGATGATCTGCTCCACCGGGTCGTCGGCGCACGCCACGCCCACCGGCAACTTCTCCATCGGAAAAAAGATCCGCTGGAACCTGATGCTCGGCGATGTGTACGCCCAGTATCTCTCCCAGTTTTATAACAGCTGCCTGTTCCACTCGGTCTGTTATGCGAAGCCGCGCGCGGATACGCTGCTCACCGGCTATTACAACAACCTCGGTCATCCCGCGTCGCACGGCTGCGTGCGGCTCCAGACCGAGGACGCGAAGTGGATCTACGACAACTGCGACACCGGCACTTACGTCACGATCTATGACAGCAGCGACCCCGGCGAGCTGGGAAAGCCCGACCGGATGATCGACAAGCTCCCCGCAGGCACGCTCTGGGACCCGACGGACCCCGATCCGGCGAACCCGTGGGCGGCGCAGTGGACAAACGATATCAACCTGTCCGCTGAGCGCATCCGCCTCGCCCCCGGCGAGACCGCCGCGCTCGGCGTGGAGCGCCTGCCGGAGGGCACGACCTATCCCACCGCCATGTTCCGCACCGACGCGCCCTCCGTCGCCGTGGTCGACGGAGCGGGGCGCGTCCGCGCCGTCGGCGTCGGTCTGGCGACGGTCACGGTCAGCTGCGGCGCCGCGGAAAAGTCCTGTCTGGTCGCCGTCACCGACGACGCTCTGCCGTTCTGTGACGTGATGCCGGACATGTGGTTCTATCCCCACGTGCGCTATCTCTATGACCGCGGGCTGGTGTCCGGCAGCACCGAATATGCGTACAACCCGGACGAAACGCTGCTGCGCACCGAAGCGCTGCACCTGCTCTACTGCATCGCGGGCAAGCCGCCCGTGGCGCAGACCGGCGGCGAGGATCGCGCGTGGTTCGCCGACGCCCTCGACTGGGCGTATGGCGAGCAGCTTTTGGATGTCGACGGCTCCTCGCTGGCGATGTCCAGGGGCGACTTCATTGAGCTGCTGTACCGCTTTGACGCGCTGCGCCGCTCCGCAGTACCGGACAGCGAGCCGGGCAGCGCCGCGCGCTGGGCGGATCGGAACGGTATCCTGCTGGGCGACGGCAGCGGCGTGCCCGCGCTGAACGACGCGCTCACGCGCTCGCAGGCGGCGGCGCTGCTGCACCGTTACTGCATCGTGGCGTCGATCTGACTTACGTGATAAATAAATGCATCCGGTTCATTGCGAATCGGATGCATTTATTATGCGCTTTTTTATTCGTCGCAGCCGAAGGTGCGCTCTCACTCGTCGTAGCCGAAGCTCCGGATATAGTTCATGTTGTCCCGCCAGTTTTCCTTGACCTTTACCCACGTCTGCAAGTAGACCTTCGCGCCCATGAAGCGCTCGATGTCGCGGCGCGCCTCCGTGCTGATCTTCTTGAGCATATCGCCGTTTTTGCCGATGATGATGCCCTTGTGGCTCTTTTTCTCGCAGTAGATCGTCGCCTCGACCTCGATGACCTCGTCGTCCCGCTCGGCAAAGCGTGTGATCTCCACCGCCGTGCCGTGGGGGATCTCCTTATCGAGGTTGCGCAGCATCTTCTCGCGCACGATCTCGCCCACGACCTGCCGGTCCGGCTGGTCCGTCACCATGCCGTCCGGGAAGAGCTGCGGCCCCTCCTGCGCGTACTTCGCCAGCTCGATGAGCAGGTCGCGCAGCCCGTCCTGCTTGAGCGCCGAGATCGGGATCACCGCGTCGAAGGCGTACGCCTCGCTGTAGGCGGCGATAACCGCGAGCAGGTCTTCCTTTTTCTCGACGGCGTCGATCTTGTTGATGCACAGGATCGCCGGACAGCCGGACTCTTTAATCTTGTTGATGAGCTCCTGCTCCGGCACGCCGACGTGGGGCGTCGGCTCGACCAGCAGCACCACGGCGTCCACGTCCGCGATGCTCTCGCGCGTGACCTTGACCATATAGTCCCCCAGACGGTTGCGCGCCTTGTGGAAGCCCGGCGTATCCAGAAAGACGAACTGGATGTCGTCGCGGTTGACGACGCCGCAGATGCGGTTGCGCGTGGTCTGGGGCTTGTTCGAGACGATGGCGATCTTCTCGCCCACCAGCGCGTTGAGAAGCGTCGACTTGCCGACGTTCGGACGGCCGCAGACCGTGACCATGGCGGTTTTTTTGATTTCCATAGGTGATCCTCAACTTTCTTGAGCGTTCTTTTGTTTTTTCGCCGTCGGGGTTACGGCGGCAATTCACTCCCCCAGCCCGAGGGCGGTCATCACCGCCTCCTCATGCGCGCGCATGAGCTTCTTGTCCGGCCCCTCGTCCAGATGGTCGTAGCCCAGCAGGTGCAGCACCGAGTGCGTCACGAGATACGCAAGCTCGCGGCTTTTCGAGTGGCCGTACTCCTTCGCCTGCGCCGCCACGCGCTCCCACGAGAGCACCATGTCCCCCAGCGGGATCAGCCCCGTGCCGGGATCGGCGTCGTCCCCGGTCGGCGGGACGCCGGGGCGCAGCTCCAGCGCGGGGAAGGACAGCACGTCCGTCGCCTTGTCGATCTTTCTCTGCGCACGGTTGATCTTGCGGATGCCGCGGTCGTCCGTGAGAAGCACATTGACCTCGCACCCCTGCGTCACGCCCTCCGTCGCAAGCGCCGTGCGGATGGTCCTGCGAATGAGGATCCTGGCGCGTTCGCTCACGTCCTCCACGTCCGCGTCGATGGGAATAAAATGTCTCTTTGCCATATCAGCGCCTCCCCTTGCTGCCGCTTTGTTTGTTCTTCGCGTCCTCGTAGTCCTGATACGCCTTGATGATGCGCTGCACCATGACGTGCCGCACCACGTCGCGGTCGTCCAGCTCGCAGATGCCGACGCCCTCCACGTTCTTCAGCACGCGCACCGCCTGCTTGAGGCCGGAGAGCTTGTCCGCCGGAAGATCGATCTGCGTCGCGTCGCCGGTGATGACCATTTTCGAGCCGAAGCCCATGCGCGTGAGGAACATCTTCATCTGCTCGCAGGAGGTGTTCTGCGCCTCGTCGAGGATGATGAAGCTGTCGTCCAGCGTGCGCCCGCGCATGTAGGCGAGCGGCGCGACCTCGATGTTGCCGCGCTCCAGATACTTGTTGTAGGTCTCCGCGCCGAGCATGTCGAACAGCGCGTCGTAGAGCGGGCGGAGATAGGGATCGACCTTGCTCTGGAGGTCGCCCGGCAGGAAGCCCAGCCGCTCGCCTGCCTCGACCGCGGGGCGCGTGAGGATGATGCGGTTGATCTTCCGCTCGCGGAACGCGGCGACCGCCGCCGCGACGGCGAGGTAGGTCTTGCCCGTGCCCGCGGGGCCGACGCCGATGGTGACGGCGTTTTCCATGATCGACTCGACGTACTTCTTCTGCCCGATGGTCTTGGGCTTGACGGGGCGCCCCTTGGAGCTGATGCAGATGACGTCCTGTGTCAGCTCGCTGACCTTGTCCTCCTGCCCCGCGCGGGCGAGCGAGATCACGTAGCGCACGTTCTGCTCGTTGATCGTCTCGCCGCGGTTGGATAGCGTGAGCAGCGCCGTGAGCGCCTTTGTCGCCACCATGACGTCCTCCGGCTCGCCGTTCACGCGCAGCTCGCCCTCGCGGCTGGCGACGGTGACGCCGAACTCGGTCTCGATCAGGTGGATGTTCTCGTCGAACGAGCCGAACAGGTTCACCGCCTGCTCCAGCCGCTCGATGCTGATGTGTTCTTCCATAGACCTTCCTCTTATGTTGTTGATTCGCCGACGGGGATGGGCACGATGCGCCCGATCTGCTCCACGCACTCGGCGCTGAGCGTCACCAGCAGCCAGTCCCCCCGCACGGCGGAGGCGCAGCGCGCGGAGACGATCTCGCCCTCCGCGCCGAGCCGGTCGCGCAGATACCGCTCCAGCTCCTCCCGGCCGAGCCGCTCCGCCTCGGCGCGGCTGCGCTCGACGCGCCGCGTCTCGCAGGGGCGGATCGTCTCGCGCACCCATGTCACGGGCAGCGCAAAGCCGCCCGGCAGCGTCCATTGTTTCCGATCAATTATTTTATCATATTCCGCCGGTAAATTTCCAGCCCCTTTTCCCATGAATTTTACCCGTTTTTCGCCCCACAAAACCGCCCACGCGTGCGTTTCCTCCCCCGTCGGCGTTTTGACTTCGCGAAATAGCGGGATTTTTGTCGAAAGCTCGTACCACGTCCGCCCGTACACCTCGCCCTTGCCCGCGAGATAGCGCGTGCCGACGGTGGGCTGGGTTACGTCGCGCGTCTCCACGACGCCGCTGATGAGCAGCTGTCCGCGGCGCACCGTCGTGCCCGGCAGAACGCGCGCCTCGCCGTCCAGCGCGCGCACCGCCGTCACCAGCGCGTCGCGCGCCGCGACCACGTTGGTCGGCGCGGTCTCGTTGACGATCTCCGGACGCGGTACGCGCTCGCGCACGATGACGTGCGCGCGGCAGCCGCGGATGTTGACCGTCAGCCACGAGAGCTCCGGCAGCTCCAGCAGCGCGTGGTTGCAGAGGCTCCGCTGGTTGACGGAGAAGACAAAGGTGCCGCGCCGGACGCCGTTGTGCGCCAGCACGCGCAGAATGCGGTCCGCGCCGACGGTCTCGTTTCCCTCCACCCGAAAATCCCAGATGAAGCAGGCGTTGACGGCGAACAGCAGCGCGCACGCCGCGATTCCCGCCAGCAGCGCGCGGCGGCGGCGCAGCCTGCCGAGGAAGAACGGCGCGCCGACGGCGCGCTCGATGTGCGCCTCCGCGTCCAGATCGGCGCAGGCGGCCCTGAGCGCGCGCCAGTCGCGCCGGCGGACGGAGAACGCCAGCTCCTCCGCGCCGAGAAAGGCGGGATCGCGGAACGCGATGCCGCGCGCGGAGCACACGTTGAGCACGCGCTCCGGAAAGCGGCTTTTAACGCGCACGCGCAGCGTGCCTTGCAGCAGGGATACCAGTTTTTGCAGCATCACGTCCCTCCTATCGCACGAACTCCACGGCGTCGATCCGGCCGCGGATGCGCACCTCGTCGCCGGTCATGCCGCGCAGCTCCAGCCCCGCGCCGCGCACGCGCACCACCGACGCGCCCGCCGACACGTCGATCTGCGTGTCGCTGTAGGAGAGGATGCCCGTGTGCCCCTCCAGAAAAAACTGCCGGTCGCCGAGCACCTCCATGTGCGTCAGTCCCGCCACCAGATCCGCGGGCAGGTCGAACAGCTCCGCCATCCGCGTGCGCAGCGCCTGTGTTTTGCCGAATTTGTCCATCGTAACACCCCTTACGGCAAGCATATGACTGCGGCGTGCGGATTTTGCCTGTCCTTTTTTCCGTGAAAGCGCATAGGCTTCCCTGAGGTGATCCGCGTGGAGAAACTGAAAAACGCGCTGCTGCTCGCGCTGCTCGCCGCGTTCGCCGCGGCGCTCGTCCTCTGCCCCGCCGAGGCGTCGGACGCGGCGCGGCAGGGGCTTTCCCTGTGCCTGCAAACCGTGCTGCCATCTCTGTTTCCGTTCTTCGTGCTCTCGTCGCTGTGCGTCTCCGCGGGCGCTGCCGATGCGCTCGGCCATCTGCTGGAGCCGGTGATGCGCCCGCTGTTCCGCCTCAGCGGCGCGGGCGCGGCGGCGGTCGTGCTGGGACTCGTCGGCGGCTACCCCGTCGGCGCGCGCACGGCGGCGGAGCTGTACCGCGGCGGCGCGGTGTCCAAGGATGAGGCGGAGCGGCTGCTCTGCTTCTGCAACAACGCCGGACCCGGCTTCGTGCTCGGCGTCTGCGGCGGCGCGGTGCTGCAAAGCGCCCGCGCGGGGCTGTGTCTCTGCCTCGTCCACACCGCCTCGGCAATCTTGACCGGCATGGCGCTCTGCCGCCTCGGCGGCGCATCGCGCTCCCGCGCGCGCGGAGACGGCGCGCCGCGGCGGCCCCGCCGTCCGGGCGGCGCAGCCGTCTTCCCTGCCGCCGTGCGGGACTCCTTCGCGGCGGTGTGGAGCGTGTGCGGCTACGTGGTGCTCTTCGCCGTGCTGCTGCGCTTTTTCACGCTGCTCCTGCCCGCGCGTATCGCCGCGTCGCGCGCTTCGCCGCTGCTGCTCGGCTGCGTCGAGCTGACGAACGGCGTACTCTCGCTGCCGCCGGACCGCGGCGGCTTCGTGCTCTGCGCCGTGCTGCTGGGCTGGGGCGGGCTGAGCGTCCACGCGCAGACGCTCTCGGTGCTGGAGGACACGGGGCTCGCGGCGCGGTGGTATTTTCCGGGAAAGGTCTTGCAGGCGCTTCTCTCCGTGCCGCTGGCGATGCTCGCCGCCGGTTTTTTGTATTCCGCATGACCGCGGAGGGCGGCTCTTGAAACCGTTTCTTCCTTTTTCTTGCAAAAGGGGAGCGTTTCCTGACACCGCCTTTTCTCTTTCTCTTGCGAAAGAGAAAACGCGGTTCCAGACTTCCCCAAAAGAGAAAGACGCCGTTGCACCGCCGCCAGAGGCGCGCGCCGCGTAGCCGCACAGCATCGCGCGCGGAGAAACGCAGCGACAGCGGAAAAAGAGAATACCCGTATCGACGCCGCTCGCGCCGAGCGGGCCACAGCGGCACCGGTGGAAAACGCGGCAGGCTTTTCCTTTCTTTGGAAGTCCCGGCGGGGCATCCCCCGCGCAAAAGCAGACCGCGCGCCGGTGAGGGCGCGCGGTCTGTATCGTTGAGAGGAATACGCTTATCTCTGCCCCTTGTCGTAGGGAATGCCCTCCGCCTTGGGCGCGCGGCTGGACTTGGACGTGAACGCCAGCACCAGCAGCGAGATGATGTAGGGCAGCATGTTGTACACCGAGCCGGGGATGTTCAGCGCGACCAGCGCCGGGAAGCCGAAATAGACGTTGGAGAGCGCGCGGAACAGTCCGAACAGCAGCGCCGCCAGCGCGATGCGGGTGGGCCGCCACTGGCCGAAGATCATGACCGCCAGCGACAGGAAGCCGAAGCCGGCGACGCCGTTTTCAAACTTCCACGCCGACACGCCCGCGAGGATGTAGCAGATGCCGCCGAGACCGCCGTAGACGCCGGAGATCAGCACGCCCGCCCAGCGCATCTTGTAGACGTTGATGCCGACGCTGTCCGCCGCCTGCGGATGCTCGCCGCACGCCATCAGGCGCAGGCCGAAGCGCGTCTTGTAGAGAACGACGTAGGCAAGCACCAGCATGATGACCGCGATCAGCATGAACCAGTTGAACTCGAAGGTGCCGAGGCTCACGAGGAACTTCTTCTTCGCGTCGACGTACTGGATCTCGGAGGACACGTCGTCGGGGTTCGCGGCGGTGTTGATCGCCTTGACCAGAACGGTCGCCGCGGCGACGCCCAGCATGTTCAGCGCGGTGCCGACGATGGTCTGGTCCGCCTTGAAGTTGATGCACGCGACGCCCAGCAGCGCGGAGTACGCCACGCCGAAGAGGATGGCGCCGAGCAGCACGCACAAAATCATCGGGAACGCCGCCATGCTGCCGGGGAGATAGCGCATCGCCAGCGCGCCGCCGAGAGCGCCGATGACCATGATGCCCTCAAGGCCCAGGTTGATGACGCCCGAGTGCTCGGCAAAGCAGCCGCCCAGCGCGACAAGCATCAGCACCGAGGCAAAGATCAGCGTGTATTGCACCAGAAGCAGCATTACTTGTCGCCTCCTTTCTCAGCGGACGCCTGATCTGCCGCGGCTTTCTCCTTTTGCAGCTGCTTTTCTTCACTCTTCGCGATGCCCATGTTGATGGCATACTTGATGAACAGCACGAAGCCGCACAGGTAGATGATGAGCGAGGAGATCAGGTCGGAGATCTGGGAGGAGTACATCGTCTTGTCGACGTACGCGCCGCCGACGGTGATGTGCTGGATGAAGTAGGACGCGAAGATCGTGCCGATGGGGTTCAGCCCACCGAGGAACGCCGCGGCGATGCCGTTGAAGCCCATGCCGGGCACCGAGGACTGCGTGACCGACCACTGCTCATAGTCGGTGAGGTAGAGGAACGCGCCGCCCAGCGCCGCCAGCGAGCCGGCGATCACGAGCGTCAGGATGATGTTGCGCTTCTCCGCCATGCCGGCGTACTTTGCCGCGTTCTTGTTGTTGCCCGTGGCGCGCAGCTCATAGCCGAGCTTCGTCTTGTCCAGCAGGATCATGATCGCGACGGCGAAGATGATCGCCAGCGGGATCGCCACGGTCACGTTGCCGTTGTTGTTGAAGAACTTGCCGAGTCCCAGCGTCGGCAGCATCGCCTGCGGCGCGTCGGTCTTGAGGTGGAGCGTGTAGGGGCTGGTGGACTCCTTCACGCCCGCGAGCAGCATGTTCGTCGTGTAGAGGCCGATCCAGTTGAGCATGATGCCCGAGATGACCTCGTTGACGTTGCAGTACGCCTTGAGCAGGCCCACGAGCGCGCCGTAGACGCCGCCGACAATCAGCGCCAGCAGCAGGCAGGGGAACCAGCTCAGATGCAGCGCCAGCGCCCCGTAGAGGCAGGCGCAGGAGCCGACGACGTACTGCCCCGCCGCGCCGATGTTGAAGAGGCCCACCTTGTAGGCGAACAGCACGCTCAGCGCGCACATCAGCAGCGGCGCGGTCTTGACCAGCGTGTTGCCGAAGTTCTTCACCTGCAGCGGCGCGCGGGAGTAGTTCCAGAAATTCTTGATGACCGCCATGATCGCCTCGCCCGCGCCGGTGGGGTTGATGAACAGCAGCACGATGTAGCCCAGCAGCAATCCGAGGACGATGCACAGGAGCGACGCAATCAGTGACTGGACGGCGTTGCTCTTGAGAAGGTTCTTTTTCATGCGCTCACCTCATCTCTCTTCGCGCCCGCCATGTAGAGGCCAAGCTCCTCCTGCGTGGTGGTCTTGGGATCGAGCTCGCCGACGATCTCGCCCTCGTACATCACGAGGATGCGGTCGGGAACGTCCATGACCTCGTCCAGCTCCAGACTGATGAGCAGAACCGCCTTGCCGGCGTCGCGCTGTTCGACCAGCTTCTTGTGCACGAATTCGATGGCGCCGACGTCCAGACCGCGCGTCGGCTGCACGGCGACGAGCAGATCCGGGTCCTTGTCGACCTCGCGGGCGATGATCGCCTTCTGTTGGTTGCCGCCGGACATGGCGCGGGCGCGGGTGATCGGGCCCTGGCCGGAGCGCACGTCGTAGTCGGCGATCAGGCGCTCGGCGTACTTGCGGATGTTGTCGCGGCGCAGGAAGCCGGCGCCGTTGGTGAACTCCGGCTCGAAATAGCGTTGGAGCACGAGATTGTCCTCCAGCGTGTAGTCCAGCACCAGACCGTGCTTGTGGCGGTCCTCCGGGATGTGGCTCATGCCGGAGGTGCTGCGCTCGCGGATGGTGGCGTGGGTTATATCCTTGCCCGCGAGGATCAGCTTGCCCTCGCGCAGCGGCTCCAGCCCCGTGAGACCGTAGACGAACTCGCTCTGGCCGTTGCCGTCGATACCGGCGATGCACACGATCTCGCCGCGGCGCACCTTGAGCGACACGTCGTGCACGGCGTCCTTCTTGTGCGCCTTCGAGGCGACGGACATGTGCTCGATCTCCAGCACCACGTCGGTGGGCTCGGCGGGCTTCTTGTCCACGTGGAAGTTGACGTTGCGCCCGACCATCATCGCTGAAAGCTCCTCCGGCGAGGAGTTCGCCGTCTCCACCGTGCCGACGTACTTGCCCTTGCGCAGCACCGTGCAGCGGTCGGCGACCGCCATGATCTCGGCGAGCTTGTGGGAGATGAAGAGGATGCTCTTTCCCTCGGCGGCAAGGTTCTTCATGATCTTCATCAGCTCGTCGATCTCCTGCGGCGTCAGCACCGCGGTCGGCTCGTCGAAGATCAGGATCTCGTTTTCACGGTAGAGCATCTTGAGGATCTCGGTGCGCTGCTGCATACCGACGGTGATGTCCTCGATCAGCGCGTCGGGATCGACCTGCAGACCGTACTTGTCGGACAGCTCGACGACCTTCTTGCGCGCCTCCTGCTTTTGCAGAATGCCCATCTTGCCCACCGGCTCCACGCCGAGGATGATGTTGTCAAGGACGCTGAAGCACTCGACCAGCTTGAAGTGCTGGTGCACCATGCCGATGCCCAGCGCGTTCGCGTCGTTCGGATCCTTGATCTGCACCTCCCTGCCGTCCTTCTTGATGACGCCCTCCTCCGCCTGATACAGGCCGAACAGGACGCTCATCAGCGTGGACTTGCCGGCGCCGTTCTCTCCGAGCAGCGCGTGGATCTCACCGCGCTTGAGCTGCAAGGTGATGTTGTCGTTCGCGATGATGCCGGGGAAGCGTTTCGTGATGTTCAACATCTCGATCGCATACGGCGTTTCCAAGTTGACTCCCCCCCTTTTTTGTTTGCGGCGTTCCGCCGCCCCTTGTTTCAAAATTGCTGAATCATATTATATATCAAATTCATTCATATTGCAAAGAAAACTTGCGCCGCCGCGCCGCTTTTTTGTGACAAACTCGCAGAGCGCAAAAAAGGACGCGGCCCGAAGGCCGCGTCCTGCGCGTAAGAGATAATTACTTGATGTTGCCGAGATCCTCGACGGTGGTGACGGTGGCGAAGTCGCCGGCCGCCTTGGTGATGTCGTTGGAGACGGTGACCTTGCCGCCGAACATGTCGCCGACGAGCGCCTTGTAGTCGTCCTTGGAGAAGCTGTCGCTCCACTGGGTGCTGCCCATCGGGATCTGGACGTAGTTCTCCTCGGGGTTGGCGGAGACGAGGCCGAGCGTGTCGACCTTGCCGCCGGCGAAGGAGCCGTCCTTGACCTGGGTCAGCAGGGTGTTGACGGTGGCGGCGAGACCCTTCATGGCGGAGGTGACCGTCATGTTCGCGCCGTACAGGCCGTCGATGGTGGGAGCCTGGTCAACGTCGACGCCGATGACCTTGCCGCCGACCTTGGCCGCCGCCTCACCGGCGGAGGTGAAGATGCCGCCGCCGCACGCGAAGACGACCTCGGTGCCGGCCGCATACCAGGTATCCATCGCGGCGGTGATGTCGCCGTCGCCGTAGAACTGGTTGCCGTAAGCGTACTTGATGCTCACATCGGTCTTGCCGTCGGCAGCCGCAGCGGCGTCAGCGCCCTGCACGAAGCCGTAGCCGTAACGGACGACAGCGGGAACCGCCATGCCGCCCAGGAAGCCGAGCTTGCTGTAGCCGAGCTTGACAGCCGCGTAACCGGCCATGTAGCCGCAGAGCTCTTCCTGATAGACCGCGCAGTAGAGGTTGGCGGGCATCTGGAAGCCGTCGCCCAGGTCGCCGGCGCTGACGTCCAGCGCGATGAAGGTGACGTCGCTGTACTCGGGAGCGGTGGCGACGATCGCCGGGCCGAACGCGTAACCGGGCATGACGATGACGGTGTAGCCCTCGTCGATCGCCTTCTCGATCATGGCGACACGGTCGTCGTCAGAGTCGGAAGCGGGCTTGAAGTAGGTGAAGTCGACGCCGTTGGACTCGGACCAGGACTTCGCCGCCTCATAGGTGGTCTGGTTGAAGGACTGGTCGGTGATGTCACCGTAGTCGGTGATCATGGCGACCTTCATGTCGGCGGCAGCAGGAGCAGCCGGCGTGGCGGGCGTCGCGGGGGTCGCCGGCTCGGCCGGAGTCGCCGGCGTGGCCGGAGTGGTGGTGGCCGGAGCCGCGGGGGTCGCGGGCTCGGTGGTGCCGCCACCGCCGCCGCAGGCTACGAGAGCAAATACCATGACGGCGGAGAGAAGCAGAGCAAGAAACTTCTTCATGTCAAATACCTTCCTTATTATAATATTGAGCCTCTTCGGCTCGGTACAGCATAGTATAGCAGAGCCAGACGGCGTATTCAAGCGGAAAATGTGAATTTTCGGCATTTTCCACGCTTTAGACAAATATCTGCGCCGCCGCAGCCGCGTCTGTGATCGCTCAGGAGAGCGTCAGGTCTCCGTCCTTGACCCAGCCCGCCTTGCGGCAGAGCTCGTTGAGGATCGGGCAGATGACCGCGGGCAGCACGATGGACACGAGAACAAGCCCCAGCCAGTCCATGCCGGTCGGCGCGAGCGCCTGCGCGCCGCGCTCGATCGCCGCCTCGCTCGGCGCGAGCCAGCCCGTCCACACGCCGATGGGGCCGCACAGGCCGCAGGTGCCCATGCCGGAGTTGATCGGCGCGCCGTTCATTTCGAGGTGGAACACACAGGTCGCGACCGGGCCCGTTATGGCGCTCGTCACGATCGGCGCGATCCACACGCGCGGGTTGCGGACGATGTTCGGCATCTGGAGCATCGACGTGCCGAGCCCCTGACTGACGAGGCCGCCCCACTTGTTCTCGCGGAACGACATCACCGCGAAGCCGACCATCTGCGCGCAGCAGCCCGCGACCGCGGCGCCGCCGGCAAGGCCGGTCAGCCCCAGCACGGCGCAGATCGCCGCCGACGAGATCGGCAGCGTCAGCGCGATGCCGACGAGCACCGACACCGCGATGCCCATCCAGAAGGGCTGGAGTTTGGTGGCGGAGTCGATGACAAGACCGAACGCCTGCGCCGCCGTGCCGATGGGCGGCGCGATCCACTTCGCCAGCGCCACGCCGATGAGGATGGTGACGGCGGGGGTGACAAGGATGTCGACCTTCGTCTCCTTGCTGACCATCTTGCCGCACTCGGCGGCGACGATGGCGATGAGCAGCACCGCAAGCGGGCCGCCGGCGCCGCCCTCGGCGTTCGCCGCCCAGCCGACCGCCGCGAGCGAGTAGAGCACCATCGGGTCGGCCTGCAGCGCGCGGCCGATGGCGACCGCCATCGCGGGACCGGACACCGCCATGGCGTACGAGCCGATATCGACGAGGATGGGCACGTTCAGCTGTGCGCCGAACGTCTTGATGATCGTGCCGATCAGCAGGGAGCAGAACAGGCCCTGCGCCATGGCGCCGAGCGCGTCGATGCCGTAGCGCTTGGCGGAGAACTCGATGTTTTTGCGTTTGAGAAAGGTCTTGAAATCAGCCATGGCAGACACCTCCATTTCACAATTTGACAGATGCTTCCAACGGAACAAAAACAGTGGGTTTACAGGTGTCTTGACACCTGTAAACCCACTATACAAAGATTCTGTCTTTCTGTCAAATGATAAATCGGAACAGTACGATTAATTTTATTGAACCGTCCCTACTTTTCCAGCAGAAACCCGCAGCCGCGCAGCGACTCCCGCACCCGCTCAAAAGCCGCCTCAGACGGACAGGCCAGCGTGTGCAGATGGATACCCTCGGTCAAGTCGGACAGGGGACGCGCGTCGGATTCCCCGCAGCGGCGCAGGAACTCGCTCACATCGTAGCGGCTCTTGAGCTGCAGCGCGCCGGTCAACTGCCCGTAGAGCGGGTGCTCGACAATGACGTCCAGCACCGTGCAGCCCTGGTCGACGATCGCGTTGAGCTCCGTCTCCATTTCTGCGTCGGCGTGCCGGCAGGCCACCTGCCGCACAATGCCGTCCGGCACGGTTTCGATGACATAGCCGCGCGGCGTGGCGGCGATGCTCTCCCCCGCGGCGCGCAGCAGGGCGATGTCGCCCACGATGATTTGCCGGCTGACCCGAAACTCCGCGGCCAGCGCGCTTGCGCTCACCGGCTCCCGCGTTTTGCGCAGAACCTCCAGAACGGCGGAACGTCGCTTCTCGGAGCGCATCAATACTCAAAGATGCTGCCGCCGACGAACTCGCGCACCAGCGAATTCTTGGGCACGTAGGGCGTTGTGAGCGGCGGCACGGACTTAACGACCTTCATCAGATCGGTCAGGCCGTGCTTCTCGACAAACTCGTCGTCCAGCTGCTCGTGGAACTCGGGCAGCTCCATCAGATACTTCGAGAGGATGCACGGCTCGTAGTCGTGGAAGCTGTCAATGTGGATCTGGGCGTTGCCCTTGTTGGGCTGGATGTAGTTCAGCTCGCCGCGGTCGACGGTCTGCGCGCGCTCGACGGTGCTGCGCAGCGTGTGCCCGCGCCCGAGCAGGTCGCGGATCATGCGGCGCGCCACGCGCAGCTGCTCGGGGTTGACAATGCGATCCTCGTGCGTGATGATGCGCGTGCGCGGCGCGACGTAGACGCCCGTGTACTCGCCGTTGAGCAGGTCGAGGATCAGCGGGTTGAGCATGTGGATGCCCTCGGCGATGACGATGCCGTCCTTGTCGCCGTGCAGCGTGCGGTAGCCGCCGACATCGCCGGTCTTGAAGTCGTACCACGGCGCCTCGACGTCCTGCCCCTCGGCGAGGCGCAGGATGCAGTCCGCCAGCGCGTGGCGGTCGACGCAGTAGGGGGACTCCCAGTCCGTCGCCTCCGGCGGGCGCTTGTCGACGGGCAGGAAGAAGTTGTCCATGCTCACGAGGCCGACGGTGACGCCCATGTTCTCCAGATACGCCTTGAGCCGCATCGCGGTCGTCGTCTTGCCGGAGCCGGAGGGCCCGGTGAGGCAGACGATGGGCTTGGTGTCCTTCTTTTGCAGGATCTTTGCCGCGGCGGTACTGATCTTGTCGCGGTAGACCTCCTCGCAGTGGAGCATGAAGCGCAGCTGGTCCTGCATCGCCTCGTTAATATCCTCAATATCGATCACGCGCATGGCGTTTCTCCTTTCTGTCCGCTGATTTCCGGCGCTCTGCCGGTCACTTGCTCGCGCTGTTGCCGGAGCCGGCGAGCTCGGGCAGCTTCGTCGCCTTCACGGCGACCTCCAGTGCGATCTTCATCATGTTGGTGAACGTGTTCTGGCGCTCCTCGGCGTTCAGCTCCTCGCCGGTGACGAGGCTGTCCGAGATCGAGCAGATCGCCAGCGCGCGCTTGTGCGTGTACGCCGCGTTGCAGTACAGCGCCGCCGCCTCCATCTCCACCGCGAGGCAGCCCATCTTCGCCCACTCCATGGACGACGCCGCCGCGTCGTAGAACGTGTCGGAGGAGAACAGGTTGCCCACGGGCATCCGCACGCCGATCTCCTTCGCCGACTCCACCGCCAGCGCCAGCAGGTCGTAGTTCGCCACCGGCGCGAACGTGCCGGGCAGACGGTACTGGTTGGCGAAGCTGGAGTTGGTGCACGCGCCGATGCCCGCGACGACGTCGCGGAGCTTGAGGTCGGGGGAGATCGCGCCGGCGGAGCCGATGCGCAGGATGTTGTCCACGCCGTACTGGGTGAACAGCTCGTAGGAATAGATGCCGATGGACGGGCAGCCCATGCCGGAGGCCATCACGGAGACCTTCGTCCCCTTATAGGTGCCGGTATAGCCATGGATGCCGCGCACGTTGTTGACGAGCTCGGGGCTCTCCAGAAACGTCTCGGCGATGAACTTCGCGCGCAGCGGATCGCCGGGCATCAGGACGGTCTTTGCGAATGCGCCGAAATCAGCGCTGTTGTGTGGCGTTGCCATAGTCGCACTCTCCTTTTCTTTACTGTTCCAGGGCCTTCACGGCCTTGACGATGCGGGATGTGCCCAGACGCTCCGCGCCGAGGGCAAGGAAGTCCTCCGCGTCCTTGAGGTCGGCGATGCCGCCGGCGGCCTTGACCTTCTTGCCGGGGGTGTGCTCGACCATCAGCTTCACGTCCTCACGGGTCGCGCCGCCGCCGGCGAAGCCGGTGGAGGTCTTGATGTAGTCGGCGTTCGATTTTGCCACCGCCTCGCAGACCTTGATCTTCTCCTCCTCGGTCAGAAGGCAGGTCTCGATGATGACCTTCAGGAGCCTGCCGCGGCAGGCCGCCTTGATCTCGTTGATCTCGCGCTCCACAAGGTCGTAGCGGCCCTCCTTGACCCAGCCGACGTTGATGACCATGTCGACCTCGCCCGCGCCGTCGGCGACGGTGTTGCCCGCCTCCAGGCACTTGATGCTCGTGGGGGTGTAGCCGTTGGGGAAGCCGATGACCGTGCACACCGGCAGCCAGCTCCCCTTCTCGCGCCAGTTGTCCGCGATGTAGTGCGCGGCGCGGGCGACATAGCTCTGCGGGATGCAGACGGACGCGCAGCCGTACTTCATGCCGTCGTCGCAGATCTGGCGGATCTCCTCCCAGGTCGCGCCCTGGGCGAGCAGCGTATGGTCTACGTGACGCAAAATCTCCTTGACATCCATGGGAAATCCCTCCTTTTTTGATTCTTGAGCCTATAACTTAGTCAGTATATCATGCGCGGGCGGGTTTGTCCACCCGAAATTTAAGCACTGTGCACAAAAAGCGCCGCAGGAGCCCTGCGGCGCTTTTCGATATCCGGTTTTCCGCTGTGCGGGAAGAACCCGCTCCCGCTCGGACGGCGGCGCTTACTTGAAGTAGCGCTTGAGCATGCCCTCAAGGGCCTTGCCGTGGCGCGCCTCGTCGCGCGCCATTTCGTGGACGGTGTCGTGGATGGCGTCGAGGTTGTTCTTCTTCGCGCAGGCGGCGAGATCGAACTTGCCCTGCACCGCGCCGTACTCGCAGTCCACGCGCCAGGCGAGGTTCTTCTTCGTCGAGTCGGTCATATTGACCTCCAGCTCGCTGCCGAGGAGCTCGGCGAACTTCGCAGCGTGCTCCGCCTCCTCAAACGCAGCCTTCTCCCAGTACAGGCCGATCTCGGGATAGCCCTCGCGGTGCGCCACGCGCGCCATGCACAGGTACATGCCGACCTCGCTGCACTCGCCGGTGAAGTTGGACTTGAGCTGCTCGAAGATGTACTTCTTGGTCTCCTCGTCGATGTCCGGATTGTTTTTCACGGTCTTGGCATAGACGCCGAACTCATGCGTCGCGGCAAGCGGCGCGTCGGCCTGCTGCTCGTTGAACTTGCTGGCGGGCGCCTTGCAGATCGGGCAGGCCTCGGGGGGATTCTCGCCCTCAAACACATAACCGCAGACGGAACATACCCATTTCTTCATCGTCGTGTCCTCCTGTAAAGTAGATTCAAGACTTCGCTTGTGACCGAAAGTATATCATGCGGTGCCGCCTTTTGCAAGCGAAATGCGCGAAAGATTTGTAAACCTTAATTATAGTATGGTATACCTTTGTTTTGCCCTTGCCTTTGCGCGCGGCGTCTGTTACAATAGGCACCGAAATTCCGAACCGGGAGGCATTTTGCCATGATAAAGATCGCTCCGTCCATCCTCTCCGCCGATTTTGCGAACCTTGCGCGCGACGTCGGAAAGATCGCCGCCGCCGACTATGTCCACGTCGACGTGATGGACGGCCTGTTCGTGCCGAACATCACCATCGGCATCCCCGTGGTCAAGGCGCTGCGCCCCACGACGGCGCTGCCGCTGGACGTGCACCTGATGATCGAGCGGCCGCTGCGCTACGTCGGGCAGTTCTGCGACGCGGGCGCCGACCTCGTCACCTGCCACGTGGAGGCGGACACGGAGGAGAACACCCGCGCCGCCCTCGCCGAGATCCACGCAAAGGGCAAGCGCGCGGGCGTGGTGCTCAAGCCCAGGACGCCCGCGGAGGCGGTGCTGCCGTTCCTCGACGACTGCGACATCGTGCTGGTGATGACGGTGGAGCCGGGCTTCGGCGGCCAGTCGTTCATGGCGGACATGATGCCCAAGGTGGCGCAGATCCGCGCTTGGATCGACGAGCGCGGGCTCGACTGCGAGCTGGAGGTGGACGGCGGCGTCAGCCTCAAGACGCGCGACGCCTGCGTCAACGCGGGCGCGAACGTGCTCGTCGCCGGCAGCGCGGTCTACGGCGCGGACGACATCCCCGCGCGCATCGCGGCGCTGCGCGGCTGATTTGTTCTGTATTGTACCTGCACATTTAAGTACAGGATTTTTGCCGGTTCCGGCATTGTATACCATATTATAAGGACGGTTTCCTATGGAGTTTTTTCCCGCGGCGCTGGAGGCGCTGGTCGAACAATTCGCGCGGTTGCCGGGCATCGGCAGCAAGAGCGCCCAGCGTCTGGCGTTCCACGTGCTGAACCTTTCGCCGGAGGATGCGCAGGCGTTTGCCGACGCCATCGTGACGGCGAAGAAGACGGTGACGTTCTGCCCCGTCTGCCGCAACCTGACCGACGGGGGCCTGTGCCCCATCTGCTCGTCCCCCAAGCGCGACGAGACGACGGTCTGCGTCGTCGCCGACCCGCGCGACGTGGCGGCGATCGAGCGCTCCCGCGAATTTGGCGGGCGCTATCACGTGCTCCACGGCGTGATCTCGCCGATGAACCACGTCGGTCCGGACGATCTGGAGATCAAGCCCCTGCTCGACCGCGTGGCACAGGGCGGCGTCAGCGAGGTCATCATGGCGACGAACCCGGACACGGAGGGCGAGGCGACGGCGATGTATCTCGCGCGGCTGCTGCGCCCCTTCGGCGTGAAGGTGACGCGCCTCGCCTACGGCATCCCCGTGGGCGGGCATCTGGAATTTGCCGACGACGCGACGCTGATGCGCGCGCTGGAGGGGCGAAGGGAGATCTGAAAAGCGAGATTAAAAGAAGAGCTTCCTCACGGAAGCTCTTCTTTATTATTATGCTTGGATCAGGCCGCCGGGTCCGCCGCGGCGGGAGCAAGAACGCTCTTGGAGATGTTCAGAAGGATCTGAGCCATCTGGGCGCGGGTGGCATAGCTCTGCGGAAGCAGTCTGCCCTGCTCGTCGCCGTTGAGGATCTTGTTCATGACCATCCAGTGCATCGCCTCGTCGGCAGCCTCGCTGATCTGGTCGGCGTCGGGGTTCTCCAGACGGAACATCCAAGCGCCCGTGAAGCCAGCGCCCTGGCTCTTGACGTAGTTGTAGAGCATGACGGCGAAGTCCTCGCGCTTGCAGGGGCTGGTCGGGTCGGAGCCGTCGGAGATGCCGTTCGCCTTCGCCCACTCGACCGCCTTGGCGTACCACTCCTCGCCCGCGGCGGGGGTGGTGTCGGCGCCCGCCATGTTGGCGATGAGCTTCATGACCATGGCGCGGGTAATGTTGGTGTGGGGCGCGAACTGGCCGGCGCCGGTGCCGATCATGATCTTGTTGGTGGTGACATACTTGATCGCCTCGGCATACCACAGGGAGGCGTCCACATCGGTGAAGCCGCTCACGTTGACGGCAGCGGGGATCTGGGTCTGCTCGCCGTCGGAGAAGGCGTAGTCGGAGGCGGAGATCACGCCGCCGAGCAC
Organism: Oscillospiraceae bacterium; assembly: GCA_015067435.1. Taxonomy (GTDB): domain Bacteria; phylum Bacillota; class Clostridia; order Oscillospirales; family Oscillospiraceae; genus Hominicoprocola. Next base: position 61,450 of record SVMM01000016.1, on the reverse strand, counting down.
GGTCTCAACATACTCCATGACCGCCTCGTCCAGAGGAATACCGGTGTCGAACTGGGCGCTCGCCGCGGCAAAGGCATAATAGGTGTCGCCGCCGTCGGCGCAGAAGTTGTTCGTCACGACGGCATAGGTGGCGTCCTTGTCAAACGCCTTGCCGTTGATGCTCTCAATGGTGACGCGGTTAATGGTCTTGGGGCCATAGTAGGTGGAGCCGGGATAGGTCTCGTCGTTCGCGTCAAACTCCTTGGTCGTATCGAGCGTCCACTTGATGCCGGTGGTCTGCGGGAAACCGCCCACATAGTCAGGGGTGCAGAACGTGGAAGCCTCGAGCGCCTCGAGCAGCTCCGCGCCGGTGACGTAGACGACCGCGACGGTGTTGCCGAACGGCAGAACCGTGTTGACGTCCTTCATCGTGACGTCGCCGACCTTGATCGCCGCGCGGATGCCGCCGCCGTTCGTGATGGCGACCACATGATCCTTATCGACCGTTACGGCGCCTTCCTCCTTCAAGACGCTCCACAGCATGGCCTCGGTGATGAGGTCGCCGTTGTTGGTCTCGCTGTTGCGGTTACCGCCGGGAACCTTCGCGCCGCCGTTGAGCTCGACTTCGCTCTTGGCAAACACCGCGCCGTACTTGGCGTCAACCTCGTCCGCGATCTTCTTCGCGGCGGCAGCGACGTCGGCGTCCTTGTCAAGCTCGCTGAGAACTTCCTTGTTGTCCTCGCCGCCCATGACCTTGGTGGCGATCAGGAAGCGGGACTCGATCTTCTTGCTGGCGTCGTCGATGACGACCACGCCGATGTTGGCAAACTTGGTGCCGGTGGACTGGATCGCCGCGTCTTTCTCGCCGGCGGTCATGACCGTGTGGGAGTGTCCGTCGATCAGCAGGTCGATGCCCTCGACCTTGTCGAGCAGATCGGCGCTGCGGTGGCTGTCGGCAGCGGATTCCAGATCGACGCCGAGGTGGACAAGGCCGATGATGATGTCAGCGCCTTCCTTCTTCAGCGCTTCGACCTGTGCCTTAGCGCAGTCAAACAGCTCGGTCTTGCCCTCGGAGTTGGAAAGGAACGTGATGTCCCGGACATAGCTGGGGTTGACCTTGGTCTGGGTCTCCGGGGTCTCCATGCCGAAGAAGCCGATCTTTACGCCGCCCTTGGTCTCATAGATACAGGTCGGGTCAAGGATGCTCTTGCCGTCCTTGAGCACGTCCGCGCAGATGACCTTGAAATTCGCCTTGCTGAGGTTGTCCATCAGCTGGTCATAGCCGTAGTCAAACTCGTGGTTGCCGAGCGTGACGACGTCATAGCCCGCGGCATTCATCATCTCGATGGCGGAAGCGCCCTTGTAAAAGCTGACATAGGGGTCGCCCTGGCTGAAATCGCCCGCGTCGGCGAGGATGACCTCGGCGCCGCGCTTGACAAGCTCCGCCTTGAGGGCGGCGATGTAGGCATAGCCGTCGATCTGGCCATGGACATCGTTGGAGTGCAGGATCACGGTTTTGCCCGTGAGGTCTGCCGGGACGTCGGCGAGCGCCTTGGTCTCGGCGGTCACCTCGTAGGCGGCCCACGTGCCGACGCTCATCAGGCCAAATACCATGACCAGCGCCAGCAGCAGGGACAATTGCTTGCGGAAATTCTTCATACTGTTTCCTCCTTCTGTTTTTTGGAATTTGCGCTGCCTACTATTTTAGTCATTTTTGTCATAAAATCAAGTCTCCAGAAGTTGGAAGCCGAAAATCGTCAACTTGCCGAGAACATAAAAAAGAACGGCGCGCTTTCGCGTACCGTTCCCCTGTTTTGTTTGAAAACCGCGCCTCACATGAGCTTGATGGTGTAATACACCGCCAGCGCGAACGCCAGCACCGCGAGCGCCCATGTGGCGTAGAACGCCGTCGTCGCGGCGGCGAGCGCCACCGCCACCAGCACCAGGCACAGCGCCAGCACGCCCAGCGTCAGCCGGTAATCCATGTTCGCCGGAAAGACGCGCTGCGACGTCTTGCCCAGCTTCAGCACGCCGCCGTTCTTCTTCAGCACGAGCGTGCACGCGAGCAGCGCCAGCACGCCGAGAATGGCGATCACCGCGCAGAATTTGACGACGCCCGTTCCGGAGCGGCTGAGCAGCACCAGCGCGAACAGCGCCATCGCAAGCGCCGTCGCCTGCACCGAAAACTCCGCCTGATAGAACAGGTAAATGATGCACAGGATCAGCACGACCGGGATGAACACGCACATCACCGTGACGCTGGTGGGATAGACGTGGCGCATCGCCTCCGACGTGAACGCGAAGAAGCCGCCGACGCCCGCCAGAGCGGCGCCCGCCGGAGCGAACCAGCTCTTTTTCGCGCGCTGCGCGAGAAGAACCACGCCCGCGATCAGCACGGCAAGGCCGATCCAGCGCATCACGCCGAAATAGTCGTACCACGCGACCACCTGCTTGACCTCGCCGCGCGCATAGTAGCGGTCCGCCATCAGCAGATACCATTCCGCGACAAGCCCCGCCGTCAGCAGGATCACCGCCCGGTTCATATTGCGATCGCTCTTCCGCTGGCGCGCGGCGCGCTTTTCATTGGGATTCGTTGCCATCTATCTCTATCCTCCAAAAGGCTCTATTTCCATTACGGACGGGCGCAACCGCCCATTCTTAGATATGTTAGCAGAAAACACGCCCGTTTTCAAGGTCAAATTACACAAAAAAGCAGAATGTCGAAATATTTTTGCACTGGCACTTGACAGGCTTCCACAGCGACGCATATAATGTGGTTGCATTTGCGTTAGCACCACAACATATTGTGTTTACATTCAAATAAAGGGGCAATCTGTATGAAAGTCATCAAGCGAAACGGCGCGGAGGTCGCGTTCGATATCGTCAAAATCATCGCCGCCGTGACCAAGGCGAACGACGTGGTGGACGAAGCGGAGCGCATGACGCCGGTGCAGATCCGGCGCATCGCGGAGAGCGTGGAGCTGGAGCTGCAAAAGCTCGACCGTGCGCCCACTGTGGAGGAGATCCAGGACCTGGTCGAGACGCATATCATGGCGCACGGCGCGTATGAGGTCGCCAAGCGCTACATCACCTACCGCTACAGCCGTTCGCTCGTGCGCAGGGCGAACACGACGGACGACCGCATCCTCTCGCTGATCGAGTGCAACAACGAGGAGGCGAAGCAGGAGAACTCCAACAAAAATCCCGTCGTCAACTCCACCCAGCGCGACTACATGGCGGGCGAGGTCTCCCGCGACCTCGCCGCGCGCCTGCTGCTGCCCGAGGACATCGTCAAGGCGCACGAGGAGGGCATCATCCACTTCCACGACACGGATTACTACGCCCAGCACATGCACAACTGCGACCTCGTGAATCTGGAGGACATGCTCCAGAACGGCACGGTCATCACCGGCACGCTGATCGAGAAGCCCCACTCCTTCGCCACCGCCTGCAACATCGCGACCCAGATCGTCGCGCAGGTCGCCTCGAACCAGTACGGCGGGCAGAGCATTTCGCTCACGCACCTCGCGCCGTTTGTCGACGTCAGCCGCAAGAAGATCCGCAAGAGCGTGCTGTCCGAGATGGCGGACATCGGCTTTATGCCCGGCGAGGAGAAAATCGCCGAGATCACCGAAAAGCGCCTGCGCGAGGAGATCCGCCGCGGCGTGCAGACCATCCAGTACCAGGTCGTGACGCTGCTCACCACCAACGGCCAGGCGCCGTTCATCACGGTGTTCATGTACCTCGGCGAAGCGCGCAGCGAGCAGGAGAAGCACGACCTCGCGCTTATCATCGAGGAAACGCTGGAGCAGCGCTACGAGGGCGTGAAGAACGAGCAGGGCGTCTGGGTGACGCCCGCGTTCCCGAAGCTCATCTACGTGCTGGAGGAGGACAACATCCACGAGGATTCCCCCTACTATTATCTCACGCAGCTCGCCGCAAAATGCACGGCGCGGCGCATGGTGCCGGATTACATCAGCGAGAAGAAGATGCTTGAGCTCAAGGGCGACGTCTATACCTGCATGGGCTGCCGCAGCTTCCTCACGCCCGACCGATTCACCGACGCGGGCGTCGGCAACATCGCCAACGCCCGCAATTACGAGCCGGGCAAGCACAAGTACTACGGGCGCTTCAACCAGGGCGTCGTGACGCTCAACCTGCCCGACATCGCGCTTTCCTCCGGCGGCAACATTGAGAAGTTCTGGCAGATCTTCGACGAGCGGCTCGACCTGTGCTACCGCGCGCTGATGTGCCGGCACGAACGGCTCAAGGGCACGCTTTCCGACGCCGCGCCGATCCTCTGGCAGCACGGCGCGATCGCGCGGCTCCAGAAGGGCGAGCCGATCGACAAGCTGCTCTACAACGGCTATTCCACGATCTCGCTGGGCTACGCGGGGCTGTACGAGTGCGTGAAGTACATGACCGGCAAGAGCCACACCGACCCCGCAGCGAAGCCCTTCGCCCTCCAGATCATGCAGTACATGAACGACGCCTGCAAGCGCTGGAAGGACAAGGAGAACATCGACTTCTCCATCTACGGAACGCCCTTGGAGTCCACGACCTACAAGTTCGCCAAGTGCCTGCAAAAGCGCTTCGGCGTCATCGAGGGCATCACGGACAAGGGCTACATCACCAACAGCTACCACGTCCACGTCACCGAGCAGATCAACGCCTTCGACAAGCTCAAGTTCGAGGCGGAGTTCCAGCACCTCTCCCCCGGCGGCGCCATCAGCTACGTCGAGGTGCCGAACATGCAGCAGAATCTGGAAGCGGTTTTGCAGGTGATGAAGTTCATCTACGACAACATCATCTACGCCGAGCTGAACACCAAGAGCGACTACTGTCAGGTCTGCGGCTGGGACGGCGAGATCGACATCGTGGACGAGGGCGGCAAGCTGATCTGGAAGTGCCCGCGCTGCGGCAACACCGATCAGGACAAGATGAACGTCGCGCGGCGCACCTGCGGCTACATCGGCACGCAGTTCTGGAACCAGGGCCGCACGCAGGAGATCAAGGAACGCGTGCTCCATTTATAATCCATACTTCAAAAGCAAAGGCGGCGAACGCCGCCTTTGCTTTTGAGAAGAGGCTTTTATGTCACAAAACAAACAACGCATCGAGCTGATGGACGCAGCGCGCGGGCTCGCCCTGTGCCTGATGGTCGTCCATCACTTTCTCTACGACCTGTGCGCGTTCTGCGGCGTGCCGTGGGTGTGGTTCTCCAACCCCGTGTTCAACACGCTGCATTACTTTTTCGCCGGGCTGTTCATCCTGCTCTCCGGCATCAGCTCCAACTTCTCGCGCAGCAACACGAAGCGCGGGCTCAAGGCGCTGGGCATCGCGCTGGTCATCACGCTCGTCACCACGCTCATCGACCTGCCCATTATCTTCGGCGTGCTGCACCTGCTGGGCACGTGCATGCTGCTCTACGGGCTGACGCAGCGCTTCTGGGAGGGCGTGAACCGCCGCGTCCCGTGGTTTGTGCCGCTGCTGTGCGCCGTCTGCATCGTCGCGACCGCGCCGCTCGCCGACGGACAGCTGACCGAGACGCCGCACCTGTGGATCTTCGGGCTCATCACGGCGGATTTCTTCTCCTCGGACTACTTTCCGCTGCTGCCGTGGACGTTCGTGTTCCTGCTGGGCACGTGGGCGGGCAAATACGTCCGCGAGGGACGCCTGCCCAAGTGGTTCTACGAGAAGAAAGTGCCCTTTTTCCCCGCCGTGGGACGCCGGAGCCTGCTCATCTATGTGGTACACCAGCCGGTATTGTATGGGTTGACCATGCTGGGTCTGTGGGTGTTTGGGAAAGGATAGCCTATGTATTACGGAGAGATCAAAAACTGCGATATCGCCAACGGCGAGGGTGTGCGCGTGACGCTGTTCGTCTCCGGCTGCACCAACCGCTGCAAGGGCTGCTTCCAGCCGGAGACGTGGGACTTCTGTTACGGGCAGCCCTTCACCGCCGAGACGGAGGATACGCTGCTCACCATGCTCGCCCCCGGCTACATCAACGGCCTGACGCTGCTCGGCGGCGACCCGTTCGAGCCGGAGAACCAGCGCGCGCTGGCGCCGTTTCTGCGCGTCGTGCGCGCGGCGCTGCCGCGCAAGACGGTCTGGGCGTACACGGGCTTCACGTACGAGGCGCTGCTCGCCGACGGCTCCCACCCCCGCTGCGAGGTGACGGACGAGATGCTCTCGCTCGTCGACGTGCTGGTGGACGGCCCCTTCGTCGAAGCGCGGCGCGACATCTCGCTGCGCTTCCGCGGCTCGTCCAACCAGCGGATCATCGACATGAACGAGACGCGCAGGGCCGGTCGGATCGTCCTGTGGAACGACAACGCGCCGGAATTCTCCGGCGCGGGACACGAAACGGAAGAATAGCGTGCGAAAGCACGGGGAGGATTATCATGGCAAGGGTGCAAGTGAAAAAACTGGACGAGCGCGCCGTCCTGCCGGCGCGCGGCTCCGCGGACGCGGCGGGCTGCGACCTTTACGCCTGCCTTGACGCCGACGTGACGATCCCGCCGCACGCGACGGTGAAGATCGGCACGGGGCTTTCCCTCGCGCTGCCCGAGGGCACGTTCGGCGCGGTGTTCGCGCGCAGCGGCCTCGCGGCGAAGGAGGGTCTGCGCCCCGCGAACTGCGTCGGCGTGTGCGACAGCGACTACCGCGGCGAGTACATCGTCGCGCTGCACAACGACGGCGACGTGCCGCGCGTCGTTCAGCACGGCGAGCGCATCGCGCAGCTCGTGCTGCTGCCGTACCTGCCGATGGAGTTCGAGGAGCGGGATGAATTGAGCGAAACCGCCCGCGGCGCGGGGGGGTTCGGAAGCACCGGAAAATAGGTTTTCTGAAACCAGTTCTTTCCTTTTCGGGAAAAGGAAAGAACCGTTTTCAGACTTCCAAAGAAAGGAAAAGCGCCGTCGAATCACCGGTGGTGCCGCACAAATCCGCTCGGCGCGAGCGTGGACGATACAGGTATTCCCTCTTTCCGCTTGCCGCTGCATTTTGCCGTGCGCGATGCTGTGCGTCTCCGCACCGCGCGCCTCGGGGGGATGAAAGCCGCAGGGTGGTGCAGTGCGCACTCGCTCCGCTCCGCGCTCTCGGCGGATAGACACCGCACGTTTGCGCAGGTGCCAATTACCTTGCCGCTATAGCCAAGACAGGCGCCGCCGCGCAGACGCACAATAATGTGCATCGATGAACGAGCGCGTCAGCGCAAGGAGAGAAGCGGCGTATCGACATAGAGCGCCGGACGGCGGCAAGCGATGGTGACAATCGGAAAGGGATTCCAAAACCGCAGGTTTTGGCGGCTTTTTGGTGACTTTTTCGGCGGCGAAAAAGTCACTCCGCCCGCAGGCGGAAAAATCCCCTCCGCCAGGCTGGCGAAAACCGCGCACCCGCGCCCGCAGGCGCGGAATACCCTCTCCGCCGGGGCGCGGCGGAACCGCGCTACGGCAAAAACCCGCCGTCCGCGGTGAGGACCTGCCCGGTGATGAACCCCGCCTCGTCCGAGGCGAGAAACGCCACCGCCGCGGCGATGTCCTCCGGCGTGCCGAGGCGGCCCAGCGGCGTCTGCGCGGCAAGAGAGCGCAGCGTTTCCTGCCCGAGCACCTGCACCATGTCGGTGTCGATGACGCCGGGCGCGACACAGTTGACGCGGATGCCAGACGGCGCCAGCTCCATCGCCAGCGACTTCGTCAGGCCGATGAGCGCGTGCTTCGTGCAGGAGTACGTCACCTCGCAGCTCGCGCCGTGCTGGCCCCAGATGGACGAGACCGTGACGATGCAGCCCGATTTTTCATGGATCATGTGCGGCAGCACCGCCTGAATGGCGTTGCGCGCGCCGTTGAGATTGACGCCGAAATAGCGGTCCCACAGCTCGTCGGTCACATCCTGAAAGAGCGCCTGCCCCGCGACGCCGGCGTTGCTCACCAGCAGCGTCACCGGCCCGAGCTCCCGCTCCACGCGGCGGACCATGGCGTCCACCTCCGCGCGCACGGAGACGTCCGCCTGCACGGCGATCGCCTCGCAGCCCTCACCGCGCAGCAGCGCGACCAGCTCGTCCGCCTTGTCCTTCCGCTCGTAATAGTTGACGCCGACGGCGCAGCCCGCGCGCGCCAGCCGCACCGCGACGGCACGTCCGATGCCGCGCGAGGCGCCCGTCACCAAAGCGACCCGTTTCATCTCTCCTCGTCCTCCTCCCAGAGCCTGACGCGCACGGCGAGATCGTGCCGGCTGCGCGCGCCGCCGAGCTCCAGCTCGTATTCGATGCGCAGCAGCGCGCCGCCGGCGCCGACGCGCGCGCGCAGGGAGGCCGCGCGCACCGAAGCGCGCAACCTTCCGTACGGCGTTTCATATAATGAGGTGAAGGCGCTGCCGGGCGAGAAGACCATGCGGCTGCTGACAGCGCCCGCGCGCGTCAGCTCCGCCCGTCCGGACGCAACGTCCAGCCGCGTCTGCGTCCCCGCCATGCCGCTCTCCTCCGGCTCGGCATAGACGACCGCCCAGCCCGCCGCCGTCTGCTCGAAGGCGCCGGGCACCGTATAGGCGATCCTCTCGCACTCCCCGTCCTCGCGCCGCGCTTCGGCGCGCACCGTGATCGTCGCGTTATGTTCCATGCCTGAAATTATACAACCCTTTCCCCTATTTTCCTATAGCTTTTTCAAAAAAACCTGCTATAATAATGTCTGTAAATCATGCAGCGCGCCGTTGCCGCGCTGCTTTCGCTCACAGCAGGCGCTTTGGGCGTATTTCTTGCGTTGACACGCGTCAGGAGGTTGATCGTATGGACTTAAAGCTGACGGATAAGCAATTCCGCCGTCTTCTGGATCTTGTGTACATCGGAAACTGGGTCATCAACTCGACCCGCGGCGACGACCGCATCCGCGACTATGACGACGTGGAGACGGCGGTGTTCTCCCATTGTCTCGACCAGGGCATGGTCTCGCTGGTGGAATCCTATCAGGGCGAGCTGATCCCCTCCCGCGCGTTTGCGGACGGCGGCATCCACGAGGCGATCATGGCCTACGAGGACACGATGTTCTTCGAGATTCTCGCGCAGGAGCTGGCGCTGCGGGACATGGACAGCGAGTCCCCCACGCCGGACAACTACGACGAGCTGTGCGAGCGCATGGACGAATACCTCGGCGAGTTCGAGGAGCACGGCACGGACAACATCACGGTCGAAATGTGAAAAACCCATCAAAAAACGGCGCTTCGGGCGCCGTTTTTTTATGCCTTGATTGCCTTTGTCGTCCACTTCCCGCTGCGGTAGCGGAGGATGAACACCATGCTGCGCACGATCCAGTCGAGCACGGAGTGCGCCACCCACACGCCGACGACGCCGTAGCCCATGTACTTGCCGAAGATGTACGCGAACACCACGCGGCACAGCCACATCGTCAGCATGCTGGCGACCATCGTGAAGCGCGCGTCGCCCGCGGCGCGCAGGAACGTCGGGATCATGAACGCGGGCAGCCACAGCACGATGGACGCGATGCCGTGGAGCACCGACACGGTCACCGCGAGCCGCTCCGCCTCCGGCGAGACGTTGTAAATGCGCATGATGAGCGGCAGCAGCGCGAGAATGAGCAGGTTGACCGCCGCCATGACGACGTACGCCGCCCTGGTCAGCTTGCGCATGTAGTAGCGCGCGGCGTCGAAGTCGCCCCCGCCCACGCACTGGCTGACGACGGTGGTGAGGCCGAGGTTGACCGCCTGCCCCGCGAAGCAGTGGAAGTTGCCGAGCGTGTTGCCGATGGCGTTGGCGACGATGGACGCCGTGCCGAAGGTGGAGATCAGACTGAACAGGATGAGCCGCCCCAGATGGAACATGCCGTTCTCCACGCCGCTGGGCACGCCGATGTAGAGGATGTTGCGCAGCAGCCGCTTCTGAAACCGGAACGCGCGCAGATCGGAGAGGTGCAGCGGCAGCGAATCGTTCATCAGCAGGCCGAGGATCACCGCTGCCGCCACCGTGCGCGAGACCAGCGTAGGGATCGCGACGCCCGCCACGTCCATGTGGAAGCCGAAGATCAGCAGCGCGTTGCCGCCGACGTTGATGCCGTTCATCAAAAGCGACACCTTGAGCGACACGTCGCTGCGCCCCATCGTGCGGAAGATTGCCGCGCCGCCGTTGTAGAGCGCGATGCCGGGGATGGAGGCGATGACGATGGAGTAATACTTGTCCGTCGCCGCCATGACGTCCGCGTCGATCTGTCCGAACACGCCGGTGAGCACCTGATGCTTGAAAACGTACAGCAGCGCGATGAAAAACACCGACGTCGCGCCCAGCAGCAGCACCAGATGCTGCCCCGCGGCGTTGGCGTTCTCCTGCTCGCGCCGCCCGATGTACTGCCCCGCCACCGCGGCGCCGCCCGCCGCCATCGCTGAGAAGATGTAGATCATCAGGTTGCTGATCGAGTCCACCAGCGACACCGCCGAGATTGCCGCGTCACCCACGGTGGACACCATCAGCGAATCCGCCAGCCCCACCGTGATCGCCAGCAGCTGTTCGAGCAGCAGCGGGGCGATCAGCGTTACCAGCTCGCGGTTCGTGAAGCGTATTTCCCTTTTGTTCGCCACAACGGGCGTTTCGATGCTCATGCGTTTACCTCAAATACGGCAGGATCGCCGCGCCCCACGCCTCCGTGAGCCGTTCCAGCGTCCACGCCGCGTTGGCGGGGCTGGTGGAGGGCAGAAGCGCCGCCTCGCGCCCCAACTCGCCGCGCAGCAGCTTATTGTACCAGCGGTGCGACGTACCGCCGTTGCAGAAGATCGCCCGAATGTCCGCCCCGGCGAGAATGGGGCGCAGGTCGTTCGGCACGACGGCGCGGATGCTCGCGTCCGACGAGCCCGCGATCTCGCAGCTGCCGATCGTATCCCACAGCGCGAGGCGGCGGCGCAGCACCAGCGCCGACTTTTCCTCTATGGTCTGCGGCACGGCTTCGCCGAACAGCGCCGCGAGCACGCGCCAGAAGCGGTTCTGCGGGTGTCCGTAGAAAAACGCCGCCTCGCGCGAGGCAACCGACGGGAACGAGCCGAGGATCAGCACGCGCGAATCCGCGTCGTACAGCGGCGGGAACGGATGTATCTGCGCGGAGCGTTCCATGCGCGCGCCTCCCCTCCGAAAGCCTTTTCCTTATCCTACACGATTCGCCGCCGTTTTTCAACGGAAGTCCTTGACGGAAATCGGCAAATGGTTTATTGTTTTTTTGATACATCCAATCGAAATGCGGGCGTCCGCGCGGGAAAACAGGAGGATTACGAGCATGAGCATGATTCGGGATATCAATCTGGCGCCGTCCGGCGAAGCCAAGATCGAGTGGGTCAGGCGCAATTGTCCGCTGCTGCGCAGTCTGGAGGACGATTTCAGCAAGGCGAAGCCCTTCGCGGGCAAGCGCGTCGCCCTGTCTATCCATCTGGAGGCAAAAACGGCGTATCTGTGCAAGGTGCTCTCGGCGGGCGGCGCCGAGATGTACGTCACGGGCTCCAATCCGCTCTCCACGCAGGACGACGTGGCGGCGGCGCTCGCCAAGGCGGGGCTGAACGTCTGCGCGTGGTACGGCGCGACGGCGGATGAGTATGAGGCGCACATCACCGAAACGCTGTCCCACCACGCGAACATCATCATCGACGACGGCGGCGATCTGGTGCACATGCTGCACACGAAGCTGCAAGACGAGCTGCCGTACGTGATCGGCGGCTGCGAGGAGACGACGACCGGCATCACGAGGCTGAGCGCCATGGATCGCGACGGCAAGCTCCGCTTTCCGATGGTGAAGGTGAACAACGCCGACTGCAAGCACCTGTTCGACAACCGCTACGGCACGGGTCAGTCGGTCTGGGACGGCATCAACCGGACGACCAACCTGATCGTCGCAGGCAAGACCGTCGTGGTCGCGGGCTACGGCTGGTGCGGCAAGGGCGTCGCCATGCGCGCCAAGGGGCTCGGCGCCAAGATCATCGTGACCGAGATCGACCCGATCAAGGCGATCGAGGCGATCATGGACGGCTTCGACGTGATGCCCATGAACGAGGCGGCGAAGCGCGGCGACTTCTTCGTCACCGTCACCGGCTGCTCCGGCGTCATCTCCGAGGCGGACTTCATGGAGATGAAGGAGGGCGCGATCCTGTGCAACGCGGGCCACTTCGACGTTGAGATCGACATGAAGCGCCTGCGCGAGATCGCGAAGGAGAGCTACGAGGCGCGCAGGAACATCACCGCCTACACGCTCCCGAACGATAAGCACATCTACGTGCTCGGCGAGGGGCGGCTGGTCAATCTCGCCTGCGGCGACGGGCATCCCGCGGAAATCATGGACATGAGCTTCGCCATTCAGGCGCTGAGCGCGAAGTATCTCGTCGAGAACGAGGGCAAGCTGACCGAAAAGCTGATCGACGTGCCGCGCGAGGTCGATCTGGAGGTGGCGAACCGGAAGCTCGCCTCCCTCGGCGTCCGGCTCGACACGCTGACGAGCGAGCAGGAAGCGTACCTGAACAGCTCGTCCGTCTGACGCGGGGCAAAGGCAGGTGAAACCCATGAAAACGCTTATCAAAAACGGCCTGGCGCTGCTCTGGGACGAGGCCGGCTGGCGGTATGAGAAGGCGGACGTCCTCATCGACGGGAACCGGATCGCGCGCGTCGCCCCCTCGATCGGCGCGGAGGACGCCTCCGTGATCGACGCGGCGGGCAAGCTCGTCATGCCCGGCCTCATCAACGCCCACACGCACGCCTATATGACCATTCACCGCAACTATGCGGACGACCTCGCCTTCTTCGACTGGCTGGACAAGGTGCAGCAGGTCGAGGACGGCATGACCGAGGAGGACGTCTACTGGACGACGATGCTCGCCATCGTCGAAATGCTCAAAACCGGCACGACCTGCTTTGTCGACATGACCATCAAGTCGGCAAAGGAGCTCTCCGGTCCCCGGTCCGCCGCCGCGGGCGCGGTCCGCGACGCAGGCTTTCGCGCCGTGATCTCCCGCGGGCTCGCCGGTGTCTCCGACTCCGACGAATCGATCATGAAGTACGGTCAGGCGGTGCGCGAAATGGAGCTGTTCGCGGGCGAGAGCCGGCTCCAGTTCATCCACGGGCCCCACGCGCCGTACAGCTGCATGGCGGACTACCTTCAGAAGCTGACGCGCTCCTGCAGGGAGCACGGGATCGGCCAGACCATCCACCTGTCCGAGAGTCAGGCGGAGATGGAGGGCGTTGCGAAGGAGCACGGCACGACGCCCATTCAGTACGTCGACTCGCTGGGCGTGTTCGACGTGCCGGTCATCGCGGCGCACTGCGTCCACGCGACGGACGAGGACATCCGCATTATGGCGGAAAAGCACGTCAGCGTCGCGATCAACCCCAAGAGCAACATGAAGCTCGGCAACGGCTTCGCGCCGGTGCAGAAGTTTCTGGACGCGGGCGTCAACGTCTGCATGGGGACGGACGGCTGCGGCAGCAACAACTGCCTGAACATGTTTCAGGAGATGAACGCCGCCGCGCTCGTCTACAAGGGCGCGGAGCGGCAGGCGCAGTGCGTCGGCGCATCGGACGTGCTGAAAATGGCGACCGTCAACGGCGCGAAGGCGATCGGGCGCGAGGGCGAGCTCGGCGTCATCAGGGAAGGCGCGATCGCGGACCTCATCCTGCTCGACCTGAACGTGCCGCAGTTCATTCCGGCGAACAACATCATCTCCGGCCTCGTCTACTCCTCGACCGGCGGCGAGGTCGACACCGTGCTCGTGGACGGCAAGGTCCTCATGGAAAACCGGCGGCTGACCACCATCGACGAAAAAGAGGTCTATGAGGCGTGCCGGAAAATTGCCGAACGGCTGCAAATGGCGCGCGCCGAAAGCATCTGACGGCGCATACAACCAAAAAAACAGCGGCGGAGCGCTCCGCCGCTGTTTCCTTATGCAAAGACCTTTTTCGCGATCTCGACGCTCGCCTTGGCGTCCTTCGCGTAGTAGTCCGCGCCGATGCGCTGCGCGTACTCCGGCGTCACCACCGCGCCGCCGACAAAGACCTTCGGCGGGTTTGGCAGGCGCCTGAGCTGCGCCACCGTCTCCTCCATCGACGGCAGCGTCGTCGTCATCAGCGCGGAGAGTCCGACGAGGCGGATGTTGCGCTCGCGCACGGCTTCGACCACCGCCTCGGGCGCGACGTCGCGCCCGAGGTCGAGCACGTCGTAGCCATAGTTTTCCAGCACCGTCTTGACGATGTTCTTGCCGATGTCGTGCACGTCGCCGCGCACGGTCGCCACGAGCAGCGCGTCGCGCTTGACGCTCTCGCCGCCCTTTTCCGCGAGCGACGTGCGGATCACCTCGAACACCGCCTGCGCCGCCTGCGCCGCGGAGAGAAGCTGCGGCAGGAACACGCGTCCCGCCTCGTAGCCCTCGCCCACGCGGTCGAGCGCCGGGATCAGCCGCCCGTCGACCAGCGCAAGCTCGCTCTCCGTTTGCAGCGCTTCCTTCGCCAGCGCCGCCGCCTCCGCCTTGAGGCCGCGGACGATGGCGTCCTGCAAGGCGTCGCCCGTCTCCGTGCCCGCCGCGCCCGCGGCGCTCTTCGGCGCGGGTGCCGGAGCGCCCGCCTTCGGCGGCTGCCAGTCGGCGAAGCGCTCCACATAGGCGCGGCACGCCTCGTCCTCGCCGGAGAGCACGCGGTACGCGGCGATGGCGTCCATCAGCTCCGTCTGGTTGGGGTTGAGGATCGGCAGCGTCAGCCCCGCGTGCAGCGCCTCGATCAGAAACGTCCGCGTCACGAGCGGGCGGTTCGGCAGGCCAAACGAGATGTTCGACACGCCCAGCACCGTCTGCAATCCCAACTCGCTGCGCACCATGGAAAGCGCGCGCAGCGTCTCGCGCGCCTGCTCCTGCTGCGCCGACACCGTCAGCGTCAGGCAGTCGATCCACACGTCCTCTCGCGCGATGCCGTACGACTCCGCGGCGGCGAGGATGCGTTTGGCGATGGCGAAGCGCGCCTCCGCCGTCTGCGGGACGCCGCTCTTGTCCAGCGTCAGCCCCACCACCGCCGCGCCGTACTTTTTGATAAGCGGCAGGATGCGATCGAGCACCTCGGCGTCGCCGTTGACGCTGTTGACAACCGCTTTCCCGTTGTAAACCCGCAGGGCCGCCTCCAGCGCGTCCGCGTTGACGGAGTCAAGCATCAGCGGCAGCGATACCGCGCCCTGCAAACGCTTGACCACGCGCGGAAGCATCTCCGCCTCATTGACGCCGGGATAGCCGACATTGACGTCGAGGATGTCCGCGCCCGCGTCCTCCTGCTGCACGGCGACGCCCTCGATGTAGTCGAGGTCGCCTTCGAGCAGCGCCTGCTGGAAGCGCTTCTTGCCCGTGGGGTTGATGCGCTCGCCGATGACGCGCACGCCGTTAATGGGCAGCGGCGTCACCGGGGTGCAGACAAAGCTCTCCCGCTTCGGCGCGCGCTTCGCGACGCCGCGGCCCTTGAGCCGTTCCGCCACGCCGCGCACGTAGTCGGGCGACGTGCCGCAGCAGCCGCCGAAGATCCCCACGCCCGCGTCGGCGAGCGGGGCGAGCACGTCGGCGAACGTCTTCGCGTCCATGTCATAGTGCCCGTCCACGGGGTCGGGGAGACCCGCGTTGGGCTTGGCGACGACGGGCAGCGGCGTATTGTCGCACAGCTCGCGCAGCAGCGGCGCGAGCCTGTCCGGTCCCAGCGAGCAGTTCAGCCCGATCGCGTCCGCGCCGAGGCCCGTGAGCGTGTGCGCCATGGACGCGACGGTGCAGCCCGTGAAGGTGCGCCCCGTCTCCTCAAAGGACATGGTGACGAGCACGGGCAGCGCCGTGTTCTCCTTCACCGCCAGCAGCGCCGCCTTCGTCTCGTAGAGGTCGGTCATCGTCTCGATGACGGCGAGGTCGGCGCCCGCCTCCGCGCCTGCGCGGGCGACCTCGGCAAACAGCTCGTACGCGCGCTCGAAGGGCAGCGTGCCCATCGGCTCCAGCAGCTCGCCCAGTGGGCCGATGTCCAGCGCGACGCGCACGTCCGTGCCCGCGGCGGCGTCCTTCGCAAGCCGTACCGCGGCGGAGACGACCTCCCCGACGCTTTTGCCCGTGCGCGCGAGCTTGTGCGCGTTCGCGCCGAAGGTGTTGGTGTAGATCACGTCGCTCCCCGCGGCGATGTAGTCGCGGTAGACCGCGCGCAGCAGCTCCGGCTGTTCGAGATTCAGCAGCTCCGGCACGCCGCCGGGCTTGAGCCCGCGGCTTTGCAGCACGGTGCCCATGGCGCCGTCGAGGATCAGAATCTTATCAAATGTCAGGGGTTCAGACGGCACAGCGCGTCCCTCCTTTTCGGTATTCGCAGGTCTTTTGCAGCGCGCAGTACGCGCAGCCGCGCACGCGGGCGGGCTGCGGCGTGTCCGCCACGCCGACGATCGCGGTGACGGACTTCGACGGCGTCATCAGAAAGCCGTCGCCGAGGTGGATGCCGAGCCGCTTTTCCGCGTTGAGCGCCGCGAGCACGCCGCCTTGCAGCGCGAGCGGCAGGTCGCCGTAGCCGGGGCTGAAGCGGTCGGTGAGATACCGTCCCGGGAAGCGTGCCGCGATCTCCTTCTCCGCCGCGTCGCAGCCGCTCTCCACCCACGCGCTGGCGCAGGCGTCGAGGATGACAGCCTCGCCCATGTCGCGACACTCCAGCGCGCGCAGCCGCCGCTCGAACTCGATGCCCAGCGTCACCGCCAGCAGCACCGCCGTGTCGCTCCCGCGCAGCATCTTCGCGGCGAGTCTTCCGGTCAGCGTGACGCCGCCGCCCTCCAGCGCCACGCCCTCCGGCGTGTGCGAGAGCGGAAACGCGCGGTAGACGAAGCGGGGCGGCATCGCCTCCGCCAGCTCCGCCGCGACGCGCTCCGTGCGCGCGCGCAGCTCCTCCGGCGCCTCGCCGCGAACGCCCAGATAGCGCAGCGCCTCGTCGATGTTCGGACCCATGCTCCCGCCCCCTTTTCCGCGCATGGCGTACACTCTGTATCGCATTGTAGCACATTTCGCGGCGCGCGTACAGGATTTTTGGATGTTTTTATCATTGACAACTCCCCATACGGACGGATACAATTTATAAAAAATCACAGACTGGAAAAGACGTTGACGGAGAGATCGCCTTCCCGTACGCTTCAGAGAGCCGGCGGCCGCTGCGAGCCGGTGCGGAGGGGAATGTGCGAGCTGGCTCCCGAGTCGGCTCCGCGAACCGGCGCGCGCCGCAGTAGCAGAGCACGTTTGCCCCGTTACCGGCAGCGGATCGCCCGATGTTTCGGGCGCTCCGGGAGCGGTCGCGCCCGCGAGGGCGCGGCAAGCAGGGTGGTACCGCGAAGCAATTCGTCCCTGAGACCCAACGGGTCTCAGGGATTTTTCGTTTTTGCAAAGCAAAAACGAAAAATCATTAATCGCCATTTCGCTCGCCGCCTGCGCGGCAACCGCGAAATATGGCTGCGTCATTGCCGCTGGCAATGACAATTTTGCTCTGCAAAAGCGAAAAATCATCGCCATTTCGCTCGCCGCCTGCGCGGCAACTGCGAAATCTGGCTGTATTTCCGACATTGGGGAGGAAAAGCACATGGATGAAGTGAGGATCAGCGACGTCACCATGAAGGCGCTCGGCAGCGCGCTTTCGTTCCGTGAAAAGATCGAGCTTGCCAAGCAGCTCGACCGGCTGGGCGTGTCGGTCATCGAGCTGGAGGGCATCGAGAACGCCAAGGTCGACGCCCTGCGCATCAAGTCCGTCGCCTCGGCGGTGAAGGAGAGCGTCGTCGCCGTGCCCGTCGGTCTCGCGCCGGAGGGCGTCGAGGCGGTGTGGAACGCGCTGCGCGACGCGAAGCATCCGCGCTTGCAGGTCACCGCGCCGATGAGCACGGTGCAGATGGAGTACCTTTGCCACAAAAAGCCCGACGCGCTGCTCGCGCTCATCCGCGAGCTGGTCGGCGCGTGCCGCGAAAAGTGCGCCGACGTGGAATTCGTCGCCGAGGACGCCACCCGCGCCGACGAGGGCTTCCTGACCGCGGCGCTCGCCGCCGCGATCGAGGCGGGCGCGACTACCGTCACCGTCTGCGACGCGGCGGGCGTCATGCTCCCGCGCGAGTTCGGGACGTTCTTTGAATCGCTCTACGCCGCCGCGCCGGCGCTGCGCGGCGTCTGCGTGGGCGCGGCGTGCTCCGACGCGCTGGCGATGGCGGACGCCTGCGCCGTGACCGCGCTGCTGCGCGGCGCGCGCGAGCTCAAGGTCTCCGCCTATCCCGCGGGCGGCGCGTCGCTCGCGAACCTTGCGACGGTCTTGCAGGCGAAGGGCGAGGCGCTGGGCGTCAGCGCCCGCGTGCGCACGGTGGAGCTGCGCCGCGCCGTCGCGCAGATCGCGCGGCTGTTCGAGACCGGCGGCAACACGCCCTACGACGGCTTCGGCTCCGGGGAAAACACGGAGCTCGTCCTCTCGCAGCACGACGACAAGGCCGCCGTCCTGCAGGCCGTCGCACGGCTGGGCTACGAGCTCGGCGAGGAGGACGGCGAGGCGGTCTGGGAGGCGTTCCGCCGCATCGCCCGACGCAAGGAGGAGCTGGGCGCGCGTGAGCTGGACGCCATCGTCGCCACCGCGGCGATGCAGGTGCCCGCGGCGTATCAGGTGCTCAGCTACGTCATCAACACCGGCAGCGGCATCACCGCCATGGCGCACCTCAAGCTCTCCCGCGACGGGAAGGAGCTGGAGGGCGTGGCGCTGGGCGACGGGCCGATCGACGCGGCGTTCCTCGCGGTGGAGCAGGTCTCCGGCCGCCACTGCGAGATGGACGACTTCCAGATCCGAACCGTCACCGAGGGGCACGAGGCGATGGGCGAGACCGTCGTCCGCCTGCGCGCGCCGAGCGGCAAGCTCTATTCCGGGCGCGGCATCTCCACCGACATCGTCGGCGCGAGCATCCATGCCTACATCAACGCGCTCAACAAGATCACCTATGAGGAGGAAGCGACGTGAACCTCTCCTTTTCCACCAGAGGCTGGGAGCTTTCGTGGGACGAGACGCTCCGGCTCGCGCAGGAGATGGGCTTTTCCGGCGTCGAGCTCTACAACCTCCACCGCAGCGGCGCCCTGACCGGGCGCGGCGGCCCGTTCCACCGCTACAACATCGCCGCGACGGTGCGCGCGCTGCGCGACAAGCATCTCGCGCTGCCCTGCCTCGACACCTGCTGCGACCTGTCCGCGGACGGGGACGCCGTCGAGTCGCTGCGCGGCCTGCTCGCCCTCGCCGCCGACGCGCGCGTGCCCTGTGTCTCCGCCCTCGCGCACACGGACGACGAGCCTCGCGTGCGCGCATGCCTCGACGCGCTGCTGCCCGAGGCGGAGGCGCGCGGCGTGACGCTGCTGCTCAAGACGAGCGGCATCTACGCCGACACGGCGCGCCTGCGCGCGCTGCTCGACGGCTACGCCAGCGACTGCCTCGGCGCGCTCTGGCACATGCACCATCCCTTCCGCGACCGCGGCGAGAGCCCGGACACGACGATCAAGAACCTCGGCGCGTATGTAAAGCACGTCCACCTGCGCGACAGCGACGACGACGGGAGCGGCAACCTCGTGGGCGAGGGTACGCTGCCCATCCCGGCGCTGATGCGCGCGCTCGGCTCCATCGACTACGACGGCTGCATCTCGCTGGAGTGGAAGCCGGAGTGGATGGACGACCTGCGCGACCCGGAGATCATCTTCCCACACTTTGTCAACCACATGTCGCGCTATGAGAACACGCGCGGCAAGAAAAAGAGCCTCTATTTCAACCACGACGGCACGGGCCAGTACGTCTGGAAAAAGGACGAGCTGATCCCCCTGACGTTTTCGCAGGTGCTCGACCGCATGGCGGAGGAGTTCCCCGACCAGTACGCCTTCCGCTACACGACGCTGGACTACACGCGCACCTATGCCGAGTTCCGCGACGACGTGGACCGCTGCGCGCGGGCGCTGATGTCGCTGGGCGTGCGCGCGGGCAGCAAGGTCGCCGTGTGGATGACGAACGTCCCCGCGTGGTTCATCACGTTCTGGGCGTCCGCCAAGCTCGGCGCCGTGCTGGTGACGATGAACACCGCCTACAAGATCCACGAGGCGGAGTACCTGCTGCGCCAGAGCGACGCGCACACGCTGGTGATGATCGACGGCGCGCTGGACTCCGACTACGCGGGCATCATCAACGAGCTCTGCCCCGAGATCGCCAAAAGCAAGGCGGGCGAGCCGCTGCGCTGCCGCCGCCTGCCGTTTTTGCGCAACGTCCTCACCGTCGGCTTCCGCCAGAGCGGGTGCCTGACCTTCGACGAGGCGATGGCGCGCGCGGACACGGTGACACCCGAGGCGCTTGCCCACGCGGCGGAGCGCGTGCGGCCCGACGACGTGTGCAACATGCAGTACACCTCCGGCACGACAGGGTTTCCAAAGGGCGTGATGCTGACGCACTACAACGTCGTGAACAACGGCAAGTGCATCGGCGACCGCATGGGGCTGAGTACCGCCGACCGCATGATGATCCAGGTGCCGATGTTCCACTGCTTCGGCATGACGCTTTCCATGACCGCGGCGATGACCCACGGCGCGACGATGTGCCCGATGCCCTATTTTTCCGCCAAGGCGTCGCTCGCCTGCGTGCATCAGGAGAAGATCACCTGCTTCAACGGCGTGCCGACGATGTTTATCGCCATGTTCAACCACCCCGACTACCGCAAGACCGACTTCTCGCACATGCGCACGGGCATCATGGCGGGCGCGGGCTGCCCGCCGGAGCTGATGCGCCGCGCGGCGCAGCCGGACGAGATGCACATGACCGGCATCGTCTCCGTCTACGGCCAGACCGAGTGCGCGCCGGGCAACACGATGTCGTCGTGGACGGACCCGCTGGAGGTGCGCACCGGCACCGTCGGCTGCGCGTTCCCCCACGTGCGCTGCAAGATCGTGGACCCCGAGACCGGCGAGGAGGTGCCCGACGGCGTGAACGGCGAGTTCTGCGCCAAGGGCTACAACCAGATGAAGGGCTACTACAAGATGCCCGACGCCACCGGCGACACCATCGACGCGGACGGCTGGCTCCACTCCGGCGACCTCGCCTGCCGCGACGCGGACGGCAACTACCGCATCACGGGCCGTCTCAAGGACATGATCATCCGCGGCGGCGAAAACCTCTACCCCAAGGAGATCGAGGAGTTCCTGCTCACCCACCCGCAGGTGCAGGACGCGCAGGTCGTCGGCGTACCCGACGAGAAGTACGGCGAGGAGGCGCTCGCCTGCGTCATCCTGCGCGAAGGCGGCGACGCGTCCGTGGACGACATCCGGCAGTTCTGCATCGAACGCCTCGCGCGCCACAAGGTGCCGAGGTACATCGAGTTCGTCGATTCCTTCCCCATGAACGCCGCGGGCAAGGTGCTCAAGTACAAGATGCGCGAGGAGGCCGCGGAGCGTTTGGGGTTGAAAAAACAATAAAAACGTCAACATATCGTAATATTTGTCGAACGCTATACCTTTAGTTGTCATGTGACAGGAGAAAAACATGGAGCAGCGAAAGAATTTTGTGACCATGGACGGCAACGAGGCCGCCGCCACCATGGCGTATCCCTTCACCGAGATCGCCGCCATCTACCCCATCACGCCGTCGAGCCCCATGGCGGGCATGACCGACGCGTGGAGCGCGAAGGGGCGCAAAAACCTCTTCGGCCAGAGCGTGACGCTCACCGAGATGCAGAGCGAGGCGGGCGCCATCGGCGCGGTGCACGGCGCGCTGCAAACCGGCGCGCTCGCGACGAGCTTCACGTCCTCGCAGGGGCTGATGCTGATGATCCCGGTGCTCTACCGCATCGCGGGCGAGCGGCTGCCCGCCGTGCTGCATGTGGCGTCGCGCACCGTCGGCACCCACGCGATGAGCATTTTCGGCGACCACAGCGACGTCATGGCGTGCCGCCAGACCGGCTTTGCGCTGCTCTCGACGGGCAGCGTGCAGGAGGTCGCCGACCTCGCCGCCGTGGCGCACCTCGCGGCGATCGAGAGCAGCATCCCGTTCCTGCACTTCTTCGACGGCTTCCGCACCTCGCACGAGATCAACAAGATCGCGCTGCCCGATCAGGACGCCGTGCTCGGTATGCTGGACCGCGACGCGCTGCGCCGCTTCAAGGATCGCGCGCTCAACCCCGAGCATCCGACGCTGCGCAACACCGTGCAGAACGGCGACGTCTACTTCCAGGTGCGCGAGGCGAACAACCCCGACTATGCCGCGCTGCCGGCGGTCGTGGAGCGTTACTTTGACAAGGTAAACGCCTTGACAGGGCGCGATTACCGCCTGTTCAACTACTACGGCGATCCGGAGGCGACCGACGTTGTCATCGTCATGGGCAGCGTGTCCGGCGCGGCGCGCAAGGCGGTGGACGCGCTGCGCGCCGAGGGGCGGAAGGTCGGCTGCGTGCAGGTGCACCTGTACCGCCCGTTCTCCATGGCGCACTTCCTCCGCGCGCTGCCCGGAAGCGTGGAGCGCGTGGCGGTGCTCGACCGCTGCAAGGACATGGGCGCGCTGGGCGAGCCGCTTTATGAGGACGTGTGTACGGCGCTGATGGGCGCGGGGCGCGCGCTGCGCGTCATCGGCGGGCGCTACGGCCTCTCCTCCAAGGACACCGACCCCGCGCAGCTGGTCGCCGTGTTTGAAAATCTTGCGTCAACCGATCCGATCAACGGGTTTACCATCGGCATCGACGACGACGTGACGCATCTCTCGCTCCCGACGGTCTCCACGCGGCACTTCGACCCCGGCGTCGTCTCCTGCAAGTTCTGGGGCCTCGGCGGCGACGGCACTGTGGGCGCGAACCACAACACGATCCGCATCATCAATGAGACCACGGAGAAGTACGGGCAGGCGTACTTCGAGTACGACTCGAAGAAGTCCTTCGGCGTCACGAAGTCGCACCTGCGCTTCTCCGATCACCCCATCGAGAGCAGCTACTATGTCAAACGGGCGGACTTCGTCGCCTGCCACAACCCGACGTTCATCAATCAGTACGACGTGGCGGAGGAATTGAAGGACGGCGGCACGCTGCTCCTGAACTGCCAATGGACGCCCGACGAGCTGGAGGAAAAGCTCTCCGCGAGGGTCAGGCGCGTCCTCGCGGCGAAGCATGCCAACCTTTACATCATCGACGCGACCGCCATTGCCGAAAAACTCGGTCTCGGCAGCCATACGAACACGGTGCTGCAATCCGCGTTCTTCTCGCTCATGGAGATCATTCCGCGCGCGCAGGCGCTCGGCGAGATGAAGAGCGCCGCGAAGAAGGCGTACTTCGCCAAGGGCGACGAGGTGGTGGCGAAAAACGTCGCCGCCATCGACGCGGGCGCGGACGCGCCGGTGAAGATCGACATTCCGGCACGCTGGGCGGAGGCGCAGGACGCGCCCGCCCCGGCGGCGAAGCTGCCGCCGGTCGTCGAGAACATCCTCTTCCCCATCAACCGCCAGAAGGGCGACGACCTGCCCGTGAGCACGTTCCGCGATTACAGGGACGGACACATCGACATGGGCCTCACGGCGTATGAAAAGCGCGGCATCGCGACGCACATTCCCCAATGGGACGCGGAAAAATGCATCCAGTGCAACCGCTGCGCGCTCGTGTGTCCCCACGCGGTCATCCGCCCGTACCTCCTCAGCGACGCGGAGAAGGACGCCGCGCCCGCGGGCTTCGTGACCGTACCGGCGAACGGGAATGCAAAGGGCTTCCACTTTACGATGCAGGTCAGCGCGCTCGACTGCACGGGCTGCGGCTCCTGCGCGTCGGTCTGCCCCGCGAAGGAGAAGGCGCTCGCCATGGTTCCGGCGGAATTTACGGCGGAGAACCGCGAAAACTGGGACTACGCGCTCTCGCTCTCCGACAAGGGGGACGTGTTCGAGCCGTACAGCATCAAGGGAAGCCAGTTCCGCACGCCGCTCGTCGAATTCTCCGCCGCCTGCGCGGGCTGCGGCGAGACGCCGTACGCGAAGCTGCTCACCCAGCTCTTCGGCGAGCGCGTGTACTGGGCGAACGGCACCGGCTGCTCGCAGGCGTGGGGCGCGCCGATGCCCGGCATCCCCTACACGGTGGGCAAGCGCGGCTTCGGCCCCGCGTGGACGAACAGCCTCTTTGAGAACAACGCCGAGCTGACGCTGGGCATGTTCCTCTCCGTCCGCCAGCAGCGAGAGAACGTCAGGGCAAAGGTCGAGGCGTACCTCGCCGAGACCGGCAGCACCGCCGCGCAGACTTGGCTGGACGCCTACGACGACTTCGACGGCTCGCGCCGCGCGAGCGACGCGCTGATCGCCGAGCTGGAGCCGTTGAACAGCATCGCGGCGAACGAGATCCTGGAGCGGCGCGACCAGCTCGCCAAGAAGTGCTTCTGGATGTACGGCGGCGACGGCTGGGCGTACGACATCGGCTTCGGGGGCCTCGACCACGTGATCGCGAGCGGCGAGGACATCAACGTCTTCGTCATCGACACGGAGGTCTACTCCAACACCGGCGGGCAGAGCTCCAAGGCGACGCCGCTCGGCGCGGTGGCGCAGTTCGCGTCCAGCGGCAAGAAGAGCCGCAAGAAGGACCTCGGCGCGATCTTCCGCACCTACGGCAACGTCTACGTCGCGCAGGTGGCGATGGGCGCCGACCCGAACCAGCTCATCCGCGCGATCCGCGAGGCGGAGGCGCACCGCGGCCCCAGCGTCATCGTCGCCTACACGCCCTGTCAGGCGCACGGCATCAAGGCGGGCATGGCGAACGTGCAGCAGGAGATGAAGCGCGCGGTGGACGCGGGCTACTGGCTGCTGTACCGCTACGATCCCTCGCAGGAGCAGCCGATGCACGTCGACTCCAAGGCGCCGAGCATGGACTACGAGGACTTCCTCGACGGCGAGACGCGCTACGCCGCGCTCAAGCGCACGTTCCCGGAGAACGCAAAAACGCTCTTCTCGGAGGCGGGACGCGAGTCGCGCGAGCGCTACCGCGACTACAAGCAGCAGGAGACGCTGCGCTCGATCGGCGCGGAGGAAACCTGATTTGACAACAAAAAAGGCTCGGGAAACCGCCGTGGTTTCCCGAGTCTCTTTTGTTGTTGTCGTCCGGCGCTCAGCCGCCCGCGATCTGCTCGAAGGTCATGTAGGGCATCGAGCCTGCGGCGGTTATCTCTCTGTAGCTGCCCGCCCAGCGCAGGGATACGATGCTCAGTTCTTCAATATCGAGCATGACCATCGTGTCATGCGCGGAGACGAAAGCCTCCTCCGTGCTGTAATACCGCGCCTCGTCCGTCTCCTCGCCGTCGACGAAGAAGACGTCCTCCCCGCTGACGGGGTCGGTGTTCCATTGCAGGGAGAGCACCGGCCGCAGCGCGCCGTCTTTGATCTCGCAGGCGTCGCGCTTCTCCCCCATCAGGGCGCCGCTGCACTCCACGATGTTCTCCCCCGGACAGAAGGCGATGGAATGACCCTCCATACCGGGCGCGATATCGCTGGCCAGCAGCACGGCTTTGCCGTCGCAGACGGTGTAGAGGAAGACCTGTTCCTTGTCCCACGAGCCCTCCGAGCTGACCGCCGCCAGCTCCGGCACGTCGTCGCCGTCCACGTCGACGAACGCGAACCGATCCGCCTTCCCAGCGTCATGGAGCGCCTCGATCTCGGGCAGGTACAGCTCCGCATAGGCGCCGTCCGTGACGGGCACGGGCGGGTAGGCAAGCGCCGCCATGTAGACGAAGTCGTCCGTGTCCCATGCCCACGTCCACCACAGCTCCGTGCCGCCGTCGTCCCCGACGGTCACGCGCACATCGGTGTTCCCGTCGCCGTCAAAGTCCTCGAACGACACCTGCGCCTTCTGATACTGCTCCGTGGTGAGCTTTTCGGGGTAGTCGATCTGCCTGTACAGGGACTGGGAGGCTTCGTCGTAGTAGAGCTCCACGCGGTCGCCGAACACGCAGGCGCAGACGTCGACGTCCTCTCCGTCGATGTGCAGCGTGCCGTAGCCGTCGATGGTGCCCCAGGTGCGCCAGTCGGCGCCGGTGATCTCCTCCGCCGGACTGGTTTTCGCGCTCGAAGCCGGAACCGGCTGCTCAGCGCCGCCGTTCTTCCGGCCGTCCGTTTGACCGCCCGTCTGGCCGCCCGTTTCGCCGCCCGCCTGACCGCACGCAGCCAGCAGAAGCGTGCAGGCGGCAAGCAGCGCGACAATAGCTTTCTTATTCATCACTCTTCCTCACTCCATCAGCATGAACGCGATGTCGCTGTTCCACCAGAGCACGTCGTATCCGGCCTCGTTCGCCTCCTTGGGGATCACGGAGAAGTAATACTCCCATTCCTCGTCGTTCACGCTCACGGCGGTAAACCCGTTGGGATCGCCCTCCACGGTTACGATATAGCCGCTGTCCGCCTCCCACGGCTCCCTGCCATAGGCGCGCTGATAGAACGTCCATTCGCCGTCCCAGGTGATGTAGATATAGCTGTCGGCGGAATAATCGCCGTCCATATACCAGATGCCCGCGAGATCGGAGATATCGACCCAGCGATAGTCGGCGGAGGTGCCGGAGGGCGTGCCGCCGCCGAGGTAAACCTCCCGACGGAAGGCGCTGTCCATCATGCGCGTCACGATCGCCGCGACCTCGCAGCGGCGAATGCTGGCACCGGGGTTGAACGTGCCGGCGCTGTCGCTGCCGGTCAGGACGCCCGCGCGGTAGAGCATGTAGATCTCCTCCGCCTGCGGGTGGTTCATGCTTACGTCGGGGATCACGCCGTCGGGGATGTCGTTCATCGCGTCGAGCGCGTACGCCGGCAGGGCGTGGGCGAAGATCTCCACATAGCCCGCGCGGGTCGCGTTCTGCGTCCAGGGGTAATCCTTCCAGATGATCCCGTGGTCGTAGGCGTAGTCCACGTAGGTCTGATACCACGGGCTGCCGTTTTCGAGATTGACGTAGCCCTCGTGGAACAGCTGGTTCATGCACGCCGCCAGCTTGACCGCCTCGGCATAGGTCAGGTTGGCGTTGGGCGCGAAGTGGTTCGCGTCCTTGCCGTTGATGAGGCCGCTTTCAAAGGCGGTCGCCACGTCGGTGTAGTACCAGTCGTCATAGGAAACGTCCCAGAAGTTCATCCGGGGCGCCGCAAGGGCGGTTCCGGCGATGCTCATCGCCAGCGCGAGGGTCAGCAGAACAGATGTGATCTTCTTCATGTCGTCCATTTCCTCCTGCAATTATTTTGGGATCGCTCCATGTGTGGACGGGACGGCACTCTCAGCCGAGCAGCGCCGCGCCGTAGCCGGTCAGATAGCCGCTGATGACGGAATAGGGGATCTCAAACGTCGGGACGCCGATGGCGTGGGGGCCGAGCTCGTATTCCTGAAACCAGACCGTCAGCGCGTCCTCGCCGAAGAAGGCCTCAAAGAAATCCCGATCCGCGATCAGCTCGGCATAATCCGAATAGAACCCCTCCGCCATGTCGCTCTCGCCGATCTGGCGGACGATCTCGTCGGTGATCGCCTGCTTCATCGCCTCCGGCTGTTCGGCAAGCTCCGCCAGGGTGAAAAACTCGCCCTTCGCAAGGTCGAAGTTCCAGCCGCGCACGCCGTAGTCCGGGTGCGCGCCGCCCAGATTGGCGTAATCCGAGACGAGAACGCTCAGCAGGTCGCCGTTCCGGAAGGAGTCCTCAAGCGTCACCTCGTCGACGAGCGGCAGCATCTCGATGCCCTCCGCGCTCTTGAACGCGTACTGATCCTTCGCCTCCGCCTCCAGATCGATCGTCCAGAGTCCGGTCGAGCCGGTTTCGTCGTTGAACTTCTTGCAGGCGGCGAGCTGCTCCGCCGTCACGCCGCGCTCCGGCGTGCTGCCGGCGAACTCCTCGCCGCTCGCGTTGACCAGAACCAGAACCGGCTGCTCATAGGAGCTCGTCGCGATCACCGTACCGTCGTCCGCCTTGTACTCGTTCGTCGTCGTTTCCGTCCGCAGGGCGTAGCTCCAGACCTCGTCCTGCGCCGCGGGCGTATCCTGCGGCTGCGCGGGAGCGGGCTGTGTCTGCGCGGGGGCGGCGGGCTGGGTCTGCGGGGCAGGTTCGGGCGCAGCCGGCGCCGCCGGCTGCGACGCGCAGGCGAAAAGGCTCAGCGCCATCGTCAGCGCGGCAAGAAGGGCAAGTGCTCTTTTCATTTGCGTTCTCCTTTTTTTACGTCCGCTCAGGCCGTCATGTCGATCGGCGCGTAGATGTTGTCGTACTCGTCGATCAGGTCCCCGCCTCTGTAGAGGTACAGGGTCACATAGTAATCGCCATTGTTGAAATACAGCGTGACCGAGTCACCGTCGCAGGTAAAGGTGCCCTCGCCCGGCGAATACTCGCCGACATTGTCCCAGGAGCCCCAGGTGTAGTCCTCATAGAGATAGAGGTAGAACTGGTCTTCATAGTTCCAGCTGCCGAAAAAGGCGGTGGCGTCCGCATTGACCTGTGCGCCGGAATCCACCAGCGTGAGCACACCGCCGGAGGCGTTGTGCAGCGTGCCGTCGGCATAGTAGGTCAGCGTGTCGTACAGGTCGCCGGAGCTGGAATGATAAAGCTCGAGCTCGTTGTCGCCCATGAGCGTCACGCCCTCGTACTCAACGTTGCCCCTGCTGTTGAGCGTCTGCCACGTGCCGTCGGTGTAGATCGCGATCAGGTAGTTGTCGTTCGAAACCTCCCACGTGCCGAGGAAGTCGCCGAGCTTATACTCCCACTGCAGCCCGCCGGAGGGGTAAGACGTCGCCTCGACATACCGGTCGCTGTCGCTGTCCGTCAGCCTGCCGGCGTCGGTGATGCTGATCGTCATAAAGAAGTTGTCGCCCGTATCGTAGAGATAGGCGTCCTCGTCCTCAAAGACCACAGTCCCATTGATGGTCACGTCGCCATCGGAGTTGTACATCGCCCACGTCTCGTCCGAGTTGAGCTCCAGCCAGACGTTGCTGTCGACGTTCTCCCACAGGCCGAAAAAGCCGTCCCATCTGGCGTCCTTGCCCGGCGCGGTGTTCTGTGAGCCGCCGCCGGAGGGTTGGTTGTTCGGGCGCGTCTGCGGCTGCGTCTGGTTGTTGGACGGGGTCGTGTTGTTGTTCGGCGCCGGAGTCGAGCCGCCGGAGCCGCCACAAGCGACAAGCAGAAGCATGCAGACCGCGAGCAAAGATACAAGCGCTTTTCTTCTCATGGTTTTTCTCCTTTTCCTTTCACACTTTATGGGTACAAATCCCCACTTTCCTACAGTAATATAAAATAGGATTGGCAAAAATGCAATAACGAATGAGAAATTATTGCCTGATTTTGCAGGGTGTTTGAAAAGCATTTCCGGCCGGTTTCGTTTTCCAATGCATAAGACGGAACATGCCCGCGCATTGTTCCGCCTTTTCCCGCCGCGCGGACATCTTTTTCTTGCTGTTGCCGTTTGGGCGCGGACATGATACAATATATCCGTTATTCCACGACAGAGAGGACGTGAGCGCCATGTCTGACATTCACGGGGAATCCAGACTCAGCTTTTTCGAGGCGACGGGCATCATCGTCGGCCACGGCGTCGGCGCCGGCATTCTCGCTGTGCCCGCGCTCGCCGCGCGGAACAGCCTGCGCGAAATATTGCTGATCGCGTGCTTCTGCTACCTCTTCAATCTGGTGCTGCACCTGATTATCGCGGAGCTGAGCTACAACAACGGCGGCGCGCAGTTCATCAGCTGCTTCGACCGCGAGCTGTTCTCCGGCAGGTTCAAGAAATACTTCACGTGGGCAGCCTTCGCGCTGCTGGGGCTGTCGGTGCTGATGAACGTCAGCAGCTTCCTGACGGGCGCGGCGAACGTCTTCCACAACTGGTTCGGCCTCGGCACGATACCGGGGATGCTGCTTTTCTACGTGTTCGGCGCGGGCGTCGTCTTCTTCGGGATGAAGCTGGTCGGCGTCTGCGAGAAATACGCGGTCGGCGCGATGGTGCTGGTCATGGGCCTGCTGTTCGTCTTCACGCTGACGCGCGAGACGCAGCCGCTCCCCACCGCCTTCGGCGGCGGGAAGAACGCGCTGGCGCTGCTGAGCGTCATTTCCTTCTCCCTCTCGGCGGTCATGTCCACGCCGCAGGTCGTCAAGGGGCTGGAGGGCGACGCAAAGCGCATCCGGCTCTCCATCGCCTGCGGCCTCGCCGTGAACTGCGCGCTGATCCTGCTCGTCACGATCACGACGCTGCTCGGCGTCGGCGCGCCGAACGTGACGGAGGACGGCGCGCTGGTCGACCTGTCGCACCGGCTCGGCGGCTGGGTCAGCGTCGTGGGCTACGTGTTCTCGCTGCTGGCGCTTGCGACCTCATTCTGGGCGAACACGCTGAACCTGCGCGACATCGTTCACGAGCAGACGCATCTGAGCGAGAGGCTCAGCTGGCTGTGCGCCTCGCTCCCCTGCCTGGTCCTGGCGTGCCTGAGCAGCATCAGCTTCGTCAAATTCACGCTGTTCGCCAGCGCTATCCAGGTCGTGACGGGGCTCGGCATCATCCTCGCCTATCACCTTTCGCGCAGGCGGGTCGGCTCCTCCGCGCTCGTCGGACGCTTCGGCGCCGTGCCGTTTCAGGTATTTGTTTTTCTGTGTACGATGCTCGCCACCGCGGGCTCGTTTATGGGGTGACGTATGAAAAAATGGGTTTTGGTTCCCGCCGCCGCTGCCGGCGCCGCCGCCGGCACGGCCGCCGTTCTGACCGCCGAGCTGTACCGCTACTCCTTCTGCCGCGAGGGCTCGAAGCTGCTCGCGCCGTTTCTGGATAAAAGGACGCACGAGGAGGATTACTACCTCCGTCGGGACGCCGCGGCGCAGCGCCTCCGCGAGCAGCCGAGCGAACGGATGGAGCTTCGTTCCGCGCGCGGCGAGCGCCTGTCCGGTTGGTACTTCCCGCTCGGCGGAGACGGGGAGCGCATCGCCTTTCTCGTCCACGGCTACCGCTCGGAGCACGCCGAGACCGCGGGGCTCTACCTCGACTATTACGCCTCGCGCGGCTTCGACCTGTTCTGCTGCGACCACACCGCCCACGGCGAGAGCGAGGGGCGGTTCATCGGCTTCGACGTCTATGAGTGCGAGGACTGCCTGCGCTGGCTCGACGCACTGCTCGACCGCTTCGGCGCCGATGTACAGATCATCCTGCACGGCTTTTCGATGGGGGCGGCGACGGTGCTGAAAATGAGCGGCCGCTGCCCGAAGCAGGTGCGCTTTCTGGTGGCGGACTGCGGTTTCATCAGCGCCGAGGAGCAGCTGCGCAACTCGCTCGGGCGGCTCTATCGCGTGATGTGCGCGCTCAACCGCCGTATCGCGGGCTTCGATTTTCGGGATACGGACGTGCGCCCCTCTCTCGCGGCGTCGGACAAGCCGATTTTGTTTGTCCACGGGCGGGATGACCCCACCGTGCCGTTCTTCAACGGCGCGCAGCTCTACCGGCAGTATCGGGGGCCGAAGGACTGCCTGTTTGTGGACGGCGCGCGGCACGTGGAGTGCATGTACGTCGACCCGGAGGGCTACGCGCAAAAGCTGGATCGCATGATCGAGGCGTACATCTCCTGAACCCGCACAACACGCCTTTCTGTCGCAAAAGAGAAAACGTGCTTTCATGCTTTTCCAAACTCTCCCTTGGATAAATCCGTGCGGATTTCCAAAGACTATTCTCGGAAATCTTCACGAACGCAAAAAGGAGTTTTTGATATGAAAGCAACCGGAATTGTGCGGCGAATCGACGATTTGGGCCGCGTTGTGATACCGAAGGAGATCCGTCGCACCATGAGAATCCGCGAAGGCGACCCGCTGGAAATATTTACCAGCAAGGACGGCGAGGTCATCTTCAAGAAATATTCCCTGCTCGGCGGGGTGGACGAGTTCGCCGCGCAGCTGTGTGAGACGCTGAGCAAGACCACCGGCGCGACCGTCGCCGTCACCGACCGCGACAGCGTCATCGCCGCGGCGGGCGGCGCGCGGCGCGACCTGATCGGCAAGCACATCTCCGCGCAGCTGGAGCAGATCATGGAGGATCGCGGCATCTACCGCGCCGCCGCGGGCGAGCGCAGCGTGTTCGTCACCGAGTCGCTCGACCGCTTCTGCGCGTCCATTGCCGCGCCCATCATCTCCGAGGGCGACGCGCTGGGGCTGGTCGTGTTCGTCGCCTCCGAGGGCGACCCGCCCGCGGGCGAGACTGAATTCAAGCTCGCCCAGACCATCGCGGGCTTTCTCGGCCGGCACATGGAGAGCTGAAAAGTGGATGCCTCCGCGCACACCATGCAGACGATCCACATCTGTTTCTTTCGCATATGCCGCCCTCTTTCCTAAAGAACGCGCCGCCCGCGAACGGACGGCGCGTCTTTCATGCAGTTTTAGCTTATCTTTTTCCGCCGAAGCCTCCGCGGCTGCCGCCGCCGAAGCCGCCCCGGCTCATACCGCCGCCGCGCGTGACGCCTCCGCCCCCGCTGCGGGTGAATCCGCCGCGGCTGCCGCCGCCGAAGCCGCCCGAGCTGCCGAAGCCGCCCGGACGCGACGACGAGGAGGGCCGGATGTGGCTGCCGCCGCTCGAAGGACGGGCGCCGCCGGCGGGCGGGCGATTGCCGCCGCCGTAGTGCGTGGGCGGACGCGGCGGGGTGCGCGGCTGGTACAGGAGCTTCCTGCCCCAGAACACCGGCGTGTAGCGCACCGTCGGCGTACCCATGCCGGGCGCCATATAGCGCTTGCGGTAGTTGTTGTAGCGCAGGCGGTCGAGCACGACCCAGATCACGATCACCGCCAGCAACACCAGCAGGAACTTGCCGAACACGCTGCCCGTGCTCGTGGAATCCTCCCAGCCGTCCTGCGCGCCGCCGCCGTTGTTGCCGGAGATGCCCGCCGCCGTACCGTAGTGGGCGGCGTACACCGTGTCGAGCACGTTGAAGGCGTTGGTCGCGGCGTTGTCCCACTGCGCGCTGTAAACCGCGTTGTCCAGCACCGTGCGGATGCGGTTGGCGTCCGCGTCGGTCAAATCGTTCATGACATCCACGCCGCCGTTGAGATACCACGTCGTCCCCTCGGTCGAATCGATGAGCACCAGCACCAGATCCCGCGACCCGAGGCCCCAGTTTTCGCCCAGCGCCATCGTGTAGTCGTCCAGATCCCAGCCCTTGGTCGAGCGCACGGTCGCCACGGCGCACAGGGCATGGTAGCTCTCGTCCCAGCGGTCGTTGTACTGCGCGATGACGCGCTCCGTCTCGGCGGAGAGCAGGTTCGCGCCGTCATAGACCCACTGCTCATACTTGACCTTGGGCAGCGAGGCGGGTTTTTTGTACTGTCCCCACGCGATCGACGCGACGACCGCGAGCAGCATGATCGCGACCGCTACGCCGCGTTTTTGAAAGAATTTCATGGCGGTTTCCTTTCAGAAACGGGGTTGACTTCTTGATTTGGGGAAGTCGGCTTACTTGGAGCGCAGCTCCATCAGCTTCTGCTTCAGCTCGCCCTCGATGCGGCCCAGCTCGACCTCCGCCGCCTTGCGCTTCTCCGCGCCCTCGCGCTGGATCTGGATGACCTCGTCGAGGGTGGAGATCAGCTGCTCGTTCGTGTGCTGGAGCGTCTCGATGTCGATGATGCTGCGCTCCGCCTCCTTCGCGGTGGCGATGGTGCCCATCTTGAGCATATCGGCGTTCTTCTTGAGCAGGTCGTTCGTCGCCTCGGTGACGGCGTTCTGCGCCGCGGTCGCCTGTCTGGAGTGCTCCATGCCGAGGGCGAGCACCATCTGGCTCTTCCACAGCGGGATGGTGTTCACGAGCGAGGACTGGATCTTCTCGACCATGAGCGTGTCGTTGTTTTGCAGCAGGCGCGTCTGCGGGCCCATCTGGAGGGACACCATGCGCGTGAGCTCAAGGTCGTGCAGCTTCTTCTCGAAGCGGTTGCAGAGGTTGACCATGTCGTTGTACTTCTGCGCGTCCTCGGCAAGGCCGCTCTGCTCCGCCTTCTTGCGCAGGTCCTCAAGCTCGCCGGCGCGCAGATCGGCAAGGCGCTTCTTGCCGGCGATGATGTACATGGTCAGTTCCTTGTAGTACTTGAGGTTCAGCTCGTACATCTGGTCGAACATCGCGATGTCCTTGAGCAGGACGACCTGATGGTTCTCCAGCTCCTTGGTGATGCGGTCGACGCTCGCCTCCGCCTTGCTGTACTGCTCCTTCATGAGCATGAGCTTGTCCTTCTGCTTCTGGGCGAAGCCGAAGATGCCCTTCTTCTCCTCCTTGCCGAAGCCCTTGACCTCGACAACGAGCTTGGAGAGCGTTTCGCCCACCTCGCCGAGGTCCTTGTTGCGCACGGACGCCAGCGCGTTCTCGGAGAAGGACGCGACGCTCTTCTGCGCCGCCGCGCCGTAGTTGAGCACGAGGTTGGAGTCGGTGATGTCGATCTTCTTGGAAAAGTCCTCGACCGCCTTCTTCTCCTCCT
Source organism: Oscillospiraceae bacterium (assembly GCA_015067435.1). Taxonomy (GTDB): domain Bacteria; phylum Bacillota; class Clostridia; order Oscillospirales; family Oscillospiraceae; genus Hominicoprocola. The sequence continues at coordinate 27,045 of SVMM01000016.1, read as the reverse complement.
CGCTGAGCAGGTTCTCGTCCAGCTGCACGGGTTCGACGGGCTTCTTCTCCGGCTCCGCGGCGGGCGTCGCGGGCGTGGGAACGCTGTCAAGAGTCAGCTGCGGCATCTCCACCGCCGCCGCCGTGGGTTCAAGAGTCAGTTCGGGCATAGCATTGTCAGCCATTTTCAATATCCTCCATGTATATAAAATGTGTTTGTGCTTACAGTTCCAGCTTGATGTCGTTCACTCCCGCGACGGCGCTGCCGCCGGCTGCGCCGCTCACGTCGTCGCTCACCGTGTCGCTGACCTTCTCGTGCAGCTCGTCGGTCACAAGCCCTTCGCGCTGCATCAGGTTTTCCAGCACCGTGATGTCGGTGGAGATGTCCATCGCCTCCGCGCCGAACAGCGCGTCAAGCTGCTTCTCGAAGGCGGCGACGATCGTGCCCATCATGTTCTCCACGCGCTGCATCGTACCGTCGATGTTCTCGCCGCTGACGCCCTGCGCGCCCATGCGGTCATACGCGTTGAGAATCTTGAGCGTCGTGGGCAGGTAGTAGTCCATGAACTTGCGGATCTGCGGCAGGCGCGAGGGGTCCGCCTTGACCTGCGCGAAGATCTTGCCGCACACGTCCTCCAGCCGGACGATATCCGCGCTGAGCTTTTCATCGCGGATCGTCTCGCTCAGGCGCTTCATCTCGCGGATGGCGAGGTTGCCGTCCTTTATCATGCGGTCAAGCTCCTCGTTGCCGGTGGGCTTCTCCTCCACGGGCTTTTCGACGACCTGCTCCTCCACGTCCGGACAAAGAAGCCGCAGAATGCCGAACACCAGCGCCGACGCCAGCAGCACCAGCACGTAGTGCCCCGGCTTGTAGAGCGGGAACAGCGCCGCGTAGAGCACCCACACGCCCGCGCAGGCATAATACGGCACGGTGGATTTGCGTTTGACGGTCGTCATGGCGCTCGCCTCCTTTTGTTCCAATCTCATATTATAATATGCTTTTCCGGCACGGTCAAGGAAAAATGACGCCTGCGCGGCGCAAAAAGGGAGGCGCTCCGCTCATGAAGCGCCTCCGGGCGTCGGAATGCCGTACCCGCCGGTCAAGGGGTCGCGGAACAGCGGCAGACGCGGCGTATGCCAGGTCAGGTACACGAACAGCAGCGCCAGCGCCCACAGCAGCGCGAAGCCGACGCCCTGCATCCACGGCGCGCGCAGCGCGCCGCGGCGCAGCAGATGACAGCTCAACAGATAGGTTGCCGCCGCCGCGCCGTAAAACAGGGCGATGTTGAACCACGCCTCCGGCTCGCCGAACATGCCGGAGACCGTGTAGAACACCGCGGGGATCAACAGCGTTCCGGCGAGTCCCGCCGCCGCCTTGGCCGCGAAATAGTTGCGCAGCGGCTCGGCAAAGGCGGCGAATTGCAGCATGGTGAAGACGAAGTACGGCAGATACAGGATCTTCATGTGCTCCCACGTGGATTCGTTCACGCTCGCGACCGCCGCGGCAAGCGTGTTTTCGCCCGACCAGCGGTAGAGAAACTGCAGCAGCGTCCCCGCGGCGCAGACGAACACAAATCCGGCGGTCTCCCACCGCCGCAGCCTCCTTCGAACCGTCATGGCGCGCTCCCCCTTTTCGTTCGGCTTCCCTCAGCTTATGCGAAAACCGCCCGTTTTATGCGGTACTGCGGGGTGTGTGCGACGCAAAAGCGGGGCCGCCGTCCCGGCAGCCCCGCTTTAAATTGTATACCCTATTTTTCTTGTAAACCACTCTCAATCCGCGCTGTTTTCGACGTAGATCGGCACCACGACGCCCTCCGGCGCGGCGTCCGTCAGCGTGAAGCGGTTGCCTGTCAGGTAATGTACCTGTGCATTGGGATACAACTTTAGAAACGCATCCACCTCGCCCACCGGGCGCAGGCCGTAGTGTCCGTGGCGGTAGTGCATCGGCACGATCACGCGCGGCTTCGCGGCGTCGCACACGCGCTTCGCCATGGCGGCGTCGATGGTGTAGTACCCGCCCACCGGAATGAGCATCGCGTCCGCACCGGAGATGGCGCCCAGCTGCTCCGGCGTCGGGAAGTGTCCCAGATCGCCGCAGTGGACGACCGTCAGCCCCTCGGCGCGCAGAATGTGCATCGTGTTGTACCCGCGCAGCGCGCCGCCCTCCTCGTCGTGGAAGGTGGACACCTTTTCCACGGAGAAGGCTGCCGCCTCCCTGCCGGACAGCTCCACCGCCGCCGTATAGTTGTGGTCGGCGTGGCCGTGGGAGCAGAGCGCCGCGTCGCCGTGGGTGTGCAGGGGCGGATAGGTGTCCATCGTGTAGGGATCGAGCACCACGCGGCTGCCGCCGCTCTCCAGCGCGAAGCAGGCGTGACCGAGCCAGATGATTTCCATGTTGTTCCCTCCGTCTTTATTCTTTGTTCTCCGGCGGCTGCGCCGGGTTCTCCTTGTCCTTTTTGCGGAAGAGGCCGCGCTTTTCGCGCTTCACGCCCGTCGCACGCTTCGCGACGCCGCGGCGGATCAGCTTCACCACGACCACGACGATCACGATGAACACCAGCAGCGACAGCCAGCTGTACGCCAGCCACTCCAGGAAGTTCTCCGCCGTGTTGCCGAAGTTGCGCAGGCCGTCGCGGAAGGCTGCCGCCATGCGCTCGCCGAAGGTCAGCGGCGCGGTCTCGACCTCGGTGACGCGATAGACCTCGCTGAGCGAGACGTTGATGGTCGAGTAGCCGATCAGCGCGTCGTAGTGGCGCAGCTCGCCGGAGAGGGACTCGATCATGTACTCGGTCTCGCTGATCGCGCTCTCCAGCGTGATGATGTCCTCCATCAGCTCCGCGCGACTCAGCAGATCCTGCAAACGGTCGAGCTTGATGCGCTGCGTTTCGAGGCGCGACTCCATATCATAGTAGTATTCGCTGACGTCCTCGGCGCTCTGGCCCTGCCGGACGACCGTGCAGACGTTGCCGAGCTGCGCGAGAAACGCCTCGAACTGCTCCGCGGGCACGCGGACGATGTAGCTGGCGGTGCGGTAGCCGCCGGAGCGGGTGTAGGCGTTCTGCTCCTCAAAATAGCCGCCGAACTGCTTCGTCAGGCTCCTGATCTGGGCGTCCGCCTGCTCGTACTCGGTGGTCTCCAGCTCAAGGTTCGCGCGGTAGATCATCTTGACGCCCTCGGGCAGGCCGCTGCCGCCCTGCTCCGCGGGCGCATCAGACGCTTCGTCCATTGCGCCCGCGCCGGCCGCGGCGCTCGCGCCGTTCCAGTAGCCCTCGGTCTTCCCTGCGTAGTCCATCGCCGGCGCCGCCGGCGCTTCCGCCGTCATCGCCGACTGCGACGCGGCGCCGCTGTAGTTGCCGCCGCCCCCGCAGGCGGTCAGGCTCACCAGAAGCAGGAGGGAAAACAGGATCGCAAGAGTTCTCTTCTTCATCTTCATCCACCTCAATTCTCATTTTTGGGGTTCCGGTGAAAGATTAGACGCAAACCGCGCCAAAAGGTTCCGCGCGGGCTATTCCAGCTCGTCGAGCGTCATGGAGAAGCTGTCCATGCAGTGCTCCATGAACCAGTCCAGCTCCGGCAGGCGCATCTCCTCCAGCGCCGCGCGCGTCTGCTCGGCGGCGCGCTTGAATTCGAGGTTCCCCGCCTTGAGCTCCTCCAGACACTTGATATGCGCCGAGAGCTTGTCCGCCGCCTTGACGATGCGGTGCAGCTCCGCGTTGTCGCTGCGCAGGATCGGGCGGTAGCTTGCGCGCAGCTCGTGCGGCAGAAGCGAGATCAGCTTGTCCGCGGCGACGCTCTCCACCTTGCGGTAGGACGCCTTGATCTCGGGGTTGTAATACTTGATGGGCGTGGGCATGTCGCCGGTGATGATCTCCGTCGCGTCGTGGTAGAGCGCGTAGACCGCGACCTGCCCCGCGTCCACGTCGCCGTCGAAGACCTCGTTGCGGATCACCGCCAGCGCGTGCGCCAGCACCGCCACCATGTGGCTGTGCTCCTGCACGTTCTCCGAAAAGCTGTTGCGCATCAGCGCCCAGCGCGGAATGTAGCGCATCCGGCTGATATAGGCGAAAAAGTGGCTCTTCATAGATCCTCCTCCAATGCGCCGACCAGCCGCTCTCCGTCGCTCTCCAAGATGCGAACCCGGCGCAATTCGTTTTGTAAACCCTCATTTTTGATGTAAACTTCCGCGTAATTCGGCGCGTGGCCGGCGCTGCCCGCCGCCGCGCCGCCCTCAAAGAGCACGGGAAAGGTCTTCCCGACGCAGCGCGCGAGGTACGCCGCCTTCATCTCCCGCGCAACCGCCGCGGCGCGCTCGGCGCGGCTGAGCCGCACCTGTTTTTCCACCTGCGCCATCTCCGCCGCCTTGGTGCCGGGCCGGATGGAGTAGGGGAACACGTGCATGTCCGCGAAGGCGCAGCGCTCGATGAACGCCAGCGTCTCGGCAAACTCCGCCTCCGTCTCCTCCGGGAAGCCCGTGATGAGGTCGGTGGTGATGGCGGGGTCGTCGAAGTGCTCGCGCAGCAGCGCGCAGGACTCGAAGTAGCGCGCCGTGTCATAGCGGCGGTTCATACGCTTGAGCGTCGCGTCGCAGCCCGACTGGAGCGAGAGGTGGAAGTGCGGGCAGAGGTTCGGAATCCGCGCTGCTCTCTCGCAGAAATCACGCGTGATCGTGCGCGGCTCCAGCGAGCCGAGACGGATGCGCATCTCGCCCGCCGCGGCGGAAAGCCGCTCCAGCAGGTCGATCAGCGTCAGTTGTTCCGAAATGTCCCTGCCGTATGAGGATATTTCAATACCAGTTAATACAATTTCGCGGTAACCCTCCTCCGCCAGACGGCGCGTCTCGCGCTCCGCCTGCTCCGGCGGGAGCGAGCGCACGGGCCCGCGCGCGTAGGGGATCAGGCAGTAGGTGCAGAAATTGACGCAGCCGTCCTCGATCTTGAGCATGGCGCGGGTCCGCGCCGCGAGGCCGCCGGCGGGCAGCGCCTCGAATTCCCGCCGGCGCAGCGCGTCGTCGAGGTGGACGATGGGCTTGCGCTCCGCCGCCGCGCGCTCGACCAGCGCCAGAAAGCCCGCGCGGTCGTTGGTTCCGGCGAGCACGTCGACGCCCAGCGCGGACACGTCGTCGGGGTGCGTCTGCGCGTAGCAGCCGCAGGCGGCAAGCACGGCGTCCGGGTTGCGCGTCCTCGCGCGGCGCAGCATCTGGCGGGACTTCTTGTCGCTGACGGCGGTGACGGAGCAGGTGTTCACGATGTAGGCGTCCGCCACGTCCTCAAAGTCGACAAGCGTGTGCCCGCGGCCGAGCAGCTCACGCTCGATCGCCTGCGTCTCATATTGGTTGACCTTGCAGCCAAGCGTACATATTGCGATCCTCATAGGGTTTCCTCTTGCTATTTTGTGTTTGTGTCTGTATAATTGTATCTTGATTTTGGCCGATATGCAAGCACAAATGAACGCGCGGACGGCACAAAAGCGCGCCGCGCGGCGGAAAGGAAACGGTATGACGGATTTGAACGCGGACTTCATGGAGGGGCAGCGCCTCTTTTATTTGCAGCGCTACGACGAGGCGGAGGCTCTGCTGACCGACACCGCCGAGGCGGGCAGCGCCCGGGCGCAGCACTTCCTCGCCATGATCTACGAGCACGGCAACGGCGTGACGCAGGATCTGGAGCGCGCGGGGTACTGGTACGGGCGCGCCGCCGCGCAGGGCGACAGCGTCGCGCAACTGACCTTCGCGATGCTCCGCGCCCTCGGCAAGGGCATGGAGCCCGACCTCGCGGATGCCTGCCACTGGGCGACGCGCGCGTACCATCAGGGCAACCAGAACGCGGCACAGGCGCTCTCGATCATCCGCGCGCAGGCAGCGCAGGAGGCGGCGGACGCCGTCGAGGCGTTCAGGGCTGCGCGCGACGCCGGCGACGAGGCGGAGGCGCTCGCCCAGCTCACGCGCGCAGCGGAGTGCGGCAGCGCGGACGCGCAGTTCGCCCTCGCGCAGCTCTTCTCGGAGGGCCGCGGCGTGGCGCAGGACGCCGTGGAGGCGCTGTTCTGGCTCCTCGCGGCGGCGGAGCAGGAGCATGCCGGCGTGGATCAGGCGCTGCTCGACGCCTATCGAATCGCCGCCGAGGCGCAGCTGGCGGCGGAGACGGACGAGGCGGAGGAAACCAGCGCATGATCTACCTCGACCACGCGGCGACCGCGCCCGTGCCGCCGGAGGTGGCGGACGCGGTGCGCGACGCGCTGCTGCAAACCGCCGGCAATCCCAGCTCGCAGTATCCCGCCGGGCGCGAGGCGCGGGAGCTCGTCTCCCGCAGCCGCAGCACCGTGGCAAATGCGCTCGGCTGCGCGGCGGATCAGCTCGTCTTCACCTCCTGCGGCACCGAAAGTGACAACTGGGCGCTGCGGCTCGCCGTATGGCAGGGGCGGCACGCGGGGAAGCACATCGTCACGACCGCCGTGGAGCACAGCGCGGTGCTGGAAACCTGCCGCCAGCTGGAGCAGGAGGGCTGCACGGTCACGTACCTCAAGCCCGACCGCGGCGGCAACGTCACCGCCGCGCAGGTGGCGGACGCGCTGCGCGAGGACACGGTGCTGGTGTCCGTCATGCTGGTGAACAACGAGACGGGCTGCGTCTTCCCCATCCGCGAGATTGCGGAAACCCTGCGTTCATGCGGCTCGAAGGCACTTCTGCACACCGACGCCGTGCAGGGATTTCTAAAAGTACCATGTTGTGCCGGTACATTAGGGGCTGATTTAATTTCGATCAGCGGACACAAGATCGGCGCCCCAAAAGGCGTCGGCGCACTATATATTGGCGAGCGCGTGCGCAATCCGCGACCGCTACTTGCGGGCGGCGGGCAGGAGGGCGGCCTGCGCTCCGGCACGGAGGCGACGGCGCAGCTCGCGGGTTTCGCCAAAGCGGTCGAGCTGCGCACCGCCGGTCTGGATACCTCGCTCGCGCACATGGCGGCGCTCAAGGCCTACGCGCTTCATAAACTGCTTGCCATCGACGGCATCGTGCGCGTCGGAGACGGCGCCGCGCCGCATATCCTCGCGATTTCCCTTGTCGGCTACCCCTCCGCGAACGTCGTGCAGGAGCTGGGCGCGGAGGGCGTCTGCATCAGCGCCGGCAGCGCCTGCCACCGCGGCAGGGCAAGTCACGTCTACGAGGCGATGGGTCTCGACAAGCGGGTCAAGGCGGGCGTGCTGCGCATCAGCTTCGGTCCCGAAACGAATGAGCGCGACGTCGACGCCCTCGCGGACGCCCTGCGGCGGCACCGCGACACGCGCTTCCCCATGCTGTGAGCGATCCCCCTTCGGCGTCAGTAGTAAACCTCTGCCTGCTGCGGCGGACCATCCGCCAGCGGTTTGCGGAGTTCCCTTCGATACCTCCATCCCCCCTCGGGCAGCGTGCCCGAGGGGGTTTTCTTGCGCAAAAGACCGCAAATTCTTCTCTAAGTCTATGTCGAAACCGGGCTGTTTTGGCCGATGCTGTCCACGCGGCGCCTGAACGCGCCATTTTTGCTGTTCCCGGGAAATAGGCGCTTTGCGGAATCATTTTTGATAGTCTGTATGATAACCGTGCCATGAATAAGTCTCTCCCAAATCTTTCGAGACATCTGTTTTGGCGGTTTTTGATAGATTTTTAGCCGTCCGGCATATAGACTGAAAGGAATTGACTTTTCGTCGCTTGGATGTTCCCGCCGAAACCCCTCGTTCGATGGGTTTACTTCCGGCAGAATCGCGCCTCCTTTCGGTCTCGCGACGCGGCAAAGCTCCGCCGGTTCTATTTTTTCTCCGGCGGGTTCGCGGAGACGAAAAACGGGAGCCGTCCGGCTGTCCGGACGGCTCCCGCCTGTTGTTTTGCGTTTGGTCTTGCGTCTGCTTGTAAACCTGATCGGTCTGTGTGGCTCCCGGATCAGTTCTTGCTCTCGATCTTGCCGCCCTCCCACTTGGTCACGCACAGGGCGCAGGAAATGTCGCCCGTGACGTTGAGGCAGGTACGGCCCATGTCGAACAGACGGTCGACGCCGTAGATAATCATAATCATGTTGACGTCGATGCCCATCGCGGTCAGCACCATGGCGAGCATAATCATGCCGGCGCCGGGCGTGCCCGCCGTGCCGATGGAGGCGAGCGTCGCCGTGACGACGATGATCGCCATCTGGCCGACGGTGAGGTGGATGCCGGAGCAGGTGGCGAGGAAGATGGTCGCCACGCACTGGTAGATCGCCGTACCGTCCATGTTGATCGTCGCGCCGAGCGGCAGGACGAAGGAGGAGATATCCTCTTCGGCGCCCAGCTTATCCGCGCACTCCTTGGAGACGGGCAGCGTCGCCGCGGAGGAGGTGGAGGTGAAGGCGAAGATCATCGCGGGGCCGGCGCCGCGGAAGAACTTGACGGGGTTGACGCCCGCGAACGCCTTGGCGGAGAAGGAGTATACGAGGATGGCGTGCAGGGCGTATGCGATGTAGGCGCACAGCAGCACCAGCGCCAGCGAGCCGAGGATGTTCGGGCCCTGCGTGGCAACGACCCACGTCATCATGGCGAACACGCCGATGGGGCTCAGGCCGATGATGAAGGTCATGACCTTGTCGATGACGGCGTAGAAGCTGGAGACGATGTCCTTGGCGAGCTTCGCCTTCTCACCCGCGGCAAGGATGCCGCCGCCGAGCAGAAGCGCGATGATGATGACCTGCAGCATGTCGGCGTTGGTGAACGCGGCCCACATGTTGCTGGGGAACATGGCGACCAGCGTGTCCATGAAGGGCTGGCTGGTCTTGCCGGTCCACTCGGCGCCCTCGGCGTTTTGCAGCACCGGGAAGAGGCCCGCGCCGTTGAAGATGTTGGCGAGGATCAGGCCGATGACGCAGGCGATGGCGGTTGTGCAGAGGAAGTAGGCGACGGTCTTCCAGCCGACGGAGCCGACCTTCTTCATGTCGCCCATCGAGATGATGCCGTCGATCATCGACAGCAGCACCACGGGAACCACCAGGAACTTCAGCAGATTGACGAAGATCGTGCCGAAGGGCTTGAGGTAACTTGCCGTGAAGTCGGCAAGCCCGGCAAAGTAACAGATGAGGCCCAGTACGATGCCGGCTACCAATGCAATGACGATCTGCATTGGCAGGCTCATTTTTTTCTTTTCCATTTTTTCACTCTCCCGAAAATAGTCCCGACACCACACAATGCCGAGCCACGTGTATTATACTATGGACGGCACTTCATTTCAACGAGCCCTATTGATTTTCGGCGTTTTGACGATTTGATACAATGCATCAAAAATTGCGCCCGCTTTCTTGGGCAAACTGACATCTTGCATTTTTCGCCGACATCCTTTATCATACCAAAAGAAAAATCCAGCAAGGAGGTCGCCGTTATGACGTTTGGGGCAGTGAACCGGAAAAAGACCCCCGCCATCGGTGTTTTTATTTCCTCCCTTGCTGTTTTTAGTGAGATCGTTCGTCGGTAGTATTTCTACCGGCGTTATTTTTTTGCCCCGCGCCGCCCAAAGCGGCGTGCTGACGGTCGGAACGAAAGAAACAGGCAAATTTTTATAAGGGAAAAGGAGAAGATCACATGAAGAAAGAACTCGGTCAGGAACCCATCTACGACGCGCGGGAGCTCGGCACGCCGCGCATGCTCGTGCTCGGGCTCCAGCATCTGTGCGCCATGTTCGGCGCGACGGTGGTCGTGCCGATCATCATCAGCGGCTCCTACGGGCTGCCGATGACGGTGCAGACCACGCTGCTGATGGCGGGACTCGGCACGCTGCTGTTCCACGTCCTCACGAAGTTCAAGGTGCCCGCCTTCCTCGGCTCGTCCTTCGCCTACCTCGGCGGCTTCGGCATCATCGGCGAGCTCAGCGCGGGCAAGTACGCCACGATGACGCCGGACGACAAGCTTGCCTACGCCCTCGGCGGCGTGGTGGTCGCGGGCCTGCTGTACCTGATCCTCGCCCTGCTCTTCAAGCTCATCGGCGTGCAGAAGGTCATGCGCTTCTTCCCGCCCATCGTCACCGGCCCGATCATCATTCTCGTCGGTCTGCACCTCGCGGGCTCGGCGGTGGACAACGCCAGCCAGAACTGGGGCATCGCGCTCGTCTCGATCATCATCGTCATCGCGGTCAACATCTGGGGCAAGGGCATGATTAAGATCATCCCGATCCTGCTCGGCGTCGTCGGCGGCTGCGTGGTCGCGGCGCTCACGGGCAACATGACCTTCGAGGCGGTCGGCGCCGCCAGCTTCGTCGGACTTCAGAAGTTCACGCTCGCGAAGTTTGACCTCACCGCCATCCTCGTCATGGCGCCCATCGCCATCGCCGCGATGATGGAGCACATCGGCGACGTGTCCGCCATCTCCTCCACCACCGGCGTCAACTTCATCGAGGATCCGGGCCTGCACCGCACGCTGATGGGCGACGGTCTCGCCACGGCGCTCGCCGGCTTCTTCGGCGGCCCCCCGAACACGACCTACGGCGAAAACACCGGCGTTCTGGTGCTCTCGAAGGTCTACGATCCGCGCGTCGTGCGCCTCGCCGCCTACTGCGCGATCATCCTCTCCTTCTCGCCCAAGTTTGACGCGCTCGTCACCTCCGTTCCCGCGGCGGTCATCGGCGGCGTGAGCTTCATCCTCTACGGCATGATCGCGGCGGTCGGCGTGCGCAACGTCGTCGAGAACCGCGTCGACCTCACGAAGTCCCGCAACCTCATCATCGCGGCGGTCATCTTCGTCAGCGGCCTCGGCATCAGCGGCATCACCTTCACCCTCGGCAGCGCGGACGTCACGATCACCGGCATGGCGATCGCCGCCCTCGCGGGCGTGCTGCTCAACGCGATCCTGCCCGGCAACGACTACGAGTTCGGTTCCAGCGTCGCCGGCGACAAGGCCGCCGACCTCGGCAGCTATTGATCGCCGAAAACACATTCCAAGCAAAAGGGAGAGGCAAATCGCCTCTCCCTTGATTTTTTTGTCTTTTACCGACGGCGTCTGTCGAGGCCGGAGGTGCGGTAATATTCGTCCTTCGCCTGATACATCCGGGTGTCGGCGATCTTTGCGAGCTCCGCGCTCGTCTTGTCCGGAAACTCGGTGGAGCGCACGTAGCCGCAGGAGATGGCAAGCCGTCTCTGGTGCTGCTCCGACCACGCGTCCATCCAGCGCGCGAAATCGCGCTTGATGTGGTCGAGCTGCTTGTCGTCCGCGTGGATCATGGCGGCAAACTCGTCGCCGCCGATGCGGTAGAGCCTGCCGTACTTGCTGAAGCTGCGCTTCATGCACTGCGCCGCGCCGCGGATCAGCTCGTCGCCCGCGTCGTGGCCGAAGTTGTCGTTCGCGGTTTTCAGGCCGTTGAGATCCGCCGAGACGTAGATGAAGTTCTTGTGAAGCGGCGATTTCTCCTGCTCCGCCATGTCGTCCTCGTAGGCGCGGCGGTTGAAGAAGCCCGTCATCTGGTCCGTGTTCGCGTTGCGGTGCTCCTCGATGACCTGCACCGTCATCTGGCGCACGACGAGCATGATCGCCGCGACCGCCAGCAGCAGATACAGAAACACCGTCGCCATGGTCGAGGGAATACTGCGGTTGGCAACGCTCCGGACCTGCGCGATGACGATGACGTAATCGCCGTAGTCGCTCGCCACGCAGTACGACGCGTCGCCGTCAACCTTCGCGGTGAAGCGGCGCGTGCCGGGCAGCTCCAGCTTGTCCGTTTTGACGCCGATGTCGCTCAGAGGCTTCCCCAGCAGCTGCGGCGAGGTAGCGCCGACGATCTCCCCCGTGTCCAGCTCCGCCACCAATATCTTCGTGCCGATGTAGGCGGGCATGTCGGCGACGACCTCGGAGACCTCATTGGCGCGCAGCTCCTCGATCAGGCGCACCGGCTCGATGCCGATCTGCGTCATCCGCGTGCCCGCGTCGTTCCAGCAGATCGCGTACATCATCGCCTTGCCCTCGGCGGTGTTGGGCGTGACGTCCTGGCACATGGCGAGCGTTTTTTCGTAGAGCATGGGCTTGAAGTACGCCATCTGCTCGCCCGAATCGAAGCTGTAGCCGTAATACGCGGGCACCGTGCCGGCGTAGATCGTGCCGCTGGTGTCAAAGAGGTGGATCTCGTCGATGGAGAGCAGGCTCGCGATGCGCATCAGCTCCACAATATCATCCTCCGTCCGCGGGATCCGGTCGACGATGTAGGAGACCGCCTTCGCCCGCGCGATGTAGTCCTCCTTGAGCGAGTCGGTCAGCGCCAGCTCCTTGCGCTCGTTGTTGGACAGCACGGTCTTGACCTGGTCGTTCAGCATGGTCGCGGTCTGATACGCCTGGGCGCGGCTGACGCTGGACAATATGAGGTATTCGATCGTCAGCAGCAGAATGATCGCCACGACGAGAATAACCCCGACAAAAACCTTGTTGACCTTAAATACGTTTCTGCGTTTCATGGAAGCACCGCCTCCTTTGCGTTGTGTCCCTGAGCCATTCCCTTCGGTTTACGTCTCTCCGCCGCGGCGCTCCTTGACCTGCCGCGCGATCTCCTCGACCTTCTCGTCGGTGAGGAAGTACTTCTTCCGGAACCAGAAAAACGCGACGATGAGTCCGGCGATCGGGATGAACGTCATCGTCATGCGAAGCCCGACCTTTGCGCTCGTGGAAACGGAGGCAGAGAAATCGACCAGCTTGTCCGCCTCGGACACGGCGGCGTTGGAGAGTTGGTTGACCTGCAGGCAGACGGAGGCGATGAACGCCGCCACGCCGGACGCCAGCTTCACGACGAAGGTCTGCATCGAGAAGATGACGGACTCGTCGCGCCGGTTGTTCTTCAGCTCGCCATAGTCGACGGTGTTGGCGAGGAAAACCGTCGTGAGAATGGAGTTGATGCCGTTGGTCGCGAAGATGAAGAACGCGGGAATGCACAGCAGGAACACGCTGCTCATGTTTGTGAACGTCAGCACGAGGAGCACCGCGTAGCCAGCCGCGCCCATGCCCATGCTGACATAGAAGATGCGGGTGTTGCTCAGCTTGAGGCCATTGCGCAGCAACGGATAGAGGAACATCATCGAGAGGATCTGGATGCCGCCGCCGAAGGTGCTGAAGAGCGTGTAGTCATTGTACCAGCCCGTGCCGCCGAAGTCATACTTAAAGAAGTAGAGCACAAGGTTGGAGGTGATGTACAGCGCGCCGTTCACCAGCACGATCGTGATCGTGACGGTCATCGCCTGATCGTTTTGCAGCAGCGCTTTAAACATCTGTCCGACGGAGACGGTCTCCATCTCCACGGTGGACTTTTCCTTGACGTTGATGCAGGTGATGATCGTGAAGAGCACGAATACCACCGCGATCACAAGGGAGAACCACCTGAAGCCGACGATCTCGATCTCGCGGGCGTTCGCGCCGCCGAACAGGTTGCCCAGCGCGTGCACGCTGATGAGCGTGATGATCGTGATGATCGCGCTGCCGACGCCCGCGGCGGACCTCGCCAGCGTCGTGAGGCCCTCGCGCTCCTTGCCGCCCTCGGTAAACGCGGGGATCATCGACCAGTAGGGAATGTCCATCATCGTGTAGGTCACGCCCCAGAGGATGTAGGTCACGGCGGCATAGGCGGTCAGGCCCGCGGCGTCCAGCGTCGGCGGCGCGGCGAACATCAGGTACAGCACCACCGCGTTCGTCAGCGTGCCGATCAGCAGCCACGGGCGGAACTTGCCCCACCTCGTCTTGGTCTTGGCGACGATGACGCCCATGATGGGGTCGTTGAACGCGTCGAACACGCGCGCCGCGAGCAAAATCGTGCCCATGGCGATGGCGCTGACGCCCATGATGTCCTGAAAGTAATAGAGCACATAGCTCGCCGAGAGCATGTAGACCATGTCCTTGCCCACGGCGCCGAGCGCGTAGGAAAACTTTGCCCTGCCGGTCAATGTCTGTTTGCTGTCCACGAATGATTCTCCTTTGTAGATTACGCTTTGTTGATATTTCGGCAATTATTCCGTTTTGTCGCCATTTTTCAACCCAATGGCGAGCTTGACGACGTTGTACGCGCCATCGTAAACCCCCGCCGACTTGTTTACCAGGATCGCCTTGACCATCTCGGCGAAGAGCGTCTCCTCGCCGAGCAGCAGGTCGAGCATCTGGAGCGTGTGCGGCACGTCCTCGCACTCCAGCGTGCCGTCGCCCATCTCGGCGGAGTGGATGGCGCCCCACTTCTCATGCCCGCCGATGCGCTTTAAGAAGAGCTTCGGCACGGGATAGAACGCCAGCTCGCTCGGCTTGGTCGCCAGCACGTCGCACGAGCGCATCAGGAGGTTTGTGCAGTACACCGCCTGAAAGATATCCCTGTGGTAGAAGGCGTGGACGCCCGTGACGATGCCGTCCGGCGCGCCCTCCGCGAAGCGCAGCGTCTCCGCCCAGTCGTCGAAGTGCTCCGTCGAGAGCGCGGCGAGGCCGTCGACCTCCTGCGTCAGCTCGTCCCAGACCTTGCGGTAGTCGCCGACGTTGACGTAGAGCGCCGCGCGCCCCTCCCGCACGGCGGGCAGCAGGTGCGTGATGACCGCGGCGAACAGCTCGCGCTGCGCGCCCGCGCCGCCGATGGTCAGCAGGAAGCGCATCGGCTCGCCGCTGGCCTTGCGCGCGAGGCGCTTCTCGCAGTCGCGCTCCAGATTCGCGACCAGCTCGTGGTCGACGTAGTGGCCCGTGTAGTAGAGGCTGTCCGCGGGCATGGGTTTGAGCACGTCCCTGCCCTGCATACCGTTCAGGATGCGGTAGCCCATATAGGACTGGTGCGTCTGGATGGTGTGCACGCCGCCCTCGGCGAGGTGCAGCGCCATGGGCCAGTTGTCGGGGATGGCGTTGACGACGTACTTCATCCCCGCGTGCAGCGCCGCCTGCGCGGGCCAGACGTGGGTGCCGATGACCGGGATGTCCTTGGGTACGTTCGCGAAGACCGGCGCCATCAGTTCCGCGTTCTTCTGGTCAGCAGCGTTATAGCTCAGCTTGCGGAAGCCCTCATAGTTCACCGGCTCCCACACGAGCTTGTTGAAGAGCCAAAACCTCTGGCTCAGGCGCGAGCCGAGGGAGTACAGCTCGTTCTGCGCGCCGATGACCTTGGTGCAGGTCGTGTCCGGATAGGAGTTGAGGTCCATCCAGTAGGGCACATAGCCCAACGCGTGCGCCGCGCTCGCCATGGCGATGGAGATGCGGTAGTGGCCGAAGCCCATGCGGATGTTGCCGACGATGACGCCCTTTTCCGTGTCGAACGCCGTATCGCCGGCGCCCTCCGCCACGCGGATGTCGCGCACGCCCAGCGGCGCAAAGAGACAGGCGTTGTCCACCAGCTTCACACTGTAGTTCGCGTTTGCGTCGTCGCCGTACTTGCGCGCGTATTTCGCCTTGGACTTGAGCGCCTTGTCATAGTCACGCTGCGAGATGGGGTTGCCGAAAATCACCTTAGACCGATCCTGCATCTGAATCCTCCCTCTTTGTCACCGTGAATGCGATCCGCACCGGCTCCGCGCCGTCGAGCGTGAGCGTGAGCGCCGCCTCGCCCGACAGGCCGGTCGACTTTACATACGTTCCGCCGAGGCCGCCGCGCAGCACGGCGGTCCGCGGCCCGATCACTTCGATCGGCCCCTCGGCGGCGAGCGCGACCGGCTCCTGCGCGAAGGGCAGGACGTTGCCGTTCTGGTCCGTCAGCGCGAGGCGCAGCGCCGCGACGTCGTAGGTCGCGCCCTCGACGAGCGCCGTGTGGCTGACGCGCACGCGCAGCCGCCGCTCCGTCGCCGGAGATTTGACGGCGGTCTGCACGACCGTGCCGTTTTTCACCGCCTCGAAGCGGAACTCCGCCGCCGCGTCGCCCCAGTTGTTGATGTACTTGCCGTAGAGCCGGTAGGCGTCGTCAAAGCTCATGCGCCAGCGCGCCATCAGCACGCCCGCCTTCGCGATCAGCTCCGGCGGCAGGTGGTTCATGCCAAAGCGCGCCGCGTGGTTGAGCAGTTCCTTGACGAACCGCGCCTGCGCGGGCGCGAACGCCTCGTTCTCCGCGATCTGGCCGCCGATGAAGTCGTCGATCTCGATCGGCGGGTTTATCATGTGTTTATAGGGCGAATCCGCGTGGGTGTAGCTGCGGATGTATTTGCCGTTTTTGTACATCCGAACCTCGTCGGCGTTCGTGAAGACGAACACGCGGCCGCGGTTGCTCGCCGGATGCTCGCCGATGTCGAACGACGAGCTGACCGCGAGCAGCGGCTCACTCCGCCGCGCGGCGTAAACGTCCGCGGCTGTCTTGGGGTTGCGGAACATGTCCAGCACGCCGTGGTAGCACACGCGGTCGCCGCTGCCGAAGTCGCGGTGGGTGTTGTAGTCGAACATGCACCAGCCGAAGCCGCCGGCGATATCGTCCTCCGCCGCGAGCGCGTCGAGCACGTTCGCGTGGCGCAGCGCGTGCTCCAGACGGTGCTCCTCGCTGTCGTAGGCCTTGGTCGGGTACATGTGCCCGTTATACTCGCTGACGAGGTATGCCCTGCCCGTGTCGGGCGTGACGTCCTTTTTCTTCTCGCAGCCCCTGTTGCTCCCGTCGTGCACGAAGTCGTTGTAGGTGTACACATCCTCCAGCAGCCGGCTCTTTTTGAGGTAGCGCACGCCGCCGGTGGCGCGCGTCGGGTCAAGGCGGCGCGCCGCGGCGTTCGTCCGCTCGTAGAGCGCGTCGTCGTCCTGCGACTCGTTGATGCGCACGCCCCAGAGGACGATCGAGGGGTGGTTGCGGTACTGGCGCACCATGTCCTCCGTGTTGCGCACCGCCTGCTCGCGCCACGCTTCGCTCCCGCCGATGTGCTGCCAGCCGGGGATCTCCGTGAACACCAGCAGTCCCAGCTCGTCGCAGCGGTCGATGAAGTGCTGCGACTGCGGATAGTGCGACGTGCGCACGGCGTTGCAGCCCAGCTCGTTTTTCAAAATCTCCGCGTCCAGCCGCTGCATCGACGCGGGCATCGCGTAGCCGACGTAGGGGTAGCTCTGGTGGCGGTTGAGCCCCGCGAGCTTCACCTTTTCGCCGTTAAGATAGAAGCCGTCCGCGCGCCAGTCCGCCTCGCGGAAGCCGAAGCGCGTCTCCGCGCGGTCGAGCACGGTTTCGCCGTCAACCAGTTCGGTCACAAGGGTATACAGATTCGGTTCGTCAAGCTCCCAGCGCTTTGCGCCCGGCACATAGAGCGAAAATTCCGTCTCCTCGCCCGAAACGGCGGTGCGCTTCTCGCTGCCGTCGACGTGCTGGCGCAGCGTCATGCCCTCGCGCAGCGCGCCGTCCACCGTCACGGTGCCGTGCAGCACGCCGGAAACGGCGGGGCGGACGAACACGTCCGAAAGATACGTCTGCTCCGTGACCTCCAGCCAGACCTCGCGGTAGAGTCCGCCGAAGGTCATGTAGTCGATCACATAGCCGAACGGCGGGATGTCCTGCGACTCGCGCGTATCCACGCGGATCGTCAGCTCCGCCGCGTGTCCGGGCGTCAGCGCGTCCGTCAGCTCGACGCGGAAGGCGGTGTAGCCGCAGCGGTGCTCACCCAACATTTTCCCGTCGACGAACACCTCCGCGCTGTGTCCCGCCGCGCCGACACAGAGGAACACGCGCCTGCCCGCCCACTCGTCGGGCACGACGATGCGCCTGCGGTAGCCGCAGACCATCTGATAGGCGCTCTCGTCAAAGCAGGCGTACGGCGTCTCGCGGCAGGTGTGCGGCAGCGACACGGTCACGGCGCCGCTGAAATCGTCGGCGTTTTCGCTGAATTCCCAATCCCGGTTCAGGTCGACACGTTGTGCCATAGTTGCTCTCCATGCTCAATATGTTGTGGTTTCGCTGCTTTTTCGCATATTTTTCTTATATTTTATCACAAAAAATCCGGAAAAGCAACGCTTTTCCGGATTTTTATGTCATCTTCAATCGGCTCCCGTTTCCCGTTCCGCAACGTCCACGACGGTCAGCGTACCGTTCGCGACGGAAAACCGCACGTTCAGCGACGCAAACGCCATGCCGTAGACACGCCGCGGGTCGTTCTGGTAGCGTGGGCGCGGGTCCTGCGCCAGCACGCCGCACAGCGCGCCGCGCAGCGCCTCCGGCACCCGCGCGAGCAGCTCCGGCGGGAAGTCCACGGCGATCGTCTCCGCCCGCGCCTGTGCAAAGCCGCCGCGCGCGTCGGGGTGCGCGTCGGCATAGGGCACGTAGGGCTTGACGTCGTAGATCGGCGTCCCGTCCATGAGGTCCGCGCCCGAGACGCGCAGCGCGGGGCCGTCCGGCGCGTCCCATTCCACGCCCTCCAGCTTCACGCAGCTCAGCCCCAGAGGGTTCGGGCGGAACGGCGAGCGCGTGGCAAACACGCCCATTCGCTCGTTGCCGCCCAGCCGCGGCGGGCGCACGGTGGGCGACCACTCGTCGCGCGCCGCCTCGGAGAACTGCCAGATCAGCCACAGGTGGGAAAAGCCCTCGACGCCGCGCAGCGCGTCCGGATTGCGGTACTCCGGCTCGAACACAACGCGGCCCGTCAGCTCCGGCACCAGCCCGCTCTGGCGCGGCACGCCGAATTTCGCCGGAAAATCGCTGCGCATCCGCGCGATTACCCGAAGAGTGTGGTTTTCCATACGCTCCGCCTCCCCGCGCGCCGCTCAGGCGATCTTGTGCACGAAATGCCCGTCGATGCGGACGCCCTCCTGCTCGATGAAAAACGCGTTGGGGTCAAGCTCGCGCACGATGTGGCGCAGCTCGTCCACCTCGAATTTGGTGACGCACACGCACAGCACGCGCATCCGGTGGCCCGTATAGGCGCCCATGCCGTCCCAGTAGGTCACGCCGCGGTTGAGGCGGTGCATGATGTTCTGGGGCAGCTCCGGGTCCTCGTCGCGGGTAAAGATCAGCACTTGCGCGCTGATGCCCTGCTGGTGGACGCGGTCCATGAACAGCGAGCAGAATACATTATAGATAATGGAGTACAGAGCGGTGGGCAGGTCGAACAGCACCGCGCACAGGCCGTAGAGGATCGCGTTGAAGCCGAGGGAGAAGCGCCCGACGGTGAAGTGGCTGCCGCGCTGGTTGAGCCAGAGTCCGAGAATGTCCAGTCCGCCGCTGGTGCTGCCGCAGGTCAGCGTCAGGCCGAGGCCGAAGCCGCAGAGGATGCCGCCGACCATGCAGGAGGCGAGCCGCTCCTCCAGGATCGGCGTGGCGGGCGCGGTGAGGATGCTCAAAAACAGGGACGACGTGAGCGTGCAGATCACGGTGCGGACCGCCAGCCCGCGCCCCAGCGAGCGCCACGCCAGCACGAGCAGCGGGATGTTGAACAGCAGGTACAGGATACCGGCGACGTCCACGCCCGCCGGCAGCGTCATGGTGCGCGACATCAGGGTGCGCAGCAGCTGGCTGACGCCGGTGATGCCACCGCCGTAGAGCTTCATCGGCACGATGAAGTAGTTCATGCCGAAGCTGGTGATAAAGGTGCCGATCACGGCGAGCACGATGCGTGTCCACCGGTTTTGCATGGCTTTGTGAAGCATAGGATTCCTTCCTTTATAATGATGATGTGATTGTGTATTGTACCATTGTTCCGTAAGATGTCAAGGACGAAGTAAAAAAAATCTGATTTTAGCAAAAATTTTTCTTGACAAAGCGTCTGCCATCTGCTAATATTGGCGTGCTGTGGAAATGCTGGTATAGCTCAGCTGGTAGAGCAGCTGATTTGTAATCAGCAGGTCGGGGGTTCGAATCCGTCTACCAGCTCCAAAAACTTCCACCAGCGAAACGCAGCAAAAAGTGAATATGGAGGAGTTCCCGAGTGGCCAAAGGGGGCAGACTGTAAATCTGTTGTCAGTGACTTCGGTGGTTCGAATCCACCCTCCTCCACCAGCGAAAAACCGCCAGAAATGGTGGTTTTTTGTCGTTTCTGCAACAATTTTTGAATGTGTCGAATTACAGGACGAAGCTTTTTGCTTGTTCAGGGACTGCTTGGCACGGTTTTCCGTGCCGCCCCGAAAAGTTGCAAAAACGCGAGGTGCATTCTTGCCGTAGGCGCGCGTAAAAATGAGCCTTGACCCACAACCGACCCACATACTCGAAATCGTCCGAAACTGCCGGAGCCCACATAAATAAAGGGTTTGTAAGATGTTAAAGGCTGACCCCATTTAGTGGGTCAGCCCTGACCTGCCGATGTGCCGTAGAAAGGTCGGCTCCTTTTTGTTTATAGCAGTCCAGGTTTTGCCCTCGGTTGGCGTACAAAATGGTGCGGGAATCGTGCAGCAGCCTGTTGCACGATCCCCGCACCTGACGGTTTTTACATGCTCTTCGCCATGAGGCTGCCCATAGTCTCCGCTGCCTTTGCCTGCATCGCCACGGTCGCGTGGGTGTAGGTGCGCAGCGTGAAGCCCGCGTCATGATGTCCGAGCATCCACGACACCGTTTTGATGTCCACGCCGTTCTGGAGCGCCAGCGTGGCGAATGTGTGCCGCAGGTCGTGCATGCGGATCGGCTCCAGCCCCGCGCGCTTGAGGATTTTCCGATGCAGGTTTACGATGCTGTCGGGGTGATACATCTCCCCGGTGCGCGGCGAGGGGAACATATACGGGTTATCGGGGTGCTTTGCGTGCTCGGCAATCAGGTGGTCCAGCGTTTCCTGCGAGATGGCGATTTTTCGGATTGAGGTCTCCGTCTTGGGCGGCAACACCTTTACTCCGCCGCCGTCGATGCTGACGGCCTGCTTGTTGACGGTCAGCACCTTATTCTCGACATCCAGATCCTCCCACAGGAGCGCCGTCAGCTCGCCCTTGCGAAGCCCCGTGCACAGTTCGAGGAAGAACATCGGAAGAATGCCAAGCTCCTCCGCTGCCTTGAGGTAAGCGCCCACGTCCTCTGCTTTGAGTACCTTCATCTCCGTTCTCTGGAGCTTGGGCGCGATGCAGTCGTCCGCCGGATTGCGCAGGATGAGCCGCTCCTTGACCGCCCGATTGAGGCAGTTGTGCATCATGCGGTGCAGGCCATTGACATAGGACGCGCTCATGCCGGGGTTCTTATCCTTCTGCGACACGCGGATGCGCCCGTGCTCCCGCACCTCGTTGTACATGATCTGAAGATCGCGCCCGGTCAGCTTTTTCAGCTTGATGTCTCCAATCATGGGGATGACGTGGCGATTGATAAAGGTTTCGTAGTATTTCTGCGTTTTTTCGCGGATGTTCGGCTTGGAGTAGACTTCGTACCAGATTTCCACCCACTTGCCGACGGTGTACTCGTCTGCTTTTTGGATGTCCAGCAGATTTGAGTCCGCAATCGCCTGCTTCAGCTTGTCCCTGACTTCGGCCTGCGTTTTGCCGAGAACGTTCTTGCGGATGGGCTTGCCGTTCGCGTCGTGTCCGGCGACGTAGCGCCCTTCCCAGCGCCCGTCGCTGCGCTTACGGATATTTCCTTCACCGCTTGCTCTGCGTTTTGCCATGTGGTATCACGTCCTTTCCTGGCACGAACAATATCGTAACCCTTTCCGAAAAGCTATGCCGTTTCGGCCGAGTTATCAGAAAGTTATCAATTTGGTTGCTGTCCCTTTGCAACCGTCTTTTGGGTTACAGTCGGGCGTTTTTTGCACATGCCTGAAACGTCGCTAACGCTGCGTTCAACGCGTTCCGCCGCGTCCGTATCCGCCGTGAGGCAACCGAGGCCACAAACCGCCAACAACGGCGCGACAGGGCGTAAAACGGGGCGGGGCGGCAGCGCCGCCCTCACTCGCCCTCGGTTTGCCCGCAGACGACCTCCATGACGAGCCGCGCGCCGAGGATGAAGCCATCGCGGAAGCTGTCGTAGGTCATCGTGCCGATGAGCTCGTCGTGGATGTTGACGAGCTCCAGCAGGTATTCCTTCGCCCTGCCGCCGAGCAGCTCGCCGAGCCACTTCTCGTTCTGCTCGAAGGATTCGAGCAGGATGCCGACGTCGGAATCGGCTGGGTAGCCATGCTCGTTGGGGCGCAGTTCGCCGTGATAGAGATCGGAGAGGATGTCGTTCATTCGTGCCGCCTCCCCTCAGATCGACATGAAGCAGTAGCGCGTGCAGAGGTAGACGCCGTCATGGTACACGTCGTATGCGTCGACGTAGTATCGCACGTTCGGGCACGCGTGAACGACATCCGTGATTTCCTCGCTGCGCCACGGCCAGAACCGCTCGGTGTACGGCTCGTACTCGGTCGGGATTTCGGTGCTGATCTTGAACAGCGGCTTGCCGTCGCGCCAAGCGTCCGGTTCCTCGCCGATGGCGTTGTAGATGGTGTAGACCATCCGCCGCACCTCGAACACGTTCCGCACGAACAGGTCGTCGCTGTGCTTGTCGGAGTAGTGCTTGACGATGGGTTCGGGCAGCGTCAGAGCGGGAAAGACATCGCAATCGCAGGTCGGGGTTGGGAGAGGGCTGCTGTCCCAGCGCGCGACGTCCTTGATCTCGTACTCCGTGCCGTCGTCGCAGAGGATGCGGTCGCCGGCCTGTGGGATGTACTGTCTGCCGTCGGTCGGAAGCGTCACCGTGCGGCTTGCAGTCATGGCAGAGGAAGAATCTTCATAGGGTGCGCCGCTGTTGATGTGGATGGTGTTGGTGAGCGGATCGTACTCCACGGAGAAGTTCATCGCCCTGCCGATGTCGCGGAGCTTGCAGTAGTTGCATCCGCCGATGCTGTACGCCTCGATTTGGACCGGCTTGCCGTCCACGACGATCTTCTGGCTGGACTGCTGCACGGTCAGAACCGCTCCCGCAGCCGGGGCAGTTATGCTCACGCCGAGAACGATGCCGCTGGCGACGAGCGCGATTTCCTTTTTACCACTGTTTTTCATGGTTTCGTCCCCCTTTCGGTATGTTTGGTAAACCAAACATACTGAAAGGGTCGGCCCGAGTCTACTGAAAGATCGTTGACCAAACGGAGAATAGAGAACCTGCCTTTTGCGCATTTTTTTGTTGCACTATGACGGAATCGTGGTAGTATAAATCTGAACGCGAGGTGAGACAGATGCGCGATTCTGAGCAGGCAGAAATCATTGAAACCAAGCTGGATGAGGCGGACAAGGCTGCTGTGGTGTCTGATGTCCGTTATTCCGCTGACGAAGTGTTCAAACGCGTGCGTGAACGCATCGAACATCTCTCCTGAGGCGAGCAGAATTATCCCTGTCCGCCTCTCGTATTCTCCCTGATCCACACGATAAGCTCATCTTTCGGCACAAGGATGCGGTTCCCGATGTGCAGGGAGGGGAAGCCCTCGCTTTTGACGAGATCGTATGCGCCCGCCCTGCTGATGCCGAGCGCCTCCGTCAAGTCGGGGACGGAGAGCATCAGCGGCAGGTCGTCGTAGTTTTTGAACTTTGCTTCTTTCATCCTTTTCTCCCTTCTGATATAATCGTGGCAGTTACCACGGCGTCGCCATGCTCATGCCGTTGTACGGCTGATCCTCGTGATCGTCCGGCTTGTGGCCCATGGCGATGCGCTTTTCCTGAAGCTCCGCGAACCGCTTGCGGTCGATTTCGATTGGCCTGCTCGTCGCATCCAGGGGTCTGCTGCTCTCGAAGATACCGCCGAGACAGTGTAGCAGCCGCGTCACCGCCAGCATGAGCGCGGGCTTGCGCGGCTCGTTCATGTGGTCAAGGAAAAACTGCGCGTAGGCGTGACCCTGCTCCGCTGCCCTGGACAGCCAGTATTCCGCCAGCTCCATGTTCTGCCCGACCTCATGGCCCTGCAGATAGATCTTACCGAGCGTGTACTGCGCGTATTGATTCCCTCGCTTTGCCGAGGCTTCCAGCAGCTCCACCGTGCGGTCGACGTCCTTCGGCACGCCGTTCCCGGTGAGGCAGAGCTTGGCGAGACGGTACTGCGCATATTTGTTTCCCTGCGTTGCCGCGCGGTCATGCCATTTCGCCGCCTCCGTTTTTCGCTCCTGCGATTCCAGCAGCTTGCCGAGCGCGTACTCGGCCCAGTCGTATCCGCTCGCCGCGGAGCGTCGGAACCAGTGCTCCGCCTTTTCGTTGTCCGGGATCAGCAGTCCGCCGTCGCGGTAGAGCTTGCCGAGGAAGTATTGCGCGTACCGGTCGCCGTTCTCCGCGAGCTGCTCCATCTCATCAACGCACTCGCGGCGCTCCTCGTGCGGGACATTCCGGTCGAGGATGGCGTCGCGCAGACGGCAGTAGGCATAGGACGCCTGCGGAGATTCTTCCGGCTCGTCACGCGCGTCGAGCTCCTTGTCCTCGAAGGACAATACGTTCTCGTTGATCTGATCCGCCACGGCGATGACCGCGTTCTTGATCGCGCGGAACTCCTTCTGCTCCGAGAGCTTGAGGCGCGTTCTCTTTTCATCCTTATAATAGCTGTCGACCTGATCCTGCAATTCGAGCCAGCGGTCATAGCATTCATGCACGGAGGGGAAGTCCTCCAGCGCGTCGACGATTTCATCCACCTGACGCTTGACCGGCTTTTTGAGATACCCGTACTGATGCTTCCCCGTGACCGTGCGCATCGTCTGCGCCAGCTCCTGCATCTTCGTTTCGATCTCCGGCGCGTCCGCGATCTTGTTTTTCAGCTCCCGCGACAGCTCCATCAGAGCGTGGCGCGCTTCCTTCACCAGCTCGTTGCGCGCGGAGGACTTCTGCTCATAGAGCTGCGTCATCTCGTGCAGGAAGATCTGATTCGTCAGCGTCGACTTGATCTCCCTGATACCTTCTCTGCTCAGGTACGCCTCCCCCGGCTTGACCGACCACGCCATCATGTGGACGTGCGGATGATCCCCCTCGTCATGAAACGCGGCGCACCAGCGGAAGTCCTCCGGCGGGATGTGCATCGCCGCGGCGATATCGTTGCGATGCGCGCGGAGCGTATCACGCCAAGCGAGCGCGTTGTCATAGCCGAGCCGCGATGCGTCCTCCCGCTTGAGCGAGAGGATGTGCGTCCAGACGTTGCCTTTGTACTCCTCCAGCTCCTTCATCGTCGCGTCCAGATCGACGCAGTCCTCGTCGCCGAAGAGACCGTGCGAACCCAGACGCTCCGCGCGGGGCCGCGTGGCGATATAGCGTGCGTAGACCTCCGAGCGCCGCGCGTCCTCCCAATGCGTTTCGAGCGCGGAGGTGATGTACGCGGAGGCGTTCGCCTTCGTCGGCTGCTCCGCGTATGCGGCGTGCTCGGGATACGACTTCGTGTCCGGAAAATCACGCTCGATGTGATGGATGATCTGCTCCTGCCGCTGCGTCGGAGGACGGTCGTCGGGGAGCAGCTCAACGCGCTCGCGCGTTCCGATGTAGCTGGCGTATCCGCCCGCGCCGCGACCGCCGCCGCACTTGATGTACGGACTCTTGACGATCAATCCAGCCATTCGCCGGCACCCGCTTCGCGGTATTCACGGTCGCGCATATACTTGTCGAGCGACGTCATTCCGTTGAGCGCGCGCACGTTTTTGACGCTGCTCGCGCGGAGGTCGTCGAGCTCGTCCTGCGAGAGCTGACGCAGGTCGGCGACGAGCGCGTTCGTCATATCCACCTCGGTCGAGACCTTGAAGAGCGCGCGGGACATGTTGCGCTCGAACTCACCGAGCCGACCGTCGATGACCGCCATGATCTCTCGCGGCAGGAGCGAGCCGACGCGCTTCATATCGAGGTAGTCCAAGTAGTGCCGGACCGCTTCGTTGAGGAACTGATTCATGCTTCTGCTGCCGCCTCTTTCGAGGTGGCGCTCGATTTCTTCTCTGACCTCCGGCTCCACCCTCAGGGTGAGCCGGTCTTTCTCATTTTCGCTCATTTTTCTCCTTCCCGGGCGTTAAGACGCCCTGTAAATTCCTGTATTTCGCACCTTGCGCGGGACAAGGAGACAGTTCTCTCCGACAATCCGCATCAAGACGCCTTTTCCGACCGCGCTCTTCTGCCCGCACTGCGGGCAGATGTGAGGGGTCAGGTGGCCGTAAAAGACACCTGTCTTTATCCTGCTTCCCCTCTTCGTCTTCCCCTTGCGGGTTTCCCTCGCCGCAGCCCGCCTGCTCAGGACGGCAGTTCCTCCGGCACATGGGCGTGGCCCGGATCGACATAGGACGGTTCCGCGCAGGCGAGAGACAGCGCGGAAGCGTCTGCCTCATCCGTAGCATGAGCGGGGACGGTTTTGACATACTGTGCGTTGACTTCGGACGCAGACGTCGTCTGCTTTTCGAGCAGCTTGGCCACGCGCTCACGCTCCCGGCGCTGAGCCTCGCGCTCGACCTGACGCTCGTGCCGATACTGGATCGCAACCTTGATCGGCAGGAGATGATACTTGAGATGACCGTTCTGCTTCCGACCGCTCTTCGTCGTGATCTGCGTCTGCTCAATATCGATGAGCCGCTTTTCACAGAGCTGCGCGACATATTTTGAAACTGTGTGCTTGCTGCAGCGTACCGCGTCGCCGATCTGCTTGTAGCTCGGATAGCAGGTGTGCCGGTCACGATCTTTCTTCCTGCGGTTTTCGAGGCAGCGCAGATAGGCATAGATCGCAATGGCGACCGCGTCGAGCTCGAACGAAAAAATCTCGTTCGGCAGAGAAAAGAAATTGCTGCGCCAGTCATTGCCGTGCGCGTTCTCGTAGAGGCGGAGCGTGGAATTCTTTTTCATGGCAGGACTCCTCCTTGTTGGGGAATGAATATTTCAGTGCGCTTGCACCCTTGCATGGTTGACTTGGATAGCGTTGAGTCCGATTACTCATAGGGTTCGAGAACGACATGAGGTAGGACGCAAGGGTGCAGGTGATTTTGCGTTTTCACGCGCCGACCGGGAACTCGGAATCGTCCGGCAGACGCCAATACCATCCGTCCGCACGCTTTTCCGAAACGATGCCGAGGTGCTTCTTTGCCGCATTGACCGTCCGCTCACTGACGCCGATGTTTTTCGCGTAGGCGATGATGTAGGTGGCGGGCAGAGGCCGGATCAGCAGGCGGAGAAGCTCGTCCTCCATCGTCTCGACTTTTGTCATCGGCTGACCCGTCCCGTCGAGGAGCTCGCTTGCGGTGATGTCGATGGGACCGAGCCCGCGATATCCCGCTTTTGTTCCCCGCGCCTTGTTGATGTGGCTGACGAGGAGCACCGCGCAGCCGGTACG
>SVMM01000015.1 GCA_015067435.1 Oscillospiraceae bacterium | reverse complement strand
GTTTCCCATATTCACCGATGGGAGGACGGTCGGCCTCGTCGACGTTTCTGATTCAGTTTTACACGGCGGCGCGCCGCTCCTCCGATTGTCGGAACAATTCTTCCGTCCTGTCCTCCAGCACTGCGATGCCTATCGCACGATGGCACCGGGGACACTTGCGAAGATGGCTGTGGGGGAATTCTTTCATCCGTGGATCGTCTGCGTCGTACACCAGCGTGCAGTTCTTATCGCGCGGTGTATCAAACGCGCCGAGGATCTTCTTGCAGACCGGACATCGCAGGGAGGGGTGCCGCTCTCGCGTCCGATTCAAACCCTTGGGCGTATTGAGGACGATGCACTCGCTGCTTTTGAGCAGTACGAACCCAGAGACACCCTCACTCACTCTCGATGAACTTATGCATAACACCAACCGCCACCCCCTGGATGTTCAGCTCGCTCACTGAGATGTCGGGATACTTTTTCTTGTCTGCGTTACAGGACTGGAGGATAGCGCGGCCGCGCCTGTGCGCGAGCTTCTTGAGGTTGCTCAGCCCCTCGTCGTACAGCGCGACGACCAGATCGCCGTCGTTCGCCGTCTGCTGCTGGCGCACGACCACATAATCGCCGGGATGCACGTCGGCGTCGATCATGGATTCGCCCTTGGCGATGAGCACGAAGAACTGCCCTTTGCCGACGAAGGATTCGGGGAGGCGGATGTACTCGATGATGTCCTCTTCCTCCCACTCGCCGGGGCCGCAGCTTACCCTGCCCAGCACCGGCACGCTCACCATCTTTGCCTCTTTTCTGATACGCGAAGTGCCAATATTCCTTGCGCCGTTATAGCTGAGTTCGCCGGACTCCTGCATCGAAACGAGATAGCGATGCACGGTGGCAAGTGCGATGCCAGTCCCCGCGACGATGTCCCGGACGGACGGTATCTGAGTATGCTCGTCGAAGTATTTGTCGATGTATTCCTGAATGGCAACCTTGCGTGATTCGTCTTTCCTTCGCATAGAAACACCTCCATAGCAAAACTCGCCGTTTCGCTATGGAGACATCTTAACACAGAGTGGAAAGATTGTCAAGAGGTTTGATACAGATTGTTCCAAAATCTTTTGCCGTGGCGGGTTTTTTATTTGTTTATTGCGGGGCAAATTTTGGACCGGGTGCCGTGGTCTACGAGATTTTATCCAGATGGACGGGAATCTCGGCAACCGTTTCCCCCGTCGCCGGGTCGCTGAGATACAAGGTGGTGTCGATGCTCTTGATTGGCAGCAGACCGTCTGATTCCAACTCATCCACAGAGAAGATCAGATGGATGTAGCCGCATGTGCCCGGCAGGAAGATGTCCTCCAAAGGCTCAGTGCGCGCAGCGCCGCCGCTCACCAGCACGTCGCCCTGACGCACTGCGAGAGAACGGCCCGTGTTGTTTTCCACGTACAGCTCCAGCGCGGGCCATACGGGATAGAAGGTTGTATGATTGACGCGGACGCCGCCCGCGTTGTACAGCGGGTCATCCTCGCCGATTGAAAGGTGTGCCTCTGGCATTTTCAGCCCCGTTTTCAGGTGAACCACGTCGCTGTGCGCACTTCCCGCGCCGAAGGCGAGATCGATGGTGGAGAACTGCTGCAGGCCGACGCGCAGTTTTACCTCCCGCTCGGAAAGGCGTAGCTCTCCCTTTGCACTGCCGCCCGCCGGGATGACGAGGTCAAGCCTGGTATCCGTCTGGATGCCGTTGATCGCCGCGCCTTCGCACCGCAGGTCGCAGTTCGTACCGCTTGCGTTTTTCACCGCGAGGTCTATCACATACGGATAATCGTCATCTGAGTCGTCATAGCGCAGCCCTGTCACGGAGACAGAGAGATCCTCCGTCTGCCATACCACCTGCTTTTTGAGCTTCGCGCCGTGGAGCGGCGAGTTTTCCAGCACGCTCTGACGGACAAAAAACGCGATCACACCCGTAAGCGCCAGCAGAATTACAAGGCCGATCAACAGAATGATCGGAGGGCCGCTTCTCCTTGGCACCGCGGCGTATTCCGGCGCGTAAGCGTTCTGCGTGCCGCCTTGGGGCATGCCGCCGAGGCGCGTGCCGCAGTTCGGGCAAAAGGCGCTCCCGTCCGGGAGCTGCGTTCCGCAATTCGGACAAAACATCATGGCTTCTCCTTCTTCGTCTTGGTGGCAAGTATGGCCTGCCGGATCAGCAGCACGGGGACCGCAGCGGCGGACAGGATCGCGAGGAGCTTTGCGAGCATACCGACCGGGGAATCGTAGTATTCGATCGGGCCGTATTGCGGCGGCACCTCGACCGTGATCGGCCCCTGCTTCCAGCGGAAGTCCCAAACCGCCAGCGTCCGCACGCCGCTTTGCTCGTCCGTCACGTCCAGCACGATGCAAAGAGGCTCGCCGTCCGCCTGTCCGACGGGCAGAACCGCGTTTCCGACAACAGCGGGTTCACTGTTCCGCTGCTGCGCCGCTGCGTAGGTGACCGGCTCAAGGATCTCGTTCTGCATGGAATAGTACGCCCGGAAGGGCTCGCGGTTCGTGAGCTCAACCGTGCCGTCCGCGTTCAGCTCTGCCGCGCCCGCAAGGCAGATCACGGCGCTCACGTCGCCGGGCGTTTCATCCGCGTCCGCTTCACGCGCAAACTCAAACATGAGCTCGATGTGCTCGTCCGCGTTGTAGAGCTCCTTTACCGCGTATTTGGACATATTTAGGTCGGGATACGTCAGCTTGACCTGCGCGTGCCCGCTCCCCGTGGTGAAGTCGTAGACGATGGCGCTGTCATCAGCCGACGCGCGGACGTCCGCGCCGCCATTTGCCGCCGTCGGGCCGAGGATGCGGAAGCCCGTCCGCTCCCACTGACCGTCCACCTCGTAGGTATAGCCCGGCTCCGCGCTCTGCCCGCTCTGTTGCGTGACGTGCGAGAGCAGCAGAAGGAGCGGGACAGCGATCATGGCAATCAGAATAATAAGCCACCCGCGGCGCAGCTTTTCCCCTGCGCTGCGGCGTTTCTTTTCCGTTATCTTCATGCCTGTATCCTCCTCGTTTCCTACGGGCGGAAGAACGCCACATAGGTCTGCGTCTGCACGGTGTCGCGGGGGTTGAGATAACTGCCGATGGCGTACTGCCTGCCGCCGAGCAGATAGATGCTGTACAGGTCGATCTTGTCGTCGTAATAATCCGTCAGGTGAACCCTGAGATGACCGGCGCTGTGCTCGACGGTGCCGGTGTAGTGGTTGGGGCTGATGTCGCTTCCGTCACGCCACACATCGCCCGTGTCGGGAGAGATCAGGCCGGACCATTTGACGTCCGCCTCGATGGTATCGCCCGAAACGGTGACGTCAAAATGCTGGAATTCCTTTTGATAGCTGTCTCCGGCTTCGTTCGTCCGGAAGATGGTGACCTTCCAGCCGCCCTCCAGCAGCACGGAATCATCAAAGAATTCCGCCGTGTTGGGGGTCAGACTGGCACCGAACTTGTCCAGATTGTCATAGAACCAGTCGAACTCTGCCTCCTGGGGAAGCTCGTCCGTCGAATAGCTCGCCGTGCTCGCCGCGCCGCCGCTGCCCTGGGGCTGGCTTGTGCTTGTGCTCGGATTTGTGTTCGTGCTTGCGCCTGAACCCGGATTATGATTTGTCGTGCCGCCTGTCTGCGCGGGCACGTCCCATGGGCTTCCCGACACGTTCGATGAAGCAGGCGGCGGCGTTACGGTCACGTCTGTGATTTGATTCGGTCTGTACTCCGCCGGCGGTTCATCCTTGTTTACAATGGCATTGATGATATGCAAAACGCCGTAGACCGCGATGACGGCAATCACGATGAAAATGATGCGCTTCTTGCTTTTCGGTTTGCTTTGCTGGGCATACTGCGGCTGCTGCATGGGCTGCTGATACGGCGTCTGCACGCCCTGCGGCTGCTGTACTGTGCCGAGGCGCGCGCCGCAGTTTTGGCAGAACGTGCTGTCGTCTGGAATTTGATTTCCACAATTCGGGCAAAACATATGGCCTTCCTCCGTTTCTGCCGTTATATGATTTCAGAAAAATGCATTGGCTCCGGGTCGCCGCTGTCCGGCAGCATCACTTCAATTGCCGTTTTCGCCTGACTGACCGCTTTGTCCCTGTTAGCCAAGGCGTCGCGCACCCCCTTCAGGGCGGGAATGACCACCAGAAGCAACGCCGCGAGAATGACCACGATCACAATAATGGGAAGAATGCGGAGCTTTCGCTGCGGTTGCTGGCCATACTGCGGCTGCTGGACATATTGCGGCGGCTGCTGGTACTGTGGCTGCTGATATTGCTGCTGCGGCTGGACATACTGAGGCTGAACCGGCTGCTGTGGCTGTTGATATTGCGGCTGTTGATACATCTGCTGGTCAAACTGCGGCTGCGTCTGAACCTGTGCCGGGTCAAATTGCGGCTGTTGATACGGCTGTTGGTTATACTGCTGCGGCGGCTGAACCGGTGGCTGCTGCGCCATAAACCTCGCGTTGCATGCGGGACAGAAGGTGCTGCCGTCAGGCAGTTGCGCTCCGCAAACCGGACAGAACATTTTGCTTTTCCCCCTCTCCGCGCGTTATCCGCCCTTTTTGTCAAACGGATTGAAGTGGATGCCCTTGCCGAGCGCAATGTCTTTTCCCAAAAAGTTGACCGTCGGCTGGACATGAATTCCCGCGTTCTGCTTGAGCTGCTGTTTGAATTGCTGCTTCGCCTGTTCCTTGAACTGCTGTTTCATATTCTGCGCCATCGCCTTCTGCATGGTGCCCATGTCGTAGACGATCGCCGCGGGGGTGCCGCAGGCGGGGCACGCCTGGTCGCTCCATGCCATTGGCGTGCCGCAGGTCGTACAGAAATTAGCCATTGCCGTTTCCTCCTTCAACGCTCGATACCGGTTTATCGTTGCATCTCTCACGGGCGCACCAGCGCAATACGGCCGATGCTGCCGTCGGGGAGATACATGATCCCCACGCCGTACTGCATATTGCCGCCCATGCTCCAGAATGGGCCGAGGGTCATCGCGCCGTCCAGCTTTTCGCCGCTCAGGCCGTAGGAATCGCCGACGGAGGCCTTTTTGCAGTCCCACGTGGAGGGCTGCGAATTCGACTCGTCCCGCCAGCCGGACTCGTCCGCAAAGTTGATCTTCAGCATATTCAGTGTCACGGTGGCCTTGCTGAGCGACGGCGTGATTGTGATGTTCAGCAGCTCCGTCGAGACGGGCGTGCCGTCATAGTCGATGTACTCGATCTGCGCCTTCCACTCCCCGGAGCAGTCGGAGGCTTTTTTCAGCGCCGTCGCGCCGCGGGGCATCGAACTCCAGTCGGAGGGGACCTCGTCCGTCCATGCAAAATCGCCGGTGCCGGGCACGGAGGGGCGGTCGGCGTTCGACGTCGATCCGGAGGTGAGGGAGACCGTGCGGGTATTGCCGTCCCAGCCGACGCTGTAACCGAAAAACTCCGCAAGGTAGCGGATCGGCGCATAGGTGCGGTCGCTGCGGATGACCGCCGCCGTGTCCATCTGGATCATGCCGCCCCCGCCGGTACGCGCGGTCTTGCTGCCGATGGCAAAGTAGATCGCGTTCGCTCCGTCAGAGAAGCTCGCCGTGCGGGTGTTGCCGTCCCAGTTCACCGTCAGCCCCAGCGCGTCCGCCACGGCGCGCAGCGGCACCATCGTGCGGTTGTTGGAATCGATGAACGGCGCGGCGTCCGTCCAGCGCACGGCGCTGCCGTTCACGGTAACGTTGATGCCGCTGCCGCCGGAATTTTTCACATAGCGACCGGTCAGCTCAAACATGCCGCAGTTTTTGGACGTCTCGTTGTAGCTCCACGTCGAGCGGTCGGAGGGCTTGACAATGTAAGCGTGGCCGGGCTGCATGGTGAAGTTGGGGTACGCGTCCCAATAGATATTCTCCAGCCCGTAGTAGTTCCGCCCCGTCGCCTGCCACGTCCCGCAGGTCTGATACTCCTTCCAGTTCCCGTCGACCATCCTGTACTCGATGATGCTGATGGAGCCGGCTTTCTCCGTACCGAGACCGTCGTTCCAGTGGTAGGTCGTGATCTTTTCGACCAGAACGGGGTCCTTGTCCTCGCCCAGCGTCAGCAGCTTATACTGCGTTGGGCCGTTTTTCGCCATGTCACCGTTGATGTTCGAAAAGCTGACCGCGTCGTCCGCGGCGGACGCGGGCAGCGCCAGCGACAGCGCCATCGTCAGCGCCAAAAGCAGGGATAACCATCTCTTTTTCATCTTGCGTTCCTCCTGTGTCAGACGATTTCCGTTTTCAGAGCTTACGCCCGTTTGAGCCATGCCGCTGTGTTGCGCTATACGCCCCACTGCCCTTCCAGCTCAACGACAAGGCCGGGGATCGCCGCTTGCAACGCATCCAGCACCTCACCGTCCACCATGTTGCGGGTGTGGAGCGTGAGCTGTTTGAGGCTTTTAAGCGCGGCAAGCTCGATCAGGTTTTCCTCTTCTCCGCAAAGGGAAAGCCGCTCCAGCTTTGTCATGCCGAGCAGGGGCGTGACGTCCTTCGCCGTTTCCGCCGTCAGCTCAAGGCTCGTCAGATTCGTCAGACCCGCCAGCGGCGTGAGGTCGTCGATCGCCAGCGCGGTCAGGGTCAGGCTCTCCAGCTGCGTCAGCTCCGCGAGGTGCGCGAAGTCCACATCGTGGGCGGTGGCAAGGCTCAGCGACCGCAGGCTTTCCATCCCGATCAGAGGCGAGAGGTCCACCGCCGAGCTGTTGCCGAGGTCGATCCCCCGCAGCTTCGGCAGCGAGGCAAGCGGCGTGAGATCCGCGGAGCTGCCGAAAAGCCCCAGTTGCTCCAAATCCGTCAGACCCTCCAGCGGCGTGAGGTCTTTCACCCCTGTCCTGCCGATATCCAGTGACTTCAGCTTCGTCAGCCCCGCCAGCGGAGTCAGGTCGCTGATATTGCTTTTGTACAGGTCCAGCTCCTCCAGATCCTGCAGCGAGGCGAGTGTTTCCAGATCCTTGTCGGACAGCTCCTCCCGCCGCAGGCTCAGACTCGTCGCGTCGCGTGTGGTCTCCACGCCCGCGATCTTTACCGTGTTCTTGTCGCCGCAGCCCGTGAGCAGCAGGATGGCAAGCAACACGCACAGGTTGATTGCAGCCTTCTTTTTCATGATCCTCGTCCCCCATCAATTAAGGCTTTCCACCGTATCGCTAATCTTGGTTCCCGAGACGGTGCCAGTCTGCATACCGCGATACTTTGCTTGCGTTTTTCCCGTGTCGATCAGTTCACCCTCGAAGGACAGCACATTGTTTCCGTTCCCACCGCCGGAGACAGTCACGCTGACCGAAACTGCTCTGCCCTCGTTGCCTTCATAACCATAGGTTCTGCCTCCCGTGCGTGTGTCCTCTTCATACACCAAATGGTTGGTTTCGGCTTTCAGCTGGGAAGTTGATTCATCCCATACCGCATCCCAGACATAGACCACTCTTGTGTTCGGGAAATCGTCGCGATAAGCCGAAACAGTCACCAGATACCTTCCATCCGCATCACCGCGTTCTATGGTAAGCTTCCCATGACTGAGGTATTTGTATTCCAATCGATCGTTTTCAATCTGTATCTCCACCCATTCTTCATTTGACATCACGGCTTCCGAATTCACGGGCATCCCGCTTGCCTGCTCTCTGAGATATTCCGCGTACTCCATGCCGGTAAGGTTCCACCAAACCTCGTCGTATTCCCATGTGCCGACAAGCGCGTCTGCGGTTGCCTGAATCCCCTTCACGATGAAGTCGATCCGCGCGGCGAGGTTTGCCTCCGTCGCGCCGTTCGCCTTGAAAAAGCGTATCTGATAGTGTCCTGACGTACCCGGCGCTTTCAGCGTGACCGTACCGTTGCCCTTGGCAAGGAACTCCTGCTGTTCGAACTCCGCCGCCGCGTTCAGATGCCCCGCCACGCCGAGCCACACGCTGTCCGAGACAAGCCCCGCCGAAACGCCTTTCACCTGTCTCGCGCGGGTCATAGGCCGTCTTCTCGATGGTGAGCGTCACGCCCTCCGCCGCAGCGGTCAGGCCGCTGCCGGTGTGCGCGACTGTCGTACCGCCGCCGTTGTTGCCGACGACCTCCACGCCTCCCGTGTTGCCGCCGCTGCCGCTGTCCGTGCCGCCGTCACGATCCGCAAGCATCCTGCCCGCTATTGAGACGCCCACGCCGCCGACGATCGAGACCGCGGCGACCGCAATCAGGACTTTTTTGAGCAAGCCGCCACCCGCGCGCGCCGCCTGCTGAAATTGCGGCTGGGGCTGGTACTGCTGCCGGTACTGCGGCTGCTGAAATTGCTGCTGTTGGTATTGCTGCTGCGGCTGTTGATATTGCGGCTGCTGCGCCGTACCGCAGCCCGGGCAGAACGCGCTGCCGTCCGGGATCTGTTTCCCGCATTTTGGACAATACATAGGCGTTTGCTCCTTACTTCTTGATGAAATCCACCGCCTCCCAGTCGCCGTTTGCATCGTCGACGAACATGGTGATGCGATCCGCTGTCGTGCAGTCCGTGCCGGTGAAATAATGCCCGTCCTCGTATTTGCCGATCTCGATCATCACGCGCTTTTCGTCATCGCCCTCACCGACAGTCAGTTCAAAATCCATCGCCGCGTCGTAGCGGATCATGACATGGCCGTGGGGCGGAAGGTCGCCGCTGAAGAACTGGTAGGTAGCCTCCTGCTCGCCCGTCGGTAGCCCGAGCCGCGCGGCGAGCTCCTCGCCAAAGTCGATGACCACCGTCTCGCCGTCGCCGTTGAAGATCATCGTGCCGTAGTCGGAGACGAACGTGCCCTCGTGCGGCGCGGGCGCGGGGGTATCCGGCTCATAGGGATAGTTCATGTCGATGGGCGGGATTTCGCCTTCGGGCGGCGTTACATACTCGCCCGGTCGGACGTCAGGCGGAGTCAACGGCTCCCCGCTGTCCCTGTCGCAGCCGGTGAGCGCAAACGCCAGTGCGAAGATTATTGCAAAAAGAATAATCGTCTGTTGTCTGCGGTTCATGGTCGTACCTCCTCACGCCGGACGGATCAAAGCGAAAACACTCTTGTTGGAATTCTTTTCTGCAATACGGGCAAAACAAGATTACCTTCTCAGCGGCACACCCACATTATCCTCAAATGCGCCGGTGGCAACCCTGAAGATATCGCCGATCCATCCAAAGCCGAACAGCCCGATGGTAAACAGGAACAGGAATCCCCGTCCAGATCATCGTCTCTGCTCGTCTCAGGTCTTTTGCCCGTTGATGGGCGGGAAGCCCGGCGGCGGTGCGTCGCTGATGGTGACGGTGCTGCCCGGCGGCGCGTCGATCACAATGCCCTCCACGGTCTTCGCCCCGCACTGCGGGCAGAAGTTTGCCTCGTCCGGCAGCTGCTTTTGGCACCACATACAGAATTTCGCCATGTCATTGATCCTCCTTCGCGTATATCAGACTTATCTTTCCGATTATTTCTGATTAGATCAGTTCCCACTCCCGTCCCTGTGGAAGCTTGGGCAAGTGACGATTCAGATAGACGCCGAGCATGACCGACGCGTCGTGGACCGATACGCCGTTCGCTCCGTAGATCTCAAAGCCCGCCGTACCGCGCGCCATGCACAGCTCGACGTGCAGCGCGTCGTGGTCGTCGGAGCAGACCTGCATATAGCGGCTGCCCTCGATCAGCTCTGGCGGCGTCAACGTCAGGAACTGCCACTCACCCGCGGCAATCAGGCCGAGCAGCGGCCCGACCTGCGAAAAGCTGAAGTCGGCAATCGTGCCCCTGTCGGTCTCCGCCGTCCAGCCGGGGAGCGCCGGACCGCCGGCGGCGGCAGGCTGTTCGGGCGCCGGCTCCGAAACTGGCGCGCGGTTTTGAAGCGGCGTGCCGCAGCGCTCGCAGAAAAGGGAATCGTCCGGGATTGGCGCCCCGCAATTCGGGCAAAACATCTGGCTTTCCTCCTGTCATGTGATATTACCGCAGCAGCTCGCTCATGCGGTCGGCGTAGTCGTTGAGCGACATGTTGTATTCCACCCGCAGAATGTTCTCGAACTCTACGGGGGAAAGTTCGGTGCCCACGCGCAGTGCCTGATTGTGCAGCTTGAGCAGATCCTTGGGGATGATGACTTCTCCCTCCTTGCAGAGCGCGCAGCGGCGGGGGATCGCGATATTCTCCACCTGCTTGGTGATCTGGCGGATGCCCTCCACCTTCTTCCCGTAGGAGGCATAGCGCAGAGCCTTCGCCTCGTTCAGTGCCGCATCGCGCGCCGCGCCTGAGAGCGAGGCGGCTCTGGCTTCCAGTTCCGCCGCCTTTGCAAGGCACTCCTTCGACTGGTTGAACCATTCCTTGCCCTTGTACGCCATGGTGGCCTGATTCATGCCCAGTCCCTTGAGCTCGGTTCCGAAGCGGCTTCTGTCGATCATGCCCGGAAGATCCGTATAGGCCTCCAGATTCGGCTCGATGACATAATTCCGGAAAGAATTTCCCTGCGGCGCAACGTAGGTCACGTCCATCTCCTTCATGAACGCCACCGCCTCCTCGATGGTGTCGGCCTCGTATCCCTTCAACTCCTTGAAGAGCCGCCGCGCGATCGCCCGTTCGGCCTCATCCTGCCCGATGGCGAAATCCTTCGAGCGGTCGGAGCGCACCTTGCGGGAAATGGTGATGTCGCGGTCGTTGGGCGCCTTCTTTCCGGAGTAGTAGTCCGCGCGGCTGCCGGAGGAGGCGTTGCCGCAGTAAAGCTCATCCTCGGGAATATGGTAATCCGATGCAAGGTCCTTGATCGCCCCCTGCTGCGCGCGGTCGCACGCGGTTTCGTGATAGTGGCTGTACTGCGCGCGCATCCGCGCGGCGTAGGGGTCCTTGTACAGCTGCAGTTGCTTGAGGGCGTTCTTGTCCGCCCAAACCTCATTGGCAGCCTCCTTGTACTTTTGGATCGCCGCCGCCTTATCCGCGGGCAGGGCACGCTCCATCTCACGCTGGGTGTCCTCAAGCCGGCGAACCTTCTCCATGCCCTTGTCCATCGCCTTTTGGTACTCCTTGAGCAACTCCCGTTCCTCGGGCGTGAGCCTTGTTTTCACCTGAGCGGCATTTTTCTCGGTTTGGGCGAGCGCGTCCTTCATTTCCTGCTCGACCTTGTTGATGGCGTTGCGCAGGGCCCGCGCCGACGAATTGTAGAAGTTCTTGCAGCCCTTGAAGCCGTCGTTGGCAAGGCGGTACGCGGCGCTGTTCTGATTCATCCAGCGATCCGCCGCCCGCATGCCGGCGCGGTAGCGCGTGCCCAGACGGGTGAGCTGATTGGCAAGATGGTCACGCATCATGGGCGTGATGTTCATCGTCAGGGCCTTGCCGGCGCCCATCATGGCGTACTCAATCAGGATCTGCTTTTCGAACTCCTTCACGCCCATGATCACGCCGTCCCAGAAGCCGAACTCGTCGCCGTGGCAGGCGAACACCTTATCACGCATCTCCTCCGCCAGCGTCATGGTGGTGAAGACGTACTCGGAATAGCCCGCGGTCATGATGCCCATGGCGATATGGCCCAAGATGCCCGTGTTGTCCCGCAGGCCCTGCATGAAGGCGTAGCATGCCTCCAGCTCGTCCGCCCAGGTGACTGAAATCGTATCGCCGTTCGCGCCGGCGTGGCTGCCGTCGAGAAAACCGGTCCAGATGCGCATCACGTTTTCGACCTGGTTCTTGTCGTAGCCGAAGCGGGAGTCGTACCCGTCCAGCATGCGGTTGCAGAGGTTGTAGAGCGCAGCGAGACGGTTCATGTAATCCCGCTCAAGGATGCTGTTCCGTATCCGCTCCAGCCGTTCGGCGATGTGCGAGTCCTCCTGGAGCAGCTTCATCTCCTCGTCCACGCTCTTCGGCTCGCGGAAGGGCTGGGAGTGGAGCAGGACGTTTTCCTTTTGATACGTGAACACCTTGGACTTATACTTGACGGTGAATTCCAGATCCGCGATAAAGCGGATGGGTGGATCCAGCGCCGCCTTGGTGCAGCTCACGCGGATGCGCAATGCGCCGTTTTCGCGCAGATCCTTGGCGGGGAACGCCTGGATACCCAGCGCGTCCACCATCTCCTGATGGCTTTCGTCCGCGTCGCCGATGTGGCAGTAGCGGTCGTTCGCCACCCGCTTGACCGTGACCTTGACCTCGCGCTCCGGCGCCACCGGAACGCGGATGATGGACAGATCCTTCCGCCGATAGAGGTACAGGAGACACGAGCCCTCGGTGAAGCAGGGCTCCAGATCGGATGGCTTGATCTCCTCCTTCTTCAGATTCCTGCGGAACTCTC
The DNA here is from genome assembly GCA_015067435.1 of Oscillospiraceae bacterium. Taxonomy (GTDB): domain Bacteria; phylum Bacillota; class Clostridia; order Oscillospirales; family Oscillospiraceae; genus Hominicoprocola. The sequence continues at coordinate 84,794 of SVMM01000015.1, read as the reverse complement.
GCAGTTGCATATGGCAGCCGATGTGCGAAGCCTCCAGCGACATGGCAAGGCCAAGGTGGATGCGGTAGATGGGGAAAAAGCCCTCCAGCTTTTCATAGTCCTGCTCGCCGGGTACGCCGTGCTCCGCGGTGATGTGCAGCGCAAAACCCTCGGTGGTTCCGGCAGGCAGTTCGTAGTCGAGCACCTCCCGGATGACCGCCTCGAAGATGCCCTTGTCCGCGTCCTTCGAGTCCGGATGCAGATCGAGGCTGTACGGCATGCCGTACTTTTCCGGCGGCAGCTGCCTGACCTCGCCCGTCGCGTCGGTGACGCCGGTCCTTTCCAGCGCGCCCGTGACGCGGACCCTCGGCGCGGGGAAGACGTCCGGCTGACTGCCCATTCCCTTCACGAGGAAGTGGATGCGGAACTCGCCGTCGCCGAACCGGGCGTTCTGCCCTTCCTCAAGGCCGGTCTCCTCCTGCGCGTACTTGAGGCGGTTGGCGGGCAGGCCCATGTTCTCCTGCGCGAACACGATCTCCGCCTCGGTGAGACGGAACACAACGCTTTGCAGGAAGCTTCCTGTCGGCGTGCTGAGTGAGAACGTCACCACTCCGTTTGCATCGGCGCTGTCCTCGGGCACGGACGCCATGGCGCACTTGTAGTCGTTGACGATGCCGCCGTCCGTGACGATGAGCGAATTGTCGTACGACGAAACCTGGATCATCGCCGTCAGATCGTGCCGCTCCACTTCCTCGCCCGTCCATTTGGTCTCGATGATGCGCGCGTAGACCGCCTGCGGCGGATTGCCTTTTTTGAGGGAGTTGCCGAAGTTCTTGTTAAGCATCATGCGGAAGGTGGACGGTCTATCCTCCTCTTCCTCGTCCCCGTCCTCTCTGCGCCGTCTGCCGCCGATGGCGCCCGCCGCGGCCGCCGCGCCGCCGACGCCCGTGATGATGACGGCGATGATCGGCGTGTCGCCGCCGAACTCACCGGGTCTGTCCGGCGGGTTCGTAATGACGACGTGCTGCGTCCCGCCGGACTGCGGTGTGCCTGCCGCGCCGCCTCGCCATGTGTACGTCCAGCCCTCGTAAAAATCGCCGCTGAAATCAGCGATGATGCAGAATTGGTTATAGGAGGTTTCCGCGCCGTCCGGAACGGTCATGCGGAAGGTTTTGGACCCGTAACCGTGATGGAGCGTCGTCTGCGTAACGTAATCGTATTCGTTTCCGATGGCGGCGGAAAAAGCGTCCAGCGCCTCGTCCCGGCCGTTTCCGATGATCGGTTCGGCCTTGTGGAAGCCGTAGGGATTGGTCGGGCTGGGCTCCTCCGACGAAACGGCTCCGCCCCGCGCCGCCCCCGGCATGGGATAGCATTTCAAATACTGGGTCTCGCTGGTGTCGTCGAGCAGGGACATGGACAGGGAGATGCTGTCTCCGGGCCGGTATCTCTCGCCGGGGATGCTGACGTGCGCCGTGACGGAATCCGATCGGCTTTTCGACTCCCAATCCATGCGATAGCTTCCGTTGCTGCCCGAGCGCGTCAGATCGGTAGGCTCGTCCCTGCCGGCGATGCCGTGCATGGCGGGGAGATAATCCGTATAGGCCTCCGTCACGATATGATCCGTCCGCTCCCAGTAGCCGTCGCCCGCGGCGGCCGCGCGAGGCGAGAGCAGCGGGGACGCGAGCAGCAGCGCGGCGCAAAGGCCCGCCGCGAGGCGTTTTGCAATCTTCATCTCCGCACCTCCCTTACAGATCGAGCGCCGACAGGACGGTGAACAGCGCAAAACCCAGCGCCGTGCCGCCGAGCAGGCTCCTGATCCTGCCCGTCTGCGCGGTACGGACGCCGTTCACCTGCTTCGCGGTCAGCGATTCCGCCAGCGAGTAGAGGAAGCCGTCCCTGCTGCCGAGTGACTGAACCGCCGCCAGCGCGCCGGCGATCCCCGCCATCGCGGTGCCCGCTCCCGCCGTCTCGATCCCGGCGAACGCGAGGTAAAGCGCCAGCGCAAACACCGCGCCAAGCGCCGTGAGGACAACGCTGCCCTTCTCTCCGCGTGAGAGTATCGCGCCGAAGCCGCCCGCCGCGGACTTGATCCCGCCGGAGAACAGCGACGCGAGCACGCTTGCGACCACGCCCTTTCCAGCGATGTCTCCGAGGAGCCCAAGCCCTTCCCGCCGTGCGCCGTTTCCGGCAAAGGTCAGCCACGAAAGCCCATCCACAACGGCATTGCTCCCGCCGCCTTGCAGCATCGGCAGCACGATCCACGCAAGCGCCAGCAGCACCGTGGGGATCAGTGCCTTCGGGTTTCTGAGTGCCGCCGGTATGCCGGAGAGAAAGGACTTCACGCCGCCCAGCAGCGCCTGAACGGGCGAGAGCACCTGCTCCGCCCTTGCGCGCGCGTTTGAAGCGGCCGCGTTCAGGTTTGACGCTGCCGCGCCGACGCCGGACATGACGCCCGGCGCGTTCATTGCCTTGCTGAAGGCGGCACATACGATCTCGCCGGGGTTGGCGGGCGCCATGACGGATGCGGTCCCGCCGAGCCGCGCGGACAATTGCTCCATCGCGGAGGGGGCAGCAGCTGCGGCAGCCGCCGCTACGACGTCCGCTTCCTGCGGTGCGGCACTCTGGACAGGCATGGCGATAACTGCCGTCTGCGGCGCGGCATCCTGCGCGATCACGTCAAACCGGAAGCCGCAGTAGCGGCAAAATGCCGCTTCCGTGCTGATCTGCTTGCCGCATTGATTGCAGAACCGCGTCGCCGGAGCCGCGCTTTGCGCGGGTTGTATGGGCATTGCCTGAATGGGCTGCTGCACGGGCATTGCCTGAATGGGTTGCTGCACGGGTGCTGCCTGTATCGGCTGCGCCGGCTGTACAGGCTGTGCGGGTACGGCGTTTTCGCTCTTTCCGTGCATCACAAACGCCTGCCCCTTCGCCTTACCTGCCTCATAATTCTCCTTCATCTGCTCCCGCAGGCTTTTTTTCTTCGGCGCGGCAAGCACGCTCTGCTGCGCCGGCTGCGCCTGCGGCGCTGGCTGCTGCGGAGCTTGAACCTGCTGCGTCGGCGCGGGACGCTGCGGAGCTTGAGCCGGCTGTGTCGGTGCGGGAATGTCAAACCGAAAACCGCAGAAGCGGCAGAACGCGGCGTCCGCGTTAATCTGCTTGCCGCACTTGCGGCAGAATTTCATCTGATCTGCCATAAGCGTTTCCCTCGTACCTTTCCGAGCGTATTTTAGTCATAAGCGTCACAGCAATCCGAGCAGCCGCAAAAACAGCCACAGGACAATCGCCGCCGCGCACAGAATCGCGATGGTCGCCTTGGTCTTTGTCGGAACACCCTTTGGCTGCTGATACTGCGGCTGCTGGTACTGCTGCTGGGGCTGATACTGCTGCTGTTGGGGCTGCATGGGCGGCGCGCTCTGCTGCTGTGCAGCGAGCGGCGTGCCGCACTTTTCGCAAAAGACGCTGTCATCGGGCATTTGCGCTCCGCAATTCGGGCAAAGCATCATTGTGCTCCTCCTTTTCTTCATCCCTGAACCCTGGCGTTGGGGCAATGGCTTGTGAGATAGTTCCAGACAAATTTGTACTGATGCGGATATGCGTAAATGTGGTTGTGCTGCAATACGTTGTTGACCTTGATGAGATCGTGGCGCGGCGAGGCGATGATCTTCTTCACGTCGGCATAGCGTGAGGTCAGCTCCTCCTGTCCGCCCATCGCCAGTCCCATCGCACCGGGGTCGTCACTGAGCATACCGAGGACGAACACCAGCGTTTTTACCTTTTTGCTCTGTTCGATCTCCTCCTGCGTTTGCAGATGCTCGACGCGATCCTCCGTCATCAGATGCTCCACCGTGTAGTTGCCGCCGTGGATCTTCATGACGACCAGCCATGCGGTCCAGATGATGACCACCAAAAAGCCGCCGATGCCGAAGAAAACGATGGCAAACGCCTTGACTGCCGCCGCGAGGGTATTGTGGTTCAGCCATGTCATGAAGAAAATGATGACCGCCATACCGCCGCAGATATATACCATGATTTTCAGAAGGACGAGCAGCGGCACGGGGTTCCGCTTCATGTCCAGATGGTACACCCAATGGTACGCACCGTTCCCGTCGCGGAAGATTCCTTCCGGCAGCGAGGGGTCCTGCGTCAGAACCGGCCCACTTTGCGCGGTATGACCCAGCGCCGCGCCGCACTTCTCGCAGAACGCGCTGTTCTCCGGCAGCTCCGAGCCACAATTTGGGCAAAACATGGTCGTATCCTCCTTTTTCGTCAACTGGTAAATGGGAACGTCACTGCGGAGTATGCGCCTTATATTATTCTTCCATTAATATCATAACCGAATGTCCGCCCAAACGGAATATGTGGCAAAGATTTGCCCTTGTCATTTTTTGTCACATTTTTGGGCGTACATGTTTCGTTCCTAAGTAGCTTTTGAAAAAGGTCGCCGCCTCGCCCACCTACGAAGTCTTGTACGATGATAGGACAACGCTTTGGGCAACCGGTCCGACGTATCTGCTCGACTATATTTAGAGCCCGGGCGTGATTTGATTTCTTCTTTGATTATTGCAGTCCAAATTTTGCCCCCAAACTACCGCGCCGCCAATCGGCATCTGTCGATTAGCGGCGATTTTTTTGTGCCTATATGCGCTCTGCGATATCAGTTCTCCCATCGTCGCGGTTGCCTGCTCTTGCATCCTGTACAAGGCATGGGTAAAGGATAGGTACGGTCAAAATCCTGTTGCATTTTGACCGTACCTATGGTTATAATTTTTTTAGAGTTTGATTTTCATGCTGTTCGGATACCGAGTGAAGCGTCGGGCGGACCGAAACGCTATTTGCTGGCAGACGAGGATGCGTGGGCGGTGTTCTCGCGCTATTTGGAGGAGGCTGCAGAATGACAAAGCAAGAAGAATTGATGGAACAGTATCATATTGATATGCTGGCAGCAGAGGCCGGCGGATATGTTGCGTCTCCCACGAAGGAGGGGCTTGCCTATACCGACTTGTTTTTCAGCGTGTGCCGGCAATTTGGAATTCGTTATAACCATGCAACGCCAAAGGAACGCTGCTTTGTGGAGGAAGTCACGCGCGTGACATGGGCTATTCAGCAAGGCGGAAAGGTCGGTGAGGATGTCCGCCCGTCTTTTTCAGCGTGAGCTCTCGACCCACACACTGACCCACCGCACGAAATCAGCGAGTGGACGCATCGGACACGACCTGCTGATTTATCAAGTTTTTGCATATCAAACAGCACTGAAAAGCGCATGAAATCAGGCATTGGATGGTTCAAAACCTCTTCGTAATCAGCAGGTCGCCGGTTCGAGTCCGGCCACCAGCTCCAAAAAATCTCCGAAAATCATTGATTTTCGGAGATTTTTGATTATAAAAGTTACAAAAACGATTTTCTCAAAACTCGTAACGAAGCGGCTGCGGTTCGCCGTAAGGATTCTGCGCCGCCCCGGCGGTCAAACCACCGCGTCCAGCGCCTTTTTTACCTCTGCCTTGATCTTCTCATAGCTGTCGCCGGGGTGCGCCTCAAAGATCTTGTCCGCTCCGGCATAGATCGTCGGGACGTAATAGTAGTCGGTGTAGCGGCCCGCCGCCGCGCTCTCGCGCTCCTCCTCGATCCACTCGACCGCGACGCCGCGATAGGCGGGATTTTCCTCGCACAGCTCGTCCAGCGCGCGGCGCGCCTTGTGGCAGTAGGGGCAGTTGTCGAGGTGCAGGATCGTGAGCTTTTTCTCTGCGTTCATCTTCGTTCCTCCGTGTCCGCAATATCTCAGATAGTAGCCGTAGACCTCTTTGCCGTAGGCCGTGATGCGGTCCGTCCTGGCGTTGTAGCGTGTGAATGCCGGCTGGATCTCCTCGGGCGTGTAGCGCGCGAAGTCTGTGTGACCGTTCATCTCCTCGGCGGCGGAGATCAGGTTCAGCGCGCCCATTTGGATATTGAACCTGCTGTCCCGCTTGAGGCGGAGCCACATCGCGTACAGGTCGTCTTCGTTCGTCCCGTCGAGCCGCCGGTCCTCCGGCAGCCCAAGCCCCGCCGCGTCGTCAAGGCCATGCTCCAACGCGTAGTTGGCGGCGTTGATGGCGACATAGGCGAAGATCTGCGCGTAGCCGGTGGAGCTGTCGCGCTTGCCAAGGACGCCGCGGCGCTTCACCGTACCGCATCCAAACAGCCGACACCGCAGATAGCAGAGCCGCACAAGAAGATCCGCAACGGGGTCCAGCAGGTCGATGTCCGCGATCTCCTTGCGCAGCACGGCCTTTACACCATTTGCAACACAATATCAATCTATTTCGCCTACTCCCCGATCTCCAGATAGCGTATCATCTGCTCTGGGGCGTTCAAAAACTGCTTCGTCACCTGGAAATGCTCCGTGTCCTGATACCGCACCGAGCGGATGGCGTCCTCGGTCAGCTCGTAAATCTCCGCGCCGGGGAAGGTCATCAGGATCGGCGAGTGCGTCGAGATGATGAACTGCGACTTGTCGTCCACAAGGTTCCGCATCAGGCACATCAGCGTCATCAGCTTCATCGGCGAGAGCGCCGCCTCCGGCTCGTCGAGGATATACAGCCCGTGTCCGCCGAAGCGGTGCTCCACCAGAGAGAGAAAGCTCTCGCCGTGGGACTGCTCGTGCAGCGACTTGCCGCCGTAGCTCTCAATCAGCATCCGCGTCCCGCCGCCGTGGCGGTCGAGGTCGTCGATGTTGGAGGCGACGTTATAGAAGCTCTCGGCGCGGAGGAAGAACCCGTCCGTGTTGCGCTCCGTGCTGCGCGAGAGCGTGATGTAATGGTACAGGTCGGAATGCGAGGCGTGCGTCGAGAAGTTAAAGTTCCGTGAGCCGCCCTCGGCGTTGAAGCCCGCGTGGACGGCAATCGCCTCGATGAGCGTGGACTTGCCGACGCCGTTCTCCCCGACGAAGAAGGTCACGGGCTTGCGGAAATCCAGCCCGCCCATCGCGCGCAGGTTTCGCACGGCGGGCAGGCTTGCAATATAGTCATCCTCCGGGATGGGCTTTGTGACGGCGACGTTTGTGACGAACAGCTTACTGAGCATGGCGCGCCTCCTCATTCTTCATCGTCCCCATTCTCTCACAGCCCCTGTCCCATAATCTACCCTACCGATAGAGCGCGGCGATCTCCTCGACATACGCCTTCATCTGCTCAACCGCGCCGGCCGGGGCAATGAGTTGCGCGTCCGCGCCGAAGCCGCAGAGCCACGCGAAAAACTGCGGGCTCACGACCACGTCGGCGCTGACCGTGAAATGCTCCGCCCCGTCGGGGATGATGCTCACGTCCTGCCCCAATCGGTCGAGCACCGCGCCGACGAGGTGGTTCGCAAAGCGCAGCCTGACGCGCTCCTCCCTGCCGGAGAACATGCCGAACACCTTGCGCGAGTACATCGCCATATCCAGCGAGCGGTACGCCGCCGCGCCGTCGCGCGGCTCGTCCACCGTTGCGATGTTCGTCATCTTGTCCACGCGGTAGTGGCGAATGCTGTCTGTCTCCGTCTCGTAGGCGACCATGTAATAATTCTCGTCGTCCCATGTCAGCGCGTAGGGGCTGACGATGTAATACGCGCCGTCCCGGCGATAGCGCCGCTCCTTCGCTACCGTGTACTCAAAGTACCGGAAGCGGATTTTTTTATCCTCCGAGATGCCCGCGTGAACGGCGTCGACGTTGTAGTAAATGGACTCGTTCATCGTCTTGACGCGCCCCGCGACGTAGACCTGCCGCTGGAGCCGCTGCGCGTCGTAGCTGCTCGCAAGCGTTTCGATTTTCTTGATGAGCGCGTTGGTCTTGCGCTGCGTGATGAACTTCGACGACTGCACGCTGTCCACCAAGAGCTTGAGCTCCGGCAGCTCGAAGCAGCGCGACGCGACGTAGTAGCCGTAGAGCTGCCCGTCGGCGACCTGCTCGACGTCTAAGCCGTAGGTGCGAAGCGCCTCGATGTCGTCATAGATGCTCTTGCGCTCGGCGGCGATGTCGTGCGCGGCGAGGTGGGCGATGAGCTGGCGCGTCGTGACGGGGTGCTCCGCGTCGGAGTATTGGAGCAGATAATCCATGAGGTAGAGCAGCTTGAGCTTCTGCCCGGTCGACCTTGGCATAATAGAACCTCCTATCCTGTTTATCGTACAGGTATACTGTTAGGATGAGTATACCAAAGGAAAGCAAAACCCGTCAAGAGCGGCTTGGTACGAATTTGGAAGGAGGCTTTTACAAATGAGCGAGGAACGTTTGCTGCAAAGGCTGGAGGACTTGAACGGACGGCTTGCGGAGCTGCGCGAGCGCCTGCCGCAAAGCTGCATGGACGAGCGGTACGACCGCCGCTTCTACGCGCGGCTGACGAACGAGGCGACCGACGCGGTGATCCCCGCGCACCTCTTCACCGTCGAGGACGTGCTGACGGCGATCAAGCGGGCGAAGGAGCGCCTGGACGAGCTGCGTCTCGAACGCGCGCGCGCCGAAGAACGGCTTGCCGCCGACGCGATCCCCGGACAGCTCGTGTTCGCGGGGTTTGCCGACGAGCCCTTGAAGCTCGCGTCGTGATTTGAAGATATGACCGCGACGGCGTAAGCGCGTGGTTGCAATTTCCGCCTGTCTGGATTAAACTGAGCTTGACGACACATCGGATGGCCTGCCACGGATATTTGAGCAAGGCGCTGACGGTGCGCTCCGGGGCGGCGGAGTATCTGACCTACGTCGCCGCAACCGGCGAGGATAAATCCAGCATCGAAATGCGCTATGAAAATGAGAATATCTGGCTGACACAGAAGATGATGGCGGAGCTGTACGGCGTGTCGAAACAGGCGATCAGCCAGCATCTTCAAACCATATTTGCCGACGGTGAACCGGTAGAAGAAGCAGTTGTCAGGAAATACTTGACAACTGCCAGCGGCGGTCTGTCATGACCGTCATTGACATTTCGCAGGAGGGCTTTTCCTGTCAGGATCAGGGAGAAAAACATGAACTATATCCGTATTGACACCCACGGCGTCAACAATCTTGAAAGCATGGACGGCACCGACTGGCAGTGGGGCTCAGATTATACCAGCGGTGACCTGTACGAAGCGGAGGAGCTGTTCCGTGACGAACACCCCTTCAAGAAAAACCGGCTCGTGTTCATCCGTTGCCCCGAGCCGCGGCTGTATGAGCCGATCACGGCGCGGGATGGGCAGTATTTCGGCAGGCCCTGCTTCACCGACGGACATATCTACATCCTGCTGGTGGATTTCCCGCAGAAGGAAATCTTGATTTATCGCTGCGCGGCTGACATGGAGTCGGCGGAGGTGCACGCTCGCCTGCCGCTCGGCGCGGTGCCGGATTGCTACAACCTGATGCTCCACACCACGCCGCTGACGCTCACGCGGCAGGGACACGAGAACACGTTTCAGGTCGTTTGGCCGGAGCAAGGTTCGTTCACCATTGAACCGCAGGAATCGCTCGACTCGCGCGAGGGGGATAAGCTTGTCTTCTCAAGGTGGTACGAAGACCCCGACTACCGCGAGGAGGTCATTGTCCGGAAGTATCCCACGGGCGAGGTGCTGGAACGCGCGAACGGCACGCTGATGACGATGCCGGACGGGCAGAAATGGATTTTTGAGTGAGGAGCGCTATGGTTGGACAATATGAGGTCATTGCCCCCTGTGACAGTACGCGGCTCAAAGCGATAGCGGAGCGAAATTGCACCTATCTCCTGCGCTGCGCGGACGGGACGCTCTACTGCGGCTGGACGAACGACCTTGACAAGCGCGTCGCGGCGCACAACGCGGGCACAGGCGCGAAGTACACGAAGCCGCGCCGCCCCGTGGAGCTTGCGTACTACGAGACCTTTGCGACCAAACAGGAGGCGATGCGCCGCGAGGCGGAGCTCAAGTGCCTCACGCGGCAGGAGAAGCTGACGCTGATCAAGGAAAGAGGTTTTTCGCGTTGAACGAAAAAACTCTTTTTGGCGACTGATACTGAACTCATTTCAAAAGATTCCATTGATGGGATCTTTTGAAATGAGTTCGCATGAGACGTCAGCTGCGTCAGCAGCTGTATGCCACCAGCGGCGGCATCTGTTTCGCGCGCAATTTTACGCGCGGGCCTATGCAAGTTGTCCCCCGACTTGCATTTATTTCAAAACGTGCTAGAATAAAGAAAACCCTCGCTGAAGGCGCGTTGCACCTTTTGCAAAATAACAAAAGGAGGCTTCTATCATGAGCGGTAATCCTAGAAATGGCGGAGCGGGAAACAAGAGGGTGAGTATCCAGCTCAAACTGATGGGTGTGCTGATCCCCATTATCATTGTTGCGATCGTAGTGATTGTTGTTATTGTGCAAAATCGCACGACCGCCATTCTGAGAGAAGAAAGTGCAAATCTGTTGGAGAGCAATGCCGTCAGCACGGTGAGCAGGATCGAAGCGTGGAGCAACGGCATCCTTGAAAGCCTCGAAACCGAGGCAAAGACGATCGAATATCACGACCAGTGGACGCGCGACGAGCAAAGGTCGTACCAGCAATCTCTGTATGACCCGAACAGTGCGGTATATACCGGTATGTACGTTGCTACGACAAGGAAGGACATGATCGATCCGAGCGACTGGGTGCCGGAGGCCGGTTATGATCCGACGGCTCAGGGATGGTATTTGCAGGGCGTCCAGAACAGCGTGTTTGCGTTTGGCGATCCGTACGTCGACGAAGACACCGGCAACATGATCGTCACCGCGGCGCGTGCGCTGAAAACGAAGAGCGGGGCGGTGCGCGGTGTCGCGGCGGGCGATGTGGATTTGAGTTCTACCTCGGAGGTCGTTTCCGCGGTGCGTCTGGAGCAGACGGGCGGCGCGTTCCTTGCGGACGCGACCACCGGTATTGTCATCGGTGCTGCGGACAGCAGTGTGACGGGCAAGACGCTCAGCGAGCTGTCCCCTGATTCCGTTTACGGACAGGCGAAGCAATGGGTCAGCAGCGGCAGCGCCGGCAGCCATCAGGCAAAGGTCGGTGGAAAGCAGTTTTACTTCTATCTCCAGTGGGTCCCCGGGACCAATTGGGCGGCTGTCTGCTTTGTCCCCGAGGCGGAGATTATGGCGGAGGCGAAGGCTCTGACGCAGCTTCTGACCGTTATCGCGGTTGTGGCGATCATTATGCTTAGCCTGATAATTTTCCTCCTGGTCAACAGAATGGTGCTCGCGCCGGTGAAGAAGCTCGACCACGCGGCGCAGCGCATTGCGGACGGCGACTTGACCACCAAGGTGGACTACCAGTCCAACGACGAATTTGGCGCATTGTCCGACAATTTTGGCAAGACCGCAAACCGCCTGCACTCCTATGTGGATTACATTGACGAGATTGCGAAGGTACTCGGCGAGATCGCGCACGGCAATCTTGCGTTCCGCCTGAGTCTCGACTACGCCGGCGAGTTTGCCAAGATCAAAAACGCGCTGGAGAACATCTCCGACTCCCTCAACGACACGATCTCGCAGATCGACACGTCCTCGCAGCAGGTGTCCGCGGGCGCTGGCAATCTGTCCGGCGGCGCGCAGAGCCTGTCTCAAGGCGCCGCGGAGCAGGCGGCGGCGGTTGAGGAGCTGTCCGCAACGATCACCGAGCTGTCTGCGCAGGTACATAAAAACGCCAATGACGCCAAGGGCATCAACGACCAGGTCAGCGCCACGGCGCAGCAGGTCGCACAGAGCAACGAGCGTATGCAGGAGCTGATCCGCTCGATGGCGGACATCAGCAACAGCTCGATGGAGATCGACAAGGTCATCAAGATCATCGAGGATATCGCGTTCCAGACCAACATTCTCGCGCTGAACGCGGCAGTCGAAGCGGCGCGCGCCGGCAACGCGGGCAAGGGCTTTGCCGTCGTTGCGGACGAGGTGCGCAACCTCGCCACCAAGTCTCAGGAAGCTGCGAAGAGCACCTCCGACCTCATCAAGGCGTCGGTCGAAGCGGTCCAGAAGGGCAACGGCATCGCCGATGAAACGGCGGCTAGCCTTGTGTCGGCGGCGGAGAACATCAAGACCATCACCGGCGCGGTCAACGAGATGGCGGAGGCAAGCGAGCAGCAGGCGGTGTCCATCGCGCAGGTAAGCGAGGGCATCAAGCAGATTGCGGACGTCGTGCAGAACAACAGCGCGACGAGCGAGGAGACGGCCGCTTCAAGCGAGGAGCTTTCCGCGCAGGCGCAGCTTCTGAACGACCTCGTTGAGAAGTTCACGCTTAGGAGCTGATAGCGGGATCGCGTTGAGGCAGCACGGATCTCTGCGTGGCCTCAGTAAAAGAAAATACCTGCGCTCAGACTGTCTGACCCTTGGGCGAATCATTTGGCAGGGGATCGGACAGTCTGAGCGCTTCTTTTTGCCCAAGACGCCGGGGACGGCGGAAGACGCTCATCTGAAAAAACTTACGCCTGCCGGTATCGGGTGGATTTCATGTGGCTGCCGGAGGGCGAACCCGTCCCTGACCATGCCACTTTCGCGCGATTTCGGAAGCGCTGCGGCAAGGAGATCGAGGATTTGTTCTACCAAGATGTATTTTGTAAAGGGGGAGTTATCACGGCTTCGGCATGAGCATGGGGATGTCCATGTGGTAGAGCCGAGAAAACGAGGTGAGAAAGCGATGTTTTTATTCGAGGGCGATTTTCAAATCAACCAGACGGTCATCCGCGGCGTCGTGTATCAGACGACCAGCTTCTACAGCGGCGACAAGGATATCTTCCAGAAGGTCGGCGAGCTGATCGACGAGTCCTTTCGCACAGCTAACGTCGACAATATTACGAACGATTCTTCGTCAGATTCGGATATAGCTATTGGCGAGCCTTAGCGGTATTGTTTGTCGCGGAAAGGGGGCAAAGCAGCATGGCAAACGAAACAGCCGCGATCTATTGCAGGCTCAGTCAGGACGACGGAAGCGTCGGCGAGTCCGGCAGCATCCAGACGCAGCGCACGCTGCTCACACAGTATTGCGAGGAACACGGCATCACCATCGGCGGATACACCAGCTTCTCCTGCTGGGTTTATAAAAACTACGGCAAGCAACGCTGCACGTCCCACGCCATCAGCTACAACGCGCTCAGCCGGCTCGTGCTGGAGGACATCCGGCGCAACGCCGTCGTTGCCAAAAAGTACACGGCGAAGTACATGGAGATGCTCGTCGCGGCGAAGGAGGAAAAGAAGAAAGCGGACACCGCCCGGCTCAAGCGGGAGCTGAAGGCGGCGGACAAGCGGATCGACGAGCTCTCGAAGATCCTCACGAGGATCTATGAGGACGTCGCGCTGGAGCGCATCAGCGAGGAACGCTATCAGGCGATGGCACCGGGCTACGAGCGCGAGCAGGCGCTGCTCAAGGCGAAGCGCGACGAGCTTTCGCGGGAGATCGAGAGCAGCGAGGAGGTCTACGAGAACATTGAAAAGTTCCTGCCGGTCATCTGGAAGTACACGGACATCGAAAAGCTCGACGCGCGCATCCTCAACGAGCTGATCGACAGGATCGTGGTGCATGAAAAGGAGCTGGGTCCGGACGGCCTCAAGCATCAGCGCGTGGACATCCACTATAAGTTCATCGGCTACGTCGACATCGAGGAGGAGTGGAACAAGGACGAGAACGCCCAGCTCTTGCGGGAAGTGATGGACGAGCTGACCGCAACGGCGTAAGAGCGCGGTTGCAATTTCCGCCTGTCTGGATTAAACTGAACTTGACGATACATCGGATGGCCTGTCACGGATATTTGAGCAAGGCGCTGACAATGCCTCCGCTGTGGAAAGATAACAATTTGTGCCTGGGTGAAAGATATGCTATGATAGCATGGCAGGTCTGGCAAATTCTTTGAAGGGCGGCAGTATATGGCAAAAAAGAGAACCGAAGTACTGACGGTGCGCTCCGGGGCGGCGGAGTATCTGACCTACGTCGCCGCAACCGGCGAGGATAAATCCAGCATCGAAATGCGCTATGAAAATGAGAATATCTGGCTGACACAGAAGATGATGGCGGAGCTGTACGGCGTGTCGAAACAGGCGATCAGCCAGCATCTTCAAACCATATTTGCCGACGGCGAACTGGTAGAAGAAGCAGTTGTCAAGAAATACTTGACAACTGCCAGCGATGGCAAGCAATACAGTACCAACCATTACAGCCTGCAGGCTATTATCGCCGTCGGCTTCAAGGTCAACAACGAGCGCGCGGTGCAGTTCCGCCGCTGGGCGAACGGCATTGTGAAGGATTACACCATCCAGGGCTGGGTGATGGACGACGAGCGGCTGAAAAACGGCGGCACGCTGCTGACGCAGGACTATTTCGAGAAGCAACTCGAAAAGGTACGCGAGATCAGGATGTCCAAGCGCCGCTTTTATCAGAAGATCACCGATCTCTACGCCACGGCACTGGACTACGATCCCTCCGCCAAGGCGACGCAGCGGTTCTTTGCCGCCGTGCAGAACAAGCTCCACTATGCCGTCCACGGCGAAACGGCGGCGGAGGTCATCTACCACCGCGCCGACGCCGAAAAGGAGCACATGGGTCTGACGAGCTGGGACGGCTCGCCCTACGGCAAGATCCACAAGTACGACGTGACGGTCGCCAAGAACTACCTGACCGAGCCGGAGCTTGCGCAGATGGAACGCATCGTGTCAGCCTACCTCGATATGGCGGAAATGCAGGCGCTGCGCCACATCCCGATGACGATGGAGGATTGGGAGGAACGGCTCAACGGATTCCTCAAGCTTTGGGACAGAGATATTTTGCAGGACGCGGGCAAGGTTTCGGCGGAGCTTGCCAAGCAGCACGCGGAAACGCAGTTTGAGAAGTACCGCATCGTGCAGGATCGGCTGTATGAGAGCGACTTCGACCGCTTCCTGCTCGACGAGGAGAAAGAGGAGAAACACCCATGAACATCACAGTCTATCTCGGTGCGAACGAGGGCAACGATCCCGCGCTCAAAACCGCTGTGCGGGAGCTTGGTGCATGGATCGGCGGGAGCGGTCACGTGCTTGTCTACGGCGGCTCGAAGTGCGGGCTGATGGGCGAGCTGGCGGAGAGCGTCCTGCAATCGGGCGGCGAGGTCACAGGCGTGGAGCCGCAGTTCTTTATCGACGAGGGGCTTGAGTACGATGCCATCACGCGGCTCATCGTCACAAAGGATATGTCCGAGCGCAAAGCGAAGATGATCGAGCTGGGCGACGCGTTCATCGCCTTCCCCGGCGGCACAGGCACGCTGGAGGAGATCGCGGAGGTCATGAGCAAGGTCGCGCTGCGGCATCTGGACGCGCCGTGCATCCTCTACAACCTGAACGGATATTATAACGATCTCCGCGCCCTGCTCCGTCACATGATCGACAAGGGGCTTTCCGGCGAGGAGAAGCAACAGGGCGTCTATTTCGCCGACGATCTCGCGCAGATCAAGGCGATATTGGAGCGCTGACGATGGCGGAGCGAAACTACACCTATCTCCTTCGCTGCGCGGACGGGACGCTCTACTGCGGCTGGACGAACGACCTTGACAAGCGCGTCGCGGCGCACAACACGGGTGCGGGCGCGAAGTACACGAAGGCGCGCCGCCCCGTGGAGCTTGCGTACTACGAGACTTTTGCGACCAGGCAGGAGGCAATGCGCCGCGAGGCGGAGATCAAGCATCTCACGCGGCAGAAAAAGCTGGCGCTGATCAAGGAAAGAGGTTTTTCACGTTGAACGCGAAAAACCACCCAACAAAATATATTACCTTACGGACAACCAGCGGTCGCCGGTTCGAGTCCGGCCACCAGCTCCAAAGGATCTCCGAAAATCAATGATTTTCGGAGATCCTTTGTTTGCAAAAGCTATGATCTTACGCCGTTGGCAAGCGGTCCTTTCGGATTTTTCTGTGCGTCACAGGACAAATCCGCCGGTGTCGATGTTCCCCTCGTCGCCGATCAGCTTTTCAAAGTCCGGCACGGGCATGGGCCTGTAGAAGTGATAGCCCTGCACGTAGCGGCAGCCGAGGTTCTTGATGAACTCCGTCTCCTCCTCGGTTTCCACGCCCTCGACGATGATGGGCGCTTCCATCGATTTCGCCATGCCGACGATGGATTCGAGGATCTGCACGCCCTTGCGGTCGTCGCTGTTCATGCGCAGGAACTTCGCGTCCAGCTTGATGATGTCGACGTTGAGGCTGCGCAGCATGTTGAGCGAGGAATAGCCGCTTCCGAAGTCGTCCATCAGGACGAGGAAGCCCTTTTCACGCAGCCTCCGCACCGTGTCCGCCACCGCGCCGTCGCCGACGTATGCGGACTCGGTGATCTCGATCTTGATGACGTCGACCGGCAGCTTGTACTTCCACATCAGCAGGTCAAAGTAGGAGGGCACGTCGATGGTGAAGATGTCGATCTGCGAGACGTTGACGGAGATGGGCAGCGGCGTGTGTCCGCCGTCGATCCACGCCTTCTGCCACGCGCAGACCTCCTCCCAGACGAACTGGTCAAGGTCGGTGACAAAGCCGTACTGCTCCAAAACAGGGACGAAGATGCCCGGCGAGACCATCTTCCCGTCCGCCTTCTTCCAGCGCACGAGGGATTCCGCGCCGACGACCTTGCCGCCCGCGATCTCGCACTGTGGCTGGAGCTGGATAAAGAGCTCGTGGTTCTGGAGCGCCAGCTGGAAGTCGGAGAGGATCTGGTAGTCCTGCTCCGTCTTTTTGTACATGGTCTCTTCAAAGACGCGGATGCGGCGGTGATAGTCCTCCTTGGCGTGCTGCGCCGCCTGTGACGCGCGGTCGAGCAGCTCCTCCACGGAGGCTCTGCCGTCCGCCATGCAGACGCCGAACGCGGGCATGAAGCCCACCGAGGTGCCGTATTCGATGACAAACTCGTGGACATGGTTGAACAGCTGCTTGACCTTGTCCTCCTCATAGGGTGCGATCAGGGCGAAGTCGTCCTGCCCCAGATAACCGGCAAGGCCGCCGATTTTCGTCTCCACGGTGGAAAACAGCTCGCCGATCTGCGCGAGCAGCTTGTCGCCCGTCTCTCTGCCGTACCACTCGTTGAACAGCTTGAAGTGCTCCAGATCGACGGCGATCACGCACCAGCCCTCCGGGTGCTTTTGCAGCAGCTCCTTGCCGAGAATGTAGAATGCCGACTCCGTCCGCAGGCCGGTCATATCGCTGCGCGCGTCGATGCCGTTGTCGACCGAAAACTCGAAAATCAGATGCCTTTCGTCGCCCTGCAGCGGCGAAACGTGCAGCTTGCAGTAAACCGTTTCATCCCTCTTCCGGATGCGGTAGTTCAGGTTCATCTCGCCGCGCTCCCGCACGGCCTGCAGCACGTTTTCCTTGCTCAGCTCCCGGTCGAAGGTCTCCCTGTCCTCCTCAACGATCGTCGGCTCGAAGCGCTTCTTGCTGCTGTCGAAAAAGTCGGTGCCGCTCTCCTCGCCCAGCGCTTCCTCCTGATACGAGACGTAGTTCCCCGTCTCGACCTCCACATAGTACAGGGCGAAGTAGTTCGCGGAAAGCGCCTTGGCAATGCTTTCGTAGAGGTCGCCGGCGCTTTTCGCCCTTTCATAGGCCGCCCTTGCCTCCTCCGTCTCCTGCCTGACGCGCACCAGCTCGGTAAAGTCCTGACACACGCCCAGCAGGCAGCGGCGCCCCGATGCGTCGGTGAACTTGAGCTTGGTCGTTTGGAGCTGGTACGACCGCCCCGCGGCGTTCTTCGATTCCTCGTAGTAGCTGTACGGCCGGTCCATGGAAAGCGCCTGCTTGTCTTTCTCCGCGTATTTCGCCGCGTTTTCCTCGCCGAAGAGGTCGCTGTCCGTCAGGCCGATGATCTCGTCGGCGCTTCCGCGCATCGCGAACTCGGCAAACGCCTGGTTGCAGGCGAGGTATTCGCCCGTCTCCACGTCCTTGGAGAACATCATGCCCGGCATGTTCTCCAAAAGCGCGGTCACGCTCTTTGTCAGCTCGGCGATCTTGAGCGCCGCGGCCGCCTTCTCCTCCAGCTTCTGGTTCTCCTCCTCGACCTCCGTGGCATAGTCGCGGATGATCGCCTCGTGATAGCGGCGGAGCGCAAGGCTCACCATGACCGCGACCAGTCCGGCGATGCCCACGATCGCCGCGGCGATGGAAAAGGCCAGATTTCGCGTGATGCGGCTGGTTACCTCGCCGTAATCCAGGACCGAATAGACAAACCAATCCTTGTCCAACCTGCCGCCGCAATAGACATTCGATTTTCCGTCATGATCCATGCGGAAGAAGGTATCGCCCTTTATCACAATGCGCTGGGTCAGGTCACGCAAGGCAGGATCGTCCGACTGCGCATAATTCTTCAGCAGCTCCGCGTCGTCGGAATGCGCGATGATCACGCCGTTCCCGTCCATGATAAAGAGCTGCGCAAGGGCGTACGACGCGCTGTCGCCGACCGAAGCATATCCATCCCCCTCGACAAGCTCGTGCACAAGGCGCTGCAAGTTCTCGATCGGAAGGTCGATCGCGACCACACTTCCCCCGTTGCCGATGGTCTTGCAGACGGTGATCGTCGATGAGCCGGTCTGCAAATTGGAGAACGGCGTTACATGAGCGACCCCGCCGCGCGCCGACATGGCGCCGAGATACCACGGGCGCTGCGTGGGCTTATAATCCTCCGGCGGCGTCCAGCCGGTCGCGTCCAGAAACACGCCGTCGATATAGCCGTAGATGCCGGTACTGGGATCGGCGATCCTTTTGTCCAGCTTGCCGCTCTCTTTGACCATATAGGCAAGGATCTGCTCACTCGTCGCGTTGCTGTCGCGCATTTCCTCGATCCGGCGGGCGGCGGATTCCACCGCGTCGTCCGCGAGGCGCAGATAGTCGCCCACCTCGCTGTAGGCCAGCAGATAACAGTTGCGGCAGTTGCGGTAGGCGTTCTCGTTCCCCAGCTGCATCAGCTCCCGCAGGTTCAGCAGGAGCATCCCCAGAAACAGCAGGCAGCACAGGGCGCAGGTCAGTACCTGCTTCCAGCCCATGATTTTCAGGATACCGATTTGCTTTGCTTTGGCTTTGCGCATGGCAGTTGTGTCCTTCTTTCATCGTTTGCACAGTTCAGTGACGCGGTCCCAGTCCAGCTCGGTCATGGCGGCGCGTATCCCTTCCACGCGCTTCGCGTCCTCCGGCGGCAGGCGGAAGCCCTTGAGCGAGTCGAGCGCCATCTCCGCCATGTCGTAGTCCATCATCTCCGCGCACTCCGCGAGCGCGGTGTACGCCTCCGCCAGCGCGCCCTCGTCGACCGGCGGAAGGCTCTCGTCCTCCCCGCCGTCAAAGAGCGGCGCAAGCTTCTCCGTAAAACCGCGGTACTGCTCCAGCAGCGCAGGCGTCTTTTCGTCGATCAGCGCCGTATCGCCGGCGTTGCCCGCGTCCTCCATCGCCTTTGCCCGCTCCGACAGCTCCAGCGCGCCGACTGTCCGTGCCGAGCTCTTGAGCGCGTGCACCTTGACGGTGTAGTTCTTGATGTCCCCGCCGCGCCACAGGCTCTCGATCTCATCCGCCTTCGCGCCGACGGAGCGGTAGAACAGCTCCAGCGCGCTTTGGAACGTGTCCGCGCCGCCACAGTTCGCCATGCCCGCCGCCGCGTCGATCCCGTCGACGTTCACCGTGACGGCGGGTGTCTCCTCCTGTACGGCCTCACTGCTCTCCTCCGCCTCCCGCAGCTTGTCGCTCGGCAGATACCGCATCAGCATGTCTTCGAGCTGCGCGGAATCGATGGGCTTGGTCAGATAGTCGTCGAAGCCCTCGGCAAGGTACTTCTCCCGCGCGCCGGAGATCGCGTTCGCGGTCAGGCAGACCGTCGGCGTTTCCAGATTGGGATCATTTGCCCGCGCGCGCAGCTCGTGCAGCGTCTCGATGCCGTCCTTCTCCGGCATCATGTGGTCGAGGAAGATCATGTCGTACTTCTTGTCGTACGCCATCGCCAAGCCCTCGCTGCCGCTCGACGCCGTGTCGATCTGCACGTTCGTCCGCTTCAGAAGGCTCTTGAACACCATGAGGTTCATCGGCGTGTCGTCGACCACCAGCACCACGGCGTCCGGCGCGGTAAACTTCACACGGTATTTCTTGCGCTGGGAAAGCGACGCGCGATAGGATTCCGCGTAATCGCCTAGCTCCTTCCATTCGACCACGTGCTGCTCCAGCCGGAACGAGAAGGTCGAGCCCTCGCCATAGACGCTCTCCACCTCCAGATGGCTGTCCATCATCTCAAGGAGCCGCTTCGTGATGTTCATGCCGAGGCCCGTGCCCTCGATGTTGCGGTTGCGCTTTTCCTCAATGCGCTCGAACTCCGAAAAGAGCTTTTTCATATCCTCCGGCTTGATGCCGATGCCCGTATCCTGAACGGACACCTTCAGGACAACGCCGTCGTCATCGTCCGGCACATGCTCGTAGCCCATGGAGAAGGTCACGCTGCCTTTTTCCGTGTATTTCACGGCGTTGGTCAGGATATTCGTGATGATCTGCTTGATGCGCACCTCGTCGCCATGGAGCAGCTTCGGGATCTCGCGGTCAAAGTCGAGCTTGAGCACAAGCCCCTTGTCGTCCGCGCGCGTCTGCACCATATTCACCAGATCGTTCAGGACGGAGGAGAGGTCGTAATCGACGGGGATGATCTCCATCTTGCCCGCCTCGATCTTTGAGAAGTCGAGGATGTCGTTGACGATGCCGAGAAGCGTGTTGCCCGCCGTCTTGATGCTCTCGGAGTACGCGAGCACGTTTTGATCCTCGCTCTCGCGCAGGATCATCTCGTTCATGCCGAGCACGGCGTTGATGGGCGTGCGGATCTCGTGCGACATGTTCGAGAGGAACGAGGACTTCGCCTCGCTCGCCGCGATCGCGCGTTCGGACACGTCGATGAGGCGGTCGCGCTCCTTCTTCTCCTTGTCGATGTCCTCGGCAAGCCACAGAACGCGCACGAGTCCTCCGTTTTCGTCGCGCCGGGATACGACGAACCGGCCTCTGCGCCACTGGCCGTCCGGGTTCATGTACTCCAGTGTGACGGTGTCGGTGTCGCGCAGGCGGTCGTTCAGCGTCGAGAGGTCGATGAATCTGCGCACCTCCTCGATGCAGGACGCGTCCGTCATGCTCTCCATCACCCTCCGCAGCGTTGCCTGCGCATGGTCCCGCTGATCGCCGATGATATCCGTGACCGCCTTGTTCTGCGCCTTGATCTCCGTGAAGGTGTCGCTTCCGATGTCCAGCTCATACACCGTCATATAGATATTGGCGATGGACGCGATCTGGTAGTTGAGCGTCTGCGCGGCTTCGGTCAGGGAATCCCTGCGCCGCTTCTCCTCGTCGATGCCCTCGACCAGCCAGAGGACATGGGTGATCGTGCCGTCCGGATCGCGCTTGGAGACCACAAACCGCGTCCGGCACCAGATATCCTTGGTGTTGAGGAATTCCTCCGTGACCGTGTCCGTGTTTTTCAGGCGTTCCCTGAGCGTGGAGAGGTCAATGAACGCGCGGATCGCCGCCTTCGACCGCTTGTGCGTCGTCTGATCCATCATCGCGTACATGGACGCCTGCGCGAACTCCATATTGTCGCCGGCAAGGTCGGAGAGGCGGTGAGCGTCCGTCCGCAGCTCGCAGAAGGTATCGTTCGTCAGGTCGACGTCGTGCATCGAGAAGTAGATGTTCGCAACGGAGGATATCTGCTCGTTCATCTTGGTGATGGCCTCGAACAGCATATCGCGCCGCCGCTTCTCCTCATCGATGTTTTCGACCATCCAGAGGACGTGCGAGATGCGCCCCTCCGCCGTTCGTTCCGAAACGATGAATCTGCCGCGGAGCCAGAGGTTCTGCGTGTTCAGGAACTCCACCGTGATCGTCTTCTGGTTCCTCATGCGCTCGTTGATCGTCGAAAAGTCGATAAAGCGCATGATCTCGTCCTTGGACACGGGATCGGTGAGCTTGTCCATGACCCCGTAGAGCGTCTGCTGCGCATGCTCGTGGTTGGAGCCGATAATGTCCGCGATACTTTTTTCACTGGTCTGGATCTCGCTGAAGGTGTCGTTGATGATATCCAGATCGTGCACGGAGCGATAGATCTCGGCGGTCGAGGAAAGCTGCGCGTTGAGCTTTTCCGCGACCAACGTCTTCTGATTGATGCTGTTCAGGATCACGGCGAGCACGAGGATGATGATGATAACGATGGCGACGGTCGCCGCGAAGATCTGCTTGAGCGGGTTGAAAACGCTCGTCGCGTCCTTGATGGACAGGCAGTGCCAGTCGTTCTGTATCTTCGCGTGATAGACAATGTACTGGGAGCCGTCGAAGCTCAGCTCGAAATAGTCCCCGTCGGAGCGGTGCAGATCCTCCAGGATCGCCGCGCCCAGCGTCCCCTTCTCCTCGCCGTAGTATTTTCCGATCTCGCTGCTGTCCGAGTGTGCGATGACCATATTGCGCTCATCCAGAATGATCTCGATATCGGACTCGCCGGAGGACACCGCCTCCTCGGTGATGCTCTGGATGCGGTCCAGATAGATGTCCATGGAGATCACGCTCTTGCCGTCGTTGAGCGCCTTCGCGAGCGACATGATGACCGTTCCCGTCTGCGCGTCAACATACGGTTCGATGACCGTGACCTCGCCGTTGTTCTTCATGGCCTTGATATACCACGGGCGCTCCGTGGGCACATAATCCGCGTCGGGCTGCCAGCCCGCGCCGTCGAGATAATTGCCGCCGACAAAGCCGTAGATGCCCTTTGTGTTTTCAAAAATGGCGTTGATGACGGCGTTAGACTGTCCGGTCATGTATTCCAGGATCTCTTCACTGGACTTGTTGTCCGCCAGCATCCCCTCGATCGTGTACGCCGTGAGCTGGATGGCGTCGACGCTGGTGGAGAGGTACTGGTTGATCTGCGTCTCCGCCCGCTTCGCGGAAATCTCTCCGTCCTTGATGATGCCGCCGCGCGTTTCCGCAAACAGCATGTTGAAGTATGTTAGGATGATCGTGACGAAAAAAGCAATGATAAGAAGTGAGATCAAAAGGTTTTTGGTAAACGCAAGCCTGTCCGTGCCTGTTTTCCTGCCTGTTATCATATGCATCGCGCTTCCGTCCTTTCGTCTCTAGCCCTTGTCCTGCCACGCCGAACGGCCCGTCTTGTCCTCGATTCTCATCCGGTCGGCGCGGCGGTATACATCCAGATAGCTCCGATCCGTCTCCGGATTGTAAACGGCATAGCCCATCGACAGGGTCAGCCGCTGATGGTACGCCTTTTCCTTGACGTTTTCCGCGGCCATGCGAAAAACCACCTTGGAAAAGTTGTTTTGTATGTCGGACTTTGACGTGGTATCCGCAATGACGATAAACTCGGCTCCGTCGACGTGGAACACGCGCTCCTTGCCGAAAACGGAGCTCAGGACGCCCGCGCTGTCCGCAAGCGCCATATCGCCGTACTCATGGCCGCTGGTCCTGTTGATGTCGGTCAGCTCGTTCATGCTGAAGGCCAGAATGGAAAACTCCGCGAGCCCCTCCTTGACCATATCGTCCATCACCTTTTGCGTGCTCAGATAGCACTCCTTGTTCATCACGCCGGTCGCCTTGTCGTAATACGCCTGCTCGTGCACCTTGTCGATCTGGACGTGCAGATCCTTCTGCATGGCGGCGAGCCTGCGCGTCAGCGTATCGAGGTCGTCGATGTCGTACTGCTCCGCTTCGTCGTGCTCCTCCGCCGCCGGCATTCCGACGCCGGCCATACCGCGAACCTCCCACATCAGCGTCTCAAGGCTGGTCGACAGCTCGCCGAGCTGCTCGTTGACCGTGTGCACCCGCTTCCGGCTTTTGCTGATCAGCAGCAGCGCGACCGTGATGCCCACGATAAGCGCCGCAATGCACGTGATGACCGTCGTCCGGATCATGATTTCGGTCTGCGCGTCGTACCACTCCCGGCTGAAGTCCACGCTGACGATCCCCGCCACCTTGCCATCGGAATCGAAGACCGGGCTGTACGCGCTGTAGAAGGAACCCCACGCGTCATCGTAAGGTTTCTCGTCAACGGCTGCCGTCCCGCGGCTCGCCTGATAGAGCGCGTCGGTATAGACGACCGGAGAGCCGAACTCCCCCGGGTCTTCCGACGGGTCGAGGCCGAACACGAAGTTCTTGTTCCCCTCGTCCCGGATGCAGTAAATGTACGACAGGTCGATGTTGTTCTGAAAGCTCGCCAGTATCGTCATGACCGAGTCATACGCCGGCGTCCCCTTGTCCTTCGGCGCAATGTCTCGCAGCGTGTCCCCGTCAAGCATGTCTGCGGCGGTGTTGGACACATCAAGCATCCTGTCGCGCATGAGGTTTCGGATCGCCTCGTTGGACTGCCGCGTCAGCAGGACGCCGAGCGTCGTATTGGCGAGAATGGAAAAAAACGCAAGCAGCAGCAGATACTTCGATGTTGAGCCGATCTTTTTCATCTTACTCTTCATGAAAACACCCCTTTTGGCGCATACGGGCGTCCCCGCGGCGCGTCGTCACACGTACTGTCCGGTTCCGGGCGGCTTGCCGTCAGACGATCTCGCAGTAGGTCAGCGTCTGATTGAGCAGCTGGTAGGCGATCTCGCCGAATGTGACCGGACCGGCGTAAGGATGCGTCTTCTTGCCCTCCAGATTGCCGTAAAGGAAGTTGAGGATGCAGTTGCAGGAGAACACGGGGTTGCCCGCGCCGGCGGCGGAAATGCGCTTTTCAAATTCCTCGGCATAGTTGTCGACGCGCTTGGCAAAGCGATACTCGATCCCCTTGAACACCGGCGCGTAAAGCCCGACCCTGCCGTTTTCATTCGATTTGATGGATACGTTGATGAAAACGCCGTTGTAGTCCGCCACCAGCGGCAGCATGTCGACGTTCTTCTCACGGATGTACGCCGCGAAATCGACCTCCTTGCCGTCAACGCGGCACTTCGTCACCTCCAGCGTGTTTTCGGGGAAGGTGATGACCGGGTCGTTCTTGTCGTCCTCAAAGATGTTGACGATGTTGATCACTGCCGTCTTGCCCTCCGGCAGCTTGAGAAACATCGCCACGGCCTTGTCCGTGTAGGACTTGCCCGTCGTGCCGTCGTAGACCTTCGTCTCGGTGACGGCGTTCAGGTCGCAGCCGGCCACCCAGCCGACCGTCGGGTGCAGCAGCAGCTCCTCCACGTCGGGCGCTTCCTTGGCGTACTTCTCCGCCACCTTGGAGCTGTAGGGCAGAATCAGCATGGTAAGGCCGTTGTCGAAGCAATCTTCGACGATCTGGAAAACGTTGTATTTGCCGTAGACCGCCACCTTGACGTCCTCGGCAAAATCAAACTCGTTGACAAAGAGCTTGTCCTTGGTAAATGTGCCGCCCTCCTCGGCGATGAAATAGGGCGTGGTGCCGCCGATCCAGTTGCCGGTCGGCAGCTGCGCGAGCAGGGAATCGTCCGCCGCGATCTGCAATGCCTTGCCTTCCCGGATCATACCGGCCGCCATATCTAAAGTAACGAGCATGGTTTTATCCTCCTTTGGTATCAGACAGTTGGATGGATGCGAAATACATCAGAGTGCAGCGATCTTGGCGAAGTCCGCGTTGACGACCGCGGGGAATTTCGCCGCAAATTCATCCACCTCGTTCAGACAGGCGGTCATACTGTCGGGATCGCTTGCCACCTTTCTTTGCAGCTTGCTGATGAGCATATTGAACCCGAGGTTCGCAGAGGTGTACTTGAGCTTTTTTTGCAGGATCAGCTGAAACTTTGCCTGAACATTTGGCGCCATGTTTTCATCCCCTTTCCGTTTATGCTCTTTCCGCGCCGTGGTATCGCATCGGAGTCCGCCCTACGCTCCGGCAAGGACGCTCTCCACCTTTTTAAGCAGCTCCGCGTCGCT
The DNA here is from genome assembly GCA_015067435.1 of Oscillospiraceae bacterium. Classification (GTDB taxonomy): domain Bacteria; phylum Bacillota; class Clostridia; order Oscillospirales; family Oscillospiraceae; genus Hominicoprocola. The sequence continues at coordinate 59,012 of SVMM01000015.1, read as the reverse complement.
CACGGTCTTGAGCAGGTATCCCGCGGGATGCAGCTCCAGCACCCGCCGGATGCTCATTTCGTCGTCCTTCCCCGTCAGGAAGACGATGGGAAGCTCTGCCGCCTGCGGCAGGGAGCGGATCATCTCCATCACCTGCGGGCCGGGCACGATGGGCATTTCATAGTCCAGCAGAACGAGATCGACCTCCTTTTTGGAGAGCAGCGCGATCGCCTGCGTCCCGCCGTTCGCCATGGACACGTCGTACTTCTCCTTGAGCCATTCGCGCACGAGCTGGCGATAGCTCGCGTCGTCGTCCACGATCAGGATGCGCTTTTTCAGGTTTGCCTTGCTCACCGCGCCCTCCGTCACGCATTTGAGGAAGCGGTCCATGTTCAGCGGGCGCTCGAAGAAGCCCGCCACGTGCAGCTGTGAAAAGTGATCCAGAAACGTGTCATACTGCGCCTGCGAGCCGACGCAGATGATCCTCCCGCCGTTCTTTGAGCTCAGCTCGTCCAGCGTGGTATGCAGCTCCTCCAGCTCGGACACATCGTCGTCCATATAGTACACGACGGCGCGGTGTTCCTCCTTCGAGTGTGCGATAAGCTGGTCCCTGTTGTACACATAATAGGGCTCCAGCCCCGCGCCTTTGAGCTTGTTGACGAGGCCGTTCGTAATCAGCGTCTCCTTCGTGCTGATAAACATGACTCTTTTGGTCGGTTCCATATCGTGCCCCTCCTTTATCGTTTGCTCAGCGCGGCGATGCGATCCCAGTCAAGATCCGTCAGCGCTGCGCGAATGTCCTCTGTCCGCTTCGCGTCCTCCGGCGGCAGGCGGTAGTCCTTGAGCGAACCGAGCGCCATCTCCGCCATGTCGTAATCCATCATCTCCGCGCACTCCGCCAGCGCGCTGTACGCCTCCGCCAGCTTGTCCGCGCCGATGTCCGGGCGGACGTCCGCCCCGCCGTCGTCAAAGATCGGCCGCAGCTTTTCCGCGAAGGCGCGGTACTGCTCCAGCAGCGCCGGCGTTTTCTCGCCGATCAGCGCCGTATCGCCGGCGTTGCCCGCCGCCTCCAGCTCCTTCGCCCGCTCCGACAGCTCCTGCGCGCCGATCGTCCGCGCCGAGCTCTTGAGCGCGTGCACCTTGATCGTGTAGTTCTTCAGGTCGCCGCCGCGCCAGAAGCTCTCTATCTTGTCCGCCTCCTTGGCGATGGCTTGCCGGAACACGTCCAGCAGACCGCGATAGGCGTCCGGCGAGCCGCAGAAATCCAGTCCCGCTTCCCAGGAAAGCCCCGGGATGGCTTTGAGCCGGGGATCGACCGCGCTCCCGCCGGTTTTCCGGAAGGACAGCTCCTCCATGACGTACGCGACGGAAAAGCTGTCATGGCACGGCGCCTCCCGCCATTCCGCAAGGACGCGTTCGACGCAGTCCCCCGCGCTCTGCTCGCTCTGCCCCGGCAGCAGCACGAAAAACCGCGTCCGCCTGCTCCGCAGGACCAGATCCCACGCGGAGAGCGTCTTGCTCAGGATGTCCCCGAACCGCTCCACCGCCTCCGACAGGCTGTTGCTGTTTCCGCCATCCGTCGCGGACAGGCGGAAGAGTATCTTCACGGCGGGCTCTCCGGTGCGCCTCAGGCTGCGCGTCACGTAGCGGTACACCGACGTAAATGCGTCCTGCCCCAGCCACATGGCATTGTCGCTCCCGCCGCCGCGCTCCTCCACGATCTGCGTCATGCGGGCAAGCTCCCGGTCGAGCGCCTCCGCCGCCTCCTCCGGGTTCTCCTCGCAGAGCGCCTCGTCATACAGGGCATAGCCGTGCTTTCCGTTCTGCTTGACCCGATAGAGCGCCTTATCCGCCAGCGGGAACAGCTGCTCGTATTCTCCGCCCTGCTCCGGCACCGGAACGGCGCCGATCGACACGCCGATGGGGATGTCGAAATCCTCGCCCATCAGGTCCCTGCACCTCGCCGCAAGCTGTTCGTTCAGGCGCTGCGCCAGCCCTGATACGACCTGCTCGTCCGTCGCGCCGTGGCAGAATACCAGGAACTCGTCGCCGCCGATCCGGCACAGCACGTCCCCCGCCCTCGTGTTCAGCCGGACGATGTCCGCGAAAGCCCTGAGCACACGGTCGCCCATGTCGTGCCCGAACAGGTCGTTGACCAGCTTGAAGCTGTCGAGATCGAGGATCGTCAGCATGCCCGCCGCGCTCCGGCAGAGCTCCGTCATCCTGCCGGTCGTGCTCGCCTTGTTCAAAAAGCCCGTCAGCTTGTCGATCGTCGCCTCTTCCGTCAGGCTTTCGATGGTTCTGTCGTTTTGAATGGTGTTGTGGATGCGCCGCAGCAGAATGTCCCTGTTGAACGGCTTGCGTACGAAGTCCGACGCGCCCATCGTCAGTCCGCGCCGCTCCACCGTGCTGTCGTTCTCGCCCGTCAGGAAGATCACCGGCGTCTCCCTGCGTCCGAGCTTCATTTCCTGTTCCCGCAGCCTGTGGTAGGTCTCGAAGCCGTCCATCTCAGGCATCAGGATATCCAGCAGGATCAGATCGGGGTCGTTTTCCGTCAGGAACGCGAGCAGCTCCTGCCCGGAGCTCACCGTGCTGACGCGCATCTGGTTTTCCTCCAGCAGGTTCCGCGCGTTCAGCTGGCTCACCGGGTCGTCGTCCACCACCATGATCCAGTTGCTTTTCATGCTCATCCCCCTTTGATACCGTCAGCGTCCGCACAGCTCGGCGACGCGCTCCCAGTCCAGATCGACCGCGGCGGCGCGGATCGCGTCCACGCGCTTCGCGTCCTCCGGCGGCAGCCGGTATGCCTTGAGCGAGTTGAGCGCCGACTCCGCCATATCATAGTCCATCATCTCCGCGCACTCCGCCAGCGAGGCGAACGCCTCCGCCAGCTTGTCCGCGCCGATGTCCGGGCGGTCGTCCGCCGCTGCGCCGCCGCGAAGCCGGTCGAGCTTTTCGGACAGGCCGCGCAGCAGCTCCAGCAGCATCGGCGTCTTTTCGTCGATCCCCGCCGTATCGCCGGCGTTGCCCGCGTCCTCCAGCTCCTTCGCCCGCTTCGACAGCCCCAGCGCGCCGATCAGCCGCGCCGAGCTCTTGAGCGCGTGCACCTTGACCGTATAGTTCTTGATATCCCCGCCGCGCCAGTAGCCCTCGATCTCGTCCGCCTTCGCGCCTGCGGAAGCGCAAAACAGCTCCAGCGCCTTGCGGAACGACTCCGTGCCGCCGCAGTTCCTGATCGCCTCGCCGTAGGAGATCTCGGGCACCTCCGCGAGCCACGCATCCTCGCCCTCCGGCGTCTCCTCCGGCGTCTCCTCCGTTTTCATCTCGCCGAGCTCCTGCGTGAAAGCCGCGGCGGAGCTGACGCGCGGAACCGGCTCCTCAGCCGTCTCTTCTTCGGTTTCCCGTTCCTCCGGCAGAAGCGTCCCGATGCCGTACGGCAGGGTGCCGCGCTCCAAAAAGTGAAGCCCGATGGTGCCGGGGCCGCAGTTGACGGAGATCGCCGAGGACGCCTGCTGGAATACGATATGGTCAAACTGGAAGCGGCTTCGGATACGCGCCTCGATCCGCTCCAGCTCCTCCTCCGGCACGCCCACATAGGTGAAGAACAGGATGCCGGGGTCCGGATCGACGGCGCTGTTGAGCACTCTGGAGATAAAGCGGTCGTAGCAGCGCCGCAGATCGCCCATCCACACGCCGCCGATGGTAAATTTATTATTCTTGACTCGCAGGCAGGGCCGAAGCTCAAGCGCCCTGACCATGCTGTTCGCCCGCTTGCCGATGTAGCCCCGCCGCGCCATATACTCCGTCGACCGGAGGATGAAGCTGCATCGAATGTTCTTCTTTGCCGCCTCCAGCTCCTCCACGATCCTCTCGACGCTCCGGTTCTGCCGCGCCAGCTTATACGCCAGCAGCACCAGCAGGCCCATGGAGCTGGAAAGGCACTCGGAATTGACGATCGTCACGTTTCCGAAGGACTTCGCCGCCTCGCAGGCGTGCTCGTACTCCCCGCTCATGCTGCTTGTCAGCGCAATGTGGATGACGTGGTGCGTCTTTTGGAGCATCGCGCCGAAAAACTCGACAAACTCCGCCGTCGTCGGCGGCGCGGTGTCCACGCTGCCCCGATCCTCGTCGAGGAAGCGCAGCAGCTCGTCCGCGTCCATCTCCACGCCGTCGCGGAACGAGCCGTTGTCGGTGCGGATGATCCCGGGGATGGTGTTCAGCTCAAGCTGCCGGATCAGCGATTCCGGCAAGTCGCAGATGCTGCTGGCGGTGATGAGCACAGGGGTCTTCCGGCTGTAGCCCTTGGCGGTGCTCATGCCCTCGCCCGCCATGATGTCGTTCTCGGTGCGGACGACCTTCTCCTCCGGCAGATGCCGCAGCAGCATATCCTCCAGCTGGCGCCCCGAAACGGGCTTGACCAGGCAACCGTCAAATCCGGCGGCGTTGTAAAGCTCCCGGTTCTCGCTACCCGCGTTCGCGGTGAGCACGATGACGGGCATGCTGCGGTTGAGTCCGCCGGACTGGTTCCGGATCTTTTCCAGACACTCGATGCCGTCCATCTCCGGCATCAGGTGGTCCATGAGGATGACGTCGTAACGCGTGCGCAGCGTTTTTTCCAGCGCCTCCGCGCCGCTGAGCGCGGTTTCGACCGTCATATCCGTGTCGCCGAGCAGCTTGCTCTCGACCTCAAGGTTCATCTCGTTGTCGTCAACGATGAGGACTCTCGCCTCCGGCGCGCTGAAGCGCTGCTCGCGCCTGCGGTGCTCGGCGCCGGCGCCGACGTTGGTGATGTTGATGTCGCCGACCGCGCGCGCGTCGGAGACGCCCTGTTCGATGTTCACGGTGAAGGTCGAGCCCTGTGTGTAGACGCTGTTCACCGTCACCGTCCCGCCCATGAGATCCACGAGCTGCTTGACGATGGACAGGCCCAGACCCGTGCCCTCGATGTGGCGGTTCTTCTCCTGATCCACGCGCCGGAACGCGTCGAACAGGAAGGGCAGCGCCTCCTGTTTGATGCCCATGCCGGTGTCGGACACGGACATCTTGAGCAGCACGCGCCCCTCTCCGACGGGCTCGCTTTCGATGTACAGGCCGATGGCGCCGGATTGCGTGTACTTCACGGCGTTGTTGAGCAGGTTGATGAGGATCTGCTTGATGCGCACCTCGTCGCCGAACAGGACGGAGGGCACCTGCGGATCGATCTCAACGTTGAATTTGAGGCCCTTTTCGCTGGCGCGCAGCCAGATCATATTCACGATCTCGGACATCATGCCGCTGACGCGGTAATCCACGGGGATGATGTCCATGCTCCCCGCCTCCAGCTTGCTGAAATCCAGAATGTCGTTGATGAGCGAGAGCAGCATCCGGCCCGCGCCCTGAATGTTCCCCGCGTCGCGGATGATCTCGTCGGACGCGTCCTCCTGGCGCAGAATGATCTCGTTGAGGCCGAGGATGGAGTTGATGGGCGTGCGGATCTCATGGCTCATGCTGGAAAAGAAGCGGTTCTGCGCGCGGTTGAGCTCCTCCGCGCGCGCCGTCTCCTCCTTCGCGCGGCGGTTCTCCGCGTGGAACAGCCGGTTCTGGAACCACACCATGATGCAGCACACCATGCCCACCGTGATCAGCGAGATGATCGAGTCGATGTAGAACATCCCACGCGTGTGCTGCGGAATCAGCTCCGGATAGAAGTACTCCAGCGCAAACCCGGCGATCGTCATCAGCGTCAGCGAAATGAGCATCACCACGCGCCACGCGCCCGTGAGCACGAGGCCGATGTACAAATAGGAGAAGATGACCCACAGCACGCCGCCGCCCTCGACGCCGCCGCCGAAGATAAACATCGCGGGCATGATCACAAACACCAGCGCGACGACGATGATCCGCGTCGCAAGGTGGATATTGCCCTTTTTCTCGCAGACGAACGTGGTTCCGGGCACGGCGATCAATACCGTGCAAAGCGTGATGATCTCGATGATGTTCTCGTGGTAGATGATGTCGCCGATCAGCCCGAGGATCACGCCGCATTCTGCGATCAGCGTCAGCAGCACGAAGATGCGGTCCATGAACTCCACGTTCTGGTCGGTCAGCCATGCAAATGAACGTTTGATCTTGTTCATTGTGCGCCACCTCCCTCGAAGCTGACCATGGAGCCGGGCAGCACCCGCCGCATGACATGCTCAAAATCGGTCATGTTGATGGGCTTGGCGATAAATCCGTCGAAGCCCTCGCGCATGAACATCTCCCGCGCGCCGCTGACCGCGTTGGCGGTCAGCGCAATGATGACCGGCTCCTTTCCCTGCTCCGCAGCGATCTCGCGCAGGTGCTTCATCGCCTCCACGCCGTCCATCTCCGGCATCATGTGATCCATGAACACAACGTCGTATTCCGAATTGCGGTACTTTTCGATCGCCTCCGCGCCGCTGCCCGCCGTGTCTGTGACCATCTTATAGTCGCGGAACAGCCCCGTCGCCACGACAAGGTTCATCGGCTCGTCGTCCACGACCAGCGCGCGCACGCCGTCGAACACGGGCTTGCCGAGGTTGTCGGCCAGCTCGATGTTGTGCGCGTCCTTGCCCTCGTTGAGGATCTTGGTGACGGGGAAGCCATAGAGCGGCTTGGGCATGACGATCACGCGGCTGCCCGGCGCGGGGTGGAAGTCCGCGCGCGCGGACACCGCCACGACCACGTCGCCGCGGCTGATCTCGTCGTAGTACGCCGGATCGTCCTCGTACTCCTCCTGCCCCATAAAGATATAGGAGATCTTGCGCTTTTTCATCTGCCGGTCCAGCTCGCCCGTGCTCTCCGCCGAAAAGAGCGGGCAGTTGAGCCCCTTGGCAAGATTCACCGCCATGGCGCGGTAGAAATCGCGCACCTGCGGCACCTTGTATTTCTCCGAGCGCACATGGAACAGCACGGTGCCGTCCAGCGGATGGTCCAGATGCAGCGCCGGCGAGCTGTCGACCACCTGCTGCGGGATCGTGACGCGAACCGTCGTGCCGCGGCCGCGCTCGCTCTCGATCTTGACGAAGCCGCTCATGGCGTGGGCGAGGCCGTAGACGATGGACAGGCCCAGCCCGATGCCGCCCGTACTGCGGTTGCGCTTCTTGTTCGCCTGATACATGCCCTTCACGGCGGAGGCGATGCCCCTGCGCGACATGCCGCTGCCCGTGTCCGTCAGCTCGATGCAGAGGTTGACGCCGTACTCCTTGGGCACGGCGTAGACGCGCAGAAAGATGCCGCCGCGCCGGGTGAACTTCACGGCGTTGTCCAGAAGGTGGCGGAACAGCTTGTGGATCTTGCGCACGTCGCCGCGCATCATTGCGGGTACGTTCGGGTCCATGTTGACCACCAGCTCCAGATCGTCCGCGTTGTCATACCGGCGGAAGCTGGCAACCACGTCGTTAATCAGCGAGGTGCTCATGTAGTTTTCTTCCTCCATGACCACATGGCGCCGCTTGATCTCCGTATAGTCCTGAATGTCCTCGATCTGGTAGGAAAGGCGGATGCCCGCCTCGCGGATCGCCTCTGCCTCCGCGCCCGCGCCCTTCTTGATGAGAAGCGTGGACATGCCGTTGACCACGTTGATCGGGGTGCGCAGCTCGTGCGAAATGTTGGAGAGGAAATCCTCCATATCCTTGTCGTATGCCTCGATCGCCTCGTCTCGCCCGCGGATCACCTCCGCGGTATCCCGCCGGTTGTCGATGGCGAGCCGCGCGATGAAGTAAACGCATGCGATGATCGACACCTGCAAAATCAGCCGCGCCACGCCCAGCGAGTCGAATACGTCGCTGCGGTGCCGGATCGCAAGTGTAAGCTGCACCGACATGATGAGCACATATTCGATCAGCGTAATGTTCAAAAGCCGGATGCGGTCCATCAGCGAGTACAGCACCAGCATCAGCAGCGTCGCGCTGGCGACGTCGAACAGGCTGGTCTCGTGCATCCCGTGGAAAAACGCGATCAACGCGCCATAGGCGAAATAGAGATTTTCGCGGTAGCGCACCTCGGCCCGCTGGGTAAAGTGCAGCATCCACAGCGCCGCAAGGCCCGCGATCAGCAGCGGCGGCACCCAGAACTCCCATTTCTCGACGATGCTCTCCACGGTGTAGCCCACGCAGGTGAACGTGATGATGAAGAGTATCACGCGATGCGTTTTGTTCTTGTTCATGTCTCTTCCCCGCTTCCGCGTCGTTATTCCGTATCAGGCTTCAAACCATATAATCACTCAATATATATTATCGCTTATTTCGACCGTCATTTCAAGAGGAAGTTACAGAACGCTGTAATGTTTTCAAAGCGGAGAATAATTTTGAGGCGCCCTGTCGGACGCCTCATGTTTTTCACGAATTCCTGTAGTAGGTCACGCAATTCCCGGCAACCTTTTTACTTTCGTATGTACACTTGTCGGCGCGCTTGTAAAGCGTGCTGAAGGAAATGTCGTCGCCGCTTCGGTAAAACGCCGCACCAACGCTGATGGTGGGCCTGCGCTCCTCGCTGTTACCGACCCGGATCTCCCCGATCGCATCGAACAGGCGGCTGACGATCAAACCCGCGGCGGTTTCGTCAAACACATTCGGGACGTAGGCGGCAAATTCGTCTCCGCCGAGGCGCATGATATGATCTTTCTTCCCAAAGGTGTCTCTGAGCGCGTTGGCAACGGCGATCAGCACCCTGTCTCCGGCGTCGTGACCGTAGGTGTCGTTGATGCTCTTGAACTTGTCCAGATCAATGAGCAAATACACTCCGCCCTGTCCGGCGGCGAGCAGCCGGCTGACTTTTTCCTCGCCGCTGCGGTTGTCGATGCCGGTCAAACGGTCCGTCTCCGATAGGTAGCGCCGAACGGCCAGCCTGACCATCACGCCGATCATGCCGACAATGCCGAGAACGCTCACCACGGCGGAGATGAAAACGTCCCGCATGATCCGGCTCATCACCTTGCTGTATTCCATGCCGGAGATGATGCACCACTTGCCGTCGAGCTTTCCGCCGCAATAGATCACGTCGCTGCCGCCCTCCGCGCGGAAAAGCGTCTCGTCGCTTTGCAATGCCCGCGCCGCGATCTCGCGCTCGGCGGGGTCGTCGGAAACGGCGTAGTTCCTGCCGATCCGAGATGTGTCTGTGTGGGCGATCACGACGCCCTCGCTGTCCAGCACGAAGATCTGCGTGGAGGAATACGGGGAGTCCCCGCCGCTTTGCTGGAATATCTCCCGCTCCGAAATGCCGCTCACGATCGCCTGCAGCTTGTCCGTGGGCAGATCCATCGCCACCACGTCCTCGCCGTCCGAGAGGACCTTGCACACCGTGATCGTCGTCGAGCCGGTCTGGAAGTTCATGAACGGCGGCACATGCGTGACCTCGCCGCCCGCCTTTACGGCGCCGATATACCATGGGCGCGACGTGGGAACATAGCCCTCGATCGGCTCCCAGCCCGTGCCGTCCAGATACACGCCGTCGATATATCCGTACACGCCCGTGGTCGGTCCCGCGATCCGGCTGTTCAAATTGGCGGATTCCCGTGTCATAAACGCCAGGATCTCATCCCCGGACGCGCTGCCCGAGAGCATCTCCTCGATCCGCTGGGAAGAGAACTCGATGGACTCGTCCGCCACGCGGAGGAAGTCTCCGATCTCGCGGGAAGCCACCAGATAGTTGTTTTGGCAGTTTCGGTACACATTCTCCCTGCCAAACGTCAACAGCTCGGAAAGGTTGAGCAGGATCAGGGTCAGGAGCGCAAGACAAAGCAGGGCACAGACGGCAATCTGTCTCCAGTCCAGTATCCGAAGAATTTTGATTCGCTTGTTTTTCCCCTTGCTCAAGGCTTATCCTCCGTCTCAGCCGAAGCGGTTCCTCCGCGAGAGGTTGAGCGTTCCGTCCTGCATGGTTCCGATGCTGTCGAGGCTCTTGCCCGTTCCCTTCGCCACGCACAGGATCGGTTCGTCGGCAATCGCGGTCGGGATGCCCGTGCGCGTTGTAATCAGCCGGTCAAAGCCCTGCACAAGGCTGCCGCCGCCCGTCATCACGATGCCGTTGCCGGCGATGTCCGCCGCCAGCTCCGGCGGCGTGCGCTCCAGGACCCGCTGCACCGCCTCCATGATATGCTCCACAGGCTCCTCAAAGGCATCCATCATCTCCGTCGAGGTGACCGTAACGCTCTGCGGCAGTCCGGTCGTCAGGCTGCGTCCCGTCACCTGCATCGACGTCTCTTCCTCCGGCGGGAAAACGCAGCCGATGGCGATCTTCATCTCCTCCGCCGTCTGCTCCCCGATCAGCAGGCTGTGCGCGCGGCGCATATACTTGACCACCGCCTCGTTGAAGTGGTCGCCCGCCACCTTGATCGACTCCGAAACCACCACGCCGGAGAGCGAGATGACCGCGATATCCGCCGTGCCGCCGCCGATGTCGATGATGAGATTCCCCTCCGGTCGGGAGATGTCGATCCCTGCTCCGATCGCCGCCGCGACGGGTTCCTCGATGAGATACACCCTCGACGCGCCCGCCTGAATGCCGGCGTCGATGACCGCGCGCTCCTCCACCTCCGTGATCCCGGAGGGAACGCAGACGATGATCTGCGGCCTGACGATCTGCACTCCGACGGTTTTATGGATAAAGTCACGAAGCATACGCTCCGTCACATCGTAGTCCGATATGACCCCGTCGCGCAGCGGGCGGATGGTCATGATCTCGTCCGGAGTGCGCCCCACCATGGTCTGTGCGTCCGCGCCGACCTTGAGTATTTTTCCCGTTCTTCTCTGAATCGCGACGACCGACGGCTCCTGCAGGACGATGCCCTGCCCCTTGACGTAGATCTCGACGGAAGCCGTGCCGAGGTCAATTCCGATATCCTTGCGAAGTCCCATAATGATCCTTTCCAATGCATAGCACACCAGTTTATATCTTGTTATTATAATCTTTGGGCGTTCATAACCGTTACAAAATCGACCGCTTTCTGCAAAAAAACAAAAAAATTTGAGGCGCCGTATCCGATGCCTCAATAAACGCGCGGAAGCCGCTCCCCTTTCTCTGCGTTGGCCTGCGTTTACCGCAGGTCCGCGCGGCTTGCAAGCGCTTTCCGCCGCGCAGAAAACTCCTGCCTTTTTGCCGATATGAGCTTATAAATAATATGGAATGATATGAGGCCCCATCAGGAACGGACGTCCGTTCCTGCGTTTTGCCCCGCAAAACGCGAAAAATGCTCGATTTGGGAGGAAATACCCGATGAAACACGGAAGAAAAACGCTCTCGGTACTGCTTACCCTCGCGATGCTGCTCACGCTCGCGCCCACGCTCGGTGGGACGGCGAAGGCGGACGTGGTGTGGACGGAGGTCAGTACGCCGAGCCAGATCCGCGGCATTCTATCCAGCGGCAGCTATCGGCTGACGGCGGATCTGACGGGCGAAAATAAGCTGGATTACTATACAGAGATCACCGGCCCCGTCACGATCGACCTCAACGGTCACGGCCTGCAAAGCAAGGGTGGCGACTATAAAACGGTTCAGATTAGCAACGGCGGCAGCCTGACGCTTATGGACGGCAGCGCCGAGCCTCCGAAGCACAGATACACCGTCCGCGCGGACGGTCTCGCCGTGGTGAACGACGCCGCTGCCGGGACGGAGGGAGAGAACTATTTCACCTTCGCCGGCGGCTACATCACCGGAGCCGAACGTTACGGCGGTGTGTCCGTCGGTGCCGGCGGCACGTTCAACATGACCGGCGGCACGATTATCGGCAACACGTCGAGCAGCAACTGCGGCGGCGTGATGCTTTACGGCGTAAAAGTCGACGGCGTCTTCGTGTCCCGAAGCAGGTTCACCATGAGCGGCGGCGCGATCATCGGCAACACGGTGACAGAAGGAGCGGGCGGCGGTGTGCATGTCCTTGGCGGCATATTCGACATGAGCGGTACGGCGTCGATCGCCGGCAACACGGCGGGAAGCAAAGGCGGCAGCGTGTTCGTCGACGACGGCGCGTTCAACCTCTCCGGCGCGCCTGTCATCAAGGACAATACGTCAGGCGGCGCGGCGAGCAACGTCTATCTGTACAACAATAAGTACATCAACGTCACGGACACGCTGACGAACACGACGCCCATCGGCGTGACGATGCAGACGCCCGGCGTGTTCACGAACAGCACGGACACGGGCTGCAACGGCATGGGCTGCTTCACCAGCGACGCCGCCGACCTTTATGTGGGCAGAAACAGATCTGGGCAGCTTCTCATCGGCAGCGCTCTCACCATAAGCTTTGACCTGCACGGCCACGGCACGATCCCGGATCTCACCATGGCGTCCGGCTCCGTGCCCGATCTCCCCAGCCCCGATGCAGACGGCTGGGAATTTAAGGGTTGGTACAAGGACGCGGGCTGCAGCGACGACAATGCGGTCAATGCGGCCAACGAAGTGAGCGGGACGACGCTCACGTTCCATGCCAAGTGGGCGCCGTACGACTACACCCTCACCTATGACTCGGGCGGCGGCGCGGCGATCGGCCCGCTCTCATACACCATCGAGGACGCGATCACGCTCCCGGCGCCCGAAAAGGACGGCTGGACCTTCGACGGCTGGAAGGTGACGACGGCGGGCGGGAGCTGGACGCTGAACGACACGTTCGACGCCGGCGCGGCGCTGAGCGGGAAATACGGAAACGCGACGCTCACCGGGCAGTGGACGCAGAACGCGCAGCCGCAGCCCAAGCCAGAACCCAAGCCGGAGCCTGCGCGCGAGCCGAGCGAGCCGTTCGGGCAGGAGTTCCAGTCCACGCTTACCTTCGACGGCGGCAAGATTGTAGTCTCGCCCACCAGAGCTGGCACCCGCGACACAGTGACGCTGACGGTCGTCCCCGACGCGGGCAAGGCGCTCAAAAGCCTGACGGTCACGCACATGGGCGTGGGCGAGGTGAAGCTCAACGACAAGGGCAACGGCGTCTATACGTTCACGATGCCCGGCGGCAACGTAAAGTTCGACGCGAAGTTCGGGGACGCACAGTCCCCGCAAACTCCGCCCGCGAAGCCGAGCGCCGTCCTCTCGCCGCAGAAGATCACGGTCAACGGCGTCGAGATCACGGTCGAGGCGTACAACATCGACGGCACGAACTACTTCAAGCTCCGCGACCTCGCCGCGCTCTTAAAGGGCACGCCCGCGCAGTTCATCGTCGACTATGACGCGAGTCGCAACGCGGTCGTCATGACGAAGGGCGCTGCCTACGGCGGCGAAGCCGCCGCGCAGTTCACGGACAAGTCGGCGAGCACGGTGCCGAGCCCGCAGACGGTCGAGCTGGACGGCAATGCCGTGTCGCTCACCGCGTACAACATCGGCGGGAACAACTTCTTCGGTCTGCGCGAGCTGGCGGCGTACCTCGGCTACGGCGTCGACTACGACGAGGCGTCGAATACGGCGATCATCGAGAGCAAGTAAGGGCAGAGAGAAAAATCCGCCCGGCAGTAACCCAAAAGAACTCCGGCGGAGCCGGACGCACAAGCTCGTGCGTCCGGCTCCGCCGCTTTTCATATGCAGTTGAGCTGGCCGCGGCAGCGTTCGATGATGGCAGCCTTCTCCTCCTGCGTTTCCGCAGCAGACCATAGCTCCTCCGTTTCGCCGCGGAGCGTGATGGCGACCACTGTCCACGGAACACGTCGAATGAACGAAGCACGCAAAGTCCACAGCAACTACGTTGCGATACCGCGGGCGCTCTACCATCTCGGCCTGAGCGCGGCCTCAAAGCAGCGCGCCGGGGCAAAACCGCCCCGGCGCGCTGCTTTGTTCTGTTCCGTCCTATCCCGGTCTACAGCGAAATAGCGTGTTGTGGGTCAGGTTGTGGGTCAAGGCTGACCCACAACCTGACCCACAAATCAAAATCAGCATTTGGTTGCAAAAACACCCGATTTCTTGACGAAATCGGGTGTTTTTGGTACGCCGTGAGGGATTCGAACCCCCGGCCTTCTGGTCCGTAGCCAGACGCTCTATCCAGCTGAGCTAACGGCGCTTGTCCTTTCAGACAGCTTACACAATATAGCACATCCCTTTTGAAAATGCAAGAGGGAATTTCGCATTTTTGCCGCAAAATTGAAAATTTTTCCTTCGGCGCTCAAATAGGCGGGAATCATACGCAGTTTCCCGCCTTTGGCGCGTTTTTCACATCTTTTTGAGCACCAGCTCGACCTCCGACCGCTCCGGCATGGAGCGGATCGCGCCGTGCCGCGTCGTCACCAGATACGCCGCGGCGTTGGCAAAGCGCAGCATCTCATGGAGCTGCGCCTCCGTCAGGCCGTCCAGCCCGTGCTCCAGGATATAGTGCAGGGCCGAGCCGCAGAACGTGTCCCCCGCGCCGGTGGTCTCGATCACGCCGCCGAGCGTGCAGCCGGCCTCAAACGCCCGCAGCTTCCCGTAATAGGCATAGCTGCCCGCGGCGCCCGCGGTGATGTTCAGCAGGCGGATGTTCGGATACTTCTCGCGCAGCTGATCCGCGCACTCGTCGAAATCGCCGGTCCCGCACATAAACTCCGCCTCGTTGTCCGCGATCTTGAGCACGTCGCACTGCGCAAGCCCCCACGAGATCTGCTCCTTCGCCGCTTCGTCGTCCTGCCACAGCGGCGGGCGGAGATTCGGGTCAAAGGAGATCAGCGCGCCCGCTTCGCGCGCCGTTTCGACCGCCTTCTGCGTCGCGCCGCGCGCGGGCTCGTCCGTCAGCGAAAGCGAGCCGAAGTGGAATATGCGGCAGGAGCGGAGGACGTCCGTATCCAGCTCGTCCGCCGTCAGCTCCAAGTCCGCGCCGGGCTTGCGGTAAAAGCTGAAATCGCGGTCGCCGTTTTCCATGGTGTGCACGACGGCGAGCGTCGTATGCACCGCGTCATCCCGCCGCAGGGCGCGCGCGTCGATGCCGACGGCGCGAAGCGTGTCCGCAAGCAGGTCGCCGAAGCTGTCCGCGCCGACCTTGCCGAGAAACGCGCAGCTGTGGCCGAGCTTCCGCAGCATCGAGAGCACATTGGCGGGCGCGCCGCCGGGGTTCGCCTCAAAGAGCAGATTGCCCTGCCTGCTTTTTCCGTTCTGCGTCAGGTCGATCAACAGCTCGCCCAGCGCGGCGACGTCATAGGTTTTCTTCTCCATTGCACGCTCCTCCTCTTTCACAGAATGCCGCCGCGGCGGCTTCAAGGCTGGATTTGGTCGCCGGTGAGCTCGCCGATCAGCTTGTCGCGCACCTGCGCGACATTGCTCTCGCGCACCTTCTGGCGCAGCGGCAGCACGGCGCGCGGGGAAACGGACAGCTCGTCGACGCCGATGGAGAGGAAGGTCTCCGTCAGCGCGAGGTCCGCGCCCAGCTCGCCGCAGACGCCGACCCAGATGCCGTTCCTGTGGGCATTGTCCGCCACCATCTTCAAAAGGCGCAGCACCGCGTGGTGATGCGGATCGAAGAAACGGCCCGGCTCGCCGTCCTGGCGGTCGCAGGCGAGCGTATACTGCGCCAGATCGTTCGTGCCGCAGGAGAAGAAGTCCACCTCCCTCGCCAGACGGTCGCTCATGATCGCGGCGGCGGGCGTCTCGATCATGATGCCGATCTGCACGTCGTCGGCGTAGGCGATCCCCTCGTCGTCCAGCTCGCGCCTGACCTGCTCGCACAGCTTCTTTGCCTCCCGGACCTCCCAGACGCCGGTCACCATTGGGAACATGATGCTGAGCTTTCCGAAGACGGACGCGCGATAGAGAGCGCGCAGCTGCGTCTTGAAGATTTCCGGGCGGTTGAGGCAAACGCGCAGCCCGCGGCTGCCCATGGCGGGGTTCTCCTCGCGCGGAAGGTCAAAGTAGCCGATCTGCTTGTCCGCGCCGATGTCCAGCGTGCGGATGATGACCTCGCGCCCCTCCATGTCGGAGAGCACCTTTTTATACGCCTCAAACTGAAATTCCTCGCTCGGGAAATCGTCGCAGCCGAGGTACAGGAATTCGCTGCGGAACAGCCCGATGCCGCCGGCGTCGTTCGCCAGCACCGAAGGCACGTCGTCCGGATCGCCGATGTTGCAGCAGATGCGGACGCTCTGTCCGTCCTTTGTGACGTTCTCCCTGCCCTTGAGCTGCGAGAGCATCTCCTGCAACCCGATCTGATCGTCGCGCTTTTTCATCATGTGCGCGCGCACATCCGCGTCCGGGTCGATCACCGCGGCGCCGGTTTCGCCGTCGACGATGATCTCGCGTCCGGCGTACTCAGGCTTCAGCCGGTCGCCGACGCCGATGACCGCGGGAATGCCCATTGTGCGCGCTAGGATCGCCGTATGGCTCGACCCGGAGCCGCCCTCCGTGATAAAGCCGAGGATCTTGTTCTTGTCGATCTGCACCGTCTCGCTGGGGGCGAGGTCGTCCGCGGCGAGGATCACGGGCACGTCGCTGTGGACGCCGCGCTGCACCGTGCCGGTCAGGATGCCGATGATGCGCCGCGATACGTCCTTCACGTCCGCTGCGCGCGCCTGCATATAGGTGTCCTCCATCGTGGCGAACATCTCCGCGAAGCGCGCGCCGACGTCGGACACGACCGCCTCGGCGTTCCAGCCCTCCTGCCGGATGCCCTCCTCGATCGCCTTCTCGTAATCCAGATCCTCCACCATCATCTGGTGCGTCTCAAACAGCAGCGCAGCCCCGTCGCCCGCCTCCCGCTTTGCCTTTTCCGCGAGCTTGCCGAGCTGCCGGACAGCCTCGGCCTGCGCGTCCTTGAAGCGCTGCCACTCGGCGTCCCGGTCCTGGACGGCGGCGCGTATGATCTCGCTCTTCACGCGCCGGTAATAGTAAAGCGGGCCGGCTGCGATGCCCGCGGAAACGCCTTGACCCTGGATCGTAATCATTGTCGCTCCACCCTTTGCCGCGTCATATAGCAAAACGGCTGTCTCACCGGGCAGCCGTTTTCCGTTGGTTCCGCTAGAAGTAGGTTTTGAAGAACTCCTCGACCTTGGCGGCGACGTCCTCTTCGTTCTCGCCCTCGACGCTGACGGTCACAGTATCCCCCTGCTTGATCTTCATCGCCATCACAGCCATAAGCTTGAGCGCGTTGGCGCTCTCCTCGCCCTTCGTAATGGTCACGGTCGTGCCGGCGTAGTTTCTGATCTCCTTGACCAGAATGCCGGTGGGACGGGCGTGAAGGCCTACGGGATCGGTGATGACGTAATCAAAGCTTTTCATCGCTCAGTTTCTCCTTGCATTTGCGTTGTCTCTGCGCCGGAGCCCGAATGTGGTCCGGCATTTTTTGATTATATCGTAAAAATGCGGCGGTGTAAACACCAAAAACGCGCAAAAAAGCGTTATAAACCCGTCAACTCTCCGTCGCCTCGCACAAGCCACGCCGGCGGCGTCAGGCAGCGGCACGCGCGGCGCGCCCCCTCTGTTTTCAACTTCTTTCAACTATTTTATTATAAAGATTCAACTTGCCCTTGTCAACGATGCAGTTTTGTGATACGATGCGCGTAGCATGCAAAAATAAGGGGAAAGGGGACGAACATGGAAGAACATACTTTCAAAACATCGCTCTTCGGCGGTTTCCGCCGGGAGGACGTAATGGACTACATTACGAAGAGCTCCACCCAATTCATCCAGCGCATCAACGAGCTGGAAAAGTCCGAGGAAAAGCTCACGAAGGAGAGTGAGGAGCTGCGCGCCGATCTCGCCTCCGTCATCGGGGCGCGCGACCGCCTGTCCGACGCCCTGACCGAAAACTATGAAATGCAGGATTCGCTCAAGGCCTCGCTCGGCACCGCCAGCGAGGAGATGGGCGATCTGCGCGCGCAGCTTTCACTTGTCACCGAGGAGCGCGACGCGCTGCGCGCGGAGGTGGAGGCGCTGCGCTCGCAGGCGGAGGAGTTCCGCACCGTCAAGTCCAACCTCGCCGACATGGAGCTTGCCGCGCACAAGCGCGCGGACGAGTATGAGTCGGAGGTCACGCAGCGCGCGGACGAGTACGAGGCGGAGGCGCGGCGCCGCGTGGAGGAGTACAGCTCCAAAACGCAGATCCGCCTGATGGACATGGTCAGCAGCTGCCGCGAACAGTGCGACGTCGTGATGGAGACGCTCGGCAAGACCTGCGAGAGCCTCTCCGCGCAGCTGCGCGCGAGCGACGAGACCATTGCCCGCCTGCCGGACGCGTTCCGCACGCTGCGCAGTGAGCTGGACGACCTGAGCAAGCTGGGCAGTCTGGATCAGTAATGTGCGAAAAGGCGGGTGAGCACCATGGCGGAGGCGCAGGAGCGCGTCTTTAAAAAGGGCGAGGTCATCTACCGGCAGGGCCAGTACGAGATGTTCCTCTACGACATTCTGTACGGCTCCGTCGCGCTGTACCAGAACTACGGCACAAAGGAGCAGGTGCTCATCAAGGAGATGAATCAGGACGGCTATTTCGGCGAGATGGAGCTGATTGAGGCGATGCCGCGCACCACCACCGCCGTCGCGACGGAGCGCACGACCGCGCGCGTCTACACCGCGGAGGACTTCGGCGCGCTGTTTTGCGAAAAGCCGTCGATGGTCATGGCGATCATGCAGCAGATGAGCGCCCGCATCCGCGAGCTGACGCGCGAATACAACGACGCCTGCCGCGTCGTGGCGGAGTCCATGGCGGCGGAGAAGGCGGGAAAAGAGAAGAGCGGCGCGCTGCAAAAGGAACGCAAGAAGCTCTCGGACTACTACCACAGCTACCTCCGGCTGCTCGGCGGGAACCTCGTGGACGACTGACACACATGAAAAAAGCTCAGGGGCTTCGCGTCCCTGAGCTTTTGTTTTGAGTGTTCGTATTATTGTGCGCCCGCTTCTTCCTTCGGCGGGCCCTTGTGCCATTGGAACTTGCTCTCCGTGCCGGTGAGCAGGCGCTGGATGTTCCCGCGGTGCGCCCAGAGCACCAGCGCCGCCATCAGCACGGCGCAGAGCATGATGTAGGGGAAGCCCCCCTCGTTCCGGTACACGGCCCACGTCATGACCGGCAGCGACAGCGCCGCGCAGACCGAGCCGAGCGAGACGTATCGCGTCGTCGCCCACAGCAGCAGGAACACGCCCCAGCCGACAAGCGCGATGCGCCAGTCCAGCAGAATGAGCGTCATACCGCTGCAAAGTATTCCCTTGCCGCCCTTGAAGCGGTAGAGGAACGGGAACATATGCCCGACGATGCAGAAGACGCCCGCGAAATACTTGCCGAACACCGCGCCCTCCGGCCCGAAGATCCACATGCCGAGCGCGACGGCGACCGCCGCCTTGCCCATGTCGACGAGGATCACGCACCACGCGTACTTTGCGCCGTAGATGCGGTAGAAGTTCGTCAATCCCGCGTTGCCGCTGCCGTATTTGCGCACGTCGTCGTGATAAAAGAGGTGCGAGGCGACGATCGCGCCGTTGACGCCGCCGGGGATATAGCACAGCGTCGACGCGCCGAGCAGGATGAGCGCCGCCGCGAGCGTCCGGTCGCCGACCATGGAGAGAATATCCATCCCGCTCAGCCCTCCTTGTCCCCGCGCTCGCGCACGGTGAGCACGATGGGCGTGCCCTCCAGCCCGAACACGCCGCGGATGCAGTTTTCGAGATACCGGCGGTAGGAGAAGTGGAACAGCCTGCTGTCGTTGCAGAAGACGACGAAGTGCGGGGGCCGGACGCCGACCTGCGTCATGTAGTAGATCTTCAGCCGCCTGCCCTTGTCCGTCGGCGGCTGGACGCGCGTCTGCGCGTCCTCCAGCACGTTGTTGAGCATACCGGTGGTGATGCGCGTGCAGGACTGCTCGTAGACGTAGTTGATGAGCTCGAAGAGCCGCGGCACGCGCTGCCCCGTCTCTGCCGAGATGAACAGCACCGGCGCGTAGGTCATATACGAGAGGTCGCGGCGGACGTCCTCGCGCATGTGGTCCATGGTCTTGCCGTCCTTCTCGACCAGATCCCACTTGTTCACGACGATGATGCACGCCTTGCCCGCCTCGTGCGCTAGGCCGGCGACCTTGGTGTCCTGTTCGGTGACGCCCTCGGTGGCGTCGATCATGATGAGGCACACGTCCGCGCGGTCGATCGCCATGGTCGCGCGCAGCACGCTGTAGCGCTCGATGCTCTCGTCGACCTTCGACTTCTTGCGCATGCCGGCGGTGTCGATGAAGACGTACTTCCCCGTCTCGTTTTCAAAATAGCTGTCGATTGCGTCGCGCGTCGTGCCCGCGACGTTGCTGACGATGACGCGCTCCTGCCCCAGAATGCGATTCACCAGCGAGGATTTGCCGACGTTCGGCTTGCCGATGACGGCGACCTTGATCGTGTCGTCCTCCGCGTCCTCCTCCGTCTCCGGCGGGAAATACTCCACGCAGCGGTCCAGCAGGTCGCTTGTGCCGTGGCCGTGCACCGCGGACACCGCGACGGGGTCGCCGAGGCCGAGGTTGTAGAACTCGTAGAAGTCCGGGTCGGGCGCGCCGACGGAGTCCATCTTGTTCACGGCGAGCACGATGGGCTTCCCGCTTTTGAGCAGCATGTTCGCCACGTCCTGATCGCTGGCGGTCAAGCCGGTGCGCACATCGGTGAGAAAGATGATGACATCGGCGTGGTCGATGGCGATCTGCGCCTGCTCGCGCATGAACTTGAGTATCTGGTCGTCGGTGTTCGGCTCGATGCCGCCGGTGTCGA
Source organism: Oscillospiraceae bacterium (assembly GCA_015067435.1). Lineage (GTDB taxonomy): Bacteria > Bacillota > Clostridia > Oscillospirales > Oscillospiraceae > Hominicoprocola. Next base: position 38,426 of record SVMM01000015.1, on the reverse strand, counting down.
CCAGCATGAACTTGCGCCCCACCCACTCGCACTCGCCGTAAATGCGGTCGCGCGTGACGCCGGGCGTGTCCTCGACGATGGCGAGGCGCTGTCCGATCAGCTTGTTGAAGAGCATCGACTTGCCGACGTTCGGCCTGCCGACGATGGCAACCAATGGTTTCATAGGGTATCGTCCCCTTTCGAGAAAATCGTATCCGCAAGTGAATAGCCGTCCGTCTCAGAGATCATCACAGGCCGATGAAGCGTCTCGGAGAGCTGCGGCACCGTCACGTCGTCGAGGAACACGCCCTCGCCGTGGCGCAGCATGTTCGCGGGAATGATGATGCGCTCGCCCAGGCTCTCGCGTGCGGAGAGTTGGGCGATGATGTCCTGCCCCGTCACGAGGCCGGAGACCGTGATGCTGTGCCCGAAAAAGTCGTTCCGGATGGCGACGACCTCGCCTTGCAGCGCCGGGAACCGCTCGCGCGCCGCGTCGACCAGCCGCTCGATGAACGGCGCGGCGGCGACGCCCGTCGCGATCGTGAAGCTCGCGGCATCGCCGTCCTCCACGTCCTCCAGCGCGTCCAAGAACTCGTTCATCGTGCTGCGCAGCATCCCCACGCCGTTTTCCAGCTGTCCGAACTCCTCGTAATAGTCCTCGTCCGGCAGCGGACGTCCCGCCTTGAGGTACAGCTCGTCCGCACAGAAGAACATGCGCGTGCCGTACTTCTCCTTGCAGATCGCGCCGTACTCGTCCACGGTGTCGATGATCTCGCAGGCGGTCTTCTGGTCGACCGGCGGCAGCTTCGCAAGCCCCTTGCGGTACTTCGTCAGCCCCACCGGCACGACGGAGCAGGAGCGGAAGCCGATGTCCATCAGATCCTCGATGGTGCGGCGCAGGTGCTCGCCGTCGTTCCAGCCGGGGCAGACGACGATCTGGCCGTTCATCTCGATGCCCGCCTTGCCGAACGCGCGCATGTAGTCGATGCTCTTCGCCGCGTCCTTGTTGCCCAGCAGCGTGCGCCGCAGCTGCGGCTCCGTCGCCTGCACCGAGACGTTGATGGGGCTGATGCGCAGGTCGATGATGCGCTGCGCCTCGCGCTCGGTGAGGTTGGTGAGCGTGATGTAGTTCCCCATGAGGAAGGAAAGGCGCGCGTCGTCGTCCTTGAAATACAGCGTGTCGCGCATCCCCGGCGGCATCTGGTCGACGAAGCAGAACACGCAGTGGTTGGAGCAGGGGCGCGGCTCGTCCATGAGGTAGGTGTCGAAGTTGAGGCCGAGGTCCTGCCCCTCGTACTTCTTCACGCGCAGCGTCCGCGTTTTTCCGTCCGCTCCGCTCAGCTCGACGGTCAGCACGGGATCGTAGCAGTAAAACCGGTAGTCCAGCACGTCGATGATCTCATGCCCGTTGAGCCGCAGCAGCGTCTCGCCCGTCCGGATGCCCGCCTTTTCCGCGGGGCTCCCCTCGTCGACGGATGTGATGACCGTGCTCATGGCTTCGCCTCCCCTCCGCACGATGCGCAAATTCTTACAAATACAGTATAGTTGAATGTTCCCCGTTTCGCAAGGACAATTTCCGGTTGACAGGCGCACGGCGGCACGCTATAATCAAATCTGCGAAAAGCCGGACTGTCCGGTACTGCCGCCACCCGTTGCCGGGATGGCGGCTTTTTTCGGAATCTTACACAAAAACGGAGGAATCGCCATGTGGAATATGCTCTGGCCGCTGCTGCTGCTCATCGGCTGCAACACCGTCTATCAGATCTGCGCCAAGTCCGTGCCGGCAGAGGCCAACGCCTTCGCCTCGGTGACCGTCACCTATCTGGTCGGCGCGCTCATCGCCGGCACGGTCTTCCTCGCGAGCGTCAAGCCCGCAAACGCGCTCGCGGAGCTTGGCAAGCTCAACTGGGCGTCGTTCGTGCTCGGGCTTGCCATCGTGGGGCTGGAGGCCAGCACCGTCTTTTTGTATCGCGCGGGCTGGAAGATCAGCGTCGGCTCGACGATCGCAAACATCTCGCTGGCCGTTGTGCTGCTGCTCGTCGGGTATCTGCTGTTCCGCGAGCATATCACGCCGCGCCAGCTCGTCGGCGTCGCGGTCTGCGCGCTGGGGCTGTGGCTCGTCACGGCACAGGGATAAAAAAGGAAAAAATCGGACGGGAGCACGCTCCCGCCCGGTTTTTCTCTCATTGAGCCTCTTACAGCTTCTCGCGGATCTTGGCAGCCTTGCCGACGCGGCCGCGCAGATAATACAGCTTGGCGCGGCGGACGAAGCCCTTGCGCACGGTCTCGATCTTCTCGATCGAGGGGCTGTGGATCGGGAACACCTTCTCGACGCCCACGCCGTAGGCGAGACGGCGAACGGTGATCGTCTCCTCGATGCCGCCGTGCTTCTTGGCGATCACGATGCCCTCGAAGACCTGAATACGCTCGCGGGAGCCTTCCTTGATGCGCACGTGCACGCGGACGGTATCGCCGACGTTGGCAACGGGCACTTCTTCCTTCATCTGCTGCTTTTCGAGTTCCTTGATGAGATCCATGGATGTTTTCCTCCTGTAGTATAGGCGTTCATGGTCGTTTTTCGAGACGCGCCTTCGCGCCCACGGCAGAGGACCGCCCTTTTTCAAGCCTTGGTAGGATATCACAGGGTTTAGAGAAATGCAAGAGTTTTTTTCAATTTTTCCCGATTTTTGTGCAAAGGGGGTGTTCCGCGCCTGCGGGCGCGGGGCGCTGTTTCCGCCGATCCGGCGGAGGGGGGAGGTTCCGCGCCTGCGGGCGCGGGTACCTTTTCCCGCAAAGGAAAAGGTACCAAAAGTTCGCCAAAACCTGCGGTTTTGGAATCCCTTTCCCACTGTCGACGCCGATAGCCGCCGTCCGGCGCACCGTGTCGATACGGGTATTCTCTGTTTGTGCTGACGCGCTCGTTCATCGATGCGCGGCGTCGTGCGTCTGCGTGGCGGCGCCTAGCTGGGCGATAGCGGCAAGAAAGCGGATACGCACAAATCCGCACCGCTATCCGCCGGAGGCGCAGAGCGAAGCGAGTGCGCATTGCACTGCCCAGCGTTTTCTATTCCCCAGAGGCGCGCGGCGCGGGAACGCACAGCATCGCGCACGGAGAAACACAGCGACAGCGGAAACAGGGAATAGCCGCATCGTCCACGCTCGCGCCGAGCGGGATATCGCGGCACCACCGGCGGCGCGACAGGCTTTTACTTTCTTTGGAAGTCTGAAAACGGTTCTTTCCTTTTCCCGAAAAGGAAAGAACTGGTTTCAGGAACCGTCCCCCCTCAGCCCGGAGGCCAGGTCATATCCCTTCCCGCGAGGACATGGAAGTGCAGGTGCGGCACGGTCTGTCCCGCCTGCTCGCCGATGTTCGACACGATGCGGTAGCTCTCGATGCCCATCTCCTTCGTCACCTTCGCGATGACCTCGAAGATGTGCGCCACCACGGCGCTGTTCTCCGCGCACACCTCGGCGGCGGAGCCGATGTGCGCCTTCGGAATGACGAGGAAGTGCGTGGGGGCCTGCGGCGCGATATCGTTGAACGCGTAGCACAGCTCGTCCTCGTAGACCTTGCTGCTGGGGATTTCCCCGGCAATTATTTTGCAAAACAGGCAGTCCGACATGGGTAAGCTCCTTTCTGTTGATGGTTTATCGCTTTATCCGACGATTTTCTCCACAAACGGCTTCACCGCGGCGAGCGCGTCCTTGACCTTGCCCGCGTCGCTGCCGCCGCCCATGGCGCTGTCCGGCTTGCCGCCGCCCTTGCCGCCGACGATGGGCGCGATCTCGCGGATGATGTCGCCCGCCTTGACGCCCTTTGCCACCGCGTCCTTGCCGCAGACGGCGAGCAGCGTCACCTTTTCGCCCGCGAGCGCGACGACCGCGACGACGGCGGCGTCCTTGTCGCGCAGCACGTCGCCCATCTGGCGGAGGCTGTTCGGGTCGCCGGAGGCGACGGTCGTCGTGACGACGTGCAGCCCGCCGACGTCCGCGGCGCTCTTCAGGAGGTCGCCCGCGCTCCCCGCGCTCTCCTTCGCCTTGTACTGCTCGATAAGGCGCTTCGCCTCGCGCAGCTCGGTGAGCGTCTGCTCGATGCGGCCGCCCAGCTCGTCCGGCGTGGTCTTGAGCACCGCCGCCGCGTCGCGCAGCGCCCGCAGCTCGCGCCCCGCCTCGATATAGCTCTCAAAGCCCGTGAGCGCCTCGATGCGGCGCACGCCGCTGGCGACGCTGCCCTCGCTCACGATGCGGAACATGCCCGCCTTGGCGGTGTTGTCCAGATGCGTGCCGCCGCAGAACTCCATGGAGACGCAGGCGTGCTCCGTGCCCATCTCGACCACGCGCACGACGTCGCCGTACTTCTCGCCGAACATGGCGATCGCGCCCTTCTTCTTCGCCTCCTCGATGGGAAGCTCCTCCGTGACGACAGGATAGCCGGCGAGGATCCAGTCGTTGACGGTGATCTCGATCTCCGTCAGCTCGTCCGGCGTGACCGCCTCGAAGTGGGAGAAGTCGAAGCGCAGGCGGTCGGGTTCCACCAGCGAGCCCGCCTGATGGACATGGTCGCCCAACACCTTCTTGAGCGCGGCGTCCAGCAGGTGCGTTGCGCTGTGGGCGCGGCAGACGGCGGCGCGGCGGTCGGTGTCGATCATGGCGAGCACCGTGTCGCCCACGGCGAGCGTGCCGTTTTTCAGCGTGCCCTCGTGCAGATACTTGCCGCCCTTGTTCTTCTGCACGTTCGTTACCTCAAATTCAGGATTCTCGCCCTCTTCGTCATGCTCCCCACAGACGTTGAGCGAGCCGGTGTCGGCGACCTGTCCGCCCATCTCGGCGTAGAACGGGGTGTGGTCGAGCACGACGATGGCCTCCGTGCCCGCGCCGATCTCGTCGCGCAGCTCGCCGTCCACGACGATGGCAAGCACCTCAGACTCGGCAAGCGTGTTCTGATAGCCCGTGAACGCGGTGGCGGGGATGTCCTTGCCGAGGTCGACGCCCGCCCAGCCGAGGTCGCCGAGCGCCTTGCGCGCTTCGCGCGCGCGCTCCTTCTGCTCCTGCATGAGCTGGTGGAACGCGTCCTCGTCCACGCTCAGCCCCTCGTCCTTCGCCATCTCGATCGTCAGATCGATCGGGAAACCGAAGGTGTCGTACAGCTTGAAGGCGTCCGCGCCGGAGAACGTCGTCTCGCCCTTCGCCTTGTGCTCGGAGAGCATCTCGGAGAAGATGCGCATGCCACCGTCGATGGTCTTGGCAAAGTTCTCCTCCTCGGTGCGGATGACCTTGGTGATATACGCCTGCTTCTCGCGGATGTCCTTGTACTCGCCCTCGTTGACGGCGACGACGGTGTCGACGATCTCGTGGAGGAACGGCTCGTTCACGCCGAGGAGCTTGCCGTGGCGCGCGGCGCGGCGGAGAAGCCTGCGCAGCACGTAGCCGCGGCCCTCGTTGCTCGGCAGCACGCCGTCGCAGATCATGAAGCTCGCCGAGCGGATGTGGTCGGTGATGATGCGCAGGCTTACGTCGCGCGCGGCGCTCTCGCCGTAGTGCGCGCCGGTGATCTCGCTGACCTTGTTGGTGATGTGCATGACCGTGTCCACGTCGAAGAGCGAATCGACGTTCTGGCTCACGACGGCAAGGCGCTCAAGGCCCATGCCGGTGTCGATATTCTTCTGCTTGAGCTCGGTATAGTTGTTCTGTCCGTCGTTGTCGAACTGGGAGAAGACGACGTTCCAGACCTCCATATAGCGGTCGCAGTCGCAGCCGACGGTGCAGCCGGGCTTGCCGCAGCCGTACTCGGGGCCGCGGTCATAGTAGATCTCGGAGCAGGGGCCGCAGGGGCCGGAGCCGTGCTCCCAGAAGTTGTCCTCCTTGCCGAACTTGAAAATGCGCTCGGCGAGGATGCCGATGTCCTTGTTCCAGATGTCGAACGCCTCGTCGTCGGCGGGGGTGGTCTCGTTGCCCTCGAAAACCGACGGATACAGGCGGTCCGGCTCAAGCCCCGCCCATTCGGGAGAGGTCAGGAACTCCCACGCCCAGTGGATCGCGTCCTTTTTGAAGTAGTCGCCGAACGAGAAGTTGCCCAGCATCTCGAAGTAGGTTCCGTGGCGCGCGGTCTTGCCCACGTTGTCGATATCGCCCGTGCGGATGCACTTCTGGCAGGTGCACACACGGCGGCGCGGCGGCTCCTCCTCGCCCTTGAACCAGGGCTTCATCGGCGTCATGCCCGCGTTGATGAGCAGGATCGATTTGTCGTTCTGCGGCACGAGCGAAAAGCTCGGCAGGCGCAGATGCCCCTTGCTCTCGAAGAAGGTCAGGAACTTCTCGCGCAGCTCGTTGAGACTGTAAGAGGGATGTGCCATCGGTGTTGTCTCCTTTATATGAAAAGTGTATCATGAACTGAAAACTGTATTATTTTATATTTTCCGCTCCCCATTGTCAATCCGAAAGCGCGCAGGCTTGCAAAAAATATCGCTTTAGTATATACTCTGCTCACCGTTCGGAGGTTTTGCCATGAAAAAGATCAACCCCGGATATCTTTATATCGTCCTCTGCGCGCTGATCTTCAGCTTTGTCGAGGTCGCGCTCAAGCACACCGCGGGCATGTTCCATCCGATGCAGATCACGGTGCTGCGCTTCCTCATCGGCGGCGCGGTGCTGCTGCCCTTCGCCCTGCGCGTCATGCGTGCGCGCGGCGCGGTTTTTACACGCGTGGATCTGGGCTTTTTCGCCGCGCTGGGGCTGCTGTTCGTGTGCGTGGCGATGTCGTTCTACCAGCTCGCCGTCGTATATGCGCCGGCGTCGGTGGTGGCGGTGCTGTTCTCCTGCAATCCCATCTTCGTCACCGTGCTCGCCGGGCTTCTGCTGCGCGAGCCGATCCGCAAAAACCACATCCTTGCCCTCGTGCTGGAGGCGATAGCCGTCTTTCTGATCGTCGACCCGCTCCACGCGCGGCTCGATGGGCGCGGCGTGGCGTTCGCGCTTTCATCCGCGGCGCTCTTCGCGCTCTACGGCGTGCTGGGCAAGAAGCGCGCCGCGCGCTTCGGCGGCATCGCCGTGACGAGCTTCTGCTCCCTCTTCGGCGGGGCGGAGCTGCTGCTTCTGCTCCTGCTGGGGCACACGGCGTCCGCCGCGGCGGCGTTTGAGGCCCACGGCCTTTCGCTCTACGCGAACGTGCCGATCCTCTCCACGCTCACCGTCGCGTCGCTGCCGTGGCTTCTGTACCTCGGCGCGGTCAACACGGGGCTCGGCTTCGTGTTCCACATGATGGCGATGGAAAAGACCAGCGCGCAGACCGCGTCGCTGATCTTCTTCCTCAAGCCGATGCTCGCGCCGCTCTTCGCGCTGCTTTTCCTGCGCGAGGAGATCACGGCGAACATGTGGCTCGGCATCGTGTGCTTCCTCGTCGGCTCCGGCATCGCCATCCTGCCGGGTGTGATCAAGGCGCAGAGGCAAAACAGGCAGGGTCGGGAGGTCGCGCCATGAGCCCGGATATGTGCGTTCCCTGCGGGGACGGTCTGATCAACCTGCGCGCCGGCGCGCTGATCGTCCGTGACGGCAAACTGCTGATGGTCAGGAGCGGGCACGGCTATTACTATTCCGTCGGCGGCAGGCTCAAATTCGGCGAAACCGCCGAGGATGCCGTCGTCCGCGAGGTTTTTGAGGAGACCGGTGTAAAGCTGGAAGTTGACCGCCTCGCCTTTGTGGAGGAGAACTATTTCATCAACGACATGCCCGCCAATCTGGGCAAGACCGTCTACGAGCTCGGCTTCTATTTCCGCATGATCGTGCCGCCGGACTTTGAGCCGCTCAGCCAAGTCGTCACCGAGGGCGAAAGCCGCGAGCGGCTGTGCTGGGTGTCTCCCGACACGCCGGAGGTGCTTTTCCCGGAAGCTTTCCGGACGGAGGCGCTCGATCCCTCGCCGGAGGTCCGGCACTTTGTGAAGGACGACCGATAAAAAATCACCGCGAGCTGCATGCCCGCGGTGATTTTATTTTCCGCTCAGCTCCGCCCTGTGCCGCACAAAGGAAAACGGCGGCACGCTGCGGGGCAATTTCATCTTGAACATCGTCTTTGGCGTCCGCACCTCCGGCAGCTCGAAGCCGTCCATGTCGGTCATCATCGGCGCGGTCAAGGTAAACGGGCGGCAGTCGGGGCCGACGATCTCGACCTCGTCGCCCGCGGCGAACTTGTTGCGCAGCGACAGCACGGCGTTGCCGTCGGCGTCGCACTCCTCCACCACCGCGACGACCTGCCACTCGCGCAGATACCGCGCGCTTTCGGTGTACTGCCCCGGCTCGCCGTAGTAAAAGCCCGTGGAGTAGTGGCGGTGGCTGACGCGCTCCACCTCGTCGCGCCAGACGGGGTCGACGGGCTCGCCCGCCCACACCTCGTCGAGCACATGGCGGTAGGCGCCCGTGACGATGGCGGCGTAATACTCGCTCTTGGCGCGGCCTTCGAGCTTGATGCAGTCGATCCCTGCGTCCATGATGTCGTCCAAATGGTCGATCATGCACATGTCGCGGGAGTTCATGATGTACGTCCCCTTCTCGTCCTCAAAGACGGGGAAATACTCGCCCGGGCGCTTTTCCTCCATCAGCGCGTACTGATAGCGGCAGGGCTGGGCGCACTCGCCGCGGTTGGAGTCGCGCCCCGTCATGTAGTTGGAGAGCAGGCACCGTCCCGAGTAGCTCACGCACATCGCGCCGTGGGCAAACGTTTCGATCTCCAGCTCCGGCGGGACGTCCGCGCGGATCTGCCGTATCTCCGCGAGCGACAGCTCGCGCGCCAGCACGACGCGCTTCGCACCGAGGTCGTACCACGCTGTCGCGCAGGCGCTGTTCGCGACGCTCTGCTGCGTCGAGACGTGGCGCTCGCAGCGCGGGGCGTACTTCCCCGCGAGCGTGAACACGCCGAGGTCGGCGACGATCAGCGCGTCGACCCCCGCCTCGTTGAGGTTTTCCAGATGCTCCGGCAGTTGTTTCAGCTCGTCGCCGCGCGGCATCGTGTTCACGGTGACGTGCACGCGCACGCCGTGCTCGTGGGCAAAGCGCACCGCGCGCCGCAGCTCGTCGGGCGTGAAGTTGCCCGCAAACGCGCGCATTCCGAAGCTCGTGCCCGCGAGATACACCGCGTCCGCGCCGTAGAGCACCGCCATCTGGAGCTTTTCCCAATCGCCCGCCGGGGCGAGCAGTTCCGGTTTCCTGCGCATCATCGCTTCACTTGAGGCTGTTGAGGAACGCATTGTGCTCCTCCAGCGTGCGGGAGAAGTGGTGCTGCCCGTCCTTGCCGAGCGCGTAGTAGTAATAGTTCGTCTCCGCGGGCTCCAGCGCCGCGGTGATGGCGGCGAGGCCCGGATTCGCGATGGGCGTCGGCGGCAGACCCTGGTGAATGTAGGTGTTGTAGGGCGTGTCGATCTCCGTCTGCGCCTTGGTCAGCGGCGGCGAGAAGCGTTCGCCGAGGCCGTAGATGACGGAGGCGTCGATCTGGAGCATATAGTTCGTCTCGCCCGCGTTGTTCAGACGGTTGTAGATGACGGAGGCGATCTCCGCGCGGTCGCTGCCGTTGGTCTCCTTCTCGATCAGGGACGCGATCGTGAGGATCTGGTTGAGCGTGTAGCCGGACGCGTCCACCTTCTCGCGCAGCTCCTTGTTCATCTTCGTGTTGAAGTTCGAGAGCATCTTGTTCAGCGCCGTCGCCGCGTCGCCGCCCACGTAGAACTCGTAGGTGTCGGGGAACAGATAGCCCTCCAGCCTTGTGATGTCGCCCTTTTTGGAATCCTCAAGGAAGGCGTAGTTAAAGCTGTGGTTCTTCGCCGCCTCGGTCAGATCCTCCTCCGAGCTGACGCCGTACTGCGCCAGCACCTCGATGATCTTGCGGACGTTGTAGCCCTCCTGGATCGTCACGCGCACCGTCGTGGAGTTCAGCGAGCCGCTGCTGCTGCGCATCCCGTTGATCAGCGCGCTGTAGTCCATCTCGGTGTTGAGCTCGTAGGTTCCGATGCCGATCTTGTCCTCCGCGTGCGCGACCTTGCCGAAGAGCTTGAAGAACCACTTGTACTCGATCAGCCCCTCCTCCTTGAGCTTGTCGGTAATGCTGTCAAGGTCGTCGTCCTTCGTCACCTGGATCGTCGCGGTCAGCGGGTCCTTGTTGAGGGCGGCAAAGTCGTTCGCCAGCAGCCAGCCCACGCCGGAGAGCGCCAGCGACGCGGCGATGACGAACACGAACCACAGAACCGTACGCAGCACAAATCTGCGCGTGCGCTCCCTCCGCCGCTGCGCCTCGCGCTGTGCTTCGCGCTGCGCCTCGCGCCGCTGCGCCGCCAGCCGCTGCGACGCAGACATCCCCTGCGGCGTATACGGCCCTGTGCGCTGATCCGCCTCGCGGATGCGGCGCGTGTCGTATCGCGCGGTTTCATAGCGTCTTTCATCGCTCATAGCAAATCTCCCGAAAAAAATCTTGGGGCGGTCAGGCTCCCTTTTTGCCTTGCCCGCATAGGATAGAGCAGAAACGGGCAAAGCGAGGTGAATGCGTCATGTGTTTCGGAAACAATAACAACTGCTCCTGTCTGATCCTGATCCTCATCATTCTGCTGCTGTTCAGCGGCTGCGGCACCTGCAACAGCTGCGGCGGCAGCGTGGGCGGAACGTCCGACAACGGCTGCGGCTGCTGCTGAGCGCCGCGCGCAACTCCTGTGAAGAGCCGGGACGCCCCGCGTCCCCTTTTCACTGTGCCGGCGTCGGACAGGCTCTCAATCCGCAAGCAGCGCGCTGGCGCGCTCGTAGATCTCCTCGTGGATATCCTCCACCGTCCGCATTTCGCCGCCGCGCGCGCATTCCACGCGCAGCCAGCCGTAATCGGCGGCAAGCCGCTCCCCCGCCGCGCGGCACGCGCGCAGATACGCATCGTCCCGCTCGTGGATGTCGGCGCCGTCGTGCTTTTCACCGCCGCGCGCGCGCATCATGCGCTCCGTCAGCTCCGTCGGCACGTCCAGATAGAAGACCGCCGTCGGCTCCGGAAGCTCCAGACGCCCGTACTCAAAGCCGAACAGCCAGTCGAGGAACGTCTTCCGCTCCGCCTCCGGCAGCTTCGACGCCTGATGCACCGCGTTCGAGGTCGTGTACCGGTCCGCGAGCAGCACGCCGCCGCGCCGGTAGTATTCCCCCCAGTCCTGCTTGTACGAGCAGTAGCGGTCCACCGCGAAAAACATCGAGGCGGCGTAGGCGTTGACGTCGCCCGGCCTGTCGCCCAGCGCGCCGTGCAGATACAGCTCCACCGCCGCGCAGGACGGCTCCCCGTAGCGCGGGAAGTCCAGCTTGCGGCAATCGACGCCCTCGCGCCGCCACCGCTCCAGCAGCAGCCGCGACTGCGTCGCCTTGCCGGAGCCGTCCGTACCCTCAAATACGATCAGTTTCCCCATCTTCGCACCTTCTCAGCCCCTTTTCTCCGCCGCGACGTGCACCAGAAACAGCGGCAGCTTCATCATCCGCCCGATGCGGGACGGATTCTTGAGAAGGCGGTAGAACCATTCCAGATTGTGGTTGACATAAAATTCAGGCGCCCGCTGCGCCACGCCCGCGAACACGTCCATCGCGCCGCCGAGACCGAGCAACAGCTTCGCGCCCGTCGCCTCGCCCCAGCGCGCCATGAACTTTTCCTGCTTCGGCGCGCCGAGGCAGATGAGCGCCATGTCCGCGCCGCTTTCGCGGATCCATCCGGCGGCCTCCTCGTCGTTTGAGAAATAGCCATCGTGCGTTCCGCTGACGATAAGTCCATCATAGCGGCTCCGCAGGTTCTCCGCCGCCTGCTCCGCCACGCCGGGCTTGGCGCCCAGCAAATAGACCGATTTATTGTTCCGCGCACAGAATTCCAGCATCCCGGTGCCGAACTCAATTCCCGGAACCCGCTCTTTCAGCGGGGTTTTCAGCATTTTCGCGCCGTAGATGACGCCGATGCCGTCCGGCAGCACGAGGTCCGCGCCGTTGACCGCGGCCATCGCTTCCGCGTCCGCGCGGCACGCCTCGACAATCTCCGGATTGGGCGTGACGACATAGTGCGCGCCCTCGCCTTGCAGCAATTCCTCGCCGCGCGAGAGCGCCTCCACCATGGTCACGTTGTCAAAGCTGACGCCAAGGACATTGATTTTCATAGTCGTTTCCCATCTTTTGTGATAGCGGCCTTCCGGAGGCCGTTCGGATGATTATATCATTAATTTCCGCTCAGGTCAATGTTGCGCCGCTCTTTTTCTCCGGCAGCTGCACCAGCACCACGGCGCAGAGCATCAGCGCGCATCCGAGATACTCCCGCGGCGTGAGCCGTTCGTGCAGCAAAATCGCACCGCTGACCACTGCGAAAAACGCCTCCAGGCTCAGCAGCAGCGAGACCACCGTCGGGTCGCCGTCCTTCTGCGCCACGATCTGGAGCGTGTAGCCCACGCCGCCCGAAAGGAGACCGGCGTAGAGGATAAACGGCAGCGCCGCCGCAATCGCGCGCACGGGAAAGCCCTCGAACACCAAAGCCAACACCAGCGATTCCGCCGCCGCGACGGCAAACTGAATGCAGGACAGCATCACGCCGTCCGCCAGCTTCGTATAGTGGTCGACGGCAAGGATGTGGAAGGAAAAGCCGAACGCGCAGGCAATGACAAGCAGATCGCCGGTGCTGAACACCGGCACGCCCCCGGCGGCAAAGCTCAAAAAGTACAATCCCGCCACCGCCACGCCGACGCCGCACCACACGACCGGCCGCACGCGCTTGCCGAACAGCAGTCCCAGCAGCGGCACGATCACGATGTAGAGCGCTGTGATGAATCCCGCTTTCCCCGCCGTCGTCAGGGATACGCCATACTGCTGCAAATACGACGAGATCATCAGCAGCGTTCCGATGACCGCGCCGCCGCGCAGCAGGGCGTTCCGCTCCGCGCCCGGGCGCGGCACAGACGCCCCTCCGCGTCTGGCGCGGACGGTGACGAGTACCGTCAGCGCCAATGACGCCAGCAGATACCGCGTCCAGTTAAAAGATAAGGCGCCAAGCACCTCCCCGCCGCTCTTCTGCGCGACGAAGGCGGAGCCCCAGATCAGCGCCGTCAGCAGGGGCAGAACGATCTGCTTCATTTTCCGATTCATACTTGCCCACCCGTCAAATTCATGTTAAAATCCAGCTTGTATCCTATCAAATTCTTTTCGTTTCCGCAAGTCCCCCACCGAGAAAAAAGAAACGGAGCGCTGAAATGTACCTCTTTGACCTCGACGGAACGCTCATTGATTCCAACGGCATCTGGTCTGAAGTCGACCGCACGTTCCTCTCGCGCCGCGGCTTCCCCTACACGAAGGAATACCGCGACGGCATGGCGCACATGATCTTCCCGCTCGCCGCCGAATTCACAAAGGAATACTGCCATTCGGAAGAGAGCTGCGAGGACATCATGGCGGAGTGGATGGCGCTGGCGAAGGACAGCTACGCCCACGTCGCGCTCAAGCCCTTTGCGCGCGAGCTGCTGATGAAGCTGCGCGCGGACGGGGAACGTCTGGCGGTCTTCACCAGCGCCGTGCCGGAGCACTGCGACACCGCGCTCGCCGTCCACGGCCTCACGCCGTTTTTCGAGCGCGTCGTCTACGCCCATGACCTCGGCGTCAACAAATCCTCCCCCGGCGCATTCCGCCGCGCCGCGGAGATTTTGGGCGTCGCGCCGGAGGAATGCGTCCTGCTGGACGACTCGGTGCGCTCCTGCCGCGCGGCGAAGGAGGCGGGGCTTTCCGTCATCGGCGTCTACGACGCCGTGTTCGCCGACGTGGAGGCGGACATGCCCGCCGCGTGCGACCGCTTTGTGCGCAGCCTCGGCGAATTGCTCTGACAGCGGTTGATTTTCGGGCGAAATGTGATAGAATTATTAAGTTAAAATCTACCGTTACGGAGGCAGTCATATGGAGATCACCGTTACCAACGACATCAAGTACATCGGCGTGGACGACCACAACATCGACCTCTTTGAGGGGCTGTACGACGTGCCCAACGGCATGGCGTACAACAGCTATGTGATCCTTGACGAAAAGATCGCCGTCATGGACACCGTCGAGGTAAACTTCGGCGCGGAATGGCTCGGCAAGCTCGACGCCGCGCTCGGCGGACGCACGCCGGACTACCTCGTCGTGCAGCACGTCGAGCCGGATCACAGCGCCAACATCACCGCGTTCATGGACAGGTATCCGGACGCGACGATCGTCGCCTCGCAGCAGGCGTTCAAGCTGATCGCCAACTTCTACGGCACGGATTACGCCGACCGCCGCATCGTCGCCGCCGACGGCGCGGCGCTGGTGCTGGGCAAGCACACGCTCACGTTCTTCACCGCGCCGATGGTGCACTGGCCGGAGGTCATCATGACCTACGACAGCGCCGACAAGGTGCTTTTCTCCGCCGACGCCTTCGGCAAGTTCGGCGCGCAGGATTACGACGATCCGGAGGGCTGGGCGTGCGAGGCGCGGCGCTACTACTTCGGCATCGTCGGCAAGTTCGGCGCACAGGTGCAGGGCGTGCTGAAAAAGCTCGCGGACAGGGAGATCAAGGTCATTTGCTCCCTGCACGGCCCCGTGCTGACCGAGAACATCGACTATTACCTGAACACGTACAACACCTGGTCGAGCTACGGCGTGGAAACCGAGGGCGTCGTCGTTGCGTACACGACGGTCTACGGCCACACGCGCGCGGCGGCGGAATATCTTGCGGACAAGCTCAGGGAGAACGGCGTGCAGCGCGTCGTCGTCACCGACCTCGCCCGCAGCGACATGTATGAGAACGTTGAGGACGCGTTCCGCCACAGCAAGCTGGTGCTGTGCACGACGACCTACAACGGCGGCGTGTTCCCCATCATGCGCGAGTTCATCGAGCATTTGGTCGAGCGCGGTTATCAGAAGCGCACGGTCGCTTTCGTCGAGAACGGCTCGTGGGCGCCGGCGGCGGCAAGGGGAATGCGCTCCATGCTCGAAGGATGCAAGGATATTACCTTTACGGATGTTTCTGTCAAAGTAGTTGCGGCTCTCACGGATGACTCCCGCGCACAGCTTGATGCCTTGGCAAAGGAGCTTGCGTAAGACAAAACGGGGTCAAAAAGCAAAAAAGAAAGAGCGGCGGCGCCGCTCTTTCTTTATGCTTACATCGTCACTTTGTGATAGACTTTCTTGCCTTTCTTAATCATAAGTCCATCACCCGTGAGACGATTTTTGTCATAGCTCTCGTCGATGGACGCGACCTTTTGGTCGTCCACCGTGACGCCGCCCTGCTGGACGAGGCGGCGCGCCTCGCCGCGGGACGGGCACAGGCCGGTCTTGACCAGCAGGCTCAAAATGTCGATCTTGCCGTCGGTGAGGTCGGCGTCGGCGAGCGTCGTGGCCGGTACGTTCTCCATGCTGCCGCCGCCGCCGAAAAGCGCCTTGGCGCTCTCCTGCGCCTTGTTCGCCTCCTCTTCGCCGTGAACGAGCTTGGTGAGCTCGAAGGCAAGCACCTCCTTGGCGCGGTTGAGCTCGCTGCCCTCCCACTTGTCCATCTCGTCGATCTGCTCCAGCGGCAGGAAGGTCAGCATCCGGATGCACTTCATCACGTCGGCGTCGTCGACGTTGCGCCAGTACTGGTAAAAGTCGTAGGGGCTGGTCTTGTTCGGGTCGAGCCAGACGGCGTTGCCCGCGGTCTTGCCCATCTTCTTGCCGTTGGCGTCGGTGAGCAGCGTGATGGTCATCGCGTGCGCGTCCTTGCCGAGCTTGCGGCGGATGAGCTCCGTGCCGCCGAGCATGTTCGACCACTGGTCGTCGCCGCCGAACTGCATGTTGCAGCCGTAATGCTGGAACATGTAGTAGAAGTCGTAGGACTGCATGATCATGTAGTTGAATTCAAGGAACGAGAGGCCCTTCTCCATGCGCTGCCTGTAGCACTCGGCGCGCAGCATGTTGTTCACCGAGAAGCACGCGCCGACCTCGCGCAGCAGCTCGACATAGTTGAGGCTGAGCAGCCACTCGGCATTGTTAAGCATCATCGCCTTGCCAGGGCCAAACTCGATGAAGCGCTCCATCTGGCGTTTGAAGCACTCGGCATTGTGCTCGATGTCCTCTTTTGTCAGCATCTTGCGCATGTCCGTGCGGCCCGACGGGTCTCCGATCATCGTCGTGCCGCCGCCGATGAGCGCGATGGGCTTGTTGCCCGCCTGCTGCAAACGCTTCATCAGCGTCAGCGCCATGAAGTGACCCGCGGTCAGGCTGTCCGCCGTGCAGTCGAAGCCGATGTAGAACGTCGCCTTGCCGGCGTTTATCATCTCGCGGATCTCATCCTCGTTCGTCACCTGTGCGATCAGGCCGCGCGCCTTGAGTTCTTCGTAGATTCCCATATTGATCGTCTCCTTTTGTCGTCTTGGGCAAAGAAAATCCCCCTGCCCCGTTTTGGTAGGACAGAGGGCGAAATCAGTCATATTTCGCGGTTGCCCCGCAGGGGCAAGCGAAATGACGATCATCATATGCAGCCAGTGGCTGACTGCATATGTCGCGGTACCACCTCTGGTTCGCCGCCTCCTCACGGGGGCGGCCTCACGGAGTTCCTGCAAACTCCTGCGCGATAACGGGCGCACCCGGATAACGCCTACTGGGCTTGTCATCAAACGGCAATTCCTTTGCCGTTTGATGCAGCCATTGGACCGCCGTTTCGCTCGCCCCTGCGGGGCAACCGCAAAACATGGCTGCATTCGCCGTTCGGGTATCAGCTCCGCGGTGTATTTCAACGGCCGCCCTCTCCCCGTTCCACCGCACCGGGTCTCTCTTGGCAGGGCGCTTCCGCTTACTTCTCCGCTTCATCGCTGTCGGTATGGCGTATTGTAACGAATCTTCCCCAAAAAGTCAAGCCCCGGGACAATACTTTTCCAGAAGTTTACATAAACCATCCTTTATAATTGTTATGTTACTGTCGTCAATCGACTCAGCTCGTCTTGGACGAATCAGTCTACCAAAACCGGACACCTTTTCGCAGGCGCAGAAGGCGATCCCGTTCCGGAACGCGCGGTTGTCGGAGGGATAATACACCAGCCCGTCTGTCTTGAGAAAGACCGTCTTCTTTTCACCGCTCTCGAAGCTTTCCAGCAGCGCGTCCAGCACATCTCCGTTCCAGCGGGCGTATTTCCCGGGCAACAGCAGCAGCTCGTCGCCGCGCGCGACGCAGTTGACGTTGACGACCGGCTTCTCCCGCACCGACGGATACTTTTTTCGGAACGCCTTCGCTCCGCTCATGCCGCCGAAGCCGCCGTCGAGGAAGACGAGGGCGACGCTTCCGCGGCAACCCGGCGTCAGCGCGGCGGCGGTCTCCAGCAGCGCGGCGACGCCGGAGGTGTTGTCGGCGGCGTTGCGCATCTCGGCGGGGCCGAAGCGCAGGTACAGCAGCGCCGCGAACAGCAGCAGCAGAAAAAGCGGCAGCGTCAGATGCGGCGCGTTGACGGCAAAGGTCAGCGCAAAGGAGAGGACAAAGCTCCCCAGCATGACGCACACAGGCGTCACCGCCAGATACAGCAGCGCCGTCAGCGGGCGCGTCGGCATGATGAGCGGCGGGAGCAGAGACCTGAGCGGCGTGTCGTAGTGCGCGGCATAGATCAGCTTCGCCGTCTCCGGGTCTCCCGCGACGACGTTGGTCACGCGCCCGCCGATTTGCAGCGCCGTTTCCCGGCTTTGCAGCTCGGCGCGATATCCCATCTCCCGCAGCGCCCCCGTCAGCCAAAGGCGGAAGCGCTCCTTCTCCTGCGCCTTGTTGCGCACGGGAAAGTCCCGCAGGAGCTTGTCCGCGTACTTGCTCATACGCCGCCCTCCCGCAGCGCGGCCTTGAACGCCTCCGCGCCGGCAAGCAGCTCCTCCGCTCCGCGCAGCATCGTCTCGCTGGGCGTCTCGCCGCCGGTGAGCCGCGCCAGCTCTTTTTTCCGCGCGGCGTGATCCAGCTCGGTCACGCGCGTCACGGTGCGCCCGTTCTCCTCGCCCTTTTCCACCGAGAAGTGCGTGTCCGCCATCGCAGCCAGCTGCGGCAGATGCGTCACACAGAGCACCTGCTTCTCGCGGGACACGCGCGCGAGCTTTTCCGCCACGCGCTGCGCCGCCCGTCCGGACACGCCGGTGTCGACCTCGTCGAACACCATCGTCATGATGCTCTCCTGCGCGGCAAACACGTTTTTGAGCGCCAGCATGATGCGCGCCAGCTCGCCGCCGGAGGCGATCTTGTGGATGGGCTTCAATTCCTCGCCCACGTTGGCGGACATGAGGAAGCGAACCTCGTCCATGCCCGTCGCGTCCGGCTCCTTCTCCGCAAAGTCGATGGCAAAGCGCACCTTCGGCATATCCAGCTCCCGCAGCTCGCGCAGGATGTCCGCCTCCAGCGTCTCCGCCGCGGCCCTGCGCGCCTCGGAAAGCTCCCGCGCCGCCGCCGTGACGGCTTCGCTCTGCTGTTTCAATTTCTTTTCCAGCTGCGCGATGCGGTCGTCCGCGTACTCGATGCGGTCCAGCTCGTCCTTCGAGCGCGCGAGATATTGCAGCATCTCCTCCACCGTGCCGCCGTACTTTTTTTTGAGGCGGTAGAGAAGGTCGGCGCGGCTCTCCACCGCGTCCAGCTCCGCCGGGGAAAAGTCGAACTCCTCGCGCTTGTCGCGCACGGTCAAGGCAAGGTCGTACGCCTCGCTGTAGAGCGCCTCCAGCCGGTCGCAGAGCGCGGCGTACTCCTCGCCGAAGGCGCGCAGGCCGCGCAGCGCCTCCTCCGCCTGCTTGATGGCGCCCGCCGCGCCCGGCGTATCCTCCCCGCCGTTCAGGCAGGCGTCCGCCTCCGTGACGGCGGCGATGAACTTCTCGCCGTTGCGCAGGATGTTGCGCCGCGCGAGCAGCGCTTCCTCCTCGCCCTCGCGCAGCTCCGCGCGCTCCAGCTCGGCGATCTGGTGGCGCAGCGTGTCGACGCGGCGCGCCTTTTCCGCCTCGTCCATCCGCAGCGCGTCGATCTCACGCCGCGTCGCATGCATGGCGTCGTAGACCGCCGCGTAGCGCTCCAACCGCTCCTCCATGTGCCCGAAGCGGTCGAGGTACGTCAAATGCTGCGTCTCGTCGAGCAGCTGCGTCCCCTCGTGCTGGCCGTGGATGTTCAGCAGGCTCGCGCCGATCGCCCTGAGCTGCGCGACCGTGATCGGGCGTCCGTTGACGCGGCAGACGTTCTTCCCGTCGCCGTACAGCTCGCGCTGCAGGAGCAGCGTCCCGTCCTCCTCCGGCGCGACGCCGTTCTCCGCCAGCGCCGGTATACCCGCGTCCACGCCGTCGAACGCGGCGCTGACGAACGCCTTCGGCGCGCCGGTGCGGATCAGGTCGCGCGAGGTGCGCTGCCCCAGCACCGCGCCAAGGGAGTCGATGACGATGGATTTGCCCGCGCCGGTCTCGCCGGTGAGCGCGTTAAAGCCGCGCGCGAACGCAATGTCCGCGCGCTCGATGATGGCAATATTCTCAATATGCAGCAGCTGCAGCATACGCGCTGCCTCCGTTTCGTTTACTTTCTCATAGCCTCGATCTCCTTGCGGAGGTTCTGCGCGCCGTTCTCGTCGCGCATGACGATCATCACCGTGTCATCGCCGGCCAGGCTGCCGACGATGCGCGGGTCGCTCATGCCGTCGAACATCGAGCCCGCCGCGCCGGCAAGCCCCGGCATCGTCTTGAGCACGACGATGTTCCGCGCGCTGTCCACGCTGACAAAGCTCTCGCGCAGGATCGTATGCAGCCGCTCGGCGTAGCCGAGCTTCTCCCGCTCGGTGGAAAGCGCGTAGCGGTAGTGTCCCCCGCCGACAGGCTCCTTGACCAGCCGGAGCTGCTTGATGTCGCGTGAAACTGTCGCCTGCGTGCACTCCACGCCGCGCTCCCGCAGCCGCTCGATCAGCTGCTCCTGCGTTTCGACCGACTCGCTGGTAACGATATCGAGGATCTGTTCCTGCCTGTTGTTTTTCATGCCTGCACCTCTCCGTCAAACCGGTTTTCCTTTGTGCGGCGCTACTCGACGAGCCCCAGCATCTTCCTTTGCAGCACCTCGCAGAAGCTGCGGTTTTCCAGCCGCACGAGCTTGGTGTCGTAGCGCGAGCGCGTGATCTCCACCGCGTCGCCGTGGCGCAGCGAGAACGCGCGGCCGCCGTCCACCGACAGCACGACGGGCTTGTAGCCGGTCGCCTCCGTCTGCACCGTGATCGTGCGCTCCGGCGAGAGCACATAGGAATTCGCGTGGATGCTGTGCGCGCAGATGGGGCTGACGACAAAGTTCCGCGCCGTCGGCTCCACCACGGGGCCGCCCGCGCTGAGGGAATACGCCGTCGAGCCGGTCGGCGTGGCGACCACCACGCCGTCGCCCGCCACATCCACCAGCTTGCCGCTCTCCGTAAAGATGTGCAGCCGGATCACGCGCGAGACGTTGCCGCGGGCGATCAGCGCCTCGTTGAGCGCGAGGCCGGAGTAGATGACGCGTCCGTCGCGCCGGACGCAGACGTCCAGCATCATGCGGCTTTCGACGATGTACTTCTCCTCGCACAGCGCGCGCAGCTTGTGCAGCTCCTTCTGCTCCAGCTCCGCCATGAAGCCGAGGCTGCCGAGGTTGATGCCCAGCACCGGAATGTCCCGGTGCGCGGCAGTCTTGGACAGATGCAGGATCGTCCCGTCGCCGCCGAAGGAGATCAGCATGTCCGCGCCGCGCAGCTCCTGTTGGAGCGGACGGATCTCCAGACCGTAGCCCTCCGGCTCCTCGCTGCCGCGGAACGGGATACACACCACGTTGGGGCAGCCCACCTCGTCCAATATCGACTTAGCCTCTTTTGCGACTTTCAATTCCGTGTCGCGATAGGGATTGGGACAGAGGATCACCTTTTTCAGCATCGTTTCCCCTCCAATTGATTCCATGAAATATAGAATGCGGCACAGCGCGTCACGCGTCCAGCTCCGCGTGGGACAGGCGCACCAGCTCGTCCAGATCGAAATTCGCCTCCGTCTGCGCGCCCTTCTCCAGAAAGCCCAGATATTCGATGTTTCCCTCCGGTCCGCGGATGGGCGACCACGTCAGGCCGAACACGCCGAAGCCGCTCTCGCGCGCGTGCTCCAGGAAGTGCTCCAGCACCTCCCGATGCACGGCGGGATCGCGGACGACGCCCTTTTTCCCGACCTTTTCCCGTCCCGCCTCAAACTGCGGCTTGACGAGGCAGGCGACGTGCCCGCCGTCCTTCAAAAGCCCGCAGACCGCGGGCAGGATCAGCCGCAGCGAGATGAACGAGACGTCGATCGAGGCAAAGTCCAGCTCGTCCGGCACCTGCTCATGCGTGAGATAGCGCGCGTTCGTCCGCTCCAGACACACGACACGCGGGTCGTTTCGCAGCTTCCAGTCAAGCTGCCCGTAGCCGACGTCGACGGTGTAGACCTTCTGCGCGCCGTTTTGGAGCATGCAGTCGGTAAACCCGCCGGTCGAGGCACCGATATCCGCGCAGACAAAGCCGTCCAGCGCCAGGTCAAAGGCGTTCATCGCCTTTTCGAGCTTCAGTCCCCCGCGGCTCACATAGGGCAGCACGTTGCCGCGCACCTCGACCTCCGCGTCCTCCGCCGTGGGAAAGCCCGCCTTGTCCGCCTTCTGTCCGTTGACGTACACGATCCCGCTCATAATGGTCGCCTGCGCCTTCTGCCGCGTCTCGGCAAGGCCGCGCTCCACCAGCAGTATATCCAGCCGTTTCTTCCCGCTCATCGGATCACCTCGATCGTGCGCTTGGCAATAGACTCAGCGTCCAATTGGAAAGCCTTACGCAGTTGTTCCGCGCCGCCGTGGGGCGGAAAACGCTTGCCGAGATTGCACAAATATAGTTTTTCGAGCGGTGTTCCTTCCTCAGTCAATATTGCCGCAAGTCTCTGTCCGACGCAGCCGACGCTGGCGCACTCCTCGGCGACGATCAGCTTTTTCGTCCCCGCGAAGGTCTTGCGCACGTCCGCGTCGATAAACGGCGAGATGCGGTTCACCTTGACGACGCTCGCCGAAATGCCCTGCTTTTCCAGCAGCTCCGCCGCGCCGAGCACGCTGTTCACCATCGTGCCGTAGGCGCAGAGCGTGACGTCCGCGCCCTCGCGAAGCGTTGCGAACGCGCCCTCGCTGCGGTCGTCGGTATAGCCCTCCTCCCCGCCGCGCGGGTAGCGGATGGCAACGGGGCCGTCGATCTCAAGCACGGCGCGGCGCAGCATGGCGCGCAGCTCGGCAAAGCTCGCCGGACACAGCACGGTCATGTTCGGGATATCGGAGAGAAACGTCGCGTCGAAGATGCCGTGGTGCGTCTCCCCGTCCGCGCCGACGAAGCCGGAGCGGTCCACGGCGAACACGACGTGCAGGCCGCTGAGCGCCGTATCGTGGATCAGCTGGTCGTAGGCGCGCTGCAAAAATGTGGAGTACACGGCGAACACGGGGATCAATCCCTGCTTCGCCATGCCCGCCGCCATCGCCGCGGCCTGAGCCTCCGCGATGCCGACGTCGAAAAAGCGCCTGGGATAGCGTTCGGCGAACTCCGTGAGGCCCGTTCCGTCCGCCATCGCCGCGGTGATGGCGCAAAGGCGCGGCTCCTCCGCGGCAAGCGCGCACATCTCCTCGCCGAACACGGACGAGAACGACGTCCCGCCCTCCCGGATCTCTCCGGTCGCGACGTCGAAGGGTCCCACGCCGTGCCAGCGTCCCGGTTCGCGCTCCGCGGGCCCATAGCCCTTGCCCTTGACCGTGCGCACGTGCACGAGCACGGGGCGGCGGAGCTCCTTCGCCCATTCCAGCACATGCTCCACCTGCTCCTCGTCGTGACCGTCCACGGGGCCGAGGTAGGTGAAGCCCATGTCCTCAAACATGGTGGCGTTGGGCAGCAGCGCGTTCTTGACGGTGTTCTTGACCCGGTGGTTAAAGGCATAGAGCGTCTTGCCCGGCTTGCTGCCGAGCAGGACGCGGCGATAGTTCTTTTTAAACTCGTAGTACGCCGGCTTGCTCCGCAGGCGCGAGAGATGCGCGCTCATCGCGCCGACGTTGCGGGAGATCGACATCCCGTTGTCATTGAGAATGACGATCAGCGGCTCGCCCGACGCGCCGGCGTTGTTCAGCCCCTCGTAGGCAAGCCCGCCCGAGAGCGCGCCGTCCCCGATGAGCGCCAGCACGGAATAGTCCTCGCCCAGCAGCGTGCGCGCGCGCGCCATACCGAGCGCGACGGACACCGAGTTGGACGCGTGCCCCGCGACGAACGCGTCGTGCACGCTCTCGTTCGGCTTCGGGAAGCCCGAAAGCCCGCCGTACTGCCGCAGCGTCGGAAACTGCGCCATGCGCCCGGTCAGCGCCTTGTGGGCGTAGCACTGGTGCCCCACGTCGAACACCAGACGGTCGCGCGCGGTGTCGAACACGCGGTGGATCGCGACCGTCAGCTCGACCGCGCCGAGGTTCGAGGCGAGATGTCCGCCCGTCTCCGCGATGCTCTCCAGCAGGAACGTGTGAAGCTCCCGGCACAGAAGCTCCGTCTGCTGCCGATTGAGCGCCTTGACGTCCGACGGGGTTTGAATATGCTCCAAAATCAATGTTCTACCTCTTGTTGTCCTGATTGCCGATGTGGAGGAAATGCAGCAGCTTCGCCGTGGTGAATACCACCTGCGTGCTCCTGTCCAGCGCCAGCTTTTTGCCGATCGCCTTGCCGCCGATGGTCAGGCCGGAGATCAGCGCGGTGACGGCGATGGAGATAAAAATGCTCTGCGTGTCGAACGTGCTTTGCAGGCGCAGCACGATCACCGCCGCGGTGGAGCCGCTGACGATGCCGCAGATGTCGCCCACGACATCGTTGCAGAAGCTGGACGCCTTCTCGGCGTTTCGCAGCAAAAAAAGCGCTTCCTTCGCGCCCCTTTCCCGGTGTGCCGCCATGGAGTGGAACGGCTTCGCGTCCGCCGCCGTCACCGCGACGCCGACCACGTCGAACACGATGCCGAGCAGCACGAACAAAACCAGCACCAGCACCGCCAGCGGATAGCCCGCGTCCTCCAGCGCAATGCCCGACGCGGTGCTCAGCACCGCCGAGAGCGCCACGGACATCAGAAAGATCCGGATCACCCAGCGGGAATAACTTCGCGGTTTTGCCTCTTCCTTTTTCATGGGTCTCTCCTTGATTTCGCACCCGCAGGCGTGAAATGAATCTGATAATTGGAGCTGAAAAGCGGCAGCAGAGCGAGGTAATCCTACGGCTTTGGTCGGGTTGGCTTTCCCCACGCCCCGCCTCCCGTTGCCGGTCAGGTGGTTCCCCTTTGAGGGGCGTGCCGCGCCGTCGCCGACGCGCGGTACCCGATTGCCACTTAGTCCGCACTGTAATCCCCGCCCTGCCCCAAAGGACAGCCTAGGCGATTTCCGCCGCAGTCGAACCGTCTCTTAGCCTCTTTTGCAGCGACGGTTTCACGGAGCGATCGCCCTCTCCCCTGGCCGGGGGATTTGGTTGTATTCTCCGATTCGCCGGCGCCACGCAAGGCAGGCTACTCCGCGCACAGCGTTCACGGCACTTATGCCGCTTAGCACCGCAACACGGGTTCATAGCCCGCTCCGTACCAGGGTCGCTTTACCCTTGCGGGATTACGCCCGGCACGAGGGCGGGTCTCCACGGAAACAGGGTCGTATCCCCCATGCCATTAGGGGACGCCCGGGATCCGCAGGCTCCGCTTCCGAAACGACGAAAGGCATAGCCTCCCTTCAGCACCCACCCCAAACTGGGCGTAAGAAGCAGGCACCAAAGGTTTCACAGTTGTGCCCTTTAAAGGATTTTTAGGCCCTTCTTAGGAGACGGCAGATCTGACTAGGATACTGCGCCGCTGTTCAGCAGTATGGTATTATACATGTTTTTTTGCAAATATACAAGATATTCATCCGAATATTCACGAAAATTTCAAACAAAAAACGGAGGCCGGCAGCCTCCGTTTTGTCCTATTTCGTGCGCGTTGTGAGCCGTCGCGCCAACTCGATCAGGAACGCCGTATCCGGTATACCGTCAAGCGCCGCGACCGCCTCGTCCGTCAGCCGTTCGACCTCCGACGCGCACCCGTCCGCGCCGAGCAGGTCGACAAAGGTCGTTTTTCCCTCGTCCCTGTCCGAACCGATGGGCTTGCCGAAGGTCGCCTCGTCGCCGATCACGTCGAGCAGGTCGTCCCGAATCTGGAACGCAAGCCCCAGAAGCGAGGCGTACCGCGCCAGCGCGGCCGTCAGCTCGCCCGACGCGTTCGCCGCCGCGCAGCCCAGCTCCGCCGCGGCCTTAATCATAAAGCAGGTCTTGCGGTCGCACAGCGTCGTCAGCGTCTCGCGGTCATGGCCGAAGTCCGTCAGGTCGAGCACCTGCCCCGCCACCATGCCGTTCGCGCCGCTCGCCCACGCGAGCGACCACACCGCGTCCAGCTTCGCCGTTTTGGAGAGCTTCGGCGCCTCGGCGATCAGGCGGTACGCCTCCGCCTGCAGCGCGTCGCCCGCGAGCGTCGCCATCGTCTCGCCGAAAACGACGTGGTTCGTCGGCTTGCCGCGGCGCAGCGCGTCGTCGTCCATGCACGGCAGATCGTCGTGGATCAGGGAGTAGGTGTGCACCAGCTCCAGCGCGCAGGCGAAGGGCAGCGCGTATTTCCAGTCGCGTATCCCGCCGAGGCGCGCGCACTCCAGCGTCAGCACCGGCCGGATGCGTTTTCCGCCGGACAGCAGGCTGTAACGCATAGACTTATAGAGTTCCTGCCATGGAACATCGCCGGTGAACAGCTTGTCCAGATACGCTTCCACCGCCTCGCGGTACGCGTCGTACCGCTCCCGAAACAGCTTATCTTCCATTTCCCTCCGCCTCGCCGGTAAAGTCGCTCTCCACCGGGGCGCCGTCCGCGCCCTTGGACAGCTTGACCACCTTCTGCTCCGCCTCGTCGAGCATCTTTCCGCAGTCCGTGGCGAGCTTGGTGCCCTCCTCAAACAGCTTGAGCGAGTCCGCCAGCTTCGCGTCGCCCTTTTCGAGCGCGCCGACGATCTCCTCCAGACGCGCGATGCTCTCCTCAAAGGTTTTCTTCTCCGTCTTAGCCATTTGCCTGTCCTCCTCCCGTCTCGCGCGATTCCACCACACAGCCGAGTCTGCCCTCTCCGAGCGTTAAGTCTATTTTTTCGCCCACCGCGACATCCTTCGCCCGGCGGATGACCTGCCCGTCCGCTCCCCGCGCCATGGCGTAGCCGCGGCTGAGCACCTTGAGCGGGCTGAGCGCGTCAAGCGAGGCGCACAGCGCCGCGAACCGCCGCTGGCGCTCCGCGAGCTGCTTCTCCGCGAGGGCGGCAAGGGTTTTCTGCGTGTAGTCCAGCAGCAGCCGCTTGTCCGCGATGAACGCCGTCGGGTCCGTCAGCACGCGCTTCGCCGCAAGCTCATTCAGGCGATTGCGCAGCGCGTCCAGCCGAGCCCGTTCGCTCTGCTCCATGCGTCCGGAAAGGGTCTCGAGCGCGCGCCGCAGCTCGTTTTGGTCCGGGACAGCGATCTCCGCGGCGTTGGACGGCGTCGATGCGCGCGCGTCGGCGACGTAGTCGGCAATCGTGACGTCCGGCTCATGCCCCACCGCGCTGATGACCGGGATCACGGAATCGTAGATCGCGCGGGCGACGCGCTCGTCGTTGAACGCCCACAGATCCTCCATCGAGCCGCCGCCGCGCCCGGTGATGATGACGTCCGCCACGCGCCATTTGTTCGCGTAGCGCAGCGCGCCGGCGATCTCCGGCGGCGCCTCGGCGCCCTGTACCCGCACGGGCAGCAGCACGATCCTGCTCTGCGGCCAGCGCGCGCCGAGAATGCGGATCATGTCGTGCACCGCCGCACCCGCGGAGGACGTGACGATGGCGATGGTCTTCGGATAGCGCGGCAGGGGCTTCTTGTGCGCCGGATCGAACAGCCCCTCTGCGTCGAGCTTCGCCTTGAGCTGTTCAAAGGCGACGTGCAGGTCGCCCGCGCCCTCGGCGGTCAGCTCGCTGACGTAGAGCTGGTACGAGCCATCGCGTGGAAAGACCGAGATGCGCCCGAAGGCGATGACCTTCATGCCGTTCTCCGGCCGGAAGCGGAGCGAGGACGCGCTGCCGCGGAACATGACGCAGCGCAGCGCCCCCTCCGCGTCCTTGAGCGAGAAATAGTGGTGTCCGGAGGGGTAGACCTTGTAGTTGGAGATCTCGCCGCGCACGAAGATCTCCCGCAGCTGCGGCACGCCGTCGAGCAGCGCCTTGATGAAATTGTTCGCCTCGGACACGCTGAAGATCGTCTGCGGCTGCTCCGGCATACGCTCTCCCCCCTTCGGATGCGCAAAAGTCAGCGCCGCTGACGCGGCGCTGACCGGTTATTCTTTGTTTTCTTCTCCCAGCTCCTCGCGCACGAAGCTTCCGAGGATGCCGTTGATGAATTTCACCGTCTCCGGCGTTTCATACTTCTTTGCGATCTCCACCGCCTCGTTGATGGCGGCGCCGTTCGGAATATCGGGCCGGTAGAGCACCTCGTACATCGCCACGCGCATGACGGCGCCGGCGACGAGCGGTATGCGCTCGAACTTCCAGCCCTTTGCGTATTTGGCGATATAGCCGTCCAGCTCCGGCGCGTGCTCCGCGACGCCCGAAACCAGCGAGCGGATGTACTCCGCCTGCGTCGGGCCCGGCGCTTCCTCGTAGAGCTCATCCTCGCCCGAAAGCGTCTCGAAGCGTTCCCTGCTCAGCCGTTCGTCGACAAGCTCCTCCGGGCTTTTGTCCGTAAAGCTCAGCTCATAGGCGAGATGGACGGCGATTTCTCTTGCGGTATTGCGCGTCATAGGCGAAAACCCTTATCTTTCTGTCTGTTCATTCGTTGAAGCTGATGCCGCCGACATGGACGTTGACTTCCTTCACGGGGAAGCCGGTCATACCGCCCACGGCGTTCGACACGCTCTCCTGCACCTGCTGCGCGACCTCCGGGATCGCGAAGCCGTAGCGCGCCATCAGATAGAGGTCGATGACGATGGCGTCCTCCACCTTCTCCACGCGCACGCCGCGCACAGCCTTCTTGCCCGAAAGCTGCTCGGTGACGTTCTGGCTCATCGCGCCGACGCCCTCCACCTGCTTCACCGCGTCCGCGACGATGGCGGCGACGACGTCCTCCGCGATATTGATGGTCCCGTTGTCCTCGAACCGGGTCAAATACTCAGCCATGGGAATCACTCCTTGCATTGGGATACATTCGCTTTAGCTATGGTATTTTACCATCGATTCCGCGAAAATACAACTGTAAATTTGCCGGCGCGCTCATTTTCCGCTCAGTTGACCTCCAAAATCTTGATCGCGCTGGCGGGAAGCCCCGTCTCCTGCTTGACAATGTCGGTGATGCGGGCGATGTCCTCGGTCTGGAGCCCGTCGGTCTGCGACGAGACGACAACGCTGACGCTGTCCGACGAGAGGAAGACCACGCAGTCGTCGTAGCCCTTTGCCATGACCATGTTCTCGATCTGCGCCTCCGTCATCGTGTAGCCCGCGAGCGCCTCGATGCCCTGCGCGACCTCATCGGCGACGTTCTCGTCCATCTCCTCGCTCTCCCCCGCCTGCTGCAACAATGACAGCGCGCTGTCGCGCGCCTGCTGGCGCGAAAGGCGGGCGGTGGCGAAGTAGTCCGACGGCTCCTGCGCCGCGGCGGTTTCCTGCGCCGCCTCCGGCTCCTCCGCCGCGACCTCCGCGGCGTCCTCCGTTCCGGCGACCACCTCCGCCGCCTGGCCGAGCACCTTGCCCTCCGGCGGCTGCGCCGCCTGCTCCACCGTCTCGGCGTAGCGCCCGTTGAGCACGATGGCGGCGATCACCAGCACCAGCATCGCGCCGACGACGGCATTGCGTTTCCACAGCTTCTTCATGGTATCGTCCCTCCTGAAAAATCCGAAAATTTTGGGCATCCTCACGCGAATCTTCTTCATGTCACGGCTTTCCTTTCACAATCGCAATCTTGTCGGACGACAGTCCCGTCAGCGCGGACACCGCCTGCGTCAGCTGCAAGCGCACCGCCGCGCTGCCCGCCCCCTCGCACACGACCAGCGCACCGGAGCAGCGCTGCGTCGCGGGATCGACGCTGAGCAGCAGCCGCAGCCGTCCGACGCCGTCGAAGGCGGAGAGCGCCGCCTCCATCTCCGACTGCGCCGCCGTCCGGCTGTCGGCGGCGTCCGCGTCCGCCGCGCGCGGCGGTTCCCGGCTCCCGGCGGGCAGCAGCATCAGCGCCGCGCCGAGCAGCACGACCGCCAGAGCGTACTTGTACTTCCCCGCGGCGGCGCGCAGCCGTTCGAGCCTGCCGCCGTTCATCCGTCGATCCATTGCTGCCTCTCCTTCGCAACGCCGAGCTCTCCGGCGATCCACGCGGACAGCGCGCCGTCGTACGCTCCGTACAGCGTCACGCGCTCCGGCACGGGCGTGCCGCCGCGTGTCTCCATCGTTACCTCCGCGCGCACCGGAGCGCCCATGCCCTCCGCTTTGTCCTCAATATATGCCGCCAGTCTCTCCGCTATGCCGTCGGAAAAGGACGACTCCCACGCGCCGCCCAGCTCGATCTCCAGCTGCGACACCGCCTCGCGGTAGCCGTCCGCCCACGCGCCGTCCGCCGCCTCCGCAAGTCCGACCGGGCGCAGCATGGCCAGCAGGAGCAGCAGCCCGCCCGCAAAGCGCACCGGCAGGCGTGCCGTGCCCTTCGGACAGAGCTGGTCCGCAAGGCTCACCAGCATCGCGCAGGCGATCACGCCCAGCAGCCATTGCCGCAAAGCCGCCATTTCATCCCCTCCTATCCCGCCGCGACCGTCATAGCGGTCAGCAGCGCCGCAAGCAGGATCGTCGCGCTCGCCGCCGTCATGGCGAACACCAGCGCGAACGCGTCGCCCAGACGGTCGAGAAAGCCCGTGAGCTGCTTCGGTCCGAACAGCCCGGACGCGAACGCCGCCGCCTTATACAGCAAAAACTGCACGCCGAGGCGCAGCAGCGGTGTCAGACACACCGCGAGCAGGACGAACACGCTCAGCGTGCCGACGCTGCCGCGCAGCGCGCCGGCGGACGCGAGCACGCCCTCCGCCGCGTCGGAGAGCACGCCGCCCACCACCGGGATCGCGCCGGACACCGCCAGCTTCGCCGCCTTGACCGCCGCGCGGTCCGCGGAGCCGGTCAGCACCCCCGCCATCGACAGATACGCGGTGAAGGCGGCGGTAAAGGCAATCAGCACGCCGGACGAGAGCTTCCTGATCCCGTCCGCGAGCTGCTCCAGACGGCTTCCGTCCAGCACCGCGCCCGCCGCGGACGCGGCGATGTGACAGTAGACCAGCGGCAGCAGCAGGCACGACACGGCGTTGTTCAAAAGCCCGCAGACCATCAGCGTCGTCACCTGCCAGACGCCCGCGGTCGAGACGTAGCCCCCCGCCGCCATCGCGGCGGCAAGCGTCGGCAGCAGCAGCCGCCCCAGCGTCGCAAGCTCCTCCACCGTCTGCGCGCCGAGTCCGATGAGTGCGCGCAGGTCGCCCGCGGCGAGCGCCGCCGCCGTCAGCACGCCGCAGTAGGGCACATAGCGCGCAGCGTCCTCCCCGGCGGGAGCGCACAGCCCCTCCGCCGCACCGCAGATCATTGCCGTAAGCGTCAGCAGCGCCGCGTTGCGCACGCCGCCGCGCACAAAGGCTCCCAGCGACGACGTCACCGTGTCCCGCAGCCATGCCGTCCCCGCGGCGAGCACGCCGCCCAGCTCCTCCGACGCGGCTATCTCCTCCGGCAGCAGAGCGCGCAGCGTTTCGGGCAGCTGTGCGGCGTGAACCGGAACCGAAAGCGCCGTCAAAAGCGCCAGCAGCGCGGCAAACCGCAAAAGCGAAGCGTATGCCCTCGTCATCCGTTCAGATCCAACCTTTCAGCAGCTCCAGCAGCGCGCGGAGCAGCGGCACGGCGCAGCAGAGCGCGCACAGCGCGCCCGCCGCGTCCATGATCCGCGCCAGCGCGCCCTGCCCCGCATCGGCGCACAGCGCGGAGCCGATCCGCGCGATCCATGCGACGGCGGCCGCCTTCCACAGCGGGCGGAACAGCTCCGGGGAGAGCCCCGTCAGCTCCATCAGCTCCCCGCCGAGCGCCGCGACGTCCGCCGCCGCGCCGAACAGCAGCGCGCCGCCAACGATCGCCGCCGCCGCGGCGAGCAGCAGGGACAGCTCCGGCGTCTCGCGCCGCAGCAGAGACGCGGCGGCGGCAGCCGTCAGGCACAGCCCCGCGACCCTCGCGACCGTCTCCATCACGAGAACCCGAACAGCGACTTGATGAGGTCGAACAGGGAGCTGATCTCCCGCACGAGCAGCATCATCGTCGTCACCAGCCCCGCCAGACTCACCAGCATCGCCTGATCCGGACGGTCGGAGCGAACCAGCAGCTGATTGAGCACCGCAACCACGATCCCCACCGCTGCAATCTTAAAAACCAGATCAATATTCATCGGTTTTATCACCTATGTAAAGTATTATCACTTACAGGTTATTCCGATACACGTTACAGCATCAGCACGCAAATAAATAGACTGATACAAATGCAGATCGATGATGTCAGGCGTTCCTGTCCGGGGCGTTGCGCCTCGTTTTCATCATAGCGCGAACGCATCGACTTCGCCGCGAGCGAGAGCGCGGCGCACACGCTCTCGGCGTCTCCGCCGAACCGTCCTCCCCATGCGCCGAGGGCGGCGCGCTCTTCCTCCGGCAGCGGCAGCGCCTCCGCCGCGCTCCGCCACGCCTCCGCGGGCGCCGCCCCGTCAGACGCCGCCTCCGCCGCCCGCGCGAAGAAAACGTCCGCCGCCGCACCGTAGCTTCCGCGCAGCAGCGCGGGGATGGGCGTCAGCAGCAGCCGGACTTCGGCTTCCATGGTCTCGAACGCCGCCGCGAGCTCCCGGCGGCACCGCTGCGCCGCGCGTCCGCCCTCGATCATCGTGCGGCGCGCCAGCAGTCCGCCGGTGAGGATCAGGACAGCGCCGAGCCATCGCAGCATGGGATCGTCTCCACGCGGTAGGCGCGCTTCTCTCCTGTCCCCTCGATCACCACCGCGCGGGAGAATACCTCCGCGCGCAGCAGCTCGCGCCAGAGCGCCTTGCGCGGCAGCTCGCCGACGTTGGAGGCGTGCAGCGTGGCGAGCAGGGCGACGCCGCAGTTTGCCGCCGCGCGTACCGCCTCGACGTCCTCCGGCGCCGCGATCTCGTCCACGGCGATCACCTGCGGCGACATGGCGCGCAGCACCATGGTGATCCCGATCGCCTTGGGGCAGCCGTCCAGCACGTCCGTGTGGTTGCCCAGCTCGGTCTGCGGGCAGCCCTGATACGACGCCGCCAGCTCGCTGCGCTCGTCCACGACCGCGACGCGCAGCGCGCGGTGCTCCCCGTCGCCCAGCGAGACGCAGCGGATCAGGTCGCGCAGCAGCGTCGTCTTTCCGCCGCCGGGCGGCGAGAGGATCAGCGTGCTTTGCAGGCGTCCCGCGTCGTCATACAGCTGCGGCGCCACGCCGGCGGCGATTCCCGGCCGCTCACAGACGATGCGCAGTGCCACGCCGGAGAGCTCCTTGAGGTTGCACACGGCGCCGTCGCGCAGCACAGCCGTGCCGCACACGCCGAGCCGGAACCCGCCCCGCACCGTCAGATAGCCCTGCCGCATCGTTTCGAGCGAAGCATAGCGCGAATACTCCGTCACGCCGGCGATCATCCGCTCAATGTCGTCGCCGGTCACAAGCGTCTCGCGCTCCGCCGGCGTGACGGAGAGCTCGCCCTCCCCCGTGAGCACCGTCAGCGGCTGCCGCACGCGAAGGCGCAGCTCCTCCGCGCGCGCCTTGCGCTCGTCCGGCAGCTCCAGCGCCAGCCGGCGCAGCCGCGGCGGCAGCAGCTCCGCCGCCTGCTCGTAGCGGCGGATGCGATCTTTTTCCATGGCACGTCCCTCCCTTGCTGGTTCAATCTATGCCCCGCCGGACAGGCATATGCCTCATGCCGCCGTGTTATTTCGTGTGATATTTTGTCGTCCGCGCCGCGGCGGATGGTTGACAGAACGCACTTTATTCGCTACAATCTTTTTATCAAATACCTGAAGGAGCGCAAGCAATGGACACGAAGGAAAGCATCCGGGGCCGCCGCAGCGTTCGCCGCTACACGGGCGAGCCCGTCACCAGAGAGACCGTCGAGCAGATCGTGGCGCTCGCCGCCTATGCGCCGTCCTGGAAGAACACGCAGGTCGCGCGCTACAACGTCGTCACCGACCGCTCGGTCATTGAAAAGATCGCGAATGAAGCCGTGCTCGGCTTCGCGCACAACGCCGCCATCCTGCAAAGCTGCAGTGTGCTGGTCGTGCAGTCGGTCAACGTCAAGCGCTCCGGCTACGAGCGCGACGGCTCCTTCTCCACGAGCAAGGGGACGCACTGGGAGTCCTTTGACGCCGGCATCGCGGCGCAGACCTTCTGCCTCGCCGCCCACGACTGCGGCGTCGGCACCTGTATCCTCGGC
Organism: Oscillospiraceae bacterium; assembly: GCA_015067435.1. Lineage (GTDB taxonomy): Bacteria > Bacillota > Clostridia > Oscillospirales > Oscillospiraceae > Hominicoprocola. Next base: position 4,935 of record SVMM01000015.1, on the reverse strand, counting down.
GTCTTTGACGAGCAAAAGGTCGCGGAGGCGATCGCGCTCCCCTCGACGCAGACCGTCTCCGCCCTGATCACGATGGGCTATCCCGCCGAGAATCCCGCCGCCCCCGCCCGCAAGAGCGTCGGCGAGCTGATCCGCTGGATCGGGTAATTTCCGTCAAAAAACGCTGCCCCGCGCTTTCCGCGCGGAGCAGCGTTTTTCAGTTCCGTTTATTCAAGGACGCGAAGCAGATTGTTGTAGAAGATATCCTCCAGCAGCGCGTCGTCGTACCCGTGTCGGCGCAGCGCCTCGCAGATCGTCGGCACGTCCTGCACGCCGCGTATCCCGCCGGCCAGCACGTCGCAGCCGTCGAGATCCAGCCCGAAGCCGACGTGCTTCGCCCCGCCCAGCTCCAGAAAATGGTCAAAATGGCGCAGGAAATCGTCCATTCCCGCCTCGCCGTCCTCCCGGACAAACTCAGCGTAGGCGTTGAGTCCGACAAACCCGCCGTTTTCCACGATGGCGCGGAACATATCGTCCGTGAGGTTGCGCGCATTGCCGCAGAGGGCGCGGGCGTCGGAGTGCGTCGCCACGACCTTGCCCTGCGTCACGTCCATCAGATCCCAGAACGCCGCGTCGGAGCAGTGGGATACGTCGATGCGGATGTCCAGCTCCTGCGCGCGCCGGACAAAGGCGCGCCCCAGATCGTTGAGCCCGCGCTCCGGCTCGCTCGCGTTGGAGCCGGAGAGGAAGTTCGCGTGGTTCCACGTGAGGTTGATGAAACGGACGCCCGCCTCGCGCGCCCAGTCCAGCTTCTCCGGATCGCAGTCCAGCAGCTCCGAGCCCTCGCAGGAGAGCAGAGCCGCGACCTTTCCCTCGCCGTTGGCGCGGCGCACGTCCTCCGCCGTGCGGCACGGCGCGGCGAGCGCGGCATTCTCCGCCAGCTCGCGCCGGAATACCTCCGCCTGCCGTCTGCACTCCGCGAACATGCCGTCCGCCGGCGCCTTTTCAAGGTCGTGGAAGATGGCAAAGACCTGCGCCGCACGGTCAAATTCTCCCAGCCGCGCCAGATCGAGGTGTCCTTTGTTTTCCCGCAGGCTCCAGCCCAGCTTTTCGCAGCAGCTGATCGTGTCGCAATGCGCGTCAAAATACGAGATCCCGTTCATGTGCAGTCCTCCAAATAGACTTTCATGGTCCCCCCGCAGGTAAGTCCATCCTCTGCCGCGGCGTCGTCCGTCATGTCGACCTCCATCACCGCGGTCTTTCCGGTGCCGAGCAGCGTCCGGGCGCGCGCCATGACCGCCGCCTCGCCGCAGCCGCCGCCGACCGTGCCGTAGCCGCGCCCCAGCGCGTCCACCGCCATCGCCGCGCCGGATTTCACCGGCGTCGAGCCGCGGGTCTCCAGCACGAGGCACAGCGCCTTGCGTTTTTCCTCCCCCGCGAGGAAGCGCAGCATATTGAGATCGGCGTTCGTCTGCTCCAAAACCGTCTCCCCGCTTTGAGGCTCGCCTTCCGGCACAGCCGACGCGCGGCGGCATTCGATCAGCTGGGCGCAGATCGAAACCGCGATCTCCTCCGGCGTCACCGCGCCGATCATCAGTCCGATGGGCGCGTGGATGCGCGCGAGCGCGTCCGGATCGAAGCCCTCCTCCGCCAGCGCACCGAACAGGCCCCTGACGCGCCGCTTCGAGCCGATCATGCCGAGATACCTTGGCTCCGTGCCGCGCAGCAGCGCGCGCAGGCACTCGCCGTCCCAGCGGTGCCCGCGCGTCAGCACGCAGACATAGTCGCTCCCGCGCACGGAGACCGTTTGGATCGCGGACGCAAAGCCGTCGCAGACCACGGTCGCGCCGGGAAATCGCTCGCGGTTGGCGAACTCCGGCCTGTCGTCCGCGACGGTCACGTCGAAGTCCAGCATCGCCGCCATACGGGCAAGCGCGTGCGCGACGTGCCCGCCGCCGAGCAGGATCAATCTCTCGCGCGGGGCAAAGCGCCGCAGATAGTGCACCTGCTCCACCTCGCGCGTCAGCGTCGCGCACTCGCCGCGCGCCAGCGCCTCCAACAACTTTTGAAACTCCTGTTGCACCTCATCGCCTCCCGGATGCATAAACTCCTGCACACAGTGTATGCGCTTTGCCGCTTCCTGTCAATCTTTGCGTTTTCTCTCCCGCAAAAACGCAATTTTCTATTGAAAATGCGGCTTTTTATTTTCTGTCGGGCGTGCTAAAATAACAGCATGATGAAACGTATCCTTTCCATGCTGCTTGCGTTGCTGCTCATCGTGGCGCTTGCGGCGTGCAAAACCCATACGCAGGCGCCGTCCGCGCCGGAGGAGCCGCAGCAGGAGCTCACGCTCCTGCCCGGTTCGGCGTCTCCCGACGACCTTCCGTCCGTCACGCCTCCCGAGACCGCGCCGGACGAGGCGCAGGCGCCGCCGGAGACGGCTGCTCCCGCGGACACCGGGAACGCGGCAGGCGAAAGCGGTGCGCCCGCGCCTGCCGAGGACGGCAGCTACACGTCCAAGGAGGATGTGGCGCTCTACATCCATCTCTACGGGCATCTGCCGGACAACTTCATCACGAAGCGCGATGCGGAAGCTCTCGGCTGGAGCGGCGGCTCGCTGGAGCCCTACGCCCCCGGCAAGTGCATCGGCGGCAGCCGCTTCGGGAACTATGAGGGCCTGCTGCCTTCCGCCGACGGGCGGCGCTGGACGGAGTGCGACATCGACACGCTCGGCGCGTCCGGCCGCGGCGCAAAGCGCATCGTTTTCTCCAACGACGGACTGATCTACTACACCGGCGATCATTACAAGAGCTTTGAACTGCTCTACGGGGAGGAACAGCCATGAACGCACTCATTGACGGCGCGCTCATCCAGTCGCGGGAGGCGCTGCACGATTCGCTTGCCAGACAGCTGGCGCTGCCGGAATGGTACGGCCGCAACCTCGACGCGCTGTTCGACTGCCTGACGGATCTGCGCGAGGAGACCGAGATACGTCTCGTCCACGCCGAAGAGCTCTTCGCCCATCTCGGTGTCTATGCCGACGTGCTGCAAGCTGTGCTGCACGACGCCTGCGACGAGAACCCGCGGCTGCGTTTTGAGGTTATCTGACCATGTTTTGCCTGTTTCCGGGCCTTCCGCTGCTGCCGTTCCTCGTCTATCTGCTTGCCGCACTCCTTCCGGCGGCGATTCTATTACACTATGTCTATCAGCAGGACACCATTGAAAAGGAGCCTGCGGGACTTTTGTGGTCGTTGCTTGCCATGGGCTGCCTCGCGGCGCTCTGCGCCGGCCTGCTGGAAGCGCTCGGCGACTTTTTGCTGCGCAGGGTCATCAGCACGACCGGACCGGTCTACATCGTTCTGCTCGCGTTTCTGGTCGTCGCGGCGGTCGAGGAGGGCGCGAAGCTCTTCTTCCTGCGTCTGCGCTCGTGGAACGATCCCGCGTTCAACTACCGCTTCGACGGTGTGGTCTACGCGGTATTCGTCTCTCTCGGCTTCGCAGCCTATGAGAACGTGCAGTATATCGTCAATTACGGCCTTTCCATCGCCCTGCCGCGCGCGCTGCTCGCCATTCCCGGCCATATGTCGTTTTCGATCTTCATGGGCGTCTACTACGGCCGTGCGCGGCTCCAGACGAATCTGGGCGACCGTGCAGGCGCGCGGCGCAGCCTGCGCGCCGGCTTCCTGTACGCCGTATTTTTGCACGGCTTTTATGATTCCTGCACCATGGTCGCCACAACGCTTTCCACCATCATATTCCTCGTCTTCATTCTCCTGATGTTCGCGCTGGCGTACCACACGCTCAAGCGGGAAGCCGAGACAGACGCGCCCATTGTGCCGCCCGCCCCGCCGTACGACCCCACCCTGCCCCTCTGATTGAATTTGATATATACGCGGCAAATTCCATGCCGCCCACATAGAGATACACAGGAGGAACCCGTATGCAAACCAAGTGCATTCTGTTCGATATGGACGGCACCCTGCTTCCCATGGACGCCGCCGTTTTTGCGCGGACTTATTTTAAGCTGCTGACCAAGAAAATGCTGCCGCACGGATATGAGCCGGAGGCCATCATCAACGGTATCAACGCCGGTATCACGGCGACGCAGACCAACGACGGCACACAGACGAACGAAGAACTGTTCTGGGAGTATTTCATCAAGACGACCGGCGAGCGCGTCTGTGCGGATCGCGCGATCTTCGAGGACTTCTACGCGGTGGACTTCCAGCGTATCTCCTCCTCCTGCGGCTTCGCGGCGCAAGCCAAGGAGACGGTTGCTCTGTGCAAGGAGCTCGGCTTCCGCGTGGTCATCGCGACCGAGCCGATCTTCCCGCTCATCGCCATGGAAAGCCGCCTGCGCTGGGCGGGCGTCGATCCGTCAGAGGCGGAGTTCATCACATCGTATGAGACCAGCCACTACTGCAAGCCGGATCTCGGCTATTACCGCGAGGTTGCGGAAAGGCTCGGCGTACAGCCGGAGGAATGTGCCATGGTCGGCAACGACGTCGGCGAGGATATGCCCGCGGGGGATCTGGGCATGAAGCTCTTTTTGCTGACCGACTGCCTCATCAACAAGAAGAACGCGGATATCAATCAATGGGAGCACGGCGGCTTCGGCAAGCTGCAAAGCTGGCTCCGTTCCCTGAAAAATGGCGAGTAATCGCCATTTTTTCTTATCCTTTATGCGAAAAAGCGTTCCGCTTATCAGCGGAACGCTTTTCGGTGTTGGCGCTACCTATCTTTCCGGACCGTCTCCAGTCAAGTATTGTCGGCAGAAGCGAGCTTAACTTCCGTGTTCGGAATGGGAACGGGTGGACCCTCGCCCTAATCAGCACCAACTTTTGCCGGAACATCAGCTCCGACAACTTTGTTTTCAGGTTTGCACCCTGAAAACCGAACAACGGGAAGAATCGTGAGGAGACAAGGCTTATCGCCTGCATTTCATTGTAGGTCAAG
>SVMM01000034.1 GCA_015067435.1 Oscillospiraceae bacterium | reverse complement strand
AACATCAACGACATCTACAGCCCGAACGAGCTGGTCAAGGAGGGCAAGCTCGTGAAGAAGGAGAACGGCAAGTACGTTGCTCCCAGCCACTCCAAGAGCCACAAGGCGAAGTAAGCTGAGATCACCGGTCGCAATGACCTGATCTGCCTGTTCGTTTATCCCGGCGCGAAGCAGCCGCCCCTTGGGGCGGCTGTTTTGCGCGGGTTGGGCGCTTCGGGCGCTTGAAAAGAGAACAAACGCGTGGTAATATAAAAGCCGGTCAAAAGAATGCGCGGACGGAGGGGAGGGAGGACGATGCGGTCACACGGCGGAATGCTTGCGGTGCTGGCGCTTGCGCTGGTGTTGTCCGGCTGCGGCAAGCTGCGCCCGACGCCGGTGACGGTCAGCGTGCCGGACGAGCTGCTTACCGGCGACGGCGCGATCTCGTTCAGCTTCTCCAACCCGCCCTCGGCGGTGCCGCAGGAGACGGCGGGGACGGCGACGGGCGGCGGCTCGCGCTCCGAGATCCCGTGGGATCCGCCGGACGCGCCCTATGCGCCGTCGCTGAACCCGGGCGACCCGCCGAACGCGCCGATCCAATGGCTCTTTGAGCCGCCGGACCCGCCGGACGCGCCCGCCGTGCCGGAGCTGACGCCGTCTCTTCCGACGGAGGCGCCGGACGCGACGCCGCTGCACCCGACCGACCCGCCCGAGGTGCCGCCCGCGCCGGAGCTGAACCCCGGGGACCCGCCGGCCCCGTCCCCCGTGCCGTCGCTGAATCCGGGCGACCCGCCGGACGCGACCGCCGCGCCGGCGCTGAACCCCGGCGACCCGCCGGCGCCGGCAGTCGTGCCGGAGCTGCACCCGCCCGCGCCGCCGGAGCCTCCGCCGCCGCCTGACGAGCCGTGACGGGGAAGGATGCTACCGAATGATTCTATATTGACAGGGAGGAACCACACAATGAAGCTTGCCATCGGCAACGACCATGCCGCGGTCGACATGAAGAACGAGGTCATGGCGTATCTCAGGGAAAAGGGCGTCGAGGTCGTCAACGTCGGCACCGACACAGCGGAGCGCTTTGACTATCCCGTCGCGGCGTACCGCGCCGCGAAGCTGGTCGCCTCGGGCGAGGTGGACGGCGGCGTGCTGATCTGCGGCACGGGCGTCGGCATCGGGCTCGCCGCGAACAAGGTCAAGGGTATCCGCTGCTGCATTTGCAGCGACCCCTACACCGCGAAGCTCTCCAAGCAGCACAACAACGCGAACATGATCGCCTTCGGCGCGCGCGTCATCGGCATTGAGACCGCGAAGATGATCGTGGACGAGTGGCTGGGCGCGACCTTCGAGGGTGGACGCCACGCCGACCGCGTCGCGCTCATCACCGAGATCGAGCAGACGCAGGCGCTCGCCTCGAAGGGCGAGTGACGCGCCGCGGAGCGTCTCTGGGATAAAATGACGAAAAACCCCCGCTTCGGCGGGGGTTTTTGCTATCCCCGGCGGGGGGATTCCTCCAAATCGTAGAAAATGCCGGAAAAGCGGGAAAACAGTTGCAACGCATCCAGCGTTTCTTTATAATGATAGAATCCATTAAAATGTGATATTATGCGGCCATTTGAAGGAGGAACGCCATGGACCCCATCAGAGTGATCGAAGTGAAGGAGAGCATTTTTGCCGACAACAACGCGGACGCGGACAAGCTGCGCGCCCAACTCAAGGGGCAGGGGACGTTCCTGCTCAACGTCATGTCGTCCCCCGGCTCCGGTAAGACGACGATGCTCAAGCGCACCATCGCCGCGCTGAAGGACGAGATGAGCATCGGCGTCATGGAGGCGGACATCGACTCCGACGTGGACGCCGCCGCGATTCTGGAGACCGGCGCGCGCGCCATCCAGCTCCACACCGGCGGCATGTGCCATCTGGACGCGGACATGACCCGTCAGGGCCTCACCGAGTTCGGGACGGAGGGCCTCGACCTCGTGATTCTGGAGAACGTCGGCAACCTCGTCTGCCCCGCCGAGTTCGACACCGGCGCGGCGGCTAACGCCGTCATCCTCTCCGTGCCCGAGGGGCATGACAAGCCGCTCAAGTACCCCCTGATGTTCGAGGTGGCGGACGTGCTGCTCATCAACAAGACCGACGTGCTGCCGTACTTCGACTTCGACCTCGAAAAGCTCACGGAGTACGCGCACATGCGTCACCCCGGACTGGAGATCTTCCCGATTTCCGCCAAGACCGGCGAGGGCATGGACCAATGGTTCGACTGGCTGCGCCGTCAGGTCGGCGAGTGGAAAAAGTGAATACGAATAGTAGTAACTATTGATGATTATACAGAAGGAGAACGAGTATGGCTGAATTGAGACCCAAAATCGTCAAGCTCTGCCACGTGGTCGGCGGCCTGACCGGCGTCGTCAACAAGATCGACGAGAACGCTCCGGAGTACTACTCCCTCGCGGGCATCCTCACCGACGACGAGGCGGACGTCGCCATCGCCTGCGGCCTGCGCAGGGAGCGCACGACGGAGTACCTCGCCAGGAAGGTCGGCAAGCCCGTGGACGAGGTGCAGAAGATCGCCGAGCATCTGGCGTGGATCGGCGTGTTCCGCATCACGACCGACCCCTCGGACGGAAAGGACCGCTTCTACATGCAGATCTTTGCCCCCGGCATCATGGAGATGCTGGTCAACAACAAGGAGCTGCTTGCCGCGCATCCGGAGGTCGCCCGCGCCTTTGAGGAGTACACCCGCATCCGCATGGCGACCATGGCGCCCATGATGCCGGACGGCTCCGGCCTGATGCGCGTGGTGCCCATCGAGAGCGCGATCAAGGATATCCCCAACGTCCGCGACGACGAGAAGCTGAGCTACTACATCAACAAGTACGACATTTTCTCCGTCTCCCCATGCTCCTGCCGCGCGTCGCGCCGCACCCTCGGCGACGGCTGCGGCCATCTGGAGGAGGATATGTGCATCCAGATGGGCAAGGGCGCGGAGCACTACATCCGCACCGGACGCGCCCGCCAGATCAGCCGCGAGGAGGTCTATGAGATCCTTCAGCGCGCCGAGGACAACGGCCTCATGCACGACATGCCGAACATCGAGGAGATCGGCGAGAGCGCGGCGATCTGCAACTGCTGCTCCTGCTCCTGCTTCGGCCTGCGCGTCGGTATGCTCTACGGCGCGCGCGACGTCATCCGCTCGAACTTCACCGCCGTCATCGACGAGGAGAAGTGCGTCGCCTGCGGCCAGTGCGTCGAGAACTGCCCCGCCAACGCCCTCAAGCTCGGCCAGAAGCTCTGCACCAAGGAGCCGCTGCCGGTCAAGGATTACCGCAAGATGAGCGAGCACAACATCTGGCGCAAGAGCGACTGGAACGTCGATTACCGCGAAAACCGCGAGGACGTCGTCGAGACCGGCACCGCGCCGTGCAAGACCGCATGTCCCGCGCACATCGCCGTGCAGGGCTATCTGCGCCTCGCCGCGCAGGGCAAGTACGCCGAGGCGCTGGAGCTGATCCGCAAGGAAAACCCCTTTCCGGCGGTCTGCGGGCGCGTGTGCAACCACCGCTGCGAGACCGAGTGCACCCGCGGCAGCGTGGACGAGGCGGTCGCCATCGACGAGGTCAAGCGCTTCATCGCCGAGCAGGAGCTCGACCCCAAGACGCGCGTGATCCCCAAGTTCGTCAACCAGATCGGCCGCCCCTATGACGAGAAGATCGCGATCGTCGGCGCCGGCCCCGCAGGCATGAGCGCGGCGTACTACCTCGCCATGAAGGGCTACAGGCCGACGGTTTTCGACAAGGCGAAGAAGCCCGGCGGCATGATGATGAACGGCCTGCCCGGCTTCCGGCTGGAAAAGGACGTCGTCGAGGCGGAGATCGACATTCTCCGGGAAATGGGCGTCGAATTCAAGTGCGGCGTCGAGGTCGGCAAGGATGTGACCATTCCGCAGCTGCGCGAGCAGGGCTATAAGGGCTTCTACCTTGCCATCGGCCTCCAGAACGGCGGCAGGCTGGGCGTGCCCGGCGACGACGCCGAGGGCGTCATCCCCGGCATCGACTTCGTCAAGCGCGTCAATGGCGGCGAGGACGTTAAGCTCTCCGGCAAGGTCGTCGTCATCGGCGGCGGCAGCATCGGCGCGGACGTCGCCCGCACGGCGGCGCGCTGCGGCGCGGAGAGCGTCACGCTCTACTGTCTGGAGAGCTACGACGAGATGCCCATGGGCGAGGAGGACCAGAACGAGTGCAAGCATGACGGCGTCGTCATCCGCGACGGCTGGGGCCAGACCGAGGTCGTGGTGAAGGACGGCAAGTGCGCGGGCATCAAGTTCCGCAAGTGCCTCTCCGTTAAGAACGCCGAGGGCAAGTTTGCCCCCACGTTCGACGACAGTCAGACCGAGACCGCGGAGTGCACGACCGTGCTGTTCTGCATCGGCCTCAAGACCGACTGGGGCAAGCTGCTGGAGGGTACGAAGGTCGAGCTGACGGAGCGCGGCTTTGCCAAGGCCGATCCGCTGACCTACCAGACCGCCGAGCGCGACATCTTCGTCGGCGGCGACGCCTACACCGGCCAGAAGTTCATCATCGACGCCATCGCCGCCGGCAAGGAAGCCGCCATCTCGCTGCACCGCATCGTGCACGAGGGCCAGACGCTGACGATGGGCCGCGACCGCCGCAACTATCGCGCGCTCGACAAGGGCAACGTGCTGGTCGATCCCGGCAGCTTTGACCACGGCAACCGCCAGATCCCCGGCTACAACGCCGCGAAGGAGAAGACCTTCGGCTCCACCCGCGTCACGTTTACCGAGGAGCAGGTGCGCAGGGAGACCTCCCGCTGCCTCAAGTGCGGCGCGACGAAGGTCGACGCCTACCTCTGCGTCGGCTGCGGACTGTGCACGACGAAGTGCATGTTCGACGCCATCCACCTCGAAAAGACCCGCGAGTGGCACATGGGCGAGTTCGAGACCATGCCCTTCAAGGTCGCCGAGCACCTTGTTAAGCGCACCGGCAAGATCGCCGCGCGCGCCGCGGGCAAGAAGTGAGCGCCGGGGAAACGGACCGGATACAAGGAGTGACACATGAAAGATCTCAAGCATCTGATCTATTTTGAAAACCTCCTGCTGGAGGCGAACAACAAGCTGGTGCAGAAGGCGCAGAAGGACGGAAAGGTCTGCGTCGCCTACACCTGCGAAAATACGCCCGAGCCGCTTCTGAACCTGCCGGGCTGCTTCTCCGCGCGTCTGCGCGCGCCGCGCACGGGCTCGATGGAGGTCGCGACCTACTACCTCACGAGCTTTCTGTGCGAGTACAGCCGCGCGCTGCTCGAGCGCGCCATCGAGGGCGGCTACAACTTCGCCGACTGCATCATCACGCCGGACGGCTGCTCGATGATGAACCGCTGCGTGGAGAACATGGAGCTCCTGAAAACGATGGGCAAGGAGAAACCCAAGTTCTTCTACGAGTACATGGAGATCCCCATGAAGGGCGACGACAACGGCCTCAACCTCTATGTCCTCCAGTGTAAAAACCACATTTTAAAGCCGCTTGCGGAGCACTACGGCATCGATACCTCCGAATCGGCGATCCGCAAGGCGGTGGAGGAGCACAACCGCGTCTGCGAGCTGATCCGCGCCATCGGCGAGTTCCGCAAGGGACCGCGCCCCGCCATCACCGGGTATGAGTTCCACGTCCTGACGCTCGCGACCTACGTATGTCCCAAGTACCTGCTCGTCGACAAGCTCGCCGAGACGCTCGAAGAACTCAAGAAGCGCGAGCCGCTGGAGGAGAACGCGTTCCGCGCCCGCGTCATGGTCGTCGGCTCCGAGGTGGACGACCTCGACTTCATCAAGCTGGTGGAGGACTCCGGCGCCTATGTCTGCGCCGACCGCTTCTGCTATGGCTCGCTGCCCGGCCGCGACCCCATCGTCCTCACGGACGGCGAGGACGTCGTGACGCAGATCTGCCGGCAGTACATGAACCGCGGCATGTGCCCGCGCTATATGGACATGCCCAAGATGAACGGACGCCGCGAATATGTCGCGAAGATCGCGAAGGAGTACGGCGCCGACGGCATTATCTACGAGCAGATGAAGTTCTGCGACCCGTGGGCGTACGAGAAAATGCTCGGCTCCCACATCCTGCGCGAGGAGTTCGGCTATCCCGTGCTCGCGGTCGACCGCCCCTATGCCATCGCCACCTCCGGACAGATGCGCACGCGCGTACAGGCGTTCGTGGAGAGCATGGAGATCAAGAAGATCCAGAAGGAGGATGCGGCAAATGGCTAAAGAGATCGGGAAAGACCGCCTCGGCGACTTTTACATCGACGGCGGCAAGGTGCGCAAGCGCCGCGAGTGGCGCGGCATATCCGACACGCTGTACGATTATTCCCGCTGGCTCGTCATCATGGCGACGCTCGGCAAATTCGTGATGAAGCCGCGCAACGTCAAGGCGATGTTCCGCTACCGCTGGATGGCGAACTACCTCGCCGTGCCGATGATGGTTGACAGGCACACGCAGGGTTTACGAGGCGAGTATCTGCGCATCTGCCACACGGAGCAGGACCTCGTCATCGACGACGTGGCGAAGCTGCTCGACAGCCTGTTCCGCGGCGACCGCCGCATCGGCAACGACACGGAGTTTTCCAAGAAGGTCGTGCTCGTGGACGAGAACGAGATGACCGCGGTGATGATGGGCTTTCCGACGCTCAAGGTCCTGAGCCGCGAGACGCCGTCGACCTACGTCTCGGTACTGCTCAACCAGCACGCGGCGGAGCACTACATCGACGTCGCGCAGGAGCACGGCCTCGCGGGCGACGTGTGCCCGATGCCGGAGGCGGAGGCGGGCGTCTCCATCGACGACGACGCGCCGGTGCTCGGCGCCTGCGCCATCCAGTGCAACACCACCTGTGACGGCTCGCTCCTCGGCAACGGCGTGATCTCGCGCCGTCTGGAGCTGGAGGACGGCATCCCCGTGTTCCAGCTCGCCGCGCCGCTGCGCCACCGCGAGGACGACGTGCAGGAGTACGCCGCGCAGGAGATCCGCAACGCCATTGCCTTTGTCGAGAAGCACACGGGCGTCAAATGGGACTGGGGCGCGTACTTCGAGTGCGCGAAGCGCGTCAACTACGCGACGAGGTGCCGTCAGGAGTGGCTGGAGATGAACCGCACGCCGTATCCGCAGGTCTTCGGCTCCAATCTCGCGCTCTACACCGAGACGAACTACATGGCGATCTGCGGCCGCGTCGCGGCGTTCGAGAAGGCGGACCGCAAGATCTCGAAGCTCGCGCAGCAGGCGTACGCCAAGAAGAAGCGCGCGGCGAAGGAGTACCGCCACCGCGCCATCGTCTGGGGCGTGCAGTCGCACTACTACATGGACTTCCTCGTGTGGCTGCTCAACTGCTGGGGCATCGTGCCGCTGACGGACATGCTCTCAATGGTCTCCACGCGCGAGCTGGTGGAGGAGGACACGCCGGAGAACCGCGAGACCGCCATCTACGACATGGCGTGGCTGACCGAGAACATGATTATGCGCAACCGCACCCACGGCGGCTACCGGGTGCTGCTCGACGAGCTGTGGGAATTCACGCAGCAGTTCAAGGCCGATATGGTCATCCTCTGGGAACATATGAGCTGCAAGGCGCTCACCGGTATGCACGGCATGTTCGAGGACCGCGCCCGCGAGCTGGGCATCAACCTCGTCTGGGTCGGCCACGACCTGTTCGACCCGCGCATCATCTCCCGTCAGGGCGTGCGCGACCAGATCAACAACTACATGCGCACCGTCATGCGCGAGGAGCCCATCGACCCGTCGCTTGAGGTGCTGCACGACGAAGAGTCGTGGTAAACGGTTGCCTTGCAACCGTTTACCATATGGAAAAGGGAGGATGCATCATGAATAAACTGGGAAAAGTTCTGCTGAAGCTTCTCGGAAAGCTTTTGCTCATCGCACTCGGCTTCTTTGTCGTGACGTTCACGGTCTATTTCTTTAATCTCGACATGAAGCTCACCGCGGCCATCGAGCCGTTCTTACTCAAGCACTACGACAAGATCGAGCGCAATACACATCTGTAGAGAAAGGGAATCTGTCAACATGAAATACTATGGCGGCTGCGACGTGGGGTCCACCTACACGAAAGCGATCATTCTGGACGAGACGGGGAAGATCGTCGCGGATACGACGATCCGCAGCAAAATCAACTCCGAGGTGAGCGCGACGCTCGCAATGGAGGAGGTCTGCAAGACGGCGGGCCTCAAGGACTCGAAGGAGCTTACGTACCTGATCGGCACGGGCTACGGGCGCAACAAGGTGCCGTTCGCGGACGAGAACATCTCGGAGATCTCGTGCCACGCGATGGGCGTGCACATCACGAATCCGGACGTGAAGGCGATCATCGACATCGGCGGGCAGGACGTGAAGGGCATCAGCATCGATACGGACGGCACGGTGAAGAACTTCGCGATGAACGACAAGTGCGCGGCGGGCACGGGGCGCTTCTACGAGGCGATGGCGCGCTCGTTCGAGATGTCGCTGCCGGAGTTTTCGAAGCTGAGCCTGAACGCGAAGAACGTGATCCCGATCACGGCGCAGTGCACGGTGTTCGCGGAGAGCGAGGTCATCACGCTGGTCGGCGAGGGAAAGCCGATGGACGAGATCGCGGCGGGCATCCAGATGGCGGTGGCGAAGCGGTGCTTCGTGATGGCGAAGAAGGCGGGCGCGGTGGACAGCATCACGCTGACGGGCGGCTGCGCGAAGAACGACGGGCTCAAGCAGGCGATCGAGCATGTTTTGAAGCTCAAGGTGGTCGAGCTCAAGACCGACCCGCAGCTGATGGGCGCGCTGGGCGCGGCGGAGTACGCCCGCCAGAAGGGCATGGCGAAGAAGAGCGCGTAAGCCCA
>SVMM01000033.1 GCA_015067435.1 Oscillospiraceae bacterium | reverse complement strand
TCAGTGATGTTTCAAATCTACTTGAGGTATCTTTTTGCGTCAACCCCTGTCACGTTTCAACTATACAGGAAGCTCCCAGATAAACTTCCACATGTAGTATACCACGGGGATATACAAGTTTGCAAGTGTTTTTTATGTAAATCTTTGGCTTTTTTGCGGTCGGCTGCGCCGACGGGACCGAAAATGGATGCAAAAGCGCGCAAATGCTTGACAGCATATGGGAAAGCGCATAAAATCTATAAGTTAGGGTATGCATTTCGCCGCGGAAGGAGGGAGAGCGGTATGGTCGATTTCGAGGAGAATCGCGAGGAGCTGACCGCAAGCGTGAGCGATCTGCTGGCGCGCAAGCAGTACGCGGCGCTGCGCGACCAGCTGGTGCAGCTTGCGCCTGCGGATATCGCCGCGCTGCTGACGGATATGCCGGAGGAGCAGCTGCCCCTGCTGTTCCGCCTGCTGCCCAAGGAGCCGGCGGCGGAGGTTTTCGTCGAGCTGGAGCCGGATCAGCAGGAGCTTTTGATCCGCGGCTTCTCCAATACGGAGCTCAAAGAGGTGCTGGACGAGCTGTACGTCGACGATGCGGCGGATCTGGTGGAGGAGATGCCGGCGAACGTGGTCAAGCGCATCCTGCGCCACGCCGACCCGGAGATCCGCAAGAGCATCAACGAGATTTTGAAGTATCCGGAGGACTCCGCCGGCTCCCTGATGACGACGGAGCTGCTGGATCTCAAGCGCACGATGACTGTGGCGGACGCGTTCAAGCGCATCCGCCGCACGGCGTCGGACATGGAGACGATCAGCGTCTGCTACGTCACGGACGAGGGACGGCACCTGCTGGGCGTCGTCACGATCCGCGACCTGCTGCTCGCCGAGGAGGACGACATCGTCGGCGATATCATGGACACGAACGTCATCTCCGTGAGCACGCTGGACGACAAGGAAGAGGTCGCGCAGGCGTTCAGCCGCTACGACTTTGTCGCGCTGCCCGTTGTCGACGCGGAGAGCCGTCTCGTCGGCATCGTCACGGTCGACGACGCCATCGACGTCATGGAAGAGGAGGCCACGGAGGATATCGAAAAGATGGCGGCCATGCTGCCCTCCGACAAGCCCTACCTCAAGACCGGCGTGTTCGAGACGTGGAAGGCGCGCATCCCGTGGCTGCTGCTGCTGATGGTCTCGGCGACCTTTACGGGCCAGATCATCGCGGGCTTTGAGAACGCGCTTGCCGCCGTGGCGATCCTCACGGCGTATATCCCCATGCTGATGGACACGGGCGGCAACTGCGGCGGACAGGCGAGCGTCACGGTCATCCGCGGCATTTCGCTCGACGAGATCGATTTTTCCGACCTGCCGCGCGTCATCTGGAAGGAGATCCGCGTCGGCGTGATCTGCGGCGCGACGCTCTCGGCGGCGAACTTCCTCAAGATCATGTTCATCGACCGGCTCGTGTTCCACAACCCGATCACGGTCACGATCGCCGCGGTGATCTGCATCACGATGCTGCTGACCGTCGTCTGCGCCAAGATCATCGGCTGCATACTGCCGCTGTTTGCGAAGAAAATGGGCTTCGACCCGGCGGTCATGTCCTCGCCGTTCATCACCACGCTGGTGGACGCGGTGTCGCTGCTGATCTACTTCAACTTTGCAAGGACGTTACTGCATATATAGGAACAATCTGGTACAATAGATACAATTAGGAGAGCATCATGGAAAATAAGCTCAAAGAGTACGCAAAACTGCTCATTGAGGTGGGTTTGTGCATCAAAAAGGGGCAGACGGTCATCATACAGTCCCCCGTGGAGTGCGCACCGTTCGCGCGCCTCTGCGCCTCCGCCGCCTATGACGCGGGCTGCCGTGAGGTGGTCATGAGATGGAGCGACGATTACCTTTCCCGCGCGCATTATCTGCACGCCGCGGACGAGGTCTTCGACGAGGTGCCGGAATGGAAGAAGCACTTTTGCAACGATTACGCCGCCGCGGGCGCGGCGCGCCTCGTCATTGACGCGGAGGACCCCGAAATGCTCCGCGGCGTCGATACCGACCGCATCGTGCGCGCCCAGCGCGCCGCGGGCGAGGCGCTGGAGCCGTATTATCACACCTACATGAACAACGAGGCGCCGTGGTGCGTCGCCTCCGTGCCCATTCCGAGCTGGGCGAGGAAGGTCTTTCCCGACGCGGACGGGGAGACGGCGATGCGCCGCCTCTGGGACGCGATCTTCGAGACCGTGCGCATCACCGGCGACGGTACGGCGGTCGAACGCTGGAAACAGCACCTCGACACGCTGGAATCGCGCAAAAACCGGCTCAACGAGTTGCGTTTCAAGAGTCTGCATTACACGAATTCCCTCGGCACCGACCTGACGGTCGAGCTGCCGGAAGGTCATATCTGGGCGGCGGGCTCCTCGACGACGCCCAAGGGGCAGGTTTTCGTCGCCAACATGCCGACGGAGGAGATCTTCACCGCGCCGCACCGCCTCGGCGTCAACGGCGTCGTCTATGCGGCGCTGCCGCTGGTGAACAACGGCAACATCATCGACGGGTTCCACATGGTCGTCCGCGACGGGAAGATCGCCGAGGTGCACGCCGAGACCGGTGAGGAATTTCTCCGCGCCGCCGTCACGGTGGACGAGGGCGCGTCCTACTTCGGCGAGGTGGCGCTCGTGCCCTACGACTCCCCGATCTCCAATCAGGGCATCCTGTACTACAACACGCTCTTCGACGAGAACGCGCGCTGCCATCTCGCCTTCGGAGAGGCGTATCCGGAGTGTCTGGAGGGCGGTCCGGACATGTCCCGCGACGAGCTCAAGGCGCACGGACTGAACTGGTCGATCAACCACGTGGACTTCATGGTTGGCACGAAAGACCTTTTAATTGTTGGAAAAACACACGACGGTAAGGAAATTCCGGTATTTATCGACGGCAATTTCACCTTTTGATTTACTGAATAAAATAGGATAATACCGATAAATCTATTGACTGACAGGAGAACAACATGAACTTTAAGCCTATTTTAACGGACGAGAACGTGCTGATCCTGCCCGGCGCGCAGGTTATGGGCGACGTGACCATCGGCGAGGGGACCTCGTTCTGGTTCAATTCGGTCTGCCGCGCCGAGAAGGTACCTGTGGTGATCGGCAAGCGCTGCAACATTCAGGACCTCGCGCTGATCCACAACCGCTGCGTCATCGGGGACGACGTCTCCGTGGGCCACAGCGCCATCGTCCACGGCGCGACCATCGGCGACCGTGTGATCGTCGGCATGGGCGCGGTCGTTCTGGACGGGGCGAAGATCGGAAACGACTGCATCATCGGCGCGGGCGCGGTCGTGACGGGCAAGATGGACGCGCCGGACGGCTCGATGATCTTCGGCAGCCCCGCCAAGGTCGTGCGCGAGCTGACCGACAAGGAGAAGGCGTACATCCTCGCCAACGGGGAGGAGTATCAGGAGAAGAGCCGGGAATACCGCAAATACATGGCGGAGACCTGACCATTCTGACGAGAGGGGGCGTGGCCCGTGATTTCCGTCGCAACCATCGTATGGCTCGCCGTCGCCGCCGCGTGGTGCGTCCTGCTGCCGGTCGCGCTGCTGATCTGGTGGCGCAGGACGCGCAGGGCGAGGGTTTTGCCGTTCTTCGTCGGCGCGCTGGTGTTCATCGTGTTCGCGCTGGGGCTGGAAAACCTGCTGCACCAGGTCTGCGTCTACGGCGACAACCCCGTTTCCCGGGCAATCAATGGGAATGTCTGGCTCTACATGCTCTACGGCGGGCTTGCCGCGGGCGTCTTTGAGGAGACGGGGCGCTATGTCGCGTTCCGCTGGATCATCGGAAAAAAGAAATACCCCGGACGCGATACGGCCGTGACCTACGGCATCGGGCACGGCGGGATCGAGTCGATCCTGCTGCTGGGCGTCAATATGGCGCTTTTCACGGTGCTGGCGGCGCTCCTGCGGACGGGGAACCATGAGGCGGCGCTTTCGCTTGCAAAGGGCGACGCCGCGGCGCTGGCGCAGCTGGTGGGGCAGCTGGGGCAGTTTACCCCCGGCTACTGCATCTTGAACATGCTGGAGCGCGCGGGTGCGGTCATTCTGCACATCGCGCTGTCCGTGTGGGTGTTCCTCGCGGCGCGGGACAAGACGCAGCGCTCGTGGTTCCCGTTTGCCATCGTGCTCCACGCGATCGCGGACATGCCGGCGGCGCTCTATCAGAAGGGGCTGCTGCCGCTGGGGATCGTGGAGCTGTGGCTGTGGGTCGTGGCGCTCTACGCCCTGCGCTCGGCGCGCAAGTGTTATCTGGAGGCGATGGACCCCTGACGGACGGGGTGCGCGCTGTTTTACAAATTTCTGACAAAAGAGAAAGAGGATGATTTCATGGCTTATATCGCGGTTGCGGGCGGCGTGAACGTCGACATCGGCGCGCAGTCCTTCCAGAAGCTCCGGGCGAAGGACTCGAACCCGGGGCGCGTACATACGAGCCTCGGCGGCGTGGGGCGCAACATCGCGCACGACCTGCGCCTGCTGGGCGCGGAGGTCGAGCTGCTGACCGCGCTGGGCGCGGACGGCTACGCCCGCTCGATGGACGAGTCGTGCAAGTGGCTCGGCATCGGGCTGAAGCACGCGCTGCGCGTGACGGACGCGCCGACCTCGACCTATGTCTACATCAGCGACGAGCGCGGCGACATGGCGCTCGCCGTATCCGACATGGCGATCTGCGAGCGGCTGACGCCGGAATACTTCGCCTCGCAGGCGGACGTGCTCAACGGCGCGGCGCTGGTCGTGGCTGACACGAATCTGCCGCAGGAGTCGCTGCGCTATCTGGCGGAGAACGTCAAGGTGCCGCTGTTCGTCGATCCGGTGTCGGTGTCCAAGGCGGAGAAGCTGACGGGGCTGCTGCCGAAGATCCACACGCTCAAGCCCAACGGGCTGGAGGCGGAGCTGCTCTCCGGCGTGCCGGTGGTGGACCGCAACAGCGCGCGCCGCGCGGCGAGAAAGCTGATCGACCTCGGCGTGAAGCAGGTGTTCCTCTCCCTCGGCAAGGAGGGCTTCCTCGCCGCGGCGGAGGACGAGACGGTCTGGCAGCCCGCGCCGCAGGCGGAGCTGGTCAACACCACCGGCGCGGGCGACGCGCTGATGGCGGCGATCGCGTGGTCGTGGCTGCGCGGCGAGAACCTTTCGCGCACGGCGGCGCTGGGCGCGGCGGCCGCGGCGATCACCATCGAGTGCGCGGACACGATCAATCCCCGCCTCTCCGGCGACGCGGTGCTCGCGCGTGCGGACTGAGCTGAAGCGCCCGTACCCGTGCGTGCGCACGGAGGGGGGCGTATCCTATGGCGGGAACCAGAACTGGTTCCCGGACGAGAACTTCCGCCGCTGCGGCTGCGGCGTCGTCGCCTGCGCGGACACGCTGCTGTATCTGCGCGACAGGCGGGAGCTGACGCGGGAGGAATACTTCGCCTATATCGCCTCGCTGCGGCGGACGTTCCCGCTGATCCCGCGGCGCGGCATTGACGGCGTGCGCCTCGCGCTGGGCATGAACGTGTGCCTGCGGCGTTTTGCGCTGCCCCTGCGCGCGCGGTGGAGCGTCTCCGGCGGGCGGTTCTGGGGGCGGCTGGAGCGGATGCTCGCGGACGATCTGCCCGCCGTCATCGCCATCGGGCCGAACTTCCCGAAGCTCTGGGGCAAGGAGAGGCTGATGCTCTACCGCAGGACGGCGGAGGGCGAATACCACGCCTCGGAGCAGACGCGCGCCCACTTCCTGACCGCCACGGGGCTGGACGGCGAATGGATGCGCGTCTCGTCGTGGGGGCGCGAGCTGTACATCCGCCGCGCCGAATACGACCGTTATATGCGCACGCAGGGCGCGCTTTTCACCAACGTGCTGGATCTTCACAGGGTCTGAAACCGGGACGACCTGCGCCGCGGTGCAGGGGATAAGGGGGATACCGCATGAAGCATCTCAAGAAGCTGGTACTGCTGCACTCGAACGACATGCACGGCGACTTTCTGGCGGAGCAGGTGGACGACAAGCTGGTCGGCGGCGTCTCGCTGCTCTCCGGTTACGTCAGCAAGGTCCGTCAGGAGGAGCCGAACACGCTCTACTGCATCGCGGGCGACATGTTCCGCGGCTCCATCATCGATCAGGAGTTTCAGGGCTTTTCCACAATCGAGCTGATGAACATGATCTCGCCGGATATCGTGACGCTGGGCAACCACGAGACGGACTACGGCGTCGCGCACCTGCTGTTCCTCGAAAAGTGCGCGAAGTTCCCCATCGTCAACGCGAACCTGTACATCAGCACGAACCACGCGCACCTGTTCCGCCCGTACAAGATCCTCGAAGTGGACGGGATGAAGATCCTCTTTATCGGCATCCTGACCGAGGAGGTCATGGCGCAGACGAAGAACGACGGCATGGTCGGCACGTTCGTCAGCGTCGAGGACGCGGCGAAGGAGGTCGAGCGCATTTGCAACGCGCACAACGCGGTCGATATCGACCTCACGGTGCTGCTGACGCACATTGGCTTTGAGGAGGACAAAAAACTTGCCGGAATGCTCGATCCCGCCTGCGGCGTGGACGTCATCATCGGCGGACACAGCCATACGTTCATCGACGAGCCGGCGAAGGTCAACAACATCCTGATCGTGCAGGCGGGCACGGGCACCGACCAGATCGGGCGCTTCGACATCATGGTGGACACGGACAACAACTGCGTGGACAGCTGGAAGTGGCAGGCGATCCCCATCAACGCGGAGACCTGCCCCTACGACCACGACCTCGAAAAGCTCCTGAATGTCTACAAGGGCAAGACGGACGAGAAGTACAGCCGCGTCATTACGCGCTTCAAGCGCCGCTTAACGCATCCCGCGCGCACGCAGGAGACAGAGCTCGGCGGCGTGCTGGCGGACGCCCTGCGCGAGAGTTTGGGCGTGGATATCTTCCTGCTGGCGTCCGGAAACATCCGCAGCGACTGGATGGGCCCCATCGTCATGCTCTCCGACCTGATGGCGGCGTATCCCTACGACGGCTGCGTCCATATGGTCAAGGTGACGGGCGCGCAGCTGAAACGCATGCTCCTGTACATGCTCCGCGACGAGGTCTGGCAGGGCGTGCACAGTGAGTTCTACCAGTTCTCCGAGGGGCTGCACGTTGTCTACGACCGCGCGGGCCATTCGTTCAGGGAGTTCGCCTTCGAGGGCGCGGAGGTCTCGGACGAGCACATCTTTACGCTCGGACTGGAGGATTACCATTTCGGCATCATGGAGGAGGCGTTCGGTATCACGCCGGAGGAGGTCTCCGCCAACATGAAGCCGCGCGTGATCGCGTCCTCCTGCCTGCAAATCCTGGAGGAATACCTCTCCGAGCATCCGCAGCTCGACCATCAGGCCGGCGGCCGTTTGACGGTGCTGTGACCTGACGGGAGCTGCCCCGAAGCACAAAACAAGGACATCCGCCCGACGGAAACGGGCGGATGTCCTTTTCGCATTTTGTTGAGTTGTGTTTTCGGGTTTATCAATCGTGTGCCTGCCTTGCCTGCGCCTCGCTCATGCCGAAATACTCCCACTCGACAAAGCCTACATGTTGTATGCCTATCGGCAGACAAACCGCAACATGTTGTGGTCTTGTGGAAAGCTGTGCAAAACACAAGTGCCGGACGCCACTGCAAGGAGCCGTCACACGGCGACTTTCTGACCGCGCGCAAGCAGTTGCCGATTCCCCGACGCTCCGCGCGGCAGGTCGCGCGCCGCTCGTTCCTCGCGTCAAGGATTCCGCCCGCCGCGCCCTCATCAATGCGCGGCTCATGGTCGCGGCGGGCGCAATCCCGCGCGCTCCATTAGCCCGCCCTCTCTCGCACTCTCATTCTAGCACGGGCGTCAAGGGCTTCGCAAGCGGGCTTGCGGGGGACGCCCGCCCTTGACATCCCGTGCAAACCGACGTTATGCCGCGAGAGGGCGGCGGAAAGGATGGGTTCGCTATGACGAACAAACTCACGCGCGCGGCGCAGAAGATGCGCGCCGCTGACAAATCGTACATCGCGCAGATTCAGGCAATGGACGGCTACCACGTCCCGGAAACGCCCCCGCACAAGGCGGGTATCCCGAACGGCACGCGCCGCCTCGTGTACAAGCGGGACGGGTATCAATGCGCGATGTGCTCGGACACGCGCGGCTTGCAGATTCATCACGCGGTGCATCGGTCGCTCGGCGGTTCGGACTTCCCGGAAAACCTCATAACGCTGTGCTGGAAGTGCCACGCGGTGGCGCATGGGATGCGCTTCGACGACTATCCCGCATACATCGACGCCGCGTGGATGGAACAACACATCGTGGAATACCTTTCAGACTATTACGCGGAACAGGGCGACGTCTGGTATCCGTACAAGTGACGGCGGGGGGCTTATCCCCTCGCCTTTTTTTGTGTTCGGGGCTTGGGATTCAAAGACCGCGCTCCCGCGCGGGGCGTCCCGTCGGCAGGGCGCGGGGAAATGCGGTCGTTTGTTTTAGCGGTGCCCGCCCGCCCCGCGTCGCGCCCCCGCCGCGTGCCGCCGCGCTTCTCCGCCCCGCCCCCCTGCGTGGGTGGGGGGCGCTGGCTCCGCCCCGCGTCGTCCCGCGTCGGCTGCGGGCGGCTTGCGGGGGACGCCGCCCTTGCCCTTGTCGGGTGGCGCTGCTTCCCTCGTCGCCCCCCCGTGCCTGCCTGCCTTGGGCGGGGGTGGTCGCCGCCCGCCGCGCCCGCCGCGGGGCTTGCCAAACCAATCCGCCACCCCGCCCCGCGGCGGGCGCGCCGTGCGGCTCCCTGCGGGGGACGGGGGAACGGGGGGGAGTTCCGCGCGCTGCGGCGCGCGGCGGGGGACGGCAAAAGGCGCAAGGTGCAGACACCTTACACCCTTTCTCAAATTGCCCGCAAAGCCGCATGATTAGCGGCTTAGGAGCACTTGCCGCAAAATTTCGCGATCGCATGCAATCGCCTCCACGCACGCCCTCAGTGCCCGATACGGCGTCACGCCCTGCGCCTTACAGGTGCCGCGAAACGCCATAAGGACGTTGCGCCGCACGCGCGTGCAGACGGTGACTTGCTCCCGCCC